>CAMYLJ010000039.1 GCA_947259215.1 uncultured delta proteobacterium
GCTCAGCCGAGGGCGCTCTCTCCCTTCTCGCCGGTGCGGATGCGGACCGCCTCCTCCACCGGCGAGACGAAGATCTTCCCGTCGCCGATGCTCCCCGTGCGAGCCGCCTCGCAGACGGCGTTCACCACCTTCTCGGCCATCGCCTCGGGGACCAGGATCTCGAGCTTCAGCTTGGGCAGGAAGTCCGCGGTGTACTCGGCGCCCCGGTAGAGCTCGCTGTGGCCCTTCTGGCGGCCGAAGCCCTTCACCTCGCTGATCGTCAGGCCCTTCACGCCGATCTGGGCGAGCGCGTCCTTGACGTCGTCCGCCTTGAAGGGCTTCACGATCGCTTCGATCTTCTTCATGGCAGGAACCTCCGGGTCTCCTGCTTCGCAACCCCCGTGCCAGTCTGGGTGGGCCGGATCCTGCCCGGAACGCGCCGAGATCGACACACTCCACTCGGGGCCGCCCAAGCTGCGGGCAACGGCCGACCATCGCGTGGGCGGCAGCGGCGGCTCGGGCCGTGAGGAGCCGCGGCGCGCTGGCACGCCGCTTGTAATGTAAGAAGGGGACGTTGGTTCAGTAGTTAAGAAACTGCTGCAGTTTCTTAACTACTGAACCAACGTCCCCTGGCACATGCGCGCGCAGATTCACGAGCACACGAGCCCCCGCTGCGAGGGACGGGCCGGGCTCCTCGAGCTACCGGGCTTCGAGATCCGCCGCGCCGGCGCGCGTGACTTCACGCTTCAGATCTGGGGACCGCTCGAAGATCCTTGGGCCGCCGCCCTGGGCGTGGGCCTCTTCGAGGCGGGCATGCGGGTGGTGCGGGGGTACGGACGGCGACTCGACGGTCCGGTCTGGCTGGGCGAGTTCGAGCTGGAGGCGCTCGACGACTCGGAAGACCCGGTTCGAATCGACTACCTGGCGCTGGCGCGCGAGCCGGTCGAGCTGCTGGCGCCGCCCCTCGTGACCCTGTCGCGCTTCCACCGCTCGCTCACCTCGAAGCACGGCGGATCGCTCTTCCTCGAGGTACGCGCCCGCGACCGGCTCGGCTTCCTCGGTGGGCTGCTGGCGCCGATCGCACGCCTCGGACTCGTGCCCGAGGAGTTCCACATCGACACCCTCGGGCTGCCCGTGCTGGACCGCTTCTTCCTGAAGCAGCAGGACGGCGCTGCGCCGGGGCGCGACGCCCGGCGCCGGCTGAAAGGCCTGCTGGATCAGCTCTCCAGCCCGAGGACGTCCGCCATCGAGTAGAGGCCCGGCGGCTGCTCGGCCAGCCAGGCGGCGGCCCGCACGGAGCCGCGGGCGAAGTGGTCGCGAGTGGCGGAGCGGTGGACCAGCTCGAGCCGCTCTCCCGCGCCCACGAAGAGCACGCTGTGCTCGCCCGGGTTGTCGCCGCCGCGCAGGGTCTGGATCCCGATCGTGCCGGGCTCGCGCGGGCCGGTCTCGCCCTCCCGGGCCAGCACCAGCCGCTCGCCGGGCGGGGCTCCGCGGCCCTCCGCCACGGCCTCGGCCAGCCACAGGGCCGTGCCGCTCGGGGCGTCGCGCTTGCCGGCGTGGTGCAGCTCGACCAGCTCGGCATCGAAGTCCTCGTCGTCCAGCAGCCGCGCCGCCTGGCGCACCAGGTGGCCCAACACGTTCACCGACACCGAGAAGTTCGGCGCCAGCACGATCGCCACCCGTTCGGCCAGACGTTCGATCTCCGCGCGCTCGGAGGCGTCGAGCCCGGTGGTGCCGACGACGCAGCGGACGCCGGCGTCGGCCGCCACCCGCAGCGCGTCCAGGCTGGCGGCGGGCGTGGCGAAGACGATCGCGAGCTCGCATGCAGCGAGGGCGGCCTTCGGGTCGTCCTCGACCCGCACGCCTCCGCCCGCGTCCGATCCCAGGCCCGGGTGTCCCGGCGCCTCGAGCGCGCCGGCCAGGGCGAGCTCCGGATGACCGGCCAGGGCCGCGCGCACGCGCTCGCCCATGCGGCCGAGCGCGCCCACCACCGCGACGGGACGCGCGGCCATCAGAGGGTCCCCAGCTCCTTCAGCACGACGCGCAGGCGCTCGCGGTTGGGCTCCTGGAGCCGCGTCAGGGGCAGGCGGATCTCGTCGCTCACGAGACCGCGCAGCGCCTGGGCCGCCTTCACGGGGATCGGGTTGGTCTCGCAGAAGAGCGCGTCGAAGAGCGGCAGCAGCCGCTGGTGCAGGTCGAGCGAGCGCGCCTGGTCGCCCGCCCGGAAGGCCCGCACCAGCTCTGCCATCTCCGACGGCGCCACGTTCGCCGAGGTCGAGATGACCCCCGCGCCGCCCACCGAGAGGATGGGCAGGGTCAGCACGTCGTCGCCGGAGAGCACCGGAAAGTCTTCCCCGCACAGGGCGACCACGTGGGACACCTGGCCCAGGTCGCCGCTCGACTCCTTCACGCCCACCACCTGCTCGATGTCCGCGAGCTGGGCCATGGTCTCGGGCAGGACGTTCGAGGCCGTGCGGCCCGGGATGTTGTAGACGATCAGCGGGAAGGCGGTCTCGCGCGCGATCTCGGCGAAGTGGGCCACGATCCCGGCCTGGGTGGGCTTGTTGTAGTAGGGCGAGATCAGGAGCGCGCCGTCGGCGCCGGCCTCCTTGGCGTGGCGGGTGAGGTCGATGGCCTCGCGCGTGGAGTTGGAGCCGGTGCCGGCGACGACGGAGACCCGACCGCGGGCGGCCGCCACCACCACCTCCACCACCCGCCGGTGCTCGGCGTGGGAGAGCGTGGCGGACTCGCCGGTCGAGCCACAGGGCACCAGGCCGTCGACGCCGGCCTCGATCTGGAGCTCCACCAGGTCCGCCAGCGCGCGCTCGTCCACCGCCCCGTCGCGGAACGGCGTGATCAGCGCGGTCAGGACACCTTGGAACACCTCACACCCCCTCGACGTCGATCGTGCCGGTGTAGACCTCGGCCGCGGGGCCGGTCATGAAGACGTGGGCGTCGTCGGCGGGCCACGCCAGGGCCAGCGCTCCGCCCCGCAGCGATACCGAGAGATCCCGGTCCACGAGGCCGTTCAGGATCGACGCCACCGCCACCGCGCAGGCGCCGCTGCCGCACGCCAGGGTCTCCCCGGTGCCGCGCTCCCAGGTCCGTTGCCGCACCTGGCTGCGGTCCACGAGCTGCACGAACTCCGCGTTCACCCGGTTGGGGAACGCCGGGTGCTGCTCCAGGGCCGGGCCCACGGTCTCCACCGGGAAGGCGTCCACGTCGTCCACGTAGACCACGGCGTGGGGGTTGCCCATGGAGACGGCGGAGACCTCGAGCCGCCGGCCCGCCACCTCCAGCGGCTCGCGCAGGACGGGGCCCTCGCCGGAGCCGAGCCGGGTCGGGATCTTGGCGGGGGTCAGGACCGGCCGGCCCATGTCGACCCGCACCTGGTCGCCGCCCATCCAGCGCGGGCGCACGACGCCGCCCAGGGTCTCGACGGAGATCTCGTCGGCCTCGATGTGACCGCGGTCGCGCAGGAACTTCAGCACGGCGCGGATGCCGTTGCCGCACATCTCGACCTGGGAGCCGTCCGCGTCGTAGATGTCCATGCGCACGTCGGCCGCGGACGAGGGCCGCAGCACCAGCACCTGGTCGGCGCCGACGCCGAAGTGGCGGTCGGCCAGCTGGCGTGCCACGGCGGCCAGCTCGGCGGGCAGCTCGCGGCGGACGCCGTCGAGGACCACGAAGTCGTTGCCCGCGCCGTGCATCTTGGTGAACTCGAGCTGCCCCATCACTCTTCCTCGTCCGGCAGGATCGGCTGGCCCGCGTCGTAGACGACGCCGGGATCCGGCGGCGGCGGCAGCACCTGCCGGGGCGGCGTGTAGTGCCCGCAGCCGAGGCCGACCAGCACGATCAGCGCGACGGTCACCCGCGCGCTCACCGGTCCGTCTCCGCGGCCCGGCCCTCTTCGGCCTCGATGCGCGCCATCTCTTCTTCCAGCTCCTGCCCGGCCCGCGCCAGGGCCGCCGCCACCGTGGCCCGGGCCGTGCCGCCAGGCAGGCTGCGCGCCTCGAGCGAGCCTTCCAGATCGACCAGCTCGCCGGCCCCCGCCGGAAACGCCACGTGGAAGGCCTGCAGATCCTCGCGCGAAAGCCTGCCGAGGTCGAGATCCTTCTCCAGGCAGTGAGCCACCACGCGCCCGACCGCCTCGTGAGCCTCCCGGAAGGGCACGCCCTCGCGCACCAGGGCCTCGGCCAGGTCGGTGGCGAGGAGCATCGGGTCCGAGGCGGCCTCGCGCATGCGGTCGGAGTCCACCTGCAGGGTGGCCAGCGAGCCGCACAGGACCTGGAGGCAGTCGCGCAGGGTCGCGAAGGCGTCGAAGAGCGGCTCCTTGTCCTCCTGGAGGTCGCGGTTGTACGCGAGCGGGAGCCCCTTCATCACCGTCAGCAAGGTGACCAGGGATCCCACCACCCGGCCGCTCTTGCCGCGCACGAGCTCCGGCACGTCCGGGTTCTTCTTCTGGGGCATCAGGCTCGAGCCCGTCGAGTAGGCGTCGGCCAGCTCGACGAAGCCGAACTCGCTCGACGACCACAGCACCAGCTCCTCCGCCAGGCGCGAGAGATGCACCATCGCGATGGCGGCAGCCGCCAGGAACTCGAGCGCCCCGTCGCGCGACGCCACGGCGTCCAGGCTGTTGCGCGCCGGCTCGTCGAAGCCGAGCGCCCGGGCCGTGTCGTCGCGGTCGAGCGGCAGGGTCGAGCCGGCCAGCGCTCCCGCGCCCAGGGGTGAGCGCGCGAGCCGCGCGCCGGCGTCGGCGAAACGTCCGGCGTCGCGCCCGAGCATCTCCACGTAGGCGTGCCAGTGGTGCGCGAGTCGCAGCGGCTGGGCGCGCTGGAGGTGCGTGTAGCCCGGCAGGATCGTGTCCAGGTGCTCCTCGGCGCGCCCGAGCAGCACGCCCCGCAGCTCCGCGAGCCCGCGCCGGATGGCGCGCCCGGCATCGCGCAGGAAGAGCGCCAGGTCCGTCGCCACCTGGTCGTTGCGGCTGCGACCCGTGTGGAGGCGTCCCGCGACCGGACCGGCCAGCTCGTGCAACCGCGCCTCCACGTTCATGTGGATGTCCTCGGCCGCCGCGTCGAAGGGGAATTCCCCCGACTCGATCTCGCGCGCCACGCGCCGCAGGCCGTCGACCAGCGCCTCGGCGTCCTCGGCGGACACGATTCCCGAGCGCCCGAGCATGCGGGCGTGGGCGATGGATCCCCGCACGTCGTAGCGGGCCAGCGCCCGGTCGAAGTGGACCGACGCCGAGAAGCGCTCCACGGCGGCATCGGTCGCCTCGCGGAAGCGGCCGCCCCACGCCTTCGGCTTTCCGGAACCTTGCCCCATGGGGGAAAAGTCGGAAAGAACGGGCCCCTTCGCAAGCTGGCGCCCAAGGGGCGCGCCGCCGGTGGGTGCGGCAGGGCCCTGCGCGTGTCACGCTTAGGCCCCGGGGGATGACTCTAGAGTGGCACGCAAGTCGGGTGCAGGTCGAGCAAAGGGCGGCCGCCGGCGCGGTGGGCCCGAGCTGCGGCTGCGGCTCGCCCGCTGGGTGCGCCGGGCGGGCTGGCTGACCCTGATTCTCGGGTTCCTGGCCGGCTGCTTCGTCGGCGCGCGGATGGTGCGCCTCGACCGGATCATCACCGCGCGCTTCGAGGGGCAGCGCTTCCGCGTACCCTCCCGGGTGCTGTCGGCGCCCACCATTCTCTACCCCGGGCTCGACTGGCGGCGGATCGAGCTGCGCGCCCTGCTGATCCGGCTGGGCTATCGCGAGCTCGAGCTGCGCGGCTCGCTGGGCGAGGCCCGCGTGCCCCTGGGACACGTGGTCTGGTCGAAGCGGGCGTTGCGGGTCCACCTGCGCGGCTTCGAGCATCCGCGCCGCCCCGAGCCGCCGCGCGACATCGTGATCGGCCTGGGAGGCAGCACGATCGAGCGCATCCAGGCGACCGACACGGGCCGGACCCTCGGCGCCGTCCTGCTCGAGCCGGAAGTGGTGGGTTCCTACTACGGGCCGGATCGCGAGCAGCGCGAGCTGGTGCGGCTCGGCGAGATTCCGCGTCACCTGGTGGACGCCGTGCTGGCCGTCGAGGACCAGCGCTTCGACAGCCACCACGGCATCGACCTGCGGCGGGTGTTGGGCGCCGCGCTCGCGAACCTGCGGGCGGGCTCCATCCGTCAGGGAGGCAGCACGCTCACCCAGCAGCTGGCCAAGAACTTCTTCCTCACGCCCGAGCGGACGCTGCGCCGGAAGCTCGAGGAAGCCGGGATGGCCCTGCTGATGGAGGCTCGCTACTCGAAGGACGAGATCCTCGAGACCTACCTGAACGAGATCTATCTCGGGCAGCGCGGCTCCACCGCCGTGCACGGCGTCGGCGAGGCGTCGCGGCTCTACTTCGGGAAGCCGGCGCGTCATCTGGCGCCGGCGGAGTCCGCGCTGATCGCGGCCATCATCCAGAGCCCGAACGGCACCTCGCCCTTCCGGGCGCCCGAGAAGGCCCGCGCCCGGCGCAACCTGGTGCTGGGCCTGATGTACCGCCAGGGGCGCATCGAGGCGGTGGTCTTCCGCGAGGCGCGCGACGAGCCGCTGCGCCTGGCGGCGCGCACCCCGGAGCTGCGCGAGTCGCGCTACTTCCTGGACGCGCTGCGGCGTCAGCTGCCCGAGGTGTACGACGAGGCGACGCTCACCTCGGAAGGCGTGCGCATCTACTCCACCCTCGACTTCCGCTTGCAGCGCCTCGCCGCCGAGACGCTGGTGGCGGGGCTCGAAGGTCTGGAGAAGAGCCAGCCCGGCCTCGTCGCCAAGGATCCGGCGCGGGGCCTCCAGGGCTGCATCGTGGTGCTGCGGCCGCAGACGGGGGAGATCCTGGCGCTCGTCGGTGGCCGCTCGTACGGGCTCTCCCAGTTCGATCGCTGCACCCAGGCGCGGAGGCCCCCGGGGAGCGCGTTCAAGCCGTTCGTGTACGCGGCGGCCCTGGAGCCGGCGCCGCAGGGGGCGACGATCACCCTGGCGAGCCGCCTCGACGACTCCCCGCTGCGCGTCGATACCTCGAACGGTCCCTGGCAGCCGCGCAACTTCGACGAGGAGTTCAACGGCGACGTCGGCGTGCGCGAGGCGGTGGAGCGCTCCCTCAACGTCGCGACGGCGCGCCTGGCCCTGGACGTGGGCGTCGAGCGGGTGATCGACATGAGCCGGCGCCTGGGCATCCGGAGTCCGTTGCCCCGCGTTCCGAGCCTCGCCCTCGGCACCGGCGACGTCTCGCCGCTCGAGCTGGCGCGCGCCTACGCGACGCTCGCGAACGGCGGCGTGCGTCCGGAGATCCGTACCTTCGACGACCTCGTGGACGCCCAGGGACGCACGGTGGCGCGTCGGGAGATCGAGTTTCGCCGCGTTCTCGACCGGGGAACCGCCTATCTGTCCACGTCGCTCCTCGAGGGCGTGGTGGAGCGCGGCACCGCGCAAGGCGTGCGCCGAGCCGGGATCCACGGTCCGGTGGCGGGGAAGACGGGAACCAGCGATGGCGAGCGCGACGCGTGGTTCGCAGGCTTCACACCCGAGCTGGTGGTGGTGGTGTGGGTCGGCTTCGACGATCCGCGCAGTCTGGGGCTGTCTTCGAGCCGGGTTGCGGTGCCGATCTGGGCGCGCTTCGTTCGCGAGGTCACGGGCGGGCGCGTGCGCGGCGCCTTCCTGCCGCCCCCCGACGTGATCGAGCTCGAGATCGAGCCCGCCACGGGCGCGCTGGCCAAGCGCGGCTGCCCCGTGCGGCAGGCGGAGTACTTCGTCGTCGGTACCGAGCCCACGCTCGTGTGTCCCAGCGACTGGGCGGAGCGGGATCCGGGCTTCGAGCTGGACCGAGAGGCCGATCGCCTGCGCGAGGGCCTCCTGCGCTGGCTGAAGGACGTCCTGTAGCGTGGCGCGCCGCGGCTGGGTCCCGCTGCTGATCCTGTGCGCGTGCGCCCCCCTCCGGGGTCCCGACGCGACCCCGAGCGGCCTGCACCTGTCGGAGCTCGCGGGCGAGGGCGACGCCGAGCGGCGTACGTCGCTCGATCTGGTGCTGCAAGGGCTGGGGGAGGATGCGTCCGGGCGTCCCGCGGCGGCGCTGGCGGAGTACCAGAGCGCGCTGCGCCTCGACCCGACGAATCCGTGGGTGTACCTGGCGTTGGCCCGGCACCATGTGGACGGCACGCAGCCGGAGCGGGCCCTTCCCTTCCTGGATCAGGCCCGCGCCCTGGTCGAGGCGCAGGGGAGCGACTCCCCGAGGGTCGAGGCCCACCTGCTGGGTCTGCGCGGAGCCGCGCTCGTCGCCAGCGGGCGTCCCGTCGAGGGCCTGCCGCTGCTCGAGGAGGCGCGTGCGCTCGCGCCCGACGTGTGGGCAGACGGTCACCTCTCGGCCCACGAGCTTCAATAGCCCCCGTGGGTCGCGTGTGATAGGTTCCGCAGCCCGATGCCTCCCAAGTTCAAGGCGTTCGCAGCCGCGTCGGGAATCTCCCTGGCTCTCGACCTGCTCAGCAAGTGGTGGATCACCGCCAACCTCGGCTATGCGGACCGCATTACGGTGATCGACGGGTTCTTCTACATCACCCACGTGCGCAACCCGGGCGCGGCGTTCGGCATGTTCACCAGCACGTCGGCCGACGTCCGGCTCCCGTTCTTCATCGGAGTTTCGCTCGTCGCACTCGCGATCATCGCCAACTTCTACCGCCGCCTGGCCCCGGGGGACCGGCACGCGGCCCTGACTCTCGGTCTCATCCTCGGGGGCGCGCTCGGCAACCTCATCGATCGAATTCGCTACGGCGAAGTGGTGGACTTTCTGCACTTCCGGCTCTGGACCGGCTATTCCTGGCCGGACTTCAACCTCGCCGACAGCTTCATCGTCGTCGGTGTGGCTCTCCTCCTGCTCGACCTGCTCGCTGCGGAAGGCGAAGGGCGCAGCGAATCCGACCCGCCTCCTCGCGAAGCCTGAAGCTGTTTTTTTTCGCGTTTCCCGACGGAGCGCGACTTCGCAGACTCCTCCGCAGCAACGCACGATTCGCTGCGTTCCCCGGATCCGACTTCGCACGGTTCGCGCGCACACAGCGTCGAAAACAAGTAACGGATTCTTGACACCGTCGTTGCAACCTGCGATAGAAAGGCGCTCGTTCGGTTCGATCGCCCGCAGATGAAGCAGTTTGATTCTTCGGTTCTCATGCAGTTGCGGGTCGGGCGGGTGCGGGGCACGGTTTCGGAAACCCTCCCCGGGGGCGATGCCAAGCGGCGCGTCCCCGCCGGAAGCGTCGGCCGCATGAAGAAGTCCAAGAGCGAATACTCCATCCAGACCGTGGTGAACGCGCTGCGCGTGCTGGAAGCCTTCGAGCACGTGGACGAGCTCGGTGTCACCGAGCTCTCGCGCCACCTCGACCTGCACAAGAACAACGTGTTTCGGTTGCTCGCGACCCTGGAGATGAAGGGGTACATCGAGCAGGTGGACGACGGCCCCTATCGGCTCGGAACCCGCTGTCTCGAGCTGGGGAGCTCCTACCGCCGCGCTGGCGGAAATCTGTTGGGTCGGGCGGCGCCCGTGCTGGACGCGCTGGCACACGAGACCTCGGAGACCGTGCACCTGGCGGTGTTGCGGGACTTCGAAGTGGTCCACCTGGACGCGCGCGAATCCGGCCAGACCGTGCGGGTCGGCGCCCGCCTGGGCCATCGGCTGCCCGTCCACTGTACGGCCCTCGGAAAGGTGCTGGTCGGCTGCGCGGGCGAGGACGTCCTGCGGGACTACGATCGCTGGCTGGCCGAGCAGCGCGGGCTGGAGCGTCGGACCGGGGCCACCATCCTCGACCGCGACAAGCTCTTCGAGCACCTCCAGGGCGTGGGCGTCCGGCGCCTGGCGGTCGACGTGGAGGAGTGCGACGAAGGCCTCTCCTGCGCGTCGGCGCCCGTCTTCGAGCAGCCCGGACGCCTGGTGGCCGCCCTTTCGGTCTCCGCGCCCACCTTGCGACACGACTCCGACAGCGTCCACGCGCGGCTCGCGCCGGCGGTGATCGCCGCCGCCCAGCAGCTCTCCAGCCAGCTGGGTCACAGCGGCTAGCAGGTCGACCCAAGACGCAGTCCTGCCGGCCTCGCTTGCGCGTGCCCGCCCACAGCCTACCCTGACTAACTGCGCGGAATCGCGGCAAGAAATGACTTCCAGTCAGGATTCGAGGGTAGCCCCATGGACTTCGGCCTCAGTGACGAGCAGCTGGCACTTCAGGAGACCGCGCGGCGCTTCGCCCAGGGCGAGATCGCGCCGATCGCGGCGAAGTACGACGAGAGTGGGGAATTTCCCAGAGAGGTGATCAAGCAGGCCTGGGAGCTCGGCCTCTCGAGCACCTGCATCGGCGAGGCCTACGGTGGCGTGGGTCTCTCGGTCCTGGACTCCTGCCTCATCACGGAGGAGCTGGCCTGGGGCTGCTCGGGCATCACCACCTCGATCATGTGCAACGACCTGGGCCTGATGCCCATCGCGATCGCCGGGAGCGACGCCCAGAAGGAGCACTGGTTGAGCGCCTGCGCCAGGGACTTCAAGATGATCTCCTTCTGCCTGTCGGAGCCCGAGGCGGGCTCGGACGTGGCCGGGCTCCAGCTGCTGGCCGAGAAGGATGGCGATGACTACGTCCTGAACGGCACCAAGGCCTGGATCACCAACGGCGGCGTCGCCGACCTCTACACCGTCTTCGCCACCCTCGACCGCGCCAGCCGTCACAAGGGCCTGTGCGCCTTCATCGTGCCCTCCGACACCCCCGGTATCACCCCGGGGAAGAAGGAGGACAAGATGGGGCAGCGGGCGTCGGACACCCGCGTGATCCACTTCGACAACGTGCGCATCCCGGCGGACCAGCGCCTGGGCCAGGAGGGCGAGGGCTTCAAGGTCGCCATGCGCACCCTCGACCGCACGCGGCCGCCGATTGGCGCGCTGGCCACCGGGATCGCCCGGCGGGCCCTCGAGGAGTCCGTGGCCTACGCCAAGGAGCGCAAGGCCTTCGGCTTCCCCATCGCGGGCTTCCAGGCGGTGCAGTTCATGCTGGCGGACATGGCCAAGGACACCGAGGCGGCGCGGCTGCTGACCCTCCAGAGCGCCTGGGCGGTCGATCAGGGCCTGCGGGCGTCGAAGCTCTCCTCGTTCGCCAAGTGCACCGCCACCGACACCGCCATGAAGGTCACGACGGACGCCGTGCAGGTCTTCGGCGGCAACGGGTACACGAAGGAGTACCCGGTCGAGAAGCTGATGCGCGACGCCAAGCTGATGCAGATCTACGAAGGCACCAACCAGATCCAGCGCCTGGTGATCGCCCGGGAGCTTCTCAAGGAGTAGGGAGTCCGGGGCGAGGGCGGAGCGGGGGCTCGCTCACCCTCAGCCTTCGCGGGGCTTCGCCCCGCGGCCAGACGAGACCGAGCCTCCGGAGTCCCGCCGAGCCACGGAGCCGCGCGGCGCGGAGCCCTAACCCACCGGAATTACACACGGAACCACGTCGACTCGGCGATATTCGTCTGGTAAGATGAGCGGCTCGCCGCGAGGCGCCACGGCGCGGGCGCCTGATCACGGGAAAGGACCAAGCGGGTGATCACCAGGGAACAGGCTCTGGCGTACCACGCCCAGGGCAGGCCGGGGAAGGTGAAGGTGGTGCCCACGAAGCCCACCGTCACCCAGGACGACCTGTCCATGGCTTACACCCCTGGGGTCGCCGAGCCCTGCCGCGAGATCGCCAAGGATCCGAACGCCGCCTTCCGCTACACGGCCCGCGGCAACCTGGTCGCGGTCGTGACCAACGGCACCGCGGTGCTCGGCCTCGGGAACATCGGGGCGCTGGCAGGCAAGCCCGTGATGGAGGGCAAGGCGGTCCTCTTCAAGCGCTTCGCCGACGTCGATGTCTTCGACATCGAGGTGGACAGCGAGGATCCGGCAAACGTGATCCGCGTCTGCGAGCTGATCGCGCCCACCTTCGGGGGCATCAACCTCGAGGACATCCGGGCGCCGGAGTGCTTCGAGATCGAGGAGCGGCTGGTCGAGAGCCTGGACATCCCGGTCTTCCACGACGACCAGCACGGCACGGCCATCATCTCGGGCGCGGCCTTCCTGAACGCGCTGGAGATCACCGGGCGCCGGATCGAGGAGACGCGCGTCGTCTTCTCGGGAGCCGGCGCGTCCGGGATCGCCTGCGCGCGCCTCTACCGCGATCTCGGTGTGCTGCCCGAGAACATCGTGCTGGCGGACACACGCGGGGTCATCTACCAGGGCCGCCGTGAGGGCATGAACCCCTACAAGGCGGAGTTCGCGTCCGCGCGGCCCGAGCGCACCCTGGCCGAGGCGCTCGAGGGCGCCGACGTCTTCGTCGGCCTTTCATCGGCCGGCCTGGTTACGCCCGACATGGTCCGCGCCATGGCGAAGAACCCGATCATCTTCGCCATGGCGAACCCGGATCCGGAGATCCTGCCCGACCAGGTGGCCGAGGTGCGCGACGACGCCATCATGGCCACGGGCCGCTCGGATTTCTCCAACCAGGTGAACAACGTGCTCGGCTTCCCGTTCATCTTCCGCGGCGCCCTGGACGTGCGCGCGCGCTGCATCAACGAGCCGATGAAGCAGGCGGCGGTGAACGCCCTGGCGGAGCTCGCGCGGCGCGGCGAGGCCATCCCCGAGGTCGTGCGCCGCGCCTACCCGCACGACCACTTCGACTTCGGACCCCACTACATCATCCCCAAGCCCTTCGATCCGCGCGTGCTCCTCTACGTGGCGCCCGCGGTGGCGTCCGCCGCCATGGAGAGCGGCGTGGCGCGGACCCAGATCGATCTCGCCGAGTACGGCGAGCGACTCGAGCAGATCGTCGGCGATCTCGCGAACCTCTGATCAGCGGAACCCCATCATGGCCCTGGAACAGAAGATCAAGAAGCTGGAGGAACTGAACGCGCAGGCGTTGCTCGGGGGCGGCGAGGAGCGCATCGAGCGCCAGCACGCCCAGGGCAAGCTGACTGCGCGGGAACGGATCGAGCTGCTGCTCGACCCGGGCACCTTCGTCGAGACCGACAAGTTCGTGGTCCATCGTTGCACGGACTTCGACATGCAGGAGAAGCGGTTCCTCGGCGACGGCGTGGTGACCGGCTACGGGCGCATCGACGGCCGCCAGGTGTTCCTCTTCGCCCAGGACTTCACCGTCTTCGGCGGTAGCCTGTCCGGAGCCTTTGCCGAGAAGATCTGCAAGGTGATGGACCTGGCGGCCAAGGTCGGCGCGCCCTTCATCGGGCTGAACGACGGCGCCGGGGCGCGTATCCAGGAGGGCGTCGTCTCGCTCGGCGGCTACGGCGACGTCTTCCTACGCAACGTGATGCAGTCCGGCGTGATTCCCCAGATCTCGGCCATCATGGGGCCGTGCGCCGGCGGTGCGGTCTACTCGCCCGCCATGACCGACTTCATCCTGATGGTGAAGAACACGAGCAACATGTTCATCACCGGTCCGGACGTCATCAAGACCGTGACCCACGAAGAGGTGACGTCCGAGGAGCTGGGCGGCGCCATGACCCACGCCTCGAAGAGCGGCGTCTGCCACTTCGCCACGGCGAGCGAGGAGGAGTGCCTGCAGCTGATCCGCAGCCTGGTCTCCTTCATCCCCCAGAACAACCTGGAGGATCCGCCCTTCGTGCCCACGGAGGACGATTCCCACCGTCAGGACCCGCGCCTGCACGCCCTGGTGCCCGACGAGCCCACCAAGCCCTACGACATCCGCGAGCTGATCCAGATCGTGGTGGACGAGGGGAACTTCCTCGAGGTGCACGGCAACTGGGCCAAGAACATCGTGGTGGGCTTCGGGCGCTTCGGCGGCCGTTCGGTGGGCATCGTGGCCAACCAGCCCGCCTTCCTGGCCGGCTGCCTGGACATCGACGCCTCCAAGAAGGCCGCCCGCTTCGTGCGCTTCTGCGACGCCTTCAACCTGCCCATCGTGACCTTCGTCGACGTGCCCGGCTTCCTGCCGGGGACCGAGCAGGAGTACGGCGGCATCATCACCCACGGCTCGAAGCTGCTCTACGCCTTCGCCGAGGCCACGGTGCCCAAGGTCACCTTGATCACGCGCAAGGCGTACGGCGGCGCCTACGTGGTCATGAGCAGCAAGCACATCCGCGCCGACGTGAACCTGGCGTACCCCACGGCGGAGCTGGCCGTGATGGGTCCCGACGGCGCGGTGAACATCGTCTTCCGCAACGAGCTCAAGGCGGCGTCGGACCCGGACGCGCGCAAGGAGGAGCTGGTGGCGGACTACCGCGAGAACTTCGCCAGTCCCTACAAGGCGGCGGAGCTCGGCTACATCGACGAGGTGATCCCGCCCGAGGAGACCCGGCCGCGGATCATCGCCGCGCTGGAGATGCTCTCCACCAAGCGCGACAGCAATCCCCCCAAGAAGCACGGAAACGTCCCCCTGTGAGCTTCCAGAAGATCCTGATCGCGAACCGCGGCGAGATCGCGGTGCGCACGACCCGCGCCTGCCACGAGATGGGCATCCGCGTGGTGGCCGTCTACTCGGACGTCGACCGTGACGCGCTGCACGTGCGCTACGCCGACGAGGCCTATCCCTGTGGACCGCCGCCGGCCGCCGAGTCCTACCTGGTGATGGACCGGATCCTCGAGATCGCCAAGAAGAGCGGCGCCGAGGCGATCCACCCCGGCTACGGCTTCCTGGCCGAGAACGGCGAGTTCGCCGACCGATGCGCGGCGGAGGGGATCACCTTCATCGGCCCGACGGGAGCGGTGATGCGCCAGATGGGCGACAAGGTCACCGCACGCCAGACCATGGAGAAGGCCGGCGTCCCGATCGTCCCCGGCACCACCGAGCGCCTCAGCGACGAGGCCGCGACCCGCTGGATCCAGGACGTGGGTCCGCCGGTGATGGTGAAGGCCAGCGCGGGCGGCGGCGGCAAGGGCATGCGGCTGGTGCGCGAGGAGAAGGAGATCGCCCAGGCGTTGGCGCGGGCGCGCAGCGAGGCCAAGGCGTCCTTCGGCGACGATTCGCTCTACGTGGAGAAGTTCATCGAGGAGCCGCGCCACATCGAGATCCAGGTGCTCGCCGACGGCCACGGGGGCGCGATCCACCTGGGGGAGCGGGAGTGCTCGATCCAGCGCCGGCACCAGAAGGTGATCGAGGAGGCGCCCGCAAACGGAATCACGCCCAAGGTCCGCGCCCGGATGGGCGAGGCCGCGGTCGCCGCCGCCAACGCCGTTGGCTACCAGGGCGCCGGCACCTGCGAGTTCCTGATGGGCGCCGACGGCAAGTTCTACTTCCTGGAGATGAACACGCGCGTCCAGGTGGAGCACGCCATCACCGAGGCGGTGACCGGCATCGACATCGTGAAGGCCATGATCCGGGTCGCCGCGGGCGAGCCGCTCGGCATCGAGCAGGACGAGGTCCGGATCTCGGGCCATGCCATCGAGGCGCGCATCTACGCCGAGGACCCGGAGAAGGGCTTCCTGCCCTCGCCTGGCGACATCGCGGTGTACCGGCCCGCCGGCGGGATCGGCGTGCGCGTCGACAGCGGCGTCTACCAGGGCGCGCGGGTGACGCCGCACTACGACCCCATGGTGGCCAAGCTGATCACCTGGGGCGCGGACCGCGGCGAGGCCATCGACCGCATGAAGCGCGCGCTGGGCGAATTCGTGGTGCAGGGCATCAAGACCTCGATCCCGTTCCACCAGAAGGTCATGCGACACCCGGTCTTCCTGGCCGGCCACTACGACACCGGTTTCGTGGACGAACACATGGCCGGCGGCATGGGCGAGCCCGAGGAGCCCGGGGACCAGCGACGCGTGGCGCTGATGATGGCGGCCATCGCCGCCTACCGGCGCGACAAGGCGCAGGCCGAGCGTGTGCGCTCGCTGGTGAGCGGAGGCGACGCGGCGCCGTGGCGGAGCTTCGGCCGGCGCAGCCAGATGCGGGGCAATCTGCGGTGAACTACCTGGTCGGAGAGAAGAAGGGAGAACGGACCACCGTCGGCCTCCACGAGGTCGGCGAGGGGGTCTACGAGGTCAGCCTGGACGGCCAGACCGTTCGCGTGGATCTGGTGAAGAGCGGTCCCACGATCTACTCGCTGATCGAGGAAGGCCGCCAGTGGGAGGTGAGCGTCGACGAGAAGGGCGCCCACGGCTTCGACCTGCTGGTGGGCGGCGCGCTCTTCCACCTGGAGGCGGAGGACGAGCGCAGCGGACGCCTGGCCCAGGCGACCAAGGTCACGGCGTCGGGGCCCCAGGCCGTGACGGCCGAGATGCCGGGCAAGGTGATCAAGCTGAACAAGGCGGTCGGCGACTCCGTGTCCGCGGGCGAGGGCGTGGTGATCCTCGAGGCCATGAAGATGGAGAACGAGATCCCCTCGCCGATCGACGGTCGCATCAGAGAGATTGCGGTTGCCGAGGGAGACACCGTCGAGAGCGGTGCTCCCCTCTTCACCGTCGAGCCCCCGCCCGACGCCGGCTGACGGAACCATCCCGCGCCCATGCGGCGGATCCTGCTCGACACCGACATCGGCAGCGACGTGGACGACGCCCTGGCGCTGGGGCTGGTGCTGGCCTCGCCGGGGGCGTTGCGGCTCGAGGCGGTGACCACCGTCGGGGCGGACACGCGGCTGCGTGCGCGCCTGGCGGCCCGCCTCCTCGCCCTGGCGGGCTGCGACGGCGTGGACGTCTGCGCCGGCGAGCGGGAGCCGCTGCTGCGGCCCGGGCGCTTTGGCTGGTTCCGTCACGAGGAGGCGATGCTCGGGGAGGGCCCGGACGCGCCGATCTCTGACGAGCCGGCGCCGGAACGCATCGTGCGCGCCGCCCGCGAGGTGCCGGGCCTCGAGCTCGTGGCCATCGGACCCCTGACCAACCTGGCCCGGGCCGTGGCGCTGGACTCCGAGCTGCCGCGGCGGGTGGCCGGCCTCAGCATCATGGGCGGCCACATCCGACAGGTGCGGATCGGCGAGCACGTCTGCGCGCCGGGCATCGACTACAACCTCTGCTCCGATCCCGAAGCCAGCGTGGCGGTGCTCGGGGCCGGCTTCGCGACGACCCTCGTCACGGCCGACGTCACGCTGCAGACCTGGATGCAGAGCGCGGACCTGGAGCGTCTGGAGAGCCGCGGCCCGCTGGCTCGCTCCCTGGCGGCGCAGGTGCGGATCTGGGAGCCGGTGCAGCGGGAGCTCTTCACCGGCCTGGGCGGCACGGTGGCGGAGACCAACGTGGCCTACCTGCACGATCCCCTCACCGTGCAGGCGCTCCTCGATCCCGCCTGCCTGCGCTTCGAGACCCTGCGCATCCTGCCGACCATCGCGGACGGCGTCCTGCGCACCCTGGAGCTGGATCCCGCCCTCGGCATCGGCGCCGAGATGCGCGTGGCCACCGAGGTGGACTCCGAGGCCGCCCGCGACGCGATCGTGGAGCCGCTACTGGGTCTGTAGGTCGGCGGCCGAGTTGCGCGCGCGCCGTCCGCCGAAGAGCCAGGCCGCGGCGATCCCGACGAAGTAGAGCACCACCAAGGGCACGGCCAGGAAGACCTGGCTCACCACGTCCGCCGGCGTCAGGATCGCGCCCGCCACGAAGGCGAAGAGCACCGAGTACGGGCTCCAGGCCAGCAGCTGCCGCGTGCTCACGATGCCGGCCGCGGAGAGGAAGAACACCAGCACGGGTAGCTCGAAGGCCACGCCGAACGCCAGGAAGAGCCGCGTCGTCACGCCGAAGACCTCGCGCATGGTCCAGGCCGACTCCACGAACTCGCTCTCGAAGCCCTGGAAGAACTGGAACATCAGCGGGAACACGATCTGGTGCCCGAAGACGCAGCCCGTCAGGAAGAGCAGGGTGGAGATGGCGACGAAGGGCAGGGCCACGCGCTTCTCGCGGGCGTAGAGGCCCGGCGACACGAACGCCCAGAGCTGCCAGAAGATCACGGGCAGGGCCAGCACGAGGCCGCCCAGCAGTGCGCTCTTCAGGTAGGTGAAGAAGATCTCCGTGGGCGCGATGGCCTGGAGCTGCCTGCCCCCGGGCGCCAGCGCGCCGAGCGCGGGCTGGAGCAGCACCGCGAAGATCTGCTCCTTGAAGTTCCAGGCGGCGGCGACGCCGATCCCCCAGGCGATCAGGAGCCGGAAGAGCCGGGTGCGCAGCTCGGCCAGGTGCTCGGTCAGCGGCTGGGCGCCGTCGTCCATCAGGCCTTGTTGGCCTCGGCGTCGACCTCGGCTCCGGCCTCGGCCCGCTTCGGCGTCTCGTCCGGCGCCGATTCCTTCGCCCGGGAGGGCTCGTCCGTCTCGGCCGCCGGCTTCGGCGTGTCCGGCTCCGGCCGCTCGGGGACGTCCGAGACGTCGAGATGAGAGCGCAGCTCGTGCGAGGCGCGGCGGAACTCGGCCAGGCCGCGGCCCAGGGAGCGGGCCAGCTCCGGAAGGCGCTTCGGCCCGAAGACCAGCAGCGCGATCACGAGAATGACGAGCAGCTCCTGGAATCCGATGCCGAACATGAAGGTACCGTCCGGACTCTAGGTGAGCGGGATGCCCGTAGCTACGCGCTACGCCGGCGTCGCGCCGCCGCCGGGCGCCGCACGCGGACCAGGGCCGGCCGCCGGGGCTCGAGCGACTCGAGCCCCAGGCGCCAGCCGCCCTCGCCCTCCCGGCACGACGCGACGCGCACCAGGCAATCGGACGTCGGCCGGCCGTCGATGCGGGGCAGGGTGAGGCGAAGCAGTGATCCGATCGGAAGCTCGCGATCGACCTCGAGGCACGTCCCCGAGGCCGACCCGTCGCGGAGGAATCCCACCCGCCAGCCCCGGGCCGAGACCCGGGGATAGGGGCAGTATTCCACCGCCCGGATCCAGGCTTCGCGGGCCTCCCAGCACGCGTCGCCCGTGCGAGCTCCGTCACCTCCGTGCCCCCCCCAGAACACCGGAAGTCCGATCGCTGCTTCGCTCACCTCTGCGCTCCCCCTATCCGCACCGACGGCACGGCCGACGCCGAATCCGGCGCCGTGGTACTCGCGATCACGTCGGCCAGCACGTCGAGCTCGACGTCCGACGCGCGGCTCTCCAGGATCGCGAGAAACTCCTTGGCGAGATCCGGGTCGAACTGCGTGCCCGCGCAGCGTCGGATCTCGGCCAGCGCCTCCTGCCGCGGCTTGGCCCGGCGGTAGGGGCGGTCGCTCGTCATGGCGTCGTAGACGTCCGCCAGCTGGACGATCCGGGCGGCCAGCGGGACGTCCTCGCGGGCCAGCCCGTCGGGATAGCCGGTGCCGTCCCAGCGCTCGTGGTGGTGGCGCACCGCGCTGTTCACCTCGGACGCGATGGCCAGGGGCTCGACCAGGCGGGCGCCCACCTCCGGGTGCGCCCGGATCACGTCCCGCTCCTGGTCGTCCAGGGGCCCGGGCTTGGCCAGCACCCTCTCCGGGACGCCCACCTTCCCGACATCGTGGATGAAAGCAGAAATGCGAACGTGCTCTCGTTGCTGCGCCGAGAGGCAGAGCCGGTCCGCCAGCAGCCCCGCGTAGTACGCCGTCCGGCGCGCGTGGCCGATCATGAAGATGTCCTTGGCCTCGATGGTCTCGGAGAGCACCTCGAGCATGCCGAGCACCTGGAGCTGACCTTCGTTGTCGTTGCCCGCGGGCGCGCTGTCGATGATGGCCCTGAGCTGCTGCTGCATGGCGGGGCTCTGCGCCAGGTCCCGGAGCACGGTCCGGACCTCCCGCTCCCGACCCACCGCTGCGCCCACCGCGTCCAGGAAGTCGACCAGGCGCTGGCGGTTTCGCTGGCGCGAGAGGGCGCGGGTCACCGCCGCCGTCACCTGCACCACGTCGAAGGGCTTCTGGAGGTAGTCCGCCACGCCGAGCCGGACGGCCTCGCTGGCGGACTCCAGCGTGCCCCAGCCGGTGATGATGATGACCTCGGTTGCCGGGAACTCCCGGCGCACGGTGCGCATCAGCTCGTCGCCCTTGATCCCGGGCATGTTGAGGTCGATCGTGACCAGGTCGACGTCGCTGGTGCGGAGGATCTCGAGGGCTTCTGCGCCGGTGTCGGCGGTGAGGACCTGGTAGCTGGGCTTCAGGATGATGCGGAGCGACTCGCGCGGGCCGCGCTCGTCGTCGACTACGAGGATCGTCGTGCGGCTGCGATCCATGGACTCCCCGTTGTCCCTCCGGCGGCCCGGAGAGAGCAACCCCCGTGCCAGCTCAGCGAGACGCGGGCCCGCCTGCCCGCAACAGCCCGGAACAACGGGGAAAATTCTGGAAGATTTGCTTTGGACGCGTTCTGGCGGGGCCGGCAAGACGCCGGCAACCCCGTTCCGGTCGGAACACCCCGAGCGACCTCCGGCCCGCAAGCCGTTGGAAGAGAGGGGATTTCAGTCGGTGTTCGAATCGGAACGCTGATCCGGTTCGGTACCGGGGGGAACGACGCCGTAGCGTTCCATCTTGAGCTTGATCAGGCGGCGCGTGATCCCCAGCTCCCGGGCGGCCCGGGTCTGATTCCAGTCGTTGCGCTCCAGGGAGGAGCGGATCAGACCGCCCGCGAAGCGGGCCACCGCCTCGTCGAAGGGCACCTGCCCGCGGCGAACGGCCTCCTGGAGGCCCGCCAGTCGCACCGCCTCCGGCAGGTCCTCGAGCCCGAGCTCCTCGCCCTCGGCGAAGGTGGCGGCGCGCTCGATGGCGTTCTCCAGCTCCCGGACGTTGCCCGGCCAGCCGTACTGCTGGAGGGCTTCCCGGGCCGCGTCGGAGATCCGCGGCGCGGGCCGGCCCGTCTCCTTGGCGATCCGCTCCAGCACGTTCGCCACTAGCAGCGGCACGTCCTCGCGGCGCGCGCGCAGGGGCGGCAGCACCAGCGGGACCACGTTGATCCGGAAGTAGAGGTCGTCGCGGAAGGTCTTCTGCCGGACGCTGGCCTCGAGGTCGCAGTTGGTGGCCGCCACGATGCGGACGTCCACCTCGATCGGCGCTCCTCCGCCGAGACGCTCGACGGTGCGTTCCTGAAGCACTCGCAGCAGCTTGGCCTGGAGGTTCGGCGGGATTTCGCCGATCTCGTCGAGGAAGAGCGTGCCCCCGTGCGCGGCCTCGAAGCGGCCCACGCGCTGGGCGGTGGCGCCCGTGAAGGCGCCGCGCTCGTGGCCGAAGAGCTCGCTTTCGAGCAGGGTCTCCGGGATCGCGGCGCAGTTCACGGCGACGAAGGGCCCGTCGCGCCGGGGCCCGTGCTCGTGCAGGGCCCGCGCCACCAGCTCCTTCCCCGTTCCGCTCTCGCCCCGGATGAGCACGCTGGCCCGCGACGGGGCGACGCGCTCGATGGCGCGAAAGAGCTCCTGCATGGCGGAGCTGCGTCCGAGGATCGGGCCCAGCCGGTGGCGCCCGGCCACCTCGTCGCGCAGGCGTTCCACCTCGCGCTCCAGGGCGCCCCGGTCCAGCAGCCGGCGCACCTTGATGCGCAGGGCGTCCACCTCGAAGGGCTTGGTGACGTAGTCGGCAGCGCCCCGCTTCATGGCCTCCACGGCGGTGGCCACGGTCTTGGTCGCGGTCAGCACCACCACCGGCGCGTCGATGCCGCGCTTGCGCAGCTCGGACAAGAGATCGAGCCCGCTGCGGCCGGGCATCACCAGGTCGAGGATCACCAGATCGGGCGGCGCCGCGTCGACGCACGCCAGCGCCTCGTCGGCGTTCCCGGCCACCGCCACGTCGCACTCCCCCTTGAGGAGCATCCGCAGCGATTCCTGGACCCCCCGCTCGTCGTCGACGACGAGAACCCTCTCCACGCGGGAAAGCGTACCACGGGGCGCACGCCGGGCCCGGCTAGGCGGCCAGGTCGATCAGGATCACCGTCTCGCGCCCGTCGCTGGCGCGGGCGCTCATGACGCCGCCCTGGGAACGCACGATGGCGTCGGCCAGCACCACCTCCAGGGCGGTCTCGGCCAGCGAGATCCCCTCGACGCCCGTCGGCAGCACCTCGCCCGGGCTCTGGAAGCGCAGCAGCACGCGCAGGCACGGCCCGCCGTCGAGCCCGTCCGCGTGGTGGCGCGAGGCGACGTAGACGTCCCCCCGCTCCGGCACCAGCTCGAGGGCCTTGTCGAGCAGGGCCTCCAGGGCGAAGCGCAGCTGCCCGGCGTCCCCCAGGGCCTCGGGCCGCTCGCGCTCGAGCTCGCGCAGCACCACCAGGCGCCGGGCCTGGATCTCGTCGCGGCGCTCCTCCAGCAGCGTCTCGAGGAGCGCGGAGACGTCCACGGGCTTGCGGTCCGGCGTTCCGATGGCGGCGAAGCGCGACAGCCGGTCCACCGCCCGCTCGATGCGGCCCACGTCGTCACCCACGATCTCCGCGAAGCGGGTGCGGAACTCCGGGTCATCGAAGCGCTCGGGCAGGAGCTGGGAGAAGGTGCGGATCGCGACCAGCGGGTTGCGCACCTCGTGGGCGACGGCCCCGAAGATCCGGCGCACCGATTCATCGCTGGCGCCGGGCGTCGGCGGGGAGGGCTCGGGTTCGAGCGCGGCTTCCGGCTCCGGGGCCATGGCAGCCGGCGTCTCGTCCGGCGCGCGCGGCGGGCGGACCGTGGCGCCGAGGGCCTCCGGAGCCGCGATCACCTCGATCGCGTCGCGGGCGTCGCGGTCTTCGCCGGGGCGCGCGCGGACCGGCTCCGGCCACTCCTCGCCCGACCCCTCGAAGCGCAGCTCCCCGGGATCGATCTCCTGGCTGCAGCCGCCGGCCAGGGTGCGGACCACCACTCCTTCCAGCTCGCGCAGGTTGCCGGGCCAGGGGTGGGCCTCCAGCAGGGCGCGCGCCTGGGGGGAGAGCCGGCGCGGCACCTCGCCGTGGGCGGCACACCAGGCCGCCGCGGTGCGCTCGGCGAAGGCGGCGACGGCGTCGGGGCGTGCGCGCAGGGGCGGAATCCGCACCTCGAGCGCGGCCAGCGCCTGGGCCAACCCGAGGTCCAGGAAATCCACGGGATCCGCCGGGCCCGCGTCGGCGGCGGTGGCAATCCAGCGCACGGCGGGTGCCAGCCCCTGGGCGGCGGGGGGCAGGCCGGACTCGATCCAGTCGCGCAGCTGGCGCTGCGTCGGAAGAGACAGGGATTCCACCTCGTCCAGGCAGATGGTCAGGCCCCGGCGCGCCTCCGGCTCGCGCGCGGCGCGGGTGATCTCGGCCAGCAGCCCCGGGGCATCGAGCCCCAGGCAGGCTATGCGCACGAGCCGCGCTCCCTCGGCGCCCCCGAAGGTGTGCACATAGCTCGCCAGGAGCCCGCGCCCGGTGCCGGGCTCGCCCCGGGCCAGCAGCGGGACGCCCGCCAGCTTCGGGTCGAGTGCGCGCAGCAGCCCCGGCAGCTCCAGGTCCTCGAACCAGCGCGCGAAACGCGCGGCCACGGCGTCGCGGGCCCGGCGCTCGGAGAGCGTCTGGGCCCGGCGGCGGTAGCGCACCGCGGCCAGGCTGCGGCGCAGGCGCTGCGCGTCGGCCGGGAAGCTGAGGAGCGAGGCGGGGAGCGTGTCGAAGAGGCGCCGGGCCTCCTCCACGTCCGCCGGCGCCGCCAGCAGGAACCAGGCGGCCTCCGCGTGGCGCGCCGCAGCGCGGTGGGCGAACTCGAGCTCGCGCTCGAAGTCGCCCACCACCGCCAGCACGATGGCCTCGGGTGCGGGTGCGGCGTCGAGCTCGGGATCCCCGGGCCCCGCCAGCACGGCGTGGGGGCCTGCGCCAGCCAGGCGGGCGAGCGGCTGCCTGCGCTCGGGGTCTCGATGAACGATCCAAACAGAAGCCATCCGGCCGGCGTCTCCCGACAAGTGAGGTTCGGCGATGAGATCCCCGGCGGCGGCTCGCGCGCGCACGCTCCACCCCTCCAACCGCAAGCCGCGTGCCAAGGATGGAGCCGGGCTCGGCCGTGCGCAGCCCGTCCCGCAAGCGCCCGCAGGGCCGCCGGAAGCCCCGGAGTCTAGCGGCGTCGTTGCCGGCGGGTGAGGGGACCGCCGGGCGGAAGCGGAACCGCCCAAAATGGGCAAAGGACTTCCACTTCGGGCGCTGGTACCCTGAACGATCCTGGGACGCGATGGCCGACGGGGGGAGCACGTGAACGTCGTGAGCGCAATGGACGGCGGGCCGGAGGTCCGCCTGCGCAACGCATTCGACCGGCCCTACGACGACGCCATCTCGGCGGCGCGCACGTGCTACTCGCCGCGGGTGGTGGACCCGGACGAGGTCACCGAGCGGCAGCGCCGCAACATCGGTCCGCTGACGTTCAACGGTGGACACCACACGGTGTATCAGCACGCCACCTTCGAGTTCGCGCTGTCCGGGATCTCGCGCCAGCTGGTCTGGTGCTTCCTGCACGCCTTCCCCTTCTACAACACCGAGCAGCAGAGCCAGCGCTACGTGAAGCTCGACGAGGTGCGGGCCCACGTTCCGCCGGCGCTCGGCGGCGAGGCGCGCGCCCTCTACGTGCGGGCCGTCGAGGACGCCTGGCGCGCCTACGCGGAGCTGACGCGCCGGCTCGTGCCCCACACCCACGCGATCCTGTCGGACCTCTGGCGGCTGCGCGACCGTCAGTCCAAGGCCTTCGGCCGCAGCGTGGCGCGCGAGGCCGAGAAGAAGGCCATCGAGACCGCGCGCTACGTGATCCCCGTCGCCTGCCACACGGCCATGGTCTACACGGTCTCGGGACTGGTGCTGCACCGGCTGCGGCGCATGGCCGCCACCTGCGACGTTCCGGACGAAGCGCGCGACGTGGTAGGGCGCATGGTGGCCTGCGTCGAGGCGCTGGATTCGGACTTCTTCTCCCAGGTGGGCGAGGAGCCGCTCGCGGACGACGCCGCCCTCGAGCGCGGGCTCCCGGGTGCGGCGCTGGGCGACAAGGCGGCCATCGAGGCCTTCGACCGCTCGCTCGAGGGGCGCACCGCGAAGCTCGTCGACTGGAGCGCCCGCGGCCCGCAGGTGGTGGCGGACGCCGTGCGCCACGTGCTGAACCGACCGGACCTGTCGGACGAGGACGCGATCGGGCTGGTGCTCGATCCTGCCCGGAACGCCTACCGCCTGGATACCCTGAACGTGTCTTCCCACGCGCCGATCATGCGTTGCCTCGACCACGCGCACTACGTCTTCCGCAAGCGGATCTCTCACACCGCCGACTCCCAGGACCAGCGCCACCGCATGGTGCCGGGCTCGCGCCCGCTGCTCTCGCGCGCGGTGCCCGCCGAGGTGGACGTGGTGGCGCCGGAGCTGATCCGCAGCAACCCGGACTGCCACGCGCTCTTCCGGGAGGCGGTGGAGTCCGCCTGGGACGCCCGCGCCCGGCTGCTGGCGCGCGGGGTCGAGCCGAGCCCCGCCCTCTACGTCCTGCCCAACGCGCTGGCCGTACGCTTCGAGGAGTCCGGGAGCCTGCTCCACCTGCTGCACAAGTGGACCATGCGCACCTGCCTGAACGCCCAGCGCGAGATCTGGGACGCGTCGATGGACGAGATCGAGCAGGTGGGCGAGGTGCACCCGGAGCTCATGCGCCACGTGGGGCCGCCCTGCGCGGTGCGCACCGGCCTCGTGCGCCCCCGCTGCACCGAGGGCAGCCACTTCTGCGGCATTCCGGTCTGGCGCAGCTTCCCCGAGGTGGAGCGCCGCATCTGATGCGCCGGCGCCGGCTCGTGTACGTCGCGTGCGCCGCCGTCGCCGCGGTGCTGCTGGCGTCGCCCGGGGCGGCCAGGGATCTCGCAGGAACCTGGTACGTGCTGGCCCACTACCGGGACAGCGCCACGGCCAATCCGGATGCGGAGCGCTGGGAGGACCGCATCTGGGTGTTCGAGCGCAGCGGCTCGCGCATGCGCTGGATCGAGTACCCGATCGTCGTCTTCGACAATTCCAGCGGACGCTTCGAGCGGCTCGGCACGAACCGTGCGGCGCGGACGCTCGCGCGCTGGGAGCCCGACGAGTCGCAGCTCGGCAACATCCGCCGCGGCCTCCAGGTGAACGAGCGCGGCAAGCGCTCCAAGACCCTGCGCGGGTCGGACAGCGAGGGCTGGCGCTCGTCCGGGGCCAGCGGGGGATTCTCCGCGAACACGCTGACCTACCACACGATCTGGGAGGTGGAGGACCCGAACGGACTCCCGGTCTTCTCGATCCGCGAGAGCCTCGGTGGTGCCACGGCGGAGAGCCTGGACGGCGTCACGGAGTACCGGACGCGCTCGATCGAACCCGACGGCAGCCTGCGCGGCGAGTTCAACCGCGACGCCACCCGGAGCGGAAGCTTCTGGATCGTGCGTTCGGGCGGCACGCGCGAAGTCGAGGGCAGCGGCAAGACCAACGCGGAGCGGGTGAGGGAGCTCTTCTTCGGTCAGATGGGCGGGCTCGGCACGTCGCTGTCCGGCGAGCGGCCCGAGGGCCCCGAGGCGGACGCCATGCGGGCCGAGGCGCGGACCCGGATCCGCAGCCAGATCGAGGAGAACATGCGGTCGCAGGGGATGGATCCCAGCCGCTACCAACCCGAGATCGAGCGCATGAGCGACCGCATCCTCGCGGAGTGGGAGCGCGGCGAGAGTCCCGAGCAGATCGAGCGGATGATCCGCGAGGGCCAGATCTCCGGCACACCGTGAGCGCTGCGAGCGGGCGCGTGCGCCCCGCCCAGGCCCGCGATCTGGACGCGCTGGTCGGGCTCTGGATCCAGAGCGGAGATCATCACGCCGGGATCCACCCGCTCTTCCGCATGCGTCCCGACCCGGAGCCCGAGCTGCGCGAGCAGGTGCGCGCGCTGCTCGCGGACCCGGACACGACGCTCCAGGTCTACGACGAGGACGGACGGGTGCTCGGCGTGTGCGCGCTCCGGGTCGCCCACGGCGAGGCGTCGCTGCGGGAGACGGAGGTCGGCGAGATCGCGGACCTGACGGTGGCCGAGGGCCAGCGCCGCCGGGGCATCGGGCACGCGCTGGCGCAGGCCGGCCTGGCGGAGCTCGCGGGGCGCGGGCTCCGGCGCGTCGTGCTGCGGGTGGCCAGCGGCAACGTCGAGGGCCAGGCGTTCTGGCGCGCGCTCGGCTTCGGCGACTGGATGGACGTGCTGGAGCGGCGCCTGTAGCTTCTCGCGCGGAGGGGCCCCCCGATGGCTGCCGCGAAGCTCAATCCCCTGGCCGAAGCGCTGAACCAGCGCCTCGAGCGCGCCGCGCCCGAGGTGGCCGGCATGCTGTCCGGCTACGGGCGCCGGCTCTACTGGCCCAAGGGCATCCTGGCGCAGGGTGCCGAGGCGAAGCAGAAGGCCCACCGCGCCAACGCCACCATCGGGATCGCCACCGAGGGTGGCCAGCCCATGCATCTTCCGTCGCTCGCGCAGCACCTGGAGGGGCTCGAGCCGGGCGAGATCTTCGACTACGCGCCGCCCGCGGGCCGGCCGGGGCTGCGCGAGCGCTGGCGCGAGAAGCTGCTGGCCGAGAACCCGTCCCTGGCCGGCAAGGCCTTCGGTCTGCCGATCGCGACCAGCGCCATCACCCACGGACTGGCGCTGGCGGGCGAGCTCTTCCTCGACCCCGGGGACCGGATCCTCTGCCCCGACATGCTCTGGGGCAACTACCGGCTGGGCTACGAGGTGCGGCTCGGCGCGGAGATCCAGACCTTCCCGTTCTTCGCGGGCGGCGGGCTCAACCTGGACGCGTTCCGCGAGACGCTCACCCGCTGCGCGGGAGAGACGGAGAAGCTCTTCGTCCTGCTGAACTTCCCGAACAACCCGAGTGGCTACATGCCCACCCCCGCCGAGGGCGACGCCCTCCGCGAGGCGCTGGTGGCGTGCGCGGCGGCTGGCACGCGGATCATCGGCGTCTGCGACGACGCCTACTTCGGGCTCTTCTACCACCTGGGTGGCGAGTCCCTGACCGAGTCGCTCTTCGGCCTGCTGGCGGGCGCCCACCCGAACCTGCTGGCGCTGAAGCTCGACGGCGCCACCAAGGAGCTCTTCGTCTGGGGCCTGCGCGTGGGCTTCCTGACCTACGGGCCGGGTCGCGCCGAGGGCGCTGAGGAGACCCTGGCGGTGCTCGACGCCAAGACCCGCGGCGCGATCCGCGCGGGCATCTCCAACAGCCCCATGCTCTCCCAGAGCCTGGTGGAGAAAGCCCTGGCCTCGGGATCCCTCGCTGCGGAGCGCAAGCAGAAGCTCGAGCTGCTGCGGGCCCGGGCCGCGCGCGTGCACGAGGTGGCGGGTGCGCCGCGCTTCGCCGAGAGCTGGGACGTCTATCCCTTCAACAGCGGCTACTTCATGTGCGTGAAGGTGAAGGGCGTCGACGCCGAGAGCGTGCGCAAGCGCCTGCTGGAGGAGCACGGCTTCGGGGTGGTCTCGGTGGGCCCGAACGACGTGCGGGTCGCCTTCTCGTGCCTGGAGGAAGAGCTGGTGGAGCCGCTCTTCGAGGCGCTGCACCGCGTGGTCCAGGAGGATGTCGAGGACTGATCGGTCTTCCCCGGGCGCGCAGCCGCGCTCCCGAAGCCCGTTCAAGTCCAGGCGTTTCACCTCCGATACGGGGACGTGCCGCGAAGCTTCGTCGCGCTCCTGCTGGCGGGGGGAGTCCTCCTCGTCGCGACCGCCATTCCCGGGGTGTTCACGGTGGACGAGGACCACTACATGGTCACCGTCCTGGCCCTGCAGCAGGGCCAGCTCACCGCGCCCGGCACCGGGGGCCTGCCGCCGTCCCGCTCGCTGCTCTACTTCGATCCCTACCCGTACCCGCGGAAGATCGAGGCCACGCCGGTCAGCCCGACGGCACCTCCGCTCTACGCCCCGCTCGCCCTGCCCTTCTCCGTGCTCGGCTGGCGCGGGCTCGTGGCCGTGAACACCCTGGCGTTCCTGGGCGCGGCCGCGCTCTGCTTCGGCTACGCGCGCCGCTACGGCGCCAGCGAACGCGCCGGCTGGCTGGCGGCGGGCGCCTTCGCGCTCGGGGGCTTCGGGCTCGAGTACGCCCAGGGGCTCTGGCCCCACGCACTGGCCATGGGCCTCGGCTTCGCGGGCCTGGTGCTGGCGGCGCGGGTGCGCGACGGCGCGAGCCCCGCGCTGGCGGCGGCGTCCGGTCTGCTGGTCGGGCTGGCCGCGGGCGTCCGCTACCAGAACGTGGTGCTCGCCGCGCTGGTGGGTGCGGGCATCGCGCTCTTTGCACCGCGCCGGCTGCTGGCCGGCCTCGCCTTCGCGGCCGGCCTGGCGCTCCCGCTGGGCGCGGCCTCGCTGATGAACCACGCGCGCCTCGACACCTGGAACCCGGTCAGCAAGGGGCCCGGCTATCTGGCGAGCGGCGAGGTGTCCGAAGACGGAGCCCGGCTCGTCGAGGGCGGTCACGCGCTGCTGGCGCGGGTGGTGGACTTCTCGCTGCGCCCGGCGCTCTCGCCGCGGATGCAGCCCTACCACGCGTACATGCACAAGGATCCGGCGAGCGGCGCCTTCGTGATCGAGGACTCGGTCAAGAAGGCCTGGCTGCAGTCGTCCCCGTGGCTGGGCGTGGCGCTGGTGGCCGTGCTCATGGCCGCCGTCGCCTTCGCGCGCAAGCGCGGGCGCGTGACGCCCCGCCAGCGGGAGCTGGTATGCGGCGGGATCATCGTGGGCGGCATGCTCGCGATCTTTGCCTGGTCGGGCTTCGGCCGCACCGATGGGCTCTGCTTCAACCAGCGCTACCTCTTCGAGCTGACGCCGATCGCCGCGGTGGCCCTGGCCTGGGCGCTCGACGACCTGCCGCTGCGCCTGCGCGAGGGGCTCGTCGGCGCGGGCGTGGCGCTGGCGGCGGCGCTGGCCGTGACGCGGCTGGCCAACGGGCAGCCGTTCGAGTTCTTCACGCTGATGAACGCGCCCCTCGTGCTCGGCGCCGGCCTGCTCTTCGTGTGGCTGCGGGCGCGGCGCGGCGCCCGCGCGCTGGCGGCGCTCTCGCTGCTGCTGGGCGCGAGCTTCGGTTGGGCGGCGGGCGTGCACCTGGGCGAGGACCTCGCCACCTCGCGTCGCTTCCGACACGTGACGGCCAGCTACCGCGACGGACTGCGGGTGGCGGGGGTGCCGGACCGTGCGGCGCTCTTCACCGTGCGCGGCGACGACGACTGGTTCGGTCCGATCCAGCTCGAGCGGGACGTGGTGATCGTAGACCCGCGCCTGGACGCCGGCGCCGCCGCCCCCGCCACGGTGACGGCGCTGCTCGACCAGGGCCGCCGGGTCTTCGTCTCGACCCGCGACTTCCCGCCGCCGCTCTTCCACGCCATGGCGGCGGGTCGGGAGGTGCGCGCGGTGCCACCGGTGGACGTCGCCGACGGGCATCCGCCGCTCCTGATCGTGGAGATCCTGGCCACGCCCGCGGCTCCGCAGGGGGCGTCGTGAAGGTCCTGCTGGTCCACAACACCTACCAGAACGCCGGCGGGGAGGACGCCGTCTTCCAGGCGGAGCAGACCCTGCTCGAGGAGCGCGGCCATCCGGTCGTGGCCTACCAGAAGACGAACCACGAGATCGAGGACTACGGGCCGCTGCGCCGCGCGAGCCTGCCGCTGCGCAGCGCGTGGGCCTGGGACAGCCGCCGCGAACTCGCCTCGCTGCTGGCGCGCGAGCGGCCCGACGTGGCGCACTTCCACAACACGTTTCCGCTGATCTCGCCGGCCGCCTACGAGGTCTGCCGGCGCGCGGGCGTGCCGGTGGTGCAGACGCTTCACAACTACCGCCTCGCCTGCCCGGCGGCGACGCTGTCGCGGGAGGGCCGCGTCTGCACGGAGTGTCCGGACCGCTCGCTCTGGCGCGGCGTGCGTCACGGCTGCTACCGGGGCTCGCGGCTGGCGACGGCGGTGGTGGCGGGCGGGCTCGCCGCCCACCGCGCGCGCGGCACCTTCGAGCGCGACGTGCAGGTCTACGTGGCGCTGACCGAGTTCTCCCGCGCCACCCTGTGCGGCGCCGGGCTGCCCGCCGACCGCATCGCGGTGAAGCCCAACTTCCTGGCGCACGATCCCGGTCCGCGCCGGGGCGACGGCGCCTACGCGCTCTTCCTGGGTCGGCTGTCGGAGGAGAAGGGCGTGCGCACCCTACTCGACGCCTGGCGCCGGCTCGACGGCGACGTGCCGCTGCGGATCGCCGGCGACGGTCCGCTGGCGCCCGAGGTGGAGGCCGCCGCCGCAGGGCTTCCCGGCGTCGAGTGCCTGGGCTGGCTCGACCGCGAGAAGGGCCTCGAGGCCTTGCGGGGTGCCCGCTTCCTGGTGGTCCCGAGCGTCTGGTACGAGGGCTTCCCCATGAGCGTGGTCGAGGCCTACGCCTGCGGCGTCCCGGTGGTGTGCTCGCGCATCGGCAGCCTGGCGGAGGTGGTGGACGACCTCGGCACCGGCACCCTGGTGGCCCCCGGCGATCCCGACGCCCTCGCGGGCGCGGCGTCGCACCTGTGGAGCGATCGCCAGGCCGCCCGGCGTCGCGGGGCGCAGGGGCGTGCAGCCTTCGAGCGCTTCTACACGGCGGAGCGCAACTACGAGCTGGTGATGGGCGTGTACGAGCGCGCCCTCGTCGCCCAGCGGGACGAGCGGGCGCAGGCCTGACCGGCCGGCTACCAGTCGGCCAGGCGCCGCCCGATCCGGTGCACGAACCACTTCACGCGCCCGGGCTCGTAGTCGTAGGGACGCAGCAGCTCGCTGCGGTCCTCCAGGCTGATCACGATCGGGCTGCCGCGGGGCACGCGGGCGCTCTCGAAGCTCTGGTAGGCCGCGCGGTAGGCGCGGCGCGGCTGCTCGCAGCGGATCTCCCGCGACGAGTGCAGCAGCGCGCAGTGGAAGAGCAGCACGTCGCCGGCGCGCATCTCGACCGGGACCGCGGACGCGAGGTCGACACCGTCGGTAACGGCGCGGGTGTGGTGGGTCTCGCCGCGCACCCGGACCCACGGGCGGAAGCCATCCCGGTGGGAGCCGGGGACCGCGTAGACACAGCCGTTGGCCTCGTCCACATCGTCGAGGGCCATCCAGGCGATCAGCTTCGGCGGCTCGCCGCGCCGCCCCATGAAGTCCTGGTGCCAGGGCACGGCGTTGTCGCCGTGGCGCGGCTTGTAGACGAGGCTGTTCTCGTACAGAAAGAAGTTGCGGCTCCAGATCGCGCGGATGGCGTCGACCAGGGGCTCGTGGCGCGCCAGCGCGGCGAACTCCGGGAAGCGCTGGTAGAGGTCGTAGAGGACACCCTGGTCCGGGCGATGGGGCAGGTAGTGGCGCGTGAAGACGTCGCTCGGATTGCGCTCCGCCAGCTCCACGAGCTCGCCGGCGAGCGCGCGGGCTGCGGCCATCTGCGCCGCCGGGAAGGCGGCGCGCACGATCGTGAAGCCGTCGCGGGCGAAGCGCTCGCGGTGCTCTTCGAAGCCCGTCTCACCCATGGTGGATCCTCCTCCAGCCTCCGCTGCGTCCGACGAAGTAGAGGCGCGCGCCAGTGAGGACGGCGTAGGCGACCACGTAGGTGGCCGCCGCGCCCATGGCGCCGGAACGCAGCATCCAGGGGACGCCGATCGCGACGGCCACCAGCGAGGCCGCGAGATAGCTCCAGAGCTCGCAGTCGCCGCGCTGACGCGCGCGCAGGATGCTCCCGGCCACGTGCGACACGCCGGTCAGCACCGGGATCAGGCCCAGCACCGCCAGCAGGGCGGTTCCGTCGGCGTAGGCGTCGCCGTAGAGGACGCTCGCCACGGTGGGGCCCGCCACCAGCAGCGCGGCGTAGTAGACGAAGGCCGGGGCCACGAAGGCCACGCCGGCCTTGCGCACGATGCTGGTGAAGCCCTCGCTCTCGCCGTGGCGCACCAGCGCGGGCACCACCAGGAAACGCAGCGCCGATTGGAGCTGGGCCATGGGCAGGACGAAGTTCATCATGGCGCGCAGGCTGCCCGCCGCCGCGAGCCCCGCGAGACTCGGGAGGGCCAGGTAGTAGAAATTCCCGGGAATCCACTCGAAGGGGCTCCCGGCGAGCATCCAGCGCCCGTAGCGCCAGTGATCGGCCAGCACCCGGCGCCGGAACGCCGGCTCGACGGCGGTGCCTGGGCGCACGCCCAACATCCAGGCCAGCGCCAGGGCGGCCCCGGCGCTGGCGCCACCCAGCAGCAGGAGTGCGCTGGCCGGAGCGAGCCAGCCCTGGGCGTGCAGCCACACGGCGCCCGCCAGCACCGCCGCGAGCTGGACGCCGCCCACGAGGGCCGCCGAGCGGGTGGCGAAGCAGGCGTAGCTGGCTCGTCGCAGCAGCCAGGCCGCGAGCACCCCGGGAAGCGCCGCTGCGGCGCCGAGGAAGGCCAGGCCGAGCTCCAGCTGGCCCGCCGCGCGGAGCGCCAGGCCCACGGCGACCACCAGTGCCGCGGCGGCCAGCGAGATCCGCAGCTGGACGCCGAGCAGGACCCGCAGATAGCTCGCGAAGCGGTCCCGCAGCTTCGGACCCTGCACGAGCATCGGCTCGATCAGGAGCGCCCCCTCCAGATTCCCGACCAGGAAGAGCAGCGCCAGCGCCGCCCCGAACGCGCCGTAGTCCGCCGCGGCCAGCCAGCGTGCCAGCAGCAGATTCAGGATCAGGTTCGAAAGGCCGAACAGGACCTGGTCGAGCGACGCCCACAACGCGGAGCTGCGAAGGCGCGGCGAGGCCGTGATTTCTTCCCCCGAGGGGACAAGCACTTGGCTGGAGGCGGTATCCGTCATCGAGGCGCTCCGCTGGCGATCCCGAAGATCGGCAGGCGGGGCCGATCACTCGAGCAAAACCGCCCGCGCCCGGACGCGATGCGCGGGCTCTTGCCGGGCGCCGAGGCGCGGGGCGACCCGGACCCGCCGGAGGCCCTGCGCACCCGCATCCGCCAGCGCCTGTGGGCGGCGGTCTCGCGCCGCCGCCGCTCCGCCCCCGCGCGGCTGCTGGCCGGCCTGGCCGACGCCTATCTCTCCGCCTTCCACAACGAGCGCATGAACGACTTCCGCCTGAACGGCGAGCTGAACGCCATCCGGGAGGTGCATGCCGATCACATCCGCGCGAGCGACGGGCCCTTCGTCGTGCTCGACGTCGGCGCGAACGCGGGCCAGTGGTCCGGCGCCGTGCGCCGTCTCCTGCCCGAGGCGGAGATCCACGCCTTCGAGATCGTGCCGGAAACCGCCGAGCGCCTGGCGCGGCGCTTCGCGGGCGACGGGCGCGTGGTCGTGAATCGCTGTGGCCTGCTGGACGAGGAGGGGACCCTCCCGGTCCACCACTACCCGGCCTCCTCGACGGGAAGCACCCTCTACGACTTCCCCTGGCAGGGCGACTCGGTGCGGGTCGAGGCGCCGGTGCGCTCTGGCGACGCCTACCTGCGCGAGGCCGGGATCGAGCGCGTGGCGTACCTGAAGATGGACGCCGAGGGCGCGGAAGGCCGCATCCTCGACGGCCTGCGCGAGCACTTCGAGGCGGGGCGGGTGGACGCGGTCCAGTTCGAGTACACGCGCATCAACATCCTCTCGCGCTTCCTGCTGGCGGACTTCTATCGCTTCTTCGAGCGCTACGACTTCGCCGTGGGGCGGATCTTCCCGAACCACGTGGGCTTCAAGCCCTACGACATCTGGCGGGACGAGACCTTCCGTCACGGCGACTTCCTGGCGCTGCCACGCCGCCGGGCCGAGCTCCTGCGCCGGCTGTCCTAGGCCCGCCCGGCCGGGCTTCAGCGCATGGCGCGTCCGGCCGAAAAGGGTCCCGGGACCGGACGTTGCGCCGTCCGCTGCCGCCCGGCGAGGGGACCATGTTCTGCCACGACAAGTCGCGACTCTTCCAGCTGGCCGAGCGGCATCAGGCGGCCTGGGAGGAGGCCGAGCCCTTCCCCCACGTGGTGATCGACGACTTCCTGCCCGAGCCCTGGGCGCGGGCCGCGCTCGAGGCCTTCCCGTCCCCCGAGCGGATGGAAGCCTTCACCTGGCAGGAGTACGAGCGCAAGGGCGCCCTGCGGCCGGGAGTCGACGGCTGTCCCGAGGCGCTGGAGCTGACCCTGAACAGCTTCAACTCCGGAAGCTTCGTTTCCTTCCTGGAGGTGCTGACCGGAATCCACGGTCTCGTCGGCGATCCCCACTTCGACGGGGGCGGCGCCCACCAGACCCTGGACGGGGGGCGGCTGGGCGTGCACGTGGACTTCAACTTCCACAAGGCGCTCGGCCTCTACCGCCGCCTGAACCTGATCTACTTCCTCAACCCGGACTGGCAGGACGAGTACGGAGGCCACCTCGAGCTGTGGGACCGCGAGGTGGCGAAGTGCCAGGTGCGGGTGGCGCCGATCTTCAACCGGGCCGTGCTCTTCGAGACCTCGGACCACTCCTGGCACGGCCACCCGGATCCCATGCGGCTCCCGCCCGGCGTGACGCGCAAGTCCCTGGCCCTCTACTTCTACGCCAGCGGCCAGGGCGAGCAGGAGCTCGAGTTCCACTGGACGCGCCACCGCGCGCGCCCGGCTCGAGCGCAGCCACCACGCCGCTCGCTCCGCCATTGGCTGCGCCTGCTCACTCCCCCGATCGTGGACAAGCTTGCCCAGCGCCTCCGGCGATAGGGGCCGGCTCTCGCGGCTGGCCGGAGCGGCGCTTGCCGCGGGCCGCTACGCCGGCGCGTGGTGGACCTCGCCCGCGCGCGGCGTGGCGCCGGAGGCCAGCGTGCCGACGCAGCTCAACTTCCCCATCACCGACAACTGCAACGCGCGCTGTCTGATGTGCGACGTCTGGAAGGAGCGCTCCCACGGCGAGATGAGCGCCGCGGACGTGCGCCGCGCGCTGGCGGATCCGCTCTTCGCGCACGTGGCGCACGTGGGCCTCTCGGGCGGCGAGCCCAGCCTGCGTCGCGACCTGCCGGAGCTGGTGCAGGCGGTGACCCACGCGCTGCCGCGCCTGGAGAGCGTCTCCCTCACCACCCACGGCTTCCACCCGAAGCGCTGGCAGAAGCTGCTGCCGGCGTTGCAGGAGATCTGCCGGGCGCGCGGCGTGGGGCTGCGCCTGAACGTCTCCGTGGACGGAATCGGGGCGGTGCACGAGCGGGTACGCGGGGTGCCGGGCGGCTTCGCCAAGACCCTCGCCACGTCGCGCCTGGCGCAGAAGCTCGCGATTCCCGTGCAGTGGCAGACCACGGTCTCGGCGCCGAACGTGCACGCGTTGCCGGAGGTGGCGGCCGCCGCGCGCAGCGAGGGCGTGGAGGTGGTCTTCCGCCAGGCCAGCGAGATCGCGCGCCTGGAGAACGCCGGCTCCGTCGCGGCGGTGGCCCTCGACGACGACGAGCGTTCCTTTCTGGCGGACTTTCTGGAGAGCCCCGCCGCCCGGGACGCGGCGCGCTCGCCGGCCCGGCGGCTCTTCTACCGCGATCTGGTGCGGCGGCTGCGCACGCGTGCGCCGCGACGAGCGCCCTGCTTCTACCAGGGCGAGGGCGTGCTGCTCACGGCCCACGGCGAGCTCTACCACTGCTCGGTCGCGCGCGACCGCTTCGGGAGCGCGCTCCAGGGGAGCGCCCTCGAGCAGTACCGCTCGGCCGAGAGCCGTCGCGTCCGCCGGCAGCTGCTGGCGGAGACCTGCCCGGGCTGCCCCCACGACCAGTCGGGCGCCTGGTCGCCGTGGGCGCTGGCGCGGGAGGTGACGAGTCGGACGCGCGCCGGTCGCCTGGCGGCGCGTGGCGCGCAGGCCCTCGGCATCGCGGCGCGCGGGCTACTGGCGCTGGCGCGGCTGCCGGCGGCACGTTCGCGCCGCGTGCGGCCCGGGCCCGTGCGAAGCGCGCTGCTCGTCGGGGCCTACGGCGGTGAGCACGTGGGCGACGCGGCGATCCTGGGCGGCGTGCTCCGGCGCCTGGCGGCGCGCGAGCCCCTCAAGCACGCCGTCGTGGCGAGCACCCGGCCCGACCGCACCCGGCGCTGGCTGCGCTCGCTCGAGACGCCCGTGCGGGTGGACGTCGTGCCGTACACGCGCGCCGGCCTGCGCGGGGCTCTCGAAGCGGCGGACGCACTCGTCTTTGCGGGTGGACCCTTGATGGACCTGCCCGACATGCTCGTGCGTCATCTGGATCTCGCCGCCCGCGTGCGCGCGCGAACGCTGCCCTTCTGGATCGAGGGCGTCGGGGTCGGCCCCTTCCGGCTGGCGCCGAGCCGCTGGCTGGCGAAGCGGCTGGCACGGCTTTCGACGAGTCTCTCGGTCCGCAGTGCCGGCGCCGCCGGGGACCCGCTGCTCGCGGGCGCCCACCCGGAGATCGTGTGCGATCCCGCCTTCGACTACCTGGCCGGACGGGGCGCGCTGACCCGCCTGGCGCCGCGGGAGGTCGAATCGCTGGCCGAGCTGCTGGCGGGCAGCGAGGGGCGCGTGCGCGTGGGCCTGAACCTGCGACCGCTCTGGCGCAAGTACGGCGGGAGCGCGGCCGACGCGGCGCGTCTCGAGCAGGGCCTGCTGGATCGCGTGGCGGAGGCGCTGCGGATCCTCGACCGCAGCGCCCCCGCGCCGCTGAGCTTCGTCTGCTTCGCCATGAACGCCGACCAGTACGGGTTCTCGGACCTGTCGGCGGCGCACGCCCTGGCCGGGCGGGTCGCGGGAGACGTGGACCTGCGCGTGTGGCGCATGGAGCCCGGCGTGGACGGCGTGCTCCACCTGCTGCGGTTGCTCGACGCCGCCCTGGTGATGCGCTTCCACGCGGCGATCTTCGCCCTCTCCCAGGATCTCCCGTGCGTCGGGATCGACTACGCGGCCTCCGGTCGCGGCAAGGTGGCCGAGCTCTTCGAGGAGCGCGGCCTGGGCGAGCGGTCCTGCGGGCTGCGGGACGCGCCGGAGCTGCTGGCGCGCCGGCTGCTGGCCACCGGCGCGCTGGCCGGAAGCCCGGAAGCGCCTTCAGGAGCCACCACCCGGGCGTCGATGGATGCGGGTGGGAGAGGTGCGCGGTGAGCGTGGCGATCGTGACGGGCTCGGCGGGGCTGATCGGCTCCGAGGCGGCCGGCTTCTTCGCCGAGCTGGGTATGGACGTGGTCGGGATCGACAACGACATGCGCAGCTACTTCTTCGGGGAAGAGGCCTCGACCGAGTGGAACCGCGAGCGTCTCGAACGCGAGCACCCGGGCTACCAGCACCACCACCTGGACGTCCGCGACGTGGGCAAGCTGGCCGAGGTCTTCCAGCGTTACGGGCGCGACGTGGGTCTCGTCATCCACGCCGCGGCCCAACCGTCCCACGACTGGGCGGCCCGCGAGCCCCTGACGGACTTCGCGGTCAACGCCACGGGTACCCTCAACCTGCTGGAGCTCGCCCGCCGCCACTGCCCGGACGCGCGCTTCGTCTTCACCTCCACCAACAAGGTGTACGGCGATCGACCGAACCAGCTGCCGCTGGTGGAGCGCGAGACGCGCTGGGAGATCGATCCCGCGCACCCGTGGCAGGAGGGCATTCCCGAGGAGATGCCCATCGACCGCAGCACCCACTCGCTCTTCGGCGTATCCAAGCTGGCGGCCGACCTGGCCGTGCAGGAGTACGGGCGTTACTTCGGGATGCCGACGGTCTGCTTCCGCGGCGGCTGCCTCACGGGCCCGCACCACTCGGGCGCCGCCCTGCACGGATTCCTGGCCTATCTGATGAAGTGCACGCTGACCGGGACGCCCTATCGCGTGCTCGGCTACGGGGGCAAGCAGGTCCGCGACAACATCCACTCGTCGGATCTGGTGGCGGCCTTCTACGCCTTCTACCTCGATCCGGATCCCGGCGCCGTCTACAACATCGGCGGCGGCCGCGAGAGCCACTGCTCCATGCGTGAGGCCATCGACTGCTGTCAGGAGATCACCGGCCGCGAGCTCCGCTGGGAGTACGTGGACGAGCAGCGTCTCGGAGACCACATCTGGTACGTGAGCGACCTCTCGGCGTTTCGCGCCCGCTATCCCGAGTGGCGCATCACCCGGCGCGTGCCCGAGATCCTGCGCGAGATCCACGAGACGGGTGCCGCCCGTTGGAGCCGATGATCGACGCGGGCCGACACGCGGTCCTGGGCGTACGCGTCGCCGCCGTCGACTACGACGCCGTCGTCGACGCCGTGGTGCGCGCAGCCGAGGCGGGCAAGCCGCTGGCCGTCTCGGCGCTGGCGGTCCACGGGGTCATGACCGGCGCGCGCGATCCCGTCCACGCACGCCGCCTGAACGGCCTCGACCTCGTGCTGCCCGACGGCCAGCCGGTGCGCTGGGCGCTGCGCTGGCGGCACGGCGTCTCGCTGCCGGACCGCGTCTACGGCCCCGCACTCAGCCTGCGCGTGCTGGCGGCCTGCGCGATCCACGGCCTGCCGGTCTACTTCTACGGCAGTCGCGAGCCGGTGCTGACCGCGCTGGTGCGGAACGTCCTCGCCCGCTTCCCGGAGCTTCTCGTGGCGGGCTGCGAGCCCTCGCAGTTCCGGCGCCAGGACCCGGAGGAGCGCCGCGCCGTGGTGGAGCGGATCCGCGGCTCCGGGGCCCGGGTGTGCTTCACCGGCCTGGGCTGCCCGCGCCAGGAGGTGTGGGCCTTCGAGAACCGCGATGCGCTCTCCATGCCGATCCTGGCAGTGGGCGCGGCCTTCGACTTCCACGCGGGTACCTCGCTCCAGGCCCCCGCCTGGATGCAACGCGTCGGCCTCGAGTGGGCCTTCCGCCTGGCCTGCGAGCCGCGCCGGTTGTGGCAGCGCTACCTGGTGCTGAACCCGCTCTTCGCGTTGTTCCTGTTCGCCGAGTGGGCCGGGCTGCGGCGTTTCGAGCCGGCGCTGCCCGACGGGAGCGAGCCGCTGGAGCTGCCGGGATGAGCGCGGCCGGAGCGTCGGGGGCGATGCTGGCCGACGCGGCTGCGCTGCGTCGGCTGCATGTCTACGCGGACTGCCTGCTGGTCGCGGCGGCCTGGCTCGGCGCGTACGCCACCCGCCGGCTGCTCGACCCGCTGCTCGGCTACCCGATCAACGAGGCGGAGGTCTACCTGGCTGCCGTGCCGCTGATCGTGGCGCCGTGGATCGCGTCCTGCTGGGGCTTCGGCCTCTACCAGCCGACGCGCATGAAGTCCGGCGTCGATCAGATCCAGGAGCTTCTGCGCGGTGCGCTGCTCGGTCTGCTGGTGATCAGCACCATCGGCTACTTCTTCCGCGAGCTGGCCTTCGGGCGCATGGTGGTGCTGCTCGCGGCGGGCTACAGCCTGCTCTTCCAGGGCGCGAGCCGCTTCGCCTTCTTCCGCTGGGAAGCCCGGCTGCGCGCGTCGGGGCGCCTGGACGTGCCGACCCTCATCCTCGGGGCCGGCACCGTCGGAATCCGGGTGCTCCAGAAGCTCCAGGATCACCCGGAGACCGGCTACCGGGTGGTGGGCTTCCTCGACGACGACCCCGAGCTGGCGGAGGCGAAGGTCGGCGGCTGTCCCGTGCTCGGAACGCTCGCCGACCTGCGCGCGCGCGTGCTGGCCCACGGCGTGCGCGAGGTCGTGGTGGCCACCCCGGGCATGGGCCACACCAGCATGCTCTCGCGCGTGCTCGAGTGCGAGGATCTGGACGTCACCTTCCATGTGGTGACGAACCTCTTCGAGGTCCTCACCGCCGGGACGCCCGTGGACCTGGTGGACGACCTTCCGCTGGTGCGGCTCGGGGGCCGGCGGCCGAGTCCCGCCTATGCGGTCGCGAAGCGCGCCTTCGACCTGTTCGGCGCCGCGCTGGGGTCGCTGCTGCTGGCGCCGTGCCTGGGGTGGTGCGCGCTGCGCATCAAGCTGGACAGCCCGGGCCCGGTGCTCTTCCGCCAGGCGCGCGTCGGCCGCGGCGGGCGACACTTCACCCTCTACAAGCTCCGCAGCATGCGCAGCGACAGCGAGCCCTACGCGGTCGCGCCCCGCGCTGGCGACGACGTGCGCGTCACGGCCTACGGCGCCTGGCTGCGACGCACCAGCATCGATGAGCTGCCGCAGCTGTGGAACGTCCTGCGCGGCGAGATGTCGCTGGTGGGGCCGCGGCCCGAGATGCCCTTCATCGTCGAGAGCTACGACGAGTGGCAGCGGCGGCGCCTCACGGTGAAGCCCGGGATCACCGGGCTGTGGCAGATCCTCGGACGCAAGGACCTGCCGATGCACGAGAACCTCCAGTACGACTTCTACTACATCCGCAACCGCTCGTTCGGGCTCGACCTGTCGATCCTGATGCGGACCGTCGCGGCGGTGCTCTCGCGCCGCGGTGCCTATTGATCCATCAGCTCCAGCAGTCGCACCAGCGTCTCCACGCCCCGGGCGAGGTTGTCGATGGAGATGCGCTCGTTGGGACCGTGGATGCCCCGCGTCTCCGCGGGCGGCAGCCAGCGGGGAACGAACCCGTAGGAGACGATCCCCAGCTCGCGGAACCAATGGGCGTCGGTGAAGCCCGCGATCATGCGCGGCACCACCACGGCGTTCGGATCCGTCTCCTGCGCCACGCGCCGGATCGCCTCGAACAGCGGCGTGGCCACCTGCGAGCTGCGCGTCGCGGGGAACGACAGCAGGGTTTCGACCGTGATGCCCGGATCGGCGATGGTGGCGCGAATCTGGTCGGCGAAGACCGCACAGCTGTCGCCGGGCAGGAGGCGGACGTCGAGATGCGCCCGCGCCTCGGCGGGCTGCACGTTGGTGCGCGGTCCGCCTTCGAGCACGGTGATCGCGAGCGTGTTGCGCACGAGCGCCGCGCGGGCCCGATCGGCGAGGAAGCGGCTCCGGAAGTCCGGGTCGACGGCGAGGGCGAAGGGCAGCCGACGGTAGCCGGAGCGGTCCTCGGGTACGACGTGGAGCGAGAGGGTGGAGAACATCCGCTCGACCTCGGGGACCACCCGCACCGGCATCTCCAGGCGTCGCACCCGCTCGAGTGCGGCGATGAGCCGCGGCACCGCGGCGTCGCGGGTGGGGGCCGAGCTGTGCCCGGGCGTGCCGCGGGCCACGATCTCGAGCCAGCAGGGGCTCTTCTCGGCCACCGACACGCCCCAGATCGGCGGTCTGCCGGCGTTGCCCACCAGGATTCCGCCACCCTCGGTCAGCAGGAACTCGGCGTCGCGCAGCAGGTCGCGGCGCGCCTTCACGAGCCAGCCCGAGCCGGCCAGGCCGCCGGTCTCCTCGTCGGGTGTGGCCAGGAAGATCACGTCGCGCGCCAGCGGTGCGCTGCGGCGGGCCAGCTGGGCCAGCGTGAGGAGGTGGACCACCCCCACGCCCTTGGCGTCGAGGGCGCCGCGGCCCACCACCGAGCCGCCGCCCACGACCCCTTCGAAGGGCGGGAGGGCCCACTCCTGGGGATTCGCTGGAACCACGTCCAGGTGCGAGAGCAGGACCACGGGGCGCCCGGCTCCGCGGCCCGGCACCCGGCCCCACGCCAGCGCCCGGCCTCGGGGCGACCCCGCCGACGGGGTCTCCACCAGCTTGGCCTCGACCCCGTGGTCCTTCAGGGCGTCCACGTAGAGGGCCGCCAGGGGCTTCTCGTCGCCGGGCGGGTTGGTGGTGTCCAAGCGGATGGCCTGGCTCAGCAGCTGTGCCGCGGCGGCTCCGGGGTCTGCGACGGGATCGGGCGGGGGCTCTCCCCCGAAGGGCCAGACCGCCTGGGCGCTTCGGGGGCCCGCGGCGAGTCCCGCCAGAGCCAGCCCGATCGCCAGAACATCTCGGAAGCGAAGGGGAATCGGCAGGAGGGGGTGGCGCAAGCGGCTCCGGGGGGCGGCGCCCGGCTCCCGGTGGCCGCGAGGCAGGCGAAAGATGTGACGGGCGGCACCGAGCGAAGCGGCCGCGAGACGGAATTTACCGTGCAGAACTGCCTGCCGCAGGCTAAAAATACGCGCGTTCGGGGGTGCCCGGAACGCCACCGGCAAGGAGGGGGTCCGTGAGCGGCTCCAGAGGGGTCCAACGCAGCCCGTCCACCGCACAGCGCGCCCTTCTGCTGGGCGTGGTGGGCGCGCTGGGCCTCGGGCTCGGGTTGGCCGGCGCCGGCCTCGTGCGCGGCGGCCACGACGCGACGGCGGACTCCGCGGTTCCCCTCATGGTCGAGACGGCAGCCGTGTCCGCTTCGCTGGCCCCGGCCGCTGCGCCGCCGCCGCCGGCCAGCGCGCCGTTTCCGGGAGAGCCGGATCTCGGCGCGGGCGGGCTCCACGCCACCCGCGGCGTGATCGAGCGCGGCGGCTCGTTGGCCGGCGCCATGCGCTCCCGCGGCATCTCCCCCGCCACCGTGGACACCATCGCCCGCGAGCTGCGCGGCGTGTTCGACTTCCGCCACGCGCAGCCGGGCGACGCCTGGCACCTGGTGCGCGACACCGACGCCGACCTGGTCGAGTTCCGCTACTCCACGGCCGACCTGGCGAGCTTCCACCTGTGGCGCGACGGCGAGGCCTGGATGGCCGAGCGCCGGGAGCCCGAGTTCGAGCGCACCGTGGCGCGGGTCGCGGGTGTCGTGACGACGAGCCTCTACGACACGATCCTGCAGCTCGGCGAGAAGGGCCAGCTGGCGTCGGACTTCGCCGACCTCTTCGCGTGGGACGTGGACTTCTCGCGCATGGTCCAGTCCGGCGACCAGTTCTCCATCCTGTACGAGCGCCTGTATCGGCTGGCTCCCGACGGCCGCCGGGAGTACGTGGGCCCGGGGATGATCCTCGCCGGTCGCTACCTGGGCCAGACGGGCGAGCACAGCGCCGTCTACTTCGAGAAGGGCGAGGAGCGGGGCGGCTACTACCGGGAGGACGGAAGCTCCGTCGAGCGCCAGTTCCTGGTGGCGCCGCTCAAGTACTCGCGCGTCAGCTCGCGCTTCTCCCACCGGCGCCGGCATCCCATCCTGAAGGTCACCCGCCCCCACCACGGCATCGACTACGCGGCGCCCCACGGCACGCCGCTCTTCGCGGTGGCCGACGGCAAGGTGGTGTTCCGCGGCCGGGCCGGCGGCTTCGGCAATCTGGTCAAGATCCGCCACGCCAACGGCTACATTTCGTACTACGCCCACATGGCGAGCTTCGCGAAGAACCTGGTGGTGGGGGACGCGGTGCACCAGAAGCAGGTGGTCGGCTACGTCGGCTCGACGGGCCTCGCCACCGGTCCCCACGTCTGCTTCCGCATCGCCAAGGACGGCCGCTTCGTGAACCCGGCCCGCGTGAAGACGCCCGCCGGCGACCCGGTCCCGACGGATCGCATGCCCGAGTTCGAGCTCATCCGGGACGCGCTCCTGTCCCAGCTCGACGGCGGGGCGCGGGTCGTCACGGACGAAGCGCTCTAGCGAGACCCGCCCGGACCCCCAGACCCTCGTCCGTCGCCGCATTGCGCGGAGGGGCGGGAGGCGTTTAGGCTGTCGGCGATGGAATCGTTGCCCGAGCGCCTGGCAGGGGTCGGTGAGCGGATCGGCACGCGGGAGGCGGAGCACGCCGAAGCGTTGGGGGTCGCTCGCGCCAAGGCGGAGTCGCTGCACGGGCTGGTCGCGACGGCGCTGGAGGCGTTCCATGCCGCGGCGGCCAAGGTGGGCTCGTCCCACCTGGAGGTCGGGCTCTCGGCGCCCCGGCTCGACGACAAGCACGTGCGTTCCGTCGAGTTCGACGTCACCCGCGGCCGGACCCGGGCCATCGTCACCGTCAAGGCCCGCGGCGAGGTGACTCTGGTGGGTCCCTTCAAGGCGGGGCAGAGCGAGGGGCCGTGCCGGAGCTTCCCCTGGGACGCGAGCCCGGAGATCGAGGCGGCCCTCGGAGACTTCCTGGAGCGCTTTCTGGAGGAGGCGGCCGCGCCCTAGGCGGGCGTCATCGGCCAGGCACCGTGGTCATCCAAACGCGATCCATGCCGGCCGCAATCCACGCCCCCCGAGTGCGCGCATGAGCCTGGACCGCGGGGACGAGCGGCTCGACGTCCCGGTGGCCGGGCTCGACGACCTGGTGGCGTACTTCCGCGCCGGCGAGAAGCCGCGCGACGCCTGGCGGGTCGGCACCGAGCACGAGAAGATCGGTCTCTACGAGTCCGACCTCGCGCCCGTGCCCTACGCCGGCCCCCGCGGCATCGGCGCCCTGCTGGAGCGGCTGGCCGAGGTGGACGGCCAGGAGCGGATCCGCGAGAGCGGCAACGTCATCGCGCTCTCGAAGGACGGCGCCTCCATCACCCTGGAGCCGGGAGGCCAGCTCGAGCTCTCCGGAGCTCCGCTGCGCAGCATCTTCGAGACCTGCAACGAGTTCAATACCCATCTCGCGCTGATGCGCGAGGTGTCGGCGCCGTTCGGAATCGTGTGGCTGGCCCTGGGGAGCGAGCCCTTCCACGCCGTGGAGGACGCCCCGCGCATGCCGCGGGAGCGGCACGACCTGATGCGGAGCTACCTCCCGAGCAAGGGCTCGCTGGCGCTGGAGATGATGCACCAGACGGGCACGGTGCAGGCCAACTTCGACTACGCCGACGAGGCGGACATGGTGCAGAAGCTGCGGGCCGCCTACGCGGTGACGCCGCTGGTCTCCGCCATCTACGCCAACTCGAGCCTCTCCCTCGGCAAGCCCAACGGCTTCGCCTCGCGCCGCCTGCACATCTGGCAGCACACGGATCCGGACCGCTGCGGGCTGCTGCCCTTCGTGTTCGACGACGACTTCGGCTACGCGGCCTACGCGCGCTGGGCCTGGGACGTGCCGATGTTCTTCGTGCTGCGCGAGGGCCACTATCGGGACCCGGGCGGGATGACCTTCGGCCAGTTCGTCGAGCAGGGCTGCCAGGGCGAGCGCGCCACGCTCCAGGACTTCGACCGCCACCTGACGACGCTCTTCCCCGAGGTGAGGCTGAAACGCTTCATCGAGGTGCGCGGGGCTGACGCGGTTCCCCCCCGGCTGACCTGCTCGTTGCCGGCCCTCTGGAAGGGGCTCCTCTACGACGCCGAAGCGTGCGCCGCGGCGCTGGCGCTCGGGCTGGAGTGGTCCGCCCCCGAGCGCCAGGCGCTGCTCGAGGACGTGGCCCGGCGCGGCCTGGCGGCCGAGGCGCCGGACGGCCGCGCGGTGCTGCCCCTGGCGCGGGAGGTCGTCGCGCTGGCGGACGCGGGCTTGCGCCGCATCGGCGACGCCGGCAGCGAATCGCCGGACGAGTCGGGATTCCTGGACCCGGTCCGCGAGCAGCTGGATCGCGGCGCGAGCCCGGGCCAGGTCATCCGGGAGCATTGGGAGGGCGACTGGGGTCGGTCGCCCCGGCGCTTGATCGAGTACGCTCGCTACTGATAGAGTCTGACTCCCTGCGGGGAGTCCCGCCGCGAGCCGGAGAGGTCATCATGAGATTCACGTTCACCCTGGACGAAGAAGATCTCGCCTACTTCAAGCGCTTGCTCCGCGATGCACGGAGCTACGCGAAGGATCGCGAAGAGTCCGAGATCGTCGCCGCCGTGCGCGAGCTCGTGGCCGACGTACGCAAGGCGCGCCGGATTCCGCAGTTCATGAAGGACGCCCTCACCACCCTGCGGGCCCTGACCGACATCGTGGACGACAAGGACTTCAACCTGCCGCGCGGGCCGGCCGGCCGCATCGTGGCGGCCCTGGCCTACTTCGCGCACCCCGAGGACCTGATTCCCGACGACATCCCGGGCGTGGGCTTCCTCGACGACGCCATCATGGTGCGCCTCGTCGAGCAGGAGTTCGAGCCCGAGCTCTGGGGCTACAAGAAGTTCTGCAAGTTCCGCGATACGTCGGAGCAGCGCTCCTGGACCAAGGTGGCGCGTCAGCGCACCGCGCCCAAGCTTCCTCTCAAGCGCAAGGAGATCCTCCAGGAGGTCGAGCGCCGCCGCAAGCGGGGCGGCGGGTTCCGCCTCTGGTAGCGCTCCCAGCGCATCCGAGATCGCGTGGGCATGACGGAGCCGGAGCGCCACCGCATCCTGATCGTCGACGACGAGGAAGCCATCCTCGAGACGATGCAGTTCACGTTCGAGGACGACTACGACGTCCTCACGTCCGCCGATGCAGAGACCGCGTTGGAGCTGTTGGGCGAGAACGCGCCCGTCGCGGTGGTGATCAGCGACCAGCGCATGCCCAACATGACGGGCGTCGAGTTCCTGGCGCGCGTCTTCGAGGGGCATCCCAACACGGTCCGGATGATCCTGACCGGCTTCGCGGACATGGACGCGATCATCAAGGCCATCAACGACGGGCACGTCTACGCGTACATCACGAAGCCCTGGGAGCCCGACGAGCTGAAGCAGGTGGTGCGTCAGGCCGTCGACCGCTACGAGCTCTCGGTGGAGAACGAGCGGCTCCTGGCGGAGCTGCGCCGCAGCAACGTGCTGCTCGAGGCGGTGATGGACGCCGTCGACCAGGGCGCCCTGGCGGTGGATCCGAAGGGGGTGGTGCAGGCCTCCAACCGGCCGGCGCGCGAGCTGCTGGGCTTCGACGCCGATCCCCGCGGTCGCAGCCTCGAGGAGGTGCTCGGCGCCGGCGACCTGGCGGGCCTGCGGCACGTGGCCTTCGAGCTGGCGGCCAGCGACGAGGGCACCAGCGACGAGGCCGAGATCAACGTCGGCGACGTGTCCCTGCGCCTGCGGCTGGCGGTGCGCCGGCTGCAGGATCCCTCGGGACAGCCGCTGGGCCTGGTCGTGTTCTTCCGCGAGATCTCCCACGAGCCCCTGCGGAGGCGATTCGACGGCCTGGTCAGCCAGCTGGCAGGCGAGTCCGGCGAGCTGCGCGGGCCGGTCGAGAACGCCGTGTCCGAGCTGAAGGCCCTGGACGGCAAGCTGCGTTCGTCCGTGAGCTCGTCCGGCATGGCCGAGCTCGCCGAGCGGGTCGCGAGGACGGTGACCGCGCTGGAGAACTGGCTGACCGTGGACGAGTCCCTGGCTCGGGAGGACTATCCGGACGCCCAGCTACTCCAGGACCGCATGCGGGTGGCGCTGGCGCGCTGGCCGCGACCCGAGAACGTTCCGGCGCGGGTGCGCGAGCTCGCCCGCCGGGTGGAGGCCTACTACGAGTCCGGCGAGAATCCGAAGCAGCGCACTCTCTGAGGCGGCGCCGCCCGATGCCGCTGCGGGCGCCCCGGCGGGCCTGGAGCGACTCGAGCACCGCAACGAGCGCCTCGGCATCAGCCTGCGCTTCACCTACGCCTTCCACGCGCGCGAGGTCCGCTTCGAGCGCAGCCAGGGCGAGGCGTTCGAGCGCGTGTTCCCGGAAACCTTCTCCTTCCGGGCGGAGCGGCACGATCCGGCGGAGCTGTACCTGCAGCTCGACGACCTCTGGAACAATCCCCGCCGCATCGCCGAAGCCGCCAACCGCCGCGATGCCGAGCGCGCCATGCGCCGGCTGGTGATCGCAATGCCTCGCTACCTGGAGCGAATCCTCGACCGCCTGGAGGCCGAGGGCCGCCTGGACGAGACCGCGCTCTCCCGGGTGCACGGCGACGTGGCGATCCTGGTGCTGGTCGTCTCGCGCTTCGTCCATGACAAGTCGCTGGACAAGGACGAGGCGCTGCGCTTCGCCCGTTTCCACCTGCGCAAGCTCGCGTTGCGGACCCTCGACGCCCTGATGCGCGTGCGCGTCTCTCCGTCCTACCTGGATCGCTACGTCGCCGGACGCGTGACGCCCTTCGGGCCCACGGAAGAGGTCTCCGAGATGGGGCTCTTCTACGCGCTGGCGCGGGGCGATCCGGAGACCGTCGACCGCTGGCTCGTCGGCATGGCGGAGCGGGCCTTCTTCGGCTGGCTGGAGGAGGTGTGCCTGGACGAGTCGAACGCGGCCTTCGAGGTGCAGGAGACGCCGTTCGACGACCGCGAGACCGAGGTGCTGCGGGCGGTGAGCGTGTCGCACCAGGGGCGCATCGACCGCGGGCGCGACCTCGTGCCCTACCTGCGCCGCCACGGCAACCGCGACTGCCTGCGCGTGTTGCAGGGCCTCGAGGCCTGGTTCCTGCGCCAGTACGATGTCCAGAACGCGGCCGCCATGATTCAGCACCACGCCCACCTGGAGCGCGGGGTCGACGACGGTGACCGGGTGCTTTCGCGCCACTCGACCCGCAACTACGCCCTGGCCCTGACTGCGCTGGCCGCGCCCTTCCTGGCGTCGATCTTCGCCTACCAGCGCGCACCGATCGCGTTCGACCTGGTGACGTCGGGAGTGGTGGCGCTGCTGGTGGGGGCGGTCTTCTGGTTCCTGCTGGTCCGCTTCTGCTGGCAGCGGGACCTGTCCTTCTTCCACGCCTCCGTCCCGCGCATCGGCGCCGGCATCATCGTCGGCTTCCTGCCCGTGTTCCTGATCGACGAGGTCTGGGACCTGGTGAGCGCGGATCCGATCACCCTGGCCACGGTGGTGATCATGCTCGGCTTCGCCACGTTGCTGTACCTGTACATCGAAGTGCAACGTCGGCTGGGTGACTCGCAGGTGGCGTTCGACCGCGCCCGCTCGATCTTCCTGCTGGGGGTGCTGGAGGCGTTCGCCCTGGGGCTGCTGCTCACGGCTTTGTTCGGGCCCTTCATGGTGGAGCGCAACTGGGCGGACTTCGCGGCCGCCTCGGCCGACGCGCCCATGGTCGCGATCCGCGAGGCCGCCCCGCCGGTGCTGGGCCAGCTGCCCCGGATCATGGGATTCGAGCCGTTTCTCGCCTTTCCCAGCGCGGCCCTGCTCATGACCTTCCTGTCCTTCTTCATCGGCACCTTCCTGCAGCTGATGTGGGAGGACATCCCGCTCACCGAGCCCCTCTAGCGGGCGCGCAACGGTGGCGGCGGCCCCGGCATCGGAGAGGTACATTGGCCCCGCCGGAGGAGCCGGGATGGCGTCCATCGAGATGTACCTGCGACCGACGTGCCCGTACTGTCGCGCGGCCCAGCAGCTGCTGGAGTCGAAGGGGCAGCGCTGGGGCGAGGTGGACATCAGCGCCGAGCCCGATCGTCGCTCGGAGATGATGGACCGCTCCGGGCGCACGACGGTCCCGCAGATCTGGATCGACGGCCGCCACGTGGGCGGCTACGACGACCTCGCGGCCCTCGAATCATCCGGTGAGCTCGACCGGATGCTCGCCGCCTAGGAGGAGCCATGCCCGAACGCGTGCGCGTCCTCATCGTGGGAAGCGGACCCGCCGGCTACACCGCGGCCATCTACGCGGCGCGGGCGGAGCTCGAGCCCGTGATGCTGGCTGGTTTCCAGTTCGGCGGCCAGCTGATGTTGACCACCGACGTCGAGAACTATCCCGGCTTCCCGGAAGGCGTGACCGGACCGGAGATGATGGATCTGTTCCAGAAGCAGGCGGAGCGTTTCGGGACGCGGGTCCTGTTCGAGGACGCCAGCGAGCTCGACCTGTCCCAGCGGCCCTTCCGGGTGAAGACCGCCGAGAAGGAGTTCCTGGCCGACGCGCTGGTCCTCGCCACCGGCGCCTCGGCGCGCTGGCTGGGGATCGAGTCCGAGCAGCGGCTCCAGAACAAGGGCGTGTCGGCCTGCGCCACCTGCGACGGCGCGCTCTACCGCGGCAAGCCCATGGCCGTGGTGGGCGGCGGCGACACCGCCATGGAGGAGGCGCTGTTCCTGACCCGCTTCGCCACCAAGGTGACCTTGATCCACCGGCGCGACGCCCTGCGCGCGTCGAAGATCATGCAGGAGCGCGCACGCAAGAACGAGAAGATCGAGTTCGCCTGGAACTCCGTGGTGGACGAGGTGCTGGGCGACGAGTTCGTGACGGGCGTGCGCCTGCGCGACACCCGGAACGGCGAGACCCGCGAACTCCCGGTCGAGGCGCTCTTCATCGCGATCGGCCACCAGCCCAACACGGATTTCCTGCGCGGCCAGCTGGAGCTCGACTCCGTCGGCTACATCAAGGTCGAGGTCGGCACGTCGCGCACGGGAGTGGAAGGCGTCTTCGCCTGCGGGGACGCCATGGACCCCAGCTACCGCCAGGCCGTGACTGCGGCGGGCACGGGCTGCATGGCGGCCATCGACGCTGAACGCTGGCTGGCGGAGCAGGACATCGCGTAGGCGCGTCGGAGGACCGCCGTGGCATTGACCAGCGACACGCTGCTGCAACTGATCGCGCACTCCACGGACATCGTGGTTGCGACGGATCGTTCCGGCACCGTCTCCTACTGCAACGACGGCGCCAAGCGCAGCCTGGGCTACGCGCCCGAAGAGGTGATGGGCCAGCCCGTGGTGCGCCTCTACCCGGACCTCGTCGAGGCCAAGCGGGTGAAGCGCGCCATGCACGACCCGGGGCACGGGGGCCTGAACGAGGTGGAGACCTTCCAGACCACCTTCCTGTCCAAGACCGGGGAGCGCATTCCGGTGGCGATCTCGGGCTGCGTGCTCTTCGACGAGGCCGGCGAAGAGGACGGCACCATCGGCTTCGCCAAGGACCTGCGCGAGATCCTGCGCAAGGACCAGCTCGCCACACTGGGCGAGGTGGCGGTCGGCCTGTCCCACGAGATCAACAATCCCCTGAACGTCATCCTCAACCAGGCGGAGCTGCTGGAACGCGACCTCGAACGGCTGGCGGGCGACGCCGACACCTCGGTCGAGACGGAGCGTCTCGACGCGATGCGCCGCGAGATCAGCCGGATCGCCGAGATCCTGGAGCGCCTGGGCGAGATGGTCGAGCAGGAGAAGTACGAGACCGTCGACTACATCGGGCCCGCGCGCATGATCGACCTGCGCGGCGGGACGAGCGAGCCCCGTGACCCGCGCCTGCGCGGGATGCGGATCCTGGTGGTGGACGATGACCTCGGCATCTGTCGCAGCCTGGCCCAGATCCTCGAATCGGATGGCTGCGTGGTAGAGACGGCCCAGGACGGGGAAGCCGCCCTGAACCGCGTGCGCGAAGGCCGCTTCGACGCGGTGGTGTCCGACGTGGTGATGCCCAACATGGACGGCTACGAGCTCTACACGACGCTCCATCGCACGCATCCCAAGCTGCCGGTGCTGCTGATGACGGCCTTCACCTACGACAAGGACCACATCATCAAGCGCAGCCGCCTCGAGGGCCTGCGGACGGTGCTGTTCAAGAAGCCCGTCGATCCGGCCCGGCTGCGGGAGGCCCTGCTGCAGGCGGTCCTCGAGGTCCGAGGCGCCGCCGGCTCATAGGGTCCGCGCCACGCAGATCGCCACCACCTCCCGGGCGCCAGCGCGGCGCAGCGCCCGGGCGGCCGCCGCCAGCGTGGCGCCGGTGGTGACCACGTCGTCGACCAGGAGCACCCGCCGATCCGCCGGGCCCGTGGCCCGGAAGGCGCCCGCCACGTTGCGCGCGCGCCCGCGGCGGTCGAGACCGGTCTGGCTGGGCGTGTCGCGCAGGCGCGAGAGCGCCGCGGGCGAGAAGCGCGCGCCGAGCTCGTCGGCGACGGCCCGCGCGACGAGCGCCGCCGGGTTGAAGCCCCGCGCGCGCTGGCGGCGGGGATGCAGCGGGATCGCGACCACCGGGCCCGGGCGGACGCCCCGGGCGGCTTCCCGGGCCAGCGCCCGCACCACCGCGCCGGGCCCCGGGTCCAGGCCGGCCCAGCCCGGCGCCGGGTACTTGAAACGCCGCAGCCAGGTCTCGGCTTCGCCGGCGAAGGCCACTGCGGCGTGGCAGGCGTCGACGCCGGGGATGAGCTCGGGCAGCGCGCCGGGGGCGAGCCGCGGCAGGCGCGCGTCGCACGCCGCGCACAGGGGGCGCGCGGCGTCCGGCGCCTGGCCGCAGCCGGCGCAGGCCGGCGGCAGCAGCAGGTCGGCGAGGTCGCGCAGCAGGGCGCGCAACGGGCTCTCCCCGGGACCGGGTGGGGGCGATCAGAGCGTGTGTCGGACCCAGCCCGCGGGCTCGCGACGCAGGTCGGACGTGGGCCAGTACTGGAGGTCGAGCTTCAGGGTGATGACGTCCCGGCGGCCCTCGAGGTCCTCGGTGTGCAGGCGCACGGAGCCGCGGTCCGGCTTGGTTCCGACCGCGGCGAGGAAGCGGTCCAGGTCCGGCGTGGGCTGCCCGTCCACGGCCACGATGCGGCGGGTGGCGCCGAGCCCGTAGCGGTGGGCCGGAGACCCCCACCCGAACCACACCACATAAACGCCTTCGCGCGGGATGCCACGCTGGGTCGCCACTGCGCGATGCGGGTCCTGGAGCAGCGCCCCCGCCCACAAGAGCGCCCGTCCGGTGCCGCGCCCGGGCAGCACGTGGGTGGGCACCGTGCGCTCGATCGCTTCGCCGTCGCGCAGCAGGGTGAGGATCACCGAGTCCCCGCGCAGGCTCGACTCGAGCTCGCGCACGCGCGTCACCGGCCTGCCGTCCACCGCCAGCAGCAGATCGCCCTCCTGCAGCTCTTGCGCCGCGGGGACGTCCGCCGCCCGGCGCACCACGGCCAGTACGCGGCGGCGGGACGGATCGTGATCCTCCAGCCGGCGCGCCCAGTCCTCCGAGAGGCCGCGGTTGCGAGCGGCCGCCAGCGAGAGCGGGGACACCTCGACCCCGATCGAGCGCCAGTCCACGGAGCGCCCCGCCGCCAGCGGTCCCATCACGTCGCGCAGCAGGGACACGGGGATTCCCGCGAAGAAGGCCTGGGGTCCGTCGCTGCCCTGGCTCGAGAACGAGGCCCAGAGTGCAAGCACCCGGCCGCGCCCGTCGGCGAGCACCCCGCCCAACGTCGAGGGAGCCTGGGAGAGCGCCACGAGCTCGACGTTAGTCTCGCGGAAGCGCGGCGGCGAGGTCAGGGGCAGCGACGCGAACTCGACGCGCGAGACGCGTGTGCGCTCCGACACCAGCTGCTGGGACTCGGTCATGCCCACCAGCCACACCTCGTCCCCGGCCTCGAGCTCGCCGTCGCGCAGCTCGGCGCTCCGCACCGGGGTCTCCCCCAGCAGCGCGGGGTCGTAGCGCAGGATCGCCAGGTTGTGCTCCGGGTGGATGTAGAGCACCTCGCCCGGCACCTGGAGCGAGCCGGCGAAGGTCAGGGTGGCGTCGCCCAGGGCGACCGGGAGGGTGTCCCGGTCGACGGCCACGAGGCCACGCTCGGCGTCCACCACCAGGCCCGCGCCCACGAAGGTCTCGCCGTGGACACCGTCCACGCGGAAGGGCACCTGGTAGCTCACCACCACGAGCGAGGGTGCGAGCTTGCGCAGCCGCTTGTCCTCGAAGTCGCGGTAGCGGGTGGTGGCTGGGGCGGCGGCCGCCTGCGGAGGGGGTGGCGGCGACGCGACACACGGCCAGCCGCCGCTGGCATCGTCGCGCCGGCAGCGGCGCATGGGGTACCAGCGCCGGTCCATGCGCACCACCGCGACCTGTTCGTTGTTCGGTACCTGGAGGCGGCGGTAGCGCATCGGGACCCGGGCGCCGTCCGGAAGCTCGGCCAGGGCGGCCTCGATCGCGTCGAGATCCGGCGTCGGCGTAGCAGCGACGCGCGTGATCACCGCCGCGCGCGGGATTCCGGCGCGCCGGAGCATGTAGCCCGGCGAGGCGACGTAGACGCCGCCCACGGGAACCGCGTAGTTGCGCGCCTGCTGGAACGACAGCTCGTTGAGTACGGCGCCTCCCACTTCGAGGTAGGCTCGCGGCGTCACGGCGTGGAGGTCCGCCACCGGGAGCTCCAGCGCGACGTCCTCGCCCCCGCGCTGGACCGTCAGGCGCACGCTCCCGCCGACCCGATCGTCGAGCGCCTCTTCCAGCGGCAGGAAGTCCGTGACCAGCGTGCCCTCGATGCCGACGAGGACGTCGCCCGGCTCCAGCTGGCCGTCGGCGGGTCCCCCCGGCACGACCTCGTGCACCACGAGCATGCCGATGGCGTCGGCGTGGCTGCGGCGGGCGGCACGCTCCGTCTCGGGACGCAGCCCCAGCCGGCGCAGCTCGTCGTAGGGCTGGTGCTCGAACACCGCCTCGAGGGTGCCGCGCGCTACGGGCTCCCCGCGCCGGATCAGCTCCAGGGCGCGCACCACGCGATCCAGGGGCAGGTAGTAGCTCGAGGCCGCGCGGGTGCGTCCGCCGGCGTTCAGCGCGATGACCCGTCCACTCTTGTCCAGCACCGGCGAGCCGGACGATCCGCCGGACGTGTTGGAGGCGGCCTGGAAGTAGAAGGTGTTGAAGTCGTTGTAACGGCCGCGGCCGTAGCGCGGGGCGGCGCGATCGAGCCGGGCCAGGGTGCCGGCCAGGATCGAGAGCTTCTCGCCGGCGTCGTTGCCCACCACGCGCACGTCGGCGCCGACCCGCGCCCGCCTCGGCGCCAGCGCGAGTTCCGTCTGCTGCATGAAGCGGACCTGGCTCGGGTCGTAGCGGAAGAACCCGAAGTCGTGGACGGGATCGCGGTAGACCGCGCGCACGTCCACCTCCTCGTGGTTCTGGAACACCGCCTCGGCCACCACCGGGCCCGGGCCCACCACGTGGCGATTGGTCAGGATCAGGCCCTGCTCCGCGTCGACCACGAAGCCCGTGGCCACGGAGGCACCGGTGGGCTCGGTGTCGAAGGCGCGCGGCGTGCTGACCCGCAGCACCACCACGGCCGGGACCACCCGCTCGAGCGTGGCCTGCCACACCGCGCCGCCCTCGTCGAGCACGGGCGCGCTCGCCAGCACCGCCGCCAGAACTGCACTCAGCACGCTTCCCTCTCGTTACGCCGCTCTCGTGGGTTGGGGACTCAACGGGCCCATTGCCGCGTCTCGATGTCCAGCTCGATGGGCGGAGCGTCGCTCCAGAGCCGCTCGAGATCGTAGAGCGCTCGCACCTCGCGCTGGAAGACGTGCACGATCACGTCGCCGAGGTCGATCAGCACCCAGCGGCCGTCGTCGTGCCCTTCGACCCCCATGGGCTGCTGCCCGTCGCTGCGGGAGGCCTCGACCACGGCGTCGGCGATGGTGCGCACGTGGCGATCCGAGGTACCGGTGGCCAGGATGAACGTGTCGGCGAAAGACGCCAGCTCCCGCACGTCGAGGGCTACCACGTCCTCCGCCAGCTTGTCGGCGGCGGCCTCGGCGATGCGCAGGGCGCGGGCGCGCCGCGGATCCGGCTGCACCGTGACGGTCACGCGGCGCCGGACCCCGCGCTCTGTCGGGTCCGGGCCCGGTCGGCCTCCGCGTACGCTCCGCTGGCCTCGATGATCTCCCGCACCGCGTCGGGGAGCAGATAGCGCACGGAGCGGCCGGCCCGCAGCCGGGCGCGCACGTCGGAAGCGGAGACGTCGAGGGCGGTGATCTCGACCAGCGCCACCCGGGTTCCCGCCTCGCAGTGGCGCGCGGCGCGTCCGTCGGCCTCGAAGCGCAGGGCGCCTGCCAGGGGGGCCGGGACCCACTCGCGCAGCGAGCCCTCGGGCGTCGGCGGGCGCGTCATCACCGCCACGTCGGCCAGGGCCAGCAGCGTCGCGGGCTCGCGCCAGGTCCCGAGCTCCTGGAAGGCGTCGCGCCCCAGCACGAAGACCAGCGCCCCGGCGCCGAAGCGGTCGCGCAGGGTCCGGACGGTCTCCACGGAGTAGGAGGGGCCCGCGCGCTCGATCTCCAGCGGGTCCACCTGGAAGCGCGGGTTGTCCGCCACCGCGGCCTTCACCCAGGCGAGACGCTCGGGAATCGGCGCGATCGCGTCGTCGCCCGCGCGCTTGTGGGGCGGGCGCGCGCTCGGCACGAAGAGCATCCGCTCCAGGCCCAGAACCTCGGTCACCTCCTCGGCGGCGCGCAGGTGGCCCACGTGGATCGGATTGAAGGTTCCGCCGAAGATCCCGATGTGCGGGTGGTTGCGGGGGCCGGTCATTCGCGCAGCTGCCCGTCCCCGTAGAGGACGAACTTGCGGGTGGTGAGTCCCTCGAGACCCATGGGCCCGTAGGCGTGCAGCCGCGAGTTGGAGATTCCGATCTCGGCGCCGAGGCCCAGCCGGTAGCCGTCGGACATGGCGGTCGAGCAGTTCACGCCGACGGTGGACGACTCCACCCGCCGCAGGAACTCCTGGGCGTGGGCGTAGTCGTTCGTCACGATCACCTCGGTGTGGTCCGAGCCGTAGCGCCGGATGTGGGCGATGGCCGCGTCCAGGTCGTCCACCACCCGCACGGCCAGGATCGGGGCCAGGTACTCCTCGCCCCAGTCCTCTTCGGTCGCCTCGCTGGCCTCGGTGAAGATCTCGCGGGTTCTCTGGCAGCCGCGGATCTCGACGCCCTCCTCGTGCAGGGCCTTGAGCACGCCGGGCAGCACGCTGCGGGCGGCGTCGCGGTGGCAGAGCAGCGTCTCCACCGCGTTGCAGACCGCCATCTGGCGGATCTTCGAGTCGCGCACGATGGCGCGCGCCATCTCCGGGTCCGCGCCGGCGTCGAGGTAGATGTGGCAGATGCCCGCGTCGTGCCTGATCACGGGAATCGTGGACTCGGCGGTCACCTTGCGGATCAGCGCAGGGCCACCGCGGGGGATCATCAGGTCCACGTAGCGGTCCTGCTTCAGCAGCACGTCGATGGCGGCGCGGTCGGTGGTGGGCACGAAGCCCACGGCGTCCGCCGGCAGTCCCAGGTCCTCGGCCGCCCCACGCAGCTCCTGCACCAGGGCGCCGTTGGTCTGGAACGCCTCGGAGCCACCGCGCAGGATGACCGCGTTGCCGGTCTTCACGCACAGCGCGGCGGCGTCGACGGTGACGTTGGGTCGCGACTCGTAGATGATCCCGATCACGCCCAGGGGGATGCGCATGCGCCCGACCCGCAGCCCGTTGGGCCGCACGCGCATCTCGCTGATCTCACCGATGGGATCGGGCAGCGCGGCGACGTCGGCCAGGCCGTCCAGCATGGCGTCCCACTTCTCGGACAGGTCGAGGCGCTGCAGCATGGGACCCGCGAGGCCCTTGGTCTCCGCCTCGCGCAGGTCCGCGGCGTTGGCCTCGAGGACGGCGTGCTTCGCCGCTTCCAGGCGCTCGCCGACCCGCGCCAGCCAGGCGTCCTTCGGGCGGGAGCCGAACTCTCCCATGCGGCGGGAGGCCTCGCGGGCGCGCCGCGCCAGGGTCTCGATCTCGCGGGAGAAGTCCGTCATGTGGTCTCGCCAGGCGTGCCCGCGCGCCCCGCATCCGACGCCTCGAGCACCACCAGATGGTCGCGGTGGATCACCGCGTCCCCGTTCGAATAGCCTAGCACCTGCGCGGCTTTGCGGGTCGGCAGGCCCTTGATGCGGCTGACCTCGTCGGCGGAGTAGGCGACCAGGCCGCGGGCCAGCTCGCGGCCGCGCCCGTCGAGGCAGGCGACCGCATCCCCCACCCCGAAGCGGCCCCGCACCTCGCGGATGCCCGCCGGCAGCAGGCTGCGACCGCCGTGGCTGAGCGCGCGGGCCGCGCCGTCGTCCAGCACCAGCTCGCCCCGCAGCCGCGACGTGAAGGCGAGCCAGTGCTTGCGCGCCCCCAGGCGGCGGCCGGGCAGGAAGAGGGTGCCCACGGACTTGCCGGCGGCCAGCGCGGCCAGCACGCCCGCGCGCTGGCCGCTGCAGACGACCGTGGCAGTGCCCGCGTGGCCGGCCGCGCGCGCCGCCTCGAGCTTGGTGATCATGCCCCCGCGCCCGAAGGCGTGGTCCGAGCCGCCCGCGGCGCGCTTCACCTCGGCGTCGATCGTCTCGATCACGTCGAACCGCTCGGGGGTCGGGGCGCCCGGCTGCGGACTCTCGCGGTAGAGCCCCTCCACGTCGGTCAACAGCACGAGCAGGTCCGCGTCCACCAGGCTCGCCACCCGGGCAGAGAGGTTGTCGTTGTCGCCGAAGCGGATCTCCTCGGTCGCCACCGTGTCGTTCTCGTTCACGATCGGAACGATGCCGTGGCGCAGCAGCGCGGCCAGGGTGTTGCGTGCGTTCAGGTAGCGCTCGCGCTCCTCGAGGCCGTGGCGCGTGAGGAGCACCTGGGCCACGTCGAGCCCGTGGCGCGCGAAGCAGCGGCGGTAGCTCTCCACCAGGCCGATCTGCCCGACCGCGGCCGCCGCCTGCATCTCGGGGATCGAGCGCGGCGGGCGCTGCCAGCCGAGGGTGCGGCTCCCCATGGCGATCGCGCCCGACGAGACCAGCACCAGCTTGCGGCCGTCGGCGGCCAGGGCCGCCACCTCGCGGGCGATGCGTCCGAAGACCCGCGGGCGCACCTGGCCGTGGTCGCTGAGGACGCTGCTCCCGAGCTTGATCACCCAGCGTCGCGCGCGCCGGGTCACGGAGCGGGGATCGCCGCGGCTCACGACGCCGCCTCCGCCGCGTCGGCGGCGTCGAGGGCCGCGAGCATGGCGCGTTTCAGCGCCTCCACGCCTTCTCCCGTGGCGCCCGAGACGCGAAGCGTCTCGCATCCGCGGGCGCGCAGGCTCGCCTCCACCGGGTCGAGCTTCTCGCGTTCGGCCACCAGGTCGATCTTCGACAGAACCACCAGCTCCGGTCGTCGCGCCAGCTCCGGGTCGTAGGCTTCGAGCTCGGCGCGCACGGTCCCGTAATCGGCCGCCGGGTCCGCACCCTCGATCTCCATGCGACCCGCGTCCAGCAGGTGCACCAGCAGGCGCGTGCGCTCCACGTGGCGCAGGAAGCGGTCGCCGAGCCCCGCGCCGTCGCTCGCGCCCTCGATCAGTCCCGGGATGTCCGCGACCACGAAGCGGCGGTCGTGGTGTTCGGCGACGCCCAGGCTCGGCACCAGGGTGGTGAAGGGATAGGCGCCCACCCGCGGCCGCGCCGCCGAGAGCCGGCGGATCAGGGTCGACTTGCCCGCGTTGGGAAGCCCCACCAGGCCCACGTCGGCCAGCAGCTTCAGCTCCAGGCGCAGCGCGCGCTCCTCGCCCGCGCGCCCCGGTGTGGCGAAGTCCGGCGCCTGCCGGGTGGGGGTGGCGAAATTGGAGTTGCCGCGCCCGCCGCGTCCGCCGCGCGCGGCCACGAAGCGCGCGCCGGGCTCGGCCAGGTCCGCCAGCGGTGCTTCGGGCGCGTCGGGGTTCGAGACCACCGTGCCGACGGGCACCCGCACCAGCACGTCCTCGGCGGCGGCGCCGTCCCGCCTCGAGCCCTGCCCGGCTTCGCCGTCGCGCGCCCGCACCTTGGAGCGCACGCGCTGGTCCAGCAAGGTCGACAGGTTGGAGTCCGCCACCAGCACCACGTCGCCCCCGCGCCCGCCGTCGCCGCCGTCGGGTCCGCCGCGCGGCGCGAATTTCTCGCGCCGGAAGCTCACGCAGCCGTCCCCGCCCCGGCCCGCGCGGGCCGAGATGGTGACCTCGTCGATGAAGCTGTCGCTGGGTTTCTTCATCAGCGTACGCCCACAGCGCGGGCGTACGGGCTGGCTCCGCGCTGCGGTGGCTCCTAGGCGGGCGGCTCGATGCTGGCGACGACCTTGCCGCGGCTGCGGCCGTAGCTCACCACGCCGTCCACGAGGGCGAACAGCGTGTAGTCCCGGCCGCAACCGACGCCCCGGCCCGGGCGGATCCGGGTTCCGAGCTGGCGCACCAGGATGTTGCCGGCCCGCACCCGCTGGCCGGCGAAGATCTTTACGCCGCGGCGCTGCGAGTTCGAGTCGCGGCCGTTGCGCGAGCTCCCTTGTCCCTTCTTGTGGGCCATCAGCCTTCGATTCCTTCGACGCGGACTTCGGTGTAGGCCTGTCGGTGGCCCTGCTTGCGCCGGTAGTTCTTGCGCCGCTTGAACTTGAAGACGACGATCTTGGGCCCGCGCGCCTGGGCGGTGATGGTGCCCACCACCTTGGCGCCTTCGACCAGCGGCGCTCCCACCCGGGTGGTGCCCTCGCCGCCCACCATCAGCACCTCCGGCAGCTCCACCGTGGCGCCCACCTCGCCGGGCAGCTTCTCGAGCCGCACGGACTGGCCGGGCTCGACACGGACCTGCTTGCCACCGGTGCGGACGACCGCGTACATCACGACTCCTCGGGCTTCTCGGAGCCGGGGAGTATCTGGGATTCCTCTTCGAAGTCAAGCGGCTGCGCGGGGGGCGGGGGCTCCAGCAACGCGGCCGAAGCGGGGTTCGCGGCGGCCTTCTCGGGCTCCGGGGCCGTCTCCGCAGGCGCCTCGCCGGCGGACGCTGCGGGCTCGTCGGGTGTCGCGGCCGTGGTGGTGAGCGGCTCGGCTGCGGCGGCCTCCTCGCGGGCCGCAGGCTCCTCCGCGGGGGCGGGCTCGGAGGCGGTCGCCGCACTCTCGGGAGTGGCGGATTCCTCCGGCTCCGGCGCCGCCAGCCAGCTCGGCACGAAGGAGAGGGGCTCGCCCGGCTCCTCTGCCGTCACCTCGAACTGCTCCTGGTGCAGCTCCGGCTTGGCGCGGATCTCGATCTCGCGTCCCAGGTCGCGCTCGGCGTCCTCCAGGTTGGCCTTCTCCGGGCCGAGCAGCCGCTCGGCCACGTCCCGGCTCACGGTCACCACCACCTTGCGGCCCCGGAAGCGCGGCAGGTCCTTGCGCAGCTCGCGCATCACCTTGTACGCCACGCTCTATTCCGAGAGCACGTAGCTCTTGCCCTCGCAGTAGGGGCAGGGCTCGCACAGGGTCTGCACCAGGCTCTGGCGCGTGCGCTTGCGCGTCATCTCCACCAGCCCCAGCTCGGAAATCTTCAGGATGTTGGTGCGCGCCTTGTCGCCGCGCAGGACGTCCTGGAGGGCCCGGTACACCTTGTCCCGGTTCCCCAGGTCTTCCATGTCGATCAGGTCGATGATGATGAGACCGCCGATGTTGCGGAAGCGCAGCTGGTGCACCACCTCGCGCACCGCCTCGAGGTTCGTGCGCAGCACGGTCTCTTCCAGGTCGCGCTTGCCCACGTAGCGGCCGGTGTTGACGTCGATGGCCGTGAGCGCCTCGCTCTGGTCGAAGATCAGATAGCCGCCGCTCTTGAGCCAGACCTTGCGGCCCAGGTTCTGGTCGATCTGCGCCTCGACGCCGAAGTGATCGAAGATCGGCTCGTGCCCCGTGTAGTGTTCGATCCGCGGCGGATCCACCATGAAGCGCGAGACGAAGCGCTTCATCTTCTCGTAGAGCGCCGGGTCGTCGACCACGATCCGCTTGGTCTCGCGTCCGACCACGTCGCGGATGACGCGCATCGGAAGCTCGGGCTCCTGGTAGAGCATCGACGGCGCGGCGGCCTCTCGCTGGCGCGTCTGGATGTCGTCCCAGGTCTCGGCCAGGTACTTGATGTCGGCCTCGAGGTCCGGCTCGCGCACTCCGTCGCCCGCCGTGCGGATGATGAAGCCCAGGTTCTTGGGCCGGTGGCGCTCCACCGTGTCGCGCAGCCGGCGCCGCTCGCGGTCGGCGCCGATGCGCCGCGACACGCCCACCCGCGCCGACCAGGGGGTCAGCACCAGGTGACGGCCGGCGATGGACAGGTGCGAGGTGATGCGCGCGCCCTTGGTGCCGATCGGCTCCTTGGCCACCTGCACCACCACCTCCTGGCCTTCGGAGAGCAGGGTGTCGATGCGCGGCGGGTTGCTGCGCCCGTTGCCGTTGCGGCGTCGTCCGCCGCGGCGCCCGCGCGTCGCGTCCTCGCCGTCGCCGTTCGCGCCGGGTTCGGCGTCCGCCACGTAGTCGCCCACGTACAGGAAGGCTGCCTTCTCCAGACCGATGTCCACGAAGGCCGCCTGCATGCCCGGCAGCACCCGCGTCACCCGGCCCTTCACCACGTTGCCCACCATGCCGCGGTCGCTCGACCGCTCGAGGTGGAGCTCGACGAAGCTGCCCTTCTCCAGGATCGCCACCCGGGTCTCCCCGGAGCTGGCGTTCACCAGGATCTCGTTCTGCATTCTGTGCATCCCGCTGGAGGACGCCGCTCCGCGGCAGGGGGTCCGCGGCCGTCGGCGTCATCCGCCGCTGGCGAGTCGGCGTTTCGTCGCGCGAGGGGTCGGCGCTAGACGCCGGACCCGGTCGGCGGGGATGCGTGGCGGGGACCGGCGGCCGCGAAGGCGGCTCCCGGCGGACGGGAGGCTCGCTCGAAGCTCCCGATCTCGAAACTGAAAACGCTGACTCGCACAGGAATTCGTCTTTTCTGGTGCGACGGCGCGCCTGGCTCCCTCGGTCCCCCGCGAGCTGCGACATCCCCGCCGCCCGCCCGACCTCCGGGCCTCGGTCCCGCCCAGGGCGCCGGCGCCTCGCGCCTGGCTCCGGGCAGGATCCCCGCGTGCCGTACAAACTTCTTGCGGGAAGGAATACGTACTCCCCGCCGCCAGGTCAAGCCGAGGTCCCCGGAGGGACCGAATTCGGGGGGGCCGGGGGCCAGGGCCACAGGCGCGGGAGCCAGCGCGGCACGTGGGCCTGGTAGCGGCGGTAGGCGTCACCGAAGCGCTTCTCGAGCCCGGGCTCCTCCCAGAGCGGGATGTAGAGCGCGTTCGCCAGCAGGACGATCCCGAACCAGACCCCGATGGCCGGAGAGCCGAAGGCCAGCGCCTCGCCGGCCAGGTTGAAGAGCACGCCGCTGATCATCGGGTTCCGGACGTGGCGGTAGGGGCCCCGGACCACCAGCTCCCGGGTGGGGCTCCAGGGGGCCAGGCTGCCCCGTCCCTGCTCGTGGAAGAGCCGGATCGTCGTCGCCATGAGGCCGATTCCGACGGCGAAGCAGGCGCCGGCGATCAGCGCCGCGCCGGGCAACGCCAGCCGGGGAGGCAGGCCGCCCTCCCACCAGAGCAGCCCGAGCGGAATCGTCCCCAGCACGTTGGCGGGCAGGATCAGGATGGCGCGAAGCTGGGGGCCGGTCATGGGGCTCCTCTCACGAACCCCGGTACGCTACCGCCCGGAGGCGTGGCTCCGCCCATGGCAGGCGAGAAGGGACAGGATCCGCGGCGAGCGCTGCCGGCCACCGGCCGCGTCACGGAGCAGCTGGCGGCGGCCCACCCGGAGCTTCCCGCCTGGGCGCGCACGGCCGGCGCGCGCGCGGCCCTGGCCGCGGCACGCGAGGCGCTGGCGCGCCCGAAGGCCGCCGTGCCGGGGGAGGCCGAGCTCGTCGCCGACGCGGCCTTGCGGGCCGGGCGCCTGGCCGCCGGCCGCCCGGGCCGCGTCATCAACGCCACCGGGGTCGTGCTCCACACGAACCTCGGCCGTGCGGTGCTGGCCCCGGGCGCCGCCGCGGCCGTGGCCGAGGCGGCCTCCCACGCGAGCGACCTGGAGCTCGACCTCGGCAGTGGCGCGCGCGGCCGACGCCTCGACGCGGTCGCGGAGAAGCTCGTGCTGCTGTCCGGCGCCGAGGCGGCGCTGGCGGTCAACAACAACGCCGCCGCCGTGCTGCTGGCGCTCGACAGCCTCGGGCGCGGGCGCGAGGTCGTGGTCTCCCGGGGCGAGCTGGTGGAGATCGGCGGCTCCTTTCGGGTGCCGGAGATCCTGGAGCGCGCCGGCGTGCGGCTGGTCGAGGTGGGCACCACCAACCGCACCCACGCCCGGGACTACGAGGCCGCCATCGGCCCGGACACCGCGCTCCTGCTCAAGGTGCACCGCAGCAACTTCGAGCAGCGGGGGTTCGTGGCGGAGGTGGAGCTCGGCGAGCTGGCGGCCATCGCGCATGCCCACGAGCTGCCGCTGGTGGAGGACCTGGGGAGCGGGACCCTGGTGTCGCTCGAGGCGCACGGTTTCCCGGCCGAGGCCTGCGCGCCCGCGCGCTTGCGCCAGGGGGCCGACCTGGTCTGCTTCTCCGGGGACAAGCTCCTGGGCGGTCCCCAGGCCGGGATCGCGCTCGGCCGGCGCGCCATCGTGGACGCCATGTCCCGAAGTCCCCTCGCCCGCGCCCTGCGCCTCGACAAGCTGACCCTGGTCGCGCTGGACTGGACCCTGCGCGCCCTGCTCGAGGGCCGCGGCGAGGCCGAGATCCCGAGCCTGCGCCAGCTCCTCGCGCGCGCCGAGGCGCTGCGGCCGGAGGCCGAGGAGCTGGCCAAGCGCCTCTCCGACGTCGCCGGCGGCGCGGCCGAGGTCGCCGTGGAGCGCGATCGCTCCGCGGTCGGCGGCGGCTCGCTTCCCGGCCTGGAGCTGGCCACCTGGGTGGTGGTGTTGCGCGTCGCTGCGGGTCCCGACGCCCTGGCGGCGGCGCTGCGCCGCGCGCCGTTGCCGGTGGTGGCCCGGATCCGCGACGACGCGGTGGTGCTGGACGTGCGCACCCTGCTGGAGGACGACCCCGCAGCGCTCTGCGATGCCGTGGTCTTCGCGCTCGAGGCGCTCGCGATTTGATCCCGGCGCCCGCCCGGGGCTATCCTCTGCGGCGCGCATGCTGAACTCGAGCGTTCTCGTACTCAACCGGTCGTACCTGCCGATCCACGTGACCAGCGTGCGGCGGGCGTTCTCCCTCATCTACCAGGGAATCGCGCGGGCGGTCGACGAGCAGTACCAGACCTTCGACTTCGACAGCTGGTCGCAGCTCGCCGTCGCGCGCGACAGCGAGTCGATCGGCACCGCGCGGGGCCCGATGCGGGTGCCGCGAGTGATCGTGCTCCTCACTTTCGACCGGGTGCCGAAGCGTCACGTCCGCTTCAGTCGCATCAACATCTTTGCGCGGGACAGCTTCACGTGTCAGTACTGCGGGACGCGGCCCCATCGCGTCGAGCTGAACCTCGACCACGTGGTGCCGCGGGCCCTGGGCGGACGCAGCACCTGGGAGAACGTGGTCTGCAGCTGCGTGGACTGCAATCGGCGCAAGGGCGGGCGCACGCCGGGGCAGGCCGGGCTGCGCCTGAAGCGCCTGCCGGCGCGCCCGCGCTGGACGCCGCTCATGAACCTGATGCTCTCGAGCGTCCGCTATCGGGAGTGGCGGCCGTTCCTGAATGTGGTCGACGCGTCGTACTGGAATACCGAGCTGGCGCAGTAGCCTGGCGCGGCGGTCGGAGGGGGCCATCGATCATTCGAGTTCCGGATCCACCCGGATCCCGTCGCGCGCGGTGGGTCCGGTCCCGGACGGCGCGCGCATGATCGCCATCGGGGGCGGCAAGGGCGGCGTCGGGAAGACCTTCCTTGCCGCCAACGTGGCGGTCTGCATCGCGCGCGCGGGCTACGAGGTGGTGGTGGTGGACGGCGACCTGGAGGGCGCCAACCTCCACACCTGCCTGGGGATTCCTCCCCCGCCGCGCAGCCTGGCCGACTTCGTGGCCAACCGCGAAGAAGACCTCGTCAAGCTCCTGGTGGAGACCCGGGAGCCCAACCTGCGTCTGATCGCGGCCACCCACGCCAACCTGGCGTCGGCCCAGCCGGGGCACTTCCAGCGCGTGCGCCTGGTCTCGCGCCTGCGGCAGCTGCCCGTGGACCTGGTTCTGATCGACCTGGGCGCCGGAACCCACCCGGCGGTGATGGACTACTTCCTGGTGAGCGACGACGGCGTCATCGTGTTCTCGCCGGAGCCCACGTCGATCGAGAACGCCTACGCGTTCCTGCGCGCCGCCTTCTACCGGCGCATGCGGCTCGGCATGATGACCCACTCCGTGCGCGCCCTGATCACCCAGGCCATGGACCAGCACAACGAGCGCGGGATCCGCACGCCCGCGGACCTGCTGCGCGAGATCGAGACCCTCGATCCCGGCGAGGGGGTCCGCTTCGTCAGCACCGTGCGCAGCTTCCGTCCGCGCCTTCTGGTGAACGAGGTGCGCACCGCGGAGGAGATCAAGCTCGGCTTCTCGGTGCGCAGTGTGTGCCGCAGCTACTTCGGCCTCGACGCGGAGTACCTGGGCTACGTGAACCACGACCCCGGCGTGCGGCGCTCGGTGGTGGCGCGGCGCCCGCTGGTGGACGTGCAGCCCGATTGCGACGCGTCGGTCTATCTCCAGCGGGTGGCCCACAAGCTGATCCAGGGCCTCGGCGCGCCCGGCGTCGGACCGGAGCTCTCGGGATGAGGTCCCTGGTGGACGAGACTCACTACGAGGTGCTCGAGCTCGGCCGCGAGGCGTCGGGCGAGGAGGTGGAGCGCGCCTACCGCATGGCACAGTCCACCTATGCCCCGGAATCCCTCGCCACCTACTCGCTGCTGGGGGAGGACGATGCGGCGGTCCTGCGCGAGCGCCTGGAGCTGGCCTACGAGGTGCTGTCGGACCCGGCGAGCCGCCAGCGCTACGACGAGGTCCTGGACGGGCACGACGACGGCGGGGCGGCGCAGGAGCGGTCGCTACAGCTGCCGTCGCTGGAGTCGGAGCCGCCGGCACCCGAGCCCTTGCGCCTGCGCGCGCCGGCCGCCCTGCCCATCGAGGGCTTCACGGACGAGGAGGAGCCCGACGCGCCCTACGACGGGGCGCGCCTGCGCCGTGCCCGCCTGGCCCGCGGTGTCGAGGTCGACCAGATCGCCGAGATCACCAAGGTGAACCCGAGCTATCTCCACTTCATCGAGGAGGAGCGGTTCGACGACCTGCCCGCCTCCGTGTACGTGCGCGGCTTCGTCACCGCCTATGCGCGCTGCCTCGGCCTCGACGCCGCCCTGGCGGCGTCGAGCTACCTGGAGCGCCTCCGGCAGCACCGCAGCGAGGCCGAGGAGACGCGCAGCTGGGGCCGCGGGTGAGCCGCATCACCGACGCGCAGCGCGCCCACCGCCTGGCGCGAGCGATCCTCTCCGACGTGCTGCTCTACAACCGCGAGGCCGTCCAGGCCGGGATCGAGAACGACGATCTGTTCGAGCGGCTGCGGGGCGAGTTCCAGGAGGCCCGCGCCTACTTCGAGGAGCGTGTGGATCCCGGGCTCGGCGGCAAGGAGGACTTCATCGGACGCGCCATCGTGGACGTGGTCG
>CAMYLJ010000040.1 GCA_947259215.1 uncultured delta proteobacterium
GGCTCTTCGAGCGCTTTGGAATCTCTACTGCGCCTGTAATCGACGGCGACGAGATCAAGGGCCTCGTTGCCTACGACCAGCTCGTGCTGAAGGGACTGGCAGAGCAATCGTGACGCTGTGGGCGAGCCCACGTACAGGCACGGACCCGCGAGGGCGACTCCAGCCGGCGCCGCTGGCGGCGGACCTGCCTGGCACGCGCTCGAGCTGGAGGCCGCGGCCGAGACGCTCGGCGCCTCGTTGCTCGGCATCGGCGATGCCGAGGCCGCCGAGCGGCTGCGCGAATTCGGGCCGAACCGGCTCGAGCCGCCCCGCCCGCCGTCGCGCTGGCAGATCGCCTTCCGCCAGTTCAAGAGCCCGCTCATCTACCTGCTGCTCGCCGCCTCGCTGATCGCGGCGGCGCTGCGCGAGCTCTCGGACGCGGCCTTCATCGCGGCCGTCCTCGTCCTGAACGCGATCATCGGCTACACGAACGAGTTCCGCGCCGAGCGCGCGGTGCAGGCTCTCTTTCGCCTGGTGCGCGCGCGGGCGCGGGTGCGCCGCGGCGAGCGCGTGCTCGACGTCGACGGCGAGGAGGTCGTCCCCGGCGACCTGCTGCTCGTGGAGTCCGGCACGCGCGTGAGCGCTGACCTGCGGCTCGTGGAGAGCCAGGCCCTGCGCGTGGACGAGTCGCTCCTGACCGGGGAGTCGCTTCCCGTGGACAAGGAGTGCTCGCTGCTTCTCCCCGCCGAGGCTCCACTGGCCGAGCGGCGCAACATGCTCTTCGCGGGAAGCATGGTCGCCTCGGGGCGCGGCTTCGGCCTGGTCGTGGCGACGGGCATGCGGACCGAGGTGGGGGCGATCGCTGGCCAGCTCGCGGAGGTGCCTCGCGAGCCGCCCCCGCTCCTGCGCCGGATGGAGCGCTTCGCGCGAGTGATCGGCGCAGCGGCGATCGGGCTGTGCGCGGTCTTGGTGGGAATGGGGGCGCTGCGCGGCGAGCGTCTCGGCGAGCTCCTCCTCGGCGCCATCGCTCTCGCGGTGTCCGCGGTGCCCGAGGGGCTGCCCGTCGGGCTCACGGTGGCGCTGGCGGTCGCGGTCTCGCGCATGGCGCGCCGGGGGGTCGTGGTACGCCAGCTCCCCGCCGTGGAGGCGCTCGGCAGCTGCGCGGTGATCGGCACCGACAAGACCGGGACGCTCACGCGCAACGAGCTCACGGTCGAGCGCGTGGTGGCCGGCTCCCTCCACTGCGAGGTGACGGGCCTCGGGTACGCGGCCGAGGGTGACGTCGTGAGCCAGGGCAAGCCCGTGCTGCCCGGGGAGCGCCCTCGGCTCTTCCGGCTGATGCGTGCCGCCGCCCTGGCCAACGAGGGCAGCCTCTCCCGGCGCGTCGGCGACGCGGGTGAGTGGGAGTGGTCGGGCGATCCCACCGACGTCGCGCTGCTCGCGCTGGCCATGAAGGGAGGCCTCGACCCGATCGTGCTGCGCGAGGTGCACGAGCCCCTCGCGGAGCTTCCCTTCGAGCCGGAGCGCCGCTACGCGGCGAGCTTCCACCGCGACGGGACAGGCGGCCTCGTATGCGTGAAGGGTGCCCCCGAGCGGGTGATCGAGATGTGCGCGGCGGAGCTCGACGACGCGGCGGAGTCGAGCACCCTGCGGCCCGTCGACCGCGAGCGCGCCCTGGTGCAGGTCGAGGCATTGATGCGCGAGGGCTACCGCGTGCTCGCGATCGCCGACGCGCAGAAGGCGGACCTTCTCGAGCGCGGCGCCGCGCCGCCCGAGCCCTCGGAGCTCGTCTTCCTCGGGCTCGTGGCGATGACCGATCCCCCTCGCGAGGGGGTGACGGAGGCGGTGGCCTCCTGCCGGCGCGCCGGCGTCCGCGTGGTCATGATCACCGGCGACCACGCCACCACGGCCTCGGCCATCGCCACGCGCATCGGCCTGATGGAGCCGGGCGAGGGCGTGGTGACCGGAGCGGAGATCGCCGCCCTCGATGACGCGGCCCTCGGCGACCACGTCGCCGACTGCGTGGTCGTCGCCCGCGCCACGCCCACCGACAAGCTGCGCGTGGTGCGCGCCTGGCAGCAGCAGGGCGCGCTGGTCGCGGTGACCGGCGACGGCGTGAACGACGCGCCCGCCCTGCGCCAGGCGGATCTGGGGGTGGCCATGGGCCGTGGGGGCACCGATGTGGCCCGGGAGGCGGCCGACCTCGTGATCACCGACGACGATTTCTCGAGCATCGTGGCGGGGATCGAGGAGGGCCGCGTCGCCTACGACAACGTCCGCAAGGTGACCTACCTGCTGGTCTCGACGGGGGCGGGCGAGGTCATCTGCGTCACGGCGGCACTCGCCTTCGGGCTCCCGGTGCCCTTCACCGCGGTCCAGCTCCTGTGGCTGAACCTCGTCACCAACGGCATCCAGGACGTGGCGCTGGCCTTCGAGACCGGAGAGCCGCGCGTCCTCGACCGACCCGTGCGGCCGGGGCGGGAGCGCGTCTTCGACCGGGTCATGATCGAGCGCACGCTGCTCGGAGGCGCGGTGTTCGGCCTGATCGGGTTCGGCGCCTGGCTTTGGTGGATGCACGAAGCCCGCTCCGTCGCAGAGTCTCGCAACCTCATGGTGCAGCTCTTCGTGCTCTTCGAGATCTTCCACATCGGGAACTCGCGCTCCGAGCGGATCTCGCTGTTCCGGCTGAGTCCGCTGCGCAACCGGATCCTCCTGCTCGGGACGCTGACGGCGATGAGCGTGCACGTGGCAGCGCTCTACCTGCCCTTCACACAGCAGCTCCTCGGCGTAGCGCCGCTCGGCGCGAACGAGTGGGTCACCCTCGCCGCCATGGCGGCGACGATCGTCGTCGTGATGGAAGCCCACAAGTTCTGGTCCAACCGCCGCGAGCCCCCCGCGCTCCAGGGGACCGGGGGGAGCGTGGCCCGTCGCCGACCGGGTTAGGGCGGGACCGGGATCCTGCCCGTGCTGCGCCGGGCCCCTAGGCTCCTCGCTGCGAGGGCACGAAGCACACGATGGCGACGGGCGCGGCTGCGGCCGGCGGGCTAGCCGCGGATCCCCATCGATCCGGATTCGCGGCCTAGGAGGCGGACTCCGCGCTCGCGTTGATCTGCCAGTCTCCTTCGATCAGCAAAGAGCCCTGCTGGGTGCCCAGGATGGCCTTGCCGGTGTACGTCATCTCTCCCGTGATCCCGGTCCACTTTCCCGACCCGCGGGTCCAGCGACCCCTGCCGCTGATCTCGCCCGCCTTGATCTCCCTCCGCCCCGTCCAGGTCGCACACGCCTTGCTGCCGTCCGGATCCGTGACGATGAGTTCGCCATTGGAGGCCTGGGTGATGTCGTCCTGGTTCTCGGTGGTTCCCAGGCAGACCCAGGACGTGCCGTCCATGAATCCGCCGGGGCTCACGTTGCTGAAGGGGCCACTGAACGTGCCCACCCAGATCACGCTGCGCTCTCCCGACTCGAATGATCTTCCCTCTGAGGTCCATCCGAAGGTTCCCTTGAACGTCCCATTCATCTGTCGATCTCCTTCCTCCAAGCTCCCACCAGCCTGTCACCGTTTCGTGAGTCGGGTCAAGCGAAACGCCCGCCCGCCCCAGGCTGCCCAGAACACGGGGCCTGCGGCAGGAGTGGTGAAGCAACGGGGCCCCGGCGGCGGTCGGCGGCGCACCCCTCGGATCGGACGGAGTCGGCGTTGCGGCAGGACCGATGCAGGACACGTTGAAGACGATCGGAATCACTGATGAATTCGCGACAGGCGGCGAGCGGATCTACCGCAGCAGTCCTTTCATCAGTCGGTCGATCACGGGCTGCGGAGCCAACCGCTTGACCAGACCGAGCGCGCGGGCCCGATCCATCGGGACCCGCAGGGGCTTCTTCTCCCGGGTGATCACGTCGTGGATCTTCTCGGCCACCTGCTCGGGGGTGAGCTTGCTCGCCGCCGTGTCCCGAGCCATGCGCTCGACCATCTTGTGGCTGAAGGAACCGGGACCGGCCCCGGCCACGACGTCCAGGTGCGCGCCCGTCGCCGGCCGGTCCATGGCCATGGCCACGGGCTGCATGATGACCACGTCGATCCCGTGCGGCTTCATCTCGTGGTAGAGCGCCTCGCTCATCGCCTCCAGCGCGAACTTGGCCGACGTGTAGGCGCTCATGTACGGCACCGCGAGGAGTCCGCCCAGGGAGCTCATGTTCACGATCGTGCCCCTCCCCTGCTCGCGCATGCCCGGAAGGACCGCTTTGCAGACGCGGAGGACCCCGAACACGTTGGTCTCGTAGAGTGAACGCACCTCCTCCACGCTCTCCTCTTCGACCGAGCCGATGAACATGCGGTTCACGCAGTTCACCACCACGTCGATGCGACGCTCGCGCTGGAGCAGCTGGTCCACGCACCTGGTCACGGAGCCCGCATCCGTGACGTCCATCGCCAGCATCGGGAAGGGAGGGTCCTGCTCGGTGCCGGCGGGCTGGCGCATGGTGCCGTAGACCGTCATGCCGCGTTCCACGAGGGTCCTGCCCAGCACGCTTCCCAGCCCCCCCGAGGCGCCCGTGACCAGAACCACCATGGCCGTCTCCTCCTCCGGCAGCCCGTGCCGGGATGGCGCATTATACGATCGGACCCTCGATCGAGAGGCGCTGGAGATCCAGGATGACCGGTTCTTCGTCCGACCATGACGTCGCCATCGTCGGGCTCGGCCCCGTGGGCGCGCTTGCGGCCCTGCTGCTCGCCGAGTCCGGCCTGCGGGTGGCGGTGCTCGAGCGCTCGACCGAGCACGTGATCCAGCCCCGGGCCGTCGGGCTCGACGGCGAGTCGCTGCGCGCCTTCCAGCGGATCGGCCTCGGCGACGCGGTGCACGCCATCCTGCAGCCGCCCCGGGAGCGCGACGAGGCCTGGTTCACGGACTCGCAGCGCCGGAAGCTCTTCGGCCTCGAGATCCCCCGGCACGGCTTCAACGGCTGGCGGGACATCGCCTTCTTCGACCAGCCGGAGCTCGAGGCCCTGCTCCGCGAGCTCGTCGGGAAGCACGAGCGCATCGACGTCTTTCTGGGCGAAGAGGTGGTGGAGCTCGTCCAGAGCCCCGACGGGGTGGTGCTCGAGAGCCGGAGCGCGGCCGGGCCGCGAACGCTTCGGGCGGCCTACGCCATCGGCTGCGATGGCGCCGCGAGCTTCGTGCGCCGCGCCGTCGGCATCGACTGGCTGAGCCTCGGCTACGACCAGGACTGGCTCGTGGTCGACATCGTCCAGGGGCCCGAGGCCGAGCTTCCCATGGTGACGATGCAGGTCTGCGACCCGGAGCGACTCACCACCTATGTGTGCGTGAAGGACCCGAACCGCCGCTGGGAGTTCCAGCTCAACCTCGGCGAGACGCGCGAGGAGATGGTGCGCCCGGAGCGGATCCAGGCGCTGCTGCGCCCGTGGCTGCCGCCGGAGCAGTACGAGATCCGCCGCGCGGCGGTCTACCAGTTCCACGCGGCCACGGCCGCGCGCTGGCAGGTGGACCGCGTCTTCCTGGCCGGCGACGCGGCCCACCAGACGCCACCCTTCCTGGGCCAGGGACTCAACGCGGGCTTCCGCGACGCCGTGAACCTGGGCTGGAAGCTCCCCCTGGTGTGCGCCGGCCTCTGCGACGCGCGCCTGCTCGAGAGCTACGCCGCCGAGCGCGACGCCCACGCGCGCGACCTGGTGGAGTGGGCGGTGGCGGTCGGGAAGCTGATGGAGACCCTGGCGGCGCGCGAGGCGGGGGAGCCGGACCCCCACCCGCAGGTCGATCAGAGCTCAGGCTACGGCCAGGGCCGCTCGGCGCCCCCGCTGCGCGGCGGCGTCCTGCTCGGAGACCAGGACCCCACGTTCGAGATCGTGGGCAACCTCATGCGCCAGCCCACGGTGCGCCGTCCCGACGGGACGACGGGTCGCCTGGACGAGCTCTTGGGGCGGAGCTTCTCCGTGATCGGCCACGACAAGGGCGACGTGCAGCTCGGCCCCGAGGCGGGGGCGATCCTCGAGCGGCTGGGCGGAAGCGCCGTGTCCCTCGAGGGCCTGGAGGTCGTCGAGGGCGCCCTGGACGCCCTCTTCCAGGCCCATCCCGCCGTCGTGCTGCGCCCGGACCGCTACGTCTTCGGCGTGGTCGACGAGCAGTGGGACCTCGATCGCCTGCTCGCTGAGCTCGGGCGCAAGCTCACGCTGATCTAGTAGTCTCCGTCGACCTTCGCAGAGCCCTGCCCGTTGGGATTGACCTTGCCGCTGTACGTCAGGTGTCCATTGATGCCGGCAAACTTTCCCGTCCCGCCTCTCCATTGAGCCATGCCGCTGACCTCCCCCGCCTTGATCTCCGTTCTCCCCTTCCAGCTCGCCCAGGCCTTGTCGCCGTCCGAATCCGTGACGATGCAGTAGCCGCTGGAGTCCTGGGATTTGCCGTCCTCGTTCTCGGTGATTCCCGGGCAGTCCCAGTTCGTGCCCTCCCAGACTGGGTCGGGACTGCTGAATTGGCCCTTGAACGTGCCCGCCCAGATCACGTGTCCCGGTTCCAACTCCCAACGTTCTCCGTCTATGGAAAAAAAGAAGGTTCCATCGAACTTCTTACCCATCCCGGTCCTCCACTCATGTGTCTGGAAGGCAGAATCCCGCCGACCGCCGCGCCCCACCAGCCTGTCACCGTTTCGTGGGTCAGGTCAAGCGAAACGCCGGTGACCACGAGTGCACGGGACACCGCATGGTGGATAGGAGCCTGCGGCCAGGGCGCCCCCGCAGCCGCTGAAGGGCGAGCACGACTGCGCGCGGCAAGACAAGTGTAGAGCACGCTCAAGACGCTCGGAATCGCTGGCGAATCCGGGAACCGACGCCTGCACCCGGCGCCCTGGCTCCGTATCCTGCAACCTCTCACTCGCTCAGTGTTCCAGGAGGGCCCAGGATGCCGGGACGCATCGTCAAGACGCTCGTCGTTCTCGCGGTCGTCGCGCTGGCCGGAGGCTCCATCGCCGTCTGGTGGCTAGGCGGCATGGACGGGGTCCAGCAGCTCGCCATCCGGCGCATGCTGCAGGATCAGCGGTCCAGCCTGTTCGAGGACGGCCGGCTTCACGTCTTCACCCTGGGCACGGGCTCGCCGCAGCTCGGCGGTAGCCGCATGCCGGTCGCCAACGCCGTCATCGCGGGCCCGGAGTTCCTGATCGTCGACGCCGGCGAGGGGGCGAGCCGCACCATGGGAGAGCTGCGTCTGCCCGTCCAGCGGATCACCGGCGTCTTCATCACCCACTGGCACTCGGATCACTTCGCGGGGCTGGGTCAGGTCCTGAACCAGTCCTGGAACGCCGACCGCAACCACGAGGTCCAGGTCCACGGCCCGGAGAGCGTCGAGCGGGTAATGGACGGGCTCCAGCTGATGTACCGCGACGACATCCGCTACCGCTCGCTCGGCGAGGTCGAGCACAACGATCCCGCCTATGCGCTCGGCACGCCCATGACCGTCAGGGTACCGGATGGTGAGCCGGGCACCGTTGTGTTCGACCGCAACGGGGTGGTGGTGCGGGCCTTCCGCGTCGACCACGGCCACATCGAGCCGGCCTACGGCTACCGCGTCGAGTACAACGGCAAGTCCGTCGTCTTCAGCGGCGACACCGTCGCCTCACCGCTGGTGGCCGCGGCCGCGCAGAACTGCGACCTCCTGATCCACGAGGCCCTGAACCGCCGGCTCATGGGCAACGCGGTCGTGGCGCTGCGCGACCTGGGCAACGAGGTCGACGCGCAGCGCGCCGAGGGCGTGATGGGCTACCACGCCGATACGCTCGCCGTCGCCAGGATCGCCGCGGAGGCGAGCGCCGCCAAGCTCGTGCTGTCGCACATCATCCCCGCGTCGGGGAACCCCCTCCTCGACCGGCTCTTCGTCTCGGGCATGGACGAGTACTACACTGGGCCCATCGTGGTGGCGAAGGACGGCCAGCACTTCGCGCTTTGATCGCGAACCTACGGCCCGGTGAAGCCCGCCGTGCAGCCGAAGATCTCGAAGTCGGGCGACGCACCCGGATAGGCCCGCCGCCCCTTCAGGAAGAACGGGTCGGCCGTCACGAAGGGCGCGTTGAAGCCCGCCTCGAAGAGCGCCTCCACGTCGAAGCCATCCGGCGTGTCCCAGTCCGAGCACCAGTTGCCCTCGTTCCGGGCGAGGCCCTCGGAGAAGGAGCTGTCGGGGTTGGCGATGGCGTAGAGGGCGTCGAGCTCTTCCGGGCTGGCGCCGAGCAGGGTGGTAACGTCGGTGGTGAAGCCGCCCACGCCGCCCGGGCGGTTCACGCCGACGGTGTGGCGGCAGCGCAGCGCGTCGAGGACCAGCACCCGCAGCGGGTCGTCCCAGCCGCCGACCGAGACCTGGCCGCCCGGCAGCGGCACCCCGGCCGAGAGGCCCGGCTCGGCGGGCGAAGCCGAGAGGATGGTGCGCCAGGTCGCGCGGCCGAGGGGCGCGAACTTGCGGCTGCCGAGGTCGCTCTCGCGGCGCAGGCCGCGCGCCACCACGCGCAGGTCGTCCCGGCGGCCCCAGTAGCCGAACGCCACCTCCGTGTCGAAGTCCAGGACCAGCGGGGTGGGGGTTGCCATGAAGTAGTCGCGGCGCGCCTGCTCCCACTTCGGCACGCCCGAGCCGACGATCACGCCCGTGGTGCCCAGGTTGGGCAGGAAGCGACCGATCGGGTCGTCGATGCGCGAGGGTGAGGTGTCGAGGTCGAAGCGCTCGCGGTAGGCGTCGAACTGGGCGATGAAGAGCTCGCCGCAGGTGGAGTCCCCGGCCGGGAGGGCCGCCGTGTGGTCCCAGTCCCGGTCGAGGCTCGGGACGGCGCACTGCTTCAGGAAGCGGCGTACGCCGGGCCGGTCGTAGGGGCCGTAGCCCGCGTAGAAGCTCCCGAGCCGACCGAAGAGGGTCGCGAGCTGGTCCCAGTTGAGGAGGCCCGGCCGGACGAAGACGAGCGTGTCGTCCACCTGGAAGTTCAGGGCCTTCTGGGTGGCCTCGATCACGTCGGTGATGTGGAAGACCGGATCCGGCGAGTTGACGATCAGCGCGATGAGCTCCGGGTTCACGAGGGGGCCGAGGTCGCGCAGCAGGTCCAGGAAGGCGTCGATCCCCTCCTTGAGCGTCTCGGGATGCTGGATCAGGTGGAGGATGTCCTCGTCCTGGACGCCCTGGAGGAGTTCCAGCAGGGTGGCCACGTCGAGGCCGATCCCCGTCTCCGGCAGCGCCTGCATCGTCTTCCACTGGAGCGCGATCCGCGCCGACGTCTCGAGCCGCGTGCAGGCGCGGCGGCCGCAGCGGTACATCAGCGGGTTGGCCTGGATGCTCTCCGCCAGGAAGACCGTGATGCTGCCGGAGCTTCCGCCTGCGGCCCCCCGCAGCGGACCGTAGCGCCCGGTGAGCTGCGCCTGGGAGCCGAAGTGGGCGAAGATGCGGTTGCCGTTGCCGCGAACGCCGGTGCAGAGCCCCTTGGGCGCGGCGCCCGGCAGGCGCGGCACGAAGGACGGGAAGATCTCGGGGAACTCGCCGGGGAGGTCGTCCCAGTCGGACGCGGCGCTGGGGGAAGCGAAGGTCAGGGCGATCAAGACCGCCAGGGCGAGGCGGGAGAGGGGCGGGAGAAGGGTCACTGAGCGCTCCTGCTGTACTTCACCTACCCCAATCCGTGGGATAGCTGCCTGGCGAGAAGGCGCAACTGCCGGACCGATGACGAAGGCTCGAGACTACCCGGAGCGCCTGGCCGAGGTTCTCGGGGACGACACCGAGGCGGGAAGACCAGCGTGCGCTGGAGCCCGCACGGCTCCGCGCCCGCCTAGCGGGCGAGCGAGCGGGCGTTCCGCTCCCGGAATCGGCGCATGTACAGGCGATTCGTGAACCCGAGCACGATCCCGGTGACCTCACCGGAGGTGAACTTCTGGCGCAGCTTGCGGATGCGGACGGGCTGGTAGTAGCTGGTCTGCTGACCCTGGGGCCGCCGCGCAGCATAGAAGCCAGCGACCAGCACCGTCGATAGGACGAGTGCGATCCAGAAGTCGTTGCCTTCGAGGAGGTTCCTGCCCAGCGCCATCTGGCCGATGGTCGCGGCCAGGAAGAGCGCCGTCGTCCACACCCCGACCACGAGTACGACGTGCAGCCTGTTCAGGGGATTTCGCGAAGCCGTGACCTGGCATTCGGGGCAGTACGGCAGCCGCCATGTGAACGCGTACTCGCTGCCCCCCATGCCGAAGTAGCGGGTCAGCTTGAGCTCGGAATCCACGGGACCGACCCGGTCCGGACTCGCGCAATTGCAGCAGAGCTCCGTCGGGAACTCGATCTCGCCACCCGTTCCGATCTCGAGACGAGCTTCGCCCATGCCTTCCACCTCGCAACGCACCTCTTCGTCGAACCCCCTCGGGCCCTTTAGGCCTGGCCCGGTCCGATCCTCTCCGCGCTCATGCGCGCGACGCCGCTGCGCTCTGCCTACGACGAGGCGGCGGGCCCGCTAGCCCGGGCCGGGGCGGCCGCGGTACGCGGCTTCGAGGAGCCCCACCAGCTCGCTCACCAGCGGCATGCGCGGGTTCGTCCGAAGACTGGGGTCCTCGAAGGCCGCGCGGGCCAGGTCCGGGAGGGCCGCGCGAAACTCCTGCTCGTCCACGCCGGCGTCGGCCAGGGAGCGCGGGATCCCCACCTCGTCGAGCAGCTCGTCCACGCGGGCGAAGAGGCGCGCGCGCCGGCCTTGCTCGCCGGTGCCGCCGGCGACGCCAGCGCCGCGTCCGTGCAGGCCGATCACCCAGCCGAGCTGCGCGTACTTCTCCGGGGCCACGTAGGCGGCGTAGCCCGGCGCCGGCATGAACTTGCTCGGGATCGACGCGTTGTAGCGCAGCACGTGATGCAGGAAGATGCCGTTGGCCCGACCGTGGCTGATCTTGAAGCGCCCGCCCACCGCGTGGGCCAGGGCGTGGTTCACGCCCACGAAGGCGTTGGAGAAGGCCAGGCCCGCGATGGTGGCGGCGTTGGCCATGGCGGTGCGGGCCTCGAGGTTGGAGCCGTCGGCGTAGGCGCGGGGCAGCCACTCCAGGATGAGACGCGTCGCCTGCACGCAGAAGGCGTCCGTGTAGGGCGAGGCGAAGATCGAGACCGCGGCCTCGAGCGCGTGGGTGAGTGCGTCGATCCCGGTATCGGCTGTCAGCTCGGGCGGGAGGCTCAGGGTGAGCTGCGGGTCGACGATCGCCATGTCGGGAACCAGCGAGTAGTCCACCAGCGTGACCTTGCGGTCCCCCATGGTCACCACGGTGGCCGGGGAGACCTCGGAGCCGGTGCCGCTCGTGGTGGGCACGGCCACGAGCTTCAGCGTGTGGGCGATGGCCGGGTACTTCGCCACGCGCTTGCGGGCGTCGAGGAAGGGAAGGCTCAGCTCCTTCACGTTGAGCGTCGGGTTCTCGTAGAAGAGGCGCATGGCCTTGCCGGCATCGACCACCGAGCCGCCCCCCACGGCCACCAGCAGGTCCGGCTTCATGCGCTGGAGCGTCTCCACGCCGGCCCAGATCTGGCGCTCGCTGGGCTCGGGCTCGATCTCGGAGAAGACGTGGACGGTGGCCTGCCCCAGGTACTTGTGGATCTCGTCTGCCACACCGCGGCGCTCGCTGTCGGCGTCGGTCACGATGACGGCGGTCTTGGCCTCCAGCGTGCGCAGGTTCTCGAGGGCGCCGGTGTTGAAGTAGGTGTCCGAGGGCACGCGGAACCACTGGGGCGGGCTCAGGCGCCGCGACACCATCTTCACGTTCAAGAGGTTCTGGTAGTTGACGTTGTCGGTCGTCATGGAGCCTCCCCAGGTCCCGCAGCCGAGCGAGAAGGTCGGGGTGAGGGAGTTGTACACGCCGCCCAGCGCGCCGACGGCGGTGGGCGCGTTCACGAGGATGCGCCCGGTGCGAATGCGCCGGGCGTAGCGGTCGATCACTTCCTGATCCTGTGCGTAGACCGCCGAGGTGTGACCGAGGCCACCCTTCCGGGTGACGAGGTCGCAGGCGTCGAGGGCGTGCTCCACGGAGCGGGCGCGCACGAGCCCCAGCACCGGCATCAGCTTCTCGTGCACCAGCGGGTGGGCGCCGAGCGCATCCAGGTCGTCCGGCAGGGGCGCCAGCAGCACCTTGTCGCTCTCGGCGACCTCGAAGCCGGCCTTGGCGCCGAGGTCGCGCGGCGTGCGTCCCACTGCCTCGATGTTGGGATCGCCGCTCTCCAGGAAGGCCAGCTTGGCGATGCGATCGACCTCGTCTTGGGAGAGCAGCCGGGCGCCCATGCGCTGGAGCTCCGCGACGAAGGCTTCGTAGATGGCGTCGTCCACCACGCAGGTCTGCTCCGCCGGGCAGATCACCGAGGCGTCGAAGGTCTTGGAGATCAGGATGTCGACGACGGCGCTCCTCACGTCGGCCGTGCGGTGCAGGTAGACAGGGGCGTTTCCCGGCCCCACGCTGATCACCGGCTTCCCGGCCTCGTTGGAGAGCCGCACGATCTTGGGCCCGCCGGTGGTCCAGATGAGGTCGATGTCCGGGTGGTGGAACAGGTGGTGGGTCACCTCGCGCGGCGCGTCGGGGATGACCTGAAGGGCGTCCGGCGGCATCCCGGCCGCCTCGCCGGCCTTGCGCAGGATCTCGACCGCGCGCAGCGAGCACTGGATGGCGCGGGGCGAGGGGCGGCAGATGAGCGCGTTGCGCGTCTTGGCCGCGACGATCGCCTTGAAGAGCACCGTCGAGGTGGGGTTCGTGACCGGGAGGATGGCCATCACGACGCCGATCGGCTCGGCCACGTACTGGAGGTTCCGCTCCGGCTCCTCGCCGATCACGCCGACGGTCTTCTTGTCCTTCAGGTAGTCGTAGAGGAACTCGGTGGCCACGTAGTTCTTGACCACCTTGTCCTCGAAGACGCCGAAGCCGGTCTCGTCGATGGCCACCTGGGCCAGGTCGACCGCCGCTTCCAGGCCCGCGACCACCATCGCCCAGACGATGCGGTCGACGGCCTCTTGGTCGAGTTCGCGGAAGGCGTCCGCCGCGGCCCGGCCGCGGGCCACGATCTCGTCGATCTCCGCCACGCGCGCGGGATCGAGCCCCGCCGTGCCTTTCGGGTCTTCGCTCGCCATGGGCCGCGCTCCCTTCGGCCCCCCACGTGACGGCGATTCTACCCGAAGCGCTCGGAGACCGAGTGGCGGCTACCCGACAGGCCGCGCATCCTGGCAGACGCCGCCCGCCAGCCCGGGCGGGGCGGAGGAGGCCTCCCAGCATGGCGTTCGAGCGGATGGATGGCGTGCTGGCGGAGCGGCTGGCGGAGCTGGAACGGGCCGGGACGCGCAAGGGCGCGGAGACGGTGGTGGCGGCGGTGCTGCCGGCCGAGGGCGAGCGCGGGCCGCGGGTGCGGCTCGCGGGCCAGGGCGCGGGCGAGCCGGGCTTCCTGCGCATGAACTCGAACGGCTACCTCGGGCTGGCCGGGCATCCGGAGCTGGCGGCGGCCGAAGAGGAGGCGACGCGCGCCTTCGGCACCGGGCCCGGGGCGGTGCGCTTCATCAGCGGGACGTACACGCCCCACGTGGAGCTGGAGAAGGCCCTCGCGGCCTTCCACGGCCGCGAGGCGGCCATGATCTACAGCTCCGCCTACGCGGCGGTGATGGGAGTGCTGCCGCCGCTCATCACGGACCAGACCGCCGTGGTGAGCGACGCGCTGAACCACAACTGCATCATCAACGCCACGCGCCTCGCGCAGCCCGGGAGGAAGAGCGTCTACCCGCACCTGGATCTCGCCGCGCTGGAGGCGGCCCTGGAGGAGGCGGCCGGGAGCTCGCGGCGGGCCATCGTGGTGACGGACGGGGTCTTCAGCATGCGCGGGGACCACGCGCCGCTCGCCGAAATCGCCGCACTGGTGGAGCGCTTCGACGCGCGCTTCCCGGAGAACGCGGTCCTGCTGGTGGACGACTCCCACGGCGTCGGCGCCTTCGGCGCCACGGGGCGCGGGACGGAAGAAGTGGCGGGCGCGCGAGCCGACGTGCTGGTGGCGACGCTCGGGAAGGCGCTCGGCGTCAATGGCGGCTACGTGGTGGGCTCGCGCACGCTGGTGGAGTTCTTGCGCGAGACCTCGCCCTTCTACGTCTTCTCGAACCCGATCAGCCCGGCGGAGCTCGGCTACGAGAGCCTGCCGGGCCAGCACCCGGTGGTGCCGCTGGTGCTGCGCGACACGCCGCGCACGCGCGCGCTGGTGGCGCACCTGCGGGACGCGCGGATCCTGGCCACCGGGCTCACCTACCCGGTGGTGCCCCGGGGCGAGGAGGAGATCCGCTTCCAGCTCTCGGCGGACCACACGCCGGCGGACGTGGACGAGGTGCTGGCGGCGCTCGGGTCGTTCGCGGAGCGGGGCTGAGCGGCGGGAGCCGACGCACCACCCTCGGGAAGAGTTTCTAAGGACCGTCCCCGTTTCTTAGGGCCCGCACCAGCACGTCGATCGCCTGCCGTGGCCCCTCGGGCGTCTCGACGGGCCGCTCGACCTCCTCGCAGCGCTCGACGTCGAGCCCCAGCGCTTCGAGCGCGTCGCGGATCTCCTCGGGTGTCCACAGGACGCTGGGGTGGCTCGGCCCGCCGTAGCCCTCGGCCAGGTTGCGGCGCGCGTGACCGATCATGAAGAGCTCGCCCCCGGGCGCGAGCACCGCGGCCGCGCGCGCCAGCACCGCGCGCATGGCGTCCCCCGGAAGCTGGAGGTACCCGATCAGCACCAGCCCGAACGCGCCTTCTTCGGGCGCGTACGTCGCCAGGTCCTCGCACAGCCACTCGACCTCGACGCCCCGCCGCGCCGCGAGCTTGCGCCCCCGCTCGATCGCCACGTCGGAGTAGTCCACCGCCGTGACGCGCCAGCCCTGCTCCGCCAGCCAGATGGCATTGCGGCCCTCGCCGCAGGCCAGGTCGAGCGCCCTCCCCTGCGGCGCCCTGCCCTTCAGCTCCGCTTCGACGAAGCGGTTGGGATCGGCGCCCCAGACGAGGTCGCTGGCGGCGTAGCGCGCGTCCCAGTCGCTGCGGTCCACGCCTCTCCTCCGCGCGGCGCCTACTCGGGCCCCTCGAGCGCCTCGAACTTCCGGCGCAGGATCTCGTCGCGGGAGAGGCTCGAGTCGAAATCGTAGATCGCCCGCTCCCAGCCCCCGTACACGACGTTCGGCAGCAGGATCCAGCGCGTCCCCCAGTAGGAGCGGTGCTTCTCCACCACCGCCAGGCGCTCCTCGGGCGTGCCGCGGCCGCCGGAGACGAAGTCGTTCAGGTCGTCGCCCACCAGGAGCGCGATGCGGTGGGTCTCGGCGATGCGCTGGCGGCGGGAGCTCTTGTCGGACTTCCAGTCGGGCTCCTGGCTCCGCATGAGGAGGTTGCCGCCATCGGCGTCCGCGGGTAAGCCGAGCTCCCGGAGATTCTGAAGGGTGGCGGCCCGCTCGTCCTCCCGGCGGTTGGTGACGTAGAAGAGTCGGATGCCCTTCTTGCGGATGTACTCCGTGAAGGCGAGGGCGCCCGGCACGGCGGGGGCCTGGTGCTCTTCCACCCAGCGCTTCCAGGCATCGGGGTTGAAGCTGCGCTGCGCCTTCACGTTGCCGGCCTGGAAGTGGGTCGTGTCGAGGACGACTTCGTCCAGGTCGAGCACCACCGCGGGCGGTAGCTTCTCGTAGCCGGGGGCCGTCTGCTCGACGGCCGCCGTCCAATCTTCGTTGCCGGGCGCGAGGGCACGGTCGAGCTGGATGCGGGCCTGGTGGTAAGCCTGCTCGGCGGAGGCCACGTACTCGGCGGAGCTCTGCATCCAGAGCACGGCGTCGAGGCCCTCGTGGGGGCGCACCCCGAAGGTCGTCGGGGGCCAGGTGCGGCAGGAGGCGAGCAGGAGCGCCAGGCACAGGATGGCGTGGGAAGAGCGACGCAGCTCGGATCCTCCTCCAGGTCGCGGCGAGCGCGGGGTCGATCTTCCTCCAGCCTCGGGCCGTGGGCAAGCGAGGCCCTGGAACGCGACCCACGCCGAGCGTCATGCCTCCCACCAGGCGGGCAGCTCCGCGATCGAGCCCAGCACGGCGTCCGGGCGGATCTCGCCCTCGAGGTCCGCGGGGCGGAACTTCCCGGTCCGCACGAGGACGCCGCGCAGCCCGGCGCGCTGCCCGCCGGCCACGTCGCCCACGATGTCGTCGCCGATGATCACGGTCTCGTCCGCCTTGCAGCCGAGGCTGGCCAGCGCTGCGGCGAAGAAGGCGGGCGCGGGCTTTCCGAGCACCACCGCCTCGACGCCGCTCGCGTGCTCGAGGCCGCGCACGACGAACGCCACGTCGAGGCGCAGGCCGTCGGGGGCGCGCCAGTAGCGGGTCATGCCCAGGGCCACGAGGGCCGGGCGCGGCTCGGCCATCAGCAGCCGGAACGCGCGGTTCAGGACGGGGAAGCTCCAGCCCTCGCCGAGGTCGCCGATCACCACGCTCGCGGCCCCCGACTCGGCGTCTTCCGGCAGGCGTGGCACGGAGCGGAACTCGTCGGCGGTCGCGGCGGGGACGAAGAGCGCCGCGGGGCCGGGCGCGTGGTCCGCCAGCCAGCGGTCGGCCGCCACGGGCGGCGTCAGGATCGCCTCGGCCGAGGCCTCGATGCCGAGCGTCGCGAGCTTCTCCACCAGGGCCTCGCGCGGTCGCGAGGTGGTGTTGGTCAAGAAGAGGTGCGGGATCCCCCGCTCGGCCGTCCAGGCGACCGCCTCCGCGGCGCCCAGCACGGCCCGCTCGCCCTCGTAGAGCACGCCGTCGAGATCGATGAGGAGGCCTCGACGCACCTTCGCAAGGCTAGCGCGCCGAGGAGCGGAGACGGTCCTCGGGGCTACTCTCGGACCGAGACCCGGATCAGCGAGCGGAGGCCCTCCGATGAAGAGACGACGACAAGGACGGCGGACGGCATGGGGCCTCGCGCTGTGCGGGGCGCTGCTGGTCGCGGGCAACGCGACGGCGCAGTCGGAGATCCCGCGGACAGCGTCACCGCCCGGGGCGAAGCTCTACTTCATCACGCCGGAGGACGGCGCCAGCGTTTCGAGCCCCGTCACCGTGCGCTTCGGGCTGTCGGGCATGGGGGTGGCGCCCGCCGGAGTGGACCACCCGAGCACCGGCCACCACCACCTCATCATCGACGCCCCGCCTCCCCCCGCAGACCGCCCCGTCCCCGCCGACGCGAACCACGTGCACTTCGGCAAGGGCCAGACCGAGGTGACGATCGAGCTCTCACCGGGACGCCACACGTTGCAGCTCGTCCTCGGCGACAAGCTCCACGTCCCCCACGATCCGCCGGTGATGTCGGAGCGGATCACGATCACCGCGGAGTAGCCGCGTAGTAGCGGGAACTAAGAAACGGGGACGGTCCTAAGAAACTGCAGCAGTTTCTTAGGACCGTCCCCGTTTCTTAGTTCCGTTTCTTGGTCGGCGGGGGTCAGGCGGCGTGGCGGCGGAGGGCGTCGCGCGCGAAGGCCTCGCCGTCGCGTCGGCCGAGGTCGTAGGTGCGCTGCACGAGATCCGGGCTGGTGTAATCCCAGCGCTGGACGGGGATCGTCTCCGAAGGCTGCACGTAGATGCGTCCGGCGACGCGCGGGATCCACTCTTCGGGATAGCGTTGGGTGAGGAGCACCAGGGTCAAGCGCGCGCCGGCGACCGTCTCCACCGGGACGGGGTCCGTGAGCCCGCCATCGAAGACGGCGCGCCCGCCACGCCGATAGAGCGGCGTCATGGGCGGCGAGCAGGACGCGTGGAGGATGAGGTCGGCGATCTCGCGCGGGCTCGCGCAGCGGCGCGCGGAGATCACCTCGGTCTCGAAGCCGAAGCGCCGCGCCCAGGCGGCGTGCACCCGGCCGCTCGCCCGCTGCTCCAGCAGGAACGCGAAGAGCGCCAGCAGGAAGGCGGGGCGGTCTCCGACGCCCTCCGGCGGGCGTGCCACCGCCACCCGCAGGTCCGGCCCCTGCTGGAGCCGCCGGAACGCGGCGTCGTCCAAGGAGGCCAGGATCGTGGCCCGGTAGATCTCCTCGTGGGGGAAAACCGGCCTGCCGCGCAGGGCGTTGGCCGGGTAGGCGTTGCGCTCGTTGGCGGCGACGCGCCGGCGGAAGTCCTCCAGGACCTGCGGGACCACGCCGGCGAAGACCGAGCAGGCGAAGGCCGAGCCGGCGCTGGTCGCACCCACCACGCGAGGCGCCAGACCCAGGGCGGGCGCGGCCTCGCCCCAGAAGCCCGCCTGCCAGAAGCAACGACAGCCGCCTCCGGCGAAGACCGCGGCGTCGTAGGGGTTGCCCTCCGTCCGCTGGCCCACTCGCAGGACCTCCGGCCCCACCCCCAAGCGGCATTCTACAACGAGCGGAGGAGAGTGGAAGACCCCATGGGAGGGGATCCGAAGAAGCACGCAGGGGCAGCTCGGGGCAAGGCTCCTTGCGCTTGTCGGGCAGTCCGTGACGCTCGAAGCTCGGTCGAGCGGGGAGTGGAGCGGATGACGAACGCCTGGATGCGCGTCGTCGAGTTGCGTGAATCGCGGGGAGATCTGGAGCCCGGCGTCCGGACGGCACTGGCTCGGCTCGGCTACCGATTGATCTCGGCCGAGGAAGCCAAGCAGACCCCGCCCGCGGTGCGGGTGGTGAATGCACACGGGCTCGCGCGGGTGCCGGACGACCCGACGCCGATCATCGTGATCGCGCTGGAAGGCGCGAGCGTGAAGGAAGACCCGCGCATCACCGGAGTGCTGCCGCGGCCGGCCGACCTGCTGGGCCTCTACCAGCTGCTCCAGCGCGCGATCGAGCAGTTCCCGCGCGAGTACCCGCGCGTCTCGACGAGCCTCTCCGCCCGCTGCGTCCAGGGCGACCGCAACTGGCTCGGCGCCATCCTGGAGCTCTCGGAGAAGGGCTGCCTCCTGCGCAGCCCGACCGCGCCGGAATCCGAGGGCGCGCGGCTGACCTTCGCCCTGCCCGAGGGCGGAGTCGTGGAGGCTACCGGCGAGTCCCGCAGCCGACGCGGCCCCGACACGGGCATCTTCTTCCGCGAGATCGGCGAGGCGCACCGCACGGCCATCGCGGAATACATCTCCGAGGTCTTGATGGACTAGTGGGGCGCGGGCCCCAGGGCCTCGAGCTGCTCGCGGAAGGTCTCGCAGGGATCCTTCAGGTCTTCGGCCGCCGTGTACCAGACGAAGTCGTAGCGCTGCGCCTCGGGGCCGGGATCGCGTTGGTCCGGCGGCGCCTCCACGAAGGCCAGCGCGCGCACCGGCGTGCCGGCGTCGCGCCGCGCGAGCCACCAGGGCACCCCCCAGTCGCGGCGCACGTGGCCTGCCCCCGCGATCAGGACCGCCCCGTCGCCGCCGGCGTCGGCCGCCGCCTGGAGGGCGCGCGCCAGGTTGGCGTCGCGGGTCAGCTGGACGTCCACCATCACCGGCACCACGCGCTCCGGCAGGTGGCCGCAGTGGCCCGCCACCACGGACTCGCCGAGGGCGTCGCGCAGCGCGTCGGGCACCGGCGGGTCCAGCATCAGCGTCTCGCGCGAGCCCGGGTCGAGGCCAGCCAGGCCCCCGTGGCTCAGGCGGCCCATGGCGTGGAGCGGCAGATCCGCGGTCGCCAGCGGAAGGCCCGCGTCGAGCGCCGCGGCGAAGATCGGCTCGTAGAGTGCGAAGTCGGGCCAGCCGCTGCTGTCCCAGCCCACCGCCTCCCGCACGCTCTGCGCGGTCGCGTCCGGCGCGGCGGTGGCCCGAGCCAGGGGTGCGGACTCGTCGGACCGCAGCATCTCGAACGCCAGCGCCGGGCGCCGGCCGCGGGCGACGAGCGCGCGGATCACGCGAGCCTGGAGCCGGTGGTGCTCGGCGCGGTCGTGGCGCTCGCCCAGCAGCACGAAGCGCGCCCCCGCCAGCTCGTCGAGGAGCTTCTTCTCGTCGACGAAGGCGCCCGCGTCCACGTCGAAGACGCGGCCCGCCAGAGGCGACACGTCGGTCTTCGGCTCGGGGGCTCCGGGCGAGGCGCAGGCCGCCAGCAGGCCGGCGACGGAGACGGCCGCCAGCAGCGTCCCCAGGTGCCATGCGCGGTGACTCCACATGGCGTAAGGCTAGCTGCCAGCGCGCGCCTGTCGCGGAAACGGCGTTCCCGCGCCCCGATTCCCCCGCCGCGGCTCCGCGCGGTACCCTGCCTGCCTTGGAGACCCTGACCTCCGTCTTCCAGTGGATCGGCGCCAACGAGGCGGTGCTCTCGGGCATCGCCGCCGCGATCGTGATCGTGGGGGTGCTCTTCACACCGGTGGGCCGGGGCCTGCGGGCGCTCTTCCGGCGCGCGGAGCCGGCGGCCACCGCGTCGGGTGCGCCCGCCGCCGAGCACCCGCCGCTGGTGGTGGACCGGCCCTCCATCGCGGTCCTGCCCTTCGCCAACCTGTCGGGCGACCCGGATCACGAGTACCTGGCCGACGGCCTGACCGAGGACATCATCCTCGGGCTCTCGCGCGTGAAGCAGTTCTTCGTGATCGCGCGCAATTCCTGCTTCACCTACAAGGGGAAGACCACGGATGCGGCGCAGGTCTCGAGGGAGCTCGGCGTGCGCTACGTGCTGGAGGGGAGCGTGCGCAAGCTCGGCGAGCGGGTGCGCGTGACGGCACAGCTGGTGGACGCGACCAGCCGCAGCCCGGCCTGGGCCGAGCGCTTCGACCGCAAGCTCGAGGAGATCCTCGAGGTGGACGACGAGGTCACCGAGGCGATCGTGGCGGCGCTGCAGCCGGCGCTGCGGCGCGCCGAAGCGGAGCGCGCCCGGCGCGCGGCGCCCGAGGACCTGACGGCCTGGTCGCTGGTAAACCGCGCCTGGGTGGCGGTGCAGAGCGACCTCGGGAGCGTCCAGGCCGCCGAGTCCGCGGTCGCCGCCTGCGAGGAGGCGCTGCGCCGGGATCCCGAGTACGCCTTCGCCCACGCCGTGCTGGGCCATGCGCGCTCGCTGCTGGCGCGGGAGGGCAAGGGCAGCATGGAGGCGGCGGACGCCTCCATGCGCCGCGCGCTCGAGCTCGGCGCCGACGACCCGCTGGTGCACCACTGCCACGCGGCCCTGCTCGGAAACTTCGGGCGCACCGCCGAGGGGGTCCGCGCCTGGGAGCGCGCCCTCGACCTCGATCCCAACAGCGCCGGCGCCCGCGCCGGGCTCGGGATCGCGCAGATCTACCTGCGCCGGCCCGAGCGCGCCCTCGCGAGCATCGACCAGGCGCTGCGGCTCTCGCCCCGCGACCCCATCACCTACCACTGGCTCGGGCACCGCGCCCTGGCCTGCCTGCTCCTCGGACGCTGGGACGAGGCGCTCGAGGCGGCGGAGGATTCGGTCGGGCGGACCGGGTCACAAGTCGGACACGCGGTGCAGGCGGCGGCGCTGGCGCACGCCGGACGCACGGAAGAAGCACGGATCGCCTACGCCGAGCTCCTGAAGCGCGCGCCGGGCCTCGATCCGAGCGCCTTCCAGGGGCTGGCCGACGCCATCGCGCCCGATGCGGAGCGCGCCCAGGCGATCGTCGCGGCGCTCTCCCGCGCCGCGAGGGTGGAACCTAAGAAACGGGGACGGTCCTAAGAAACTGCAGCAGTTTCTTAGGACCGTCCCCGTTTCGTAGGGTCGTTTCTCAGGGGCGGGCGCTCCGAGGAAGCCCAGGGTTTGGGCCTCCTGGGTCAGCTCGTCGCGGAAGTCCGGGTGGGCGATCGCGATCAGCGCCTGGGCGCGCTCGCGGATGCTGCGCCCGCGCAGCTCGGCCACGCCGTACTCCGTCACCACGTTGTCCACGGTGTTCTTGTTGGTGGTGACCACGGCGCCCGGCGTGAGCTGGGGCCGGATTCGCGAGAGCGTGCCGTCGGAGGTGGCGGAGCGCAGCACGATGAAGGCCACGCCGCCCTTGGCGTTGATGCAGCCGCGGGCGAAGTCGGACTGTCCACCGGAGCCGGAGTAGTACTTGCTTCCGATGGACTCGGAGGCGCACTGGCCGAGCAGGTCCACCTCGAGCGTGCCGTTGATGGACACGAAGCCTTCCTCGCGGGCGATGACCCGCGGGTTGTTCACGTAGGAGACGGGCCAGAGCTCCACCGAGGGGTTGTCGGCCAGGAAGTCGTACAGGCGCCGGCTCCCGAGCGCGAAGGTGGTGACGATCTTGCCGGGGTTCAGCGACTTCTGCGTGCCGGTGATGACCCCGCGATCGAAGAGGTCGACGATGGCGTCGCTCACCAGCTCCGTGTGGACGCCCAGGTCGCGGTGGTTCTCGAGCAGTCCGAGCACGGCCTCGGGGATCGCGCCGATCCCGCCCTGGATCGTGGCCCCGTCCGGGATGCGCTCCACCACGAATTCCGCGATCCGCTGCTCCTCGGGGCCCACCTTCGGCCGCGGCACCTCCAGCAGCGGACACTCGGACTCGGCGTAGCCGGCGATCTGGCTCACGTGCAGCTGGTTGCGCCCATGGGTGCGGGGCATCGCGGGGGTGACCTCCAGGAAGAAGGGCACCTTCCCGATGAAGCTCGCCGCGTAGTCCGCGTTGGTCCCGAGCGAGAAGTAGCCGTGCCGGTCGGGAGGGCTCGCGGCCGCCAGCACCAGGCTGCAGCGGGTCGCGTGCTCCATCAGCAGCGGCACTTCGGAGAAGTGGCTCGGCACGAGGTCCACGTGGCCCTTGCGGTAGGGCCCGCGGGTCACGGGGGACAGGAAGTAGGAGACGTGGCGCAGGAGCCCCGGGAAGGCGCCGTGCAGGTAGGGACGGTCGTGGAGCGCGTGCATCTGGTGGATGCGCACGTCGCAGAGCTGGTCGGCCCCCTCCTCGAGGGCGTCGATCAGGGTCGTGGGCTCGCCGTTGGCGAGCGGCACGATCAGGTCGGCTTCCTCGGGGACCAGGTCGAGCACGGCCTCCGCGGGGCAGCGCTTCTGCTCCAGGAGGCGCGCGCCGTGGCGCTCGGTCGGCGGGGAGAGGGGGTTCATCGCTCGCTGCTCGTCTCGCTGCGGTCCGCAAGGGTCTCTTCGGACGAATGCCGCCCGAAGCTGAGTGGCAGATCGCCACACCCCGCGGCAAATCGTACGGGCGTGCCCGCGGCACGGAGTGGTACGGTCACGCCGATGGACCACATCCCGCCGATCAAGGGCGTCATGACGCCCTTTCCGCACACGATCGACGCCGAGGCGCCGCTGCGCCAGGCGCGCAACATGATGCTGGAGCACGAGATCCGGCACCTGCCGGTGAAGCGGCGCCAGCGCCTGGTGGGCGTCCTCACGGACCGCGACCTGAAGCGGGCCCTCGACCCGTCGCTCGGCCTGGCGCCGAAGAACGAGCTCTTCGTGGACGACGTGATGATCGCCGACGCCTACACGGTCTCGGTGCACGAGCCCCTGGACCGGGTGCTGATCGAGATGGCCGACCGCCACATCGGCTGCGTGCTGGTGGTGAAGGACGGCCACCTGGCCGGCATCTTCACCAACACCGACGCCTGCCGGGTGCTGGCCGAGGACCTGCGCGAGCGCTTCGGAGCGGGCGACGGCGGCGACGCGGCCTGAGGCCGCCCGGCCCGGGAGCGGCCGGCAGAGGTGGTACCCTGCTCGGGCACCGCGGCAGGCGCCGCGTGGGGAGCTCGGGGAGGACCGTGCAGATCCGTTTCCACCGCAGCCTGAGCGGCCGCATGCTGATCTTCGGCGTGCTGCCCACGGCCGCGATCCTGCTGGGCCTGATCGTCTACGTGGCGGTGACGATGTACGGGGCCCTGCGGGCCCAGAACGAGGAGGCCATGCGCACCCTCGCCGACCGCGTGGCCGGCGAGATCGAGCGCGGCAACACCCGCGCCGTGCTGGCGGTGCAGGTCATGGCCTACGCCCAGGAGAACGGCCTCTTCGGCGACCGCCTGCGCTCGGTTGAGTACGCGCGCCGGGTGCTGGACGAGTTCCCGGAGTTCACCGGGGCGTACTTCGGCTACGAGCCCGACGCCGACGGCCGGGACGCCGCCTCCCTCGCGCCCGAGCTTTCGGAGCCGCTCGGTCCCGCCATGGCGCCCACGGGTCGCTTCATCCCGTACTGGTTCCGCGACCACGAGGACAACCAGGTGCTGCGCCTCGAGCCCCTGGTCGACATGGAGACGAGCCTCTACTACCAGGGCTGCAAGGATCTCTTCCTCGAGGCGGGCGAGCCGCGCGCCATGGTCACCGAGCCCTACGTGTACGAGGGCAAGATGATCGTGGAGCAGACGTACCCGATCCTGATGGACGGCCGTTTCGTCGGGATCGCGGGCGTGGACCGCGCGCTCTCGGACATCGAGGCCTTCCTCCAGGAGATCAAGGCGCGCGAGGAAGTGGACGTCTTCCTGGTGAGCCGCGCCGGACGCTTCGTGGCGGCCACCACCGAGACCCGCGACGAGTCCGGCGAGTGGCGGAACCTCCTGCGCACCCGGGACGTCGCCAAGACGAAGTACGCGGAGCTCCTGGCGCCCATCCACGAGGGCCAGGACAGGGCGTTCGTTCTGACCGCCGATCCCGTGGACCAGGAGCGCTCCTATTTCGCCGCCGCGCCCGTCCCGACGGGCGACTGGACGGTGGTGGTGCGCAAGCGCGAGGCCGCCGTGCTCGCCCCCATCCGCGCCCGGCTGGCGGGGATCTTCCTGCTGGTGGGCGCGGGCATGCTGGCGGTGATGGTCCTCTCGCTGCTCGTGACCTCGGCCAGCTCGCGGCGCATCCGCCGCACCGTGGCCGTCGCCGACCGGGTGGCGCTCGGCGACGTCTCGGTGGAGAGCGACCTCGACAGCGAGGCCCGCGACGAGACGGGGCTCCTGGCCGTGAGCTTCAACCGCCTGATGGAGTCCTACCGGGACATCGAGCAGATGGCGGTGGCCGTGGCGGAGGGCGACTTCAGCCGGCGCTTGACGAAGCGCTCCGACCAGGACGTGTTGGCCGACGCGCTGAACGAGATGAGCGAGAAGCGGCGCGCGGCCGACGAGGCCGTGCGCCGGGCGCGCGACGAGGCGGAGGAGGCCAACCACGCCAAGAGCGACTTCCTGGCCAAGATGAGCCACGAGCTGCGGACCCCGATGAACGCGATCATCGGCTACAGCGAGATGCTCCAGGAAGAGGCCGATGACCTGGGGCAGGACGACTTCATCCCGGACCTGAAGCGCATCAACTCCGCCGGCCGCCACCTGCTGTCCCTGATCAACGACATCCTCGACCTCTCCAAGATCGAGGCCGGGAAGATGGAGCTCTACCCCGAGGTCTTCGACATCGGCGAGATGATCGACGACGTGGTGGCCACCGCACAGGCGCTCATCGCGAAGAACGAGAACGAGCTGGTGGTCGAACGGGACGAGGACCTGGGCAGCATGAGGGCGGACCTGACCAAGGTGCGCCAGACCCTCTTCAACCTGCTCAGCAACGCCAGCAAGTTCACCCAGCAGGGGCGCATCACCCTGGCCGCGCACCGCACGGCCGGCGGCGAGCGCGTGCGCTTCTCGGTGGCGGACAGCGGGATCGGGATGACCCCGGAGCAGGCGGGCAAGATCTTCGAGTCCTTCGCCCAAGCCGACTCGTCCACCACGCGCCGCTACGGCGGCACCGGGCTCGGGCTCACCATCACGAAGCTCTTCTGCGAGATGATGGGCGGCAGCATCGAGGTGGAGAGCGCGGAGGGATCCGGCAGCACCTTCCTGATCGAGCTTCCGGCTGAGCAGCCCGCCTCCGAGGAGGAGCTGGCCGCCAGCCAGGCGGCGCTCGCCGACGAGGGCGAGGCGCCGGTGCTCGTGATCGACGACGACCGCGACGCCCGCGACATGATCCGGCGCATGGTGGAGCGCCAGGGCATGTCCGTGGTGACCGCCGCAAGCGGCGAGGAGGGGCTGCGCCTGGCCCGCGAGCGGCGACCGGCCGTCGTCACCCTGGACGTGATGATGCCGGGCAAGGACGGCTGGGCCGTGCTCGGCGCCTTCAAGGCCGACCCGGAGCTGGCCTCGGTGCCGGTCGTGATGGCCACGGTGGTGAACGACGCCGCCATGGCCTTCAGCCTGGGCGCCGCCGACTTCCTGAGCAAGCCGATCGACCGCAAGCGCCTGCTGGAGGTGGTGGGGCGCCTGGGTCGCGAAGGCGAGGCGGTGGCGCTGGTGGTGGACGACGAGGAGGACGCCCGCCGCCTCCTGCGCCAGCAGCTCGCGAACGCAGGCTGGACGGTGTGCGAGGCCACGAACGGACGCGAAGCCCTGGAGCGGCTCGACGAAGCCACTCCCGACGTGGTCCTGCTCGATCTGATGATGCCGGAGATGGACGGCTTCGAGTTCCTGGACATCCTGCGCCAGGATCCGGCGCGGCGCGCGCTGCCCGTCGTGGTGGTGACCGCCAAGGAGCTCACCGCCGACGAGCGCCGCTTCCTCGAGAGCCGCGCCGCCAGCGTGCTCCAGAAGGGCAGCTACCGGCGCGACGAACTCACCGCGGAAGTGATGCAGCTGGCCCGCGGCGCGCGCGAATCCGGCTAGCGCGCACCCGAGGCGTGCAGCGGCGAGCCGGGCTCCTCGACGGGCTCCACCGGAACATCCGCCAGACACGGCGCCAGCGCGTGCCGACCCCGCCAACGACGACGCCCCGAGCGTTCGAGGACCGAGGCGACGGCCGTCCCAACGGCGCGCTCCAGGCAGTGGAAGTGCTCGCCGTTCACGAAGTGGGCGGAGCACGGCACTTCGAGGCGGTCGGACCGGGGAAGCGCGTCGGCCACGTGCGCCGCGTGATCGGCGGGGATCAGCCCGTCGCGCCCGAGCCACACGAAGCATGCCGGCGGCGAGAGGCCCGAGAGCCGCGTCCAGATCCCCTCCTCACCGAAGGCGGGATCGAGCGCCAGCTCGCGCGCGGCCGACAGGAAGCTCACGCGCGTGGCGGGGCAGGAGCTGTAGTAGACCACGCGCACGCAGGCACGGGCGAACCAGTCCTGCTCGAAGCGCGGCCGCGCCTCGAGCGTGTGGGCCAACCGCTCGAGCAGGGGCCAGATGCGTTCGAGCGGCAGGTACTCCCCCCAGCGCGGATCCAGGAAGCGCGCCACGGGCAGGGCCCAGCGGTAGCGACGCCAGGGCAGGTAGGGCGCGAGCATCACCGCGCCGCCGAAGGCGCGCGGCCGTCGCAGGCACGCCTCCAGCGCCACGCGGCCACCGAGCGACATGCCGAGCAGGATCGGCGGCTTCTCGAGGGAGCGGGCCAACTCGATCACGGGCGCGGCCAGGCGGGCGGGGGTGAGCGGTGCGTCGGGCGCGGGCGTGCGCCCGAAGCCCGGCAGATCGACAGCGAGCGTGCGCAGGCCCTGGTCCGCCAGGACCTGCGCCATGCCGGCGAAGGCCGTCGACTCGAGCGCCAGGGGAGCCAGGGCGATCAGCGGATCGCCGGCTCCCCACTGCTGATAGTGCAGCATCGCGCGTCCCCGGGGCTCGTCACGCCGAGCTCCTGGCGGCTGCGGGCGGCAGCGCGGCCAGGAAGCCGGTCACACGCCCGGTCCAGTCCGCCATGGCCTCCTCGCTGTCCGCCACGTGCAGCTCCGCGCGCGGCAGCGTCTCCGCCAGCCGCTGCGCGGTCGAGACCGGGTGGGTCGAGTCGCCCGTCCAGGCGAGGATCAGGACGGGCACGTCGAGCGCGGCGAGCGCCTCGGGCGGCGGCAGGTCCGACTCGGCCGCGCCGCGCAGGGCGCACACCACCGAGCGCGAGTCCGCCCGCCGCAGGTGCGCCATGCCCGACCGCTCGAGCCGCGCCAGCGCAGGGTGGCTCGAGCCCGGCCGCGGCAACCAGGCGAGGAAGCGGAAGAGCCCGAGCCCCACCCGCTCGATCACGGCGGCCAGCGCCCGGTAGATGCGCGCCTGTCGCGGCCGCGTCTGCCAGGCGGTCGGCGGCGCCATCAGCACCAGACCCGCGACGCGCCCGGGCTCCGCCACCGCCGCGTGCAGCGAGGTAGCGCAGCCCATGGAGACCCCGCCCAGCACCGCCTGCTCCTCCCCGATGCCGCCCACCAGCGCCAGCATGTCGAGAGCGAGCTCGGGCCAGCGGTAGTGGTCGGGGTCGAGGGTCGCCTGGGAGCGGCCGTGGCCGCGAGCGTCGTAGCGGACGACGTGATGCTCCTTGGCGAGCGCGGGCCAGTCGAGCAGCGCCGCGTCGTCCTCCTGGGCCGTGCTGCCCATGAGCCCGTGGCCCCAGACCAGGGCGCGTCCGTTTCCGGCCTCCTGCAACGCCAGATCGACCCCCCGGACCCGCACGCCGGCCTCCTAGCTCGCCTGCCGCAGCGCGGCCCGGTCGTCGGCGACCGTCGCCAGCAGCTCGGCCATGGCGGTCTTCACGCCCTCGGCCAGCTCCCAGACGTCGTCCACCAGGTCCGGGTCCACCACGAAGCCCACGTCCACCTTGCCCATGTAGCTCACCACGGTGACGTTCAGGCCCTGGCTCGGCGCCAGGATCGAGAGCGGGTACATGCACTCGATGCGCGCGCCGGCCACGTAGAGCGGCACCGGCGTCCCGCGCACGTTGGAGACGATGGCGTTCCCCGGCATGAAGGACGTCGCCATGCCGGGACCCAGGGTGCGCATGAAGAAGTTGGTCACGCCCGGCGGGAAGGCCTCGCCCATGCCCGTCGTGATGTCCGCGTCGTAGCTGGCGGAGAACTCCTTCGAGAAGTCCGCGTTGCGGTGGATCTGCTTCAGGCGCTCCACCGGGTCCGGCTCGTCGCTGGCCCAGACGCAGGGCACCATGGTCACCTGGTTCCCCACCTCGTTGTTCCCTTCCTTGCGCGTGGAGACGGCGATGATGGCGACGAGCGAGTCTTCGGGAAGCGCGTCGCTCTGGACCAGGTGCGCGCGCACGGCCGAGCCCGTGAGGGCCAGCACGACGTCGTTCACGGTGACGTCGAAGTGCTTCTTCACAGCCTTCACGTCGTCCAGCGAGACCGTCGGGCCGCCGTCTGGCGCAGCATGCGCGCGCCGAAGACCAGCGACTTGCGCGGCGTCTGGGCCAGGTGCAGGGCGGCCCGCAGTCCCAGCTCCAGGTCCCCGTACGCGCGCTCTTCGGCGTCCGCGGCGTTCTCGGCCGGCTCGCGCGGCGGCGGATCGGGCTGGAGGTCGCAGAGCAGCTCGCCCAGGCCGGCCCCGGCGGCGCCGTCCATCAGGCAGTGGTGGCTCTTCATGAAGAGCGCGTAGCGCCCGCCCTCGACGCCCTCGATGAACCACATCTCCCACAGCGGGCGGTCGCGGTGAAGGGCGCGGCCGTGCAGGAAGGAGGCCAGCTCCGACAGCTCGCGGATGCCGCCCGGCGAGGGCACGGCGATGCGGTGCACGTGGCGCCGGACGTCGAAGTCCGGATCGGGCTCCAGGTAGGGGCGGTCGAGACCCAGGGGCAGCTCGCGCAGCTTGCAGGTGAAGCGCGGCTCGAGCTGGATGCGCTCGTCCACGGTGGCGAGGAGCTTCTCGAAGCCGAAGTCCGGGCTCTCGCTCGCATCGAGCACGGTGAGGCCGCCCACGTGGGCGGGGGCGTCGGGCGTCTCCATGGCCAGGAAGACGCTGTCTGCGCCGGGAAGCTGCTGCATCGGGGATTCCTTTCCTAGAAGGTGCGCTCGCCGCTGCGGATGCCGGCGAGGACTTCGGGAGTCAGGGGCGCGTAGCGCTCGCGGACGTCGTCGCGGTAGTAGAGCGGGTCGGCGACGCGGTTCGGATCGAAGCCCTCGGCCTGGAGCTCCAGCTTGCGCAGCTTGAAGGTGCCGGTGAGCGCGGCCTGGGGCTGGAGACGCAGGAAAGCGGGGCGGGCGTAGGCCGGGAGCGCCCCGCGCACGTGCGCGTAGAGGGCGCCGCCGTCGAAGGCCCCGTCGCCCAGCACCAGCGCCGCCATGCCCGCCCTGCCCTCGCAGCCCGGCACCTCGACGCCGTAGACGGCGCAGAGCTCCACCTCGGGCCGGCGCGTCAGCGCCTCGGCCACCTCCTGGGTGGAGACGTTCTCGCCCTTCCAGCGGAAGGTGTCGCCGATGCGGTCGACGAAGTAGTAGAAGCCCTCGGCGTCGCGGCGCAGGAGATCGCCCGTGCGGAACCAGCGGTCTCCCGGCGCGAAGACGTCGCGCAGCACCTTCTTCTCACTGGCCTCCTTCGAGGTGTAGCCCTCGAAGCGTCCCGCGGCGGTGCGGCCCTCGCGGATCTCGCCGATCAGCTCGCCGGGCTCGCCGTCCGCGCACGGCAGGTAGCGCCCATCCGCGTCGCGCAGGTGCGCGTCGCCGGCCACGTCGTAGCGGACCAGCGCCACGCGGGTGCCCGGCGCGGGGCGCCCCACGCTCCCCACCTGCCCTTCCAGGTTCAGCATCGAGACGTTCGACTCCGTGGCGCCGTAGAACTCGCAGATGTGCGGGATCCGGAAGCGCTGCTGGAACGCCTCCCAGATGTCCGGCCGCAGGCCGTTGCCCACGCAGAAGCGGATCTGGTGGCGCTCCTCCCAGGGGCTGGGCGGCGCGGCCAGGAGGTAGCGGCAGATCTCGCCGATGTACTGGAAGCCGGTCGCCCCGGTCTCCACCACGTCCTGCCAGAAGCGCCCGGCGCTGAAGCGCCGCCGCAGCGCCAGCCGGGCCCCGGTCCGCAGCACCGCGTTCACGCACATGACGCCGCCCACCGTGTGGTAGAGGGGCAGCGCGCAGTAGAGCACGTCGTGCCGGTTCATCCCCGACAGCAGGCTGAAGACGCCGCCGCCCATGAAGCGCGCGTGGCTGAAGCGGGCGGCCTTGGGCAGGCCCGTGGTGCCCGACGTGTAGATGTAGAAGAGCGGATCGGCCCCGCGCAGCTCGGCGCGCACCGAGGCGAGGGGATTCTTGTCGCTGTAGCCCTCGCTCTCCTCGTCGAAGCTGCGGGTGCCCATGGGAAGCGGCTCGGAGTCGCGGGCCGGATCCCGCACCACCCGCACGTCCACACCCGCCGGCCGCTCGAGCCCGAGGCTCTCCCAGACCCCGGCGCACTCGGCGCCGAGGAGCAGCGTCTTGCAGCCGGCCGACTCCAGCACGTGCACCAGCGCGGGGCCTGCGAGGTTCGTGTTGAGCAGCGCGGTGGTGGCGCCCGTCTTGGCGAGCCCGGTCCACAGCTCCAGGTACTCTGGGCGGTTCTGCATCAGCAGCGCCACCACGTCGCCCTTCCCGATGCCGCGCTCCAGGGCCCAGTGGGCCACGCGGTTGGCGGCGGCGTTGTACTCGGCGTAGGTCCGCTCGCGGCCCTCGAACGTCACGAAGACGCGGTCCGGGTGACGCGCGGCGCAGCGCTCGACCAGATCGGCGGTGGTGCGCTTCGAGCCGGGCCCCCACAGCAGCATGCCGGGCAGCCAGCGCAGGGCGCGCAGCCCGATCCGCAACCGCAGCCAGAGCCTGGAGAGCCGGCGGGTCATCGCTCGATCCTCGCCGCTTCGCGGGTGGCAGCCTTGCGCAGCTCGTCGAAGGACTCGTTCACGAACTCCGCCAGGCGCCAGAGGTCCGGCACCGTCTTCGGGCAGGCGTAGAGGCCGAAGTTCAGCTTTCCGGCGTAGCTCCAGACGGTGATGTTCAGCCCCGCCACGTACTTCACGTGCCCGACGGAGATCAGGTTCTCCACCGGACCGCCCGGCGCGTGCAGCGCCTCGCGCGGGCCGGGAACGCTCGAGACCGTGACGCCGCCCGGGAAGTCCGGGCGCAGGCGCACGAAGAGGCGCGCCGCCCGGCCGATGCTCTTGGTACCGATCGGCGGGAGCCAGCGCAGCCAGTCCTCGAGGTTGGCGCCGCGGCGACGCTTCAAGTCCTCCTTGGCCTCACGCGCGACCTCCGACGCCGCGCGGAGGCGCAGCACCGGGTCGGCGATGTGCGTGGGCAGGGAGAGCGGGCGGGTCGTGATGCGATTGCCCCAGAGCTCGTCGTCCGCGTCGCGGATGGAAGCCGGCATGTGAGCCAGGGTGGGGAGACCCGGCAGCGCACGATGGCTGCGCAGGTAGCCGCGGATCGCTCCGGCGGCCGTGGCCAGGACGATGTCGTTGACGGTGCAGCCCAGGTCGCGGCGGATCTCCTTGGCCTCGTCGAGCGACACCGTCGCGAAGTGGAAGCTCCGGCTCTCGCCCGGCGGGCCGGCGAAGGGTGTGGGCGGACTCGACAGCACGGAGATGCGCCGCCCCTGGTAGACGTGCGCGATGGGCGAGCGGCGCAGGGCGCGGCGCACCGCGTGGGTGACGCGACCGAGACGGGGCAGATCGTAGAAGGCGCTGCGGGTCCGGTCGCGCACGGCGTCGCGGATCAGGGTCCAGCGCGAGGGGAGCGGCTCACCCGGCCAGGCGGGGAGTTCCGCAGCCGCGGCCCCTTCGGCGTCGATCGGCCGCTCGGCGTACAGGCGCTCCAGCAGCTCCTTGGACGCCACCCCGTCCGCCAGGGCGTGGCTCATCTTCAGGACGGCGACGACCTTCTCGCCCTCGTAGCCCTCGAGCATCCACAGCTCCCAGAGCGGACGCCGGGGATCCAGGGGGCGGCTCGCGATCTCCGAGATCTCCTCGCAGAGCTCGCGGCGTCCGCCCGGCCGGGGGATGGCGCGGCGGCGGACGTGGAAGTCGAGATCCAGGGCCGGGTCGTCCACCCAGACGGGGTGGTAGAGGTCGAAGGGCACCCGCAGCGCCCGCCAGCGCAGGGGCGGCAGCTCGGGCAGCCGGCTGCGCACGAAACGCCGCGTGGCGTCGAGGGAGTAGCCGCCGCTCGCCTCCGGGCTCCAGACCGCCACCTTCAGCGTGTGCTGGGGCTCTTGCGGCCGCTCGTCGTAGATGAAGGCGGCGTCGTAACCGGTCATGCGCTGCATGGCAGCTCCAGGAGAATCTTGATTCTCTTTCAGGATATCCTGCGATGACTCATAGTCAAGGGCTGGATATACCAAAATTTCTCAATATTTATAGATTTTTACAACGTATATTGGAAATTGACTCCATTTGCCGCGCCTCGTTCTTGACGAAGCGTCCGCGTACGATCAGAATCCCGTGCGGGGAGAGAGAACTGCCGTTGGCCCGAAAGAATCGCTCGCGTCTAGAAGAAGCGCGCCAGCGCATGTACCGGGAGCTGGTCTTCGAATCGGCCGAGCACCTCTTCGCCCGCAAGGGCTTCGACGACGCCACCATGCAGGAGATCGCCGCCGAGGCCGGCATCTCGCTCAAGACCCTCTACGCCACCGTGGAGGGCAAGGCCGAGCTCTACGACGAGGTGCTCGAGGTCCGGGGCCGGCAGTTCGTGGAGGAGACCAGCCGCGGCATCGAGGAAGGCGACTCGGCCCTCCAGGCCCTCTCCCGCGGCGTGCGCGCCTACGTGCACTTCCTGGTCGCCCACGAGGACTTCCTGCGCATCCACCTGCGCGAGGGCCGCGCCTGGGGCCTGCCCCTCGACGGGGTCGGGGAGCGCGAGCGCGAGCAGGGCGAGGCGCTCTTCGCCGCGGTGGTGCAGGCCGGGATCGAGCAGGGCGCCTTCTACCCGGGCGACCCCCACATGATGGCCCGCACCGGCATGGCCGTGATGCAGGCGCACCTGGCGCGCGTGGCCGAGGGCATCCACGACGGCGCCACCGACGCCCTGGCGGACGAGATCCTGACGAGCCTGCACCGGCTCCTGTGCAGGCCCGAGGTCCTGGCCAGCCAGGACCTCGCGGGCGCCGCCTAGCCCTCCCCAGCGCCCCACCCCCTCAACCCTCAACCAGAGCCGGCTTCCGGTCGATGAGCCATCGGGGCCCCCCGAACCCGTAGGGGCGCCTGAGAAACGGGGGCGGTCCCTGGAAGCTGTTCCCTCGGGAACAGCTTCCAGGGACCGTCCCCGTTTCTCAGGCTGACGCCCCAGGGAGGAACGCCGTGATCGAGACCGTCGAGATCCAGGAGCCGCTCGGGCTGGACGACTACGCCGAGCTCGTGCACCTGAGCGAGGCCGTGAGCGCGCTGCGGGAGGAGGCCTCGCGGCTCGTCCCGGCGCTCTCCGGCCGCAAGGTGTGGATGGTGAACTCCACCGCCCAGGGCGGCGGCGTGGCGGAGATGCTGCCCAAGCTGGTGACGATGCTGAACGAGCTCGGCCTCAAGACCGAGTGGGTGGTGATGGGCACGGAGGAGCCGCGCTTCTTCGACCTGACCAAGCGGCTCCACAACCTGATCCACGGCACCGGCGATCCCGGCATCACGGACGAAGACCGCCAGGTCTACGCCTCCGTCAGCTCCGAGAACGCGGCCGACCTGAAGCGCCGCATCGGTCCCGACGACATCCTCGTGATCCACGACCCGCAGCCCCTGGGCATGGGCGCGCTGCTGAAGCGCGAGCTCGGGATTCCCTTCTTCTTCCGCTGCCACATCGGCCTGGACGAGGACAGCCCGGAGACCCGGGCCGCCTGGAGCTTCCTCGCTCCCTACGCCGAGGCCTGCGACTACGCGATCTTCTCGGCGCCCGAGTACATCCCCGCCTTCCTCGCGGGGAAGTCCGGCCTGATCTCGCCCGCGATCGATCCCCTGAGCTACAAGAACCGCGAGCTCTCGCCGCACAAGCTGGTCGGCGTGCTGAAGAACGCGGGCCTCGCGCGCTCGCGCCACCCGGTGGTGCCCGCCGACTACCGGACGCAGGCGACACGGCTGCGCGTGGACGGGAGCTTCGCGCCGATGGACGAGGAGACCGACATCGGCATCCCGTTCCGTCCCATCGTGACCCAGGTCTCGCGCTGGGACCGGCTGAAGGGCTTCGAGCCCCTGCTCGAGGCCTTCGTGCAGCTGAAGCAGAGCATCACGGGGCGTGCCGTCTCCGAGCGCCAGCGCCGGCGCCTCGCCCACGTGCGCCTGGTGCTGGCCGGGCCCGAGCCCGCCGCCGTGGCGGACGACCCCGAGGCCCTGTCGGTGCTCGGCGAGCTCGTGGATGCCTACCGGGACCTGCCCCACTGGATCCAGGACGACGTCGCCCTGGTATCGCTCCCCATGGGCTCGCGCGAAGAGAACGCGCTGATGGTGAACGCGCTTCAGCACTGCGCGAGCGTGGTGGTGCAGAACTCGCTCCAGGAGGGCTTCGGGCTGACCGTGACGGAGGCCATGTGGAAGCAGCGCGGCGTCCTCGGCAGCCAGGCCTGCGGCATCCGCCAGCAGATCCGCGACGGCATGGACGGCCGCCTCATCTCCAACAGCCGCGACCCGCAGGAGATCGCCGACCTGCTCGAAGGCATGCTCGACGACCTGCCGGGGCGCCTGCTCCTCGGCCAGACCGCCCGGCGCCGCGTGCACGACGAGTTCCTGGTCTTCACCCAGGCGCGGCGCTGGCTCGAGACCCTAACCCACCAGCTCCAGGCCTGACCCGCGCGCCGACACCCGTCGCTGTGAACTCCTTCACAGCGCTCCCTCGGCGGGAGCGACGATCCTGGGACCCGAGGCGTTTCGCCTCGGGAGGATCGCCATGGCCATCCGGGCTCGCCAGACCGCTCTCCTGTGCCTTTGTGCGTCGCTGATCCCGATCCAGGCCCAGGCAGAGGGCGTACGGGAGGTCGCCACGCCCGCCTCGTCGCAGGCGGTGCTCGAGCGCGCCCTCGCCAACGTGAACAGCGACCGGCGGGAGCGGATCCGACTCACGAACCTCACCGGGCACAACCAGGACGTGCGCGAGGTGGACGTCTGGCTGAAGCGCGACGACGACGGCTACCGGGTACTGGGAACCTTCCGCCAGCCCGGGGACGTGCGCGGGACGTCCTTCCTGGTGCTGCCGGCGTCGGGCTCCGGGGCGGCGCGCGTCTCCGACAACCAGTACTTCGTCTACCTGCCCGCCCTGAAGAAGCTGCGCCGCATCAGCGGCGGCCAGCGCGGCGACGCCTTCTTCGGCACGAACCTCTCCCATGCCGACGTGGAGCCGCACCCGGCGAGCGACTACCACATCCTGTGGATGCGCTCGGCCGCCTACGACGGCGAGCCCGTCCACGTGCTGCGCCTGGCTCCGCGCTTCGACGGCGGCTACGACAACGTCGTCTTCACGGTGGCGCAGCAGGATGCGGCGATCCTGCGCATGACCCAGCTCGAGGAGGGACGGCCCACGCCGGTCCGCGAGATCCTCGCCCGGCGCGAGTGGCTCGAGCGCGTCGGCTCCCACGTGCTGCCGGGCAAGATGCTGGCGGTGGACGGGCGCACGGGGGAACGCACGCAGGTGGAGTTCCTCGAGCGCCAGGTGACGTCGGACATCCCGGAGTCGTACTTCTCCACCACGCACCTGCTCCGCCGCGGGCGCTAGAGCGCTACCCTCCGCTCGCGTCGCCCGGGGACGGCCGCACGACGCTCCGAAGGAGGGAATCGATGACCGCCGCTGTCCGCACCGCCGCCTGCCTGACCCTGGCGCTCTGCCTCGTGCCGTGGACGGCCTCGGGCCAGGACCAGCCGCCTCCGCCGCGCGGTCCCGGTCCCGGCGGCGGCGTCTGCCACGCCGACGTGATGCGCCTGTGCAGCGCCGTGCGGGGCCAGCCCGGCGCGGTGGCGAGCTGCCTGGCCGAGCACAAGGACGAGCTGTCCGAAGCCTGCCAGGCGCAGGTGGAGCAGCGCAGCGCCCAGGGGCAGCGGATCGGCAGGCGGATTCAGCAGTCGTGCGCGGACGAGCTGGCCCGCTACTGCCCGGAGGCCCGCCCGGGCGGCGGCGGCCTCGGGCGCTGCCTGCGGCCGCACGAGGCGGACCTCTCCGAGGCCTGCCGCGCGGCGCTGCCGGAGCGCGGGCAAGGGGGACGCGGCGGCGGACGCGGCCGCCCCGCCCCGTAGCGCAGGGGACGTTGGTTCAGAAGTTAAGAAACTGCCCCCTTCGGAGGGGGCAGTTTCTTAACTTCTGAACCAACGTCCCCTAAGGCGTGATCTCCTCGTACAGCGAGCGGCTCTCGAGAGTGCGGATCTCCGAGAGCCCCGAGAGGAGCTTCTGCCACTCGGCGTCGCTCGCGATCTTCGCCTGGTCGGAGACGTAGGTCGCGAGGTCGGGATAGACCACGCCGACGGCGACCGCGCCCGTGGCGGGTCCCGCGATCTCCGCGTGCCACATGCGCATGCTTCCACTGAGGCCCAGGCGTTCGTTGATGGCGGACGCGCCCCCCACCCGCTTGCGGTAGTCCTCGAGCCGGCCGGGCTTCACGCGCACCCCCGTCACGACGAGAACGCTGCCGGCACCCCCGGCGGGCGGGCTGGTCGAGATGTCGCGCCAGACGGCGTGGCTCTGGAGCGTGCGGATCGCCGGCAGACCGCTCATGATCCGCCGCCACTCGGCGTCCGCCTCGAGCTTCGCCTGGTTCTCGGCCCAGGCGGTCCCGTTCGGATACTCGACGCCCACGAGGACGCGGCCCGTCTGCGGACCCGCCGCAGTCGCCCTCCACATGCGCACCACCCCCGGGCTGCCGATCCGCTTCATCACCCCGGCGAGCTTCTTGACCTCGCCCCGGTACTGCTCGAGCTTCCCGGGCTTCACGTCCACGAGGTAGGCCTGGAGCACGGGCTCGTGGTGGGCGGCGCCAGCGGGTGCCGGAGCGGCCAGCCCGGCCAGGAACGGCGCAAGTGCCAGGGCCAGCGCGGCGATCGTACGGGTCATGGGATTCTCCCCTTCCTTCCCGACCCCCCCGGCGCGCATTCTACACGCGGAGGTGGCGCCGGGGGCTCCAAAAGGAAGAAATGGGTCAGCCGCGCGCGACCAGGCCCTCCGCCAGAGCCGCGTGGCTCTCGACGACGCCGTCCGCCTCCGCCAGGTGGCTGGAATCGTGGTGCGATTCCGTGATCCGCACGGTGAGCATGCCGGCGTTGCGCCCGCCCGCCACGTCGGTCCGCTTCAGGTCCCCGACGTGCACGCATCGCTGCGGCGCGACCGCCAGCGGCTCCAGCGCCGCGCGGAAGATCTCCGGCCGAGGCTTCGGCACCCCCACCTCGTCGGAGAACGCCTGCACCTCGAGGTGCTCGAGCAGCCCGTGCCGCTCCAGGTGCTGCCGCACCACGCGGCCCGGCGTGAGCCCCGTGTCGCAGATGAGCGCCGTGCGCACGCCGCGCTCGCGGAGCGCCGCCAGCAGGTCGCGCGCGCCGCGGAGCGGCAGCACGCGACTCGTGTGGGAGGCCTCCTGCCAGTGCGCCACCAGATGCTCGTAGGCGATGCCGGCGGGCTCGATCTTCAGGATCTCGAGGGCCCAGGTGGCGATCTCCGGGGCGCCGCTGGCCTGCTCCCGGCGCCAGAGGTTCATGTGCCGCTGCCACGCCATGTCGAAGGCGGCGCCCACCTGCTCGCGCGTCGCGGGGTGACCGCCTTCCACCGCGGCCTCGTGCAGGGCTCCCACCCGGCGGGCGTGGGCATGGGTCCAGTCCGCTTCCTGGAGGAGGGTGTTCCAGCAGTCGAAGGTCACCGCCTCCGGCAGGCCGTCGAGGGGGAGCTTCACTCGCCGTAGCCCTCCGGCCAGAGCGGCAGGCGCGCCGCCACGTCGGCGACGCTCTCCTCCAGCGGGCGCGCGGTGTCGAGGACGACGCGCTCGTCCGGGGCAATCTCGTCGGGCGGCTCCCACTTGTCCCGGTACGCGGCGTAGAGGGTCTGCCAGCCGCGCGCATCCGGGGGAGCGGCGGCGTCGCGCTCGGCCAGGCGGCGGTGCGCCACGTCGGCCGCCACCCGGCACTCGACGAAGCGGAACGGAACGCCGTGGCGCTCGGCCAGCGCGCGTGCGGCCCGGCGTCGGACGGCGGTGGGAAAACCTCCGTCGAGCACGACCGGCCGGCCGGAGTCGAGGACCGCGGCGGCCGAGTCGAAGAGCACCCGGTAGGCGGCATCCTCGACGCCCGGGGCGAAGCCCTCCAGGCGCTGGGCGACGTCGGCGGGCTGGCCGGGCGCGGCGCCCGCGACGAACTCGCGCACGTGATCGCCGACGACGCGCGGCGCCGCCAGGCGCAACGCCAGCGCGCGGGCCAGCGTGCTCTTGCCGCTGGCCACGAGGCCGCCGAGCGCGACGACCGCCGGGGGGAGGAGTGGCCTGCGCGCGGTGGCGCGGGCCAGCTGGAGGTAGCGGCGCGCGTCGGCGTCCGCGCACTCGCGCTCGGAGATGGAGGCGCGCGGGTCGCGGGCCCGGCGCACGGCGCGGAGCGCCCGGGCGCAGGCACCGTCGCGCTCGTGGAAGTCCACCACCCGGTAGAGCGCGTAGTCGTCGGACTCGTCCGCGTAGGCGGCCAGCAGGCGCTCGGCCAGCTCGCTGTGGCCGCGGCTCGCGAGCTCGAGCGACGGACCGGCCACGGCGGCGCAGACGTCGCTGCAGGTCTCCCCGTCCTCGGCATCGCCCACGACGACGCGCCCGTCGTCGGCGATCCACAGCTGCGAGAGGCTCGGGGCCGCCACGCCGCAGCGCACCCGCCGCGCATCGATGCGGGCCTCGAGCCAGTCCGCGTGCGCGGCCAGAAAGCGCTCCTGGAGGGCCGCCACCTCGCGCACCGCCGCCACGGACTCGACGGCGACGCGCTCCGCCTCGGCCACCAGCGCCTTGCTGCGCGCCGCCAGCGCCTCGGGACCCGCGTGGCGGGCGGACTCGGGATCCACGGGTGCAGCGGCGTGCTCCAGTGCCAGCTGTCGGGCGAGGGCGCCGAGCTCCGCCTCCCCGAGCCGGCCCGCGGCCAGACGCGCGTCGGCCCGGTCGGCATCCGCTCGGCCAGACTCCCCCTTCGCGCGCTCGCTTCCCACCGCCATGCGCGGAGAATAGGGATCGCCAGGGCCCCCGACACCGCCGGCTTCCCGACAGGCTGGCTATCTGCTTTCAGGCGCTCCCGTCGCGGCATCGGCATCGGGAGGATGCGACCGGCAGCGGGAAGGCGCCGTCGCGAACTCCAACCAGGCGATCAGCTGGCCCCGCGCGCCGGGCTCCGGCACGCCGGCGTAGGTCATGTGGGTTCCCGGGACGAAGCCGGGCGGATCGCGCAGGAAGGCGTCGAGGCTCTCGGGACTCCAGACGATTCCGGAGCGCCGCATCGCCTCGGAGTACGGGAAGCCCGGGACCGTGCCTGCCCGGCGACCGAAGAGCCCGCAGTGCCGGGGTCCCACGCGGTCGTACTCGATCGCGTGGCAGGCGAGACAGCGACCGTAGACGTCCCGACCGGCATCCAGGTCGGCCGCCTGCATCGGGTCGCCGTTCGCGGCCAGCGCAGCCGCGAGGGCTGCGCTGGCGACGACGATCGCGGCTCCCAGCGCCGCCGCGCGCTTCACGAGACGAAAGCGACCGGCACCGGATTCTCCCCGAGGACGTAGCGCAGCACCGACCAGTGCATCGCCTCGTCTCCGAGGATGCTCGCCGCAGCCTTCGCCAGCTCCCGGTTTCCGAAGAGCGGCACCGCTCCCAGGTACGCGCTCACCGCACCCTTCTCGAGACCGGCCGCGAAGCGCAGCACGTCCGTCTGGCTCTGGAACTGATCGACCGGAAAGGCGTAGCTGGCTCGAGGCTCCGCCGCCGTGCCCTCGAGCGCGCGCACGGTCCTGGCGAGCAGCGCGATGTGCTCCTTGTGGTGGCCCTGGAACTGGAGCGCGAGATCGAGCGCATCCTGCGCGAGGAGACCGCTCTCGGCACCCACCTGGTAGGCCGCTACAGCCTCGTGCTCAGCGGCCAGGGCCGTGTTCAGAATGCGTGCGTCTGCCGACGGATCTGCGGCACGCGCCTGCCGTGCTGCCAACAGGCCCGGCGCTCCCGCCAGCAGGCCGACGGCCACCGCCGAGAGGGTCGCACCGCCGCCTGCGAGCACGCTCCGGCGGGAGACGCGAGTCGCGGCGGGAAGAACGGAAGGGGACTTGCGCACGGGAGTTCCTCCTCTGGGCTCTGGCGCCCTCCAGCGGGCACCGTCACCATCGGACGGGGCGCGATCCGAAAGGTTCCCGGGAACCTTTCCGGCGCTCGCGCGTCCATCGGGGAGAACCGATGCACGGAGACCCCATGGAGCCGTTTCCGCCCCTCCCCGCGGCCGACCTCGGCCTGAGCGACGAGGAGGTCGTCGCCCGCGTGCGGGCGGGCGAACCCGCGCTCTACGAGATCCTGATGCGCCGCTACAACCAGCTCCTCTACCGCTCCGTGCGCTCGATCCTGCGGGACGAGGGAGAGGTCGAGGACGTGCTCCAGGACGCCTACCTGGCCGCCTTCCAGCATCTCGACGACTTCGCAGGCCGCTCGCTCGTCTCCACCTGGCTGGTACGGATCGCGATCAACAAGGCCCTCGACCGCCTGCGGCGCAGCTCCCGGCTGGTGGGTCTCGACGGCTGGCCGGAGGAGGACCTCGTGGCCCAGTCCCCCCCGCTCCCGGTCCGACCCGACCCGGAGGCCCAGAGCTCCGCCCGCGAGCTTGCGCGCCTCCTCGCCGAGGCGATCGACGTCCTCCCGGCGCGCTACCGCGCCGTCTACATGCTGCGCGAGGTAGAGGGTCTCGACACGCGGGAGGCCGCGGCCTGCCTCGATCTGCCGGAGGCCACCGTGAAGACGCGTCTCCACCGGGCTCGAGCTCGCCTGCGCGACGAGCTCGAGCGCTTGGCAGGCACGTCGGCGGGCGAGACCTTCAGCTTCGGTGCCGGTCGCTGCGACGCCCTCGTCGCCCGCGTGCTCGCACGCATCACGAGCTGAGTCGCGCGCCTTCGCTCCCCGACACCGCCTAGGCGGTCAGGTAGAGGAACTCCTCCTGCACCACCTTGCCGTTCTTGATGGTGTAGAGGCCCACCTCGTTCAGCCGCATGCGCTGGCCGCTCGGCTTGTTGGTGACGTCCATGTCGAAGTGGACCACGAACTGGTCGACACGGTGGCCGCAGAAGGGGCCGGTGGCCTGGTTCTTGCCGACTTCGATTGCGGACGACAGGGGGGTCTCCTCTTCTGGGTTGCGGGCGGGCATGCCCGGCTTGGCTGGTCTTCCTCAGCTCCCGGCCGACACCACGCGGTCGACCGCCACCTCGGAAGCCGCCCAGCTCCGCACCCGCTCGGCCTCGATCCGCAGCAGCAGCGGGGCGTCGGGGTCGCGGAAGACCGGCGTGCGGGCGTACTGGGGGTACTTCGCGCGCAACGCCGCGGCGGCGGCGTCCGCGTCTCCCGACGCGCCTTCCACCACGCTCGCGTGCCCGTCGACGCGCAGCCACCAGAGGCGGCGCCAGTCCTCGTCGTAGTGATCCAGCAGCAAGGTCACCTCGGGGTGCGCACGCACGTGGCGCACCCGCGCAAGCTCGGACACGTCCGGGCGCTTGGGCTTGGCGTCCACGGGCGACCAGAGAACGCCCGCGTGGCGCGCGAACACCACCGGCACCAGGTGCGGGCGCCCGGAGGGAGCACGCGTCCCGAGCCGCGCCACGGGCCACGCTGCCAGCAACGCCTCGATGCGGTCGGGCGGAAGCTCGATGGCCAGTTCCTCCCGCGACGACGGTTAGAGCACCACCTCGGCCAGCGCCTCGACCTGCCCGAGGTCCGACGACGCCGGCCACAAGAAGAGCTCGTCCATGCCGATCTCCTGGTAGCCGGCGACATGGGCGCGAATGGCGTCCGGGGTGGTGAGGAGTGCGTCGGTCATGCTACGCACGAACGCCTCGCCGCCGAAGGCGTAGTAGGCGGCCATGTTCCGGCGGCCCGCGTCCGCCTGGTCGCCCAGTGCGTAGTAGCCCGCGCCGACGAGCGGCAAACGGCCCGGGCGGCCCGCCTCCTCGCGCGCCTTCGCGGCGACGTCGTACGCACCTTGGACGGCGCTCGCCGAAACGGGCATGGCGATGAAGGCGTCGCCCAGGCGGCCGGCGCGGCGGAGCGCCGCCGGGGCCGCGCCGCCCAGCCAGATCGGCGGGCCGCCCGCCTGCGCGGGACGCGGGCCCACCGGACCGAGCCCGTCGGCCGCGGGCTCGCCCGCCCAGATGCGGCGCAGGGTCGCCACCAGCTCGTCCAGGCCCTTGCCGCGGCCGGCGAAGTCCGCGCCGCGCGCGGCGCGGAAGTCGTCGTCGCGCCAGCCCACGCCGAGGCCCAGATCGAGGCGCCCGCCCGAGAGCGCGTCCAGGGTGGCGGCCTGCTTGGCCAGGAGCACCGGGTCCCGGGGCGGCGCCACCATCACCGTGGTGGCCAGGCGGATGCGCTGCGTGGCACCCGCCGCGCCGGCCAGGGCCACGAGCTCCTCGTGGCTGTCGAAGACGGTGCGGCCGATGGTGCCGAGGCTCGAGAAGCCGGCCGCCTCGGCGCGGCGGGCCCACTCCACGAGGCCGGGGCCCGGCGTCGCGGGTACGCCGGTGGGAAGTCCGATCGCGATCTTCATGAGGGGTCCTCCTGAGGCGCGTTCTGACTTGGATGCAAGGCGGGAGCGAAGGGTTCGCCGGGGCAACCCGCGGGCGGGGCCGGAGGGCCCCGCACGGGCCGACCCCGCGAACCAATCCGGCTCTTCAGGCGTACCATCTCCTGCACGACCCAGGAGGAAACCATGACCACCGAGGCCCCCGCTCGGAGCGCGCTCGACGAGCCCGTCATCGAGCGCGGCGAGACCGGCATCCGGATCCTGCTGACCATCCTCTACGCCATCGCCTTCCGCGTGGCGTCCACCGTGTTCTTTGCCTTCGTGATCTTCGAGCTCGGCTGGGCGCTGGTGACGCGCCGGGTGCCGCACGACCGGGTGCGCGCCCTGGCGAATCGCATCCTCTCCTACATGTACGAGACCACCCGCTACATGAGCTACAACCTGGCCGACCGCCCCTTCCCGCTGTCGGATTTCACCCCGGAGTTCGAGTCCGTGCCGAGCGCGGAAGAGCTGGCTCCGGACGTGGAGGCTGCCGCGGAGCGGACGCCGACGGACGAGCCCGACGCTGACTGACGGCCTCCGCGGGCGGCGCCCGATCGCCTATCCTCTCCACCACACCAACCGGTGAGGGGGAACCGTCGTGTCCGATTCCGAACAGGACCTCAAGCGTCAGGTCGAGGAGCTGAAGTCGCAGCTCGAGGCCGAGAAGTCCAAGAGCAAGCGGGAAATCCGCCTCCAGGTGAGCGCCAAGGGCGGCGTCTCGCTCTATGGGATCCGCCGCTTTCCCGTGACGTTCTACCAGGAGGAGTGGCACAAGATCCTCGGCATGTCCGAGGACATTCGCGGCTTCATCGCCGAGCACGCGGGCGAGCTCACGACGAAGGACTGAAGCGCGCGTTTGGTCCCGGGGTAGGCTACCTTCCCGGACAGCGCCCAGCATCGACGAGGCAGGCACTCGACCATGCAGCCCGGCGGCTCGCCACCCCGGGGACGTTGCTCCAGCTCTCGCGAATGCGTCCCCAGCCGCCCGTGTCCAGCACCCGCCCCACACGGCGCCGATGGGACGAACGCGCCCGCCCGGCTCGCCGCGGCGGGTGGCGGAGGCAGGCGGGTCATGGGGAAGAAGCTCCGACACAGCGAGGCGCGCGAGCGCGTGGGGCGGGACCTGACGCCCTCGAGCGGGCACGCGTTCGGCTCGGACCTGCGCTGCGCCTGCGGCGCCAGCTGGTTCACCCACCGCGGGCGCGACGAGCCCTGCCCGTTGCGCGCCTGCGACCGCAAGGGCGGGCGCCACACCGGCGGAAGCTGAGCCCACCCGCGACCGCGGTAGCCTGGGGCCGGGTCGCGCGCCCGTTATACTCCGCCGCGTGCGAGCTGCGGGAACGGGATTGGGGTGCGCTCTCGCCGCGCTCGTTGGCTGCTTCACGCCTTCGGTGGACGTGGACTCGGAGGCCGAGGCCTACGAAGCCGCCGAGGTCTGCGCGCGCGGCGGCCCCGGAGCGATCTCCTCGTGCACGGGCGCCATCCGCTCGGGACACCTGGACGACGAGAACCAGGCGCGCGCCTACCTGAACCGCGGCGTCGCCTACGACCACGAGGAGCGCTACGGGGACGCCGTGGCGAGCTACACGGGCGCCATCCAGCTGAAGCCGGGCTACGCCAAGGCCTACGGCAACCGGGCGGGGGCCTACTGGGCCGAAGGGGACCTGGAAGCCGCGCGCGACGACTACCAGGTCGCCTACGAGATGACGGGCGAGCAGGAGTACCAGCAGTACTACGAGCGGCTCGCGGCCGAGATCGAAGGCGAGCAGCCGGCGGAGCCAGGCTACGCGCTCTGGTTCAACGGCTTCGCCTGCGAGCGCATCGGCGAGGATCCGGACTCGACCGCGGCCAACGAGATCTTCCTGACGGTCGTCGTGCAGCAGGCCGACGGCAGCGCGAAGACGGAGATCCTTCCGGGCGGGGGGAGCCCCTACTACCCGGACGTGCGAGGCGGCGACGTGCGGCGCGGCTCGCTACGGATCTGGCGCGGGGACGACCAGCTGCTGACCCTGCGCGCGAGCCTGTGGGAGCACGACGAGGGCGGCCCGTCGGTGAACGTCGTCGCCAACGCCATCGTGGCGTCGATCACCGGGCGCACGCGCCGCGGGCAGGACCTCGACCTGGGCCACGTGCCCCGCTCGGTGCTCGAGAGCCAGCACGACTTCCTCGGCGCCGGCGGCTTCCGCGAGTTCTCCCCCGCCGACCTCGCCCGCGAAGGCGCGAAGCGCGAGCGCGACATCGAGTACCACCTCCGCATCCGCCACACCCAGGACGCGGACTGCACCAGCTACTACCTCGCCGCCCAGGACTAGCCACGCAAGAGCGCGAACGTCCCCGCTCATTGCGCGTCCCGTCTATTGCGCTCAGGTGGCGAGCAGGCCCTTGCCGGTGATGAGGGGGAGGTCCAGCGGGGTGAGGGGGCGCGGGGGGGCGGCGACGACGGCGGGGATGGCGTTCACCAGCCGGGTGGCGGTCAGGAGCACGCCGCCAACGGCGTGATCGCCGTGCTCGTCTTCCATGTCGAGCTTGCAGACGAGGCGCGGGACGCCTTCGATGATGATGTGGTAGCCGCCGTCGCTGCGGGGCCAGTCGGGCGCCAGGTCATCGTGCATGCGGGTCACGTGCTCCACCACGAGCCGGGGCTCGCCGCCCACCACGCCCATCACCTCGAAGCGCAGGGCCGCGCGAGTGCCTTCGGCGATCAACCCCATCGGGGTCTCCAGGTCGCGCTCGGCGGGCAGGCACTCGTAGCGTTGGCTGATCTCGTCGAGCTCGAGGCCGAGGCCCTCGGCCAGCAGCCGGATCGTGCCGCCCCAGGCGATCGTCAGCATGCCCGGCTGCAGCAGCAGCGGCAGCTCGTCCATGGGCTTGCCGAAGCCCATGGTGCCGAGCACCACCTCCGGCTGGTCGTAGGTGGCGTAGTTCACGATCTCCTGGATGCGGATCTGGGTCCAGCGCTCCGCAAGACCCGACAGCACGAGCGGTAGGAGATCGTTGGCGAAGCCCGGATCGATGCCGTTGAACCAGAGGCTCGCGTTGCCCTCGCGGCAGGCGTCCTCCAGCTTCTGCTGGATGTCCGGGCCCATGTGCGCCGGGTGCACCAGCGGAACGATGGAGCTCGAGACGACGTTCTTGCCCGCGCGCAGGATCCGGCAGACGTCCTCCACCGCCTCCAGCAGGCGCACGTCCGCGGTGGCGGTGTAGACGACGCAGTCGGCGTCGCTCTCCAGCAGGCTGTCGGCGTCGTTGGTCGCGATCACGCCGACGGGGCCCGTGCCGCAGAGCTCGCCGGCGTCACGCCCGGCCTTCTTCTCGCTGTGGACCCAGACGCCCGCGAGCTCGAGCTCCGGATGGTTCAAGATGGCACGCAGGCTGTAGCGCCCGACGTTGCCGGTGCTCCACTGGATGACGCGGTAGGCCATGGGGGGCTCCTCCTCTGCCGTCGCGGTCGGCCGGGCGACCGTAGCGCATGGGCCGGGAGTGGCCCTGCGCCGCGGTTTGGTGGACCGTCTCCGCGTGCGGCGATGGATCTACGCGCTGGCGGTGCTGCTGGCCCTCGTCGGGCTGGTCCTGATGCTCTTCGTGCAGTCCGTCGAGTGGGGCATCCTGCGGCTGGCCCGCGCGGCGGGCGTCGAGCACCTGGAGCTGGACGTACGAAGCGTCGGCTGGGGCACGATCGCGCTGGCGAATGTGCGGCTCGGCGAGGGCGAGCCCGTGAGGGTGGACGCGGTCGAAGCCGTCTGGAGCCGCGCCGGCCTCGCCCAGGGACGCCTCGACCGCCTGCGGCTCGACGGGCTGGAGGTGGACGGCGTCTGGACGCCGACGGGTCCGTCGATCCCGGGCCTCGAACGCGACGAGCCCGAAGAGGAGCCGCCGGCGCTCGACCAGCCCGTGGAGCCGGAGCCCGAGGCGGACGCCTCGCTGCTGCCCGCCCTTCCCGCGCGCGAGATCGAGCTGCACGACGCGGAGATCGTCTTCACCGGACCGGACGGCAGTTTGCGGATCGAGGCCGACGTGAACGCCCGCGGCGAAGGCAGGATCGCGGCCAGCGCGCGCGGACTCGTACTCCGGGGCGTCGGCGAAGGACTCGAAGCGGAGTGGCGGCTCGACCTCGAGCGCGACGGGGACGTGCTGCGCTTCGCCGCCGCGGACGGGCTGCGGCTGCGCGCCGAGCGCCTGGACGCGGCGGAGGGAGAGACGCCGGCGGGTCCCGCAACGCTCTCGCTCGAGACGCGTGGCACCCTCGCGTGGCTGGACGAAGAGGGGCAGGCGGAGCTGCGCCTCGCACCCGGGGACGTGGACCTCGTCTGGACGGGTGCCGGCAGCGACGATCCCCTGCGACTGGAGGGCGTGACGCCCGCCGTCATCGTCAACGCCGCGCCGAGCCGGGGCCGGATCGCGCGCCTGCACCTGCGCGCGGGCGGAGGGTCGCTGGCGCTTCCGGCCCAGGAGCTCGCGGCCAAGGACTTCGATCTGGACGTGCGCCTGCGACCGGGCGAACCGGACGCGCCGCCTGCCGGCCACGCCCGGATCGCGCGCCTCGTGAGCCGCAGCGACCCGCCGCGCTTCGCGCCGCTCCGGCTCGACGCGGCGCTCGCCCCGGACGACGCGGCGCCGCGGCTGGTGGCGCGCGTGCTGCCGGCAGGCTCCGACGAGCTGCTCGTCTCCATCGACGCGCGCGGCGCACTGGCAGCAGGCACGGCGCAGGTCACGCTCGGCCCCGTGGATCTCGGCAGCCTGCGGCGCGTGGTGCCGGTCCTGGGCGCCAGCCTCGAGGCGGCCGCAGGCCTCGTGCAGGGCGAGGGCACGTTCGGCTGGTCGGACGCGGCGTTCGACGCGGACCTGCGCCTGCGGCTCGAGAACGCGTCGATCGGCTACGAGGGAGACACGATCGAACAAATCGCCGGCCAGCTGCGTCTCAGGGGGTGGCCGCCGGCGACGACGGCGCCGCAGACGCTGCGCGCGGGGCGTGGCGTCTGGGGGTTGCCGTTCACGGAGGGCGCAATCGTCTTCAGCCTGGATGCCAAGCAGCGCCTGACGATCCGGGAAGCCGGGGCGTCCGTGGCGGGCGGTCGGCTGCGCGCGTCGGGCGTGCTCGATCCCGCCGCCGAGGAGCAGCGGCTCGACGTGGTGCTCGACGGGATCGACCTGGGCGCCCTGTTCGACCTGGCCGAGGTGGAGGGGCTCGAGGTGAGCGGCGTCGTCGACGGCACGCTGACGGGCGTCCTCGGTGCCGGCGGCGTGCGCTACGAGGACGGCCAGCTGGAGACGCGGCCCGGCGGGGGCACGATCCGCTACCGGCCGCCGGGGCAGCCGCCCGTCGCCTACGACGAGGTCGACACGACCCGCGTCACCCGCGCGGCGCTCCAGAACTTCCGCTACGAGCAGCTGCGCGGTACGCTGGCCGGCGAGGCGGAAGGAGACCTTCACATCGAGCTGCGGCTGGACGGAGCCAACCCGGACCTCTACGACGGCCACCCGATCCGGCTCGACCTGAACTTGAACGGCCCCTTCCTGCGCCTCGTGCGTAGCTACCGGGCCTACGAGGACCCGCTTGGCGACCCCGAGCTGCAGCGCCAGCTCGAGGAGCGCCGACGTGGGACCGGGGAGACGCGATGACCCTGCGCATGGCCTTGTTCGTGGCGCTGGCCCTGGCGGCCTGCACGCCCAAGGTGGAGGTCCAGGCACCGAAGGAGCCGATCCACCTGATCGTGGACGTGAATGTGAAGCACGAGCTCTACGTCAAGCTCGACAAGGACGCCGAGAAGCTGATCAACGAGAACGAGGACATCTTCTGATGAGCCGATCCACCCGAATTCCCTTGACCGCCGTCGCGTTGCTGGCCTTCACGCTGTCGGCGCTGGTGGCGACGCCGGCGAGCGCCCTGCCCGAGGCCTTGGAGGACGCCAAGGCGTCCGGCGCCATCGGCGAGCAGGCCGACGGCTACCTGGGCGTGCGCACGAAGGTATCCGCCGATGTGCAGGCTGCACTCGACGGCGTGAACTCCCAGCGCAGCGCCGAGTACGCGAAGATCGCCGAGAAGCGTGGCACCGACCCAACCGCGGCGGCGGCGGTCACCGGCGCGCGGCTTCTGGGGCGCGAGCCTGCCGGCCACTGGATCCGCGACAAGAACGCCAAGTGGGTCCAGAAGCAGTAGGCCGGAACGCCGAACCCAGAAACAGGGACGCTCCTGGACTCGACGTCCAGGAGCGTCCCCGGCTCAGTCCGCAGGCCGATCGGCCAGGAGTGTCCCTCGGCGCAAAGGTCGAGGAACGTCCCCGTTCTTACGGCTGGCAGGGATTACAGGGGTTGCAGGGGTTTTCCTTGGCGCAGAGTTCCTTGCCCTGCTCCTTGGCGCGCTTGCCCATCTTCGCGTTCCAGTCGTCGCGCAGGGCCTGAACCTTCTCGGCCGGCTCGCCGGCCATCTTGGCGGCCTGCTTCGAGTCCTTGTAGGCCTTCCACTCTTCCGCGGTTGCCACGTCCTTGCCCTTCACGCACTCGGCGGCGGCTTCGCCGCCCTCGTGATGCTCCGCAGCGGCCAGGGGCGCGAACCCTGAGACGAGTGCGGCAACGGCGACCGCGCAGACGATGCGTCGAATATCCATACAGCCCTCCTTGAAGATCGGAACTCCGATCGTAAGGCCCCGGACCCTAGCAGCTGAGTTCCGCAAGTCCCGTGATCCACCGCACCAACGTTCCCCCCTGGGTGGCAGCCTTGAGCCCATGGTCGTCGTCCCGCTCGAGGAGGCGCACGTGGGCCGGATTCCCCGCGGCGGCCAGCTCGCGGCTGTCCTGGATCGGGACCACGAGGTCGTCTCTGGCGTGGGCGATCCAGACGGGCACCTCGGCGGGGAGCCGAGCCGGCAGTCCCCGGCGCAGCCCGGCCTGGGCGAGCAGCAGTGTCGGGCCGCGCCAGGCGCCGCGTTGCAGGAGCGCCAGCACGACGGCACCGCCGTACGACGAGCCGACCAGCACGTGCGGGTCGAAGTCGCGGACGAGCTCCGCGTGCAGGCGCACGCAGGCCTCGAAGTCGCTGGTGTCCATGGCCGGCGTGCGCGCGTGGAAGTGTTCGGCGAGCACCCGCGCCTTGCGGCCGCGAGGGCTGCCCTCGAGGCCGTGGGCGAACTGGACGCGGACGTCGGAGCGAGCCAGGGCTAGGGCGTGGCCACGCGGACTTCGAGCTTCTCCACCGCTGCAGCGAGTCGGACGAGCGTGCCGTCCAGGGACTCGAGCCGCTGGTCGACGCCCTGGAGACGCTGGTCGATGCCGTCGAGCCGGGCGTCGAAGCGGTCCATCTGGGCGTCGAGCCGCTCGATGGCACCGTCCAGTCGCCCGAGGGATCGGGTGGCCTCGAACAGCTGGGCGTTCATGGTCTGCTGACTGTTCCACAGCAGGCTGAACCCGAAGACCGCCACGGCGATGGTCGGCCCGCTCACCCGCAGCCAGCCGCGGAGCGACACGCGGTCCAGCGCGTCAGCGCGCGCGCTCGGATCGGCTGTGGGAAGCTGGGACACGGTCGTCGCGAGCTCCTCGAAGCCCCGCTCCAGGCGGTCCAGACGGCTCGAAAACTCCTCGGTCGTCGGGGGCACGGCGGCCCTCCCGGGACCGCGCGGGGCGCTAGTACGGTAGCGTACCCAGGCATCCGTCGGAGGAGCCATGGCGAGCGAACGCACCTACCCGCCCGAAGAGATCCGCGCCAGCTACGACCGCTACGTCGCGACCCGCGACCGGGTGGAGGCGGGCGAGCTGCCGTGGGACGCGTTGGCGGAGTTCTTCACCGACGACGCCGTCTTCCTCGACCCGGCCTGGGGCCGCGTCGAGGGGATCGCGAAGATCCGCGACTTCCTGGTGGAGTCGATGGAGGGACTCGAGGACTGGCACTTCCCGCGCGAGTGGACCGCCGTGGACGGCAACAGACTGATCTCGTGCTGGCAGAACCGCCTTCCCGGCGAGCGCCCCGACGGCACGCCCTACCAGGCCCCCGGCATCTCGATCATGACCTACGCCGGCGACGGGAAGTTCTCCAGGGAAGAGGACATCCTCAACATGGTCCACGTGACCGAGCTGATCCGCGAGAGCGGCTGGAAGCCCGGTCCGGCCTTCAACCTGCCCCCCCGCCAGCCCCAGCGCTAGGGGACGTTGGTTCAGAAGTTAAGAAACTGCTGCAGTTTCTTAACTTCTGAACCAACGTCCCCTAGACCGCGCTCGTGCCGGGCCAGCGCTCGGCCCACGGGCGGGCCTGCTCGAGCTGCGCCGCCATCCGCAGGAGCAGCGCCTCTTCGCCGAAGCGCGCCTGGAAGTGCATCCCGATCGGGAGTCCGGCGTCGTTCCAGTGCAGGGGCACCGACATGGCTGGGACGCCGAGGGCGTTGGCGAGTGGCGTGAAGCCCACGTAGCGGGTGAGCTGGTCCACCAGCTCGTCGAAGGGCTTCGACTGGTCGATCGCGCCGAGGCGCAGCGGCGGGGATCCCAGCACCGGACCCAGCAGCAGATCGTGCTCCTCCTGGAAGGCGGCCACGGCGTAGCCGATGCGGTGGATGGTGGACCAGGCGGCCGACACGTCCGCCGGCGTGTACTCGCGGGCGTGGGCGTCGAGGGCCCAGGTCCACGGCTCGAAGAGCTCCCGGTCGGGCGTGCGTCCGAGCGCGCGGGTGGCGTTCTGGATGATCGACGACGCCATCTGGGCCCACAGCAGGATGAAGGCGCGGTTGAAGGCGGCGCCGTCCACCGGCGCCGGCTTCTCCACCACCTCGTGCCCGAGCTTCTCGCACAGGCGCGCGGTGTCCCGCACGCCGGACTCGCAGTCGATGTGGACCGAGCGGCCGAGGAAGTCCTTGGTGCTGAAGGCGATGCGCAGGCGACCCGGCGGCGCTCCGACCTCCTTCAGGAAGGGCCGCTCGGGGGCCGGCGCGTGCCAGCGGTCGCCCGCGACCGCGCCCTGGGTGGCGTCGAGCGCCGCGGCGCTGTCGCGCACGGAGCGCGACACCACGTGGTAGACGCTGAGGCCCGACTCGCCGGTGGTGGGGCGCTGGGGGTGGCGGCCCCGGCTCGGCTTCAGGCCGAAGATGCCGCAGGCCGAGGCCGGGATGCGGATCGAGCCGCCGCCGTCGCTCGCCTGGGCGACGGGCACGAGCCCCGCCGCCACCGCGGCCGCGGCTCCGCCGCTGGAGCCGCCGCTGGAGTAGGTGAGGTTCCAGGGGTTGTGGCAGGGCCCATGGATGGCGGACTCCGTGGTCGGGAGCAGCCCGAACTCCGGGGTGTTGCTCATGCCGAGCACGACCAGCCCCGAGGCCTCCATGCGGCGCGCGAACTCGTGGCTGAGCTTCGCCACGTTCTTGGCGAAGAAGCGCGAGCCGTACGTGAGCCGCGCCTCCTCGTAGAGCGTCAGCTCCTTCATCAGCGTGGGGACGCCGCGGAACGGGCCCGCTGCGATCCCGGCCCGGGCCCGCGTGAGGGCGCGCTCGAAGAGAGGCGTCACCACGGCGTTGAGCTTCGGGTCGAGGGCCTCGATCCGCGCGATGGCCGCTTCGACGAGCTCGCGCGGCGTGACCTCGCCCTTGCGCACCAGCTCCGCCTGGCCGAGCGCGTCCAGCCGGGCGAAGGAATCGGCCGCCGCCCGGGCGCGCCCCGGCAGTCCGCCCGCCGCGGCCAGGGCCAGGGTGGCCCCCGTCGTCTTCAGGAACTCGCGTCGCTTCACGGATCCTCCCTCCCCGGCGAAAGCGGCAGTATACGCCCGACTCAGGTCCGGATCGGAAGCTTTGCGTAGCCCCGGACCGTGCTGGTGTGCACCATCTCGGCCGCGTCCGGATCCACCCGCCACTCCGGGAAGCGCGCCAGGGTCTCCTCCAGCGCCACGCGTCCCTCCAGCCGCGCCAGCGAGGCGCCCAGGCAGAAGTGGATCCCGTAGCCGAGGGAGACGTGACGCTCGAAGCGGCGCTCCACGTCGAAGCGGTCCGGGTCCGGGTACTCGCGCTCGTCGCGGCCGGCGGATCCGGTGAGGAGCAGCAGGGTGGCGCCGGCCGGGACGCGCCGGCCGTGCCAGCGGGCGTCGCGGGTCAGGGTGCGGCCCTGCACCGGCGAGGGGGCTTCGTAGCGCAGGAGCTCCTCCACCGCGTTCGGGATCAGGCCGGGGCGCTCCACCAGCGCGCGGCGCTGGTCCGGGAAGCGCGCCAGGGTGTCGCCCGCCCAGCCGAGCAGCCGCGCCACGGTCTCGTTGCCCGCCGCCGAGAGGAGCCCGATGAAGACCAGCACCTCGACGTCCGTCAGTCGCCGGGCGCCCCCTTCCTCCTCGATCTCGGCTTCCAGCAGGTCCGTCATCATGTCGTCGCGGGGCGCGCTGCGGCGCTCCGCGATGTAGCGGGCGAAGTAGCCCCAGAGCTTTCCCTGCACCTCCGACATGCGTGCGTCGTCCAGGGTCTCGCCGGGCTCGCGGTGCAGGACCGCGTCGGTCCAGCGCCGGATGTCGTCCCGGTCCGCCTCCGGGACGCCGAGCATGGAGCTGATCACCATGCTCGGGAGCTTCGCGCCGAAATCGGCCACGTAGTCGAAGCCCCCGGCGCCGACCTGGGCGTCGAGCAGGCCCCGCGCGATCTCGCGCACCGGCTTCTCCAGCTCGGCCATGCGCCGCGGCGAGAAGGCGCGGGAGACGAGCTTGCGCAGGCGCGCGTGCTCCGGCGGGTCGCGGAAGATCATGGGCGCCGGCTCGGGGATCTTGTCGATCAGCTCGAGCACCGTGCCGCGCGCCGACGAGTACGTCTGCCAGTCGACGCTCACCTCGAGCACGTCGGCGAAGCGCGACAGCGCCCAGAAGTCGTAGTCCGGGTTGTGGTAGAGGGGCGCCTCGTCGCGCAGGCGTCGCCAGACCGGATGCGGGTCGGCGTCGATGTCGTAGTCGTACGGGTCGTAGCGCAGGTCCGGAGGCTGGCTCGCCATGCCCGCCGGAGGGTACCGGACGCAGCGGCGCTCCGGGTCAGACGGCCAGCGACGCCAGGCGCGTACCGACGAAACGCTCGATGGCCACCACCGCGGCGTCGTCGATGCGGCGGAAGGAGACGGCCATCCCCGGCGGCAGGTCCGGGTGGCGCCGCGCGTCGCCGGAATTGGCCAGCACCACCTGGGCGCGGGTGCGCGAGCGGTCGAGGCCGAGCGGGATCTCGAGCGCTAGCCGGCGCCCGGGCCGCAGGGGCTTCTCGGTGGCGAGATAGGCCCCCGCCGAGGACAGCGTATACACCCGCGCGGGCTGCCAGCTCCAGCCCGCGCGCAGCTCCACCAGCCAGTCCACGGGCGCCCGGGGGGTGCGGCGCGCCTCCCCCGGCGTCCCGGCCAGCGCCCGGTTCAGCTGGAATCGCAGGACGCTCGGGTCGAGGGGCTCGTAGAGGGCCAGCTCCAGCCCGGCCCCGCGCAGGCTCCGGCGCTTGCCGGTGCGGGGGGGGGCGCCCCAGGCGATGGGCACCAGCGGCCGCTCCGGGGACAGGGCGGCCAGGGAGGCGAGCGCCCGGCGCAGGCAGCGCACGGGGACCTCCACCGGCACCACCGCCGCCCTGCGGCCGCTGCCCCGGTCCACCAGCACGGCCGGGACGCCGCCGCCGGTTTCCACCTCGGCCGCCGGGTATCCCAGGTCCCAGAGCCGCTGGGCCAGCCCGCGCAGTTCGATCTCGCTCACAGCTCCTCCTCGCCCCTGGGGCCCCCGCCCCTTCGTCCCGACGCGCCCGGGCGCCCGTGACGCTCCCCACAGTTGCCGGCTATGTTCCGGCGCCATGCGGATCCCCTGGATCCTCGGCCGCTACCTGGCGCGCGAGACCCTCCAGTACACGCTCCTCGGGCTCGTCGTCTTCTCGATGATTCTGGTGAGCCAGAACGCCCTGCGCGTGCTCACGGACATCCCGCCCGAGGTGCGCCCGCGCTTCGGCGACCTGATGTCCATCCTGGCCCTGCTCGTGCCCATCATGGTGGCCTACGCGGTTCCGGTGGCGTTCCTGTTCGGCGTGCTGCTGGCGATGTCGCGCCTGGCCTCCGAGGAGGAGATCGCGGGCATGCGCTCGTGCGGGGTCAGCCTGGGTCAGATCTGCTCGCCGGTGGTCCTGCTGGGCGTGCTGGTGTCCCTCCTCACCGCCTACCTGATCGTGCATGTGGAGCCGTCCGCGCGCCGCCAGGAGCAGGCGTTGCTCCGGCGCCTGGCGGCAAACTACGTGCAGATCGAGCCGGGCCGCTTCCACAGCTTCAAGCGGCGAGTGGTGTACGTGCGCGCCCGCGACCTCGAGGGCCGCCTCGACGGCGTCATGATCTGGGACCAGACCGATCGCCGGAACAGCTTCGCGGTCTTCGCCGAGAGGGGCGACTTCTACTTCGACGGCGAGACCGCCGAGATGCGCTTCGATCTGGAGAACGGCGATATCCACCTGGAGCCCAGCCAGGAGGAACCGGCGCGCTACCGCCGCATCGCGTTCGAGGGGCTCGAGTACTCCTTCGACCTCTCGGACCACCTGGCCGCCGATCTGGAGACCCGGCATCCGCGCGAGATGACCCTGGGCGAGCTCTCGGACGGTGCGAGACGCCTGCGCGCCGGCGAGGAGGCGCGGGAGCTGCGCGTGCGCGACCCGGCCCGCTACGACGTGCAGGTGCACCGGCGGCTGGCGCTGCCGGCGGCCCCGATCTTCTTCGCGATGCTCGGTGTCCCACTCGGGATCCGCCGCGCGCGCGGCGCGCGCTCGTTCAGCGCCCTGCTCTGCGTGGTGATCGTCTTCGTCTACTACGTGCTGCTCACGGTGGCCGAGTTCCTGGGGGTCGAGGTGGGCGTGCCGGCCGTCCTCGCCATGTGGCTCCCGAACCTGGTCTTCGGGCTGATGGCCCTGTGGCTCCTGCGCCGCACGCAGATGGGCGTCTGAGCTCCGCCGTGGCGCAGGCGAAGGTCCCCCGGCGATGAGCTGGAAGCGCGCGGCCCGACCGCTGGCGCTGGCCCTGCTGGCGGGGCTGGCCGTGGCGTGGCTCGTCCCGAGCGACCTCCCCAAGCTGATCGCCCGGGGTGAGCACGTCCTGCTGGGCCGCTATCCCGAGGCCCGGCTGGTGAGCCTCGGGCTTTCGACCCTCGTCGGCCTGCTCGTGGCGGGGCTCCTGTGGGCGCGGGTGCGGCCGCTCGAGCTGCTGCTGCGCACCGCACTGGTCGTGGGCTTCTCGGCGCTCACCTGGTCGGGGGTCTCGATCTGGATGGCCTCGGGCCCGGTTGCGAAGAGCAAGCCGCGCTACCTCGAAGAGTCGATCCACGAGCTCGTGCCCGAGGCGCCCGTCGAGCTGGCCGGCACCACGCGCCGCCGCCATCCCGACCTGAGCGTCCGCTTGAAGCGCCGCGACCGCCCGGGCCCCGCGCGCAGCTACCCGCGCGCGCCCGAGGGGTTGCCCGACGCCCGGGTCGCGCTCAGCACGGACGCCGAGGGCTTCCGCAACTCCGAGCGCCCCGCCCGCGCGGACGTGGTGGTGCTGGGCGACTCCTTCGCCGAGGGCTCCATGGTCGACAACGCGGACACCTGGTCCGCGCTCCTGGCCGAGCGCACGGGGCTGCGCGTCTACAACGCCGCAGTCTCCGGTGCCAGCGTGCGCCAGTACCTGAACAACCTGGCCGCCTTCGGCATGGACCTGGAGCCGGGCCTGGTGGTGGTGACGCTTTACGAGGGCAACGACTTCAAGCCGGACTCGGGCCGCCACTGGCGCGCGCCGGATCCCGAGGAGGGCGACTGGGGGCGCCTCGTCGCCGGCTTCGAGCGCACCCGGCTCTACGCCTTCAAGCTCTCCCCGCTGCGCTACCGGCTGAAGCGCTGGCTCGTGCAGAACCTGGGCCCGCTGAACGCCGACGCGCCGGTGCCGGCCTCGCCGGGGCTCGACTGGATGCCCGTCGCGCTCGAGACGCCGGCGGGCGTGCAGCACTACGCCTTCGAGCCGAAGAGCCTGATGCGTCTCTACTGGGAGCGCGCGCGCTTCGAGAAGGCGCGCCACTGGACCACGAACCGCGACCTGCTCGACGAGATCGAGGCGCTGGCGCGCGCGGGGGGCGCGCGGGTGCTCTTCGTGTACGCGCCGAGCAAGCCCCACGTGCTGATGCCCCTCGTGCGCGACCGGGTCCCGGCCGCGGGCCTGCGGGAGTTCGCCGGCTGGGGAGACGACGATCTGCCTCCCGCCGAGGAGTTCGAGCCGCTGCTCTTCGAGCGGCTGGAGACCCAGGAGGCCGTCTTCCTCGCCTGGTGCCGGGATGCCGGCCACGCTTGCATCAGCCTGACCCCCGCCCTGCGCGGGGCCATGGCCGCGGGCGAGCCGGTCTACTTCACCTACGACCAGCACTGGACCCGGCAGGGCCACGAGCGGGTGGCGGAGATCCTGGCGCCCTCCCTGTCCGGCGGAGGATCGCGCCTCTAGCGAGCTCCTGGCCACCAGCCGCTACCGGCTCAGAAAATTGGGTGGTTTTCGCCCCCTTTTTCGGGTCTCTTCCACGTATACTGGCGCGGCCTGGGAAGGGCCTCCACGTGGAGGTCTCCCGTGGCCAGGCTGTCCCGCTCCGCTCGCCCGTTCCTGTTCCTGCTGGCCCTCTTCCTGGCCGCGGTGTGGCTCGCACGCGGCGGCTCCGAGCTGGGCCCGGCCGTCCCGGCCGCCGCCCTCGACCCGGCGGCGACTCCGGCGATCGACCCCGTGGAGTACCCGCCGCTGCGATCGCCGCGGCAGATCTCGCTCGACACGATCGCGGTGCGCCCTTCGCAGGAGCCGAAGTCCCGGGCGCGGAGGCGCGGGCCGACCCTGCCCGAGGCGCCGCGGGTGGCCGATGCCTCGCCGCTCCAGCGCGGCGCGGCGCCGGTGGTGTCCGAGGCGCCGCCGTCCTCCGCGCCCGCGCTGCCCGCGGCGCCCGCGCCGCCCCCGATGCGGCGCAAGCCCAGCGCGTGGCCTTCCTTCCCTGGGCTCCCGGTCTCGAACGCGACTGGGGGGCTGTCGTTCGACGACGGCTCGGACAAGATCGAGCCTCCCGGGCGGCCCGTGCGTCGGCCATTCGTGGATCCCGACGAAGGCGCTCCGCCGGCACGGCCGCCCGCGACGGCGCGGCCGGTCGCGGCCGTGCCCCCGACCCCGAAAGTGGCGTCGCTTCCCGCTCCGGCCGCCACTCCGTCGGCGCCGGTGGTCGCGCGGAAGCCCGAGGTCGTACAGACCCTCCCGGGTCCGCTGCCCGAGCGGCGGCCGCCGCTCGTCTGGGCACCGTCCACGCTGCGCCCGGACGTTCCGGCGGGCAAGCCGGGCGCGGGCTTCACGCCGCGTCCCGTCGACGGTGCCGCGCCGGCGGTCCCGACCCGTCCGCCCGACGTCGCTGGCGTGCTGCCCCGGCCGACGCCGGTCCGGGACGTCCCGGCCCTCAGGCCGTTGCCGGTTCCCGCGGCACCGGCGCCCAGGCTCCCGCCCGTGATCGCGACCCCGGCTCCCAAGACCCGGCCGGTCCGCGTGAGCCCGGCGTCCACCCCGTCCCCCGTGCGCGACGCCCCGAGCCTGGGCTTCGCGCCCATCGAGATCGCCGGGTTCCGGGAGGTGGAGGCGCTCGCGTGGCCCGGCAAGGCGGGCGGGGCGGTTCCGGGCGACGTCGCCGTGGCGCGCGGCGGCACCCTCGGCGGGAGCGGACGCATCGCGGGCGGCCTGGCCAACGCGGGCGTGTTCGCCCCCGGTCATTCACCGGGCTACGTGGAGGTGGCGGGCGACTTCATCCAGCAGGAGGAGGCCGTGCTCGAGATCGAGCTGGCCGGGACCGAGCTGGACCAGTTCGACCGCATCGTCGTGGAGGGCATCGCGGTCCTCTCGGGCGTGGTGAGGGTGGTGCTCCTCGACGGCTTCGTGCCCGAGGCCGGCGACGTCTTCGACGTCCTGCTGGCGGAGGAGATCCAGGACGCGGGCGTCCTGTTCGAGCTGCCCGAGCTGCCCGAGCTGCCGGAGTGGCTCGTGCTGGGGCCGAACGTGATCTCGGGCGGCGAAGGGGACGTGCTGCGCCTCGTCGCCTCCGAGGTGGAGCGGGTGCCGCTCGGCGTGCCCGAGCCGTCCGTCGGCTGGCTGCTCGTCGTCGGGGCGGTGTCGGTCCGGCGGCGCCGCGCGCGGCGCGCCCGCTCGGGGCACGCGGCGCCCGGGGGACCCGTCTGCTAGCTTGCGCGCCGCTCCGAAGCGTTCGGAGCGTCCCCCACAGCCAGTGAGCCCCGCCGTGAAGCGCCCGCGCAAGGATCTCCGCAACCTGGCGATCATCGCCCACGTGGACCACGGGAAGACCACCCTGGTCGACGGGCTCCTGCGTCAGACCGGGGCCTTCCGCGCCAACCAGGCCGTGGTCGAGCGCGTCATGGACGGCGGGGACCTGGAGCGCGAGCGCGGCATCACGATCCTGGCCAAGAACACGGCTGTCGAGTTCGAGGGCGTGCGCATCCACCTGGTGGACACGCCGGGCCACGCCGACTTCGGCGGCGAGGTGGAGCGCGTCCTCGGCATGGTGGACGCGGTGCTGCTGCTGGTGGATGCGGTGGAAGGCGTCATGCCCCAGACCCGCTTCGTGCTGCGGAAGGCGCTCGAGCACCGGCTGCGCCCGATCGTGGTGGTGAACAAGATCGACCGCCCCGAGCAGCGCGCCCACGCCGTGGTGGACGAGGTCTTCGATCTGCTGGTCGAGCTCGGCGCCGACGACCGCCAGCTCGACTTCGCCACGGTCTTCGCCTCGGCCAAGCAGGGCACGGCGTCCCTCGAACCCGAGGGCGAGCGCGCGGACCTGCGCCCGCTGCTCGAGGTGCTGCTCGAGCAGGCCCCGCCTCCGGAGGTGGACCTGGAGGGGCCGCTGCAGTTTCAGGCGGTGACCCTGGGCTACGACGACTACGTGGGCCGGCTCGTGATCGGGCGCGTCGAGCGCGGCGTGCTGCGCCGCGGTGCCCAGGTGGTGCGGTTGGCGGAGGACGGGTCGAAGGAATCCTTCCGCGTCACCAAGCTCTTCGGCCACCGCGGCCTCGATCGCGTGGAGCTCGAGGCCGCCGAGGCCGGCGAGCTCGTCACCCTGGCGGGCGTCGACTCCGTCGAGATCGGCGACACCATCTGCGACCCGTCGGCGCCGGAGGCGCTCACGCGGATCCCGATCGATCCGCCGACCATCCGGGTGCGCTTCTCGCCCAACACGTCGCCCTTCGCCGGGCGCGAGGGGAAGTTCGTCACCAGCCGTCAGATCGGCGAGCGCCTGCGCCGGGAGGCGCTCGGCAACGTGTCGATCCAGATCGAGGCGGGCGACAGCGCCGAGAGCTTCGAGGTCGCGGGACGCGGCGAGCTGCAGCTCGCGGTGCTGATCGAGACCATGCGCCGCGAGGGCTACGAGTTCAGCGTCTCACGCCCGGAGATCATCCTGCGCGAGATCGACGGCAAGCGCTGCGAGCCGGTGGAGGAAGTCGTCGCCGAGGTGCCCGAGTCCGCTGCCGGCGGCGTGATGGAGCGGCTGGCCGCGCGCAAGGGCCGCATGGAGGCCATGGAGCACCGGGGCGAGCGCGTGCTGCTGCGCTACGTGGCGCCGAGCCGCGGCCTCTTCGGCTACCGCGGCGAGTTCCTGACCCACACCCGCGGCGAGGGCGTGCTGTACCGGACCGTGCGCGACTACGAGCCCTGGGCCGGCGACCTGGAGGGCCGCAGCGTCGGCGCCATCGTGGCCAGCGAGGCCGGCCAGACCACCGGGCACGCCCTCGGCAACATCCAGGAGCGCGCCACCATGTTCGTCGGCGCCGGAGTGCCGGTCTACGAGGGTCAGGTGGTGGGCGAGAACCGCCGCCCCGGCGACATGAACGTCAACGTCTGCCGCGCCAAGAAGCTCACCAACATCCGCGCCGCCGGCAAGGACGACGCGGTGCTGCTCACCCCGCCCCGCCAGCTCACCATCGAGACCGCCCTCGAGTGGATCACCGACGACGAGCTCCTCGAAGTCACCCCCGAGAACCTCCGCCTCCGCAAGCGCACCCTCTCCGCCAGCCACCGCAAGCGCTAGGGGACGTTGGTTCAGAAGTTAAGAAACTGCAGCAGTTTCTTAACT
>CAMYLJ010000041.1 GCA_947259215.1 uncultured delta proteobacterium
CTCTCGTGCTCGGCGATGCGGCGCGGCTCGAGCACCTCGCCCGCTGCGCGCACCTCCGCCAGACCGTCGGCCTCCACGAGCTCCCGCACGTCGGGGTCCACCGAGGCGATGGTGCAGACCGCGAGCCCGCGGTCGACGGGCTTGCGCGCGCCCGTCGCCTGACCCCGTTTCAAGAGCCGCGCCAGCCCGGGCCCGAGGACCTCGGTGTGGATGCCGAGGTCGTTTGCCCCGAGCCGCTCCGCGGCCGCGTCGGGCACGGAGCCGATCCCGACCTGGAGCGTGGCCCCGTCCGGAACCAGCGGCGACAGGTGGCGGACGATGGCGTCCACGTGCGGCGACGGCGGCACGGGCGTGTCGCTCGCAGCCTCTCCTTGCGCGAGACACGCCGCCTCGATTGCCTCGAGCGGGAGCTCCCGGCCGCTGCGCGTGCGCGGGAGCGCCGGATCGATCTCCGCCAGGATCGGGACGCCCCGCTCGCGCGCCGTCTCCAGCAGCTCCGGGGTGAACCCGGCCGCCCAGCCGTAGGAGCAGCGCCCTTCGGAGTCCGGCGCTGCGAGGCGCACCATCACGCAGTCCGGCCGTGCGCTGCGCATGTGGCGCTGGGCGTCGGAGAAGAGCAGCGGAAGGTACTCGCAGCGGCCGGCCGCCACCAGGGGAGCGGAGGCCGGCGTCGCGAATCCCGTGCGCAGGCGGAAGCGCGGGTTCTGGGACAGAGCCAGTCCACCGAGCGCCATCACGGCGACGAGCGCGCTTCCGCCCACGTCGCGCCGAGCGAGCGCGGCCAGCAAGGTGGTCGGCTCGATCAGCCCCGTGGCCAGGTCCACGCCGTCGGCGAAGCGCGCGGCCACCTCGTCCGGCGTGCCCCAGCGCGCACCGAAGGCGGCCGCCAGGGCTTGCGGGGTCGTCGGGGCCTCGCTCATCGGGCCGGAACCGCGGCGCGCCCGACGATGGCGTCGCCGCGCTCCACGCGGCAGCGCACCGTGTGCTCGATGCGTTCGTCCCGCTCTCCACCCGAAAGCCGCTCGGCCGAGGCCTCGACCCGGTCGCCGGCGAAGACCGGCAGCCGGATGCGCACGTCGAGCTCGCTGCCGATCACCGCGCCCATGCCGTAGCGGCGGTAGAGCAGGTCGAACAGGTAGGCCATGAAGAGCGTTCCCGTGGCGATCGGCGCCGGAAGCCCGGCGCTGCGAGCGAATGCGTCGTCGGTGTGGATGCTGATCTCGCCGGGGGGCTCGTAGAGCCGCATCTTCTCGAGGGTCATGCTGCGCACCAGCGGGCCGAGCCGCTCGAGCACGGCGGGCGGCTCCTCGAGCGCGCGCCGCTCCGTGGGCTTCGTTCCCGATTCGCCCTCGGCGTAGACCAGCACGCCCGTCGTCGTCCCGCGCGCCACCAGCTCTCCCCGGGCGTTCGTGGTGAGCGTGTCCGTCACGACGTAGCGGCGCCCGCGCTTCACGAACTTGTCGCGGGCCTTGCCGCTCACCGTGAGCCGGTCGCCCACCCGGGGCACCCGCACCACCTCGAGCCGCTGCCCGGCGTGCACGGATTGCGAGATGTCGAAGAACCGGTCGGCGAGCTGGACGCCGTCGGCAGCGAGGAGCGACACCGGCGCCTGATGCGGATCGGGATAGCGTTCCTGCTCGGTGGCGCCCAGGTGGCGCTCCACCAGCTCCTCGCTGAGCTCGTAGTCGAAGGGCCCGATCGGATCCCCGGGCTGGATCCGCTCGAACGGGACCTTGGGTCGACCCTTCGGATCTTCCATGCAGGGCGGGCTCCGGCCGGTGGCGCTAGCGCTTGAAGATCGTGCGGCCCCACCAGAGTGCGGCGCGGCAGGTAGCGATCTTGCGGACGTCGGCATCGACGCCCGCGCCGGCGCCATCCTCGAAGTACTGCTTCAGCCCGGAGCCCATGGAGGTCGCGTCGGGCCAGCTGCCCATCCAGAAGAAGTCCGGGAGATCCGGGTCGGTGTCGTACTGGGGAGTCAGGATGACGGCGGTGTACGGGCCCTTGAGACCCGCCTGCACCTTCTTCCACTTCTCGATCCACTTGTCGAAGTCGGCCATGTCGAACCCCTTGTTGAAGGTGCAGCCGTAGAACTCGTACGGCTCGGCGGAGGCGGGCCCGGCGGCGAGGAAGGTGACGAGAAGTGCCAGGGCTGCGGTTCGCATGCGGATCTCCTTGCTTTGGAAGGGACAACCCTTGTACCGCATCTCCGCCCGCGAGTGCGGATCTTTCGCGGAGGTCGCCCGGCGTCCGTAACCCGCTGAAACTGAAGAGTGTTTATCGTGAGTGCGGGCTGGCTACCGCAGCCCGCGGCGAGCGGTAGCCTGAGGCCATGGACCCCCGCGAGATCCGACCTGGTCTCTTCCACTGGACGGCGCCCCACCCGAAGATCCGGATCGAGGTGAGCAGCTACTGGCTGGCGGACGCGAAGGTGCTGCTCGATCCCCTGCTGCCGGGCGGTGGGCTCGACTGGCTGCGCGAGCACGGCCCGCCCGAGCACGTGATCCTCACGAACCGCCATCACTGGCGGCACTCGAGCGAGATCGTGGGCGCCTTCGGCTGTCCGGTCTGGTGCAACGAGGTCGGGCTACACGAGCTCGACGGCGAGCCGGGCCGCGACCGGGTGCGCGGATTTCGCGCGGGCGACGGGCTCCCGGGCGGGATCGAGTCGCACGAGGTGGGCGTTCTCTGCCCCGACGAGACCGCGCTCCGCTTCGAGCTGGCCGGAGGGAGCGCCTGCCTGGCGCTGGCCGACGCCGTGGTCCGCATCGGCGAGAACGCCCGGGGCGACGGCCCGCTCTGCTTCGTGCCCGATGCCTTGATGACCGATCAGCCCGATCAAGTCGAGCCGGTGAAGCGCGGCCTGCGCGAGGTCTGCCGCCGGCTCTGCGAGCTCGAGTGGGACACGCTGCTCCTCGCCCACGGGCATCCGCTCGTGGGCGACGGCAAGCAGGAGCTGCAAGCCTTCGTGGCCGGCTGAGGCGCTGCCCACCTGGGCTGGCGCGGTGACCCCGGTCCATCGCATCATGGGGTCGAAATCCGATCCAGCCCGCCCGCCGCGCGATCGGCGGCCGAGGAGGTCCCCCATGTCCACGATCAGCGTCGGTGAGCTTCTGGTCCGTTGCCTGAAGGCGGAGGGCATCGAGCTCGTGACCGGCATCATCGACGGAGCCCACATCCCGATCGTGGTGCACACCGCCAAGTACGGGATCCGCTACGTGAACGCCCACCACGAGGAGGCCGCGGTCCACGTGGCGGAGGGCTACTCGCGCATCGCGCGGCGGCCCGGCGTGGTGATCGGGAACCCGGGCTGCGGCACCGGGAACATGCTGGCTGGCGTGGTGAGCGCGCACGCGGAGGGGCATCCGATCGTCGCCATCGGGACCCTGCGGCCGCGCATCAAGACCGACCCGAACCGCGGCGGCGCCTGGCAGGCGGCGGACACCGAGAGCATGGCGCGCCCGATCACGAAGTACGCGGCCACCGTGCGCCAGTGGGAGCGGCTCCCCGAGATGATGCGCGCCGCTTTCCGCGCGGCGATGACCGGGCGGCCGGGCCCGGCCTATCTGGCGATTCCAGACGAGCTGCTGCTCGAGGAGATCGACGCGGACCGCCTGCCCCCGATCCACGAGGCGGAGCGCTACCGGGTCACGAACCTCGGGTCGGGCGATCCGGCCGCGATCGAGCGCGCCGCCGAGCTGCTGGGGAATGCGAAGCGGGTCTATGTGCACGCCGGCAAGGGCGTGTTGTGGGCCGACGGCGCCGAGGCGCTGCTCGCGCTCGGCGAGCACCTCGGCGCCTGCCTGGGCGCGAGCCTCGGTGCCCGCGGCGTCGTGCCCGAGGACCACCCGCATTACTTCCATCCCTTCGATCTGGCCGGCGCCGGCGCGGCGCGCAGCGAGGCGGAGGTGGTGCTGGTGGTGGGTGGCCGGCTCGGCGAGTACGACGCCTGGGGCGCGCCGCCCATGTGGGGCGATCCGGCCGGGCAGACCACCATCCAGATCGATTCGGACCCGATGTCGATCGGGCTGAACCGCCCGGTGGACCTCGGCATCGTGGCCGACGCCCGCGCGGCGCTGGAGGCGCTCCATCAGGCGGTGCGCGCCCGCAGCGAGGCCCGCGCCGAGCCGCCGGACCTGGCGCGCTACCGCGCCAAGAGCGCCGAGACCATGCAACAGGGGATCGGCTACCTCGGGTCCGAGTGCACCACGGGCGTGAACCCGGGGAAGATGGTGATGGCGGTGCGCCAGAAGTTCCCGCCCGAGGCGATCACGGTCCTCGACGGCGGCAATACGACCCTCACCGGTGTCGCCTTCCACCCGATCCTCTCGTCGCCGAGCTTCCTGTACTCCGTCAAGATGGGCTACCTCGGCACCGGTCTGCCCTTCGCGCTCGGCGCCAGCCTGGCGGCGCCCGACCGCCCCGTCTGCCTCATCACGGGCGATGGCGCCTTCGGCTTCCACGTGATGGAGCTCGAGACGGCCGTGCGCGAGGAGCTCCCGGTGGTGGTGCTGGTCGCGGTCGACGACGCCTGGGGGATGGAGAAGACGGCCTACCTGGCCATGGGCTACGACGCTGGGGACTGGGAGCGCCGCGGGATCGACCTGGCGAGCGTCTCGTACGACGCCCTGGCGCGCAGCCTCGGCTGCCACAGCGAGCGCGTGGAGAAGGACGAAGAGCTCGAGCCCGCTCTCGAGCGCGCGATCGCGGCGGGCCGGCCCGCCGTGATCCACGTGCAGGTGGACCGCGAGCTCAACACGAAGCCCCCCGGCTGGGAGCAGTTCCGCGCGGCGCGGAGCGTGCAGGGCTACTGAGTCCGGCGGGGCGAGGGTCGCCATGACGTCGCGCCCGGCGCCGGTCGGAGCTGAGGGCCAGACTCCGAAGCTACCGGGCCGCGTGTTCGTGACGGGCGCCGCCGGTTTCGTGGGTCGCGCGGTCCTCGCCCGCTACCGCGAGCTCGGCGTCGAGGTAGGCGGCATGGACGTGCGCGCCGACCCGGACTGGAACGTCGTGGCTGGAGACCTCGGCGAGTCGGGTGCCTGGCAGAAGCACGCCGACGGCTGCGACCTCGTGGTCCACACGGCCGCGGTGGTCTCGAACGTGGCGCCGCCGGAGCTGTACCGGCGCATCAGCGTGGCCGGCGTGCGCCGTGCGCTCGACGCCGCGGTCGCCGGCGGAGCCCGGCGCTTCCTGCACGTCTCTTCCGTCGGCGCCTACGGCTGGCACCGCCCGCCCGACGCCGACGAGAAGACTCCGATCACCGTGCTCTCCGGCAACGCCTACCAGGACGCCAAGGCGGCGAGCGAGCACCCGGCGCTCGCCGCTCACGCCTCCGGCGAGATCGCGTGCACGCTGGTGCGGCCTTCCGACGTGTACGGCCCGGGGTCAAGACCCTGGGTGCTGATCCCGCTGGAGATGATCCGCAAGGGGCTCTTCCTCCTGCCGGCCCACGGTCAGGGCCTCTTCTCGCCCGTCTACATCGACGACCTGGTGGACGGCATCCTGCTGGCGGCGGGCCTGCCGGCCGGAGCCGGACAGATCTTCAACCTGCTCGGCGCGGCGCCCGTGCCCGCCGCCGAGTTCTTCGCGTACCACATGCGCTGGGCCGGACGCAGCGGCCCGCCCCGCAGTCTTTCGACGGGCACCGCGGTTCGGATTGCACGCGTCGTCGGCGCGCTCTCCAAGCTCCTGGGCCGACCCAGCGAAGCCAGCGCCCAGACCATGCTGATGCTGAGCAAATCCCATCCCCTCTCCGGGGAGAAGGCCCGCCGCCTGCTCGGCTACGAGCCCAAGGTCGGCCTGGCCGAGGGCATGCGCCGGACCGAGGCCTGGCTGCGCGAGCAGGGGCTCGTCGCGCGCCGGCCGGCCGGGGACCCCTTGTAAGAGGCTACTTTCGCTGGAGTTTCTCCTCCAGGCCCGGATGCTTCGGGCCGGCGGGCGGTCCGGCCCACGAGTGCGAGAATCAGGGCTGCGATGGATCTGCGCGAGATCACGATCCACGACCAGCGCGTCACGTACCGCACGGCCGGCGAGGGCCCGGTGTTGCTGCTGATCCACGGGATGGCTGGCAGCGCCACCACCTGGAAGCAGGTGATGCCTCGACTGGCCGAGTGCTTCACGGTGGTGGCGCCGGACCTGCTCGGGCACGGCCGCTCGGACAAGCCGTCAGGCGACTACTCGCTCGGCGCCTTCGCGAGCGGCCTGCGCGATCTGCTCGTCGCGCTCGGCCACGAGCGCGCCACCGTGGTGGGCCAGTCGCTCGGCGGCGGGGTCGCCATGCAGCTCACCTACCAGTACCCGGAGCGCTGCGAGCGGCTCGTGCTCGTGGGCGCCGGGGGGCTGGGCGTCGAGGTCAATCCGCTGCTGCGCTACCTCACCCTTCCCGGCTCCGAAGCCGTGCTGCGGCTGGCCTGTGCGGCGCCGATTCGCGGTACGGTCGAGGCCGTCGCCGGCCTGGCGTCCCGGCTCGGGCTGGAGCCGGCGGCGGTCGTGGTCGAGCTGTGGCGGAGCTACGCGTCGCTCGCCGACGACGACACGCGCAAGGCCTTCCTGCGCACCCTGCGGGCGGTCGTCGACCCTCGCGGCCAGGCCGTGAGCGCCGCGAACCGCCTGCACCTGGCGGCAGAGGTGCCCACCCTGATCGTCTGGGGCGACGCCGACCCGATCATCCCCGTCGACCACGCCGCCGAGGCGCACGCCGCCATCCCGAGCAGTCGGCTCGAGATCTTCGAAGGCTGCGGTCACTATCCCCACTGCGAGGCGCCCGAGCGCTTCGTGGAGGTGCTGACCGAGTTCATCGAGACGACGATCCCCGCCCGGATCACCGTCGCGTCGCACCACGTGCTGCGCTCGACCGGCAGCTAGCCCCTCAGGCATCGGGGACGTTCCTCGAAATTTGCGGTTGGTGCCAGACCTTGGCGCGCTGGGGCAGGAGTGTCCCCAACCGCAAGAGTTGAGGCCGATGTCTGGGTCAGCCCGGCTTTCCGTCCAGGCGCGGCCGGGTCAGGATGGGCGCGTAGACGACGGCGAAGAGCGCAAAGGCCCCGGCCCAGAGCGCGCCCGCCAGCGCCAGCAGCGGCGCGTGCTGGCCCGGCACGAGCGCGGATGCGACCCGCGCGGCGGCGCCCGCGTGGACCAGCGCGTACGCGCCCACGGCGCCTCGCGGCAGCACGAGGGGTCGGCCGGTGTGCCCGAGCCCGACCCGCGTCATCACGGCCAGGATCATGGCGCCCATGGCCCCCGCCGTGAGGGCGTGGAGCCCGGCCGTCGCCAGGACGGGGTTCCCGAGGTCGCCGGCGCCGACGAGGAGCAGGCCGATCGCGACCCAGGCCAGGCCGGCGTGGAGCGACCAGACGAGCGGGTCGCCCCCGGTGCGCCGCGTCTGCCAGCCGCCCATCCGCGCCGCCACGGCGAGCCCGGCGGCGCACGCGACGACGCCGCTCGCCGCGCTGCGGGGCGCGACGAGATCGACCAGCGTCACCCCGACCACCGACGCGATCGCCAGCCGATCCAGCCAGGGCGGCGAGCTCACCTGTCCCGCGAAGCCGGTTCGCCGCAGCGCGTTGGCGGTGAAGGCCGGCGTGATGCGCCCGCCGATCACGACCATCAGCACCACGACCCCGTCCACGGCCAGGCGCAGCGCGCGCGGCGCCCAGCCGCTGGCGAGGCCCAGCGCCTCGGCGTGCACGGCGGCGTTCGCCAGCGCGAGCCCGGCCACCACCACGACGATGCCGTGGTTGCGCCGCTGCGCTCGGCCCCAGAGCGTTCGCGCGAGCACGACCGCGACGGCGGGCAGGAAGGCGAGATCGACGGCGGCCACGAGGCCTACGGGCAGGACGCCGGCCGCGAGCATCGCGAGGCGTGCCGCTCCCCAAAGGCCCGCCAGCGCAACGAGCCCCCGCCCCGCCAGCGCCGGCCGTGCGGCCCATACGGGTGAGGCCGTCAGCAGGAAGCCCGCGACAGCCGCGGCCACCGTCCCGAAGAGCATCTCGTGGGCGTGCCACCAGGCGGGCACGAGCCAGCGCGGGGCCGGCAGGACGCCGAGCCAGATGCCCGTCCACAGGGGAACGACGAGCGCGGCGTGGATTGCCGCTCCCAGGAAGAAGGGCCGGAAGCCCCGGCCCCAGAGCGGCCGAGTCCGATCCGGGGGCGACGCTGCGGGCTGCATCCCCGTATGATGCCCGAGAGGAGCCGGAATTGGAGCGCCGCCTGCCGGACCACCTGCCCATCCTGGATGCCCGACTCGGGCGCGGAGACCCTCCGTCGTGTTACGAGGAGCGCGAGATCGTGGCGCCGGTGGACCTCTGCGACGCCCGCGGATTCCTCGACCCGGCGGCGATCGGCTGGTCGCGCCAACCACTGGTGCGCGCCAACCTCTCGGGCCATCCGCTGCGCAAGAAGCGCTGGAACTTCTGGAACTGGATCGATCCGGACTTCGTCTTTTCCGTGACCCTCGCCGACATCGACTACGCCTCGTTCTGCTCGGTGTCGTTCATCGATTTCGAGAGCGGCGAGAGCGCCAGCGGCATGTCGCTCGGTCGGCCTGGCCGCTTCCCGATGCCGGAGCAGGTGGAGCGCAGCATCGCCTACCGCGCCGGCGGCTTCGAGTACAGCAACCGGAACGAGGGCGGCGATCTCCAGGTCGCCTTCCGCGGGCCCAGCCGGGAGGGAAAGCCCATCGCGGCGGAGTTCGCGGTCCAGCGGCCCCCGGATCAGGAGAGCCTGAACGTGGTGGTGCCCTGGTCGCGGCGGCGCTTCCAGCTCAACTCGAAGCACAACACCCTGCCTTGCCAGGGCCAGGTGTGCGTCGGCGACCGCCGCTACGAGCTCCGGCCGGATCGCTGCCACGCGGTGCAGGACTGGGGGCGCGGCGTCTGGCCCTGGCGCTCCTTCTGGAACTGGGGCGTCGGCAGCGGGGTCCAGGACGGGAGCCGGATCGGCGTCAACCTGGGCGGCAAGTGGACGACGGGCACCGGCTCGAACGAGAACGGCATCCTGCTCGACGGACGGCTCCACAAGATCATGGAGGACGTCCGCTGGGACTACGATCCTGCCGACGATCGCGCGCCGTGGCGCGTCCGCACGCAGCGCACCCCGTGCGTCGACCTGACCCTCCAACCCCGCTTCGCCCACCGCACGCGCCTCGCCCTGGGCCCCCTCGCGAGCGGAGGCGTGTGCTGCTTCGGGCGCTGGACGGGCCGGCTGGAGATCGACGGCCAGACCCTCGAGATCCGGGGCCTGCCCGGCTGGGCCGAGGAGTTCGCCCATCGCTGGTGACGCGGCGCCGGGTGCGGCCGCGGCTGCGGAATCAGTAGACTGCCGTGGAGCCGCCGCGATTCCGCGGCTCGAGCGAGGAGCCCCCGATGCCCGTCTTCCGGAAGATCCTGGTGCCCGTCGATTTCTCTCCCCATTCCGACAAGGCCGTCGAGCTGGCGGTCGACGTGGCCCGGAAGTTCGGAGCCCGGCTCGACCTGCTGCACGCCTACCATCTACCCATCGGTGTCGAGTACGACTACTCGCTTCCGCCGGAGCTCCTCCCCGCCGTTCGCGAAGCCGCGATCCGGAAGCTCGACGAAGCCGTGGCGAAGCTCAGCGGCGAGGGCCTCGAGGTGGGCGGAGAGGTGACGGAGGGCCACCCCTCGGAAGTCATCCTGGAAGCGGCTCGTCGGCTCGAGGCGGACCTGATCGTGATGGGGACGCACGGTCGCAGCGGCCTCCAGCACCTGGTACTCGGAAGCGTGGCGGAGCGGACGCTCCAACACGCGCGGTGCTCGGTGATGACCGTGACGGCGGAGGCGGAGTAGCCGCCGGCGCTCAAGGCGCCTTGCGCCAGGCCCCGAGCTTCTCCTGGATGAGCGGCAGCGCGTTTCGCGCCGCCTCGGCCCCGCGCGCGATCATCGGCTCGCCCGCCCAGAACTCGAGCAGCCAGAACTCCTTCAGCTCCGGGTTGATGAGCACGTCGGCGTCGCCGGCGCGGTCGTTGCCGAGCTGGTATTGCATCAGCTGGATCGTGCGCATGAGGGCGTCGAAGCCGCCGGGGAGCCGGCGCTGCTCCTCGCTGCGCAGGCGAGCCAGCGGGTTCAGCTTGCCGGCGGCGGCCAGGATGCGGTCCAGCGGGTTGCGCACGTCCGGGTCGAGGGGCGGCACGACGTTCACCGCGATCACCAGGTCCGCTCCCATGCGGCGCGCGGTCTCCGCCGGCACCGGGTCCACCATGCCGCCGTCGATGTAGACGCCGTCGCCGATGCGGTAGGGGGAGAGGATCGCCGGCGCGGCGAAGCTGGCGTGCACGGCGTCGGCCAGCTCGCCCTCGCGGAGCTCCGCGCGGGCGCCGGTCTCGATGTCGGTCGCCACGGCACGGAACGGGATGCGCAGGTCGTTGAAGGTGCGGCCGGTGATGGGCCCGATGGAGGCCAGGACCTTCTTGAAGTGCTCGCCGGCGAAGAGCCCGGGCTTCACCGGGTTGAAGTCGGCCGCCAGGTAGAGGAGCTCGGGCATGATGCCCAGGAAGTCCCGCAAGGTCTTCACGCGGGTGGCCATCTCGTGCAGGTCGGACGGTGGCATGCCGAGCGCGTAGTGCGCTCCGACGATCGCCCCCATGCTGGCGCCGGAGACCGCGTCCACGGGGATGCCGGCGTCCTCCAGCACCTCGAGCACACCGATGTGGGCCAGCCCCCAGGCGGCCCCGCTGCCGAGGGCCAGGCCGACGCTGTGCCCGCACAGGCTGCGGGCCAGGCGCTCCACGCTGCGGGTGCGGTCGGGCTCCTCGGCGGCCAGGGGGATCAGGTCCAGGCCCGACACCGGCGGACCGCGGCCGTCGCGGCGATCGTGCACGAAGATCACCCGTCGGGCGGCAGAGCTCGGCTGCGGCAGCGTCTCGCCCTCGACGCGCTGGACGAGTACGTCCGCCTGCATGCCGAGCCTCACGTCCCGCAGCGACTCGTGGATCTCGCCGAAGACGAAGCCCACCTGTCCCATCCGTTCGCCCAGCTCCCGGTTCACGCGCGCGCGCATCGCTGCGGGATCGTCCAGCTCGCCGGCGCTCACCCAGTCGCGGCCGCCCGAGCGCAGAGGCTTCACGCGACCCGCCGCTCGCCCCGAGGCGAAGGTCGCCACGGCGACCGAACGACCCGATTCCTGCTCCACGGCTTCCGCCAGGGCGCGCAGGAACCTGCGCCGGGCGCCCCACTTGCCCTCGCTCCGGAAGGCGACGATCTGGCAACCCTCCTGGCGCGCGCCCTCGAGCAGGATGTCGAGACTGCGCGCCAGCATGCGGCTGAACTCCTCGGAGAAGTCCGCGGGCTGGAGCTCCCGGAAACGCGGCGCCCGCTCCCGGCGCAGGAGCAGCAGGCGGCAGTCGATCGCCGCGGTCGCGGTGGCGCGCCGGCGGTCGTCTGCGACGAGGGCCGTGCCGAAGGTCTCGCCGGGAGTCAGGCGCACGAGGGTGCGGTCCCCCGTCGAGAGATCCACCGCGCCTTCGACCAGCAGGTAGCTGGCGTCCCCGTCCTCTCCCTCCCGGAACAGCAACGCGCCTTGGGGAACGGTCCGCTCCTCGAAGAGCTCCGCGACCTCTTCCTGCCGGGATTCGGGGAGGTCCCGAAGCCAGGGGGAAGCGAAGAGCGCCCGGCGAGCCTGGGGGGTGAGCATCGTGTCTAGACTCCGATCTGTCGCAGCACCCGCTGCAGGGAGCGGATTCCGCCGTCGAGGAGGTCTCCGTGATGGTGGCGCCGCGCCACGGCGGCGTCGAGGAAGCGCTGGCATGTGCTCCAGACGCGGCCGTGCAGCTCCTCCAGCGCCTCGGGATCGCGCAGGGCGCGGCGGCGGTCGCCCAGATCGAGGGGCTCGGAGACGCTGTGGGTGATGCGCACGGGGAACGGGAGCAGGGCGGGAAGGAGGTGCGGGCCGGCGGCTCCGATGCGCAGGCGCAGGCCGCGGTAGCGGGACGCGTCCTCGCCGGCCAGGGTCCGCAGCAGCGCGCCGGGCGTCGGAAGCCGCGACTGGTAGTAGGCCTCGTCGCTTCCCACGGCGGCGACGAACACGACCTCCGCGTCGGCCTCGAGGGCGAGGCGGAGGTAGCCGGTGCGCTCCTGCCACTGGAGGGTGTACGGCTCGCGGTGGTAGTCGCGCATGCCGGACTCGCGCACGCCGCCCGGGTAGAGCATGAGGAATCCGTGGCTCCGCACGGCCTCCACGGTCTCCTCGGGGTGGCGGGCCGGGATCACGCGGAAGTGGCGCGCGAACTCGCGCAGCACGGGAATCCGGAACCAGGCCTCGTGGGCGATGAAGTGCGGCAGGCGGCCGGTGCGGGCGTGGACCTGGGCCAGCAGCAGCGTCGGGTCGACCACGTCGAGGGCGTGGTTCCCTACCAGGATGACGCGGCGTCCGTCCGCGAAGAGGCGCTCCAGCCGCTCCAGCTGGAGCACGCGATGCCGGTGGTAGCGGCCCAACGCGCCGGCCAGGGACAGGCCGCTGCGCAGGAGCCAGTCCCCGGCGTCCACCAGCGGGGCGGGCGCCGCCGGCACGAGCTCGGCGCCGCTGCGCCCCGCGCGGCGCGGCTGCGTCGCTCTCTCCGCCGCTCCCGTGCCGGGCGCCGGGCTCACTGCGCGCCCTCCCGGGCGCGAATCGCCTCGAAGCGCGCGCGCACGCGGTCGGCCACCCGCCCGGCCGCGATCGGTCGCGCCACCCTCCCCGTCATGCCCGCCATCTGGTCGATCGAGGTCCGGCTGGTGTAGACGACGACGATCCCACCCTCTACCGGCAAGGCGCCGTTCACGATCTGGACCGTGTTGAAGGAGTGACCGACGAAGTACTGCCGCTCGGCGACCACCGCATGGCCCGGCCGGCGCGCGAGCATGCGGTGGGAGAGGATGAAGTTGGGGCGCCCCTCGACGCTTTGCTTGATCCAGTAGAAGAGGTGCTCGACCCCCTGTGCGTTCCCCGCCGGAAAGCCGACGAAGGCCTTGTGCAGCGCGGGCTCGTTCTCCTGGAAGAAGCGGGACGCGCCGGCGGCCAGGCGCAGCGTCTCGGACGGGTCGATCGTGCGTCCCTTGCCGCGGTCGTAGGCTGCGAGGCCCGCGAGCCCCTTCTCCCGGTAGGCGCGGTAGCGCCCGAGCAGCACGTCGCGGTAGGCCGCACTCACCGCCTCGCGCGCCGCCGGATCCGAGCCGTCGGAATGCTGCCCGGCCAGCTCGCGGAAGCGGGCGATCTCCTCCCGGGAGAGGTTGAAGTCCGAGCCTCCGTCGAAGCGCAGCAGCGCCGTGACGTCGGACGCCTCCTCGGCCGTGAAGCGCACCCCGGCGAACTCCGCCCGGTCCGCCGGCCACGCCGAGAGCGCGCCGAACTCGATCACGTTGCGGTCCACCTCGAAGACGTCGCCGCGCACCACCGACGCCTGGGCCTCCTCCAGCGACGCCGAGAAGAGACCCGCCACGCTGATCGCGAGCTCGGTCCGTTCCTTCCCTTCCTGGATGCGGCGCGAAACGATCTGCCCGGCCAGGAGCTCCTGATTCGCCGCCGCGTCGAAGCCCAGGTAGGCCAGGATCGAGTCGAGCTCGACCGCGCCGGCCGGGCTCGCTGCGGGCAGCAGCAGCGCCAGCGGAAGCAGCGCCCAGGCGGGGTGAGGCGTGGCGCGGGGAGAGAGCCGCATGCCCAGATCGTTAACAGATGGGTTCGGGGAGGGCGACGATCGGAACGTGTGGATTCCGCTCCGCAATCGATCCTCCATCCTCTCTGGATCGCCGGGTCTGGCGCCCCCGGGCGCTGCGACGTAGCGTCCGGCTCGCCGTGAAGCTCCTCGCCGTACACCCGAGCAGCCTGATGTACTCCCGGGTCTTCCTGCGGCTCGAGCCGCTGGGCCTGGAGCTCGTGGCCGAGGCGGCCCGTCAGCGCGGTCACCAGGTGCGGCTCCTCGACCTCCAGGCGGCCAGCCACGCGGAGTACCGCAAGATCCTGGACGAGTGGCGGCCGGACGCGGTGGCCTTCGCGGTCAACTACCTGGCCAACGTGCCCGAGGTGATCGACCTCGCGACCGAGACGAAGCAGCGGCTCCCGGGCTGCTACGTGGCGGTCGGCGGCCACAGCGCCTCCTTCACCGCGAACGAGCTGCTGGAGCACGCCCAGGGCGCCATCGACTGCGTCCTCAAGGGCGAGGGCGAGGCCAGCTTCCCGGGGCTGCTCGAGGCCGTGGAGCAGGACCGGGGCGCCGTCCACGAGATCCCGGGCGCCGTTACCCTCGAGGGCGAGGGCCCGCCGCCGCGCTTCGTGGAGAGCCTCGACGACCTCCACCCGGCGCGCGACCTGCTGCCGAAGCGGCGCAAGTACTTCATCGGCGTGATGGACCCGTGCGCGTCCATCGAGTTCAGTCGCGGCTGCCCCTGGGACTGCACCTTCTGCAGCGCCTGGACGTTCTACGGCCGCAGCTACCGCTTGCTGAGCCCGGAGCGCGCCGTCGAGGATCTCTCCCGCATCCGCGAGCCCGGGGTCTTCATCGTCGACGACGTGGCCTTCATCCGCGAGAAGCACGGCATGGCGATCGGCGAGGCCCTGGCCAGCAAGGGGATCCAGAAGCGGTACTACCTGGAGACCCGCGGCGACGTGCTGCTGCGCAACAAGGACGTGTTCCGGTACTGGCGCAAGCTCGGCCTCGAGTACATGTTCCTCGGCCTGGAGGCGATCGACGAGGAGGGCCTCAAGAAGTACCGCAAGCGCGTTCCGCTGAGCGTGAACTACGAGGCCCTCGAGTTCGCCCGCTCCCTGGACATGGCCGTCGCGATCAACATCATCGCGGATCCCGACTGGGACGAGCAGCGCTTCGAGGTGGTGCGCCAGTGGTGCCTCGAGGTGCCCGAGATCGTGAACCTGACGGTGAACACGCCCTACCCCGGAACCGAGACCTGGCACACCGAGGCGCGCCGGCTCACGAGCCGCGACTACCGGCTCTTCGACATCCAGCACGCGGTGCTGCCCACGCGCATGCCCCTGCCGAGGTTCTACGAGGAGCTGGTGAAGACGCAGCAGGTGCTGAACAAGAAGCACATGGGCTGGGCGCCGATGGCCGAGGTGGCGAAGATCGCGGCGGGCCACCTGCTGCGCGGCCAGACCAACTTCCTCAAGATGCTCTGGAAGTTCAACAGCGTCTACGATCCGAAGCTCCAGATCGCCGATCACGCGCAGCCGGTGCGCTACGAGATCTCGCCGCCGCCGGAGCTGCGCGCGACTCCGAAGCGGGGCGCGCTCTACGTCCACGGCTCCCGTGGGCGCGCGGGGCGCGAGCTCGACGACGCCACCGAGAGCTTCGTGGACGCCACGCGCGTGGGCGGGCCGGCACCGGCGCCGCCTCGCGCGGGCTAGCGCCGTCGCCGCCCGCGGCCTCACCAGCGCCGACGCGCGCCGGCTGCTCGCCGAGCACGGGCCCAACGCGCTGCCGGAAGCGCCGCCCGTGCCGCTCTGGCGGCGCTTCCTGCGCCAGCTCCAGAGCGCCTTGATCTACGTGCTGATCCTCGCGCTGGTGGTGGACCTCGGGGCGTGGCTGCTCGAGGGAGCCGAAGACGTTCCCTTCGAGTCCATCGCGATCGCTGCCATCCTGATCCTGAACTCCGTGCTCGGCGTGTGGCAGGAGTACCGGGCGGAGAACACGCTGGCGAGCCTGCGCGAGCTCGAGGCGCCGCAGGTGTGGGTGCTCCGCGACGGGCGGCTCGCGCGCGTGGTGAGCCGCGACGTGGTGCCCGGCGACGTGGCGCGCATCACGGCCGGCGGACGGGTGCCGGCGGATGCAAAGGTGGACGACGAGCAGGGCCTGATGCTCGACGAGTCGATCCTGACGGGGGAGTCGGTGCCCGTCGAGAAGGAGCCGGGCGCCGAGGTCTTCGCCGGAACCCTGGTGGTGCGCGGGAGCGCCTGGGCGCAGGTCACGCGCACCGGGCCAGCCAGCAGCATGGGGCGCATCGCCGGGATGCTGGGCGAGGTGGAGGCCGAGCGCACGCCCCTGGAGCAGCGCCTCGACGTGTTCGGGGCGCAGATCGCGCGCTGGGTGCTGGCGCTCTCGGTGGCGCTGGTGGCGGGCAACGTGGCGTTGCAGGGCTGGGAGCGGCTCGACGACGCCTTCCTGTGGGCCGTCGCCCTGGCGGTGGCCGCCATCCCGGAAGGGCTGCCCGCGGTGCTGGCCCTGACCCTGGCGCTCGGCGTGGAGCGCATGTCGAAGCGCCGCGCGGTGGTGCGCAAGCTCGCGGCCGTCGAGGCGCTGGGTTCCGTGACCGTGATCGCCACCGACAAGACCGGCACCATCACCGAGAACCGCATGCTGGTCCGGCAGCTCGAGAGCCCCGACCCGGCGCGCGCGCTGCGCGCCATGGTGCTGGCCAGCGACGCCGATCCCGACGCCGGCGGCGATCCCCTCGAGGCGGGCCTGTTCGGGTACGCGCGCGAGCACGGCCTGGATCCCGTCGCGCTGCGCCTGGCCTGCCCGCGTCAGGCCGAGCGCTCCTTCGACAGCGCCTGGAAGTTCATGCGCGTGACCGTGCAGGAGGACGGCGCGCTCGCGAGCTACCTGAAGGGAGCGCCCGAGGTGCTGCTCGAACGCTGCGCGCTCTCGCCGGACGAGCGCCGGAGCTGGGTCGAGCGCTCCGCGCGCTACGCCGCCGAGGGCCTGCGCGTGCTGGCCCTGGCCCGCGGGAGCGGCGAGGCGGAATCGGACCTCGAGTGGCTCGGGCTCGTGCTCTTCTGGGATCCGCCGCGCGCCGAGGTGCCCGACGCCGTGCGCGCGGCCCGCGCGGCCGGCGTGCGCGTGCTGATGATCACCGGCGACCATCCGTTTACGGCGGCGTCCGTGGCCCGCATGGTCGGCATCGACGGCGATCGGGTCGTGACGGGCGACGATCTCGCGGAGCGGGGGCCCGAGGCCCTGCGCGAGCTGGTGGCCGAGGTGGACGTCTTCGCCCGCGTGTCGCCCGCGCACAAGATGGCGCTGGTGGAGGCGCTGCGCGCGCGCGGCGAGGTGGTGGCGGTGACGGGCGACGGCGTGAACGACGCGCCGGCCCTGAAGCGCTCCGACGTGGGCGTCGCCATGGGCCAGCGCGGCAGCGACGTCTCGCGCGAGGTGGCCGACCTGGTCCTGCTCGACGACAACTTCGCCACCATCGTCGCCGCGATCGAGGAAGGTCGGAACATCTACGAGAACATCCAGACCTTCATTCGCTTCCTGTTCTCGACCAACGTCGCACTGGTGCTCCTCGTCTCCGTCGGCGCCGTCGGGGCGGCGGCGTTCGGCCTGCGCGACGCCGCCGGCGCGCTGCTGGTTCCCCTGACCGCGGCGCAGCTGCTGTGGGTGAACATCATCGCCGACGGCCCGCCGGCCCTGGCGGTGGGGCTCGACCGCACACCCGGCGTCATGAAGCGCCCCCCGCGCCGGCGCGACGCCGCGCTCTTCGACGCCCCCGCGATCCGTTTCGTGCTCGTGACCGGCGGCGTCAAGGCGGCCGTCGGGATCGTGATGCTGGTGGCGCTGCCCGTGCTGGGCCTCACCAGCATCGCCACCCGGACGGCGGTGTTCCTGTACGAAACCCTGGCCCAGCTGGCCTTCGTGTACCCGTCGCGGGCGCTCAGCTTCCGCCCGCTGCCGAACCGGGTGCTCAACACGATCGTCGTCGTGAGCGTGCTGCTCCAGCCCGCCATCGTCTTCCTGCCGGGCATGCGGAAGATGCTGGGCCTCGAAGGGCTCGCGCTGATCGCCTGGGGCTGTGTGGCGGGGGGCGTGCTCTTCTCGTGGCTCTTCGCCGAGGTCTACACGCGGCGCGCCCGGAGCCGCGCCAGCGAAGCCTAGGGGGGCGAGTCCGGCCGGCGCTGCCCCAGCGCGACCAGCAGGGAGCCCGCGACCACGACGGCGGCTGCCACGAGCGCGCCGGCCGAGACCGAGCGGGCGTCCACCTGCGCCGGCCAGAGCGACGCCGCTGCCGCCGTGAAGCCCAGGGTGGCGAGCGGCGTGAGGGCCAGCACTGCGGAGACGCGCGACGCCTCCCAGTGCTCGAGCGCGGCCGCGAAGGTGCCGTAGGCGAGCAGCGTGTTGAGCGAGGCGAGGAGCAGGAGCGCCCAGCCGGCCCCGTCCAGGCCGGCGAGCGCCGCGGGCGTGGCGCCGAACGAGAAGAGCAGTGCGCTCCCGGCGTAGATGCAGAGCATGATGCCCTGGGACGGGAGCCAGAGCAGGAGCTGCTTCTGGGCCAGGCCGTAGACGGCCCAGGTGAGCGACGCCACGCCGATCCAGCCCACGCCGGCCAGGTAGCGATCGAGGCCCTCCGCCAGGGTCCGCAGCTGGCCGGCGAAGAACCCGCCCATGCCGGCCACCAGCACCGCCAGGCCGAGCCACTGGACGTGCGAGAACGGCTCCCGGAAGACGGCGATCCCTCCCAGCGCCAGCAGCAGCGGCGCTGCCTGGATCAGCACCTGCGCGGTGGGGGCGTCGGTCCGGTCGAGGCCGACCAGGTACGCCAGGTAGTTCGCCGCCAGGAAGAGCGTGGCCACGGCCAGCAGACCGAGGCGCCTGCGTCCGAGGCCGCGGAGCCCCGGCAGCGCGGTGCGGGACCGCAGCCACGCGAATAGCACCAGCGCGGCGAACGAAAACCGAAACCAGGTGATCGTCACCGGATCGAGCGCGGTCAGCACGCCCTGGAGCACCAGCGGCAGCACGCCCCACAAGAGCATCGTGCTCGACGCGAGCGCGAGTCCGAGTCCAAAGCGGCCGGAAGCCTGGTGGCGAACCATGGGTCGCCGAGGGTAGGCCGCGGCCGCGCCCCGGCTCCGCCTGCCCGGGAGAGAAGCCTACGGCCTGTTGGGGTCTTCGGCGCATCGGGGATCTCCCGGCTTCACCGGGCCACGCCCTGCGGGTAGTCCCACGCGTGCGGTGGGGAAAATCGCTCCACAGATGCGGAACGAGTTTTCCATTCCACGGTTTCGACTGCGCGGGCGCCAACTCGTCCGGTGTGGGCGTCCCCACTGGCACCCCGTATTCGTGGGTCTTCGACATCGAGATGGCTGCCGGGGACCTCTTTACAGGTCCCTTCCAGGCGTCCATCAAGGCGCGCTACGCCGATAACTCCGGCAAGAAGGTGGGCGATCTCGTCTCCGAGAACATCACCCTGATGGTCCCCGAGCCCAGCGCCGGCGCCCTTCTGGGCCTGGGCCTTGGCATGAGCGGTCTGGCGCTCTTCAGGCCCCGCCGGCGCTAGGCGCGAGCCGTCAGAGGACGGCCGTACCCGCCGGCTCCTCGACCACGCCGTTTTCGATCTCCCCCACGCCGTCGATCGCGATCCGCACGACGTCGCCCACCTTCAGCAGCTGGGGCGGCTTCATCGCGATCCCGACGCCGCCCGGCGTCCCGGTGACGATCACGTCGCCGGGCTCGAGGGTGAAGGCCGTGGACAGGTGCTCGATCAGCGCGAAGCAGTCGAAGATCAGGTTCTTGGTGTTGGACGACTGGCGCAGCTCCCCGTTCACCCAGGTCTTGAGGTCGAGCGAGTGGGGATCGGGCACCTCGTCGGCGGTCACGATCCAGGGGCCGAGCGGGCAGTGGGTGTCGAAGGACTTGCCCATGGTCCAGGTCGGCACCCGCAGCTGCCAGTCGCGCACGGTGACATCGTTGGCGACCGCGTAGCCGGCGATCACCTCGCCCGCGCGATCCGCGGGTACGTGCCGGCAGCGCCGACCGATCACCAGCGCGAGCTCGCCTTCGTAGTCCAGCACGTGCGACGCGCGCGGCAGGTGGAAGGGATCGTAGGGCGGATGCGCCGCGGTCGACTGCTTGTTGAAGACCATGGGGAAGTCCGGGATCTTCATGCCGGCCTCCTTGGCCTCCTCCACGTGGTCGCGGTAGTTGACGCCGATGGCCAGGATCTTCGGCGGGCGCAGGATCGGCGACTCCAGGTGCACCTGGTCCAGGGGCAGGCGCGAGCCACCTGCGGCCAGCGCGGCCCGGGCGGCGTCCAGGGCGGTCTCCCCCGCTGTGAGGAAGGCGCACATCTCGGTCGGAAGATCCGGCGCGGCGCTCGAGAGGTTGACCACCTCTTCGCCGTCGACGAGGCCGATCCGGGTGCTGCCCTGATGGGTGAAGGTGACGAGCTTCATGGTTCAGCGTCCTGCCTGTTCGCGCGCCTTGGCGATGTCGCCGAGGTCGCTGGGGTTGAAGAAGATCTCGGGCGGCGTGGCCGGGCCCCAGACGGAGAACTCGTTGCCGGCCCAGTCCGTGCCTTCCTTCCAGGCGTCGTCGTCCGGGATGAAGTCCATGTCGGTGAAGAACTCGAACATGTTGCCGGCCGGGTCGAGCATGTACCAGTAGACGTTCGAGCCGATCACGTGCCGGCCGATCCCGACCACGTGGCGATCCTCGTCCTCGTGCCGGCGCAGGTAGCTCGAGGCGGCGTGGGCCAGGGCGTCGATGTCGTCGTGCTCGAAGGCGTAGTGGTTCAGGTAGGGGACCGGGCCCGGCGCCAGCAGCAGGTTGTGGTGGTCGCCGGAGCAGCGCAGGAAGGAGGCGATGCCGAGGATCGTGTCGCTGGGCCGGAAGCCCAGGCCCTCGACGTAGAACTCGCGCGCCTTCTTGGGGTCGGGAGTCCCGAGCACCACGTGGCCGAGGCGCCGCGGCGGGCGGTTCTCCGCGACCAGCACCGCGTACTCCCGGTCGAGCTCGCGCGTGCGCGCGCCCGGCCCGTTGCGTGCGCGCGGCGGTACCTGGGAGAGGCGGACCGGGTCGCTCACCTCCACCGCGACCTCGTGATCGTTCACGGGGTCGTTGCAGCGGAGGGTCCCGTCCGCGATCCGCGAGGCCACGCCCAGACCCTCCAGCCGGCGCGCGATCTCGGACAGGTCGGCCTCGCTCTCGCAGCCGACCCGCATGGTCAGGAGCTGCCGCCACGGCGCCTCCTCGACCCGGATCTGCCTGGGGACGTCCGCGGTCCCCCAGAGCCCGTCGGTCCGGGCGAGCCCGATCTCCTGGTAGAAGTCGTGGAGGACGTCGGGCTCCGTGGCCCCGATCTCCATTCCGAGGAAGCTGTGCAGTGCCATCCGGGGACCTCCTGGCGGCTCGATCCGGCCGCTCGCAAAAAATCCTAGTCAAATGTCTAGCATCGTGCTAGTCAATTGTCTAGAATAATTCGCATGACGTCAGAGAAAGAGCTTCCGGTCCTCGTCGTGGGCGCCGGCCCGGTGGGCCTGCTGGCCTCCATCCTCCTGTCCCAGCAAGGAATTTCCAGTCGCGTGGTCGAGCGCCGCGGCGGCCCCCAGACCGCCCCGGCCGCCCACGTGGTGAACGCCCGGACGCTCGAGATCTGCCGTTCCGCCGGCCTGGACATGCAGGCCATCGGGGCCCTGGCCAAGGACCCCCGCGACGCCGGCCAGACCCTCTGGATGACGCGACTCGCCGGCGAGGAGATCGGACGCCTGCCCTTCGAGCGCCAGGGCGACGAGTGCCTGGAGTTCACGCCGACCCCCGTGCGAAACCTCTCCCAGCACCGCCTGGAGCCGGTGCTGGTGGAGGCGTTGCGCAAGTCGCCGGGGGCCCGCCTCGACTACGGACAGCAGTGGGAGTCGTCGCAGCAGGACTCGGGCGGCGTCACCTCCCGCATCCGCGACCTGGCGACCGACACGGTCTCCGAGGTGCGGAGCCGCTGGCTGCTGGCGGCCGACGGCGCCGGCAGCCGCGTGCGCAAGTCGCTCGGGATCGAGGCCCTGGGACCGCAGCGCATCCAGAGCTTCGTGATGGTGCACTTCGCTGCGAACCTGCGCCCCCTGGTGAAGGACCGGCCCGGTGTCCTGTACTGGATCTGCGACCCGGAGTGCGGCGGCACCTTCGTGGCCCACGACATCGATCGCGAGTGGGTGTTCATGCACCCCTGGGATCCGGAGCGCGAGTCGGAGTCGGCCTACGACGAGCAGGCCTGCGCCGAGCTCGTGCGCCGCGCGCTCGGGACGCGCGACGTCGACTTCGAGATCCGTCATATCAGCACCTGGACCATGACGGCGCAGGTGGCGGAGCGGCTGCGCGCGGACCGCGTCTTCCTGGTGGGCGACGCCGCCCACCGTTTCCCGCCGACGGGCGGGCTCGGTCTGAACACCGGAGCCCAGGACGTGCACAACCTGGCCTGGAAGCTCCGCGCCGTCGAGGCGGGTTGGGCTCCGCTCGAGCTGCTCGAGAGCTACGAAAGCGAGCGGCGCCCCGTTGCCCAGGAGAACGCCGACCAGAGCCTGCGGAACGCTTTCAAGCTCATCCAGGTTCCGCAGGCGCTCGGCGTCGTGGAGGAGCCGAGCTCCGCGCGCATGGCGGCGACGCTCGCGGATCCCGCCGGGCGCGAGCGCGTGCAAGCCGCCATCGCGAACCAGGCGGAGCACTTCGACATGCTCGGCCTCCAGCTCGGCTTCAGCTACGAGTCCGGCGCCGTCGTTCCCGACGGCACCCCGAAGCCGCTCGCCGGGAATCCCGTGCGCGAGTACGTGCCCAGCAGCCGGCCCGGCTCGCGGCTGCCCCACGCCTGGGTCACGCGCGACGGCGAGCGCGTCTCCAGCCTCGACCTGGTGGCGACCGACGCCTTCACGCTCTTCACCGGACCCGAGGGCGCGGCCTGGCTCGATGCCGCCGAGGCGCGGGTGGCCCCCGTCCGCTGCGTCGTCGTCGGGGACGGGATCGCGGATCCCGACGGCCACTGGGCCCGGGTTCGCGAGGTCGGCCCCGACGGGGCGCTCCTCGTGCGCCCCGATCAGCACGTGGCGTGGCGCGCCGCGTCCCTCCCGCCGCAACCCGACACCGCCCTCGAGGCGGCGCTGCGCGAGGTCCTGAAGCGATGAGCCGGTACGACGTCGTGATCAGCGGCTACGGGCCCACCGGGGCCGTGGCGGCCAACCTGCTCGGAAAGCGCGGTCTCCGTGTCCTGGTGGTGGACCAGAGCGACGAGATCTTCCAGATCCCGCGCGCGGTCCACTTCGACGGCGAGGTGTTGGGCGCCTGCGGCCGGAGTGCGGGATCGGATCTGCGCGCGGAGATCGCCGGCGGCGTGGCGCGTCTGGCGTCCGGCCTGCGGGCCGAGGGGGGCAAGGCATGAATGCGACGGCCGAGGTGCGGGGAAGCGATGCGGTGCGCGCCGCGCTGGTGGATGCGGCGGCGGAGATGCTGGCCGAGGTCGGGCCGCGCGCCATCTCGGTCCGCGAGGTCGCGCGGCGCGCGGGAGTCAACCACGGTCAAGTCCACCACTACTTCGGCTCCAAACGCGCGCTGCTCGAGGCGGCGATGCGGCAGCTGTCGCAGAACCACTACGAGCACATGACGCGCCTGGCCGGCGGCGGTGCCATCCCCCCCGCCCTCTCGCTGGCCGAGGACCCGGCCTACTGGCGCGCGATCTGCCAGGTGACGATGGACGGCGACCTCGACCTGGCGCGGATCGAGATCGACGAGCACATCTCCGTGCCGCGGCGCGCGCTGCGGGCCCTTCAGGAGCGCTGGGGCGTGGCCGAGGACGATCTCGACTTCAAGGCGCGTTTCGCGGCCGTGTCGGCCCTGCACCTGGGCTGGGTGGCTTTCGAGGACTTCGTCCTGATGCACGCGGACGTGGACGAGAACGATCGCCCGGAGCTGCGCAAGCGCGTCCGGCGACTGATCGAATCGCTGGCCGAAGGGGAGGAGGGGGCACCGTGGAGCTCGGACTGAAGGGTCGCAAGGCCATCGTCTGCGCCTCGAGCCGTGGTCTCGGCCGCGCCTGCGCGCGCTCGCTGGCGCGCGAGGGAGTCGAGGTTGTCGTGAACGGGCGCGATGCGGCCGCGCTCGAGAAGACGGCCGCGGAGCTGCGCGCCGAGACCGGCGCCGGGATCACGCCGGTGGTCGCGGACCTGGACGTCCAGGCCGAGCGCGACCGCCTCGTGGCCGCCTGCCCCGACGCGGACATCCTGGTCAACAACAACGCCGGCCCGCCGCCCGGGAGCTTCCAGGACTGGGGGCACGCCGAGTGGCTCGCCGCGCTGGAGTCGAACCTGCTGGCGCCGGTGCTGCTGATCCGTGCGCTCCTGCCCGGCATGCGCGAGCGCCGCTTCGGGCGCATCGTCAACATCACGTCGGCCATGGTGAAGGCCCCGCTGTCCCCGATGGGCCTCTCGACCGCGGCGCGCAGCGGACTCACCGCCGTGTGCAAGGCCCTCTCCAAGGAGGTCGCCTCGGACAACGTGACCATCAACAACCTGCTGCCCGAGCGCCTGGACACGGAACGCCAGGTGCAGATGGCGGAGCTGGTGTCGAACTTCCGCGGCATCTCGTACGAGGAGGCGCGCGCGGAGCAGGCCCAGAGCATCGCCGCCGGGCGCCTGGGGCGGCCCGAGGAGCTGGGTGACGCCTGCGCCTACCTGTGCAGCGAGCAGGCCGGCTACATCTCGGGCCAGAACCTCCAGCTGGACGGAGGCTCCTACCCGGGCCTCATCTGACGCGGGAGACGCATGCTGAAGATCTGGATCCTCGTGCTCCTGGCCGGTGGCGTCGGCTGGTTCCTCTACGAGCGCAGCCGGCGCCGGACGGCGCCGATGGCCGGCGGGATCCACGAGGACGTGACCCTGCCCCACGAGCGGGAGTGGGAGCTCTATCACAACTCCTTCTCGCTCTGCTCCAAGAAGCTGCGCGTGTGTCTGGCCGAGCTGGGTCTCGACTACCGGAGCCAACCCATCGACCTGCTCGAGACGGGCTCGTACGAGAACCTGAGCCGGCGCTTCCTGTCGGTGAACCCCGGCGGCATCGTGCCGGTGCTGGTTCACCGCGGGCACCCGGTCTACGAGTCCCACGACCAGATCGTCTACGCCGCTCGTCGCGCCGGCCGGCGCGGCCGCGAGCTGCTGCCGGAGGATCCGGAGACCCGCGCGCTGGTGGAGCGCTGGACCGACGTCGCGTCGCTCGTTGGCCCCGACCCGATCGGGGGCACGGCCGAGCGCGCTGGCCACTGCATCCCGGGCCTCACGCTCCCGATCTTCGCGACCATGGTCCAGTACATCCCGTACACGCGTTTCCTGGAGGGCCTGCTCTTCCACTTCGAACGCCGGCGCCCGCTGATGCTGGCGCTCCTGAAGCTGCGCGGCATCCACGGCCTGCCGGGGCTGCCTCCCCTGATGGCGATCCTGCGCCGCAGCCGCCGCGACATGGAGCGCCACCTGGACGCCCTGGGCGAGCAGCTCGAGAAGAACGGCGGTCCCTGGATCGCCGGCGAACGCTTCAGCCTGGCCGACGTGAGCTGGGTGGTGATCCTCGACCGCCTGGTCGAGGCGGACTTCCACGGCTTCTTCTGGGGCGAAGACCGGCGCCCCGCAGTGGCGGCCTACTGGGCGCGGCTCCAGGAGCGTCCGAGCTACGCCGCTGCGATCACGAGCCAGCGCTGCCGGACCCTGCACGACGGGATCGCGGACCTGAAGGCGGCGAAGCGCGACGACTCGCGGCTGCGCGCGGCGCTCGAAGGGGTCGAAGGGGAGTAGGAGATGCATCCGATCTGGATCTGGGGCGTGGCGCTCGTCGTCTACGGGCTCTTCAGCCTCTGGTACAACAACTGGCGCGGTCCCCTCGAGCCGGCCGAAATCGAGATGGTTGTGAAGCGCGCCGCGGACGCTCCCGATGCCACGCCGGAGCGCCTGGCGGTGTTGCGCGCCTTCCTCGAGAACGACGACGGCGGCGAGTTCTTCATGCTGAACCTGCTGCGCGCCAACCCGGAGCCGGTGGCGGTCGGCGACGAGCCGCCCGCACCCGCGCGCGAGGTGCTCCGCCGCTACACCGGCTACTTCATGCCCCATCTCTTCCGGCGCGCGGGCCATCCCGCCTTCGTCGGTCCGGCGGCGGGTGGCTACGTCGAGCACTGGGGCGTGGAGGAGAATCCGGGCTGGACCTTCGCCGGCATCATCCGCTACCGCAGTCGCCGCGACATGCTCGAGCTGGCGACCGATCCGCGCTTCGCGTCGGCCCACGAGTACAAGCTCGCGGCGCTGGCCAACACCCTGGCCTTCCCGGTGGCGCCGGCGCTCCAGGTGGTGGGCCCGCGGGTCTGGGTCGGTCTCGTCCTGGCACTGCTGGCGGCGCTGGCGCAGCTGGCCTTCGGGGCCGGCGGGCGCTGACCGGAGAGTCGGCTGCCCGACAGGTCCGGACGCCTGTAACCCCTCGGGGTCACGCCGGGAATTGGTGCCCGACCGGCTCGAAAACAGCACTCGGATCCGGTAACCTCCTCCCCTTCACCCCAGGGGGCTTCTCCCCATTCATCATCTGGAGACGGCATGAGCGTTGAAGCAGCGTTGGCCGAGCGGCTGGGCCTTCGGGATCGGACCCTTCGGTACAACCTGTCCAAGGAAGAGCTGTTCCACGAGGCGATCGCCAACGACCGCGGCCGGATCCGGCCCGACGGTCCCGACGATGAGCAGAAGGCCCACGCCACCCAGCTCGGCGTCGAAGGCCCGCTCGTCTACTACACGGATCCGAGCTGCACCGGCCGGCCCGTGAACGACACCTTCGCCGTCGCCTGGCCGGAGATCGAGGGCTCGGTCTGGTGGAAGAACAGCCTCAAGGCCTACGACCCGACGGCCTACGAGGGCCTGCTGCGCCGCGTGGTCGAGCACGTGAACGGGCGCGACAAGCAGCTCTACGTGAAGGATGTCTTCGTCGGCGTGGACGCCGAGTACGCCGTGCCGTACCGCTTCGTCGGCGAGTACGCGACCCACGCCCTGTTCGCCCACAACATGTTCCCCAAGGAAGTGCCGGGCGCCCGTGACAGCGACGACGTGCGTTGGACCATGCTCAACGTACCGTCCTTCCACTGCGAGCCCGAGCGCGACGGCTCCCTGTCCCGGCGGGTCGTGATCATCGACTTCCGCAACCGCATCTGCCTCGTCGCCGGGCGGGCCGACTACTGCGGCGTGAACAAAAAGACCATCTTCACGGTCATGAACTACATGCTGCCCGAGAGCGGCATGCTTCCGATGCACTGCGCCGCCAACGTGGGGGCGGACGAGGACGCTGCCATCCTCTTCGGGCTCTCGGGCACGGGCAAGACCACCCTCTCCGCCGATCCCGACCGCCGGCTGATCGGTGACGACGAGACCGCCTGGACCGACTCTGGCATCTCCAACCTGGAGGACGGCTGCTACGCCAAGCTGATCGACCTGGACAAGGAGGCGGAGCCGATCATCGCCGCGGCGCTCTCCATGCCGGGGACGATCATCGAGAACGTGCCCGCCCTGCCCGGCAAGCCGATGGAGGAGACCGATCCTCAGGACCTGGACCTGACCGACCGCTCCATCACGGAGAACACCCGCTTCTCCTACCCGCTCGACTGCAACCCGAACGTGGCCGAGGGCGCCCGGGGCTCGCACCCCCAGACGATCGTCCTGCTCACCGCCGACGCCTTCGGCGTGCTGCCGCCGATCTCGATCCTGAACGGCGAGGAGGTGATGTACCACTTCGTGCAGGGCTTCACGTCGAAGCTCGCCGGCACCGAGGTGGGTGTGACCGCCCCGCAGGCGACCTTCAGCTCCTGCTTCGGCGCTCCCTTCATGTCCCAGCGGCCCGAGGTGTACGCCAAGCTCCTGCGCGACAAGATGGAGAAGCACCAGGCGCGCTGCGTGCTGCTCAACACGGGTTGGCAGGGCGGACCGGCGGGCCAGGCGCCGCGGATCTCGATCAAGGACACGCGGAACCTGCTGAACGCGGCCCTGCGCGGCGACCTGCACCGCGACGGCGCCGAGTACGCGGAGCACCCGATCTTCCGCCTGCGCATGCCGAAGCAGTGCGAAGGTGTCGATCCCAACGTGCTGGATCCCCGCTCCTCGTGGCGGGACACGGCCGCCTACGACGTCGCCGCGGAGAAGCTCCGGGACATGTTCCGGGCGAACTTCAAGAAGGGCGGCTTCGGCGACCTGGGCAGCGACCCGCTCGCCTGAGGTGGGGCCTCGCGCCTAGGCGCCTCGCGCGATCCGGTAGCGGATCGGCAGGTGCTTCAGCCCGACGACGAAGCTCGAGCGGATCCACTCGGGCTCGCCCGTCAGCTCCACGTGCTCCAGGCGCCGGGACAGCTCCCCGAAGAGCGCCCGCTGCGAGCGCCGCGCCAGGTGCGCCCCGAGGCAGAAGTGCTCGCCGATCCCGAAGCCCAGGTGCCGGTTCGGATGCCGGTCGACGCGGAAGGCGAAGGGATCGTCGAAGACGTCCTCGTCGCGGTTCGCCGAGGAGTAGAAGAGCACCAGGGCGTCGCCCTCGCGGATCTTCTGCTCGCCCACCTCGGTGTCGCAGGCCGCCGTGCGCTGCATGTAGTTGACCGGCGAGGTCCAGCGCACCACCTCCTCGACGGCGGTCGGCACGAGGTCCGGGTTGGCGCGCAGCTTCTCGAGCTGGTCCGGGCGCTCGATCAGGGCGCGCATGCCGCCGACCAGGGCGTTCTTGGTCGTGTCGTGGCCCGCGGTGAAGGTGATCAGGTAGTAGCCGAAGGTCTCCATCGGCCCCATCAGCTCGCCGTCGATCTTGCCGTTGGCCAGCACGCTGGCCAGGTCGTCGCGCGGGTTCTTGCGGCGCTCCTCGATGATCCCGGCGAAGAGCTGGAAGAGCTCGAGGCCGAGCTCGCGCATGGCCTCGTTCCGGCTCTGGCCCTCGCGCCGGAGCTCCGGGTCGTCCGCCGCGAAGAGCTGGTTGGTGAGCCGCAGGATGCGCGGCTCCTCTTCGCGCGAGACCCCGAGGATGGTGGACAGGATCCGCAGCGGGTGCGCCGCCGCCACGTCGATGGCGAAGTCGCACTCGCCCTCGCCGGTTTCGCCGGCGAGCTGGTCCACGAGTCGTCGAGCGCTCTCGTCCACCGCGGCGTCGATCCGGCCCAGCGCGCGGGGCGTGAACCACGGGCTCGCGATCTTGCGGTAGTCCCGGTGCTCCGGCGGGTCCATCTCGATGATCGTGCGCATGGCGCCGATCCCCTCCTGGCGCGAGAGCTCCTGGTCGTCGCGCACGACGACGATGCCCGGCGAGCTGAGGAAGAGGTCCGGCCGCTTCGAGATGTCGGTGATATGGGCGTGCTTCGTGATGGCCCAGAAGGGCGGATGGTTCCGCGGGTGGAAACGGTGCACGGGCGCGTGGCGCCGCAGCTGGGCGAAGGTCTCGTGGGGCGGGCCGCTCTCGCCGTAGGGTTCGGTGCCGATGAGGTCGTAGCCGTCGGTCAGTTCCATGGGTTCTGCCTCCACGCAGGACGGGGTCCGGATCAGGTACGGGGCCCGGCCGCGAGGCCCAGGCCGGGCAGCAGCCGTCGCCGCAGGAATGCGCGCAGCGCGGCCGGGCTGCGCCGCGGCTCGGGGGCCGTCATCAGGGCCAGCAGCAAGCGCAGCATGAGCTCGATCGCCTCGTCGGCCTCCGCGTCGCTCCAGCCGGCATTGGCCACCAGCTCTGCCAGCGCCTCGCGGCTCCACGCGACGGCCTCGGCCCCGGTGGTGGCCTCCAGGGCCGCCGCGTCGAGGGCGGTCGAGTTCCAGACCTGGCACAGGATCGGATCGCGGCGCATCTCGCGCAGCGCAAACAGCATGGCTTCGATGGCCTGGCGGCCGGGATCCCCGAAACGCTTCAGATGCGCGGCCAGTCGGCCCGTGAGCCGGCTGCCGGCGCGCAGCAAGGTGGCTTCCACCAGCGCTCGCCGATCGGCGAAGTAGCGATACACCGTGGGCCGGCTGACCCCGGCCTCGAGCGCCACCGCCGCGATCCCGGTGGCGGGCAGGCCGTCGCGGGCCACGCAGCGGGCGGCCGCGTCGAGCAGCCGCTCGCGCGCGGCGCTGCGCTGGGGCGGGTCGCCGGCCCAGGCCGCGCGCTCGGACGATCTCCTGAGGGCGGTTGACGCCATCGGATCCAGTGTATCAGGGTGTTTACAGATTGCCACAATCTGTAATGTTCTCTCAATTCCCTGAAAATGAAAAAGAATTTCCCAGGAGAGGGGCGCCGGTCTGGCCAGCCGGCGCCACCCGGTCCATCATGGGACGAGCAGCCCCTTCCCATGCGCGTGCACCCGATGATCCAGAGCCAGGTCGTGCCCAGCGTGCGGCCTTCCGAACGCTCCCCCGCCGCGATCGCGCGCGAGTTCCGCGGACTGCTGGCAGATGGCGCGCTGATGCGTCCTGCGGGCTCGGCCCGCGCGCGTCCGGGTTCGCTGCTCTCCCGCGGCTACACGCCCCGGTACAAGATCGAGCTCTTCGACACGGTCTTCTACATCACGGGAACGCGGCAGAATCCGGACCTGCGCTTCTACGTCGCGTACGTCGTCCAGCGGAATCCGAAGAGCGGCGGGACCGAGATCTTCCCGCGCCTCTTCTACAAGGACGTGTCGCTCGTCTGGCGCGCCGCCTCCCACTACATCCCGCACCCGGACGGGTACTGGATCGGGAAGGGGGAGGTGCGCTCGTGCCGGGTGGGCGGTGAGACGCTCGAGGCCTCGGTGGAGTCCACCACGGACCTGCCGTACGAGATCCAGCATGCGCTCGAGTCGCTCCTCCGCGGCACGCGCCGGATTCCCTTCGACGAGGCGGCGATCGACCTGGTCCTGCGTCGAGCACCCGCCGGTCGGCTCGAGCCGTACCGGGACTTCCTCGAGCCGCGACTGCGCGCCCGCGCGAACCCGCGCAACCGGATCCACGGGGGCCGCTCCATCGCGCGCTTCACCCGGCGCAACGATCCCAGCTCGTTGCGCTTCGCCGCGGGCTTCGAGCCGGACTTCTCGGGCGGCCTGATCGACCTCACCGAGTCGCACAGCCGGCTCTACGGGGGCCGGATACGACGCTTCCGGATCCTGTCCCGGAACGGTCGCGTGCAGTACCTCTTCTTCGCCGGCGGGCGTCACGTATGGATCGCGCCTCCCCAGGCCACGACGACCGAGCTCTCGAGCTTTGGCATCCGCACCATCGAGGTCGAAGCCGCCGAGGACCTGTCGATTCCCGGCTACGAGTACCACTTCCTCGACGCAACCGAGAATCCGCCGGAGCTCGTCAGCCAGATTCCCGAGGGCTACGTCGGCGAGCCCAGCGAAGTCGACGACTCCCGCTGCGACGCCTCGCCGTGGCTCGATCGCCTGCCGGTGGTGCAGGAGTTCCGGCGCACGCTGCTCCGGGGGCACGGCGCCCGCGCGCCCAGGCCCCCGCAGCCCACTGCCCACGCCTGAGGGGCGCCGCCTCCTGCGAGTCTCCGCTCCCGAATAGCCGCCCGCCGCCGCGCGTCGAAGCTGTTGCCTCGCGGGTCCCAACGCCGTTGCAGGGGTTGGAGGCGTGGGGGGCCGGAGGGCATTCCATGACCCGGTCCGACGACGGCTACGAGATCCAGCCCGAGATCTTCTCCTTGCACTGGGAGGGTCCTCCGCGGGCGGAGACGCCGCAGGAGCCCGCTCTTCCCGGCTCCGAGGCGGAGCGACGCGAGGCGCGCGAACGCGAGCGCCAGCGCGAACTGCGGGAGGTGCAGCGCACGCAGCGGGGCCAGGCCATCTGGGGCCAGATCGAAAAGGAAGCGAAACGGCGCGGCGACTCCACGGTGTGGGAGCGCAAGCTCCACGCCTACGCCTGGGTCAAGATGGCTGCGCGCGGCACCGCGGCGGACTACGCGCGGCGCTACGAGGTCAACCACGCGACCGTTCGCACCTGGATCGCGGACGTCGCGAAGCTGGCCTACGAGGTGGGCTACCGGCTCCACGAGGACCGTCTGCTGCTGGTGGGTGCCGCGCCGGAAGCACTGCAGGAGCTGCGCGAGCGGGTGAACGAAGAGCCGGGCTCGCCCGCTGCGTGGCAAGCGCTCCGTGCCGCGGAGGCCGAGTTTCGCGGCGAGGATCCGTACTACCACCTGAACGAGGGCCACGTGCTGCGCGCCCGGGGCGAGCTGCGCGGGTCGGACGCAACGCTCTGCGTCGGGCTCACGATCGCCGAGGCCCGGCCGATTCGGGCGCTGCTGTGGAACGCGCGCGGACAGACCTTCTGGGACTGCGCCCCCGGCTCGAGCTGGCCCCTGGACGATCACCTGGAACGCAGCACCAAGGCCTTCCGGCGCTCGGCGTTGCTGGACCCCAGCAGCTACTTCCCGTTCGTGAACCTGGCCCAGCTCGCCGCGGACGAGGGCGACTTCCGCCGCGCCGAGTACTGGGTGGCGGAGCTGGCTTCGGCCCGCAAGCAGATGGACGCCGCCATGCAGGCCGACCTCGCCCGCTACCTGGATCAGGCCGAGTGGAGCGGCGCGGTCGGGCGCACCCGCTGGTGGCGCAGCGGCCCGCTGCGCTGGATCCGCGAGGCCGCGCGCGCCGGCGC
>CAMYLJ010000042.1 GCA_947259215.1 uncultured delta proteobacterium
CGTGATCGCCGCCGTCAACGTCGTCTTCCCGTGGTCCACGTGACCAATCGTCCCCACGTTCACGTGCGGCTTCGTCCGCTCGAACTTCTGCTTGGCCATTCTCGTCGTCTCTCCTGGTGACTCCGGTCGTCCTCAGCGATGGAGCCCACGACCGGACTCGAACCGGTGACCTCGTCCTTACCAAGGACGTGCTCTACCAACTGAGCTACGTGGGCCTACTCTCCGTGTTCGATCCCGGTTCGATTCAGGCGGCGGGGCTGGAGCGGGAAACGGGACTCGAACCCGCGACCCCGAGCTTGGAAGGCTCGTGCTCTAGCCAACTGAGCTATTCCCGCTCGGACACCTCGTCGACTCAATTCCTTCCGCTCACTCGCCGAATGGTGGAGAGGGGAGGATTCGAACCTCCGAAGGCATGAGCCAGCAGATTTACAGTCTGCCCCGTTTGACCGCTTCGGTACCTCTCCGCGTTCCGAATCCGACGGACGGAAAAAAGCGCAAGCGACCCCGTGTCCCCGGCTGCCTTGCCTACGGAATGGGGGCCGCAACAAACCTTCTTGTGATGACTCGACCGCGCCGCGTGCTCCCATGTTCCTGGAGCTGGCGATGGGACTCGAACCCGTAACCTGCGGATTACAAATCCGCCGCTCTACCAGTTGAGCTACGCCAGCCAGGGGATGGGATCGAATCGGGACTATAGAGCCAGACCCGAAGTCCGGCAAGCTCGGGTCCCATAGATTTTCCGCATGGATACGGCACACAGGCGCGACCTCGCCCCGAGGGGGAAGATCGTGCCCGGGAGCTCAGGAAGCCGCCCTGCGAACCCACTCGTAGAGCAGGATCGCGGCCGCGTTGGAGACGTTGAGAGAAGCCACCCGGCCCGCCATCGGGATGCGCACGGCGTGGTCGATCCGGCGCCGCACCCCGGGCCGCAGGCCCCGCCCCTCGGCCCCGAGCACCAGGCAGGCCGGGCCCCGGAAGACCCGGTCCGGCAGGCTGTAGATCGCCTCGCGGGCGTCCGGATCCGCTCCGAAGATCCAGTACCCGTGGCCCTTGAGCGCGTCCAGGGCCCGACCCAGGTTGGCCACCCGCGCCACCGGCAGCACCTCGATCGCCCCGGCGCTGGCCTTGGAGACGGCCGGTCCCAGAGGCGGCGCGCGGCGGGTGGTCAGGACCAGGCCCCGACTGCCCGCCGCCTCGGCGACCCGGGCAATCGCGCCCACGTTCTGAGGGTCTTCCACCCCGTCCAGGGCCACGAGGATCTCGTCGCGCGCGGGCTCGGCGCCGACCAGCTCGTCGAGGCCGAGCTCCGGCAACGGGCCGGCCTCGAGCAGGAGCCCCTGGGTCAGCACACCCTCCGGCGCCAGCCGGCGAAACTCGGGCTCTGCAAGCTCCTCGACGCCGAGGCCGAGCTTCTCGGCCCGCGCCCGGATGCGCGCCACCTCGGACCCGCCCCGGCCCGCCCGGATCCGCAGGAGTCCCAGGCGCCGACGCCCCGCCCGCAGGGCCTCGGCCACCGGGCGCACGCCGTAGAGGAGCGGCCGGCTGCGGGCTTCAGGCCGGGCGCGCGCCAAGGCCGGCCTCGATCTCGGCCACGAGCCCGTCGATCGCGGCGGCAGGGTCCGGCGCCTGGAGCACCGGTCGCGCCACCACCACCAGGTCCGCGCCCGCGGCAGCCGCCGCCTGCGCGGTGGCGACCCGGGTCTGATCGTCGCCGGCGCCGCTCCAGTCGGCGGGTCGGATCCCGGGCGTGACGATCCGGAAGTCCGGGCCGACCCGCGCGCGGATCGCGGCCGCCTCGCCCGCTGACGCCACCACGCCGTCCAGCCCGACCTCCTGGGCCAGGTCCACCAGGCGAGCCACCTGGGAGCCCACGCCGCCCACCACGCCCACCTCCTTCAGATCGGCCTCGCCCATGCTGGTGAGCACCGTGACCCCCACCAGCAGCGGCCGCGGGCCGCCGCTGCGGGCCGCGGCCTCCGCCGCGGCGTCCAGCGCCGCGCGCAGCATCTGGCTGCCACCCGCGGTGTGCACGGTCAGCATGGCGACGCCGTGCCCACTCGCCGCGGCGACCGCGCGGGCGACCGTGTTCGGGATGTCGTGGAGCTTCAGGTCCAGGAACACGCGCGCCCGGGCGGCGGCGGCGCGTACGGCGGCGGGGCCCGCCGCGCCGAAGAGCTCGGACCCGACCTTCAGCCAGCCAGGTCCGGTGCCGAACGCGGCAAGGACCTCCTCGGCCCGCGCCAGGGAGGGCACGTCGAGGCCGACGCACAGCCGATCCCGGGCGGATTCGAACACCGACGCTCCTCCGGAAGGATCAGGAAGCGTCTTCGATGGTAGCGCGCAGGTCGTCGAGCTCCGAGAGGAAGGGCTCGGGGTCCGTGATCCGGGGATGGTGCTTCAGCTCGAACTCCAGGTAGGAGACGAGCTCGCCCAGGGCCCGGCGCACCTCGCGCCGGCGGTCGCCCGGCAGCCTCAGCGCGCGGCGCGAGAGCTCTTCCGGGTCGAGGGTGCAATGGGATCCCAGGCGCACCCCCGACAGCAGATCCGGGTAGCGCTCCGCCACCTCGAGCAGCACCCGGCCGAGGCGGCGCGACACGGGCTCGGCGCCCTCCACCGCCACCACCGGCGAGACCAGCTCCGCCAGCAGCTTGACGTGGTCCTCCACGCAGCGGCGCAGCGCGTCCTCGCCGGCACTGCGCAGGTCGGCCTCGCCGAGGTAGCCCGACCCGTCGTCGCGCTTGCGCGACACCTTGACGGCGCCCACGAGCCGCAGGAGCTGGACGGTGCGCGCGGCGGACAGCGGGTCGAGCCCCACCTCGCGACACACCGCGGGGAAGCTCGGCTCGCGCCCCAGCGTCTCGTAGACGTCGCGCTCGGAGCTGGCCAGGTTGGTGTCGGCGCCCTCGACGGGTGCGAGCTCGATCCGCGGGTCCTCGAGCAGCGCCAGGAATCGCAGCAGCTCGTCGCGGCGCTGCACGCCTTCGGTCACCAGGCGCCGCGTCGGCAGTGACAGGCGCACCACGTTGTCGGGCTGCACCTCGCCCTCCCAGAAGTACACCGTCCCGGTCGTGTAGGCGAAGAGCGAGCGAACGATCTCCTCCACCTGGTACTTCACGCCGTGCCAGAGCTCGCGGGGCGTCAGGAATCCGCGCTCGACGAAGACCAGGCCGAAGCGGGCCGGCGGGCTGTGGAGGCGCTCGGCCTCGCGCAGCTGCTCCAGGGAGATGACGCCCGCCCGCAGCAGACACTCTCCCAGGCGGTCCACCTTGAGGTTCGACGACGCGAACACCACCTCGCCGCGGTGCATGTACACGGCCTTGGCGTGGTCGCGATGGGTGAAGAAGAGGAAGCCCGACTTGCCCGCGCCGTGCACCAGGCTCAGCATGTCGGCCAGCGGGAACGCGCGAACGTTGGCCGTGAGCACGAGGTCGCGGTCCCAGGGCAACGCGGTGGCGTGGGTGTCGCCCGTGCGCTCGAGCAGCAGGGTGCGCGCACCGACGTCCAGCACGCGCAGCGCCTCGTCCTCGCGCAGGCCGAGTCGTTCCGCCAGCTCTTCGGGCAGCCGGATCTCTCCGACCCCGCGGTCGGGTGAAGGCGCCTGATCCATCGTCCCCCCCGCCGGCCGGGCCCCGGTGCGGCACCCGGGACGCCCAACCCTTCGGCGTCGTGCGTCTTTTCGTCCCGCTGCCGCGGCGGCTTGAGGCTCCAGGCGCGATTCGCCCCGTGGGGGGAGCGCTGCGCTCAAGTTGCCGGCGCGTGAGCCGATCCGGAGGCGAGAAGGGGGCACGATGTCCCATGAGATCGATTCCAGCCGGCGCCACCCGCGGGTCCACGCGAACCTGCCGGTGCGGATCTCCACGCTCGACCCGGAGACGGACCCGTGGACCGGGAAGCCCTTCTTCCGCAGCACGCGGGAGTGGTCCGCCAACGTGTCTCGCGGCGGCGTCTTCGTGCGCACGGGCGAGCCCCTCGCGCCCGGGCGGCGGGTGCTGGTGGAGCTCACGCTTCCCGGAGGCCGAGCCGTGGAGGCCCTGGGACGCGTGGCGTGGTCGCGGCGCATCCTGACGCCCGACGGCGCCGACGACGACGGCGGCGTCGGCCTCCAGTTCATCGGCGCCTGCGGGGACCAGATGGCGCTCCTGGATCACTACCTGTACGACCGCGACGACGAGCCGGAATGACGCCCCCGCCGGCTTGATGGCGCGCGCCGCGACCGGGTATCCTTCGCGGCATGATGAGGCCTCCTGGCGCATTCAAGGTTCGTCGGCGCGGCTACGACGCGCTGCTCGACTCGGCGGGACGCGACGGGCGCACGCAGCGCATCCTCGACTCGCTGCGCGCCGAGATCCTCGAGGCCGGTGAGACGCAGACCCTGCGCATCCGGCGGATCTTCCAGTCGCCCCGGGAGATCTACCGCCTGGAGCTGGAGGTTCCGTCGCTGGGCTACCAGCGGACCACCCTGCTCGACCGGGATGCCTTGGAGGATCTGCTGGCTACCGACGACGTGCGGAGCCTCGTGCGGGAGGCGGTCCAGAACCGGTAGAATCCCGCCCACCCAGGTGGGTCCGGCGCGGCGGGTGCCCGGGGCAGGATTCGAACCTGCACGGCCATGGGCCAGGCGATTTTAAGTCGCCCGCGTCTACCCGTTCCGCCACCCGGGCACGAGGCGCGAGTCTAGAGGAGCCGCAGGCGTGTTTCACGGAAAGAAGATCGTCGTGGTGATGCCCGCCTACAACGCGGAGCGTACCCTCGAGCGCACGGTCGCCGAAGTCCCCATGGACCTGGTGGACGAGATCGTGGTCACCGACGACGCCAGCCACGACGAGACGGTGACCATCGCCCGGCGCCTGGGTCTCAGCACCCTGGTGCACGAGGAGAACCGGGGCTACGGGGCCAACCAGAAGACCTGCTACGCCGAAGCGCTCCGCCTGGGCGCCGATGTGGTGGTGATGCTCCACCCGGACTACCAGTACTCGCCCAGGCTGCTGCCGGCCATGATCGCGATGGTGACCGACGGGCCCTACGACGTGGTGCTGGGCTCGCGGATCCTCGGCGGCAGCGCCCGGCGCGGCGGTATGCCCTACTACAAGTACGTGTCCAACCGCTTCCTCACCGCCACTCAGAACCTGCTCTGCAGCGCCAAGCTCTCCGAGTACCACACCGGCTACCGCGCGTTCTCGGCGGAGGTCCTGCGCAGCCTGTCCCTGGAGGAGAACTCCGACGACTTCGTCTTCGACAACCAGATGCTGGCGCAGGCGCTCTTCGCCGGCTTCGAGTTCGGCGAGCTGAGCTGCCCGGCGGCCTACTTCGAGGAAGCGTCGTCCATCAACTTCCGTCGCTCGCTGCGCTACGGCATGGGGGTGCTGAGCGTGTCGCTGCAGTTCTTCCTGCAGCGACACGGGCTCCGGCACTTCCCCATCTTCGACCGCCAGGGACGGCGACTGCCCGAGGAGGGCGCGAGCGCCCGCGAGGGCGTGCGCCGCGTGGGCTAGCCGGCGGCCGCGACCTCCGTGAGCGACCGGGCCCCGCCCGTCCCGCCCCTCGACTCCGGCGCCCGAGCGGCACTCGCCGCGATCCTGGCGCTGGCCGCCGTGCTGGCCGCCGTCGGCATCGGCTGGGGCCTGCCCTGGCACATGGCCTGGGCGGTGGACGACCTCTCGCCCTGGAAGCCCCTGTCCCTGCCCTTCCGCTGGTGGGACGGCTCGCACAAATATCCCTACCTGCACTTCTTCGTGAGCCTGGGCGCCTACGCCCCCTACCTGGGATACCTGCTCCTGCGCGGGCGGCTCGACCCGGACTGCCTGCCGTCCATCTCCCACGACGGCGACTGCTTCGCGGATCCCTTCGGCGCCCCGGGCACCCTGATGGCGATCTCGCGCGCCCTGTCGCTGGCCATGGCGCTGGGCATCGTGGCCGGCAGCCACCGGCTGGCGCGGGAGGTGGGCGCCTCGGGCCGCGCGGCGCTGCTCGCCGCCCTGGCAGCGGGCACCTCGAGCGTACTGGTGCTCTACGCGCGGATCGGCACCCTGGACGTCCCGGTCAGCTTCTGGCTCACCTGGACCCTGGTCGCGTACGTCGCCGTGGTGCGGCGCGGCTCGCGCGGCGACTACCTGGCGTTCGGCGTGCTGCTCGGCGCCACCCTGGCGACGAAGGACGTGGTGGCCGGACTCTTCGTGCTGCCGTGCCTGGCGATCCTCGCCCTCCACCTGGCGCGGGCGCGCCGTGGCGAGCCCGCGACCTCGCTGTCACGAGCGCTGGTCGATCCGAAGCTGCTGGGGCTGGCTGCCGCGACCGTCGGCATCTACGTGCTGGTGAACAACCTGATCTTCAACTGGGAGGGATTCGAGCAGCGGCTCGCGTTCTGGCAGCCAGGGGGCGAGCACATGCAGGCCTTCCGGGACGACTCCCGCGGCAGCGTCGCCTTCCTGGCCAAGAGCCTGCGCGTGCTGCGCCGGTACGCCCTCGGGACGCCCCTCTTCGCGCTGGCGACCCTCGGGCTCGTCATCGGACCGTGGCGCCGCCGGGCGTCGGCGTGGCTGCTGCTGCCGCTCGCCTCCTACGCGGCCTTCACCCTGGCGGTAGCCGGCTGGGCGCCGGTGCGTTTCTGGCTGCCGGCGGTTCCCGTGCTCGCGGTGTTCGCCGGGCTGGCGGCGGACGCACTGCTGTCGCTGCGCGGTCCCCTGCGCGGGCTGGCTGCGCTGCTGCTGGCGGCAGTCTTCGCCCACGCCGCGGCACTGTCGCTCCACGGGGGCCTCTTGATGCGCGACGACGGCCGCCATCTCGCCGAGGCCTGGCTCCGCGAACACGTGCCCACGGACGCACGCATCGCCACCTGGAGTCGCGCCATCGATCTGCCGCGGCTCGACTGGCTGGGCTACGCGGCGAGCTACTACTCCGACGACAAGGCGGGTCGCCGGGCGCTGCTGGAATCGGAGCCCGAGTGGATCCTCGTCAGCGGCGGCTCGCCCGGCACGGACGGCGGCCCGCGCCGCCGGGCCCTGCGCAGGCTGCGTGCGGGCCTGCCGGGCTACCGCCTCGCCGCCGAGCTGCGTGCGACGACCCCGCTCGACCGCTGGTTCCGGACGCCGGTCGAATGGCTCAACCCGGCGATCCTGATCTTCGCCGCCGAGCAGGAGCCCGGCGGCGCGGGGTCGCGTACCATCCGCCCGCCCCCGGGCGGAGAGGCCCATGACCCTCCCGGCCAGCCCTGAGCGCGACGCCGCCACCCGCGCCCCCGTGTCCGAGCGGCTGCTGCTGGCGCTGCTGCTGGCGACGACGCTCGTCTACTGGGCCATCCAGTACAAGCCGTTCCTGCTGCCCCACAACGACTACTACTCCTTCGAGGAGACCGCGCGCGCGTTCGGGCGCGCGGAGCTGCCGCGTCAGTTCAAGCGCATGCCGGTCTTCCCGGCGCTGGTGGCCGCCGTCGCGCCGACGATGCCCGAGCCGCATCGCGAGCTGCACGCCGCGCTGGTGCTGAACGCCGGCCTGTCGCTCCTGACCCTGGCGCTGCTCTTCCGCCTGGCCTCACGCGCCTTCGGCCGCGGCGCGATCGCGCTCCCGGTGCTGTTCGCCGCCACCCCGCAGTTCCACGTGATGGGGCTCCAGCCCCTGGTGGAGCCGAGCCTGGCCTGCTGGACGCTGCTCGCCTTCGTGCTCTTTCAGGCGCGCTCGCCCTGGCAGTACGCCGCTGCCGCCGCCATGGCGCTGGCGCGCTTCGAGGGCGCGAGCCTGATCCCCATCCTCTTCCTGTGGAACGCGCGCGAGGACGGACGCTGGCTCCGGCACGGCCTGCTGGCGGCGGCCGCCGGCGGGGCGCTGCTGCTCTGGCTGGGCCTCGGCGCCGCCTTCGGCTCCGGCGGCGGCAGCTGGTACCTGACCCTGATGGAGGAGATGGGCTGGCAGCCGGCGCCCGGCTTCGCCTGGCGCGAGCTCACGGAGTCTTTCGGGGTGCTGGCGTCCGGGCCGGCGATCGCCCTGCCGGCGGCGATCGCGGTGGCGATCCCGCTCGTCGCCGGCGTCCGGGAAGCGCTCCGCAGCTGCCGCCGCGAGGCGATCGTCATGAGCGCGTTCTTCGCCGCCTGCGTATCCGTGATCGCCGTCTTCGGCATCGACAAGGCGCGCTACACCCTGCCGACGCTCTGGATCCCGCTCTTCTTCGCGAGCCTCGGCCTGGTGTGGCTGGCGCGATCGGCACCGGAGTGGCTGGCCGCGCGGCTCCCCGGCGCCGCCGCCCTCCCGCTGGCGACCCTGGCCGCGCTCGCCTGGCTCGGCGTCGCCGTGGCAGGGCTGCGACGCCTGGCCGGCGTCCCCGCCACCGTGCCCTTCCCGCTGGTCGACGTGGCCTACGCCTCGGTCTGTCTGGGCAGCCTGGCACTGCCCGCCCTGTGGTACGCGCGCCGCGGCGCCTGGCAGCTCGCCGGCGCGCTGGCGGTGCTGGCCTTCGCCACCACGCTGGTCACCAGCGGCCTGGCGCGCAAGCGCGTGCTCCTCCACAAGGTGTACTGGACCAACACCGGCAGCTACCTGCTGGCGAACTGGCTCGACAGCAACCTGCCGCCGGACGGGCGCGTCGTGCTGCTGGGAAAGGGGCACGTGACCCACCTGACCGACATCGAGAAGCGCCGGCTGGTGAGCTTCAGCAAGACCGGCTCCGAGAACGCCGACGCGCTGGCCGCCTGGATGCGCGAGCGCGACTTCGACTGGGTCGCCTACACCCATCGCAAGCCGGCGCGAAATCCCTCGGCCGAGTACTACTACCGCACCCTGCGGGTCGCGTTGTCGGAGCAGTTCCGGGACGGATCCCCGGTTCCCGGGTTCCGGCACGTCGCCACGCTGCCCGTCCCCGACGCCGCCGACGAGACGGCGGTGCAGATCTACCAGCGGGCTCCCTGAGCCGGAACGTCCAGCGCCTCGAGCAGCGCCGGCAGCAGGTTATCCGCGAAGGCTGCCGCCCCGGCCACGGTGAGGTGGCAGACGTCGTTGAAGTGCTCGCGCCGGGGCGGCAGCTCGCGGGCCTGGTCCACCAGCCGCACCCCCGGGCTGCGATCGGCCAGCGTCCGGATCACCGCGTTGTGGGCGGTCACACCGGCGCGCACGTTCTCGGGCAGGCCCCAGAGTTTCACCGGGCTCAGGTGCTGGGCGTAGTCGAGGCGCAGCTCACGGAAGGCCTCCGGGTCGTAGTGCTCGGGGAGGTGGATGGCGAAGGTGTTGAGCAAGACCGGCTCGCCGCGCTCCCCGGCGCGAGCCAGCACGGCGGCGAGGTTCTCCTCGAGCGACGCCGCGGACTGGATGTCGCTGCCGAAGTCGAGCCACGCCTTGGGGGGCCGCTCCGGCATGCTCGGGAACGTGCCGAGCCGCGTTCCCAGCAGCAGCCCCACGTGCCGCGCCGCCCAGGGCAGGGCCAGGGTCGGGAGCCAGCGATCGTCGGCCGCCGCGTTGGCGTAGCGGTACCAGGCGTAGTGGCCGTAGTCCGCCCGGAAGACGTCCGGCGGCACGTTGTTGGCGCGCACTTCGTTGATGCCGTGGTACACGACCACCGCGTCGTAGCGGCGCTCGCCGAGGAGCGCGTACTTGAGCCGGCTGTCGCGGCTCGTGTGGGACGACTCGGCCAGGTTGTCCACCTGCACCCGGCGGCGCAGGGCCAGGCTCAGCCGGTCCGCGAGGAGCGAGTCCACGGGGCCCCAGTCGTGATGGAGCACGGAGCCCGCCAGCAGCAGCACGTCGATCCGTTCGTCCTGGCCGGCCTGCGCGCCGCGCGCCTCGAGCACCTCCGGGTAGAAGGCGAGGATGGGCTCCGGGTGCAGCAGCAGCCCTGCACAGCGGCCGACGTCCAGACAGAGCGTGGGGCGAAGCCCCACGGCCAGCACCCGCGCGCCGCACTCGAGGAGAATCGCGTTGAAGAGGAGGAACGCGCCTGCCAGGACGAGCTTGCGCAAGACGGAAGGGCCTCCAGGGAGCGTCGAGTCTAGCGGACGCCGCGGGCGGCGCTGGACCCGCGACGCCGCAACGGGTTGCCGCGATGCTCCAGCTGATCCACGCTGGTGACGTGCTTCTGCGATCGCCCTACTCCCTGATCGTCGCTGTGGCCATGGCGCTGGGGCTCGCCGGCGCGACGCGCGGCGAATCCCCCGCGACGGAGTGGCCCCACTACGGCGGGGACGCGGGCGGCATGCGCTTCTCGCCCCTGGACGAGATCACGCCCGGCAACGTCACCGAGCTCGAGGTGGCCTGGACCTACCGACACGGCGACTGGTGCGACGGCGAGAACTGCAAGGAGAGCGCCTTCGAGGTGACTCCCATCCTGGCGGAGGGCAGCCTCTTCTTCTGCACCCCGTTCAACCGGGTCGTCGCCCTCGACCCGGAGACCGGCGCCGAGCGCTGGACCCACGATCCGGGGATCGATCTCTCGGTGGACTACGCCAACCAGTTCATCTGCCGGGGCGTCGCCCACTGGCGCGACACCCGGCGCGAGGGGGGTGCCTGCGCGAGTCGTATCTTCACCGCGACCAACGAGTCGCGCCTGCTGGCCCTGGACGCTGCCACCGGCGAGCTGTGCGCGGACTTCGGCGCCGCGGGCCAGGTGGACCTGCTCCGCGGCGTGGGCGAGCTCGTCGCGCGCGGCGAGTACCAGGTGACCTCCCCCCCGGTCGTGGCGGGCGACCGGATCGTGGTGGGCTCGGCGGTGGGCGACAACCGGCGGACCGACGCCCCGAGCGGCGTGGTCCGCGCCTACGACGCGCGCAGCGGCGCGCTCGTCTGGGCCTGGGACCTGCGGCCGCCGGGCCGGCCGCCGCCGGCCGAGGGCTACACGCCGGCCACCCCGAACGTGTGGGCCCCCATGGCGTACGACCCGGAGCGCGACCTCGTCTTCGTGCCGACGGGGAACCCGGCGCCCGACTACTACCGGGGCCACGATCCCGAGATCGACTTCTACGGCAGCTCGGTGATCGCGCTGCGCGGCGCCACGGGCGAGATCGCCTGGCGCTTCCAGACCGTCCACCACGACCTCTGGGACTACGACGTGCCGGCGCAGCCCACCCTCTTCGACCTGCGGCGCGACGGGGCGACGGTCCCAGCCGTGGTGCAGGCCACCAAGATGGGCCTTCTCTTCGTCCTGCACCGCGAGACGGGCGAGCCGCTGTTTCCGGTGGAGGAGCGACCGGTGCCCCAGGACGGCGCGCCCGGACAGGTGCTCTCGCCCACCCAGCCCTTTCCCGTGAAGCCGCCCCCGCTGGTCCGCCACACGCTGCGGCCCGAGGACGCCTGGGGGCTCACGCCCTTCGACCGCCGCGCCTGCCGCAACCAGATCGCGGCGCTCCGCTCCGACGGCATCTACACGCCGCCCACCCTCCAGGGCAGCGTCATGTACCCGGGCAACGCGGGCGGCTCCAACTGGGGCGGCGTGGCCGTCGATCCCGAACGACAGGTCCTCGTCGCCAATACCATGGACCTGCCGTGGGTGGTGCGGCTCTTCCCCGGCGAGAATTACGAGGCTGAGCGCGCGGCCAACCCGGGCGAGGTGGCGCGCCAGGAAGGCACGCCCTTCGGTCTGGTGCGGAGCGCGCTGCTCTCTCCGCTCGGCCTGCCCTGCAACGCCCCGCCCTGGGGCACCCTGACGGTCGTGGACCTGGCGACGGGCGAGATCCGCTGGCAGGTGCGCCTGGGCACGGTTCGCGACATCGCCCCCATCCCGATCCCGTGGAAGGCGGGGGTCCCGAACCTTGGAGGGCCGCTGGTGACCGCGGCGGGCCTGGTTTTCGTCGCGGCCACCTTCGACGACTACCTGCGGGCCTTCGACGTGGCGACGGGCGAGGAGCTCTGGAAGGGGCGGCTCCCCGCCGGCGGTCAGGCGACGCCCATGACCTACCGGGCGCGGCCCGGCGGCCGCCAGCTGGTCGTGATCGCCGCCGGCGGCTACGGCCGGATTCCGAGCAACATGGGCGACTACCTCGTCGCCTACGCCCTGCCCGCAGGCCGGTAGGGATCTTCGGGAGATGCGACGCATTCGTCGTGCGACGCTCGCCCTCGGCGCAGCCGGCCTCCTCGGGATCTGCGCTCCGGGAGGCGGCGGATCCCTCGCGCGCCACCCGGATGACGAGGTCGCCCGGATCCTGGCGACCGCCAGCCGAACCTGGGTACAGGCCTGCGTGGACGACGCCGAATACTCCGTGCGCATCTACATCACGCCCGACCCGCGAGAGGAGGGCGAGACCTCACTCATCGACTACTGCCCGCAGCGCCGGGCCTGGATCGCCGTGTCTACCTGCGGGCGCAACCGCCGCGTCGCGCTCTACGAGATCCCGAGCCGCTGCGCCTGGGAGGCCGGCTCGGGCGGCGTTGTCGGCGCCGGGGTGCGGAACGCCGTTTCGGGGCCGGTGCACGTTACCGTCTCCTGCAGCTGCCCGATGGGTCCGAGTCCCGAGGACGACTCCAGCGAGACTTGGGAGCTCTCCGTGGACGTCGAGCGCGCCCGCGTCCTGGAGCACACCGCCCGCGGCAGGCGCCCCTGACCGGCGCCAGACCTGGCTGCACCCGCTCTGCGCGGGGTACCGTCGGGGCGCCCCCGGCCGCAGCAGCAGGAGGCCCAACGCCATGGTGGTCGTCGTGTTCCGGTCCCGTCTCCGCGCCGAGCACGCGGACGAATTCCACGCGCTCGCGCGACGGATGCTCGCGCTGGCGGAGTCCATGCCCGGTTTCATCTCCTATACCTGGTTCCGCTCCGAGGACGATGAGCGCTGCAGCATCATCGAGTTCGAGTCCCACGAGCACCTGCGAGCCTGGCGCGAGCACCCGGAGCATCGCGCCGCGCAGCAGACGGGACGCGAGCGGTTCTACGAGGAGTACACACTCCAGGTGACGGAGCCCGTGCGCGACTCGCGCTTCCAGCGCCCGCCGCGGCTTCACGCCGACGATCATCCGGGGTAAGCTGGAGCGGGAGCGCTTCCGATGGAGCTCGCGCGGGCCAACGATCTCCTGAAGCCGGGCCATCTCGAGCTCGAGAGCGGCTACACGCGGCTTCCCGACGGTCAGCTCCACGTCGCCGCCTGGACCACGATGTTCCAGTGCACGGGCCCCATGGTGGACTGGTGGTTCGGCTTCCTGGAGACCACCGAGCAGTACAAATGGTGGCATCCGAAGGACCACGTCTGGTGCGAGTGGGTGGGGGAGCGCGGCACCGGCCGCTACGTCGGGGGCACGCACCACGTCCACGAATACATCGGAGGCGAGCTCCTGAAGCTCAAGATCCACTTCCGCGACCCGGCCGAGTACCTCGACGTGACGCAGTTCGCGAGCGCCGGTGTGACGGCCGCGGTCTGCGCCCGGGTCGGCCCCTTGGAGGCCCCGGTCTGGGCCGGCCACCTGATCCACCTGTGCCGGGACACGGACTACGGCTGCGAGATGCGCAGCCGCTTCTGGCTCGGCGACACCGATCCGCCCGAGCTGGCCCCCGACCGCGCCGCGCGGACCGCGCTCTTCCCCGACGCCGTGGGCCAGGGTCTCGTCAAGCACTGCCACGAGGAGATGAGCTACCTCGCCGGATTCCTGCCTGAGCTCCACGCGAGAGAGACGTAGCGACGCGGCTCGAGCCGGGCGCGGAGGTCCGCGCAGCATGAAGCTCTACATCACCGAGACCTCTCCCTACGCGCGCATCGCGCGCGTCGTCGTCCTCGAAAAGGGGCTGGAGGGGCGGGTCGAGATCGCCTCCGCTCGGACCCGCCTGGCCGGGAGCCCGTACTACGAGATCAATCCGTCGGGTCGCGTCCCGTACCTGATGCGTGCCGACGGGGTCGGGCTGGAGGATTCCGCGCTCATCTGCGCCTACCTCGATCACCTCGACGCCGATCCGGCGTTCGATCTCCCGCCCGGCAACGAAGGCTGGGAGGCACGCCGGCTCGAAGCCTCGGCGAGAAGCCTGCTGGACGGCCTCGCCGTCTGGGGCCGCGAGCTCCGGCGGCCCCCGGACGAGCGTTCGCCGACCCTCCTCGAGCACGAAGCCCAGCGCAGCCGGCGCATGAGCGACCTCTGGGAGCGGGAGATCGAGCATCCGCGGATGCGCAGCGCGCTCAACCTGGCGCAGATCACGCTCGTCTGCGCCCTCGGGCTGGAAGCCCGCAATCCCACGCTTCGCTGGCGGCCCGGACACCCGAAGCTGTGTGGGTGGTACGAGCGCGCCGCCACACGCCCCTCGTTCGTGGCCACCGCGCCTCCACCGAAGCCGTGAGCGAGGCCGATCCGCATGCTCCACCAGACCCTCGCCGACGGGGTCGTCCTCGTCCACCTGCTCTTCATCGTCTTCGTCCTCGCCGGCGGCTTCCTGGCGCTGCGCTGGCGCTGGATCCCCTGGCTTCACCTGCCCGCCGCGCTCTGGGGCGCCGCCCTCGAGTTCGGCGGCTGGCTCTGCCCCCTCACGCCGCTCGAGCAGTGGCTGCGCCGCGCCGACGGCACGAGTCCCTACACCGGCGGCTTCGTGGATCACTACATCCTGCCGCTCGTGTACCCCGCCGGGCTCACCCGACCGACCCAGGTCTTCCTGGGCGCGGCGGTCGTGGCGATCAATCTCGCGGCGTACGCGCTGGTCGTCCGGCAGCGGAGGCGGGTGGCCTGAAGCCCGGCCGGCCGAGCAGGGGGTCTCTGCCTACGCGGCGGCGATCAGGCGCTCGACGACGCCCTGCATGCGACGGGTGTGGGAGCCCTCCCAGTACACACGGCGGCACTCCCCGCATTGCCGCAGCTCCTGCTGTCGCGCCACGACGTCCGGGGGGACCCGATCGGCGACTTCTTCGGGCCGGACGACTTCCAGTCTCGCGTTGCAGCGGCTGCAACGGCGAAAGAGCCGGACTGCGTCCGAGATCTCGAAGCGACGCAGCACCTCGGCGAGCTGGTCGTAGGTCTGCTCGGCCCGCACGACGTAGATGCCCGCGACGCGCCACTCGTCGGGCAGGGCCCGATCGCGCGTGAGGAGGGTCCTCCGCTCGTCGATCGCCCTGCGGACGAGCTGCGCGTCGGGAATCTCCTCTTCGTGGGCGCAGTCGAAGCCGAGGATCCGGAGCCAGCGAGCCAGCTTTCCCAGCATCGAGTCGGCCAGGAATCGCGCTTCCGTCCCCGCGCGGAGGTCCCGCTGCACGATCTCCGCCGCGACCCGCCTGCCGCAGGTGCACCAGATCGTGCGCCCGTAGGCGAACAGGCTCACGTCGTACTGGCGTCCGCATTCGGAGCACGGGATCGCGATCGCAGCGGCCCTCCCCGGTCAGTATGTGGCTTCGCAGGACGCCGCGCCCCACCCGGGCGTATAATGGGCTCGTGACCGGGGCCCCCGACAGCGCGTGGAGTGCGCGGCTCTACCAGAGCGTACCGCTGGCTCCGGTCTGGCTGAGCGTCGGGATCGCCCTCGGACTCCTCGGCCTGTTCTTGATCCTCGCCTGGGCCTTCGGCGGGCTCGACATCTTCCGGGCCGGAGACCAGGCGCTGTGGGAGTACCGCGAGGTCCGCATCGCCTTCCTGGTGGCGTCGCTGGTGGGCTACCTGCCGACCGCACGTCACTACGTGGCCGCCGGAGCGCGGAAGAACGGGCAGGATCTCCGGCCCCTGCTCGGCCCGGCTCAGCGCCTGGAGCCTCCCGACGCGCGGGCCTCGCGCACCGCGGGCTTCCTCGGGCTGCTGTTCGTGCCCTTCACAGCATTCCTCCTGGACCGCGACCCGACGCTCTACCTCCAGCGCGCCTACTGGGGGGCAGAGACCAGCTTCGGCTGGGTCGTGGGCGCGCTCGCCTGCCGGAGCTTCGGGCTCTTCGTGTACGACACCCTGGCGTACGCCCGCGGCTTCTCGGATCTCGGCCGCCGGCTGGAGCGGATCGACCTCCTCGACCCTCGCGCGCTCGCGCCCTTCGCGCGCCAGGGCCTGCGCTCCGCCCTGCTCTGGCTGATCCTGATCTCGCTCTTCTCGCTCAACGCCTTCGACTTCACGTGGTTTGCCGCCACCGGGGTGATCGCCCTGCTGGGCGGAACCACGGCGTTGATCCTCCCCGTGTACGGGATCCATCAGCGCCTGGGCGAAGCCAAGCAGGCCGAGCTCGAGCGGGTGCATGCGGCGATCCGGGGAGAGCCGGAGGGGCTCGCCGGATCGCCACTCGCTGAGCGCGCGGCCAGCCTCGGGCTGGCCGATCTCCTCGCCTACCGGAAGTTCGTGGAATCGGTGCGCGAATGGCCGTTCGATTCGCCCAGCCTGCTGCGCTTTGCGCTCTACCTCGGAATTCCCCTGGGCTCGTGGCTCGGCGGCGCCTTCGTCGAGCGTCTGCTCGGAGTCGCCCTGGACTGAGCGACCGCCCTATTCCGCGTCTTCCACCGCATCGCGAAGCCGGAAGATGTGCACGTCGATGCGATGCAGGATCGTGAAGCGCTCCTCGGTGATCCGCTCGAGGAGCTCCGCGTGCGCCTGGTCGAACGCGCGCACCTCGTCTTCCGGCAGGCTGGCCCCGATCCCGCGCAACGCCCGGATGCGTCCCCTCCACGACTCCCTCGTGAACGGGATCGCCTCATCGTAGTAGTACATGGCGGTCAGATCGAACGCCTCGCGCGACCAGCCCGGCCGCGCCGGGATCCGCCCGTGCCAGTCCGCGGCGCCCCAATCCGGGTTGAAGCGGAGCACCAGCTCCTCGGACGCCCGCACGATGGGATCCAACCGCGGCAGGAAGGAGAAGTGGGAGACGACGAGCCGTCCTTTCGGCGTGAGTACCCGCCGCACCTCCGGGATCACTCGCGCCAGGTCGAAGTAGAGCCAGCACTGGTTCGCCGTGACGAGGTCGAAGGCGCTCTCCTCGAAGGGCAGTTCCTCCGCCGGTGCGACCCGCAGATCCAGCTCGAGCCCCGCGTCCCGGGCCAGCCGCTTCGCCGCCTCGATCTGCCCGGACGAGACGTCCACGCCGGCCGCGACGCAGCCGCGCCCCGCGAACTCCCGGGCGAGCACGCCGGTCCCGGTGCCCAGGTCGAGCAGGCGCTGGCCGGGCAGCCCCACCTCGTGGGCGAGAAGCTTCGCGTAGAAGCTCTCGGGCGGTCCCGGACGATGCCGGGCATAGTCGTCGGACGTGCGCCCCCAGTCGATCCTGCGCCCGGCGTCGATCTCCACACCGCGAGTCTAGCGCCGCCGGCTCCGGGGCTGGGGGCGGTGTAGACTCGCACCTCGAGGGGCGCCGTCGCAGGAACGGCGCGGGGTCGATCCGCCGATGATCCGGGCCGCTTTCGCGACGATCGGGTTCTTCGTGCTGCTCGGGGCATGCCTGTTCCTCTCCGCGGGTCGGCTCGCGTGGCCCGCGGCGTGGGCGCTCCTGGCCGTCTTCGGCGGGTTCACGCTCGCCGCATTCGCGCTCGTCCCCGAGGACCTCGTGCGGGAGCGCGCCGCTCCGGGCCCCGGGTCGGACCGGCGTGACATGTGGCTGGCGAGCCTCGGCTTCCTCGGCCTGTACCCGGGCAGCCTCCTCGTGGCGGGACTGGATGCCGGACGCTCCGGCTCCAGCGTTCCGCTCGTCGGCCAGGCCGCCGGGTTCCTGGTCTTCGTAGCCGGCTACGGCTTCGCGCTCTGGGCCATGCGCACGAACCGGTTCTTCTCGACCTTCGTCCGCATCCAGGAAGATCGAGGCCACCACGTCGTCAGCGCGGGGCCGTACGCCTGGGTGCGCCACCCGGGCTACGCGGGCGCCCTGGCCGCGCACCTGGCCCTGCCGTTCGCCCTCGGCTCGCCGTGGGCGCTCCTGCCCGCTTCGTTCGGCGTCGCGCTCTTCGTCCTGCGGACTGCGCACGAGGACCGGCTGCTGTCCGAGCAGCTGCCCGGATACCGCGAGTACCAGGCGCGGGTTCCCTGGCGTCTCCTTCCGCGGATCTGGTAGGAACCGCGCGGTCTCGGGTCCCACGCCGCAAGAGCCGTCCAGCGCCCCTCCGTGGTAGTCTCTTCCGCGTGGATCGCGAACGCGCGCTTCCGATCGTACTGCGGGTCACGGGCGTCCTCTTCGTATTCGCTCCGGCCCTCGGCTTCGTGCTGCTCCCCGCGGAGTTCCGCTGGGCGCCGCACCATCCGCCCTACGAGCGCATGATCGTCGCGCTGTACGTGGCGCTGGGCCTGTGCCTCTGGCGCGCCGCGGCGGATCCGCGTCGCCACGTCCTGCTCCTCGACTTCGTGATCCTCTCGAGCGTGCTCCACGGCGGAGTGATGCTCTACGACTCGTTCGCCCAGCACGGGGAGCACGCGCACCTCTGGGGCGACGTGCCGCTGTTGTTCGTGGTCGCGGCGGTCTTCTGGTGGCTGCGACCCACGGGCGAACCCGATCACGAACGCACATGAGCGCGGGAGGGTAGACCGATGCGCGCCAGCCGCCTCGTCCGTCACGCCACGCACGGCCCGTGGGGCGACTCGTCCCGACATCTGCCGATGGAAGAGCTCGAGCGGGAGCTCGAAGCGCTCGCGCCGCCCAGCGACGCCGGCAGCCTGGCGTTGATCGTGGCCCGCGGCGACGACGGCCGCCGGGAGACCCCGAAGCAGACGGTCCTCACCCCCGACGGCGGCGTCCCCGGCGACGCGTGGCTGCGGGATGCGCCCGACAAGCTGGACGCGCAGATCACGCTGATGCGGGTGGACGTGGCGCGCCTGTTCGCCAACGGTCAAGCGCTCTCGCTCTTTGGCGACAACCTGCTGGTAGACCTCGACCTCTCCCGCGCCAACCTTCCGACCGGAAGTCGGCTCCGGCTGGGCGAGGCAACCCTCGAGGTGACGCCGGAGCCGCACAACGGCTGCCTCAAGTTCCGGCAGCGCTTCGGCAAGGACGCCCTGCGGCTCACCGCGGGCCGTCACCGGGACCTGCGGCTGCGCGGCATCTACGTGAAGGTCATCGAGGCAGGCGCCGTGGCGGTGGGCGACGCGATCGCGGTCCAGAGCCGCGGACCCGGCGCGTCGACGTGATCGACCCGCAGTCCGTCGCCTCGCCGGACCGGAGGCGCCAGCGGACCGCGTCGCTCCTCATCGCTCTGGCGCCGGTCGCCATGGGGTTCTACCTCGGCGGCATCGAGATCGGGCTTGCGGTCCTGGTGACTTTCGCGTTTCCGGTCTCGGCGATCTGGTTCGCGGACCAATTCGCCGCGACGAACGCGAACCTGATGGGCATATCCCTGGTGAGCCTCACGGCCCAGCAGATCCGGGCGATCGGATGGGTGGCTCTCGTGCTGGGATCCCTCGCCTTCCTGATCCTGAGCCTGCCTCACGCCTTTTCTCGCGCGTAGCGGCGCCCACGCCCCGGTTGCCTCAGCGCGCGCGATGCTGCGTGCCGGGGCACGGCGTGATGTAGATTGCCTTCATGGGCTCAGCGACGTCGGCGGTGTGCCACACGCCGGCTGGATTGATCACCGTGCTCCCAGGGCCCACTGGCGTTTTGTGCTGCTCTCCTTCGATCTCTTGAATGAACTCGGCCTTCCCTTCGAGTACGATCACGATCTCGTCCCCTTCGGTGTGGCATTCCCAGGCGCCCCAGTTCTTCGGAGTCGACTCGACCATGATCAGTCGGCCGGGTGCGCCGAGTGTGCAATGCCTGGCGATGTAGCCTTCAAAGGCCGGACCGTCGAAGCCGAACCCGGGAAGCGGGACTGCCGGGTTGTCGGCGCCTACCTGCGAGCCCAGATGAATCGGCGTCTTGCTCAGATCGTAGGGACCGGTCGCTCGGTCGCTAGCCGAGACAGGGGGGTTCATCGGAGGCCTCCTGAAACGGGCAACGGCGCCATGATAACGCAGAGGTCGGGTAGCTCGTTCGCGCTCAGCTGGATCGGCGTCTTCCCGTGGTAGCAGAGCCGGCGGACCGCTCCAGCGTGATACCATTCCAGCGCGAAGGGAGACAGCGACATGGCGAAGATCCTGATCACCGGAACCAGCAAGGGAATCGGCTACGACGCCACCCTGCTCCTGGCCCGCGCTGGACACGAGGTGGTCGCCACGATGCGAAACCCAGGCTCCAGCGACCTCGAGAAGGTTGCCACAGAGGCCAACCTTCCGGTCACGGTCCTTCCCATGGACGTAGACGACGACTCCTCCGTGGAGGCGATCTTCCAGCAGGCGGGTGATTCGATCGACGTGCTCGTCAACAACGCCGGCATCTTCAGTATCGAAGCCGTCGAGGACGAGAGCCTCGATGTGTTCCGGAGCGTAATGGAGACGAACTACTTCGGCGCCGTGCGCTGCGTCAAGCAGGTGCTTCCGGCGATGCGCAAGCGCCGCTCGGGCTGCATCGTCAACGTGACCTCCATCGCCGGGCGCGTCGCGTTCTTCGCGAGCAGCGCCTACAGTGCGTCCAAGTTCGCCCTGGAGGCGTTCACGGAGTCCCTGGCCCAGGAGGTAGAGGGCTTCGGGATCCAGGTTGCCCTGGTGGAGCCCGGGATCATCGACACCCCGATGGCGACCAGCAGCCTGCCCGCGTACGACGACAACACGATCTACCCTCACGGTCGCCGGCTCCACGCATTCTTCACCAATCCAGAGAAGCCCGAAGCCTCTCCGAGCCTGGTCGCGGAGATGATCCGCTACGTGATCGAGGGGGATGATCCGCGCCTGCGGTTCCCGGTCGGTCCTGACGCGCTCTCCTTCCTGGGCTGGCGGAGCGCCCTGAGCGACGAAGACTGGGTGCGCCTCAGTGGCTTGGAGCACGACGCGGACTACTTCCAGCGGGTGTTCACGGATACGGGAGTCGATCTGCGTTCGGCATGATCTGAATGCCGAGCCGTCGAGATCCGGGTGGGACACCAGGGCCTTCTCCAGACCTTTGCCGAAGTCGCCGTCGCGTTCGCCCTGGTTCTCTACCTGGCGTTCCTCGCGGTCGCCTTCGGGTGGCGCGCCTGGATCCAGTACCGCCGCACTGGAGATCACGGCTTCCGGGGCTTCTCCAGGCAGGGCCCGCCCTTCGAACGCCTGGCCGGGCTCCTGTTCGTCGCAGCCCTGATCGCCCTCCTGGGAGCTCCGGTCGCCGCCTTGCTCGGCCTCGTGCGTTCCGCAGGGCTTCCGCCCCCGCTCTCCTTGCTCGGAGCCGCCCTCGCGCTCGCAGGCTTCGCCGTGGTACTGGTTGCACAGCTCCAGATGGGAGCCTCGTGGCGCGTCGGGGTGGATGCCTCCGAGCGCACCGCGCTCGTCGAGAAGGGCACCTTCGCGGTCGTCCGCAATCCCATCTTCTCGGGAATCGCCGTGTTCGCGATCGGGATGCTCCTCCTCGTGCCGAATGTCCTCTCGCTCGCCGGCGTGCTCCTCGGTGCGATCGGGCTCCAGCTCCAGGTGCGCTGGGTGGAGGAGCCCTACCTCCTGCGCACGCACGGCGAAACCTATGCCGAATACGCCCGGCGGGTCGGCCGATTCGTTCCCGCGCTAGGGCGTCTTCCCAGGAAGCGGCGACGATGAGCCCGTACACCGGCGGCTGCGCCTGCGCTGCCAGGGCTGAAGCTCGGATCCCGCGTGCCGCAATGCTCCTCCTGCTGGTCGTCGTCGCGTCGTGCGACGCGGGAGAGAGCTCCGGCGGCCTGACGCTCGAAGAAGCCCTGCGTGCCGATTGGAGCGAGCTCGAAGTCCAGGTCGTGACCGCCATGCCCGACGACCAGCCTGGCGGGCGCGCGATCGTCTTCCTGCACGGCTACGGGAGCAAGGGCGCCGACAGCCCGGTCATGAGTGAGGCCGTGGAAGGAAGCGTCCAGGCAGCCGCGGCGTAGGCGTTGGGGAACACCCGGGCCCGGCTGCTGAAGCCGTCGAGGTGGGGCAGTTCGCCGGCCCCCGCGTCCGCACCACCTTACCCATGTGCGTGCGCGGTCGCGAGACCGGCAGAAGTGACGCAGCTTTCTTCGCGGAGCCTGTATTTTGCCCCCGGGGGTGACGCCGGGGCTCGAGTGCCGCGAGGTGGCTCCTCTTGCTGCGATGGCCGACGGTTCCGCGGGGAGGCGGTTCCAGCTGGCGAGCGCATTCACGCACGTGGTGGTCGGAGGTGCGCTCGCGAGCCTCGGCCCCGGTCCGAGGCTCCGCCTCGCGGTCGTGCTGGCTGCACTGTCGGTCTTCCCCGACGCGGACGTCATCGGGTTCCGACTCGGCATCCCCTACGAGCACCCGTTCGGACACCGCGGCTTCACGCACTCGATCCCGTTCGCCCTGCTGTGCGGGGCCTTCACACCCTGGCTCTCGGGACGTTCCCTGCGGACCGACGTTCGCAGCGGGTGGCCGATTGCCGGCCTGGGCTTCCTCGCCACCCTGTCCCACGGCGTGCTCGACGCATTCACGAACGGCGGACTGGGCGTCGGCTTCTTCACCCCCTTCAGCCCCGAACGCTTCTTCTTCCCCTGGCGCCCGTTGCAGGTGTCTCCGATCTCCGCCGGCGCGTTCTTCTCCTCCACGGGCCTGCGCATCCTGGCCAGCGAAGTCGTCTGGGTGTGGTTGCCACTGGCGGTGGCGTTGGGAGTTTCCCGGCTGGCCCGGCGGCGCCCGCCGAATGCCGCCTAGTGGACGGCTGCAGCGCGTGCGCACGCGTTGCAGGTAGACTTCTCGCGTCCATGCTTGCGTCCGCAGAGCCCGACGCGCACGCTCCGCCGGGCCCGGCTACCGTCTGACGAACCGGCGCCACCCCGGGGAGAGCCATGGTCCCGTTTCCCCAGCCCGGCTCGTGCCTCTGCGGCGACGTCGCATACCGCCTAGGGGAGGATCCCCTGACCCTGTACGTGTGCCACTGCCAGGACTGCCAGCGCCAGACCGGCACGAGCTTCGCCCTCTCCATGATCGTGCGGCAGGAAGCGCTGCGGCTCGAGCGTGGGCGGCCCCGCGAGTACTCGGTCGAGATGCCCGACGGCCGCCTCAAGCGATCCAACTTCTGCGACCGTTGCAGCACACGGCTCTGGGGCCCCTCCAGCATCGCCGGGCTGGCCGTCCTCGATCCCGGGACGCTCGACGACACCTCGTGGCTGCGTCCCGTCGGGCACATCTGGACGCGAAGCGCCCAGCCCTGGGTCGCGATTCCCGAGGGCCCGCTCCGTTTCGAGAAACAGCCTCGGGCCGAGGACTGGCCGGCCTTCGTGCGAGCCTGGAAGAACCGCGCGGCGGACGCACATGCGTGACCGGGTGTGGCTCGGCGCGGCCCTCCTGGTGCTTCTGGCGTGTCCCGGAACGCCTGCTGCACGCGACTTCCAGGTGGGTGCCACGCGCGAAGAGATTCTCGAGTCGTTCGGCGCTCCGTCGCGCGAGCAGTCCCTGCGGAAGACCGGTGAAGCCGTCTGGGGGCCGATCGAGGAGTTCTGGTCCCAGGTGCCGCTGAACAGCACGGTGGAGATCTGGGCCTACCCAGTCGAGGGCGGCAGCGTCGAGCTGTACTTCATCGACGCTTCGGAGCGGGTGCAGGGCACGGGCTTCGCGCCGGAAGGCGCGGTGTTCGAAGCCGACGGCTAGCCCGGCTCGAAGCGACCGGAGGGGAGCGCGCGATGGCGGAGTTCGTGACCCAGGTGGGCGAGGCGTTCGTCGGCAGCGGTGTCGACGCGGCCCACATCAACACCGTGCTCGGGGTGAAGGGCGGTCCGCTCGAGGGCGCCTGGGCGACGGCCCTCGCCACGCCGTCCCAGGGGCACGTGCCCTTCCTGGCGGTCCTTCAGCCCGGCCTTCCCGTCAAGCCGTTCACGCTCTTCATCAACAAGGCGTCGATCGCGGGTGATCGGCATGCGGAGCTGACGTGGGGAGCGGCCCAGGCCGGCGTCGCCCAGGGCGTGGCGGAAGCCGTCAGCCAGGGGCGGGTTCCGCGCGAGCGCGTCGACGATCTGCTCCTGATCGCGGCCGTCTGGGTCAATCCCGCAGCCGAGAACGAGGATCGGGTCTTCGCCAACAACGCGCAGGCCACCCTGGACGCCCTGGCCGCCGGGGCCGCCCGCTCGCCGGAGATCGAGCGCGTCCTCGACGCCCGCTCCAGCCCCTTCAACCCGTTCTTCCGGCCTCGCGGATAGCCGGCCTGTAGCCCACCCGCGCGAAGCGGCATCGGAGCGGAAATGCCCATTGCCCTGAAGCGCGCCTACGAGACCCCGGCCCGGTCGGACGGCTGCCGCATCCTGGTCGAGCGGCTCTGGCCGCGCGGCCTCTCGAAGCAGGACGCGAAGATCGACCTCTGGACGAAGGAGGCGGCTCCGTCCAGCGCGCTGCGGCGCTGGTTCGATCACGACCCGGACAAGTGGGCGGAGTTCAAGCGCCGCTACTTCAAGGAGCTGCGCGCTCAGGAGGGCGCGGTTGAGCCGATCCTCGAGCGCGTGCGAGCCGGCCGCGTCACCTTCGTCTTCGCCTCGCGAGAGCTGCGCTACAACAACGCCGTCGCGCTCGAGCAATACGTACAACGCGTGCTCTGAGGCGATCGCCGCTACTTCACCTCGCGCAGGCGCCCCGTCTCGACCTCGCACACGAACCCGCGAATCTGGTCCTTGTGCGGCACGAAAGGGCTCGCCTGGATGCGCGCGATGGACTCCCGGACGTCGTCCTCGAGATCCGAGAAGGCCTCCATGGAGAAGGACGGCCGGATCCCCGTGTCCTTCTTGATGGCCTCCTTCAGATCGTCGTCGCTGAAGCTCAGCATTCCGCAATCCGTGTGATGGATCAGCATGATCTCGCGGGTTCCCAGCAGCCGCTGCGAGATGGTGAGAGAACGGATCACGTCGTCCGTCACGACGCCGCCGGCGTTCCGGATGACGTGAGCCTCCCCTTCCCCGATCCCCAGCAAGGCTCCCGTCTCCAGGCGGGCGTCCATGCAGGCGACGACCGCGATCTTCCCGGACGGGGGCATCGGCTGGCTCGGCTTGGAGAAGCCGGCGGCATACTTCGCGTTGTTCTCGAGGTAGGTGTCGATCGCGCTCATGCGTGGCTCCTCCTGGTCTCAGCGGCGCCGGCAGAGTCTTGCGGCTTCGACAGCCCGCCGCAATGCGGCGCAGCGCTCCGGATTCGGACCGTGGTAGCGTCTCCGGCAGGCCGCGAGGCCGAACCCTCCCAGCTCGGTCGTTCGCGAGGTCCGGTGAGTTCGTGACACAGGTTCTCTTCTGGACGGTGCTGGCAGCGATTTCCCTCGCCGCGGATGCGACCTTCTTCGGCGCCACCTCGGGGGCCCGCAAGCGGCGGGCCGACGGTCGGCCGGGGCGCGTCACAGCCGGCGCCAAGACGAACATGCTGCCGCGCACCGACGGGCTCTTCGTGAGGATCGCGGAGACGGTCTCCGCCGACTATCCCGACATCGAGTTCCAGAAGTTCATCGCCGACGATCTGGCTCATCGTCTCGTGTCGAAGCCGGGAACGCTCGCTGTGGTCGTGCTTCCCAATCTCTACGGCGACATCTTCTCGGACGCCGCGGCTGGACTCGCTGGAGGGCTTGGCATCGCAGCGAGCGCCTGCTACGGCGACGACTACGCGTACTTCGAGTCCGCCCACGGCACCGCGGACGACATCGCCGGACGCAACATCATCAACCCGACAGCGAGCCTGCTGTCGGCATCGATGATGCTGGACTATCTGAGGCTGGTGGACGAGGCACGCCGCCTCGAGGCCGCGATCGACGCGGTCTACGCAGACGGACGCAACCTGACGCCCGACCAGGGGGGCCAGGCGTCGACCCGGTCGTTCTGCAAGGCCGTGCTCGCTGCGTGGGAGAGCGGGTGATGACGGGAACCATGTTCGAGAAGGCGTGGGCCGAGCATGTGGTGAAGCCACTCGGCGGTGGCGAGGACCTCGTCTGGATCGATCGCCACTTCACCCACGATCTGAGCGGGCCCTTCTCGTTGAAGTCGCTCCAGGAGCACGGGCTGGCGCTGCGACGCCCCGATCTCACCATCGCAGTCGTCGATCACGGCGTCTCCACCGAGACGGGTCGCAGCGAGGCCTCCACCCCGGCCAGCGAGAAGCTCATGCCGCTCTATCGCGACCTCACCAGCCAGTACGGCGTGCGTCTGTTCAGCATCGATGATGAGCGACAGGGCATCGTCCACGTCGTGGGTCCCGAGCTCGGCCTGTGCCAGCCTGGCGCGTTCATCGTGTGCGGCGACAGTCACACGTGCACGCAGGGCGGCGTCGGCGCCATCGCCTGGGGGATCGGGAGCACCGAGGTCGTCCAGGTGCTGGCCACGCAGACGCTGATCGTGCTGCGTCCGAAGACCATGCTGGTGCGGATCGACGGCGCGACGAGCCCGGGCGTGGGCGCGAAGGACTTGATCCTGGCGCTGATTGCCAAGTACGGCGCCGACGGGGGGAGCGGCCACGCAATCGAGTACGCAGGTACCGCCGTCGAAGCCCTGTCGATCGAAGGCCGGATGACGCTGTGCAACCTCACGGTCGAGTTCGGAGCGCGAATCGGCTTCGTCGCCCCTGACGAAAAGACCTTCGACTACCTCATGGATCGGCCTTGGTCGCCGAGGGGGGAAGCTTGGACGGCGGCCAGCGCTCACTGGCGATGGCTGAGAAGCGACCCCGGGGCCACCTACGACAAGTGGATCGAGCTGGACGCCGGCGCGGTGGCTCCGCAGATCAGCTGGGGCACCAGCCCTGCCCACACGGTCGCGATCGACGGCGTTGCACCGGATCCCGCCGAAGCACCGGACGCCGCGACGGCGGAGGCCTGGCGCGCCGCCCTCGAGTACATGGCGCTGCGGCCCGGCGCCCGGCTGGCGGGCCTGCGCGTGCAGAACGTGTTCATCGGCTCCTGCACCAACAGTCGATTCGAAGACCTGGAGCGCGCCGCCGAGGTCGTCCGGGGCCGGCGCGTCGCCGAGGGCGTGCGCGCCTGGGTGGTTCCGGGCTCGCAGTCCGTGAAGCGCCAAGCCGAAGCCGCCGGACTGCGCGACGTGTTTGTCCAAGCCGGCTTCCGATGGCGGGAGCCGGGCTGCTCGATGTGCGTGTCGATGAACGGAGAGAAGGTGCCGCCCGGGGAGCGCTGCGTCTCCACGTCGAATCGGAACTTCGTGGGCAGGCAAGGTCCCGGCGCGCGTACCCACCTCGCCAGCCCTGAAACGGCGGCGGCATCCGCCATCGAAGGGCGGATCGCCGACGCCAGGAGCTACGCAGACGGATCCCGTCATGCCTGAGATCGCTCCCCTTCGCCGGATCGTCTCGAAGGCCGTACCGCTGCCGCTCCCGAACATCGACACCGATATCATCACACCCATGGAGCGGATCATGGACGGGAAGTTCGTGGAGTTCGCGTTCGAAGCGCTCCGTTTCGACGCCGATGGGGCTCCGCGGCCAGGCTGTGCACTCGATGATCCGGCCTACCGGGACGCGGAGATCCTGATCGCCGGCGCCAATTTCGGCTGCGGCAGCTCCAGGGAGACCGCCGTGTGGGCCGTGAAGGGGCTGGGCTTCAAGGCCGTGATCTCCGAGAGCTTCGGCGACATCTTCTCCTCGAACTGCTTTCGCAACGGCATCGTGCCGGTGGTGCTGCCGGCCGCGGCCATCACGGCACTCCTGGATGCGGCGCAGTCGGGAGAGACACTCACGCTGGACATCGAGCGCCGGGTCGTCGAGCAGGAGGGCGGCGACCGGTACGGGTTCGAGATCCCGCCGCTGCGCCGCACGGCACTCCTCGAGGGCCTGGACGACCTGCAGCTCTCTCTCCGGCTCGCCGACGAGATCACGACCTTCGAATCCCGCGATCGCGCCGAGCGACCCTGGGCCCAGGGTGTCGCGATGGAGTCTGAGCGACCCCTCGGAACGGCACGCAAACCCGAATGAAAACAGGCACTTCTGGCGGGGAGGACGGGACTCGAACCCGGCTGGCTCACCGGTGGCGTCAGCGTGATCGGGTCTTCAGCTTCGGCCACGGTCGCCAGAGCTGCCCCGCGATCGCCTGCTAGATCGCATCGCTTCGGCCGTGCGTGTCGGGATTGCTGGCTCGATTGAGCTCGAACCTCTCTCGCAAGCCCCCGGCCCGCTGCGACGACAGATCGCGGGTGTGGCGCGAGCGGACCGACCCTGCCGGGTCCGGTACACGCGCACGTAGTCTCGGAAGCGGACCTCCCCTTCGGGGGCCACGGGAGGGGCCGGCCTCGTCGGAGCCGCCGGTCCTGCGACCCATCAGGCGTCTCGCGCGTATTGGTCCGGGCGGGGCAATGCCGCCCCGACTCGAGAAGGAGAACTTCCCATGCGCTTCGCCCTGGCCTGGATCCCCCTGCTGGCCGGTCTGCTGCTGGCCACCCCCGCCCTCGCCGACGGCGATTCGGATCGAGGCCGAAACCGAGGTTCGGTCTACGAGGTGACGGTCACCAACGTCACCAAGGGCCTGAGCTTCACCCCGATCCTGGTGGCGACGCACTCGCCCGGAGTGGAGCTCTTCCAGGTGGGCGAGCCCGCCAGCCGGCAGCTCGAGCTCCTTGCCGAGGATGGGAACACGGGGCCCCTTGCGGACGCCCTGGTCGACCAGGGCCGGCGCGTCGGGGACGTGACGACCATCGACGGACTGCTCGAGCCCGGCCGGACCGCCAAGTTCCAGGTCCGTGCCAGCCGCCGCCATTCCCGGATCAGCCTGGCCGCCATGCTGATCCCGACCAACGACACCTTCTTCGCGGTGAACGGCGCCCGGCTCCCCCATCTCGGGACCACCACCCTGGGCGCTCCGGGCTACGACGCCGGCACTGAAGAGAACGATCAGGACTGCGCGAACATGCCGGGCCCGATCTGCGGCGGCGAGGGCTTCTCCGAGGAACCGGGCCCCGGAGACGAGGGCTTCGTCTTCATCGGCAACGGCTTCCACGAGCTCGATCCGAACGACGACCGCGTCCTCGGCCCGTTCACCTATGACTGGCGGAACCCGGTCGTTCGGGTGACCGTACGGCGGGTTCGCTAGCGGTCTGCTCAGGAGGGGCGGGCGTCTTCGGGCGTCCTTGCCCTGGGTGCTCTTGCCGGAACGGTCGTCGGAACACCTTCGCTACGCGGAGGACGAGCGACGCTGGTCGCAATGGATGGCGCGCGCCAACGAGGGCGACGCGAAGGCCTACCAGTCCCTGATGACCGAGATCGCCACTTCCGTGGAAGCCTATCTGTGCGCTCGTTTCGGAGCGATGGAGATCCTCGAGGACTGCGTCCAGGAATGCCTGTTGACGGTGCACCGCGCCCGCCACACCTACGATCCGAGGCGCGCCTTCCGGCCCTGGCTCTTCACGCTCGTGCGCCATCGGACCATCGACCTGCTGCGCCGTAGCGACGTTCGCACGCGAACCTCGGCGGACCCGGAGCGGGCCGGCGAGGCGGCCGACTGGAGCGTAGGCGATCCCGGCGCGGGCCTGGAAGGCGCGCGCCTCCTGGCCCGGCTCGACCCGTCCCAGGCCGAGGCCTTGTCGCTCACCAAGTTCGCCGGCTACTCGATCGCCGAGGCGGCCACACGGACCGGCGTCTCACCCTCGGCGATGAAGACCCGGGTTCACCGCGGGCTCCGCGCCGTCCGCAAACTCCTGGAGAAGGAGGGCACGCCCACGTGAGGCCCTCGCGATCGCAGCTCATCGAGGCGCTGGTCGCCGAACTGGATTCGGTGCGGCGGCCCGGGCGCACGGCGCTGACCGCGTCGGCCTGGCTGCTCGGGAGCTGGGCCTTCGTGCTGGCCATCACCCTGGCGGCGGGGCCCCTGCGTCCCGGGTTTGCCTCCCAGCTGCTCGAGTCGCCGCGGTTCCTGGCGGAGTCGCTGCTCGGTGTCGCGGTGGGTGTCGTGCTCGCTTCCGCCGCGCTGCGCCTCGCCATCCCCGCCCCCGCGACGCCGTGGCAACGCAACGGTCTCGGCCTGTTCCTGCTCACGGCTTGGATCGGCGCCTATCTCTACGGCCTCTGGGATCCCGCCCTCGAGCCATCCATGCTCGGCAAACGCGAGGGCTGCTGGCTCCAGACCCTCTTGTTCGGCGCGCCGCCGCTTGCCGCGGGCCTCTGGCTGGTGCGCCGCCTCGCGCCCCTTCACCGCATCTGGAATGGCGCCCTTCTCGGCGCCGCAGCGGGCGCGCTGCCGGGTCTGCTGATGCAGATCGCCTGTATGTACGTGCCCGGGCACATCCTCGTCGCACACGTCGCGCCATTGTTCGGATTGGCAGCGTTGGGAGCGCTGCTCGGCCCGCTGGCACTGCGCCGCCCCTAGCCCAGCACTCGAAGAGGCCTATCGATGGCCGGGCGAAACGACGGCTCGCCTTCCCGCAGATGGACAGATCGGCGACGGGCCCTCGGAGTCCTGGGTCCCACAGAAGACGCCCGAAGCTGATCTGAAGCTCGCGCGCAGCCGCAAACGACAACTGGAAGGCGCATGATGAGCAAGAAGAGATCCAACCCGCACCGTGGCTCGTCCCTTGACGAGTTCCTGGAAAAGGAAGGGCTTCTCGAGGAGGCCAGCGCGAAGGCCGTCAAGAAGGCTCTCGCCTGGCAGCTCGCCAAGGCGATGAAGGAGCAGAGGGTGACCAAAGCGACGCTGGCTCGGCGAATGAACACCAGCCGCGCCCAGCTCGACCGCCCGCTGGATCCTGAGAATCAGTCTGTGACGCCGAAGACGCTCGATCGCGCTGCGGAGATCCTGGGGATGCGTCTCAAGATCGATCTAGTGGACGCCTGAGACGATGCCTGCGGTGTGAGCCAAGTCAGCCGAGCGAGTTTCTTCTAAGCAGCATGTCGGGGGTTCGAGTCCTCCCCGGGGCGCCACTTCCGCGGCCCCTCCACCGTGCGGTGTCACGGCGGGCCGCGATGGCGCAAGCCAGGGGCGGGTACCACCCACCCACGAGCCCGCGACACGATGCCAGGGTGCGCGCAACGATTGGGAAATCTGGGCCCTTCCCCGTGGGGCGGAGGATCCGAGCGAATACCGGCGCGGGTGTAAGTAGCTGGCATCGCTGCGGGTCCCCCCGCCTGACCGAGCGCTGCCTGACCCTCGCCGCCTTCCATCCGGCGCGCAAGGCCCTGCAATCCCGGGATGTTCTCCGATTCGAGCCTCGGGTTCCCCGAGAGAGCGCGACACAAACGAGAGGCTGTTCCCACCTACCTGCGACGAAGAGAGCGCAGGAGGAGCCCGCCGTGCGCGCGACCGCCCCGATCCGCCTTGGCATCCTGGTGGCCGTGCTCCTGGGAGTCGCACCCGGGGCGCACGCGACCCTGATGAAGATCACCTTCACCGGCTCGGTGACCGGCGTGCCCACCGCCTTCCTGGGCACCTTCAATCCCACGGACCCGGCGTCGGGCACGATCTTCTTCGAGTCGAGTACGCAGGACAACCTCCCCGGCGACCCGAACAGTGCCGTCTACGACGGAGCCCTGAACGGCGTCACCCACACCGTCCAGTTCGGTGGCTACACGGCCACGGGCGACATGGGCTCCATCACCATGAGCCTCGGGGCATTCGACATCTGGACCGCGTTCGTCGGCAACGTCAGCGGTGCCGGCGTCGTCGGCTTCACCCTGGTCGATGTCATCCTCGCCCTGGAGGACAACACGGGCAGCGCCTTCCCGGACGACTCTCTCCCCACATCGTTCGACCTGAACGACTTCAGCCTCGAGCAGGCGCGTCTGGTCTTCCAGGACGCCGGGATGAACTTTGCCACGGTGACCGCCACGCTCACTTCGATCTCGGTCAGCGTGCCCGAGCCCAGCTCCGGGCTCCTGCTCCTGGTGGCCCTCGCCCTTCCGGCCGCGCTCCGGTCGCGGCGCGCCCGCTGACGCGGGCATCGACCTACGGACCCGCCGCTTAGCTTCACATTTGAAGCGCAACAGCCGCTAGGCCGCATGGAACCGCTCCTCCGGGGTGTCGTAGCCGTACCTCTTCCTCGGTCGGGTAT
>CAMYLJ010000043.1 GCA_947259215.1 uncultured delta proteobacterium
CGAGCTCGGCGACGGTGCGCTCCACCAGCGCGTCGAGCTGCTCGGTCTCCATCACGTCACAGGCCACGGGCAGGGCGCGCCGGCCGAGCGCGCGGATCTCCGCGGCGGCGGAGTCGATGTCGGCCTGGGTGCGCGCCGCCACCGCCACGTCGGCGCCGGCCTCGGCCAGGGCCAGGGCCGAGCCGCGGCCGATGCCCTTCCCAGCGCCGGTCACGATCGCCACCTTCCCGTCGAGCTTGAAGCGGTCGAGGATCATGGGGGTCTCCAATCGGGGCTAGAGCACCAGCTCTGCCATGGTGCGCAGGGTGTTCGCGTCGCCGCCGGCGACGAGGAGCGAGCTGACCGGCGACTCTCGCCAGGCCTGGATGCGCTCCGCGATGCGCTCCCGCGGGCCGCAGAGCGAGATCTCGTCGGCGAACTGGTCGGGCACCGCCGCCACGGCTTCGTTTCGCTTCCCCTGCAGGAAGAGGTCCTGGATCTTCTCGGCCTCGGCGGCGAAGCCCATGCGTCCCATGAGCTCCATGTGGAAGTTCCGTTTCTTGGCGCCCATGCCGCCGACGTAGAAGCCGAGCATGAACTTCACGGGCATCAGCGCCTGCTCGAGGTCGTCGTTCACGTTCACCAGCAGGAACTGGGCGATCTCGAAGCCGGGCTTCATCTCCGCCAGCGAGTCCTGGTACACCTCGGGCCGGAAGGGCGAGTAGTAGAGCGGCAGCCAGCCGTCGGCGATCTCGCAGGCCATGGCCACGTTCTTCGGGCCCTCGGCGCCCAGGTAGATCGGCAGGTCGGCGCGCAGCGGGTGGGTGATCGAGCGCAGCGGCTTGCCCAGTCCCCAGGAGCCTTCGCCGTGATAGGGCAGGGGGTAGTGGGGCCCGTCGTTGCGGACCGGCTTCTCGCGCCGCAGCACCTGCCGGATGATGTCCACGTACTCGCGCGTGCGGGCGAGGGGCTTCGCGAAGGGCCGCCCGTACCAGCCCTCGACGACCTGCGGACCCGAGACGCCAAGGCCGAGGATCATGCGGCCGCCGGTCAGGTGGTCGAGGGTGAGCGCCGCCATGGCGGTGGCGGTCGGCGTGCGCGCCGAGAGCTGGCAGACCGCGGTGCCGAGCTTCACGCGTTCGGTGTGGGCGCCGATCCAGGCCAGCGGCGTGAAGCAGTCCGAGCCCCAGGCTTCCGCGGTCCACACCGAGTCGTAGCCGAGGCGCTCCGCCTCCTGGGCCAGGCCGACGAAGTCGGGGGGAGGTCCGGCCTGCCAGTAGCCGAGCTGAAGACCGAGCTTGAGATCACTCACGGGCGGGTCCCTCCGGGGCTGCAAGTGCCTGAATTCGGGACGACTTTATCTCAAGCCTTGACTCCCGGCGACCGAAGAAGGAAACTAGCGCTCGTTCGTTTTCAAGCCGAGGTCTTCGCATGTCGGCTGCCGCCGCAGCCCCGATCCGGACCGCCAAGGGCGAGCGCACCGCCGAGCGCATCCTGGACACGGCCGAGGCCCTGTTCGCCGAGCGGGGCTACGCCGGCACCACCCTGCGCGACGTGGCCAGCGCGGCGGGCCTGCGCATCCCGAGCCTCTACAACCATTTCGCCGGCAAGGATGCGCTCTACGCCGCCGTGCTCGAGCGGGGCATCGCGCCGGTGATCGACGCGCTGGTCGCGCCGGACGCCAGCGACGCCGACACCGTGCAGCGCATCTTGGGGCAGCTCAACCGGCGTCCGAACCTCCCGCGCCTGGTGCAGCAGGAGGTGCTGCGCGGCGGCGAGCACCTGAGTCCCGTGCTGGTCCAGTGGTTCAAGCCGGCTCTGACGCAGGCTGAGGAGACCTTGCGGGCCCGACCCGGGTCGCGCCGTTGGAGCGACGAGCAGATTCCGCTGCTGGTGCTGGCGCTCTACCAGGTGGTGGTCGGCTACTTCGCGATCGCGCCGTTGATGAAGGCCCTGAACGGCGAAGACCTGCTCGAATCGGAAGCCCTGGCGCGGCAGACGCGCTTCTTCGCAGACCTGGTTGCAGCGCTGCTGCCCGAGGAATGAGGAGCTCCCCATGGTACACGTCGACATCGATTACCTGGAATCGCGCCACTGGGACCGCGAGGCCATGCACGAGCGCTTCCGCTGGCTGCAGCAGAACGATCCCGTCTACTGGGCGGAGAAGAGCCAGTGCTGGGTCCTGACGAAGTACCAGGACGTGATGGACGCCTCCAAGGACCAGGGTCGCTTCACCTCCGAGCACGGCGTGCGCGCCAACGTCCCGGTGAAGTTCGGGCTGATCGACGAGGGCGAGCCCCGTCACACCCAGCTGCGCAAGCTGCTGAACCGTGGCTTCACCCCGCGCATGGTGAAGGTCTGGGAACAGAAGTTCCAGGCGCTCTGCGACGACGTGATCGGAGAGGTCGCTCCCCGGGGCGAAGCGGACTTCGTGCACGACGTGGCGGTTCCCCTCCCCCTGCTGCTCATCGCCGAGATGATCGGGATCCGCAAGCAGGACCGCGCGCGCTTCCACCACTGGTCCGACGCCATGATCGCCGGCGACGGCAACTTCGACAAACCGGAGATCATCGCCAAGGCCGGGCAGGCCTTCGTGGAGTACTCCCAGTACGTCACGGAGATCATCGAGGAGCGGCGCAGCGAGCCGCGGGACGACTTCGTGAGCATCCTGGTGAACGCCAAGGACGAGGGCCTCCTCACCACCTACGACGAGCAGCCCGAGCTCTTCTCGCCCGTCGATGCGGACATGGAGCTGGCCAACGACGAGCTGATCAAGCTGCTGGTGGTGCTGCTCGTCGCGGGGAACGAGACGACCCGAAATGCCATGTCGGGCGGCATGGAGCTCCTGATCGAGCATCCCGAGGCCCGGCAGAGACTGATCGAGGACCCGGAGCTGATGAACCCGGCCGTGGAGGAGATGCTGCGGCTGGTGTCGCCGGTGCACAGCTTCTCGCGCACGGTGACCCGCGACCTCGAGTTCGGCGGCAAGGCCATGAAGGAGGGCCAGAAGATCCTGCTGGTCTACCCGGCTGCCAACCGCGACCCCGAGGTGTTCGAGAACCCCGAGGTCTTCGACATCGACCGCAACCCCCACCAGCTGGCCTTCGGCATCGGCCCCCACTTCTGCCTGGGGGCCAACCTGGCGCGCATGGAGCTGCGGATCGCCTTCCGCGAGCTGCTGCGCCGCATCCCGGACATGCAGTACGCCACGGGCGGCCCGGAGTTCCAGCCCTCCGCCCTCGTCCGCACCATGCTCCGCATGCACGTCCGCTTCACCCCCGAACGCCGCGCGGCGGCGTAACGCGTCCGTCTCGTGCGCGGGGCGGGTGGGTGGCTGCCTCCAGCGTTGTCCTCGCTCGCCGACAATCGGTGGTGTGCGTCTGGAGGCCACGCCGCCGCCTCCGGGTTCGCCGGGTCGGCTTCGCGTGCGCGTACGCCCTGCTCTCGCTGCGGATTACGCCTCCGGCAGCCACCCACCCGCCCCGACGTGAGCTGACGCGTCACGCATGGTGGGAAGGCTAGTCGGTTGGTGAGACGTCGAGCGCCGCGGCGAAGTCTGCGGCCCGAGCCCGTTGGCGTTCGCCCCACGCCGCGCCGGGCGGGCCGGTCCCTGCGGCGTAAGCGTCGGCGTGAGCTCCAGACGCGAACCGCCGACCCACGTCGAGCGAGGACAACGCCGCAGGGACGGGCCCGCCCGGCGCGCGCAAAGAGACAGCCCCCCGACGCGCAAGGGCGCAGGCACCGCCGTAGCGGTCAGTCGTCGATGGAGCCGTAGACGATGGATTTGAGCTGGCCGCGGAAGTTGAAGCTGCCCGACGGGAAGAGCTGGGTCAGGTAGATCACGATCAGCTCCTCGGCCGGGTCGATCGAGAAGATCGTGCTGGCGGCGCCGCCCCAGGCGAACTCGCCCGGCGACCCCACCACGCCCGCGCGCACCGGATCCAGGGTCACCGCGAAGCCGAGGCCGAAGCCGGCGCCGGGAAGCGCGATCTCCGTGTAGTTGCCCAGGGCCGCGCTGGCCATGTCGCGGCCGTCCGTCAGGTGGTTGCGGGTCATCAGCTCGAGGGTCTTGCGCGAGAGGATGCGGGTCCCGTCGAGGCTCCCGCCGCCGAGCAGCATGCGGCAGAAGCGCAGGTAGTCGTGGGCGGTAGAGACCAGGCCGCCGCCGCCGCCGAGGAAGCGCGGCGGGCGCCGGTAGCTGCTGCGCTCGGGGTCGTCCATCAGCACGGTCTTGCGGCCGGGCGCGCGCTGGTAGCAGGCGGCGAAGCGCTCGAGCTTCTCTTCCGGCACGTGGAAGTCCGTGTCCTCCATGCCCAGGGGGCCGAAGAGGTGGCGGCGCAGGTAGTCGTCCAGGGTCTCGCCGGAGAGCATCTCCACCAGGCGCCCGCAGACGTCGCTGGCGATGGAGTAGTTCCAGGCGCTGCCGGGCTGGAACTCCAACGGCAGCTCCGCCACCCGCCCGATCAGGTCCTCCAGGGTGCCGGGGAAGCTCTTGCCGAAGCTTCCGATCGCGAGCTCGCGGTACGCCGCATCCACCGGCGTCTGCATCATGAAGCCGTAGGTGAGTCCGGACTGGTGGGTCAGGAGATCGCGGATGCGCATGGGGCGCTCGCACGGAACCGTCTCGAAGTCCGGCCAGTCGCCGCGCTTGTAGACCCGCAGCTGGCGCCACTCGGGCAGGAACTTGTGCACCGGGTCGTCGAGCTGGAAGTGCCCGTGCTCGTAGAGCTGCATCAGCGCCACCGAGGTGACGGGTTTCGTCATCGAGTAGATGCGGAAGATCGTGTCCTCGGCCATGGGCTTGCCGCGCTCGCGGTCGGCGAGGCCCAGCGGCGACAGCCAGGCGATCTCGCCGCGGCGGTACACCAACGTGAGGGCGCCCGCGATCTTGCCGGGGTCGAGGTAGCGGCGCTTCAGGTGGGCGTCGATGCGGGCCAGGCGCTCGCTCGAGAGGCCAACGTCTTCGGGGCGTGCCATGGCCGGGGATGCTACCACGCGCCCGTCAGGCTGCGGCGAGGCCCGGGACGGCGGACGGCTCCACCACCACGCGCCACTCGTCGTTGTCGTGCCAGGCGTCGAGGAGCACCGGGATGCCGTGGCTCGCGACGGAGGCCACGGCTTCTGCCGCGGGCGCATCGAACAGGTTTGGCAGCAGCTCCGGAGCCAGGGCATGGGCTGCCAGGTACAGGCACCAATTTCCGGGGTGCAGGAACTGGTCCAGCAGCCGGCCGTCGTCCACGTGACGGGGGACCGTCCAGGTATCCCGGGCCGCCAGGATCCAGGTGCCAGGGAGCTCCCAGTCGTGGGGGTTCTCGCTGTAGACGAGGTAGGCGTTCCAGGGGAGGGCGCGCACGGCGCCGAAGACCCGCTCCTGACGTTCGATCAGGCGACGCGTGCGGACGAAGGGAGGCCAGAGCGCCCGGGCGAGCGCGTAGATCGTAGGGGACGTTGGTTCAGTAGTTCAGGGACTGGTGCAGTTCCTGAACTACTGAACCAACGTCCCCTACAGCTCGGGCTGGATGGCGTTCAGGTGCTCTACCGCGTCGACGTACTGCTCGACCATGCGCTGGATCACCTCGCGCACCGGCTCCACCGCGTTGATCTCGCCCACGATCTGGCCGACCGGATTGAACGCCACGTTCTTCGCCTTGTCGGCGTAGCGATGGGTCCGCGAGACCGCCTCGGCGGTCACCATGAACTGGAGCGGCATCCCCAGCGGGTCCGGCGTGTCCGGGCGTCCCCAGGCCTCGGTCCAGTCGTTGCGCAGCATGCGGCACGGCTTGCCGGTCCAGGAGCGCGAGCGCACGGTGTCGCGGCTCGTGGCATCGACGTAGGTCTGCTTCTCCGCGGGCTCGGCGGCCGCCTCTTCGACGGCCAGCCAGAGCGATCCGGTCCACACGCCCTGGGCCCCCATGGCGAGCGCTGCGGCCATCTGGCGCCCGTTGCCGATGCCGCCGGCCGCGAGCACGGGCAGCGGCGCCACGGCCTCGATCACCTGGGGCCACAGCACCATGCTGCCGATGTCGCCGGTGTGCCCGCCGCCCTCGGTGCCCTGGGCGATGATGAAGTCGAGCCCGGCCGCCTTGTGGGCCAGGGCGTGCTTCACGGTGCCGCAGAGCGCCCCCACCAGGCGGCCGGTGTTCTGGATCTCCTTCACCACGTCGGCAGGCGGCGTGCCGAGCGCGTTGGCGACGAGCTTGACCTTGTCGCTCTTCAGCGCCTGCTCGACCTGGGGCCCGGCCGTGGTCGCCGTCCAGCCCAGGAGCTCGCGGGTCTCGGTGCCCTTGGGCAGCTCGGGCACGCCGGCGTCGGCCAGGAGCTTCTTCGCGAAGTCGCGGTGCTCCCGGGGCACCATGGCCTTGAGCTTCGCTTCCAGCTCGGCGGCGTCGAGCTCCTCGCCCTTCCCCTCGTACTTGCCGGGGATCACGATGTCGATGCCGTAGGGCTTGTCCGTGTGCTCGTCGATCCACTTCATCTCGACGGCCATCTGCTCCGCGCTGAAGCCCACGCAGCCCAGCACGCCGATGCCGCCGGCGTTGGACACGGCGGCCACCACGTCGCGGCAGTGGGTGAAGGCGAAGATCGGGAACTCGATGCCGAGCTTCTCGCAGAGTTCGGTTCGCATGGGGGTCTCCCGGATGGATGGGAAGCCCAGCATAGCGCGGAAGTGAAACGTGTTCTAGTCCCGCTGCCGGGCGCGTCGCATGCTACTCCTCCGGCATGGGGGATCCGGAGCGCGCCCTGGAGGCGTTCGCGATCGGCGACGCCCGGCTGGAGCCGATCCGCAGCGGGCTGATCCACCAGAGCTTCGCGGTGGAGGCGGCGAGGGGCCGCTACGTGCTCCAGCGCGTGAACCCGATCTTCGACGCCGGCGTCCACGAGAACATCGCGGCCGTCAGCGAGCACCTGTGCCGAAAGGGCGTCGAGACCCCGCGGCTGCGAGCGACCCCCGGCGGCGCACTCTACGTGGACCTGGGCGACGCCGGACGCTGGCGCGTCCTGACCCGGATCGCGGGCGTCTCCTTCGACCGCTGTACGGACCCGGCCCAGGCCCGCTCCGCCGGCGCCCTGCTGGCGCGCTTCCACACGGCCCTGGATGACCTGGACCACCGCTTTCGCGATCTCGGCTTCCGCTACCACGACCACGCCCACCACCTGGCCGAGCTGGCGCGCGCCCTCGACGAGCACGCGGGCCACCGCCTGTACGACGCGGTGGCGCCCCTGGCCGAGAGCATCCTCGAGGCGGCGGCCCGCGCGCCGCTGCAGGAGGGGCTGCCCTCCCGCGTGATCCACGACGACCTGAAGTTCAGCAACGTGCTCTTCGCCGGCGAGTCCGGCGGCGACCGCGCGCGCGCCGTCGCCCTGATCGATCTGGACACCGTGACCCGGGCGCCCCTCTGGCGCGAGCTCGGGGACGCCTGGCGCTCCTGGTGCAACCGCGCCGGCGAGGACGAGCCGGAGGCCCGGCTCGACCTGGAGCTTCTGCGGGAGTCGGCCGCCGGCTACGTCGGGGCGGTCGGGTTCGCGATCGGAGCCGAGGAACGGGAGGCTTGCGCTGGGGGTCTCGAGGCCATGAGCCTCCAGCTCGCCGCGCGCTTCGCCACCGACGCCCTGGACGAGAGCTACTTCGGCTGGGACCCGGCCCGCTTCGCGGCGCCGGGCGAGCACAACCGCGTGCGTGCGGTGGGCCAGCTGTCGCTGTATCGCCAGGCTGAGGCGGCGCGCCCGGAGCTGGTGCGTCTGCTCCGCACGGCGGGATAGACTGGCCCGACGGAATCCGGGGAGACCAGCGTGCAGCTCGCCGGGAGGGGCAGGGATCAGTCGGCGCGGCCTCCCAGCTCCCTCAGCATCTGGGTGAGGTAGGGCCGGTCTCTCACGCTCATGAAGTTCTCGCGGAAGCGGACGAGCCCGAGCTCGGCGACTTTCTGTTGATCGCGGATGTCTCGCAGAACCACGGCGAAGCGGTTTCCTGCGTACAGCCGTGTGTTGTCCATGAACGGCAGATCGAAGTACGAGACTTTGAACTCGATGGGGTCTTGGTTCGCCGGCTTGAAGCCCACCAGGACCTTCGCTTGTCGCCATTCGCCGTCGTCTCCTCGGCGAAGGAGTCCTCGAACACGTTCAAGGCAACCCGTACGGAATCTTCACGGATCTCCGTCACCTTCAGCTGGATGGAGTAGAGCCCCTTCTCGTCGAGTCGCGTCCCCGACCCTTGTCGTCCCTCGACTCCAACGCCTCCTGCCATTCCGCCGGCAGCCGTGCGACGGTGGTCTCGTCCTGGAGCACCTCCAGAAGTTCTCTCTTGCGCACCTTGTCGATGGGGGGGCTTGACGAAGAGCGCTCGGACTTTCTTGTCCCAGCGGGCGTACTTACTGAACGGTGCGATAGGCGGGTTCTCCAGGGGCAATCGGATGTATACCTCCCGGCCTTCGCACGTATCGAAGTCTCGATAAGCCATCGCCTCGTAGGCGCGTTTGCCGTCCTTCAGGTACGGGACGTGGCGGCCTACGTGCGAGTACAGCGGAATGCAGCGATGCTGGTTCTTCTCGAAGTGGATGTTTTTCGTCACTCCGACGCGCGCCAACATGACCTCCTGTCTCAGCGCCGTACCCTTCGAGATGCCGATCAGCTCATCGATCAGGTCCTGGGCGTCTTCCCCCGACTCCCTGGCCTCCTTCAGGCGCCGATGCAGATCTTCGAACAGGACCGCGTGTTGAAGTACTCCTCGAAGTTCTTGATGAGCAGGTTTACGAGCAGGATCTCCCGTTGAATCCCGGCCAGGCTTCGCGCAGGCTTCCCCTTCTCGAGCTCGAAGTAGTTATCCAGCAGGGACCGGAACATCGTGGCCCGGATCTCGCTGTCCGCTCGCTCGCGGTTGCTCATCATCTGGGCGAAGAGCTGCGCGCGCCGGTTCCGCTCCGCAATCTCCGCCTGCTGCTTCCGGTTCTCGCTCTCGACCGCCGTCTGCTGGCTCTGTCGCTCCCTCTCGATCTTCAGCTCTTGTTCCCGGCTGCTCTGCTGGTCCTGGTGCAGGAGGGTGGTCACGACCAGCCCGAGGGCGGGGATGCTCGTCGCGCCGATGATCTTCGCCAGGCGCTCGACCCTGTCCAGATCCCAGTTCGACGGCATGGTGCTGCAATCTCCCTCGGGGCGGGTCAGGAGTCGTCGACGTAGAGGGTGATCCGAATGCCCTCGGGCGGCACGAAGACGTCCTGGACGCGACCGCCGGCCAGGACCTCGCAGGGGCCGGTCTGCATCACGTCCACGCTGAAGAAGCCGGAGCTCCCCGCGTTGGCCTCGATCTGGATCGGCTCCTCCACTCCGCAGGAAATCACGATTTCGGCGTACGCCGCCGGCTCCCCGCTAGGGAACAGGACCTGGCCCGAGAGCAACGGCTACGCGGAGGCGTCGGGGACGCAGAGCCACGCAAGGACGAAGAGCAGCACCAGCTGCTTCGCGCGTCGGGATCGAATGCGGGAGGGCGTGGTGGCCCCGCCCAGGCGGAGAGCCCGCGCCGCGTTGTCCCAGAGGATCTTGCGCTCGCTCGGCTCGGAGATCGGCTTCTCCTCGAAGCGGGTGGTGCCCCAGGGAGAGGTGTCATCGGCCGACCCGGCCAGAAACGGGATCGCGGCGCGCATCGCAGACCCTCCGATCCGACAGGATACACCCGACCGCTCTTGCAAGGGAAGCCGGATCGCCGCAGGCTGTGCGTCGCGGCCTACCTCCGGGGGGCTGGAGCGTGGCCGGCACGTTGTCCGGCCGCGCGGCCCGAAGAACGCGGTGTGTGGGCGTTCGAGCTGTGATCGGTCTCTTCCCGCCTGCAAGTCCGGGATGCGGCGCAGGGGCCGGGAAGCACCGCTCCAGAAGTCGGTATCCTATCGGTGTCGGCGGATCGCGCACTGACCGGCAGGAGGGGCCCGATGGAATGGATCGGTGACGACGACACGTTCCGCATCTTCATCAGCCACAAGCACGAGGATCACGGCGTGGCGAGGGCGTTGAAGGATGCGCTCGGTAGCCTATCCGGCGAGTACGCGATCGAAGCCTTCGTGTCCGGCAGCGATATCCCCGCCGGCGCCGATTGGAACTCCCTGCTCAGGGCCGAGCTGGGTCGCAGCCACATGCTGATCCTGCTCTTCACGAATCCGAGCCGGAACTGGGACTGGTGCCTCTACGAGGCCGGCCTCTTCACCCGCTTCGATCGCGAGCAGGCGCGCGCGGTGGTCTGCCTGTACGACCCCGGCAGCTCGCCGCCGTCGCCGCTCAAGGGCCTCCAGGGCGTACCGGTGCGCGAGCGGAAGATCGAAACGTTCCTGGCGAGGCTCTGCAAGACGACGTGGGAGGTCGCCGACGACTGGAAGCGCGGGCCGTTGAACGCGGGCATCGAACCCAAAGCCATCGCGTCCGCCGCCCAGACGATCTGCGACTCCTTCCAGCACGGCACGTACGCCTACCACCCGTGCCACCGGGTCGTGCTCGACCTGACCGCCGTCGGGAAGATCGGTGACAGGATTCCCGAGGAGGCCCACGTCGTCGAGGGCCCGGGCGCCACTTCTGCCTTCACCCTCTCGATCTTCGGAGTCGCCGAGGGTGCAAGAGAACGCACCTGGGGCGACCTGCTCGAGGGAGTCGAGGGCCGCGAGGCCGACTGGCGCCGGCAGCTCGACGAGGTCTTCTGCGCAGCATTGCGTGAAGAGCTGTTCGAGCCGGTGACGGCCCCCCTGCGATCGTGGCAGCAGAACCGCGACTACCGCCCGATTCTCTACCGGATCGAGCGCGCCCGGGAGCAGGTGGACGAGGCAAAGGCGGCGGACGAGGTTGGGGAGAAGGACGAGTCTGGCCAGCTGCTCGAGGTGGTGATCGTGTTTGAGGGGTCGGTCGGCCCGGAAAAAGAGCGCTAGAGCTGGGCGACTCGCCCGGCGGAGTTCGGGAGATCGCTGTGCGGCTCACGGGCAGGGGCAGGAGATTTCTGGTCGGTGCGCTGGCGCTGGGCGTCGGCGGCTGCGCGGGCGGCGCCTCCGCCCCTGCCGACCCTCCGCCGCCGCGGCCGGCCGCGGGCGCCGACCAGCCCGCGGCGCCCGAGAGCGCGTTCCCGAGCGTCGAGCGGCTGGAAGAGCTGGCCGAGGAAGAGGCGCCCCTGGCCTCGGTCTTCGCCGTCGAGCACGCCGACGTGGACGGCTGGACCCTGCGCGGTCCGCTGCCGGATCGCATCGGGGACGAGCCGATCGCTTCTCCCGGGCCGTTCGACGAGCGGCTGCTCGCCGCGGCGCGGCGGCGGGCGGGACTGGTGGTGGCCTCCGAGGCCATGCGCTGTGCGGCGCGCGAGCTGGCGTACTTCGTGCTCGAGAACGAAGCCCCTCCGCCCCGCCCGTTGCGTCGCTTCATCCTCGGCCGCTGCGGCGCCACGGGCTCGGAGTCGATGCTCGGGTGGTTCGGCGCGCGGGTGCCGGCAGGGGCGACCGAAGCGGAGGTGGTGGACGCCTGGCGCGCCGATCTCGACGAGGCGGTCGCGCGCTATCTGGGAACCGGACCGCGCGCGGTGGGCATCGGACTTGCGCGCGACGGCGAGGACGCGCTCGCGCTCGTGGTGTCGGCCCGGCGGCGCGTGCACCTGGATCCGGTCTCGTCGGTTCCCGACGCTGAGGGCTGGCTGCGGCTCCAGGGCGAGTTGCTGGACCCGGGCGATGACGTCGGTGCCCAGATGAATCACGGTGCCACCGGCTTCGCGGAGTGCGAAGCCGATCCCGCCGTGCGCCTGCCGCGCTTCTCGCTGGCCTGTCGGGTGGACCGCGCTGACGAGTCCGCGTGGGTGTCCGTCAGCGTGCGCAGGCCGGGGCGGCTGCTGTTGCAGTCGGTCCTGGGCGCGCTGGCACGTCCATCGGGAGGTGCGGCCGATCGCTGGGAGCGCGGACGCTACGGAGGCAGCGGGACCGTCGAGGATCCCGACGCGTTCGCCGAGCGGCTGCTGGTGGAGGTGAATCGCCTCCGGCGTCGCGCAGGCGCTCAGCTCCTCGCACTCGAGGCGGGCGAGAGCCAGCTGGCCGTCAAGCTGGCGCCTTTCTACTTCGGGTCGAGCCTCGGCCTGCTGGAGGATTCCTACGGCGACCTGGTGGCGCTCGGCCTGATGGCCGGCTGGCAGGTGGACGGCCTGGTGCGGCACGCGCACATGGCCGGCACCCTGGCGCTGGCCACCCTCGACCTGGGGCATTGGCTGGCGCAGGCCTTCCAGGATCCCGGCGTGCGCCGGGTGCTGATGGACCCCGAGGCCTCGCGGCTCGCTGTCGGGGCCCTGATGTCCGAGGAGCACCGCTACCTGGCCGCGGTACTCACCGGCTACACCCTCGTCGGCGACGAGGACCCGAGCGAGGCGCGCGAGGCCTTCTACGCCCGCCTGAACCGCGACTTCGACGAACGTGGTCTGCGCTTTCCGCGCCGCGCGCGCGAGATCGAGGCGGCCGCCGCACGCCACGCCGCACGGGTGCGCGTCGGCTCGGTGGGACGCGACGAGGCCATCGACGCGATCCTGGACGAGGCCGCAGCCCTGGCCGGCGCGAACGTGAAGGGCTGGGTCCTGGACGGGACCCGCGTGGAGGACGCGATGCTCCCCGACGAGCTCTTCCGCTCGCCGCCGAGCCGCGTCGCCGTGGCGGTGGCTCGCTACCAGCCCGTGGCCTGGCCCTGGGCCCGGCTCGCCATCTTCCTCGTCTCCATTCCCGAGACCGGCACGCGCTCCGCCCGCGCCCCGCGCTAGGCCGGCTTGCGGAGCTTCCAGATGTTCTCGGCCGGCCAGCGCCGCGCCCAGTCGAGGGGCACGAAGTCCGGATAGGTAGTGGTGGCGTCCGCGGGCGGGCGCAGCTCCAGCAGGTCCTCCACCACGAGGTCGCTCTGCCGGAACAGGCGGATCCAGTCGCCGTGGAGCCGCTGGGGGTTCGCCTGCTCGGCGTCCTCGATCCAGCGCAGGCCGAAGCCGTCGCGCTGGAGACTCGTCTCGATCGTGTCGGTCGGCTGCTTCCAGCAGAGGTCGTGGATCAGGCTCGAGATGTTGAACGCGAACAGGCCTCCGGGCCGCAGCACGCGCGCCGCTTCGGGGACCGCGCGCTCCGGGTCGGCGAAGCTGGTCGCCCCGTGGTCGCAGAACACCACGTCGAAGCGCGCGTCGGGGAAGGGCAGGGCCTCGGCGCTCCCCTGGACCAGGGGCAGCCGGACGCCCGCGGCCGCCAGCCGCGGCCGGGCGTTGGCGAGCTGCGAGTCCGAGAAGTCGATCCCCACGGGCCGCGCCCCGGCCTGCGCCAGGAAGAGCGACCACTGGGCGGCACCGCAGCCGAGTTCCAGCACGTCGCGCCCCGCCACGTCACCCAGCACCTGGAGCTCCGCCTCCGGCAGCCCCCAGACCCCCCAGGCCAGCGCCTTCCGGTCGAGCTGCGGCCCGTGTTGCGCCTGGTAGGCATCGCTCGTGGCGTTCCACATCGCCCGGTTCTTGCGTGAGGTGTCCATGATGGGGGAAGGTATCGCCCATGGCGGCGGGGGGTGGGAGACGGGCGATCGTCGCGGCGCTGTTCGCCAACCTGGGGATCGCCATCGCGAAGTTCGTGGGGTACCTGGCGACGGGTGCGGCCTCGATGCTGGCCGAGGCCGTGCACTCGGTGGCGGATACCAGCAACCAGGCGCTGCTCCTCTGGGGCTCGAACGCCGCGCGCCGGGAGCCCACGGAAGACCACCCCTTCGGCTTCGGCCAGGAGCGCTACTTCTGGTCGTTCGTCGTGGCGCTGGTGCTCTTCTCGCTGGGCTCGCTCTTCGCCATCTACGAGGGTGTGAGCAAGCTCCAGCACCCCCACGAGCTGGCGAGCCCGCTCTGGGCGGTGGGCATCCTGGTGATGGCGATCGGTCTCGAGACCTACTCCTTCCGCACCGCCGTGGTGGAGTCGCGCCCGCTCCTGCGCGGCCGCTCCTGGTGGCGCTTCGTCCGCACCAGCAAGCAGCCCGAGCTGCCGGTGGTGCTGCTGGAGGACCTGGGCGCGCTGGTGGGCCTCTTCCTGGCGCTCGCCGGCGTCGGGCTCGCGACGGTGACCGGCGACGCGCGCTGGGACGCCCTCGGCAGCATCGCGATCGGCGTCCTGCTCGGCGTGATCGCCGTCGTGCTGGCCATCGAGATGAAGAGCCTGTTGATGGGCGAGGCGGCGGCGCCCGAGAACCGGGAGAAGATCCGCGCCGCGTTGCTGGCCGACGAGGCAGTGCGCCGCGTGATCCATCTGCGCACGATGCACCAGGGCCCGGATCAGCTGCTGGTCGCCGCCAAGGTGGAGTTCTCCGGGGAGCTGCCCTTCCGGGCCGTGGCCCAGGCGATCGACGCGGCCGAGGCACGTGTGCGGGCCGAGGTGCCCATCGCGAGCCTGATCTTCGTGGAGCCCGACGTCTGGAAGCCGCCGCCCTCCGGCGCCTCCTAGCCCCTTCGGCCGCCGCCCGGCTGCGGATTCCCGAGCCCCCGCGCGGCCCTGGCCCGGGCGCTGCGCCCCCGTGAGCCGGCTGATCCGGTTTTCGCCGCCGCGCAGACCTATTGCGCGATGGCAGAGACCCACACGACGCCCGGCCGCGACCCGCGGCCCTACCAGATCGCGGTGCTCTCGACCCTGCTGGCCTACGGCCTGCTGTGGCTGGACTTCGAGGTGGCGCTGCTCCAGGCCGCCGTCAGCGTGGCAAGCGCGCTCGTCACCCAGCGGTTCTGCTCCCGGCTCACGGGCCAGCGCTTCGATCCCCGCAGCGCGCTGATCAGCGGGCTTTCCCTGGCGCTCCTGCTGCGGACGGACCAGCTGGTCTTCGCGGCCCTGGGCGGGGCGATCGCCATCGCCAGCAAGTTCGTCCTGCGCCGCGAGGGGCGCCACGTCTTCAACCCGAGCGGCCTCGCCCTGGTGGCGCTGATGGCCGCCGGGGCGCCGGTCTGGATCTCCGCGGGCCAGTGGGGCAGCGGCGCCCTCGGCGCCCTGGCGGTGGCCGGCCTCGGGTCGCTCGTCCTCTACCGCAGCGCGCGCAGCGACGTCACCTTCGCGTTCCTCGGCCTCTACGCCGCGGGGCTCCTGGGCCGCGCCCTCTGGCTCGGTGATCCGCTGGCGATTCCGCTGCACGCGCTCCAGAGCGGGGCGTTCCTCGTCTTCGCCTTCTTCATGATCTCGGACCCGAAGACGATCCCCCACGCCCGCGCCGGTCGCGTGGCACACGCCGGCCTCGTGGCCGCGGGCGCCCTCTTCGTGCAGTACGGGCTCTACGAGCCCAACGGATTCCTGTGGAGCCTGGTGGCGCTCTCGCCCGCGGTTCCGCTCCTGGATCGCCTGTTCCCGGGCGAGCGCTACGCGTGGACACGCGTGCGCCTCGCCGACTCGCTTCCCCACCCCCAGCATCAGGAGACTCTCATGCGACGCATGCGACGACGCGCGGCCCTCGCGCTGGGTCTGGCCCTCGGGCTGGCCCTGCCGTGGGACGCACTGGCCTTCTGCGGCTTCTACGTCGCGAAGGCCGATACCCAGCTCTTCAACAAGGCCAGTCAGGTGGTGCTCGTGCGCGACGGTGACCGCACCGTCATCACCATGAGCAACGACTTCCAGGGCGATCCGAAGGAGTTCGCCATGGTGATCCCGGTGCCCACCTTCATCGAGCGCGAGCAGATCAACGTGGGTGACCGCAAGGTGATCGAGCACCTGGACGCCTACACCTCGCCGCGGCTGGTGGAGTACCACGATCCGGATCCCTGTCTCAGGACCGGCGGGCGCCTCTTCGAGGGGCTGATGTCGCGGAAGTCCATGCCCATGGCCGCCGATGCCGCCGCCGAGCAGGAGGCCAAGGCGGAGGGCGTCACCATCGAGGCGCGCTACGCCGTCGGCGAGTACGAGATCCTGATCCTCTCCGCCAAGGAGAGCCGGGGCCTTGCGGGCTGGCTGAAGCAGAACGGCTACCGCCTGCCCGCCGGCGCCGAGCCGGTGCTCGACAGCTACCTGAAGCAGGACATGCGCTTCTTCGTGGCCAAGGTGAACCTCGAGAAGCACACCAAGCTCGGGTTCTCCTACCTGCGCCCGCTCCAGGTGGCCTACGAGTCGCCCAAGTTCATGCTGCCGATCCGCCTGGGCACCCTCAACGCCGACGGCACCCAGGAGCTCTTCGTCTACACCCTGACCCGCAAGGGCCGGGTGGAGACGACGAACTACCGCACCGTGAAGCTCCCGACCGGGATGGACATCCCCACCTACGTGAAGGGCGAGTTCGGGGACTTCTACAAGGCGATGTTCGACACCCAGGTGCGGGGCGAGGGCATGCGCGCGGTCTTCACCGAGTACGCCTGGGACATGGCCTGGTGCGATCCGTGCGCGGCCGATCCGCTGTCCGTGAAGGAGCTGCGCGACCTGGGAGTCTTCTGGGCCAAGCAGAGTGGCGGCCCGGCCCGGAACGTCTTCGTGACGCGCCTGCACGTGCGCTACGACGGCGACCACTTCCCGGCCGACCTGGTCTTCCAGGAGACCTCCGACCGCAGCAACTTCCAGGGCCGCTACGTGATGCGCCACCCGTTTGCGGGCGAGACGAGCTGCTCCGGCGCGGAGGGCTACTGGCGCCAGGTGCGGGAGCGCCAGGAGCGCGAGGCGCAGACCCTGGCGAAGCTCACGGGCTGGAGCCTGGCGTCGATCCGGGACCGCATGGAGCTGGATCGCCCCCTGGCCGGCGGCGGCGAGCCCGCCCCCTGGTGGAAGACGATCTGGGAATAGCTGCTCCCCCGGATCGTCCCGACGGGGGCGGTCCTGCTCCGGCAGGGCCGCCCCCGGTTTGCGATGATGGGGCCCGTCCGAGTCCGAGGAGCCCCCCATGCCGCCGCCCCGCCCCTTCCGCATCCCGTGCGCCTGCCTCGTGCTGGCCGCGCTGTCCCTCGCCTGCGGCGGCGGCGAGTCGGCCAACCCGGTGGCGGATCCGAGCTCGCGGCGCGACCTCCCCGCCGGCCAGGTCGTCGGGTACACGGGTCCCTACGGCGCGCATGCCTGGCAGGGCATCCCCTACGCCGAGCCGCCCGAGGGCGACCTGCGCTGGCGGGCGCCGCGCCCGGCGGCGCGTTGGAGCGGAGTGCGCGAGGCCCTGGCGCCCGGCTCGGCCTGTCCCCAGTACGCCAGCGTCTACGCCGGCGCCGATCGGGACGCCGAAGGCATCGTCGGGAGCGAGGACTGCCTGTACCTGGACGTCTACGCGCCGCGCTTCGAGCCCGGCGCGGTGCCGGCGGCCGACGGCGAGCGCCTGCCGGTGATGCTCTGGATCCACGGCGGCGGAAACACCATCGGCAACTCCGGCTTCTACGATGGCGGCAAGCTGGCTGCCAGCGGCGACGTGGTGGTCGTCGCCATCAACTACCGGCTGGGGCCGCTGGGCTGGTTCCGCCACGCCGCGCTGCGCGGTGCCGGCACGACCGCGGGCGATCGCTCGGGGAACTACGGCACCCTGGACACGATCCGCGCCCTCCACTGGGTGCAGGAGAACATCGCCGCGTTCGGCGGCGACCCGAGCCGGGTCACGGTATTCGGCGAGTCCGCCGGCGGCGGGAACGTCGGGGCGCTGCTGCTGTCCCGCGAGGCTTCCGGGCTTTTCCAGCGCGCGATCATCCAGAGCGGCGGCTTCGGCTTCACCCGGGCCGAGGAGGCGGAGTCCTACGGGTTCGAGCAGAGCTCGGCCGAGGGGCTGGTGCGGCTGCTCGTGGCCGACGGCACGTCGGCCGATCGTGTCGCCGCGCGCCGGCACGTGGAGTCGCTCGACTACGCCGAGGTCGAGGCCTACCTGCGCGGCAAGCCCACGGAGGCGATCCTCGCGGCCTACAAGAACGGCGACGGCGGCATGTACGATGTGCCCACGCGAATCCGCGACGGCTACGTGCTCCCCCGCCAGGAGCCGATCGCGCGCTTCCGCCGTGGCGCCTACAACCAGGTGCCGGTCATGCTGGGCACGAACCGGGACGAGAACAAGATCTTCATGCTCTTCGACGAAGAGCTCGTGGAATGGCGCTTCGGGCTGATCCCCACGCCGCGGGACGAGGATCGCTACCTGGCCCAGGCGGAGCATCAGTCGAACGCCTGGAAGGCGCGCTCGGTGGACGCGCCGGCGTCGCTTCTGCGCCAGGTCCAGGGTCCCACCGTCTACGCCTACCGCTGGGACTGGGACGAGGAGCCGGGCATCCCGCTGCTGCTGGATGGGCCCGCGCTGGTGGGGGCGTCCCACGGGCTCGAGATCCCGTTCGTGTTCGGACACTGGGACCTGGGCCCGGAGACCGGCCGCCTGTTCGTGCGCTGGAACCGCGGAGGCCGCGAGGTGCTCTCGCGCCAGATGATCTCCTACTGGGCGCAGTTCGCCCACGCGGGCGCCCCTGGCCGCGGGCGCGGCGGGGACCTGCCCGAGTGGCCCGCCTGGGACGACTCGAGCCCCGACGCCCCGCGCTACCTGGTGCTCGACACGCCGGCGGACGGCGGGTTGCGCACCGCGTCGCAGACCTGGCGCATCGCCGACGTGGTGGCCGACATCGGGCGGGACCCGCGGCTCGCCGACGCCCGCGATCAGTGCGCGGTGCTCCGGAACCTGACCGACTGGGACTACATCGACCCCGAGGAGTACGCGAGCGCCAATGGCGCCGTCTGTGCGCGCTACGCCCTCGACGAGTACCCCTGGTCCGACGTGGCGGCCGGCGGGGGCTGAGCGGCGGGCTATCCTCGCGACTCCCATGCCCGAGACCCGCCACACCTTCTGCCGCATCTGCGAGTCGCTCTGCGGCCTGGAGGTGACCCTCGAGCAGGGTCGCGTCGCGCAGATCCGTCCGGACGCCGATCACGTGGCGACGGGCGGCTTCGGCTGCGTGAAGGGGCTGAAGCAGCACCAGCTCTTCGACTCGCCCGACCGCCTGAAGCATCCGCTGAAGCGGGTGGGACGCGAGTTCCACCGCGTGGCGTGGGACGACGCCCTCTCGGGAATCGGAGAGACGGTCCAGCGCATCCGCGCCGAGTCCGGTCCCGACGCCGTCGCCATGTACGTCGGCACCGCGGCGGGCTTCAGCCTGCTGCATCCGATCTTCGCCCAGGGCTTCATGACCGGCCTGGGCTCGAAGAGCATGTACGCCTCGGCCAGCCAGGACTGCTCCAACAAGTTCGCCGTGGCGCGTGAGGTGTACGGCTTCCCGTTCACCCAGCCCTTCCCGGACGTGGACCAGGTGCAGTGCCTGATCGTCGTCGGCGCCAATCCCGTGGTCTCGAAGTGGAGCTTCCTCCAGGTGCCGAACCCGATGGAGCGCCTGCGCGCAATCGAGGAGCGCGGCGGTCAGCTCTTCATCGTGGACCCGCGACGCACCGAGACCGCCAAGGCGGCGGGGCGGCACGTGCCGATCCGGCCCGGCACCGACGTCTTCTTCTACCTGTCCTTCCTGCACGAGCTGCTGGCGACGGGCGGCGTGGACCGCGACGTGGTGGCCGCACATACCCGCGGGCTCGACGCGATCGAGGAGCTCACGGCGAACTGGACCCCCGAGCGCACGGCCCAGGTGACGCGCATTCCGCCCGGAGCGCTGCGCGAGATGGTGGCGGCCTACCGCGATGCGGACGGGGCGGCGCTCTACAGCTCCACCGGCGTCAACATGGGTGGCCACGGTGCGCTCGCCTTCTGGCTCCAGGAGGTCGCGAACGCCGTGTCCGGCAACCTGGATCGGGCCGGCGGCACCCTGGTCGGGCGCGGGATCCTGGACTTCGCGAAGCTCGGCAAGCGCAGCGGCTTCGGTCTCTCCCGGGAGACCTCGCGCATCGGCGAGTTCGCGGCGGTGAACGACGCCTTTCCGGGCGGGGTGCTGGCGGACGAGATCCTGACGCCCGGCCCGCGTCGGGTGCGGGCGCTCTTCGTGACCGGCGGGAACCCGCTCATCACCATCCCCAACTCGGCGCGCCTGCGGGAGGCCTTCGAGCAGCTCGACCTGCTGGTGACCCTCGACATCCTGCCTACCGAGACCGGACACCTGGCCCACTACATGCTGCCGGCCACCAGTCCGCTCGAGCGCTGGGACCTGCCCTTCGCCTTCCCTCTGCTGATGGGCATGCAGTCGCGGCCCTACCTCCAGGCCACGCGGCCGGTGGTGGAGCCCGACGGCGAGCAGCGCGACGAGGCCACGATCTACCTGGACCTCTGCCGCGCCTGCGACGCGCCGATCTTCGGCTCCAAGCTCGCCCAGCGTGCGCTCGAGGGCGCGGCGGCGGTGTCCTCGCGCCGCGGGGGTCGGCGCACGCTACCCCAGGAGGGGCTGATGTCCCTGCTGCTGCGCCTCACCGGCAACGGCGGCTTCGGCCGGCTCCACGCGGAGCCCCACGGTCGTCCGCTCCCGGCCCACGAGGCCGGCAGCTACCTCGGCGAACGCGTGGCCAGCGAGGACGGGCGCATCGACCTGGCGCCCGCCGCGCTGCTGGCCCAGACCGCGCGGCTCGAGGCGGACTTCGAGCGCGAGCGCGCGCAGCGAGGGCGGCTGAAGCTCATCACGCGCCGCCACGTGAAGACCCACAACTCCTGGACCCACAACGACCCGGAGTTCGTGTCCGGCGTGCGCCACACCAACTACCTCTACATGCATCCGGAGGATGCCGCCGCGGCGGGCATCGCCCACGGCGAGCTGGCGGACGTGGCGTCCGAGACGGCGGTGGTGCGGGTGCCGGTGCACCTGCTGGCAGATCTCCAGCCCGGCACTGTGGCGTTGCCCCACGGCTGGGGTCACCAGGGCGCGCCCGGCCTCTCGGTGGCGAGCAAGACCGCGGGCGTGAACGCCAACCTGCTCGCGGCCGACGGACCCGGCGCCCTGGAGCCGGTGTCGGGCATGGCGCGGCTCACGGGCATCCTGGTCGACGTGCGGCCGGCCGCGGGACCGCAGGACGCTGGAAGCTGGTCCGGCATGTCGGAGGGGACGTGAAGCGACGAACTGGATGGGTCTGCCTGCTGGCGCTGACGCTGCTGGTCGCCATGCCGAGCGTGACGGACGCCGACGAGGAGCGCCGCCAGGAGCTGGTGCCGAGGTTCAAGGGACCGGAGATCGTGGCGAAGCTGAAGCAGGGCGGATACGTGATCATGGTCCGCCACATGGCCACGGTGCACAGCCCGGACAACCTCTACGGCGTCGACCTCGAGGACTGCACGACCCAGCGCATCCTCTCGGACGAGGGCAAGCAGCAGGCGCGCGATCTGGGTGAGGCCTTTCGCAAGCTCGACATCCAGGTCGGGCAGGTCTACGTCAGCCCCTACTGCCGGACCCGCGAGACCTCCAAGCTGGCCTTCGGCACGGAGGGCGAGATCTCCGACACGCTCTCGGTCTGGGACGAGCTCGAGGTCGAGGAGAAGACCGCGCGCGGCAGCGAGATCCGCCAGATGCTCGACACGCCGCCGACGAAGCCGGGCACCAACACCGTGCTCGTGACCCACACCGGGAATCTGCTCTGGAGCTTCGGGCTCGATTCCCGGCCCGAGGGCCTGGCCCACGTCTTCAAGCCCACGGGGCTCTCCATCGGTCGCGCAAGCTACCTGGGCATGGTGCGCCCGGAGGAATGGCGCAGCCTCTCCGGCATGGACGCCGCCGCGCCCCAACCCTGAGGATCCGCACATGCCGCAGCCGACCCGTCCCCCCCTGGCGGGCGTCCGGGTGATCGAGAGCTCGCTGCTCGGCCCCGCCGCCATCACCACCCACCTGGCCGACCTGGGCGCCGAGGTGATCAAGGTGGAGTCGCCCGCGGGCGACTACGTGCGCGAGATGACCTGGCCCATCATCGAGGGCGTCTCGCTGCTGCACCTGCACGTGAACCGCGGCAAGCACAGCCTGACCCTGGACCTGAAGCAGCCGGAGGCAGTGGCGGTCTACAAGGATCTCGCGTCCGGCGCCGACGCCGTGGTGGAGGCCATGCGTCCGGGCTCGCTGGCGCGCCGAGGGCTCGGCTACGACGAGCTGAAGCAGCTCAACCCGAAGATCGTCTTCTGCAACGTCTCGGGCTACGGCATGACGGGCCCGTACCGCAACCTTCCCGCCCACGGCATCGCCTTCGACACCTGGGCCGGTATCGTGAACCCGGCCTACGACGAGGAGGGCTTCTGCTACATCCCGGAGCACGCCTCGATCGGCATGCACGCCGGGCCGATGTTCGGCGCCCTGGGCCTGCTGGCGGCGATCATCCGCGCGCGGGAGACGGGCGAGGGCTGCATGCTCGAGATCGGCCAGAGCGACGCCGCGGCCTACATGGACTGGTACCGCTCGGAGAGCTGGCTGGCCTACGAGCGCCCGGAAGACGTGGTCACCGGCAACAAGGCGGACGACTACGTGCGGCGCGCGCCGGGCACCGCCGGCATGAAGGAGGGCGTGCGCTACCAGATGTACGAGTCCTCCGACGGCCACGTGCTCTTCATGTGCTCGGAGCAGGCGTTCTGGAAGAACTTCTGCGAGTGCGTCGGGCGGCCGGAGCTCTTCGACCGCTGGCCGGGCTCCAAGTACGCGGATCACGCCCGGGGCAACCGCGAGCTCCAGCGCGAGCTGCGCGATATCTTCCGGACGAAGACCTCCGACGAGTGGATCCGGCTGGGCGACGAGAAGAACTTCCCGATCGCGCCGGTGAACAGCCCGAAGACCCTGACCGACGATCCGCAGTTCCGCGATCGCTTCCCGCTCTACTCCCACGAAGCCCACGGTGCCGACATGCTGCCCTTTCCCGTGAAGTACGTGGGCGAGACCCTGCCCGAGCCCGGGAAGGCGCCGACGGTGGGCGAGCACAGCGACGCCGTGCTGCGCGACGTCCTGGGCTACGACGCCGAGCGCATCCAGAGCCTGCGCGACGCCGGCGCCCTGGGATGAGCGATCGCCCCGGGATCGGGCCCAACCGCTTCGGCGCGGAGGCGGTGGGTATCGAGATCCTCGAGGCCTCGCCGGAGCGCATTCGCGCGCGCGTGGAGGCGGGTCCCCAGCACCACCAGCCCTACGGGATCCTCCACGGCGGCGTCTACTGCGCCATCGTCGAGGACGTGGCCAGCCAGGGGGCCGGGCTCGCGGCCCGCGCCCGCGGCCAGGCGGGTGTGGTGGGCGTGTCGAACCAGACGGACTTCCTGCGCTCTCACAGCACGGGCGAGCTGGTGGCCGAGGGCACGCCGATCCACGCGGGCCGGAGCGTCCATCTCTGGCAGGTGGTGATTCGCCGCAGCCGCGACGAGGCCGTCGTGGCCCGCGGCCAGGTCCGCTTCCACGTGCTGAGCGAGCTGCCGTCCGAACGCTCGGGCTAGCCCGCGCGCCGGCGCCGACCCCGGCGCAGAACGTGCGCCGTGACCAGGACCAGCAGAGGCTCGATCCCGAGCAGGCCGCAGCCCTCGGGGTGCCGCCAGACCACCAGCGTGCCGTTTCGCGCCACACCGTTGAGCACCCGCAGCGAACCTCCGAGCCAGGCGATCGTCACCTCGTGCACGGGCTCCGCGATGGGGGCGCCCAGCCCGAAGTGGGCCACCGCCTCGCTCTGGCCCAGGAAGTGGCTGGCGGCGCCCATCTCGCGCACTTGCACGGGTCCGCCGGGGACGGCCTGCACGCGGATCTTCGCGCCGAGCCCGCGGAAGTTGCCGCGGCGGTCGCGGAGCTTGATACGCAGCCAATCGTTCGCGTTGCCGCCGTCGTTGCGGTAGAGGAGCCCGCCGTCCACGGTGTTGGCGAGCATCAGGTCGAGGTCGCCGTCTTCGTCGTAGTCGAGCACGGCCAGACCCTTGCCGGAGCGGACGTCGACCAGGCCCACCTGGGCGGAGCGCGCGCTCAGGTTCCCGCTGCCGTCGTTCTCCCAGTAGCGCATGGGGTCCGCGTTGAAGGCGGCGTCGGCGCCCACGAGCGGGAAGTCGACGCCGTTGGTCATCACCAGATCGAGGTCGCCGTCGTTGTCCGCGTCGAAGAAGGCGGCGCCCCAGCCCCAGAAGCCGGCCCGCACGCCCGCGGCGTCGGTGGCGTCGCCGAAGCTGCGGCCGCCGTCGTTGCGGTAGAGGCGGTTCCCGGTGATGCCCCAGCCGCAGTTCTGGCTCGAGCAGGTGTCGAGGGGATCCCAGATGGAGGTGACGAACCAGTCGAGGTCGCCGTCGCCATCGTAGTCGCCGAAGGTCGAGCCCATCCCGTTCTCGTCGGTTCCGACCCCGGCCCCGCTGCGTCCTCCAGGAAGGTCCCGTCACGCGGCCACCGCAAGGATCAGGATCGTGAACGTCCGTGCCAGCATCCAGTGCATCCGCCTCGACGAACGGGAGCCCGAACCGGGGCCATATCAGGAACCGGGGTCCGCCGGGGAAGCGGCGGCAGCGAGCGGCCGCGCCGGCCCGGGGCCCCGCCCAGATCCCGCGCTGGCGCCTACGGCTTCCAGCCCTGCTTGCCGCCGGGCGGCGCGCGTCACACGCCTTCAGGCCGTGGGCGCGTGGTCGCGCAGCCAGGCCACCGTGTCGCGCAGCGTCTCGCGCGGATCGCGTGCCTTGTAGCCGAGATCGTCCCCGGCGTGCAGGGAGCGCGCGCCCCAATAGCGCGATGCCATCTCCACCACGACCGGATCGGGCAGCAGGTGCAGTCGCTCCAGCGCCCGCGCCAGCAGCCAGGCCGGGCGGTAGGGCAGGAGCCAGCGCGGCGCGGGCACGCCCGATACCTCCTCCACCATGCCGAAGAACTCCTCGATGGAGCACTCGGTGCCTTCGACGTGGTAGACCGGGCGCGGCGCTGGATGCGCGAGCGCCGCCACGACGGCGTCGGCCGCATCGCGCACGTCCGCGAAGTGGATGCCGCCGCGGACCACGAAGGGCAGCTTGCGGCGGATCGCCTTCCACACGTTGCTGGTGGAGCGCAGGCGGTGGTCGCCCGGTCCGAGCAGGACCGGAGGTCGCAGGAAGACGAGCTCGACGTCCAGCTCCTGCGCCAGGGCGCGCGCGCGCCGCTCCGCCTCGATCTTCGAGCGGTAGTAGGGCCAGCGCCCCACGGTCTCCTCCGCGTAGGCGGCGTCCTCATCGGCGCGCTCGTGGGGGCTCTCGAAGCAGCCCACGGTTCCCGACGTGGAGACCATCACCAGGCGACAGCGGTGCGCGGCGGCCAGCCGCACCATGTGCAGGGTGCCTTCGACGTTGGTCTCGTAGAGGTCGCCGACGTCGCGGCGGCTGTGGCGCACCACGGCGGCCAGGTGGAGGATGCCGCCCAGGGCCGGAAGCTCGCCGGACCAGCTCGGGGTGTGGGCCACCGCGCCGCGCACGAGCTCGACGTTGCCGAGGTCCCGGGTCCAGTCGTAGCCGTGCCACTGGGCGGGGTCGCGCACGAGCGCCAGGACGTCGCGCTCCTCGTCCTGAGCCGCGAGGCGCGTCAGCACGTGACGGCCGACGAAGCCCGTGGCGCCGGTCAGCAGCAGCGGCCGCGTCTCGTCGGCGGGGAGGAGGGGGTCGCTCACGACGGATCCACCCCGGCGTCGACCCGCGCGCACAGGTGGGCGTACGACTCGATCTCCTCCGCCGCGGGCCCGAAGGCGTGGCGCCCGGACTCGGCGTCGCGCACCAGCGCTCCGCGCTCCACGAGGTCTTCGAAGGCGCCTTCCACATCGGGTCGGTGGGCGCCGGCTCGCTCGCGGGTCACGTCCGCGGGCTCCGGCACGGCCGCCGCGGTGCGCAGCCGCTCCGCCAGGACCCCGGCGGTACCGGCGTAGTCCGCGCGCACGGGCTCGAACAGGGCGCGCAGGACGGAGCGCACCCGCGGGTCGCTCAGCTCGGCCTCCGGGTCGAGGGTCTTCCCCGGCGCGTAGCCGTTGCGCCGGATGTGGTGCTCGACCGCCGGGTTTCCCGCGTAGGCGAGCGCGGCCTCGGGGTAGAAGAGGTGCAGGAAGTGGTAGCGCATGCAGCGCTCGATCACGTCGGGCACCGCCTGCTCGCGCCGGGCGACCTCCAGCACGCGTCCTCCGCGACGCTCGAGCGCCGCCACCAGCCAGTCGAGATCCACGTCCTTCAGGTCGTTCCGGGACAGGAATCCGCGCAGGTGGTGGGTCGTCGTCACCGTCTCGGCCTGGAGCTGCCCGACCACCTCGCGCGAGACGGCGTGCACGTCGCTGGTCAGGTCCAGGCCGACCGGGCGCCCGCAGGCCAGGTGGATCCGGCCCAGCTCGACCTGGCCGCGCAGCAGCCGTGCGGTCCAGCCCAGGAGGCCTCGCAGGCGCATCGGCGGCTTCGGCGCGCCTTCGAGCTCGGCGACGAAGGCCGCCTGCTCCGGCACGTGGTCGTAGCTGATGGCCACGGGTAGCAGGGTCACCGGGCGGCCGGTGGCCTGGAGGCTGCGCAGCAGCCCGCGCCGCGGGGGCAGGCAGCGGCGGGAACGGCTGCGCTGGCCCTCGATGAAGAACTCGAGGGTTTCGCCGTCGGCCACCAGGGCGTGAACCGCCTGGGTGAGGGCCTTGTCCTCGCGGCCGTGGCCCCGCTCCAGGTAGAAGGCGTGCAGCTGCCGGAAGAGCCGGCCCAGCAGCGGGATGCGCGCGAACTCCACGGCCGCGGCCACGTGCGGGATCGACAGCCCCAGGTCCGGGCGCGCGAAGCACAGGAAGGAGATCAGCACGAAGTCCAGGTAGCTGCGGTGCGAGGGCGCGATCACCACCACGGCCTCGTCCGGGATGGCGGCTCTCCCGCGGCGGAAGGACTCCACGTCGACGGTCACCCGGTCCACGCCGCGGCGCAGCGCCTTGGCGACGAGCCATGCCGCGGCGCGGATGAAGAGGTTTCCGCGCGGCTGGCTGGCTGCCCAGCCGAGATCGCCGCGCCGGCGCCGGTGGGCGCGCCCAGCCAGGTTGACCTCGCGCTTGTCGCCGCCGAGCAGGTGCTGGTAGATCCCGCGGCAGACCGTGTCCAGGTAGCGCGCCACGTCGAAGTCCGGGTCGCGCAGGGGCAGCGAGCTCTGGAACCGGAAGCTGTTGAGCGTGAAGTAGGCGAAGCGGCGGTTGGTGTCGGCCAGGCGCTCCGCGATGGGCTTCGACTCGCGGCGCAGCCGGTGCTGCGCCAAGTGCCACAGCCGGTAGCGGAGCCCGTCGGGCCCGATGTAGTGCACGCGGGCCAGGGGGCCGCCGCCGTCGCCCAGCGGGTTGCGCGCGAAGAACTTCTGGATGCGCTCCCCGCACAGCACCAGGCTCGGGCTGCGCTCGGAGCCGGCCACGGCATGGCGGATCGGCACGGCCACACCCGCCTGGCGCGCCGCCGGCGAGGGCCGGAAAGCGGACGTCAGGATGCGATCCGCCACCGCGTCCACGGGCACGATGTCGAGGCGCGAGTGCCGCTTCGCCACCACGGCGCGCATGCGGCCCGAGCCGATCATCATCACGAACAGCGCGAAGGCCGCCGGGCTGTCGATCCAGCCCGGGAAGGGATGCCGGTGGGCGGCGCTGATGATGCTGGGGCGCACCAGGGTGAGGGGCACGTCGCCGCGCCGCTCCAGCAGCAGGTGCTCGGTCAGGCACTTGGTGAGGGTGTAGGTGTTCGGATGGCCCGTCACCGCCAGCAGGCCGGCCTCGTCGTCCGGGTCGGCGTAGCCGCCGGCCAGGATCTCGCCGTAGGTCTCGGCGGCCGGCCGTCGCAGCGGAGCCAGCACCTCTTCCACCGGGACGCGGTCGCCCGGGTGCGGTGTCACGTAGGCGGTGGAGACGTCCACCAGCGAGCGCAGGTCCGGGCACGCCCGCGCCAGCTCCAGCACGTGGAGTGCGCTCGTCACGTTGGCCGCGGCGGCCTGGGCGATCGGCAGGTGGAACTCCACGGACGCGGCGCAGTGGATCACGTGGGTGGTGCGGGCGCAGAGCGCGCCGCGCGCCTCGGGCGCGAGACCGGCCGCTTCGCTGGCGAGATCGCCGGCCACGGGGACCACGTGCTCGGTCCAGCTCTCGGGCAGCCGCGAGAAGCAGGGCGAGCCCAGCACCTCGCTGCGGAAGCGCGCCTCGGGCGAGACGCCCCGCTTGCGCCGGACGAGCGCGTGCACCCGCGCCACCCCGAGCTCCTCGCGCCGGCGCAGGAGCTCGTGCAGCACGACCTTCCCCAGGAACCCGGTCGCACCGGTCAGCAGGACCTCAGCGCCCTCGTTCGTTCCTCGCGACAACGACTCCCCCCCAGGCGTCCGGTCAGGCCGGATCATCCTCACTGCCGAAGAGCTGGTTGGCCGCGCCGAAGAGGTTGTTCGGGTCGGCGGCGGCCTTGATCCGACGGGCCATGGCGAGCGTGCCCGGCGAGGCGATCCGCGCCAGGAAGGGCTGCCGGATCTTCCCGATCCCGTGGTGGTGGGAAAGGGAGCCCCCCTGCTTCAGGACCTCGTCGCGGGCCGCCTGCTCGAGCTCCGCGTAGACATGGCTCGGATCCGCCACGCCCTGGAAGAAGAACGCGTAGTAGAAGTAGACGCAGACGCCGGTCTCGTAGACCTGCGTCACGCGGCAGGTGAGGAAGGGCTTGCCCGGCAGTCCGCGTCGCTCGTGCTCCTCGCGCAGACGACGCTTCACGTTCTCGCACAGCGCTTCCACCTGCGACCACGGCACCGAGGTCTCGAAGCTCTCGCCGAGCAGGAAGTGGTTCATCACCCAGTCGCGCAGGTAGGCGATGGCGAAGGTCAGCTGGTAGCCCCGCTTGCCGTTCTCCGAGCCGCCCGCGATTCCGCCGTGGCGCTTCGCGATGGCGTAGGTCTGCTTCTCCTGGGCGCGGACCTCGTCGCGAGTCCCCTCGAAGACCAGGGTGCAGGCCGTCATCTGCTCCACGTCGAAGCCCTTGACCCGGGTCACGAAGAGCTTCTCCACGTCGCTCTTGAGCTTCGCCAGTCCGGTCTTGCGCGGCTTCAGCATCTGGCTGAAGACGAACTGGAAGTTGTCCACCAGGCGCGCGCTGGCCGGCACGTTGCCGGCCTGCTGCAGCTCGTAGAGGAAGCGCACGCCGCTGGCGAAGTCCGGGAAGACGATGGAGCCGTAGTGCTGCACCTCGGGCAGCGGGAAGATCTTCACCACGGCGCTGGTCACGATCCCGAGGCAGCCCTCGCTGCCGAAGATCCAGCGTCGGACGTCGCCCGCGCCGACGCTCTCCCGCGGCGCCACCGCCGGCCGCTCGAGCACCCCCTGGGCCGTCACGACGCGCACCCCGAGCACCAGGTCCTCGATGTTCCCGTACTTGTTCTTCTTCATCCCCGAGGCGTGGGTCGCGACCCAGCCGCCCAGGGTCGAGAACTCCACACTGTCGGGCTCGTGGCCCAGGGTGTAGCCGTGGCGCGCGAGGCCGGCGGCGATCTGGCGACCGACGGCGCCGGCCTGGATGCAGGCGGTGCGGTTCGTCGGATCGATCCACAGGATCCGGTTCATGCGGCTCATGTCGACGGAGACGATGCTGCGGGCTTCGTCCTCGGGGCAGTGGAGCGCCTCGCTCACGTTGGTGCCGCCGCCGTAGGGAATCAGGCAGACACCGTGGCGCCCGGCCGCCTCCACCAGCGCCTCCACCTGCGCCTCGTCGGTCGGCCACACGACCAGGTCCGGCACCCGCGGGATGCGGCCGTACTTGATGGCGTACATCTCCTCCTGGGTGTGGCCGTGACCGTGACGGAGCCGCAGCTCCGGATCCTCGGAGAGCTGGTCGTCGGCCAGGTGCTTGCGCACCTCGTCCAGGAAGGCGGCGTTGCGGACGGGTTCGGGGATCTCGGGCGGGTAGGACGGCGGGTTCAGGTTCTCCGGGTTGATGCCCGGGTGCACCGCTTCCTGGACCCACGGCACCAGATCGGGCAGCTCCTGACCCGAGAGCTCGTAGCGGTCGCCCGTCACCTCCACCACGCCGTCGGCGCGCAGGCGGAAGGCGGTATCGCGGAAGCCCCAGACGTCGAGGGATTCGACATCGCGCGGGTCGACGGGGAGCGGCTCCGGCACGATGCGCGGCGCATCGGGATCGTAGGCGCGCTGGGACATGCACGGGCCCTCCCTATCCGTGTCCCGCCCGGAGTCCGGACGCACCCCGCCTCTCCAGGGGTCTTCGCGCTCGGACTGCGCTCCGGGAATGACTGCGAGTCACCCAAGCCTACAGGAACCCTGCGCCGGCGGGGAGGGGCTTCTCGGCTTGCGGGGCGGTCCTCGCGGGGCCGGGCCGGCGAGGGGGATTCCCCTGTCCCGCCAGGCCCCGTGGGCGGGCTTCAGCCCAGCAGCCTGGGCGGAGGGGATGGGTAGGATGGGTATGATGGGCGGCCGGAGGGCATGCCGATGGTCCGTACGATCCTGCTGGTTCTGGTCGCGATCCTGGTGCTGGTGGGGCTCTACGTGGGGGCGGCCTGGTTCGGGCTCTTCGGCGAGTACGAGCACGCCGGCGACCCCACCGCGACGGCCATCCCGCCCGACGTGGTGGCCGGGCGCGCGCGTGCCCAGCAGCGCGCCGCGGCGTCCATCACCATGGCGCCCACCAAGGCCATTCTCTTCGGCGACCTCCACGTCCACACCACCTTCTCCACCGACGCCTTCGCGCGCAGCCTGACCATGCTGGGCGGCGACGGTGCCCACCCGGTGGCCGACGCCTGCGACTACGCCCGCTTCTGCTCGGCCCTCGACTTCTGGTCCATCAACGACCACGCCGAGGCGTCCACGCCGCGCCGCTGGCGCGAGACCAAGGAGACCCTGCGCGCGTGCAACGCCCTGGCCGATCCGGCGGACCCGGACGTGGTGGCCTACCTGGGCTGGGAGTGGAGCCAGGTCGGCATTCTTCCCCAGGACCACTACGGGCACAAGAACGTGATCTTCCGCGATCTGGGCGACGACCAGGTGCCGCCTCGCGCCATCGGCGCCGCGGGCCCGGCCACCGACGCACTCCGCGGCGATGCCGTCCGCCCCCACCCGGCGCTGCCCTTCCTCGATCTCCCCAACCGCCAGCGGTACTACAACTTCGCCGAGTTCATGGCGGAGATCTCCGAGGTGCCGGTCTGCCCGGAGGGTGTCCCCAGCAACGAGCTGCCGCCGGACTGCTACGAGTCCGCCGTCGACCCGGGCACCCTCTTCGAGAAGCTCGAGCAGCAGGGCTTCGACACCATCGTCATCCCCCACGGCAACACCTGGGGCTACTACTCGCCGCCGGGGATCAGCTGGGACAAGCAGCTCACCGCCGCCCAGAACGACCCCACCAAGCAGATCCTGCTGGAGGTGATGTCCGGGCACGGGAACTCCGAGGAGTACCGCGACTGGCGCGCCGGCTACGAGCTGGAGGACGGCAGCCTCGTGTGCCCGGCGCCGACGGACGACTACCTCCCGAGCTGCTGGCAGGCCGGCGAGATCATCCGCGCGCGCTGTCTCGAGGCCGGCGAGAGCGAGGCGGAGTGCGAGACGCGCGCCGTCGAGGCCCGGGACAACGCCTCCTGGATGGGGCAGGCGGGCCACCTGACCGTGCCGGGCGCCGAGGCCGAGGACTGGCTCGACGCTGGCCAGTGCCGGGACTGCTTCCTGCCCGCCTTCAACTACCGGCCCGGCGGCTCCAGCCAGTACGCCCTGGCCATCAGCAACTTCGACGAGCCGGAGCCCAAGCGCTTCCGCTTCGGCTTCATCGCCTCGAGCGACAACCACACCGCGCGCCCGGGCACCGGCTACAAGGAGGTGAGCCGCAAGAACAGCACCGACACCACCGGCGCGCCCAGCGAAGCCTGGCGTCAGCGCCTGCGCGGCGAGCGTCAGGCGCCGGAGCCGCGCTCGGTGCGCAGGGAGCGCGCGGAGGCCCTGAGCCTCGGCCTGCGCGCCCTCGAGGGCGAGCGCCAGGCCGCCTTCTTCCTGACGGGCGGCCTGGCCGCCGTGCACGCCGACAGCCGCGACCGGGAGGCGGTGTGGGACGCCATGAAGCGCAAGGAGGTCTACGGCACCAGCGGCGACCGCATCCTGCTCTGGTTCCACCTGCTGAACGCCGAGCGCGCCGACGGCAGCTTCGGCGCCATCCCCATGGGTGGCGAGGCGGCCCTCGGCGCAGCCCCGCGCTTCGAGGTGCGCGCCGTGGGCGCCTTCCACCAGAAGAAGGGCTGTCCGGACTACAGCGTGCGCGCCGTCGGCCCCGAGCGACTCGAGTGGCTGTGTCAGGGCGAGTGCTTCAACCCGTCCGATCGCCGCAAGCTCATCACCCGCATCGAGGTGATCCGTATCCGCCCGCAGACGAGTCCGGACGAGCCGGTCGTGGGCCTGATCGAGGATCCCTGGCGCGTGTTCCAGTGCGCTCCCAGCGAGGCGGGTTGCGTGGTGCAGTTCGACGACCCGGACTTCGCCGCGGCGGGCCGGGACACGGCCTACTACGTTCGCGCCATCGAGGAGCCGAGCGACGCCATCAACGCGGACCCGCTGCGCTGCGAGTACGACGAGTCCGGCAACTGCGTGCGCGTCCGCCCGTGCTACGGGGACTATCGGCTTCCGGACGAGGAGGAGTGCCTGGCCGAGATCGAGCAGCGGGCGTGGTCGTCTCCGATCTACGTCGACTGGTCCGGCTAGCGCGCGCGCGGCCGCGGGGCTGGGGTGCCGGAGGGGACGTTGGTTCAGAAGTTAAGAAACTGCAGCAGTTTCTTAACGGCGCGCTACCAGAGTGGACATGGGTGGGGCTTCGATCGATCGCTGGGTGGATCTCTCGGGGCGCGGGCAGACGTGGCTGCGCGACATCGCCGGTCCCGCGCCCGATGCGCCGGTGGTGATGCTGCTGCACGGGCTCGGGGCGACGGCGCGGCTCAACTGGGGGGCTTGCTTTCGGCCCCTGTCGGCGCACTTCCGGGTGTTGGCGCTCGACCACCGCGGCCACGGCAAGGGGCTGCGCACCCGGCGCTTCACCCTGGCGGACTGTGCGGACGACGCGGTGCATGCGGCCGAGGAGGTGGGCGTCTCGCGCTTCGTGGCGGTCGGGTACTCGATGGGCGGTCCGATCGCGTCGCTGGCGTGGCACCGCCATCCCGAGCAGGTCGCGGGGCTCGTGCTGTGTGCGACGGCCCGCCACTTCGTGTCGCGTGGCGGGGCCCGGGTCGCCCGGGTCTTCTTGCCCGCGGCGGCGCAGGCGGCGCGCCTCGTCCCGGGCCTGGCGCAGCGCCGCATCCTGGAGCGGATGCTGGCGCGGATCGAGCACCCGGAGCTGCGCGAGAAGGTGATCGAGGAGTTCGCGGGTCATCACCCGGCCACCTTGGTCCAGGCCGCCGGCGCCGTGGGAGGCTTTTCCTCCACGGACTGGATCGGTCGGGTGGACGTGCCCAGCGCCGTGCTGGTGACGCTCCGCGACACGCTGGTGCCGCCGGCGCGGCAGCGCAGGCTCGCCGAATCGATCCCCGGCGCCGAGTGCTACGAGGTGGACGGCGACCACGACGCCTGCGTCGGCGCGCCGGCCTTCGTGCCCACCCTGGTGGCCGCCTGCCGCAGCGTCGCCAAGCGCGCAGGCCTCGAGCCTTAGGGGACGTTGGTTCAGAAGTTAAGAAACTGCTGCAGTT
>CAMYLJ010000044.1 GCA_947259215.1 uncultured delta proteobacterium
TGGGTCGCGGTAGAGGCATGAGGACCGCCACGTACGTCGTAGCCGTGGCGATCGTCGGCCTGGGCGCGTGCTTCGTCGTGGGCTCCATCATGAGCCTGCGCCGCGAGCCCGTGGCCCGTGCCGCGGCGCCCTCGGATCCGCAAACGCGCTTCCTCGTAACCCGCTCGGGCCGGACCCACATCCTCGACGTGGGAGAGGGCCCGGTGATCCTGTTGATGCACGGCACCGGCCGCAGCGTTGCGGACTGGCAGGAAGGGCTGGCCGACCGCCTGGCGGAGCGCCACCGCGTCGTGGGCTTCGACTACTACGGCCACGGCCTCTCCGACCGGGCACACGGGCTCCGCTACGGACCCGCGCTCTGGGCACGACAGGCGCTGGACGTGCTCGACGCCCTCGAGATCGAGCGCGTGACCGTCGTCGGTCACTCCGTGGGCAGCAGCGTCGCGGCGATGTTCAGTGCGGACCATCCCGGCCGGGTCGAGCGATCGGTCTTCATCGGCCATGGGATCGCGATGGACCCGATGCAGTGGGTGCCCTTCGTGCCGGGGCTCGGCGAGATCGCCATGGGCAGGACCGCGATCTTCAGCGACGTGTTCTCGGACGCCCACGAACGGCGGCTCGCAGCAGCCTACGCGATCCGCGGCACCCGAGCGGCGATGCTGACGTACATCCGTCGCCAGTATACGATCGACGGCTTCCGCCTCCTTTTTGGGACCTACGAGGACATCGAGACACCGGTCCTCCAGGTACACGGCACGCGCGACGCGTCCATACCGATCGACGCAGCGCGCGCCCTGACGCCCCGGCTACGCGACGTCCGCTTCGTCGCCGTCGAGGGCGCCAGCCATGACGTGCACATCGACGCGCCGGACATGCTGGTGGCCGCCATCGAGAGCTTCGAGGCCACGACCGGCTCCCGTCCGTCCCAGTCGCGCTAGCTCGGAGGCCGCGTCACGCGACTGCACCGTCCTCTACGCCGTGACTCAGCCGATCGAAGTCGACATCGCGGACTTCGTCGTCCGTCCGCCGAGGGCCATCAACCTGCCCCACTAGCCGTTGGCGCGAGGCAGGTTGTCTCGAGCCTCTTTGAGCCGAGCGATCGGCGGCCTTCGCCCGAGTGCTGGCGGGGTCTGCTTCGGAACGTGACCTCGGACGCGCCGGCGCGGGGCGAGCGCGGGCGCGTCGACCAGTGCTTCGTGACTTGGAACGCTGGCGGAAGCCTCGTGGTGACTCAAGCGAGGGCCGCGGAACGTTGCTCGTTGGGCGACAAGTTGGCGACAGGAAATAAAGACAAGAACCCCTGCAGCGTCGGCCGCTTCGACAAGTCCCTCCTGGTTGGCTCGAAGAAGGGGGCGCGAAGCGCAACGGAATCAAACGGTTACGCGCGTGGGCCCTCCTGGATTCGAACCTGGGGTCGGGCGTTTGAGCCACCCACCTTGCTACGGAGTCCAGCGCTCCAGAGGCTCTTGCTCGGCGATCCGCGCGAAGTCCGCGTCGGTGGTGAGCAGTCGCAGCTCGTAGCGAATGCAGAGCTGGGCGAGGATGGCGTCGATGGTGCCGACCTGGACCCCGCGACGGCGGGCTCGGTTGCGGATCTGGGCGGCTTCGAAGTGATCGTGACGGTCAGGCGTCAGAAAGGGTAGGGCGCCGAAGTGCGCCACGATGGCTTCTTGGTCGCGGGCACCGTGGAAACCCTGGAGCAGCTCCTGGTAGACGAGCCCCGTGGTCGTGACGAGATCGCCCGCGGCGAGAGCCCGCTCGAGCGCGCCAACCTCGGGCAAGTCCGGCGGACGATCGCGGCGCAGCGCCAGCGACCAAACGCTCGTGTCGACGAAGAGGCTCAATCCCGGGAGCGCTCTTGCTTGTAGTCGTAGCCCGGGTCCCACTCGAGCTTGCCGAAGAGCTCGAGGAGCCTGCGCTGCTCGCGCCGGGCGATGAACTCCTGGAGCGCCGCTGTCACCGCCGCCTTCTTGGTCGGAGCCCCGCTGAGCGCCAGGGCACGCTCGATGAGAGTCGGGTCGAGATCGAGGTTGGTGGCCATGTGTGGGAGTCTACACAACCAGCCGCACCCAACTTGCTGCTGGGAGCCTGCGGCGTTGGGATACACGCGGGATACAAGCTTCAGGGCTCCCGCCCCCTGTTTTTCCGGGCACTTACGGCCGGAGGTTGGGCTTTCGAGTCCCGTCCGCCCCGCCAAAGTGCTCGGTTCTACAAGGCTTTTTGTGTGGCGTTTTGTGCCTTGAGCACAGCTTGAGCACGCGGCCGAGGTCGGAGTATCGGGTGTAGCCCGAGCGAACGTTCTGGCGTTGCTGCTCGTTCATGACGCATCCGGTGACTGGGACGCGCACCGCGTTGCGCTACGAGTCGCGCGCCTCAGTGGCGGCCACCAGCTGGCGGAGCTGTGCAAGCAGCGACTCTCGGTCGAGGCCGCTCTTCCGGATCAGGCCCACCACGTCGCCGTTCAGGCGCCGGCGGTCCGCCTCCGTGACGTCCTTGGACGTCACCACCACGATGGGGATCGTGCGCGAAGCATCCCGCTTGCGCATCTCCATCACGAACTCGAAGCCGTCCATCACCGGCATCATCAGGTCCAGCAGGATCAGTGACGGCGCTTGGCCGGCCACTTTCTCGAGAGCCACTTGGCCGTTCTCGGCCTCGCTCACGTGCCAGCCCTCGCCTTCGAGGGCACGCCGCAGCACCTCGCGGTTCGCCGCCTGGTCGTCTACCACCAGCGCGCAGCGCTCGATGTCCTCGCCTGCGTACCGCTCCAGCAGCCCTACCAGCTGGCTCCGCTCCAACGGCTTCGTCAAGAACTCGGTGGCCCCCAGCGCGTAGCCCAGCTTGCGGTCATCGTTCATCGTCACCATGAGGACCGGGATGTCGCGGGTCTCGCGGTCGTCCTTCAGCTCGCGTAGCACCTCCCAGCCGTCCATGCCGGGCATCAGCACATCCAGGGTGATGGCCGCCGGGTGGAGCGTCCGCGCCAGCTTCAATCCCTCCTCGCCATCGCTGGCGGTCACCACTCGCACACCGGCTCCCTGGAGCGTGCGCCCGATCAGGTCGAGGGCGCTGGGATCGTCATCGATCACCAGCACGATCCGCTCCTGGCCGGGCTCCGGCCTCATGGTCGCCGGCGCCTGGGCGGCCGCTGCTGCGGCCTCGGACTCCTCCGCCACCTGCAGCGGCAGTCGGATCGTGAACGTCGAGCCCTCGCCCAACGTGCTCTCCACCGTGATGTCGCCGCCCATCAGCTGGCAGAAGTGGCGGCTGATCGGCAGCCCGAGACCGGTGCCGCCGTAGTCCCGCGTCGTGGTGTCGTCGGCCTGCGAAAACACCTCGAAGACGTGGTCGATCTTCTCCGGTGGAATGCCGATGCCCGCGTCTGACACGGACATCCGCACCCAGTCCGCGCCATCCTCCGGCTCGCGCTGGACCACCAGGGCGATTTCGCCCTCATGAGTGAACTTCGCTGCGTTGCTCAGCAGGTTGAAGAGCGCCTGGCGCACCTTGGTGACGTCGGCTCGCATCGCGCCGAGGGACGGGTCCACCTCCACCTTCAGCCAATTGTCGTTCTTCTTCACCAGGGCATCGATGGTGGCCACCACGTCGTCGATCACTTGCGGAATCTCGAAGGTCTCGAGGTAGATGTCCATCTTGCCGGCCTCGATCTTCGAGAGATCGAGCACCTCGTTGATCAGCGACAGCAGGTGCGTCCCGGCGCTGTAGATCTTCTTCAGGTCGGCGACTGTCTCCTCGTTGCCCTCGTCCTCGGCGTCCTCTACCAGCATCTCGCTGTAGCCGATGATCGCGTTCATGGGCGTGCGAAGCTCATGGCTCATGTTGGCGAGGAAGGTGCTCTTGGCTCGATTGGCGTCGAGCGCCGCGTCTCGAGCCTCTGCGAGCTGCTCCGTACGGCGGTCGAGCTCGCTCGTGCGTCGCGCGACCTGGGACTCAAGGTTGCGTTCTGACTCGGTCAGGTCGCGATTCGATTGCACCAGCTGGTTGACGACGCTTCGAAGCCGCTCAGCGGAGTGCCAGGCGGCAAATGCGACAAACGTCGATAGGACCGCGACCAGAGCGAACCAGGCCAGGGGCATCTTGGCGGGATCTTGGACCATCGGGACGATCTGGTAGCCGACCGATTTGAAGCCTGCGCAGATCAAAGCTGCGATGGCGCTGACGAGGATGATCTGGAAGTGCGTGCGTCTCGATGCATATGGGATCGACAGGATGGACGGGGCGAGCGCGAAGAGCAGACCGATCATGGCAAACGGGGGAACCAAGATCGCGATGGATAGACCGACGCTCCACAAGGTCACCGCGAGCAGAAGCGAGGCGCGCGACACGTCGTCGCGCATTGCGGTTCGGATGGACACCCAGACGAGGGGCAGGATCACGAAGAGCTGGAACGAGACCAGCAGGACGACGGGGCGAGCCAGATCCTGCTCGCGAAAGGCCCGGACGAGACCCGTGGTCACCGATGCCGTAGCGAGCAGGACCGCCCAGCGCATCAGACGCAGGAAGCGAATGAGGAAGCGGGCCTCGTCGCTCAGCAGGTCTCCCTCGGGCGCGGCGCCTCTCCAATTCATTAGAGCCTGTTCAGCCGAAAGTCACATTTTGACGGCGGCGGAGATGCGGCCTGCATCTTCTTACTCCCTCTTACTCCCCGAGCTCCCCCGAGATCTGTCAGAGCACGATCACCATGTGCGCGCGCAGTATAGGACGGCATTTTCTGTGGATACAGTCTCGTCCGGCCGGCCCCGCCAGAAGTCCTCGAACGCTAGACGGTTCCGCTACCCCGCGAGCGGATTCGAGGTGGCGAGGCTCGGGAACCGGCTGAAATGGTAGCGCCGGGTGGAGACGAGGAGCAGACCGCCCATTCCGATCGCCGCTGTCGACAACTGCACGATCTCGGCGATTCCCATCCACTCGGTAAAGTTCCCCAGCGCAGCCGTGCCCACTACGGCTCCGAGCAACCAGTACCAGGCTCGGAGCGAGGGGCTCCTCGGCGGCGGCGCCGCGGCGCGGTAGGCCAGCGGCAGGATTGCCAGCGCGCCCAATACGCCGGAGCCCGCGATCCCCGGCGCGAAGATGGAGACCGGCGCGAGCACGAGCGAGGTCTCCCTCCGCTCCCCCCCGCGCTCGAAGACGAGGGGGACGCGCAGCCCGGTCGCCTCTTGATCCATGGTCCGGGCCGTGAAGCCGGCAGTGCCGACCCCGCGCAGGTCGGCTTCGCCTATCCGGATGAGCCGGTCTCCCGCCTGCAAGCCCGAGTCCAAGAGCGGATCGGAGGAATGGATGACTCGGGAGAAGCGGCCCGTGAGAACGGGGTAATGATCGTCCCCCTCGACCGACAACGCGACGAGCACGGGGCCGTGGCCTGCGATGAGCGTTCGGATCGAGAGCCCAAAGCACACGATCCAAAGCGGCACCAGGATCAGGACCAGCGCCTTGTCGAGCGGGGCGAGGCGGCTCACGCGGGTGTTCCCGTGGATCGAGATATCGGGAGCGCGTAGACGTCTTGGGTCTCGCGGCGGCCACGGATCGGAATGTCCACGCGCTTCTCGAAGTCCTCGGCCGCGTCATTCTCGATGGTCTCGAGCAGGCTCACAAGAAGCCAAGTCTGGCCCCGCGGGAACTGGAGATCAACACCCTCGAGCGGAGGCCACTTGGAGTCCTCGCGCCGGTGCCAACCCTGGCCTCAGCAGGCCTCTGGCGGCACTACGCCGCTCGGCCTGCAGGCAATGGTTGAATCACATCCCGGCTCACACTGGCTCAGTCCATGGCTGACGGCGTGACCGAGGAGGGCAAGAACACCTCTCGCAACTCGGTCAGCAGGGCAAGGAAGCTCGGGCCGCCACGAGCGAGCCAGCTCCGGCAAGCAGGTGTTGGTCGCCTGTGGCTGAGGGACAACCACCAGGATCTTCGGAACCTCGCGACGAGCGGCGCTGCCGAGAGTGGGATACACGCGGGATACAAGTTTCAGGGCTCCCGACCCTTGCGTTTCCGGGCACTTACGGCCGGACGTTGGGCTTTCGAGTCCCGTCCGCCCCGCCATAACTCGCCGGATTCGCTGAGCAATTCGCGTTTTGGCGGTGCTTGGTTCCGCGCTTTGGTTGCGCTTGGTTGTGGCGGCGAGCGCCTGGTTTCGGGCCGCTGCACACTGGGTGCGCGCGGCTCTTCGAACCGCGTTGTCCGGTGGTTCGACATCGAGCACCAGGCTTCGAACCTCGGCGTCGGGGGTTCGAAACCACTGATCTGCTAGATCGCCCAACGCTCCAGAGGCTCATGTCGTGTTTTCAGCCGGGTCCCCATCCGCGAAGGAGGCCCAGCGTCTCGGGGTCAGGCCACCTTCGAGATGACGTTCTCGGCGAAGGTCTTCATGTTCTCGGCGGGGTTTCCCTTCCCGAGGGCCGGCACCGGGACGATCAGCCGGCTCACGCCGAGATCCGCGTAGCGTTCGACGTCGCCGAGGTCCGAGGGGTTCGGAAGCCACATGGCGGTGACCTCGATCTCGTCGCGGCTGCGCCCGAACTGGGCGCAGGCCTTGTCGAGCTTCTCGAGGCTCGGCGCGAGCTGCTCGACGCTCACCGTCGGCGCGAACCAGCCGTTCCCGTAGCGCGCGATCCGCTCGAAGGCCTTCCCCTTGGTTCCGCCGATCACGACGGGGAAGGGATCCTGGACCGGGACCGGGTGGCTCTGGAAGCCCGTCCAGTCCACGAACTCGCTCTGATGCTCGACGGTCTCTCCCGACCAGACCTTCCGCATCGCCTGGACGTAGTCGTCGAAGCGCGCCCCGCGCCGCTCGAAGGGCGTGCCGACCGCTCGGAACTCCTCGCGCAGCCAGCCGATCCCCACGCCCAGCATGAAGCGTCCGTTCGAGACGAAGTCGAGACTCGCGGCCTGCTTGGCCAGGTAGAGCGGGTTCGCCTGGGACAGGATGTTGACGCCAGTGCCGAGGCGGATCGTCCTGGTCTGGGCCGCCACGGCCGAGAGGGCGATCAGCGGGTCGACGAAGACCGTGTCGGGTGCCGCGCCCATCTTCCCCGAAGGCGAGTAGGGGTACTTGGATTGGTAGTCGTTGGGAACGATGACGTGCTCGAAGGTCCACACGGACTCGAAGCCGAGCCCCTCGGCGAGCTGGGCCATGCCGACCATGGCCTCGGCATTGGGGACACCGACGTTGACGGGAATCAGTCCGATCTTCATGAGGGGCTCCTGGAGTGGTTCGGGTGGTTGGGGCATCGGGTCGGGACGGCGCTCCGGCCATCGAGCTAGAGCTCGAGATCGTCCGTCTGTATTCGCTGAGGAATTCTCGTTCTGGCGGTCCTTGGTTCGGGGCTTTGGCTGCGCTTGGTCGTGGCGGCGAGCGCCTGGTCTCGGACCCCTGACGCCTGGATGCGCGCGGCTCTTCGGACTGCGTTGCTCCAATCCTGCTACGAGGCGTCGATCCAGATCGGCGATGACCAGACCCGCTCGCGCAGGGTCGCGGGGACGCGCGGATCGGGCTCGCGCCCCAGGCGCAGGGCATCGTAGGTCGACCAGCGACACGTCGGGTTCTGGAGAACGCGAACGTAATAGAAGGCGCCCTGCGCCCGATCGAAGTCCGGATCCTTCCAGGCCTTCATCAGCTGCATGGCGCCGGAGTCTGCCGTGGGCTTGCAGGTCGTCAGGTCGACGGATGCGCCATTGTCGGGGCAGCGCAGGGTCGTCGGGTCCACCTCGAGGCCATCGGCGCAGGCGATGTCCCGGACCTTCTCGTGCGTCTTCCCATCCGCGTCGATCCAGCCCTTGATGATCTGGATGCGCTGCAAGGGAGCACTCATCCAATCGCCGAGCGCCGCAACGAAGAAGGTGGGGCTCGCTGTGTCGTCCTCGGCGGGGCGCAGCACACCGCCCATCGGAACACCACCAGCGGTCGCGACGGCAACGGGGTCTGGCTCGGTGGCGACACGCTCGTCAAAGCCCCAGCCCGCGAAGAAGCGCAGTGCAATGCGCGGCCCCGACGTGGCGTACACCTCCCGGCGCTTCATCGCCGCGAAGATCGCGTCACGCGTGTTCTCCTCGGCCCAGACTGCAGCCAGCCCTCCCGACGTGTGGAACTGCAGGATGGATTGGTAGGGCTTCCGGTCGGGCTCGGTGCCCAGACGTTCCCGAAACCGCCGGATCGCGGGCGACTTGAACAATCCGACCGCGCCCACGTAATCCCATTCTTCGACGTCTCCGGGGTTCCCGTTGTGTGTGTCGGTCGAGCCGATCATGCCGAAGGCCAGGGGGTTGAAGCCGAGCTCCCGATCGAGCTCGAGACCGACCTTGAGCCCTTGCCTCGCGAAACCCGTCTCGAAAGCGCAGCCGGTCTCCTCGCCGGGCTCACACGGCGAAAGCACCTGGCTGAACGCGCACTCCTCGTCGGTGGCACCGACGCCCAATGCACACTCGGAAGCGCCCTTGATCTGGTAGATCTCCGCCAGCGGCTCGCGACGTTTGCGCAGGCGCCACCCCTCCTCGTCGTAGCTCCCGCCATCCCAGGTGTACCGGCTGTAGAAGAGCCCCCACGTCTTGTTCATGTTGTGGGGGATCGTGAGGAAGTCGCAATCGCCCGTGCAGGTGGCCTCCAGCCCGCGCCAGAGGTCGATGGCATTGCCCACATCCATGGACGAGATCGCGTGCTCTGGCAGGTCGTTGCCATGGAAGAGCACGTTTCGATGGTGCTTGCCGTCATCCGGCAGGGTCGGCGAGTACTCGTAGGCAGCAAAGGTCGTGAGCACCCCCGGCTCGTTGTAGGCATCGGCGAGCGCGATGTACCTCGACCAGTCGGTTCGGGCATCGCGCTCGCAGCGCTCCACACCGCCTTCGCCTCGGGAGCAGATCGGCCACGCGCTGCGAACCGGGTGCTCGCGCGCCCTCTGGCGGTAGACGCCCGGGGGCGCATCGGGGTCCGGGTCGAGCTCCTGCCGGCCTCGGATGCCCCGTCCCCGGATGAACTGGAAGACCAAAGTGTTGGGCGTCTCCATTACGGAGCAGTTGAAGGACTCGAACCACCCGAGGTCCGGATCGCCACAGCGCGTCCTCGTCCCGAAGCCCTCCGCGTGGTCCGTGATCGCCACGAAATCGAGGGGGCGCGAGAGCTGCATCCGCTCTCCGCCATCACTGCGAAGTGCCTCGCCCCGCGCGAATCGATAGGCGTCCTCGATCGTCAGGGTCGTGCCGAAGAGGGTCGCGTCGAAGCTCTCGTGGGTGTGGACGTGCGTGTCTCCCCAGTAGGCGTTCTTGAGCGGATTGGGCGGCTGCACCGCCTTCGGCTCGGGCGCCGGTGCGCTGACCCTGGAATCGTCCTGGAGCGCGTAGTCCGCCGGCGCCGTGTCGCGCCCAAAGGCTCGGCGCATGTCGTACCAGTCGCGGCCGACCGTGAACCAGGCGATCGCGGCGCCGAGGACGAGCAGCGCCGCGATTCCAAGCGAGATCTTCTTCAGCATTTCGTCTCCCGTGGACTCACGGTTTTCCCGGGCGGTACCAGATGGGCGAGGACCAGGCGCGCTCCATCACCGTCGTGGGCAGGTCACTGCGGGGCTCGACACCCGCGCGAAGCGCCTCCCAAGTGGACCAGCGGCAGGTCGGGTTCTCGAGCACGCGCACGTAGTAGAACGCTTCCTGATCGGCCTGGAACCCCGGGTCTTGCCAGAGTGTCCGCAACTGCCTGGCACCGACGTCCGGGTCGAACGAGCAGTCGGCGAGGTTCACCCGCGCACCGTTGTCGGGACAACGATGGGTCGCGGGATCCACCTCCAGACCATCGGAGCAAGCCACGTCGAAGACCTTCTCGTGGCTCTTGCCGCCGTCCTCCCAGCCCTTGATCACCTGTAGGCGTTGCAGTGGTGCGGCCATCGGATCGGCCAGCGCCCACACCCAGAAACGCGGTGCGCGACTGCCGTCTGCCGCGAGGTCGGCCCCCATCGTGACGCCCTCGGAGTAGGCGCGGGCTACGCCGTCGGGCGCATCGAGCAGAGCGGGGTCGAAGTCGTACCCCGCGAAGAAGCGCAGCGTGATTCGCGGGCCCGAGGTCGCGAAGGTCTCCTTGCGGCGGAGCGCCCCGTAGATCGCCTCACGCGTGTTCTCCTCGGCCCAGACCGCCGCCAGCCCCGAAGCGCCCCAGAACTCGAAGGAGCTGAATTCCAGATAGGTCCTGCCGTCGACTTCATTCACGAGGTCGGGCGCGACGGCGCCCAAGGCCAGCCCGAGCAGCCGACCGGCGGGAACCGATCCGCGCCGCTCGGGCGTACCATCCATCAGACCGGCCTTCGAGTAATGGGCCTCCTCGCGATCAGATCCGCCACCCAGGTGGGTGTCCGTCGAGCCGATCAATCCGAACTTGTAGGGGTTCATCACGCCACCGGCCGCGATCTCGAGGCCGGTGCGGTAGGCCTCTCGCACGTAGCTGCCCTCGGGCTTGCTCGGCAGCTTCGTCCCGACCCGGAAGGGCATGATCTCGAAGCCGGCCCACTCGTCCGTGTCCGAGAGAAGGGGATGGGTCTCCGAGGTGCCCTTGATCTGTGTCACCTCGACCAGCGGCTCGTTGCGCATGCGTTGGGCGGCGTAGCCCTCATCGATGGGCTCGTCGGCCCAGTTCACGCGCTCGAACATCGCGCCATTCGAGCCATTGGAGTTGTGGGGGATGGCGAGCGAGTCGATGCCCCGTGCTCGTAGCCCATCCATCCAGTCCCAGAGGCCTTCGGGGTTCTGGGAGTTGAGACGGGAGAAGGGCAGCTCGGGCAGATCGTCGGTGTCGCGGAAGATCACGTTGCGATGCAGATTGCCGCGCTCGTCGGTCGACGAGGTGTATTCGTAGCCGGCAAAGGCCGTGAATCGGCCCGGCACGTTGGCCTCATCCGCCGCCTCGATCGTGTCGCGCCAGGCGGACCTGGATATGCCGTCGATCTCCTGCCGCTCGAGTTCTCCGGCCGTGACCTTCTCGATGAGCTGCGGCACGAGCGTGCCGAAGACCTTGGCGCGCTTGGCGAGGCTCAAGAGGCCGCGGTTGTCCGGCGCGTTCAGGTCGTGGACGAAGTCGGTGATCGACAGCTTCGAGAGCTCGGAGCGGGTGTCGGCGGCCTCCTTGGCGACACCGAGGAACATGGCGTGGTCGGTCACGGCATAGAAGTCGAGAGGACGGCTGAGCTGGATCTCGTAGCCCGCTGGGTGCGGGATCGCCTCGCCCTTGGCATAGCGGTAGGCGTCCCGTGGTGTCGCGAGGGTGCCGAAGGCGAAGGCATCGAACGAGTACTCGGTGTGGACGTGCAGATCGCCGTAGTAGACATTGCGCTCGGGGTTCGCCTCGGGCCGTAGGGACATCGTGCCCATGCTCGGTTCGAACACCACGTTTCCCCGCTGAAGTCGACTCGACTGGCCCGAGCTGACGTTGCTCGCCAACTCGACATCCGCGACGTCCTCGCAACCGGACGAGGCGAGCACGCACAGCAAAGCGAGCGATCCGATGCTGAGGATCTGTGTGCGATGGTGCATGTGGTCCTTCTTTGCGTCTTGAGCGAGTTGCATTCCCGTCTACTTCTGCGGATCGCAGCGCGGGTCCTCGGGGCTAGTCGGCGTCGAGGACGAGCTCGTAGCCGCGCTTCGCGACGCGGTGGCGCGGCTCGTGGGCGAGCACGGCCTCCCAGCCGGTGCCGGCCAGCGACTCGTCCACGCGCTTGCGTACCGCGGGATCGAGCGCGCCGTAGTCGTCGAGCACGCGCTGCACGAGCCACGGGGCGTAGCTCCCGGCGAAGCGCACGACGGGGAGACCCCGCAGGCTGCTCTCGGTCTGCCCGACGGCGCGCGGAAGCGGCTTCCCGTCGCGCGGCGCGTCGTCGGCCCAGCGCTCGAAGACCCGCAGGCCTTCCATCAGGATGGGGGCGGCGTCGCGGCCCATCACCCCGAGCGTCTCTCGGCACGTCGGCGCTAGAGCGTCTTCGGTCAACCACTCGCCCTGGGCCGGCGCGTTCGGGTGGTTGCAGCGCTCGATCCAACCCACCACGGGGCGTGCCGTCTCGAGCAGCAGGTTGCGCGACACGAGGTCGGTGAAGAAGTGGCCGTCGAGGGGGCCCATCAGCGCACAGTCGGCGAAGGACATGCGCTCGCCGAGCAGGTAGCGATGGGCGCCGAAGTGGGTCGAGAGCGCGTCGAGCAGCTCGCGCGTGTGGGCCTCGATGGCCGGGGCGTTCTCGTCGCTGGCGCCGATGGCGAGCCGCGCCTGCGCCATGCGCGCGGCGGCCTTCGTGCCGACCTCCTCGCTCCCCACCATGGCGATGAAGCGCGAGCGCGCCGAGGCCTCGCCGAGCTCGCTGCCCCAGCGGTAGTGCATGGCCGGGATCAAACCGAACTCGTCGACGTAGAGCTCCACGAGGTGGGCGGCGATGCGCTGCAGCGGCGTCGTCGGGAAGAGCGGCGGATCGGGGTGCCGCGCCTCGAGCCGATCGTAGATGTCGGTCGAGTCCTGCCAGGCCTCGTCCTCGGGCGTGAGCAGCATGGGGATGAAGGTCAGGCCCGTGCGCTCGCGGATCAGGCCGGAGTCCGCGAGCACCTCGTCGTACCAGAGGCGCTTGTAGCGCAGGGCGGGACGGACCTTGGCGGAGAAGTACGAGACCTCGAAGGAGTGGAAGACGTAGGGGCGGTTCGGGGGCGCGGGCATGACGGCTCCTCGCGGCGAAGGCTGATCACTTCGATGACAATTGTTCACGAGTCAGGGCTCCCTGATGCGGATCTCGCTGGAGCCCACGGGCAGATCAAAGGTGTGCAGGTCGCGCGTGAGGATCACGTCGTTGGGCAGCCCGCGCAGGAACATTCTCTCGGTCAGCGCGTTCGGGACCGGCACCAGGTGGTACAGGGCGAGACGCTTGATGCCTGCCTCGGCCGCGCGGGCCGGCAGCAACGTCACGTCGGCGTGATAGTCGATGACGTCGGTCATGATCCCTGACACTGGCAGGCCGAGATCCGTCGCCGCTTCGATCATCGGGTCGAGTAGGGTGCGCGAGAGCGCGTCGTGGAGGAGGAGGTCTGCGTCCTTTGCGGCGACGAACAGCGTGTCGGCGGCGTTGGTATCTCCGGAGATGACCACCGACCGGCCCCGATAGTCGACCCGGTAGCCCACCGCAGGCTCGATGGGCGGATGCTCGACGGCGAACGACGTTACGGTGAGGAGGTCGTCCTGCCAGACTACCTCGCCCGGGTCGAACGGATGTGCCCGCATCGGGCCGCGCTCGGGTGGCAGCCGCGCTGCGCCGTGATGCGCCGTGCGGTAGCCACGATCCAGCCCATAGGCGGCGTTGAATCCGTCCACCACCGACTGCACCCCGGGTGGGCCGTAGACGTCGAGTGGAGCGGGTCGGCCCTGCACCCAGGAGGCCAGGTTCACGTCCGGCAGCGCGGCGATGTGATCCGAGTGGAAGTGGGTGAGGAAGACGCCGTTGATGCGCGCCATGGGCAGCCGGGCCTGGGCCATCCTGAGCGGCGAGCGCGCGCCGACGTCGAACAGAAGAAAGTGCTCGGCGGTGACCACCGCGATGCAGGCCTCGGCGCGCTCGGGATCCCTGCCGAGCGGCGACGCGCTGCCGCAGACGATGACGCGCATGCCGTCCAGAGGTTCGGGCGTCTGTCCCAGAACAGCGGTCGCTGCGCGCTTGAAGACCGCGTCCTGGGCGGCGGGCACGTTGAACACCACAGCAGCGGCCGCGCCGATCAGCACGGCCATGGCGACCACGGCGTAGAAGAGCTTCTTCAGCCGGGCCGAGGATCGCGGCACGGCGCTACTCACCCTTCCACTCGTACCGATTCGCACCGCGGCCGCCGAGGTAGGCCCGCATGGCGCCGGCCGCGTCCTTCGAGCGCATGGTGCGTTCGAAGCAACGCTGCTCGAACAGGAGCGACTCATCGAGCGGCATGCGTGAGCCCTGCTGGATGGCGTGCTTGGCGGCCGCCAGCGCGATCGGCGCCCGGCTCGCGATGTCCGCGGCGAAGGCCTCGACTTCCTTTCGGAAGCGATCCAGCGGGTAGATCCTGTGAACGAGCCCGAGCTCGAGGGCCTCGGCGGGAGTCAGCAGTTTGGCGTGGAGGATCAGGTCGAGCGCCCGAGCCGTGCCGAGGAGCCGGGCGTAGCGCTGGGTCCCGCCGGCGCCCGGGATGATGCCCACCGAGGTCTCGGGCAGGCCGACGCGGTAGGGGCCGTCGGCCAGCAGGCGGAAGTCGCAGGCGAGGCTGAGCTCGAATCCGCCGCCAGCGGCGGTGCCGTTCATGGCGGCGATGGTGATCGCGGACATCCGCTCGAGGCGCAGGCAGAGCTGGTGCATCCCGTGGAGCTCCGGCTCGCTCGCCTCGGAGGAGCCGGCCGTGGCACCGGCCTCGATGTTGCGCTCCGCGGTGTCGGAGAGCTCACCCACCTCGTAGTGTGCGATGAAGACGCCCTCGCCGGCGCCGGTGAAGACCAGCGCCCGCACGGACGCATCCGCCTCGACGTCGTTCAGCACCTGGAAGAGCTCGAGGACGCCTCCGGCCGTGAGGGTGTGGTGGGGCGGGTTGGAGAGCGTGCACGTGACGACGTGGCCGTCACGAGCGACGTCGAGGTAGCGATGGGTCATTCCGGAACCTCCCTGAAGGAATGGATGAGAGTGGACTGGCGACAGCGGACCGGGTGGAGGGCGAGAACGAGCGGTGCTCATGGTCGGGACCTCTTTGCGATCAGCTTCATCATCTCGTGCGCGGTCTCGCGTCCGCAGTTCTGGTTCTGCCCGGTCACGAACCGCTGATCTTCGTCGACGACGACATGGGTGGCGAAGACGTCGCGGAATGCGGTCGCGCTCTCGTAGAGCGCGCCAGCCTTCCTCAGCTCTGTTTCCGGGTGTTGGGGCGTCACGTCGATGTCGAGTTCGTGGACCTGCTTGTCGCTCACGCCGGTCATTCTTCGTCCGGCGATCAGGAGGTTCCCGTCCCGATCCTTCGCGCGAACGAAGGCCAGTGCGCCGTGGCACACGGAGCCGAGGACCGGGGTCTCGGCGTAGTAGGCCTCGCTCACCTTCTTCCCGAGCACGTCCGAGTAGCCGAGGTCGTAGGCGGCCCCCCAGCCACCGGCAACGAAGATCGCGTCGTAGTGGGTGAAATCGACGTCGTCGATCCGAAGCGAGTTCTCCACCTTCGCCTGGAGAGCCGGGTCTGCGAGGAAGCGGTCGTCTTCCGGAGTCCGGGTCACGAAGCCGAGCGACTGGGGATCGATGGGGATCGGGCCACCCTTCACACTCGCGACGTCGACCTGCATGCCGGCATCGAGATAAGCGTAATAGGGATGGGTGAGTTCCGAGGCCATGACGCCGGTTGGGGGCCCATCGGTTTCCCCCGGAGCATTGAGTACCCCATGGCTCGTCGTGATGACGAGCGCGCGCTTGCCGGTGAGGTCGTACGTCTCGCCCTCGTACACCGGATGCAGACCGAGGCGATGAAGGATCGTGGGGAGCGAGAGTCCGACCGTGACGACCGCGATGGCAAGCGCGCCGGATGTGATCAGGAGCTTCTTCTTCATGGTCTCTTCCTTCGTATGACCGAGGCCTCGACCGCTGCCGAGCGGGATGGCTCGGTGGCCGCAATCAGCTCGCTGGGCGCAGAGCCGGAGCCGCTAGCCGCGAACGAACTCCCTGATCACCTGGCCGGGACGGTTCCCGGTGAACTGACCGTTCGCAATCACCACGTGACCGGCGACGATGGTCGCGTCGTAACCTCTGCTCTTGACGAGCAGGCGGCCGCCGTTGTGCGGAAAGTCGTTCACGTACTCCGGATGACACGACCTCAGCGCTTCGTAGTCGACGACGTTGAGGTCGGCATGCCATCCCACGCGGATCTCACCACGCTCCACGAGACCCAGCACCTGCGCAGAATGACCGGTGATGCGATGGACCGCCTCGGCCAACGTGTACACACCGCGCTCACGCGTGAGCTCGCTGAGCAGGAAGGTCGGCGAGTCCGCGTCCGTGAACTGACCGACGTGCGCACCCGCATCGCCAAGCATCGGAACGACGTACGGAAGCTGCATGTACTTCCACTGATTCTCCAACGCGCCGCCGAATGCCCACAGGTTCGAGAGCTCCCGCCCTTCCGACTGCAGCAGGCGCTCGACGTAGACCTCCACGGGGTCCTTGCCCGCCTCGTCGGCGAGCTTCTGCAGGTTGGCCTTGTCGTCCAGGTCGAAGTCCGGGTACTCGCCCATCCCGAGAGGATGGAGGATGCGCGCGACATGGCCGAACCCGCCCGCCTCCTTGGCTTCCGAGATCAGCCCCTCCCGCGTCTTCGGATCGCGCAGCGCATCCACGCGGTCCGCGAGCGTGGGCAGCTGCATGAGCGCTTGCCACGCCGGCGTGCTCAGGAAGGCCTCTTGAGCCAGACCGAAGAAGGACCCGCTCGGGCGGGTGTGACAGAGCGACGTGATCCGATTGCCGGCCTCGTTGTTGCGCTCGAGAAACTTGCGCCAGCTCGAAACGCCGCCGTCGCCCTCGGCGCCGACGCCACCGGAGAACAGCACCTGACAGCCAATCTTCGCGCCGCGTTCGAACATCTCGCGCTCGATCCGATACCGCGTGTGCAGGTCCGGCGCGACCTGGAACAGTCCGCCACGGCCGCCGGCATCGACGACCGCCTGCTGGATGGCTTGCGTCTCCCGAGCATCGGCCCAGGTTCCGGGGGTCAGGCGCCCATCGGGCACGCGGTGGCCCAGGAAGCGCGATGTCGAGAACCCCGCCGCGCCTTCGGCAACGGATTCCTTCACCAGATCGACGATGCGCTCGAGCTCCCGGTCGTCGGCCTGCACGCCCTCGTCACAGCTCTTGTCGCCCATGGCCTCGAAGCGAATCGCGGAGTGTCCGGCCAGGCCGACGACGTTCAGAGCGGGCTTCAGCGACTGAACGGTGTCCAGATACTGGCCGAAGCTGGTCCAGTTCCACGGCAGACCGTCCATGATCGCATCCGCGTCGATGTTCTCGACGGCCTCCATCAGCTCGGCCAGGTAGCGCCGGTTGGCTTCGCCGCACGGCGCGAAGGTCACGCCGCAATTGCCCATCAGCGCCGTGGTCACGCCGTGGTAGGAACTCGGCCGCATCTCCGGGTCCCAGCCGATCTGGGCATCGAGGTGCGTGTGCAGGTCGACGAACCCCGGCGTGACGATCTTGCCGGTGGCATCGACGGTCTGAGCGGCCCGCTCCCCGGAGAGATCGCCGACGCGGGTGATCCGGCCCTCGTCGACGGCCACGTCCGCACGCACGCCGTCCGCGCCCGTGCCATCGATGACGGTCCCACCCGAAATGATCAGATCATGGCTCATTGGATTGAAATCTCCGCGCTGAAATTTGCAGCCGCCGCGCCGCGCGTCAGGGAATCAGGCCAGCGGCTCGCTCGATGCACCAGTAGGCTGCCAGGCAGCCGATTCCGTAGGCCGGCAGCGCGCTGGACCAGCGCGGCAGCGGGACCTGCACGCGGACCACGAGCCGCCACGCTACGAGCACGAGTCCGATGAAGGCGAGCTGTCCCAGCTCGATGCCGACATTGAACGCGAACAGCGCGAGGGGGATCTCGCCGCTCGGGAGGCCGACCTCGGCCAGCGCGCCGGCGAAGCCGAAGCCATGCAGCAGCCCGAAGGCCCCGGCCATCGCCCACGGGAAGCGACGCAGCGTGCCTGGCGCCCAGCCCGGGGCGTGCGCCAGCTCCGACCCGGGGGCCTGCGCCAGCTCCGCGCCCAGCACGAAGATGCTCCCCGCGATCGCCAGCTCGACGAGCCCGCTCGGGAAGGCGACGAACCCCAGCACGGCGAGCGAGAGCGTCAGGCTGTGGCCGACGGTGAAGGCGGTGACCGTCTTCAGCAGCGGGCCCGTCCTGGCGGCGACGAGCACGAGCAGGCCGAATACGAAGAGCAGATGGTCGAGACCACTGGCGATGTGCTCGACGCCGAGGCGAACGTAGTCGCGCAGGACGCCGAGCCGCGACGGCCGCCCGGGGATCACGAGGCTCGGTTCCGAGCTGCGCAGCACCGATTGGATGTGACGGCCGTCGGCCAGCTCGACGCGCAGCAGCGCGTCGGTCCCGCTGGCCTCGAGCCCGCGGATGCCGACCCGAGCGCCCACCAGAGATGCCTTGCAGGCCACGGCGTACCGCTCTACGACCCCGGTCCCCTCGCGCTCGACCGTCGGAAGCGCCGTGGTCGAGCAGGATTCGGGGAGCAGCGGGACCAGGTTCGTCCCGGGAAGGCGCTTCGAGGGCGTCTTGAACTTCACCTCGACGCGGCCGTCCCCGTGCTCGCGCAGCTCGAGCAGGGCGGGCGCGAGCGGGTGCGCGCGCGCCGGCCCCGCCCCGAGAAGAAGCGAGACACCGGCCAGCAGCGCCACGGACCAGGCCTTCATCCGGATCGGGCCCCCGTCGTCGAGCCGCCGTCCACGACCACGTCGTAGCGCGCGCGCAGGGCGGCGAGCGCCTGTTCGACATGCGCCTCCCGCTGCTCTCGGCGCCAGCTCAAGATCACCCGGTCTCGCACCTCCTCGAGGCTCGGCACACGCTCCGGAGCGTGTCGCTCGACCCACACGAGGTGGAGGCCGAACGGCGAGGCGATCGGATCCGACCAGCGGCCTTCGGGCAGCGCGAGGACGGCGTCCGCGAGCTCGCTCCCGAAGCGCGTCCGGATCTGTTGGCGCGTCATGCCGCGGAACACGCGACCTCCGGCGAACGAGTCGCCCAGCTCCGCCGTCCGCTCGGGCGGAAGACCTTCGCTCCGGAGCCGAGCGAGGAGCGCGTCGGCCGCGGAGCGGCGCGCCTCTCCGCGGTCGGTCCTCGCCAGGATCACATGTCGCCAGCTCACCCGCGCCCGCGTGCGGAAGTCCTCGGCGCGTCGCTGCAGGTGGGACTCGAGCTCCGTCTCCGTCGGCGGTCGATCGGTTTCCCGCGCCAGCAGCAGCCGCATGTTGCGGATGAACATGTTCCGCAGCACGAGGTCCTCGTCGGCAAGGCCCAGTGCCGCCGCCTCTCGCAGGACGGCCTCGTCCTCCATCCCGTCTGCGTGCCCCTCGTCCAGGAACTCGAGCTTCTGGCGCAGGCGGAGGACGACTGCCGGGTTGTCGCTGGCCAGGCCGTACCGCAGAGCCTCGCGATAGAGGATCTCCTCCTCGACGAAGCGATCGATCAGCACCCGCACGGTCGCCGGATCGGCGCTCTGGCCGACGCGCCGCTCGTGCTGGGCAACGAGCGCCCGCACGCGCCGGTCGGTCACTTCGATCCGCAGGCGCTCGTCGGCCGCCCGGGGCTCACCGACCCGGAGTGCGGCCTCCCCCGCGAAGAGCAGCCCGCCGATCAGGGCGAAGTGCAGCGGCGGCCAGCGCAGGGCGCGGCGAAGTCGCAAGTGCGTTCTCTCCCGCATGTTACCTCCCGGCGCTCGATGCTCGATACGAGCCCACCTCAGCGCTTTCCGCCGATGCAGAAGGAATAGGCCCCAGCCGAAGCCAGGACCTCTTCAATTCCCTCTATTCGGCTCTGCTCCTCGTCCGTTGACGGAGCCACATCAACCCCGGCAGCACTAGCGCCAACTCGAAGCCGATGCCGCAGCCGTGGCCCACCGTCTTGATGTCGTCGCACGCCTCGAAGGGCTCTGCGTCGAGGGTCTCGCCCGTGACGCAGGCCTCCGTGTCGCCGAAGGCGATGCCCGTCTCCCGGGTCGGGTAGTGCGAGACGAGGTCGGTGAAGCCGTCGTCGTTCACGTCCTCCGGGTGCCCGTTCTTCTTGTGCTTAGGCGCTGCACCCCCCGGACCGAAGGCCAGCGTCGTCACGTCCACGTCCGCCACGTCGAAGCTGTCGGAGCCGAGGATCGCCACCGGGATCACGCCGTTGTTCGTGGGGTTGATCGAGTTCGGGTCGCTGCCGGGCTTGATGTCGATTTCGATAGCCGGCTCCGGCACCGGCGCGTACCAGATCGGCGAACTCCAGGCGCGCTCCTGGACCGTCTGCGGGGTTTCCACGTAGTTCTCCGCGCAGCACGACGCCTCGAGGTCGGGATTCATGGCCGGGTCGCCGCAGGTCACGCCCTCGTCGGCCGCATCCTCCAGCGCGTTGGCACACCACTCCCGGTGGCCGGCCGTGCTGTCGCAGCACCAATCGAGCCCCCCCGCCTGCGGGAGACCCGCGTCGCATGCCTGGCCCACGTCCCCGAAGGTGTCGGCGCAGTACTGCTGGTTCCATCGGCACGTGGGGTTCTCCACGGTCCGGGTGTGGTAGAAGGCGCGCTGGTCCGGATCGAACTCCGGATCCTCCCAGACGGCGCAGAGAGAGCCGAAGCCCACGCCCTGGGGCTCGCAGGTATTCACGTCGACGCTCGCGCCGTTGTCCGGATCGCCGGCCACGTCGTAGACCGCCTCCTGCGCCTCGCCGTTCTCGTCGAGCCAACCCTTCACGATCTGGATGCGCTGGAGCGCCGCGCCGTCCGGGTCCTGCTGGGACGAGACCAGGAACCGGGGCTTATCGTTGCCACTCGGGCCCCCGGGACTCGCCGGAAGATCGGCGCCCATGGGGACGCCTTGCCCGTCGGCGATCTCGACAGCGTTCGGCGAGTCACAGAGGTCGAGCGCCACCTCCCAGCTGCCGAAGAAGCGCACGATCGGGCGCCCCCCGCTGGTGGCGTAGACCTCCTTGCGATCGATCGCGTCGAAGATCGACTCACGGGTGTTCTCCTCGGCCCAGACGACGGCGAGTCCGCCGGCGTTCCTCTGCCGGGCGACGCTGGTGAGCCCCGCTCGCAAGAGAACACCGTCGTTGATTCCAATGTGGCCGGTGACGGCGAACTCCCGCTCGCTGGTCTGCCCCGGCGTCGAGTTGTGCGTGTCGGTCGAGGCCAGCATGCCGAGCTTGAACGGGTTCGCTCCGAGCGCCTCCTCCTGCACGAGGCCTTCCTTGAGGCCCTCGCGAACGTAGGAGAGCCGGGGCAACGGCTGGTTCGCGATTGCGGGGGCACGGTTCCCGTTCACGTCCGATGATTCGAAGTCGCACAGCTCGTCGCTGCCCAGGAACGGGACGCCGCCCTCGGACAACATGGAGATACGGCACTCCGAGGCGGCCTTGTGCTGAATGACCTCGACGACGGGCTCGAAGGCTGCGCGGACCTCGGCGTCTTCCGTGGTGAGGGGCCGCTCCGCGAAGAAGGGGGACGAGGGCAGGGGCTCGGCGGAGTAGACCGGCTTGAACGCCCGGCCCGCGCTCTGGTTCGTGCTGTGCGGGATCGTGAGCACGTCGCAGCTCGGGTCGGCGTCGAGGCATTCCCGCTGGAGCTGCTCCCAGAGTAGCTCCACTTTCGGCGCCTCGAAGACGGAGATCGGGGCCGGCGGGACCGAGTCACCGCGGAAGATGACGTTGCGGTGCAGGATGGCGGCACCCGCAGTGAGGGAGGGGTCGTCCTCGACCTTTGTCCACTCGTAGGCGTTGAACGCCGAGAACGCGCACGGGTCGTTGGCGAGCTGCGCCGCGTCCTGGGTTTCCTGCCAGAGGAGGTTCGTCCTCGCGAGGCAGTCGACGTCGTCCGGGCCGCAGATGGGATTGCGCGTCGGGACCGGGGCGAGGAGCGGCAACGTGAAAGCCCGGAAGACTCCCGTCGAGATTTCGGGTCCCGGGGTGGTGAAGAGGTTGCGGTTGCCGAACGCGACGGCCCGGTAGTTCACGCAGAACTCCGTGTTGTAGGCCGCCGCGGGGTCCGACGGGTCGGCGGGCGGGACCGTGCAGAGGTGGAACTCGCCAAAGAACTCCGCGTGGTCGGTGACCGCGGCGAAGTCGAGGGGGCGCTCCAGTTGTGCCTCGGTCGCAGACCCGGTGAAAAGCCGACCCAGGGGGGCAAGCGGGATGGGGGCTCCCTTGGCGAACGCGTAGGCGTCGCTCGGCTCGGCCTCGACTCCGACCAGCACGGCGTCCATCGAGAACGCCGTGTGGACGTGCAGGTCGCCGAAGTAGGGGTTCCGCACCGGGTTGTAGTCCGGACATTCCTGCGCCGCGGTCGGCCCCGCGATCCACAAAAGCGCGGCCGCGAACGCCGCGATCCTCGCTCGACTTTTCATGATAAGACCTCCTGAACTGACCCCTCGGCGTTCACTTTCGGACTCGGTGCCGTTCCTCCGGCCGCCGCGTTCAGTACGAGTCGCGCGATCTCCGGCGCCGAACGCACGATGTGGGAGCGGGGGTGGGAATCCCCGACATCGAGGGCATCACTCAACGCCAGACCGTCGAAGAGGCAGACGAGCCCCCAGACGGCGGAACGGAAAAGAACGGGGTCGTAGTCGTCGGCTCCGAAGAGCTCCGCCGCCGCGGTTTCGATCTGCTCTGCGTAACGACGCATGACACTGCGAACCGCCGGACGCAGTCCCTCGTCGGTACGCGAAGCCACTAGCAGCTCGTGCCAGACCGCGTTCATTCGCGAGTGCGCCGCGGCGTCCAGGAAACCGATGACGCGCGCCAGAGTGTCCGAGTCCTCAGCGGTCGTGTTCTCGGCGGGCTCGAACTCGGCGCGCAGCCGCGCCAGGTGGCGCCGCCCGACTTCGTCCGCGGCGGCGGCGATCAGCTCCAGGCGCGAGTCGAAATGGCAGAAGAGAGCGCCGTGGGAAAGGCCTGCGCGGGAGCAGATCTCACTGACGGAAGTGCGCGCGTATCCGACATCGGCCAGGGTGTCGATGGTGGCATCGAGGAGCTTGCCGATCGTTTCCTCGCGCCGTTCCTGCTGGGTGCGATGAGCGACCCGGCGCCGGGTGCGGTTGCGAGCGTTCGTCCTCATCAGCGTCCACCTCTACATAAAATAGCGACCAATCGCAACTAAAGTTATCAACAGTAGTTTATTGGTGCCGCGCGCCGGCCTCACGTCGTCGGTCGCGATGCCGAGGGGGTAGGGCCGGGAGTTGGGCATTCGAGTCCCGTCCGCCCCGCCACAAGTTGCCGGGTTCGCTGTGGAATTCGCGTTCTGGCGGCGGTTGGTTTCGCGCTTTGGTCGTGCTTGGCTGTGGTGTCCGGCGGCCGGTTTAACCCGCCACGCCCGGACCAGACTGCGCGACGCCGTCGCTGATTCCCGCGTGAAGCGTGGGCTCGCACAAGGGACCGTCGCGCGCCGGGTCGACCTGCATCGACGTCGAGCATCAGGCTTCGAACCTGGGGGTCGGGGGTTCGAACCGCGCCGGCGAGCTATGGCGCCCATCGCTCCAGGGGCTGGCCTCCACTCTCCCCACACCCATGCGGCCAGCCGCGCTCGGGATCGAAGCGCTCGCGATCCGCCCCGCGGCGGGGGCGACGCCGAGACGAGCCCTGCTCAGCGGCGCGGCCGCTCCGCCGGTCACGCTCCACCCAAACCCCTGTGCAGCAGAGTTTTCCTAGGTGCGCGCCCGGAGCCCTTGGGCGAAAGCGAGGAGCAGCAGGCCCCCGAGTGCAAGCGTCGCGGTTCCCGGCTCCGGTACAACGTGCGCGCTGACCGCCGCGGTCCAGCGTCACAAGCTCGCGCCAGGGTGGGTGCCCATGGGGTGCCCTCGGGCACCCCTAGATCCTCGGGCGATTCCGGTGGGGCTTCAGGCGTCTCCGACTGGCTTCGAACCTGGGGGTTGGGGTTTGAATCCCTGCCGACGTGCGGTGGATTCGAGGGATCGGCCCAGCCCATCTATCGGATGACGGAGTTCTGGCGGAGGAACACCGAAACCTCTGCCTTGTCGATCGAGCCTCCGGCCACGCCGTGGACCAATTCGTAGAGAGCCTCTGGCTCGGCTCCGAGGCGGCGGCCGTTCAGCCCGAGGAAGACGAGCGCGCACATGAGCGCGGTTCGCTTGTTCCCATCCGCGAATGGATGGTTGCGGGCCATATGAAAGAGATAGGCGGCCGCCATCTCGAAGAGGGTCCCGTGAAGGAACTCCCCGTCGAAGGTCGTCTCGGGCATGCCCAGTGCCGACTGAAGCAAGCCGAGATCACGCACTCCCGAGCGCCCACCGTAGCGTCGGATCTGATCGGTGTGGATTCCCAGAACCTCGTCGAGGGTCAGGAAATGCGGCTCGTTCACTCGGCGAGACGTCGAAACACTCCGCCGTATTGCTCGTGGGCCTCGGCAACGAGTTCCCCAACCCGGCGCCTTCGCTTCGGATCGCGTAGCGGGGTCACGACCAGGACGTCGCCGTCGGTCGAGAGCTCGAGCTCCGTATCCGCATCGATCTCCAGCGCCTCCAGGAGCGGCCGATCGATCACGAGGGCGAGGCTGTTTCCCGAGCGCGTGAGTCTCTTGGTCATGTACGTACATTACTTGAGCTACGTAAGTACGACAAGCGATGGGGGTGGGGACGCCTGAAACGGGTGCGCTGGTCCTTGGCAACGAAGCTAGCGCCACGGCCGAGGCAGCCGTTCCTGGTGGTCCTTGGCTGCACGAGCCCCACCAGATGTCCGGGACCCTGTGCCCTCCAGCGCTGCGGGAGTTGGGATACACGCGGGATACCAGTTTCAGGGCTTCCGACCCTTGCGTTTCCGGGCACTTACAGCCGGAGGTTGGGGGTTCGAGTCCCGTCCGCCCCGCCATAAGTATCCGGATTCGCTGATGAAGTCGCGTTCTGGCGGTGGTTGGTTCCGCGGTTTGGTCGTGCTTGGCTGTGGCGTCGAGCGGCCGGGTGAACCCGCCCCGCCCGGACCAGACTGCGCGACGCCGTCGCTGATTCCCGCGTGAAGCTTGGGCTCGCACAAGGGAGCGTCGCGCGCCGGGTCGACCTGGATCGATGTCGAGCATTCGGCTTCGAACCTGGGGGGGATTGTCTCCTGCAGCTCGGTCCGACTAGCGCGTGAGCGGGTTCGCAGTGACGAGGCTCGAGAACCGGCTGAAGTCCCGGTCCGCCGTCCACAGCTCGCGGACGCCGTGCGCGAGGCACAGCGCTGCGATGCGCGCATCGTGGATGCGAGGTCCCACGATGCGTCCAGTTTCGACCAGCGCGCGGAGTTCGGTCCAGTGCTCCGGCCCCTCCGCGAGGAGCACTAGACCTGGGGATTCGATCCAGGCGTCGACCTGGTCGAGTGCATCCTCGCCAGGCGTGGGCGGATCCCAGATCCTCGGATGCGTGGCGATGGCGAGGAACTCGTGGATGCAGGGCCAGGGGATCGCCCAAGGCCCTCTCCCCTCGGCGAGCTCACGGACGCATGCCGCGGCTCGGTCGTGCCAATCGGACTCGGCGCGGTGAGCGTAGACGAGAAGGTTCGTGTCGACGGCGATCAACTGCCGCGGCCCTCGTAGCCAGCGTTCCGAACTCGTTGCCAGTCTTCGTCCTGGAACTCGGGCTGCAGCCCGCGTCCGCGGAAGCTGGCGTCGCGAAGCTGGAAGCGGGTCTTCCGCCTTCGCTCGCGAAGGACCAAGCGCAGCCCCGTCTCGATGAGCTCGCGAAGCGTGGTCTTCTCGCGCTGGGCGACGGCTCTGGCTTCGTCGGCCAGCGGATCCGGAATTTCGACGGTAGTCTTCATACGGCAAACTGTATCATGAGACCCGTACTCCAACAACACAGCGGCATCTCGACGCCCATCCCCGACTGGTCAGGGGACCTTGAGCACACCTTGAGCACGGGGTTCGCGACAAAACCTTCACGATTCCGGCGGCTTATCGCCGGGCTCCGCGGGTTCGAGTCCCGTCCGCCCCGCCATAATTACCCGAATTAGCTGAGCAATTTCGATTCTGGTGGTGTTTGGTCGGGCGCGTTGGCTGCGCTTGGTTGCGGCGACGAGCGGCTTGTTCGCGCCATACCCGGTCGCCCATCGGCCATCAGATGCTCTTCCCGCGCCACCAGATGAAGTGGCCGTCGGGCTTCGACCAAGGCTCGGCCTCGCGAAGGTAGTTCGGCGAGCGTTCCTCAATTGGCCGTTCGGTCGCGCATGATCTCCAGCCAGCGCGCGATCCAGCGGTCGATGCCGTGCGCCCGCGAGCCTTCCGGCCCGCTCGATGGCGCGCCCCGCATCGAGACCCTCGGCGACCTGAACACGGACCGATGCGAGGGAGTGCTCAGTCATCGCGCGGTCCTTGAAGCGCGTACCGCGCGCGCTGTAGAGCTTTCCGCGCCGACCGAAGTCGATGTACCCACGCGGCTGCCCGTCGCTCCCGCGTGAGCCAGGACGGCACCCAGGCGCTTGTTGGCGACAATGTCTCCCTGCTGGACCCTGCCATGAAGGAACTGCCGAGTGTGTGTCTTGTCCTGATACTCATTCCCCACACTCTTTCTGAAGCGTTACTTCACCAGCTCGATCTCACCCGGCCGCCAGGTCTGGTCGATCCAGGGTTGTTCCGGGCCGTACATGCGCAGAACGGCGATCCAGCTCTTGCCAGGAATCGTCTGCAGCCAGTTGTTCTCTTTGCCCCTGGGCGCTTTCGGGGCGAAGTAGACATCGAAGGAGCCGTCCGCGTTCGCCTGGATCCCCTTGGTCTGACTACCGACCGTAGTGTAGGGCTGATCCGTCTGTAGCTGCGACCGGGTCTGGGTGTCGTAGATCGTGACCGCCCAGAAGGCCTTCACCGGCACATCCTTCGGAAGGTTCAGCTTGTAGGTCTTCGCTCCGTCCAGAGCCTGCTTCTTCGTGTCGGTCGCGATGATGCCGTAGTCCGACCCCGCACCCGCCCGGGTGACTGCCATGGCGGGGGTTACGCCGATGGCGTTGTAGTAGAACCAGGTCGCGGCCTCGATGTTGTAAGCCCCGTCATAGGTGAAGGACGTGTTCTTGTCCGCGAAGCCCATGATCCAACCGCTGTCCTCGCCGTAGATGTAGTTCCCTGGCGTACGCGGATAGAAGGCGATGGCGCGCGCTGTGCCGTTGCCGATGGCGACGGCGTCCGTGAGCAGCTTCTTCATCCGGGCGTCCGGGCTGAAGGGCTTTCCCTTGACGATCCCGATGGCGGCAAAAACGCCGCGGGTGCGGGAATCGATCGAATCGATCGGCTCGTACTGGACGACCTCGTTCAACTGCTCGAAGAAGCTGAAGTCATTGGCCGGGATCGTATTGATCACCTTGCCGGTGGCCTTCACGAATTCAGTCTTCGGCGGATTGGCGGCCTTTGCGAGCGGATAGACCCTCAAGCTCGCCTCGACCTTCTTGAATGCCGTATCGACACCGTCGGCGATCGAAGCACGCAGAAAGATCCAGTTGCGGTAGGTGGGCGACTTCAGGACAAAGTAGCCTTCAGGGACCTTGCCTTTGTAGTCTGGCGGCAGGACGATGTACTTCCCTCCCTTGGCCTTGTCCTGGCCTGCGGGACCGAAGTCGCCGACGTAGCGGAACCAGGCGTCATCGATGGCTCCGAGCATGCCCGGCGGCAGCTCGACCACGGTGGCCCCATCGGTCTTGAGATCGAGAGTCGTGAAGGAATAGAGCGTCGACGTGTTTCCGGTCAGCAGGAGCGTCTTGGAGTCCATGAGCTGCTGCCAGATCTGGATCTTGTTCGCGCGGTCGGCGCCGATCGCTTTCGGGCCGTCGTACAACGCGAAGGTCGATGCGGCTGGCAGACCGGCGAGAAACGCTTGTACACCGTTCATCCGGTCGAGATTGTCGTAGAGCGTCTGAACGCTCTCCTTCGTGGGCACGCCATCGAAGAACTCGAGCTTGCCGATCGACGTCTCCACCTGATCCGGCGTGGTGATGGAGACCGGGATGTCGGTGGTCATCTTCATCTTGGGCGAGTCAGCCGCTGCCGTTGCCGTCAGCCCGAGCAACATCAGTCCGGCGAGTGCCAGGGTGCCGAGTTTGGATGCGCGGATTCACAGAGTAAGTGCAACAGCGCCCGCAAAGAGAAAGGTGACCTGGAATACTTCGCTCTTCCGCAAACGACCAAGAATGAGGAAGGGCTTG
>CAMYLJ010000045.1 GCA_947259215.1 uncultured delta proteobacterium
AGCTTCACATTTGAAGCGCAACGTTCTCTAGGCTGCATGGAAGCGCTCCTCCGGGGTGTCGTAGTCATACCTCTTTCGGGGCCGGGTGTTCAGCTTCTTCGCGATGCGATTGCAGTCCCACTGGGTGACGCGGGCCATGCTGGTCCGCTTCGGTAGGTACTGCCGGATCAGCCCGTTCGTATTCTCGTTCGTCCCCCGCTCCCAAGCGTGGTGGGGCGTCGCGAAGTAGAAGTTCACACCGGTTGCCTTCTCGATCTGCTTGTACGCGTGGAACTCCGTCCCGTTGTCCGCGGTGATCGTCCCGAACTTCGCTGCGTGCTTCCTCACCAGTTGGATCGTCCTTCGGGCCGCCTCGCCCATCGTTCGAGCTTCGCTGCAGCAGTGGAGCGGTGATCCGGGCTTGTTAACGGTCTCACCAGGGACCCAGGCGCTTTCGGTCTCCCGCTCCGGGTTGAAGAAAGACCGGTGGGCAGTGGTGCTGCTCACCGGTCACTTCATTCAACCACGAGTCGCACCATAAGAGGCGCTGCAGCTGACGCCCTGGGCGAGGCCGACCCGGTCCGTGTAGCCTTCTGGCGTCGGGCTTTGGTGGCCGCGGCGCTGAGGGTCGGCGCCCAGGCCGCAGCTGAGCGCCCGTCCGTTAGTCATCGAGATATCGTGTCCGACGATTGTCCGGAATCCGACTGGAAGATCTTTCGTGAGCTTCGGGAGCTGGCGCTCGAGAGGTTCTGCAAGCGCGTTCTCGAGGAACTCGAGGGCCTTTGTCGCGATGCTTCGCGGAGTCACCACGAGCGCTACCTGGATATCTTCCAGTTGCTGCAAGACCGGGACGACGAACTGGCTCACGCTTTCAACGACCCGCGGCGCTCGCGAATGATCGCCCAGCTGGCCGCGATTCACGCTCATGGCCTCCTTCGTCCAGCCGAGCTCGCGCGTCTTACGCCCTCCACGCGTAACACGATCGAGTCGCTCGCCAAGGAGTTGGAGCGGTAGCATCCGTGTCGGAGACCGGCCCTGCCGGTACCTGGATCGATCCGTGCGCACCGTTCATCCGGCACGGCGATTGGGTCTTTCCGCATGACACGCGAGGTCCCGGGCACGGGGCCGACGAGGTCCTTCGAGAGGGCGGAAGCGCCAAGCGGATTCGGACGGCGATCAGGGATTCGAGGTCCCCCGCAGGGTCACCCTCGGAGATCTCTGTTCCGCGCTGCTTCCGCCCTGCTTCCGCGCCGCGGAAGGCCGACCAGGCCGATCGGCTAACTAGGCGAAATCATGGTGGCCCAGGGCAGAATCGAACTGCCGACACCGTGATTTTCAGTCACGTGCTCTACCAACTGAGCTACCGGGCCACGGGAGGCGGAGGTTAGCCCCGCGGGCGGGAGGGGTCGAGCCGGCCCGAACGGGCGGGGAGGACCCTGCGCGACCGTGGCAAGCCCCCGGCCCCGCAGCGAAATCGGCTCGCGTGTCGGCGCCCGGCCGCGCGCCCTACTCGATCCGCACGCTCTCCATCACCACATTCGCCACGGGCCGGTCGCCGCGGCCGCGCTTCACGCCCACGATCTCGTCCACCACCTCCATGCCGGAGGTGACGCGGCCGAAGGCGGTGTACTGGTTGTCCAGGTGGGGCGCCGGGGCGACGGTGATGAAGAACTGGCTGCCGGCGGAGTCCGGGTGGGCGGAGCGGGCCATGGAGAGGATGCCGCGCTCGTGGCGGGTGTCGTTGAACTCGGCCTTGATCTGGTAGCCGGGGCCGCCGGTGCCGTCGTTCATCGGGTCGGCGTCCTTGGAGTTGGGGTCGCCGCCCTGGATCATGAAGCCCGGGATGACGCGGTGGAAGGTGGTGCCGTCGTAGAAGCCCTGGCAGGCGAGCTTCTTGAAGTTTTCGACGGTGCCGGGCGCCTTGTCGGCCAGCAGCTCGGCGCGGATCGTGCCTCGGCCCGCCACCTCGATGACGGCGGTGTTGCCTTCGCAGCCAGCGGGAAGGTCAGACGCTCCTCCGACTTCCGGCGAGGATCCTCCGTTGCACGCGACGAGTCCGGCGAGTGCCACCCCCACGACGAGCGGTCCGATGCGACGCATTCACTGCACCTCCCGGGCCCCTGGGTAGACAGGGCACGGGCGCCTGTCAAGCGGGGTTGCCCGTGATAGCGTGGCCGGGATGACGAGCCCTGCCTTCACGCGCGTCCGGGTCGTTGCAGCGCTGTTGCTGCCGCTGCTGGTGGCGGCCCCCGCCGGCGCTGCCACGACGGCGCCCGCGCTCGGCCGCAAGGGGATGGTGGTCACGTCGCAGGCCGACGCCACCCGGGCCGGCGTCGCCACGCTGCTCGCCGGCGGCAACGCCGTCGACGCCGCCATCGCCGCGGCCTTCGCGCTGAACGTGACGCAGCCCCAGTCCACGGGAGTCGGTGGCGGGGCCTTCGCGCTGATCCGGATGGCCGATGGGCGTACGGTCGCCATCGACTGCCGCGAGACGGCGCCGGCCGCGGCGACGCGCGACATGTACATCGTCCCGGACGCACCGGAGCACGCTTCGCTTCTCGGGCCGCTCGCTGCAGGAACGCCGGGGTTGGTCGCGGGCTTCGACCTGGCGCTGCGCGAGTACGGGACGCAGTCCCTGGCCGAGGCGCTGCGCCCGGCGATCCAGCTGGCCGAGCGCGGCTACACGATCGGGCCCTACCAGGCGCGGCGCATGCGCGGCGTGCGCGAGCGTGGTCTCACGGAGCGTCATCCGGAGACGGCGGCCATCCACTTCCCGCCCGAGGGCGCGCCCATCGAACAGGGCTTCCGTGTGGTGCAGCCGGACCTGGCCGGCACCCTGCGCGCGCTCGCGGCCGAAGGGCCGGACGTCTTCTACCGCGGGCGCATCGCGCGGGAAATCGCGGACGCGATGAAGGACGCCGGCGGGCTCGTGACGCTGGAGGACCTGGCCGGCTACCGGCCGGCGCTGCGCGAGCCGGTGCGCGGCAGGTACCGCGGCTACGAGGTGATCTCGTTTCCGCCGCCGTCGTCCGGGGGTGTGGCGCTGGTGGAGGCGTTGAACATCCTGGAGGGGTTCGACCTCGCGGGGTACGGGATGGGCTCGTCGTCGGCGATCCACCGCATCGCCGAGGCCTTGAAGCTGGTCTTCGCGGACCGTGCGGCGTTCCTCGGCGATCCGGACTTCGTGGACGTGCCGGTGGCGGCGCTGGTCGCCCCGGACTACGCCGCGCGGCTGCGGGCGCGCATCAACCCGCCGCGCTGGCGGCGCGCGCCCTGGACCTGGGGGCGGAGCGAGGTGGCGATCCGCGTGAAGGGCCCCGGCGAGCCCGCCCGGGACGCCGGCACCACCCACCTCTCGGTGGTGGACGCCGAGGGGAACGCCGTCGCCATCACCGAGACGATCAACACGCCCTACGGCTCGTGGTTCACGATCCCGGGCACCGGCATCCTGATGAACAACCAGATGGACGACTTCGCCAAGGACGTGAACGCGCCCAACGTCTACGGCCTGGTGGATACGACCGGCGCCAACGCGATCGTGCCGGGGAAGCGGCCGCTCTCGAGCATGACACCCACGATCCTGGTGCGCGACGGAACCGTGGCCATGGTGACGGGCAGCCCCGGCGGGCCCCGCATCATCTCCACCACCCTCCAGACGATCGTGAACGCGCTCGACTTCGAGCTGGACGTGCAGGCGTCCGTCGCCGCGCCGCGGGTCCACCATCAGTGGCTGCCGGACACGCTCTTCGTCGAGGACGGTGTCGCCGAGGACGTGGTGGAGGCCCTCCGCCGGCGCGGCCACCACGTGAAGGCCGGCGGCACCTGGTCCGCCGCCGAGGCCATCTGGATCGACCCCGACACGGGCCACCGCTACGGCGGCAGCGACCCCCGCCGCGACGGCCTCGCATTAGGCTACTGACCTAAGAAACGTAAGAAACGGGGACGGTCCTAAGAAACTCCGCTGCGGAGTTTCTTAGGACCGTCCCCGTTTCTTATCCCCGTTTCTTAGGGGTGGATCACGGCCTCGACGTAGGCGTCCAGGTCGATCACCCGCCGCGCGACGCGGAGGAGGTCGTCCGGGGTGAGCGCGGAGACGTGCTCGGCGTAGTAACGGTCGGCGTCGGCGCCGAGGCCGTAGAGGCCGTCCAGCGAGAGGTGCGCGGCGCGCACGGCGCTCCGCTGCTGGTCGATGGCGAAGTTCCCGATCAGGTGGCGGCGCACGCCGTCGAGCTCCGCCTCCGGCGCGGGCTCGTCCAGCAAGCGGCGCAGCTCGATCAGCATGCCCTCGCGGGCGCGGTCGAGCTTCTCCGGCGCGGTGCCCATGTAGAGCGCCAGGTAGCCCGGCGCGATGCCCTCGATGTTCACGGCGGTCACGCTGTAGGCGAGGCCCTGGCGGTCCCGCAGCTCGAGGAAGAGGCGCCCGCTCTGGCCGGCCAGGAGCTGGGAGACCGCTTCCAGGGCGAAGCGGTCGTCGTCGTCGAGGGTGAGCCCGCGGAAGCCCAGCACCAGGTGCGCCTGGGCGCGCTCGCGGGAGAGCTCCACGTGGCGGATCTCCCGGGGCGGCTCGTCGACGGGCGGGGCCGGCGCCTCGAAGGGATCCGTGTCCAGGTCCGACAGGCGCTCACCCAGCTGCTCCGCCAGCCGGTCGGGATCCACGTCGCCGCAGGCGCCCACCACCAGGTTCCGGGCGCGCACGAGCTGCGCGTGGTGGTTGAGCAGGGAGTCGCGGGTCAGCGCGGAGACCGACTCCTCGCTGCCCTGGATCGGGAAGCGGTAGGGATGGCTCCGGTAGAGCTGCTCGCTGAAGAGCAGGAAGGCGCGGTCGGCGAGCCGGTCCTCGCGGCGCGCGATCGAGGCCAGGGTGTCGCGGCGCTCGCGCTCGATCTCCTCGGGGTCGAGGGCCGGCTCCAGTAGCACCTCGCTCATCAGGTCGAGGACCGGGTCGAGCACGTCGCTCGTGCACTCGAGGGTGACGCCCAGGCTGTTCCGGCCCGAGAAGCCGTCCACGTCCGCGGCCAGGGACTCGACGGCGCGCGCGAAGTCCCCCGCCGAGCGGGTCGCGGTGCCGCGCATCCACATGGAGGAGAGGAAGCTCGTGATGCCCGCAGTCCCGGGCTCCTCGGCGAGCTGCCCGCCCAGGCAGGCGGCTCGCAGCGCGAAGACCGGCACGTCGCTGCGCGGGACGGCGTGCAGGCGCACGCCGCACGGCAGCTCGTAGGACTGCACGTCGCCCGTGCAGGCGGCGGCGGGCGGGCGCGCGAAGGCGCGGGTGGTGCGCTCCACGCCGGCGGCCGCGGCGGCCAGCAGCGCCTCGCGGTCGATCGAGGCGGGCGCGTATTCGGGCAGGAGCGCTCCGGCCGTGAGGCGCTCCGGGACCAGGTAGCTGTGCGCGACCCGCAGCAGGTCGTCCGCCGTGGCGCTGCGGATGGCGTCGAAGTAGGCCTCCTCGCGTCGCCAGTCGCCGCCCAGGGCGTGGAAGTTTCCGAGCTTGCGCGCCAGGCCCCCGACGCTCTCGCGCTCGAAGTGCTCCATGGCCAGGAAGTTGGCGCGCGCCTTGGCGAGCTCGTCCTCGCGCACGGGAGCGCGCCGCGTGCGCTCCACCTCCGCCACGCAGGCCTCCACGGCGTGAGGCACCTGCTCGGGCGCCGACTCGAAGCTGGCGCTGAAGAGGCCGGCGTCGAGGGGCGTGTAGGACCAGGCGTCGACGGCGTCCACCAGGCCGTCGCGCTCCTTCACGCGGCGCACGAGCCGGCTCGAGTCGCCCTGGCCGAGGATCAGGGCCAGCAGGTCCAGGTAAGGCGTGTCCGGGTGCGCGAAGGGCACCGCGAGCCACGAGAGCTCGACGCTCGCCCGCTGGAAGGGCCGCCGCACCACGACGGCGTGCGCGGCGCCGGGCGAGGGCTCGGCCGTTCGCGCGCGCCGCGCGCCGGAGGGCGCCGCGTCGTCGAAGAGCGCCGCCAGGGTGTCCCGGGCCTGCTCCGGTCGAAAGTCGCCGGCCGCCACGACGAGCAGGTTGTCCGCGCCGTACCAGTGCCGGAAGAAGCGCTCCACGCCGTCGCGGTCGAAGCTGCCGACGCTCTCGGGGGTTCCGAGGATGGGCGCCCGGTAGGGGTGCACGCGGTAGGCCTCGGCGAAGACTGCGTTGGAGAGCACGCGCCCGGGCGAATCCTCGGAGCGGCGGATCTCTTCCAGCACCACCTCGCGCTCGCGGGTGATCTCCTCCGGGTCGAAGACGGAGTTGCGCACGGCGTCGGCGAGGACGTCCGCGGCCACGCCGAGCTCGCCGGCCGGCACGGTGGCGTGGTAGACGGTCACGTCGAGGGAGGTGTAGGCGTTGATGCGTCCGCCGGCGTTCTCGATCTCGCCCGCCACGTCGCCCACGCCCCGGCGCTGCGTGCCCTTGAAGAGCATGTGCTCGTGGAAGTGCGCCAGGCCCGCTTCGCTCGGGCCCTCGTCGGCGGAGCCCACCCGGGCCCACACCTGCACGGCGGCCACGGGCGCGGCGTGCACGTCGTGGAGCAGGAGCTCCAGGCCGTTTCCGAGCACTTCGTGATGGACAGAAGGCGGGCTCAAGACGCGCCGAGAGTAACCGACGGCGCCCGCCCCTGCCGGCGTCCGAGCTACCCTCCCGGGGTGCGCGATCGCAACGTCGGCGTCTACGTGCACGTGCCCTTCTGCGAGCGCGTCTGCCCGTACTGCGACTTTCCCGTGGTGGCCGCCCGGCCCCTGCGGGCGCCCGACGAGGATCGTTACGTCGCGGCGCTGCTCCGCGAGCTCGCCGTCCGGCGCGCGGACTTCGCCGGTCTCGAGCTGGCGAGCCTCTACCTCGGCGGCGGCACGCCTTCGCTCCTCAGGCCCGCGTCGCTGGGGCGCCTGGTCGAGGCCGTGGCCGAGGCCTTCCCCGGGGCGGCGCCTGCCGAGATCACCCTCGAGGTGAACCCCAGCACCGTCGAACGCGAGCGCCTGCCGGGCTTCCGCGAGGCCGGCGTGAACCGGCTCTCCGTCGGGGTGCAGAGCTTCGACGACGCCGCGCTGAAGCGCCTGGGTAGGGCCCATCGGGCCGAGACCGCGCGCGAGACCCTGGCGGCCACCCGGGCCGCGGGCTTCGCCAACGTGTCCCTGGATCTCATCGTGGGCGTGCCGGGGCAGACCCCGGCCGACGTGGAGCGGGACCTGGCCGAGACGGTCGCCTTCGGCCCGGAGCACGTCTCCGCCTATGCGCTCAGCCTCGAGCCCGGCACGCCCTATGCCGGCGCCGTGGCCCGCGGCCGGCTGGTGCTCCCGCCCGAGGACGACGTGGTGCGCATGCTCGAGGCCGTCCCCGAACGCCTCGCCGCGGCCGGGATCCTCGCCTACGAGATCTCCAGCCTGGCGCGCCCTGGCTTCGAGTCCGTGCACAACCGCCGCTACTGGGAGCGCCGCCCGGTCCTCGGGCTGGGCATGGGCGCGTGGTCGTGCGAGCCGCGGGGTCCGGAGGCCCCCCACGGCGCGCGCCGGGCCAACCCCCGCGGCCTGGAGGCCTGGCTGGAGGCCGCCGAGCGCGACGGCAGCGCCGGCGCCGCGGCCGAGGTGCTCTCGCCTGCCACCGCCCGGGGCGAGGCCATGTTCCTGGGCCTGCGCGCCACCCGCGGCGTGGCCGCCGAACCGTTCGCCGCCGAGTTCGGCGCGCCTCCCCGGCACTTCTTCGCAGACCCGATCGAGCGCTTCCTCGCCGCCGGTCTGATCGAGGAGGCTCCCCCCGGCGACCTCCGCCTGACTCCCCACGGACGTCTGCTCTCCGACAGCGTCTTCGAGGCCTTCGTGTAAGGCTGGCTCCGGCGCCGGAATTCGCGTTGACGGAGCCGGCCCGAGATGGTACTCAAAAGCCGGTTTTTATTGGGGTTTTCTCGAATCTCCGAAATTCGTTAGCGATCTCCGGGGGTTCGTCCGAAGACTCCTGGACTTCCCGAAGGAGATCGGGGGAAAGGGAATCGGGGGCTGCGTGGAGCTCACGCCGAGACAGGAGAGCGTGCTGCGGGCGCTGGTTCGGGCCTACGTGGGCGAGGCGGCCCCGGTGGGCTCCGCCTCCCTGGCCCAGACCCTGCCCGAGAAGATCTCCTCGGCCTCGATCCGGGCCACCATGGGCGAGCTCGCCGAGCTCGGGCTGCTCGAGAAGACCCACTCCTCCTCCGGGCGCGTCCCCACCGAGACGGGGCTGCGCGTCTTCGTCGACCAGCTGCTGGCGCCCCGGGCCGTGGGCGCCTGGGAGCGGCGGCTGATCGAGCACGAGCTCGGGGAGGCTGCGCGCGACGTGTCGCTGCAGGTGGCCTCGGAGCTGCTGGCGGCGCGCACGCACCAGCTCGGCTTCGCGCTGCTGCCGCGGCTCGACCGGGTGGCCCTGCGCTACGCGAGCCTCGTGCGCCTGTCGAGCGAGCGGGTGCTGGTGGTGCTGGTCTCGCGCTCGGGCATCGCCTACCAGCGTGTGCTGCGCGACCGGGATTCCGGCGACCAGGCGCGGCTCGAGCAGCTCGCTGGCGAGCTGAACCGGCGCATCGCCGGGCACACCCTCTCGGAGCTGCACGCGCTGCTCGAGCACGAGATCCAGACGCTCCGCGACCGGGCCAGCCAGCTCGCGATGCGAAGCCTGCTGGCGGCGGTCGACGCGCTCGAGAGCGAGGCCCGGGCGGCCGGCGCCGACGTGCTGCTGGCCTCGCCCGCCCTGCTGCTCGACCAGCCCGAGTTCCACGACCCCGAGCGGATGCGCGAGCTGCTCGCCTTGCTCGAGACCCACAAGGCGCTGCTGGCGTTTCTCGACCGTGTGATCGATGCGCCGGGGGTGGCCGTCACCTTCGGCGGCGAGGCCGACGTGCCCGAGCTGCGCGACTGCGCCGCCGTGACGGCCCCGATCGGCGCCGGTGCCCCGGCGCGCGTGGGTGTACTCGGTCCGAGCCGGATGGACTACACCCGGGTGGTGCCGCTGGTGGGACTGCTGTCCCGCGTGGTGACGGAGAAGCTGGACTCGTGACGCCCAAGGACAAGCCGGACGAGGTGGAGGGCTGGGAGTCGCTGGGCGAGGAATCGGCCGGCACCCTGGCACCGAACGCCGAGCTCGAGGACGCCATGCGCGAGGCCATGGAGGCCGTGGAGGCCCGCCAGGAAGAGCGAACGGGGGGGGAAGCACCCGCTTCCGGCGACCCGGCCGAGGTGGCCGCTCTCCGGGATCGCCTCCTGCGGCTCCAGGCCGACTTCGAGAACTTCCGCAAGCGCACCCTGAAGGACCGTCAGGAGGCCCTCCGCTACGGCCACGAGAATGTCGTCAAGGACCTGCTGCCTACGGTCGATAACCTGGAGCGCGCCATAGAGCACGCCCGGGGCAGCGATGGCGGGGACTTGGAAGGGCTTCTGCAGGGGGTCGAGCTGGTCCTCCGGGAGCTGCGCGGGGTGCTGGAACGGCACGGGGTCGAGGAGATCGAGGCGGAAGGCCAGGCCTTCGACCCGGCCGTGCACGAGGCGATGGCGCAACAGGCAAGCGAGTCGGCGCGCCCGAACACGGTGATCGACGTGTTCCAGAAGGGCTACCGGCTGCGGGATCGGATGCTCCGCGCGGCGCGGGTGGTGGTGGCCGCCCCGCCGGCGGAAGGAGAGAACGAGCAGGACCCGGAGTAGGCCTCGGACCGTCACCGGCGGTCCCGAGAGGGAGGGGCCGCAGGCGCATGGGCAAGGTCATCGGGATCGATCTGGGAACCACCAACTCCTGCGTGGCCGTCATCGAGGGCGGCAACCCGGAGGTGGTGGCCAACGCCGAGGGTGCGCGCACCACGCCGTCGATCGTGGCGTTCACAGAAACCGGCGAGAAACTCGTCGGCCAGATCGCCAAGCGCCAGGCCGTCACCAACCCCGAGCAGACCGTCTTCGCCAGCAAGCGCCTGATCGGGCGCAAGTTCGATAGCGAGGAGGTCGTCCGCTTCCGCGACATCGCGCCCTTCGCCGTCGTCGAGGCGGAGAACGGGGACGCCTGGGTGCGCGTGCAGGACAAGGACCGCTCGCCCCAGGAGATCTCGTCGGTCGTGCTCCAGAAGATGCGCGAGACCGCCTCGGAGTTCCTCGGCGAGCCCGTCGCCGACGCCGTGATCACGGTGCCCGCGTACTTCAACGACGCCCAGCGCCAGGCCACCAAGGAGGCCGGCAAGGTCGCCGGGCTGAACGTGCTGCGCATCATCAACGAGCCCACCGCGGCGGCCCTGGCCTACGGCCTGGAGGAAGAGCAGCAGAAGCGGGTGGCGGTCTTCGACCTCGGCGGAGGCACCTTTGACATCTCGATCCTCGAGATGGGCGACGGTGTTTTCGAGGTGAAGAGCACCAACGGCAATACCTACCTCGGCGGCGAGGACTTCGATCAGCGGCTGGTCAACTTCCTGATGGAGCGGTTCAAGGAGGAGACCGGCATCGACGTCGCCGGAGACAAGATGGCGCTCCAGCGCCTGAAGGAGGCCGCGGAGCGCGCCAAGCACGAGCTCTCGTCGGCCAGCGAGACCGACGTGAACCTGCCCTTCCTGGCCGCCGACGCCGAGGGTCCGCGGCACCTGCACGTGATGCTCTCGCGCGACGACCTGGAAGGCCTGGTCGCCGACCTGATCGGGCAGCTGGTGGAGCCCTGCGAGACGGCGATCGAAGACGCGGAGCTCTCCCGCGACCAGATCGACGAGGTGGTCCTGGTCGGCGGCATGACGCGCATGCCGCGGATCCAGGAGAAGGTGAAGGAGATCTTCGGGAAGGAGCCCAAGAAGGGCGTGAATCCCGACGAGGTGGTGGCCCTCGGGGCGGCCATCCAGGGCGGCGTGCTGAAGGGCGAGGTGCAGGACGTGCTGCTGCTCGACGTGACGCCGTTGTCGCTGGGCGTCGAGACCCTCGGTGGCGTCTTCACCGCGATCATCGAGAAGAACACCACCATCCCGTGCCGCAAGGGCCAGGTCTTCTCCACCTCCGAGGACAACCAGAACGTGGTGCGCATCCACGTGCTCCAGGGCGAGCGGCCCATGGCGGCGGACAACATGCCCCTCGGCCGCTTCGAGCTGGTGGACATCCCGCCCGCGCCGCGCGGCGTGCCCCAGGTCGAGGTGGCCTTCGACATCGATACCGACGGCGTCGTCAACGTGTCGGCCAAGGACCTCGGGACGGGCAAGAAGCAGGAGATCCGCGTGTCGGCGTCGAGCGGTCTCAGCGAATCCGAGGTGAACGAGCTGCTCGAGGAGGCGGAGGCCCACGCCGCCGACGACAAGGCCCGCGCCGAGCTGGTCGAGGCCCGCAACAACGCCGGCGGCCTCGTCTACTCCACCCGCCGCACCCTGGCCGAGTTCGCCGAGCACCTCTCCGAGGAGGAGCGTGAGGAGCTGGAGGAGGCCCTCGACCGCACCGAGAAGGCGTCAGAGGGGGACGACCTGGAGGCCCTGCGCGAGGCCGTGGACGATCTCTCGAACCTCTCCTACCGCATGACGGAGAAGATGTACGAGGCCCTCGGCGGAGAGGCCTCCGAGTAGCTCGCCCAGGCTGCGTCCCTTACCTTCCGGCCCGTGCCGAAGCGCGACTACTACGAGGTCCTGAGCGTCGCTCGAGACGTCGGCGAGGACGAGCTCAAGAAGGCCTACCGGAAGCTGGCGCTCGAGCACCACCCCGATCGCAACCCCGACGACTCCGTCGCCGAGGAGAAGTTCAAGGAAGCCTCCGAGGCGTACGCGGTGCTCTCCGATCCAGAGAAGCGCCGCGCCTACGACCGCTTCGGGTTCGCCGGCCTGGGAGGCGCGGGCGGCGCGCCGCCGGGCTTCGACTTCGGCGACCTGGGCGGCTTCACGGACCTGTTCAACGATCTCTTCGGCGACATCTTCGGCAGCGCCGGCGGCCGCGGCCGGCGCGCGGGTCGCGGCCAGCGCGGCGCCGACCTCCGCTACAACCTCGAGATCGGGCTGGCCGACGTGCTGTCGGGCCTCGAGACGCAGCTCAAGCTGCCGAAGATGCGCCCCTGCGGCACCTGTGAGGGCTCCGGCGCCCGCCCCGGCACCTCGCCCGAGCGCTGCGCCCAGTGCGGCGGCAGCGGCCAGATGATCCTGCAGCAGGGTTTCTTCCGGATCAGCCGCCCGTGTGACGCCTGCGGCGGCCAGGGGGAAGTGGTGCGCGAGCGCTGCGCCGACTGCCGCGGAGCCGGTCGCGTGGAGGGTCGCCAGACCATCAACGTGCGCGTCCCGGCGGGCATCGAGGACGGCATGCGCCTGCGGCTGGCGGGGGAGGGCGAGGCCGGGATCGCGGGCGGCCCGGCCGGCGACCTCTACGTGGTGATCTCGGTGGCGCGTCACCCGCTCTTCGAGCGGGACGGCCAGCACCTGCAGACCGAGGTGCCGATCCCGTTCGCCCAGGCCACCCTCGGCGGGGAGATCGAGGTGCCGACCCTCGAAGGCAAGGTCGACCTCCGGATTCCGGAGGGAACCCAGAGCGGAAAGGTCTTCCGGCTGCGCGGCAAGGGGCTGCCCCACGTGCACGGGAGCGGACGCGGCGATCAGTTCGTGCGGATCTTCGTCGAGGTCCCCAGCAAGCTCAGCGCCCGGGCGCGGGAGCTGCTCGAAGAGTTCGCGCAGGAGTGCGGAACGGATGTCTCGCCGGTTTCGAAGAGCTTCGTCGACAAGCTGCGCGACCTCTTCGACTAGGGTCGCCTTCCTCGTCGCGGCGGGGCTCGGGCTCGCCTGCGCGGGGGTCGGGGGGTTCGGCAGCTCGGAGGCCGCCGAGCGCGCCTACAGTGAGGCCGCCGCGGCCGCGAAGGCGGACCCGCGCGCGGGCGAGGTCGCCCTCGAGGCGTTCCTGCGCGACTGGCCGCGGAGCGATCGCGCCGACGATGCGGCCCTGGACCTGGCCCTGCTGCGCCTCGAGCGCGGCGACCGCGCGGGGGCCGCGGACGTGTTGCGGGAGTCGTTGCGGCGCCATCCCCGGGGCGATCGCGTCGATCGCTCGCGGCTCCTGCTGGCTCGCCTGGATGCGGAGGCTGGACGCAGCGACGACGCCTGGCGCGTGGCGTCGGGGATCCGCCCGTCCCGTCTCTCGCCGGAACGGCGGATCGAGGCCCATCGCCTGCTGGCCGATCTCGCGTTGGCGCGGGGAGAGCGCGTGGAGGCCGTGCGCCAGCTCGGCCGCATCGCGAGCGATGCGGAGTCGGGCGCGGCGCGCAGCGCGGCCGAACGGGAGATCGACGCGCTTGTCGCGGAACTCGATCGCGCTGAGCTCGAGAAGCTGTCCCGGAGATTGGGCGGCGAGCGGCCCGCGGGCCGCGTCCGCCTGCGCGCGGCGGAGCTGGCGATCCGCGATGGCGACTTCGACGCGGCCGAGGACAACCTCGCGCGGGCGCGTGACCTGCCGCTCGATCCCGACGAGCGGACCTGGCTCGAGACGCTGACGGCGCGGGCTCGCGCGCGCGAAGGCGACGGCCCGCAGCTGGCGACCCCGCCCTCGTTCGCCGATGTCGCCCGACGCGACCGGCCGCGCACCGAGGCGGCCCGCGGCAGCGTCGGGGTGGTGCTGCCGCTCTCCGGCTCGTTCGCACGCTTCGGCGAGGCCAGCCTGCGCGGCGTCATGCTGGCCGCCGGCGTGTTCGCCGGCGAGGGGACGCCCGCCGGCGTGCGCCTGGTGGTGCGCGATTCCGGGGGCGACGGACTCCGGGCCGCCCGCGCCGTGTCAGAGCTGGCGTCGGACTCCGAGGTTCGCGCCATCGTGGGACCGCTCCTGGGCGCCGAGTCGGAGGCGGCCGCCGCGGCGGCGGAGCGCGCCGGCGTACCGCTGCTGACCCTGACCGCCCGCGAGCAGGTGGCCGGGTCGGGACCCAACGCCTTCCGCCTGGGGCTGACGCCGCGGGCCGAGGCCGCGGTGCTGGCCGACTACGCCGTGCGCGAGCTCGGAGTCGAACGCGTGGCCATCCTGCACCCGACCGACGCCTACGGCCGCGGGCTGAAGAATCTCTTCTGGGATGCCATCGAGGCGCGCGGCGGCAGCGTGGTGGGCGTCGGCCGCTACGACACCGAGGCCACCGACTTCGCCAAGCCCATCCGGCGCCTGATCGGCTACCTGCTGCTCGGCGAGCAGGAGAAGGCGATCCTGCGCGAGCGCAAGAAGCTGCTGAACCGCGCCAAGCGCGTGGGTCCGGAGGAGGCCGCGCTGCTGCGCGAGGAGGCGGCGGCCCTGACCGGCCCCGACGAGGAGCCCCTGCCGCCGCTGGTGGACTTCCAGGCGCTCTTCATCGCCGACACCCACGAGCGGGTGGCCTTGATCGCTCCGCAGCTCGCATTCCATGAGGTGGGCGAGGTGACCTTGCTGGGCGCCGGCGGCTGGAACCACCCGGACCTGCTGGCGATCGGTGGGCGGCACGTGGAGGGGTCGGTCTTCACCGAGGGGTTCTACGCCGACAGCCGCTTCCCCTTCGTCAGCGAGTTCCGCCAGCGCTACCGGGCCACCTTCGGCGAGGAGCCCGACCTCTCCGCCGCCCAGGCGTTCGACGCCACCAACCTGGTGCTGGTGCAGCTCGCCCGCGGACGCGACTCGCGCGACGCGCTGCGCGAGGGGCTGCTGGAGGTGCGCGGTTACCCGGGCGTCGCGGGCGTCACCAGCATCACCCCCGACGGAAACGCCAGCAAGCGCCCGTTCCTCGTCGGTGTGCGCGGCGGACACGTGGTCGCCCTCGACTGACCCAGGTTCCATTCAAGTCGCGCACCGCTCGCGTCGAAGAAAGACGTGGTGAGCGATCCGATCTCGGATTTCGAGATTCCCGAGGAGCTCCCGGCTCTGCCCCTCCGCGAGCTGGTCGTGTTTCCCTACATGGTGCTGCCGATCTTCGTCGCTCGCGAGCGCTCGATTGCGGCGATCGAGGACGCCATGGCGGGCGATCGCCTGATCCTGCTGGTGGCGCAGCGGGACGGCGCCCTGGAGGACCCGGCTCCCGACGACCTGCACGCGGTCGGGACCGTGGCCATGGTGATGCGGATCCTGCGCATGCCGGATGGCCGCGTGAAGGCGCTGGTCCAGGGCCTCGCCAAGGCGCGCGTCGAGCGCTTCGTGGAGCACGAGCCCGCCCGCTGGGTGCGCGTGGCGCCGATGCCTCCCGATCCGGCCAGCGAGTGGTGCGTCGAGGCGGAGGCGCTGATGCGCGCCGTGCGCGGCCGGGTGGAAGAGCTGCTGCCGCTGAAGAACCTCCCGCCCGAGGTGCTCTCGGTGACGGCCAACGTGGAGGAGCCGGGCCGGCTGGCGGACCTGGTGGCCTCCCACGTGCGGCTGCGGCTGGAGCAGGCTCAAGAGATCCTCGAGACCGCCGACCCGCTGGCGCGGCTGCGGCGGCTGGACCTCTTCCTGCGCCGCGAACTCGAGGTGACGAGCGTCCAGGCGGAGATCCAGTCCCTGGCGCGCGAGGAGATGTCGCGCGGACAGCGCGAGCACTTCTTGCGCGAGCAGATGCGGGCGATCCAGCTCGAGCTCGGCGACGGCGACGCGCGCGGCGAGGAGCTCGACGAGTACCGCCAGAAGATCGAAGAGGCCGGGATGTCCGAGGAGGCGCACGCCGAGGCGTCGCGCCAGCTGCGCCGGCTCGAGCACATGCACCCCGACGGAGCCGAGGCCCAGGTGGTGCGCATCTACCTGGACTGGCTGGTGGACCTGCCCTGGTCGAAGGGCTCGCCGGACCGCCTCGCGCTCGTGGAGGCGCGGCGGATCCTGGACGAGGACCACGCCCACCTGCGCGGCGTAAAGGAGCGGATCCTCGAGCTGCTGGCGGTCTACCAGCTGCGGCGGGACGCGCGCGGCCCGATCCTCTGCTTCGTGGGCCCGCCCGGCGTGGGCAAGACCTCCCTCGGCCGCTCGATCGCCCGCTCCATGGGACGCGAGTTCGTGCGCCTGTCGCTGGGCGGCGTCCGCGACGAGGCCGAGATCCGCGGGCACCGGCGCACCTACGTGGGCGCGCTGCCCGGCCGCATCCTCCAGGGCATCAAGCAGGCGGGCACCAACAACCCGGTCTTCATGCTCGACGAGGTGGACAAGCTCGGCGCCGACTTCCGCGGCGACCCGGCGGCGGCGCTGCTCGAGGTGCTCGACCCCGAGCAGAACTCCCGCTTCAGCGACCACTACCTGAACCTCCACTACGACCTCTCGCGGGTGCTCTTCATCGCCACCGCGAACCTGATGGACCCGATCCCCGCCCCCCTGCGCGACCGCATGGAGGTGATCCGGCTGGCGGGCTACACGCCCGAGGAGAAGACGGTGATCGCGCGGCGCCACCTGGTACCGCGGCAGCAGGAGGCCCACGGGCTCGACGCGGGGCGGATCCGCTGGTCGGACCCGGCCCTCTCGCGCATCGTGACCGAGTACACCCAGGAGGCCGGGGTGCGGAACCTCGAGCGGCGGATCGCCGCGGTCTGCCGCAAGGTGGCGCGCCGCATCGCCGAGGGCGACGAGGGACCGGCCGCCGTGACGCGCACCAGCGTGACGCGCCTGCTGGGCCCGCCGCCGATCCGCAGCGACGAGCCGAACCGCCAGGCCCAGGTGGGGGTCGCCTGCGGCCTGGCCTGGACGGAGGCGGGCGGCGAGACCCTGGCCGTGGAGGCGACCCTGACGCGCGGCCGCGGGATCGTGCTGACGGGCCAGCTCGGCGATGTGATGAAGGAATCCGCCCACGCGGCGCTCTCCTTCGTGCGCTGGCGGGCGCCGGAGCTGGGCATCGAGGAGTCGCAGCTCAGTCGCCAGGAGCTGCACGTGCACGTGCCGGCCGGCGCCATCCCGAAGGACGGCCCGTCGGCGGGGATCGCCATCGCCACGGCGATCGTGTCGCTCGTGACCGGCGTGCCGGTGCGCGGCGACGTGGCCATGACCGGCGAGGTGACCCTGCGCGGACGCGTGCTGCCCGTGGGCGGCGTGCGCGAGAAGGCCCTGGCGGCGCTCCGGGCCGGCGTCACGCGCGTCATCGTGCCCGCCCAGAACGTCCAGGACCTGGACGAGATCCCGCGCGAGCTGAAGCGCAAGATCCACTTCCTTCCGGTCCACGACATGGACGACGTGCTCGAGGTGGCCCTCGACCGCTCGCGCCGCGACGCGCGTTCGGCGCCCCGCCGTGGGCGCCGCGGCCCTCGCCGCCCCTCGCCGCCCGCGAGTCGCTAGCGGGCCGACCCAAGACGAAGTCCTGGGTCGGCGTGCGCCGCAAACGGAGCCCCTCGGGCTCCGTCAGCTAGCCTCCCAGTTCGCTCGCAGGGACGAGGACGCCGCCATGGCGAAGGCGCGGCTGCGCACGATCGCGGACGTGGGGGAGTTCGGGCTGATCGCCCGGATCGAACGCGCGGCACGCCGTGCCGGCGCTGCCTCGGGCCTGGTGCTCGGGATCGGCGACGACGCCGCCCTCGTGCGCCTGCGGCGGGGCGAGGACCTGGCGGCCAGCAGCGACGCCTTCGTCGAGGACGTGCACTTCCGCTGGCAGAGCCAGAGCCCGGCGCGGGTGGGTCGCCGGGCGTTGGCGGCGAGCCTCTCGGACCTGGCCGCCATGGGGGCGCGCCCACTGGTGTGCCTGCTCTCCCTGGCGGCGCCCGCGTCCCTGCCCCTGGCCCGGGCCGACGGGCTCGTGCGTGGGCTCGTGGCGGCGGCCCGGCAGCACGCGTGTCCCCTGGCCGGTGGCAATCTGTCGGCCGCGCGCGAGACGTCCCTCAGCCTGACGGTCCTGGGGGCGGTGGCGCGGGGGCGCGCGCTCACGCGCCGGGGGGCACGGGTCGGGGACCGCATCCTCGTGACCGGGAGCCTCGGCGGAGCGGCCCTGGCCGTGGCGCGCGCGGCCCGGGGCGGGCGCCTGCGCCATCTGCCGACGCCGCGCCTGGCTGCCGGGCGCGCCCTGGCCCGGGCGCCGGGGGTCGGGGGCTGCATCGACGTCTCGGACGGCCTGGAGGCCGACCTGGGGCACCTGTTGGCAGCGGCCCGCGGCGGCCCGCTCGGGGCCGAGCTCGATCCCGCCCGGGTGCCGGTCCCGCGCGGCTTCCGGCCGGCCTGCGCCCGCCTGGGGCTCTCCCCGGAGGCCCTGGCCCTGCGCGGTGGCGAGGACTACGAGCTGCTCTTCACGGCGCACCCGGGCGCGCCCTCGCCGGCGGTCCTGGCCCGGCGCCTGGGGCTTCCGGTGACGGAGATCGGCCGGGTGGTCTCCCGCCCGAAGAAGCGCCGCGTCGCGCCCGGCGAAGCCGGCTGGCGCCACTTCTAGGCGTCCCGGATCCGGGACCCCGGACCGGCGAAACACCCGAAACTCCTGCGCAAATTCGTCAAGAACGGCCGTAGGAGCGCCGATGAGGCCGACGTGCGGCTTTCGCTCACGTACAAGTTCGTGTTGGGGTCGACGTGCCTCGCCGCCGCGGCCATGAGCTTCCCGGGTCTGCTCCGGGGCCTCGGCATCGCGGTGGCACCCTGGGTGTCGTTCTTCGTGGCCCTGGGCGTCGGCGGGGCCATGGGGTTCTTCCTCTCCCGGGAGCTGGCCCGGAACTTCCAGTCGCTGCGCACCGCTACCGACCGCATCAGCCGCGGCGATCTGACCGCGAGCGTCGAGCTGCCCCCGGACGCCCGCTTCCAGGACGAGACCCACGACCTGGCGCGCAGCGTCCAGGCCATGCTGGTGAGCCTGCGCGACCTGGTGGGGCACGTGCAGCGCACCGCGGACCGCTCGTCGGCGGCCGCCCAGGATCTGGCCGGCTCGGCGCGCGAGCTCTCCAGCAACAACGAAGGCATCTCGGGCACGGTGGCCGGTGTGGCGAGCAGCGTGGCTCAGGAGCAGCAGCTGCTCCAGGACGCCGGGCGCCGCACCCGGGACATCGCCCAGGTGATCGACGCCAACGCCTCGCGGGCGCGCGAGGCCTTCGGCTTCGCCGCCGAAGCCAACCAGAAGGCCAACACGGGCGTCAACGTCTCGCGCCTCGCGCTCGAGAAGATGCGGACCGTCTTCGAGCGCGTCGAGCAGGCCGGCGCCAAGGTCTTCGATCTCGAGGGCAAGACGAGCCAGGTCAACCAGATCGTCGAGATCATCACCGACGTCGCCCAGCGCACGAACCTGCTCTCGCTGAACGCCTCGATCGAGGCGGCCCGCGCCGGCGAGGCGGGCCGCGGCTTCTCGGTGGTGGCCGACGAGATCCGCAAGCTGGCCGAGAGCGCGGGCCGTAGCGCCGACGAGATCTCGAAGCTCATCGCCGAGATCGAGGGCGAGACCCAGGGCGTGGCCGACGAGATGCGCCAGTCGAGCCTGGTGATCAACGAGGGGCGCGAGGACGTGAACACGATCGCGGCCTCGCTCGAGCAGATCCGGGCCGCCGTCGGCGAAGCCTCGGGCCGCGCCGAGGAGATCTTCCATGAGGCCGACCGCCAGACCCGCGACGCGGAGCACATGGTCTCGTCCATGGACGAGATCGGCCAGGTGGCGGCGGGCAACGCCGAAGCCATGGAAGCCGTGGCGGCCACGACCCGCGAGCAGGTCGGCGCCATGAACGAGCTGGTGACGTCGACCCAGGGCCTGACCGAGCTGTCGGAAGAGCTGCGGGGCGTGCTGCGCCGCTTCCGCACCGACGGCGAGACCGAGGAGGAGAGCCGGTGAGCGCCGGCAGCGCACGGCGCCTCGAGCGCTGGCTCACCTTCGAGGTGGGGGGCTCCGCCTGGGCGTTGCCCATCTCGGATGTGTTGGAGGTGACCGAGCCGGCGCCCATCGGCCGCGTGCCGACCCTGCCGCGCGAGGTGGGCGGCGTCATGCACTACCACGGCGACGCGCTGCCCATCGTCGCGCGCACGGCGCTCTTCGACGTCGAGGCGGAAGCGCTGCCGGAGCCGGAGCACGTGGTGGTGCTGGCGGACCGCAGCGGTGACGCACCCGAGCTCGGCCTGCCGGTGGACCGGGTGCTCGGGCTGGTGGACGCCGAGTCCCCGGACGGGCGCGAGCCCGGCCTGGTGGCGGGGCACCTGCCCATCGAGGGCCGCGTCACCGGCGTCCTCGACACACGACGACTGGTGGCCCGTGCGGCGGAGACGATCTCCGGCTCGGGCCGGACTGGGTTCCACAATCCCGAACACGGGGGGGAAACATGAAAGCGCGTACGCTCGTGGCAGACGACGCATCCTTCATGCGCGAGATGATCCGGGAGATCATCGAGCCGGAGGGCTTCGAGGTCGTGGTCGAGGCCGGCGACGGCCTGGACGCCGTGGAGGCGTTCAAGGAGCACACTCCGGACATCGTGACCATGGACATCGTGATGCCGAAGATGTCGGGCATCGAGGCGGTGAAGCAGATCGTCGAGCTCGATCCCGGCGCCTGCATCGTGATGTGCAGCGCTCTCGGACAGGAAGCGCTGGTCATGGAGGCGCTGAAGTCGGGCGCCAAGGACTTCATCGTGAAGCCCTTCAAGCCCGACGCCGTGCTGACGACCCTGCGAAAGGCCCTCGAGAAGAAGGACTGATCGCATGGACCTGGCGAAGTACCGCGCCCTCTTCCTGGAGGAGGCGACGGAGCATCTCGCCGAGATGAGCCGGGCCCTGCTGGATCTCGAGAAGGATCCGGCGACGGGCGAGGCCATCGAGGTGGTGTTCCGGATGGCCCATTCCATCAAGAGCATGGCCGCTTCCCTGGAGTACACCGCGATCGCGGATCTCTCCCATCGCCTCGAGGACCGCATGGAGGTCGTGCGCTCCGCGGGCCGCGTGGACGGTGCGGAGGATCTCGGGCTCCTGTTTCGGGGGCTCGAGGGTCTGGAGCGGATGGTCGGGATCGTCCGCGACACGGACGAGCCGCCTGCCGGCGATCCCGAGCTGCTGTCCGCGCTCGCGGGACTCGGCTCCTCGGTCGAGGACCCGCCCGCAAAAAAAGTCACGAGCTAGGCGGCGAAGCGCCGCCCGCGCGGCCCACCGCGCCCTCTCAGGCCGCCGGTCCCCGGACCACGGTCGCGCCGCCTCCGTCGGTCCGGGTGCGGACGGATACCCTGGACCGCTTCCTGTCGTCGGTGGGCGAGGTGATCCTGAGCTCGAGCCACCTGCGCTCTGCCTCCGGTGCGCGCGGCTCCGCTCGCCCCGAGGTGAACTCGGGACTCGACCGCATGGACCGGGTGGTCGGCGAGCTCCAGCGCCGGGCGCTGAACCTGCGCACCACGCCGCTCCAGCGCGTGCTCGACGGCCTGCCGCGAGTGGCGCGCGACGTGGCGCTGCACGGGGGCAAGCGGGTGGAGGTGGTGATCGAGGGCGCCGAGCTCGAGCTCGACCGCTCCATCCTGGACCGCCTCGCCGATCCGCTGGCGCACCTGGTGCGCAACGCCGTGGGCCACGGCATCGAGCCGCCGGACGTGCGGGTCGAGGCCGGCAAGCCCGAGATGGGAACCCTGGCGATCCAGGCCCGGCGCGAGCGGGACTCGATCCGGATCGCGGTCTCCGACGACGGCGGGGGCATCGACCTGGACGCGGTGCGCAAGCGGGCGGTGGCCTCCGGGCTGCTGCACCCGGACCTGGCGGAAGACCTGCCCCCCCAGGATCTGGCGGCGCTCGTGTTCAAGCCGGGCCTGTCCACGGCGCACGAGGTTTCCGAGGTCTCCGGGCGCGGCGTCGGAATGGATGCGGTGAAGGCCAGGATCGAATCGCTCGGCGGCCAGATCGAGATCGCAACCGCGCCCGGCCGCGGCACCACCACCGCCCTGGTGGTTCCCATCACGGCTGCGGTGCAGCGCGTGCTGCTCGTCGACGCCTGCGCCCAGGCGGTGGCGCTGCCCATCGCGAAGATCGAGCGGCTGCTCGAGGTGGAGCCCGAAGACATCGAGCAGGCAGGTCGCGAATCCTTCCTGCTCGTCGACGACGAGCCGATGCTGGTGCTCGACCTGGGCGAGTGTGTGGGCTGGGGGCCGACGTCCTGCGCGCGCGGCATGGTGCCGTTGGTGCTGGTGGAGATGCGCGGTCAGCGCGTCGCCCTGCGGGTCGAGCGACTGGGCGGGCAGCAGGAGATCTACGTGAAGCCGCTGCCGCCGCTCTTCGCGGGGCTGCGGACCCTGGCCGGGCTCACCGTGCTCGGCGATGGAAGCCCGGTCTTCCTGCTCGACGTGGGGCAGCTGGCGTGAGCGCCGGACCCGGCGTGTCGCTGCCGACGGCTCTCGACCGGATGCGCGAGCTCGCCAACATCGGGGCGGGCCACGCCGCGACGGCGCTCGCCCAGCTCGTGCGCCGCACGATCCACATGGACGTTCCCAGCGTGGACGTCGCGGGTGCCGCGCCCGAGGCGGCGTGCGGCGCGAGCGGTGGATCCGCCATCTGCTTCGGCCTGGAAGGCGGCTTCGTCGGCGACATGGCCGTGGTCTTCTCCCGCAGCTCCCTGGAGGTGCTGGTCAGCGAGGTGATGGGTGCCGACGCCTACGGGGGCGACACGGCCGTCGAGTCCGCGGTCCGCGAGGCGGGCAACATCCTGGTCTCGCACTACGCCTCCGCGATCGCGGACACGCTCCACGCCTGTGTGCTGCCCACGGTGCCCCTGCTGACGGAGCCTCACGACCTGGACATCTGGGTCGACGACGTGGGGGGCGCGACGGCCGTGGTGGTGGCCAGCTCGCTCTACGACGACGCGCGCGAGCTGGAGGGCTATCTGGTGCTGGTCCCGGGCGACGCCAGCCTGCGCTACCCCTAGGTGCCATGGAACGCGAGCGGTTGCGCCGGCTTCTGGAGCAGGTGCGTGCGGGCGAGCTGGATCCCGACGGCGCCGTGGAGGCGCTGGCCCGGATGCCCTTCGTCGACACGCCCAGCGCGCGCATCGACACGCACCGCGCCATCCGCACCGGGCTGCCGGAGGTGATCTTCGGCGCGGGCAAGACCGCGGAGCAGCTCGTCGAGGCCGCGACGGCGCTCCAGTCCGCGGGCCAGCCGGTCCTGGCCACGCGGGTCGAGGCGGCGACGGCGGCGGAGGTGCTCGCCACGCTGCCCGGAGGCGACTACGACCCGCTGGCGCGGCTCCTGTGGTACGGCCCCCAGGAGCCTGCGGTGCTGGGCAAGGGCACCGTCGCCATCGTCTCGGCCGGCACCTCGGACCTGCCGGTGGCGGCCGAAGCTGCGGGCGTGGCGCAGCGGCTGGGCAACAAGGTCGAGCGTCTGGCCGACGTCGGTGTGGCGGGCCTCCACCGGCTCCTCGCCTCGAGCGAGGTGTTGCGCGAGGCGCGGGTCCTGATCGTGGTGGCCGGCATGGAAGGTGCGCTGCCCTCGGTGGTGGGCGGACTGGTGGACAAGCCGGTGATCGCCGTCCCGACCAGCGTCGGCTACGGCGCCTCCTTCGGTGGCGTGGCCGCGCTCCTCGGCATGCTCACCAGCTGCGCCTCCAACGTCACCGTCGTCAACATCGACAACGGCTTCGGTGCCGCCTATGTCGCGACGCTCATCAACCGGCTCTGAGGGCGCCCGCCCCAGGCGGAAGGCCAGGACCTCCCGCTCCAAGGCGAAGACCAGCGCCTCTCGGGCCAAAGCGAGGTCCACCCGCTCCCGCTCCAAGGGCAAAGCCTCCAGAGCCGGCGCCCGAAGCAGAGCCTCCGAAGCCGGAGCGGCCTCCGGAGGCGAACGCGCGCAAGCGCGGCCGAAGGCCGCGCGCGCAGCGAGCCACAGGCGAGCGAAGCGGGCGCCCGCCAAGCAAGCGACGCCGAAGGCGTCGCGCGCAGCGAGCCACAGGCGAGCGAAGCGGGCGCCCGCCAAACTAGGAAGCGCCCTCCACCTCGAACCCTTTTCGGGAATCGCCGGCAACATGTTCATGGGAGCGCTCCTCGACGCCGGCCTGTCACGCAAGGCGCTGGAAGCGGAGCTCGCTGGCCTCGGCCTCGAGTTCGCGCTCCGCGTCTCCCGGGTGCGGCGCGGTGCGCTGGCCGCCCGCTACGTGCGGGTGGAGGTCCCCGGGGCGCGCGCGAAGCGGGGTCGGCACTCCCACGGCCGCCACTACCGCGACATCGTGCGCGTGCTCCAGCGTGCGCGGCTCGACGCCGGCATCCGCGAGCGCGCCCTCGCCATCTTCGAGGCGTTGGGGCGCGCGGAGGCCAGGGTGCACGGGATCGCCCTGGAGAAGGTGCACTTCCACGAGGTCGGGGCGGTGGACGCCATCGTGGACGTGACGGCCGCGGCGGCGGGTCTGTCGCTGCTCGGGATCGACTCGGTCAGCTGTTCGCCGGTCGCCCTCGGACACGGCGAGGTGGAGACCGACCACGGACGCCTGCCGCTGCCTGCGCCCGCCACCCTGGAGCTGCTGCGCGGCATGCCCACCGTGCCAGCCCACGTGGCGTGGGAGACCGTGACTCCCACCGGCGCGGCCATACTGCGGGTGGTGGTCGACCACTTCCGGCCGCTGCCCGCGCTGCGCGTCACCGGCATCGGCTACGGGGCGGGCGACGATCGCCCGGGACCCATGCCCAACGTGCTGCGGGCGGTACTGGGCGAGGCCGGCGGCGCCGGCTGGGACCGGGTGGTGGCGCTGGAGACGAACCTCGACGACCTGGCGCCGGAGCACTTCGACTACCTGATGGAGCGCCTGCTCGAGGCCGGGGCCCTGGACGTCTCGATCCAGCACGTCCAGATGAAGAAGAACCGCCCGGGCTTCCTGGTCCGGGTGCTGGGCCGGCCGTCCGATCGCGAGGCGCTGGCTGGAATCCTGTTCGCGGAGTCGACGGCCCTCGGGGTGCGGGCCTCGGAGTGGGAGCGGCGGGTCCTGGCCCGGGAGTCGGCCCGGGTGACGACGCCCTACGGTCGGATCCGGGTGAAGTGGGCCCGCCACGGCTCGGGGCGCCTCGAGGTGTCCGCCGAGTACGACGACTGCAAGCGGGCCGCCCGCCGGGCCGGGGTTCCCCTGCGAGACGTGGTTCGCGCCGCCGAGGCCGCTGCCCGGGCTGCCCGAGTGTCCGATTGACAAGCCGGCGGCAGCCCTCGTAGGATCCGGCCCAGGGGGATACCGAATGGGCGAGCTTCCCAACGCAGTCGTCAAGCGGCTTCTGGCCAAGCACGGGGGCGGACTCCGGGTTTCCGGGTCGGCCATCGACAAGGCGGTCGCGGCCGCCGAGGACTACATCGCCCGGCTGGCACGCGAGGCGCAGGCGTCGGCGGAGTCGGACCGGCGAAAGACCGTGATGGACGCGGACATCGACAAAGCTCGCGCCAAGCTGGGCTCGCCCTAGCGCACGGCCCCCGGCTCGATGGAGCGCAGGTAGGCGATCAGGCGCTCCTCGTCGCCTTCCGAGAAGCTGTGGAAGCGGATCCCCGCGGCGGGCCTCCGCAGTGAGGATCCGCGCATGCGGTACACCACCTCGCCGTCCACGGCGACCGGGTCGTCGCCCGGGAGCGCCAGCTCGTAGCGTTCGACGGTTTGGCTCGTGAGTCCGCGCTCGGTCAGGAGCAGCATGCCGCCGCGCCCGATCTGGCAGGTCAGCTCGGGGTCGGCGTTGCCGGCGCGCACCGACAGGCGCTCGGGGTAGCGGCGGAAGCGCCGGCGCCGCGGACTCTCGACCAGCCGCGCCAGCCCCGGCTGGATGCGCTGTACGTCGATTGGATGGGTCAGGTAGCCGGCGGCACCGAGCCGGCGCGCGGTCTGCTTGCGCTCGTCGCGATGGCGGTCGTCCACCAGCACCAGCGGGATCTCCTCCACGCCGTTCAGCCCGCGCAGGCTCATGATGAGCTCGATGCCCTCGTAGCGGCCCAGGTTGCTGTCCGTGAGCACCAGGTCGAAGGAGGAGTGGAGGAAGGCGTCGAGCGCCTCGCTCGAGGTGAGCACGCTCGTCACGTCGTACCCCCGCACCCGCAGCAGCTGGCCCAGTCCGTTGGCGTTCCGGAGCTGGGGCCCCACCAGCAGGACCCGGTGGCTGCGCGCCCGGGTTGGCAGCACCCGGGGCGCCTCCACCGGCGCGGCGTGGATGCGGGCATCGCGTTCGAGGCGCTGCTCCAGCCGCACCAGTGTTTCGATCCGCGTGGTCATCGCCAGGTCGAGGTCGAGGCGCGACTCGATGTCGCGGTCGGGCTGGAAGACCCGATCCTCGGCCCGCCGCAGGCGCAGCCCCGAGAGCGGGCCGCGCCCCGGGAGCACCGCGACGCCACGCTGCGGGAAGCGGGCGCGCGCCTCGGGATCCTCCAGCCCGAAGCTGAGCTCCAGCACCGGCACGTCGCCCGGGCGCTCGGGTGAGCCGCCCAGCTTCTCGACCCAGCGGCGCAGCTCCTCCAGCTCCTGCTGCCTCGCGCGCCACGCCTCGCGGATGCGCACCTCCACCGCCGCGGCCGTGCCGCAGCCGGCGATCGAGATCAGCGGCAGGTAGAAGAGGGGCCGCGGCGCCAGGCACTTGATGTGGCTCTTGCCGACGGTCGCGAACAGGACCCGGTCCGCGTGCAGGCTCTCGCCCTCCGCGGCGAAGGGTTGCGGCCCGATGGCCAGGCGCACCACCCAGGCGCGACCGCCCGGCGCCTCACGGCAGTCCAGGTCCAGGCGCTCGAGCAGCCGCCGCATCGCCTCCCGATCGTCGCGTTCGGCGGACTTCGCCACGGCGCAACTCCCCCACGAATCTGCGGATCCGGGTAGCGTTTCGACCCGCCGGGGGCGCAGCTTGAGTCCCGGGGGGGCGTCCCCAACCACGAAGCCCCGGGGCGCGGGCCCCGGGGCTTCTGGATCCGGCCTGGATCAGGCCTACATCATGCCGGGCATGCCTCCGGGCGGCATTCCTCCACCGCCCATGCCGGCGTCGCCCTTCTCGTCCGGCTTCTCCGCCACCATGGCCTCGGTGGTGAGCAGCAGGGAGGCCACGCTGGCCGCATTCTGGAGCGCGGTGCGCACGACCTTGGTGGGGTCGATCACGCCGGCCTTGAGCAGGTCCTCGTACTCCTCGCTCTGCGCGTTGAAGCCGAAGGCCGCCTTGCCGTGCTTGACCTTGTCCACCACGATCGAGCCCTCGACCCCCGCGTTGCTCGCGATCAGGCGCATCGGGGACTCGATGGCGCGGCGCACGATGTTGGCGCCCGCCGCCTGCTCCTCGTCGAGCTTGAGCGCATCGAGCGCGCCCTGGGCCCGCAGCAGGGCCACGCCGCCGCCGGCGACGATGCCCTCCTCGACGGCCGCCCGCGTGGCGTGCAGGGCGTCCTCGACGCGGGCCTTGCGCTCCTTCAGCTCGGTCTCGGTGGCCGCGCCGACCTTGACTACGGCCACGCCGCCGACGAGCTTCGCCAGGCGCTCCTGGAGCTTCTCCCGGTCGTAGTCCGAGGTCGTCTCCTCCACCTGCTTGCGGATCTCGTTGCAGCGGCCCTCGATGTCCTTCTTGGCGCCTGCGCCGTCCACGATGGTGGTGTTGTCCTTGTCGATCACCAGCTTCTTGGACTTGCCCAGATCCTTCAGGGTCACGTTCTCGAGCTTTAGGCCGAGCTCCTCGGCGATGACCTGGCCGCCGGTCAGGACGGCCATGTCCTGGAGCATCGCCTTGCGGCGATCGCCGAAGCCCGGGGCCTTCACCGCCGCCACGTTGAGCGTGCCGCGGATCTTGTTGACCACCAGGGTGGCCAGCGCCTCGCCCTCGATGTCCTCGGCCACGATCAGCAGCGGCTTGCCCTGGCGGGCCACCTGCTCCAGCACGGGCAGCAGGTCCTTC
>CAMYLJ010000046.1 GCA_947259215.1 uncultured delta proteobacterium
CTTCCACGGGACCGACAGCTTCACCTACGTGGCGAACGACGGGACGGTGGGCTCGGCCGCGGCGACCGTGACCATCACGGTCGACCCGGTGAACGATGCGCCGACCGCGGTGGGAGAGAGCTACACGACGGCCGAGGACACTCCGCTGACCGTCGCGGGGCCGGGCGTCCTGACCAACGACGGCGATGTGGATGGGGACGCCCTGAGCGCGATCCTGCTCACCGGCCCGACGGACGGCACGCTCGTCCTGAACGCCGATGGCTCGTTCACCTACACGCCGGATGCGGACTTCCACGGGACGGACAGCTTCACCTACGAGGCCCGGGACCCGAGCCTGGCGGGCTCCGGGCCGGTGACGGTGACGATCGACGTGACCCCGGTCAACGACGCTCCGACGGCGGTGGGGGAGAGCTACACGACGGCGGAGGACACGCCGCTCACGATCGCGGCCTCGGGCGTCCTCACGAACGACGGCGACGTGGACGGCGACGCGCTCTCCGCGATCCTGGTCGCCGGTCCGACCGACGGCAGCCTGGTGCTGAACGCCGACGGGTCCTTCACCTATACCCCGGACGCTGACTTCAACGGGACGGACTCCTTCACCTACGAGGCGCGGGACCCGAGCCTGGCGGGCTCCGTCCCGGTCACGGTCATCATCGACGTCACCCCGGTGAACGACGCCCCGACCGCGGTGGGCGAGAGTTACACCACGGCCGAGGACACGCCGCTCACGATCGCCGCCCCGGGTGTGCTGACCAACGACGGCGATGTGGACGGCGACGCCGTGACCGCGGCGCTGATCAGCGGCCCGGCCAACGGCGCCCTGGTCGCGAACGCCGATGGCTCCTTCACCTACGCCCCGGACGCGGACTTCACGGGCGCCGACAGCTTCAGCTACGAGGCCCGCGACCCGAGCGGCGCAGCGTCGACCCCGGTGACCGTGGCCATCGCCGTCACGCCCGTGAACGACGCCCCGACCCTGGTGGCCAACTCGCTCAGCATCAGCCAGGGCGGGAGCGCGGTCCTCACGTCGTCGGCGCTCCAGGCCGGGGACGTCGATACCGACCCGGCGACGCTGACCTTCAGCGTGTCGAACGTGCAGGGCGGCCAGTTCGAGATGATGGCCGCCCCCGGTACCCCGGTCTCGAGCTTCACGCAGGGCGACGTCTCCGCGAGCCAGGTGCAGTTCGTCCACGACGGCAGCGCTCAGGCCCCGAGCTACGACGTCATGGTGTTCGACGGCTCGCTGAACGACAGCGGCACGGCCAGCGTCTCGTTCATCCTGACGCCGCCGAGCGACCCGCCGGCGGGCGAGCCGAGCGGTGACCCGAACCCCAACCCGCATCCGGAACCGGAGCCGCCCGACCTGCCGAACGGCGAGATCGAGCATGCCGTCGAGGACCCCGGGCCCGGACCCGCGACTCCGGACCCGGCAGACGACCCGGCGCCCGAGGAAGCGGCCGCGGCCGAGACGGACCCGAGCGCAACGCCGCCCGAGCCCGAGGCGGATCCCCGCATCGGCTCCATCCGGCTGACTCCCCACGACGCCGGCGACGCGCGTCGTGTCGCTGCCGCGGGGAGCAGCGAGGTCCTGGCCAGCCTGAACCTGTCGGTGCTGGAGGAGGAACGCCGAGACAGCGAGGGCCAGTCGGACTCCAGCGACGCCTCGGGTGCGGCCCGCACCGCCGGATCCCCGCTCTTCTGGCAGGCGCTGGACAACATGCGCCGCGAGATGACCGACGATGCCGAGCGCGAGGCCGAGCGCCAGGAGCTGCTGGTGGCCGCCGCCGAGGGCCTGGCCATGATCGCTTCCTCGGGCCTGCTGGCGGCGCTCCTGCGCAGCGAGTCGCTCCTCGCCCTGGCGCTCTCCTACCTGCCGCTCTGGCGCCGGATGGACCCGCTGGCGATCCTGACGCTCTCGCCGGAGGAGCGGGAGAAGCGCGAGCAGGAACTCCGCGACGCCCGCAGCGCCGAAGACCGCAGCGACCACGAGCTGGGCGAGATCCTCGACGGCGCGGAGAAGCCCGAGGCGCCGGATCCGACGGTGATGCGCGTCCGGCGGATCGGGCGCTAGCGCGGCAGCCGCTCCTCCAGATGCGTATTGATTTCAGGGACTTGCATCCATAAGAAAGTGACTTGTCACTTTCTTATGGATGCCGTAGCATGCCCCGCATGGCCCAGCCGCTCCGTCTCCCCCAGCAGGCCCGCAGCGTCGCGACGCGCCGTCGGCTGCTCGACGCCGCGGTCGCGACGCTCCTCGCGCGGGGACTGGCGCGCACCAGCACCACGGAGGTGTGCCGGCGCGCCGGGATGTCCCAGGGCGCGCTCTTCAAGCACTTCGCCAGCAAGGCGGCGCTGCTCGCGGCCACGACCGAGCACCTGTTCGGCCAGCTCGTGGACGACTTCCGGCGGGGCTTCGCCGCGATCGCGCAGGAGCAGGACCGCGTCGCGTCCGCCGTGCAGGCGTTGGCCGCGATCTTCCGCCAGCCGCGGCTCGAGGTCGCCTTCGAGCTCTACGCGGCGGCACGCACCGACGCGGAGCTCCACGCCGCGCTCGCCCCGGTGCTGGCCCGCCATCGCGAGAACCTGCATCGCGAGGCGCGCGCTCTGTTCCCCGAGGCGGCCGGCGCGGAGAGCTTCCTTCCCGTGGTGGACATGGTGGTCGATGCGCTGCAGGGCGCGGCGGTCGGCGCGCTGGTGCTTCCCGATCCCGCTTCCGAGGCCCGCCGTCTCGAGCAGCTCGTGGCGTACGCCCGCCGCGAACTCGCCGCTGCGCAGCCGTAGGAGCTCGCATGGCCAGCTTCATCTACTACGTGTTCCCGTTCTTCGTCGTGCTGCTCGCGCTCGAGGCGGTCGCGACCCGGGCACGGCGCGCGCCGGACGGTCGCGCCATCCGCGGCTACGAGCCGCGCGACGCCGTGGCCAGCGTGACGATGGGACTCGGCAACGTGGTGATCAGCCTCGGCACCAAGATCGTCGTGCTCGCGGCCTACACGGCGCTGTATCAGCTGCGCGTCTTCGAGCTCGGGAGCGCCTGGTGGGTGTGGGTGCTGGCCTTCCTGGGCGACGACTTCTGCTACTACTGGTTCCACCGCGCCTCGCACGAGGTGCGCTTCCTGTGGGCGGCTCACGAGAACCACCATTCGAGCCGCTACTACAACCTCTCGACGGCCCTGCGCCAGTCGTGGACGACGCCCTTCACGGGCCCGGTCTTCTGGGCGCCGCTCGCGCTGCTGGGCATCCCGCCCGTCATGATCTTCACCGCGATGGCGGTGAGCCTGGTCTACCAGTTCTGGCTCCACACGGAGCTGATCGGGAAGCTCGGCCCCTTCGAGTGGCTCTTCAACACACCCTCGCACCACCGCGTCCACCACGGGCGCAACGTCCAGTACCTGGACCGCAACCACGGCGGCATCCTGATCGTCTGGGATCGGCTGTTCGGCACCTTCGAGGTGGAGGACGAGCCGGTGGACTACGGCCTCACCAGCAACATCCACACCTTCCACCCGCTGCGGATCGCGTTCCACGAGTGGCGCGCGCTGGGCCGCGAGGTCGCCGGCGCCGGCAGCCTGGGCGAGGCCCTCGGCGCCATCTTCGCCCCGCCCGGCTGGAGCGCGGACGGCAGCACCCTCACGGCCCACCAGCTCCGGAGAAGCCCGAGCCGCCAGGAGCTGTGAAGCGCCGGCAGCCGTCCAGGAGGGCGCGTAGCGTCGTCCCAAGCGGCCGCGTCGGCGTCCAACCGCTCGCGTCCCGGAGCCGCCCCGCATTCCCCAAAGCCCGGTCCGTCGGCCGATACCGCGCCGGATCGACCTGCACGCGAGGCCGGACGGACACGTGCTCCAGGAGCAGGTCCAGCACCTCCTGCACGCGGCACTCCCGCCCGCTCGCCACGTTGTACACGCCCGCCGGAACGGCCGGATCGAGCAGCGCCAGGTACGCCTCCACCACGTCCTCCACGTCCAGGAAGTCCCGCACGCTCTCCAGGTTCCCGACGCGCAGCACCGGCTCCCGCCGCCCGGCCTCCATCTCCGCCAGCTGGCGTGCGAAGCTCGCGGCCACGAAGGCGTCGGACTGCCCGGGCCCCGTGTGGTTGAAGGGCCGGACGCGCACCACGTCGAGGCCGCGGGCCGCGTAGCTGGCGCCGAGGAGATCCGCGCAGGCCTTCGTCCAGGCGTAGGGCGAGCGGGGACGGAGCGGCGCGGACTCGTCGAAGGGCGGGGCGTCCACGGCGGCGGTGCCGTAGACCTCACCGCTTCCCACGAGCAGCACCCGCGCCTTCGGGGCGTGGGCCTCGGCCGCGGCCAGCACGGCGCGCGCGCCCACGAAGTTCACCGCGTAGACCCCGCGCGCGTCCTCCAGGGAGGCGGCCACCGAGCTGCGTGCGGCCAGGTGGACGATTGCGTCGGGCCGGAGTCGGCGCACGGCCGTGGCCACGGCGGCGGTGTCCGACACGTCCAGGTCCGTATCGGTGGGGGTCACCCGGGCGCCGGCGTCGGCCAGGCGTGGCAGGAGGTGGGCTCCCACGAAGCCCCCGGCGCCCGTCACCCAGATCCGCTGGCCCCGCAGGTGGGTCATGGCCCGCGAGCTTTCCAGAGCCCGCCGACAGCGGCCACCCAGGCGCCAAGTCGCTGATCCGCAACGAAAAGCTTGGAGCTTGCTTCCCGAAGTCCCTCGACCGACACTCTCGTCTTCCGGGCACCGCCTCGGCGCGCTCGCCCTGCTGCGGCGGCGTCGCGCGTAGTCATCCGCGGAAGAGGGGCAGCCGGTTGCGGCGCACCCGGCGAATCGCCGGACCTCCCTTGCGAATCACGAGCCGAGCCAAGGGCATCGGGTGATCAGCACCGCAGGGAGCCCAGGCCTTCCTGAACTTCCTGAAGCACCGGTGCCCTCGCATCGGATTCTGCGATTCGTAGAGCAGCTCGTAGGATTCCATCGTTCGGGTGAAATTCATTGCACCGCCCTCTGGGCCCGGGGTCGGGGTGGGCACCGGATTCGCCTGCTGTTCTCGATAGTGGAGGCACACGAATGCCGCCTGGTCCTCCTCCGGAAGCTCGATTTCCTGCGCGGAGGGTACGAAAACGTCGCGCCCGCAGCAGTCGATCGCCAGACCCGCCTCGACCCTGAGCGTGCGACCAGAGATACGAACCTCCAAGCCGCAGGCGATTCGACATCCCACGAGGCATCGATTGCGAAGCCGAGCCTTCCCGACGAAGTACTTCTGCTCCGCAATGAAGTCGGCAGGACTGAGGAGCTGCCCCGTGAAGTAGTTGACCCTTCCGAAGGCTGTCTTGTCGTCTGATGCCATGGGACGCCTCGGTTGGATGCCAACGGTACCATGGCCGGAGCCGGCCGCCGGGCCTTGTTGGGCGGCGCGCAACGCGGAACACTTCTCCGGCGCCACGGGAGCGATGCGGAGGGACGCGCGATGGCAGGGACCTGGCAAGAAAGACTGATGCTGCTGCACGCCCGTGGCTGGAATGGAGAGCTGCTCGATGAGGCGTGCACCGCCTTGCTGGAAGCGTGCTCCGAAGGAGAGCTCGAGGGCCAGGAGGTCAGCGAATTGACGCCGGGCGACGCGCAGCGCGTACTTGCCGAGGCCGTGGCTGAGGACGAGCTTCGCGCGCTGTGCAGTCTGGCGGAGCTGCACGACCGCGGCGACGCGACGGGCGACGAGTTCCGTGCTGCGCTTCGCGATCTCGACGCCTTCGCGGATTCGCTCGGCGGAGGCTGAGACCGGAGGCCGGAGGAGCTGCGAATGGATGCGGGCTCTCGATACCTCGACGCCTGTGCTCAGGCCGAGCTGGTTCGGCGGGGCGAGGCGAGCCCCCGCGAGCTGGTCGAGGCCGCGATCGCCCGCATCGAGAAGCTGAACCCCGCCCTCAATGCGGTGATCACGATGCTCTTCGAGGAGGCGCGAGAGGCGGCCGCGTCGGCCGAGCTGCCGGGTGGACCCCTGCGAGGAGTGCCATTCCTGCTCAAGGATCTGGGGATCGAGCAGGCCGGGCAGCCCTGCTTCCAGGGCAATCGCACCCTGTGTGACGCGGGCTTCCGATCGCGCCGCGACTCGGCGCTCGGCGCCCGCTTCCGGGCGGCGGGACTCGTCACCCTGGGAAAGACCAACACGCCCGAGTTCGGCTGGACCTGCACGACGCAGCCCCTGGCCTTCGGAGCGACCCGCAACCCGTGGGACCTGGAGCGCACGCCGGGTGGCTCATCGGGAGGCTCCGCCGCGGCGGTGGCCGCAGGGCTCGTGCCCATGGCCCACGCCAACGACGGCGGCGGGTCGATCCGCATCCCCGCCTCCTACTGCGGGCTCGTGGGGCTCAAGCCGACACGCGGACGGGTTCCGGTCCCGGCTCGGATCGACGCCCGCATGGTGGCTGATCTGGTCGTGTGCAGGAGCGTGCGGGATGCAGCCGCTGCGCTGGAGGCGGTCCATGGAGCCGAGCCCGGCGCCCCGTATCTTGCGCCGGCTTCCGCCCGATCGTATCGCGAGGAGGTGGGCGCGGATCCCGGCCGGCTGCGGATCGGTCTGCTCACGAGGCCCATCGGCATGCTCGACGAGCTCCACCCGGAGTGCGTCGCCGCGACCGAGGACGCTGCGCGGGCGCTGGAGGCACTGGGCCACGCGGTCGAGCCCGCCTGGCCGGACGCGCTGCTCGACGCGGAGCGCGGCCCGCGCACCATGCCCATCGCGATCGGCGAGCTGCGCGCGGGTCTGGCGATCCACGGGAACAACACGCTCGGTCGGCCCTTCGCAGAGGAGGACGTCGAGCCCTTCACCTGGGCGATGCGGGCCCCCGCCTATCCGATGGTCAGCGCGGAGCAGTACCTCGAGGCTCTGGAGTGGGAGCAGGAGTGGGTGGCCCGCGTGGTCCGCTGGTGGCACGAAGGCCACGACCTCCTGTTGACGCCCACCGTCGGCGTGCTGCCGCCCACGCTGCGCGAGATGGAGCCGCCGCCCGGAGAGCCGCTGGCGACCGTCCTGCGCGTCGCCGCGCAGGTGGCCTTCACGCAGCCCTTCAATCTGACCGGCCAGCCCGCGATCTCGCTACCGCTCCACTGGACTCCAGAGGGCCTGCCGGTCGGGGTCCAGCTGGTGGCCGACTCAGGGCGCGAGGACCTGCTCCTTCGCGTGGCGGCGCAGCTCGAGCGCGCGCAGCCCTGGGCGGATCGCCGCCCGGGCCCTCCCGCTGGCGCCGGCGCCTGACACGGCTAGCCGCGCCCTGACCGGGGCTGGTCCCGCCGCCCACGCGCGCGCACCCCGAGCGCCAGAGCGGCCAGCCCGAGCAGCGCGGCCATCGGCGGCTCCGAGGCCAGGATCAGACGGAGCTGGTCGCTGAAGTTGTTGGCGACGCGCATGTTGTTGAAGGTGAGCGTGCGGCGGTCGGCGCTCAGGGTCAACGAGTCGGAGTTCTCCCAGTAGCCGCGGGCGTTCACGCCGGTGGGATAGCTCGTGGTGGCGACGCCCAGGGTCGGGTCCGAGGCGTCGAGCTCACCCTGGGTTCCGATGATCCCGAGGATTGCAGAGTCGAAGGTGACCGAGCCTGAGAGGTTGATGGGGGTGCCGCTCCCACCGTCCGCCACGTCGATGATGTCCATGTGCACGAAGTAGACGGCGACCCGGGTGCCGGCGGCGATGGAGGAGACGCCCGGCGACGAGGTGTGCGTGCCGGGCGTTACGACGTTGACCGAGATCAGCGAGGGCAGCACCAGGTCGGGCTGCTTCTCGAAGATCACGAGTGCGTATCGACCGCACGGGGCGTCTGCTTGAGCCCCAGCCCCAAGAGGCCGCGAAGTGGGGTAGCTGCCGAGGTCAAGCGTCGGGCGACGCACCGGAACGCTCCGAGGCCATGCGTCGGCGGAGCCGCGCAGCGTGAAAGGCCGACGACACGTCGTGGCGGCACTCTGGCAGGAGAACCGTGATGACCAGCTCGTCGACCGCACACAGCAGCAGGAAGAGCGCTGCGAGACGAAACGGCCAGGCGAAGTCGAAGATCAACAGCAGGGGCACGCCGATCCCCATCAGTACCGAGTCCAGCTTGGCCGACCACGTGTGATAGCCGGGAACCGCCCGGTACTTGGCAACTGCGATCGCGGTCGGCAGTAGCAGGCAAGCAATGGCGAGGATCACGTAGGGTGCCTCGCGGCGAACGATCTCGGGCCAGAGCCACCAGGCGCCGAGCGGAAAGGAGACCCAGAGGGCGAAGTCGGCCCATTGGTCGAGCCGGGCCCCGAACTCCGATTCCTGGCCGAGCCGCCGGGCGAGCATGCCATCCAACACGTCGGACAGGAGCCCGAGACCGAAGAGCACCAGGAAGGCGCCCGTGGCGCCGTTCCACGCGAGCGCCAGGAGCACCGGGACACACCCCACGCGGAAGGCGCTCAGCAGGTTGGGTGCGCTCGGCAGGAGCCTACTCCGCCGCCAGCTCGCGCTTCGTCAGACGGCGAGCGCGCAGGAGCAGCAGGCCTGGCACGGAAATCGCCAGAGCGAGCGCAAGGCCTGCGGGCCAGCCGTACCCATTGGGGCTGACCTCACTCCAGATCAGATGGCTGAGCGCGATATAGAACACATAGCCGGCAGCGCAGGGAAGGATCCAGGGACGCTGAAACCAGAAGCCCCAGGCGCCGACAAGAAAGATGGCCCAATGGACCGGGGCTGTAACCAGAGCTGGCGTTCCTCGAAGCTCGAATCCGAGCCAGACCTCCACGTCCCGGGTTTCTGCGAAGAAGAGATCTCGGGGGACGAGAAACAGAACCGTTGCGAGGCAGAAGAGGGCCAGCGCGCCCATCCAGCGAGGTCGCGGCGAGTCGCGGGTCACCGGGGGCGTCAAGCGGTTGCGGCGGAACCGTCGTCGGGTCCGAGGCCCGCCTTCAGCCGCACGTGCCATTCTCGGACGCCGCCCGCGCCAACGGCGAGACGGATCTCGGTGAGCTCCGCCCACTGCAGGTCGGGAAGCGCCTGGGCCGCTTCACCGAGCGCCGCCTTCACCGCCTGCTCGACCCCGCCTTCGGCGGCGCCGCGCAGCTCGAGGACCGTCCCCTTCGAGGCCAGCCAGACGTTGTCGTAGGCGGCGGAGCGCTCCAGGTAGCGCTGGCGAGCGCGCGCCGCGCCTTTCTGTTCGAGCGAGCGGCCCTCTTCCTCGCTGAGGCGGAGCTGACTGCGCAGCCGCCGCAGGAAGGCCTCCTCCTCGGTGTCCAGGCGGTGGTCCTCCAGTACCTGGTCGATGGCACGCCCGTAGACGTCGCGCGCCACCCGCTCGTGAACCTCACCCGCGTCCTCGTCGGCAAGGCAGAGCAGCGCGCGCAGGTGCTCGAGCTCCTCGCTCTCCTCTTCCGAGAGCTCGCAGTCGAGGAGGCAGTGCTCGAGGAAGCGGCGGTAGAGGTTCTTGCGCTGGGTGCAGAGCTTGGCGGCGAGGTCGATGCCCCGTCCTTCCGAGATCTCGCGCACCCTCTCGTGGGACACGTCGCGCAAGCGCCCGGCCCGCGCCAGCATGTCCTCGATCTCGCGGATCGCCGACGCGCGGCTCCTGCGCCCGAGGAATCTGCGGATGGCGCTCTCGCCCTGCTGACGTTCGAACGGCTCGGCCATGACGACCCTCCCCGCGCAGGCTATCAGATCGGGCCGGAGGGCGTGGCAGGCGCTGCCGGGTGAGCCACCCTGTTCTCGGGTTTGGGACCTCGGGACGCACCGGAACTCTGGCTGGCCGCGGCGCTGCTGGGCGCGTCTGCGGCCCTCTTCGCCTTGCTGGCTGCGACGGGCTGGCCGGGCGCGACGCATTCCTGCGTGGCTTCGGCCAGCTGCGACTGCGAGGCCGCCGGCCCGCCGGCGAACCGCATGACCTCGACGCGCTTCTACCCGGGTCACCCCGACCACTACCAGGTCGTGTTCGAGAACGAGCGGGTGCGGGTTCTCCGCATCGCCTACGGTCCCAACGAGAAGTCCGCAATGCACGAGCACCCCGCGGCCGTGGCGGTATCCCTCACTGATGAGCAACAGTGGCGAATGACAGCTCCGGATGGCACGACCGGTCGCTGATGCGGCGCCGCAATCCCTGTTTTTTTTAAGCAATTTCAAGCAGTTGGACGGCTGAAGCGACCGGGCGAATGCGAATTGACGCGACCGCTCCGCAGGGTGCCTACTGTAGGGAACCGACTCGAAGGGAACCGACTCCGCCGGCCGGGCCATGCGGGCCCGCGCCGCGTCGTCATCACGCTCGGAGGTAGGACTCGATATGCGATCGCTTCGAATGCTCATGGCTGCGTTCTGCATGGTGCTGCTGGCCACGGCGGCGTCTGCGGAAGGCCTCAACATCCTTCTCACCAACGACGACGGCTTCGACTCGCCCGGCATCACCGCGCTGCGCAGCGCTCTCGAGGGCGCCGGCCACACGGTCACCATCGTGGCGCCCGCCACGGACCAGAGCGGCAAGGGCGGCTCGATCAACACCGATGTCTTCGACATCCCCGACGGGCTGATGCTCCTGGTGCATCGCGGCGGTGGGACCTGGTCGCTCGAAGGCACGCCCGCGGACTGCGTGAAGGCCGGCCTCGACATCGTGATGGCGGACAACCCGCCGGATCTGGTGGTCTCGGGCCTCAACTTCGGGCAGAACATCGGCAAGCCGAGCAGCAACGAATCGGGCACCGAGGGGGCCGCCCTGCACGGGGTCTTCGCCGGCCTCCCGGCCATCGCGGGCAGCGTCGAACGCCTGGTCAGCGAGAATCCCACCTTCGACTCCACCTTCGCGGCGTTCCCCCCTGCGGCGATGTTCATCGCCTCGCTGCTCGACGAGCTTCGCGCCAAGAATGGCGACAACGTCCTCCCCGGCAAGGTGAAGATGCTCAACGTCAACTTCCCGGTGCCCTACGCGGGCATCAAGGGCGTCGCGTTGACCGACCTGGCCGAGGGCTCCGACATCGAGCTGCCGCTCTTCGATCCCAGCCAGGGCTTCCCGCCCTTTCTGGACCCGCTGCCGTTCCCGTCGTGCGCGGACGCCGCGACGCTCGGCGGCGCGTGCTTCGCCGGGGTGGGATTCCTGCCCTCTCCCGACGAGTCCAGCAAGACGGATCTCGGGGCGTTCCGGGACGGCTACATCAGCATCACGCCCATGAGTGGAGACATGAGCGTGAAGGGCGGCGGTCTCGGCTACCTGAAGAAGCTCGACCCGTAGCCAGGAGAAACGGGATGAGACGTCTTCAGCCGATCGACCGGCTGTTGCTCGTGACCCTGCTGCCGCTCTGGCTCGTGGTGTTTTCGCTCCACGTGAAGGAGATCCGACGCACCGGCTCGGTGCAGGTTCCTATCTACGCCGCACCGAGCTGGAGTGGCGACCGCCATCCGACCGTGGGCGGCTTCCGTCTCGAGCGCGAGAGCGGCGGAACCGGCCTCGAGGTCGGCGATCGGCTGCTTCGCATCGGTGACACCGATCTGGCAGGCGGGGGTTACTTCGGATTCGACGCGATCGCCTTCGACGTGGCGGGGACGGCGCGCGAGGCGCCCCTCGTGTTGGAACGTGGCGGCGAGCGGCGGGAGGTGACCTTGACGCTGCGCCCCTCGGCGACTCCCTGGGCGCGCGTTCCTTTCTCGATCTCCTACATGCTCATCGCCCTGATCGTGCTGCTGCGGGCACCGGCCACGCCCGCCACCCGCTTCTTCTTCGCGGGCTTCACCGCCTTCGCGATCTTCGAGACGCCCTTCGAGGGCGGCCCCCCGCTCCAGACCTACCTGGCCTACGCCGTCTTCTATGGCCTCGGCCCCATCGCGATCTTTCTGGTGATCCGCTGGATGATCCTCTTCCCGGAAGAGGTGGCCGAGAGCCGCCGGCTTCCGCGCGGACTGGCCTGGGTCGCCGCCCTGTTCCTGCTCGCGCGGGCGAGCTACGTGTTCGGCGGGCCGATCCCCTCCGCGCTCGTCCCCGCCGCGGTGCTGCTGAGCGATGCGGCCTTCATCGCGACCTCTCTGGCGATCCTGACCTGGAACACGATCCACGCAGATCCGCACGGGCGGCGCCGAGTGAAGTGGGTGCTGTTCGGCGCCTACATGGCCGGCGTCCCCGTGCTTCTCAACGTGGTGGTCCAGTCGGTCTTCGGCGTCCGCTTCGCCCGCTTCGACGTCCTCCTCGATGCGAACGTGTTCATGGCGTTCCTGATGCCCCTCGGCATCCTGATCGCGATCCTCCGGTATCGCCTCTTCGACATCGACCGGATCATCAGCACGACGGCCTCCTACAGCGTGCTCGCCGCAGGCGTGTTCGTCGGCGCCACCACGGTGATTCCCCCGATCGCCCGCGCCGTGAGCGCGGCGCTCGGCCTCGAGACGGAGTCGAGCCAGCTTCCCCTCTCTGCGGTCATGGCCGCGGCGGCGATCCCGGTCCATCAGTGGCTGCGCCCACAGATCGACCGGTTGTTCTTCGCGGAACGCTACAGCGTGGAGACCGGCATCGGCGAGCTCCTCTTCAGACTGTCGGGATGCTCCGACCCGCGCTCCCTGACCGAGCTCGTCGGGGGGGAGCTCTACCGGCTGATGCGACCGGAGGTGTGCGCGATCTATGCCCAGGTCGAGGCGGCCTATGCCGTGGTCTTCTCGGAGGGGCGCGCCGTGCCGCCTTCCTTCGACGCCGACGGCACGCTCATCGGAGTCCTGCGGGAGCGTCGGGGCGCACTCGCCCTGTCGGGAGGCAAGCGCTCGCCCGGGGATTCTCCGCTCGACCCCTTCGAGCGCGCGGCGCTCGAGACCCTGGAGGCCGAGGTCGTGGTGCCCATCAAGCAGCGGGAGGCGCTGATCGCGTTCCTCTGCCTGGGTCCGAAGGGCTCCGGCGATTTCTACACGCCGACCGATCTCTCGCTGCTGGCGGCCGCGGCCGAGAAGGTCTCGGACGAGCTGCTGCGCTTCGACCAGGAGCAGATGATCCGGGAAGGTCGCGAGATGCAGGAATCCCTGCGGCGCTACGTGCCGGGCGCCATCGCCGACGAGCTCGCGCGTGGCAGCGAGCTGACCTCCGGCGAGCGCGAGGTCTCCGTCCTGTTCGTCGACATCCGTGGCTACACGAGCTTCTCCGAGGGCCGGCGCTCGGAGGAGATCTTCTCCACGGTGAACCGTTACACCGAGACCGTCTCGACCATCGTCCGCCACCACGGAGGCAGCGTCGTCGAGTTCAACGGCGACGGCATGATGGCGGTCTTCGGTGCACCCGGGGAGCTCGCCCACAAGGAGCAGGCCGCGGTAGAGGCCGGGGGGGAGATCATCCGCCAGGTCGCCAAGATTGCGCCGGAATCTGCCGAGCGGTCCGCCTCGCCCCTGGCCGTGGGCGTCGGCGTCGCCACCGGTCCCGCCTTCGTCGGGAACATCCGCGCAGCCGACCGCATGATCTGGACCGCGATCGGCAACACTACCAACCTGGCGGCGCGACTCCAGAACCTGACGCGGGATCTCGGCGCCGCGATGATCATCGACAGCCCGACCCGACACGCAGCGGGACTACCGGCCGAGCGCTTCACGATGCGCTCGGGCACTTGGATCCGCGGACGCTCCCGGGACGTCGAGGTGTGGGCGCTGCCGCTCGGGGCCTCCCCTTGAAGATCGTGGCAGACCGAACCCGGTACCTCTGATCGACCCTCGACTTACCGCCTGTACGGCCACTCACGCCCCGCGAAGGCGCACGTCGCCCGATGTGTAGACCGCGAGCGACGGGGGCCCGGGGCGCACGCCGAGCTCGCAGCGCAGGCCGTCGGGCGCGTTGCCGGTGCAGCGCATGCGCACCGCAGCTTGGCGAATCACTCGCCTGCGAAGTACCGGGGCGGAGGGTACTGTCTGCCGGACCGAAACCGGCTCGGAAGCTCGCTCACGTAGTGGATCAGGATTCGGGGGACCTGCCTGTGGTCTTGAGGATGCCTCCATTGGGATAGATATCCACGGTGGCCGTGGTCGCCCCCCTCCACGTTAGATTCACGTGCCGGTGCTGCTGGTCAAGGTGATCATCGGCGACACGCTCGCCGTCACCGTCACGCCATCCGCAGCGCTGGCCACCTGGCCGTCGTTGACCACCAGCTGGATCCCGTAGTCGCCTCCCAGGTCTGCGGTGAAGGTGGGCGTCGCCGCCGTCGTATCGTCGAACGTCGCACTGCTGCCAGCGGGCACCGTGCTGAACGACCAGCGCTCTCGACCTGCTGACGTTCGAACGGCTCGGCCATGACGACCCTCCCCGCGCAGGCTATCAGATCGGGCCGGAGGGCGTGGCAGGCGCTGCCCGAGAAGCCTCAGCCGAGCACCGAGAGGATCGAAGTCACCGAGTCGATCCCGCCGCCGCCGACCCGCAGCCGATAGATCCCCTCGGACAGGGGAGGGATCTCGACACGGTATCGACCGTCCCCCTCGCACTCGAGGGGAAGGCTCGCGCTGAGCTCGCCCGTGTCGGCTTGGACGGCCTGGGCCGTCAGCTCGATCGGTGCTTCGGCGTCTGCCTTTGCGCGGACCGTGATGGGCTCGTCCTTGGCGAACAGCTCGTCGACCTCGACGCCGATCAGTGAGGGCTGGAGGCTCTCGAAGATCGACAGGTCGATCACCTGCCCGGTGAGCAGCCCCCTGAGGTGGGTCAGCACCGCTGTATCGTTTTGCAGCGACCCGTGCTTCTCGCCGGCGAACATGCCCGTCTGGGCGTCGGTGATCTCGAGCGGTACCGCCGAGACCCGCGGTACGGTGCCGTCCCCGGAGAGGTCCTTACCCTTCCAGGTCCTCAGGACCTCCACCCGATCGCCGTGCAAGCGCACCGACTGGTTCGTCGGCTGCTCGATCCCGGTGATCGGGTGGACGCGATAGCCGCCCAGGGCGTACGCCGGATCTTCGCCGTGCTCGCTGACCGCGTCACGGATCTGGTGGTGGAAGGCCAGGGCCGCCTGCGCGCGCTGCTGGTCGATGTGGGGGAAGTTGGAAACCTCCGCGACCCGCAGCAGTTCGGGGCCGCCGGTGTCCACGCAGCGGTAGATCGGGAGCAGCTCGTAGATCGAGGCGAACGAGCGCAAGGCCGCCGTCAGGTCGACCAGGCTGAAGGGCCCGATCTTCTTGTTCATGCCGTGGTGGAGGTTTTCCACGGCGTTTACCGATCCGCGGTAGGGCGTGCCGAAGGTGATCAGGCTGCGCGTCTGCTCCCAGCCGTCGAGCATCTCCAGGTACCAGCGCGACACGAGGCCGCCCATCGAGTGGGCGATCAGGATCAGCCGCGCGTCCGGGTTCCCGCTCTTCTGCCGCCATGCCTCGAGCTTGGGCTCGACGGTCTTCTTGAGGAGCCTGGCGGACGCGGCGTTCGTTCGTCTCCAGTCGTAGGGAAACTCGATGTAGTTCTCGCCTTCCTTCACGGCAAAACGCTCGAGGATCGTGTTCCGCACCTTCCCGTAGCCGTCGATGCTCCAAAGACCCGGGATCAGGTGGATGTCGGGCATCACGCGTGTCGCCACGATGCCGTCGGGCGCCTCGTCCCGGCTCGGGTCGTCCTCGGCGAGCGCGAGCGACTCGAGGCTGTCTCCCAGGGTCCTGATGAAGTTGAAGATGCCGCCCACGCTGGCAGCCCAGATGTCCTTGCCGTTCTTGGACAGGACGCTCCCGGTGATTCCGGGAAGCAGGACGATGAGGTCTTTCATTGCGATCGGCATGCTCGAGCTCCTTCAGCGGCGGCGAGCGCCGCCTCGATCAGGTACGTAGGCTCCGGACGTCAACCATTCGGGCGGGCCTTCATGAACGCCTCGCGGATCGCCGTGATCGTGATCCCCTCGTTCGCCTGGATCGAGCCGCCCCCCGTCAGGCTGGGCATCTTCTGGCTCCCCGCGTGGTGCAGGCCGACCAGGTCCCAGCTCGGAGAGAACACCGGGCTACCGGAGCTTCCGGGCTGTGTCGGCGCTCGGTAGTGCATGCGGGCCTTCTCGGCCGAGACCGCCAGCAAGTCGTTGCCGCGGATGGAGAGGCTGAGCCCTCCACGCATCGGGTGGCCGATCACGTATACGTACGCGTCGGGACCCGCGGTCGGCTGCGCGGCCGCGCGCCGGATCGGCTTATCGATGACGGGCGCACCGTCTCCCACCCGGAAGATCGTGCAGTCGTATTCGTGCGGCGGGGAGGTGAAGAGCTCGTCGTCTTTGCTGAAGTCGATCTCGGCGGTCGTTCCGGACGCGTCCCTCGCCACCTCGAAGCGGGCACGGGTCTGCGAAGGCATGAGCTGACCGGTCCCGAGGCTCGAGCTCACGTGGGAGTTGGTGACGAGCAGCAGCTCGTCGCCGAGCTTGTCGTGAAGCTGGGATCCGGGAATCGCGAAGCCCGTACCCCACCCCTCGTTGTTGCGATCCGTGATCATCGCCACCGAGAGGGCCACCTCGAGTCCTCTGCGATAGGTCTCGTAGCCGATCGGCACACTGCCGAATAGCTTCTCGAAGTCCTGAAGGTTCGGAAGCTCGACGGTCACCTCGCCACCGACGCACAGGCGGGACTCGTCGATCGCCAGCATCAGCGGGTCGGTCGGCTCCAGACGCCAGACCTCGACGAGCTGTCGGCTGAGCGCGCCCAGATGGAAGGCATCGGCGATCCGGGTCTTGACCAGCCGCTCCGCGGCGGCCACGGCTGCGTCCTTGTCGCCCTTGGCCAGCAGCAGCTCGATCTCCGTGGCGCGATCCCAGAGGCCGCGATTCGCCTCTGGCGTCGCCTGGACGTTCATCAGGATGTCTTCGATCAGGGGCTCCGGGTCGCGGTCGTCGGCGCCGAGTGCGATGCCTTCGGCGCGTGCGCGGCAGAGAAGGGCGACCAGGTTCACGCCGTGGAAGTTCGGGTCTGTCTTCGCCTTGTAGGCGGTCGCGTACTGTCTCACAGCATCGCGAATGTTCTTGTTGCGGTACTCCGAGGCCGGATCCGCGTTCACGAAGCGCTGCTTGCTGTTGCGACCCAGCAGGCCCAGCGCTTCGCCGCGTACTTTCGGGTCGAGCTTGTCCCCGGCATCGGCGAGCAGCCGCTCCATCTCCAGTCGGCCGGCATGGAGGAGGCCCGTGTCCGTGAGCGCCTGTGCGTAGAGGGTCCTCGCCAGATGGTTCGCCCGGTCGGTGGCCATGGCGACGTCCGCGATGCGCACCATCTCGGTGAAGTGGCGCCCCCTCTTCAGGAGCTTGAGTGCTTGCGTGACATGCTCTTCTTCGAGCTTGCGCTGTCGGGCGTCCTCGACGATCGGCGCGACGGCCTCCGCGACCGTCTCGGAATCCTTCGACTCGATAGCTCGCCTGAGATTCCGACCCCGCTCGGTTTCGTCGAAGCTCACCATGCAGACTCTCCTTGTCGCCTACGAGGATGGTACTTTGCAGAAGCGGCCGTGTGGGGCGGTATCTGGGCTCGTCACGAGCGCGTCATCGGGAGGTCAGGCACTGGCAACCTGGCTTGCGGCTGTCGTACTGGCGTGTAAGGATCCGAAATGATTGGAAAAGTCCGGCGTAGCCAGACGTGCGCCTCCTAGGCGGACGGTCCGGTCCCGATCAACCTCGCGACGACCATTCCTACGACCGCGAGGACGAGGGCGACCACGAGCGCGATCCGCTTTCTCTTGAAGGCGCGGTCGATCGACTGCTTGATCTCGGTACAGGCAGGTACGAGAGCTTCGCGGAGTCATGCGTCTGGGCTGACGGCGCCTCGAGGAAGCGGCGGTAGGGGTTCCCCGCCCTTCCGAGATCTGTGCGGCGAGCATGGACCGGGCGGCCTCGCGACACGTCCTATCATGATGCTCGACGATGCGGGGGCAAACGGGGTGCGCGGCTCGGTGGCAGGTGGACGGCGTGGCGTGCGCGGACGTGGATGGCGCGGCGATGCCCGGGATCACGGGGCCGCCGGACTCGAGCTGCTGATTACGAATCGGAGCGGAGGCGCACGTCGCCGGATGCGTAGGCCGCGAGCGAGGGGTGCCCCGGCCGCACGCCCAGCTCGAAGCGCAGGCCGCCGGGCGCGCTGCCGCTGCAGCGCATGCGGCCCGCGTGCACCCCGCGCTGGTGGTGCCACGCACATAGGGTGGTCAGGTTGTCGAGCCCGTCGGGGCCCCCGGCCGAGCGGAAGACGATGTGGTGGCCGTGCAGGTTGCGGTACGACGAGCAGCCGGGCGCTGTGCAGCGCCAGCCGTCGCGGGCGAAGACCCGGTGCTCGCGAGGGATCTTCCCTTGTGGCTGGTACGCGCCCCAGACCTGGAGCGCGTGGGCGAGCATGTCCTCCAGCGGAATCCGGGTCAGCGTGGCGCGGAAGAGCCGCGCCACGTCCGGCTCGGCGGCGAAGAAGATGCGGACCTTCTGTCTGGGGACCCTGGGTGTGGCGCCGTTCTGGACACCCGAGGGGCCCTCGGGTCCGGCGGCTCCGAGCGCCGGCGGGTCGAGCTCCGCCGAGGCGAGGGCGCGCTCCACGTCCTCCTCGAGGCGTCGCACGCTGACGTGGGTGGCGTGCTCGATCCAGGCGCGGCGCCGGGGTGTGGCCTCGTCGAGGACGAGCAGCGGAATCAAGGTCTGGGCCTGGACCCAGGAGAGGCGGCCCTCGCGCCAGGCCTCCCGCAGCGCCGGGCAGACCTGGCAGGCGCGCTCCACGCGCAGGAGCGCCTTGGCGCGGCTCGCGGCCATGCCGAGACGCGCCTCGGCCCAGGCGTCCACGCTGCGGAAGCCGAGGCTCTGGTGGATGCGATGGGACACGACCCGGGAGAGGAGGGGGGCCATGCGGGCCAGGTGCTGGGCTTCGAGGCGGAGGGCGCGGCGCAGGCGGGCGTCGAGCTCGAAGGCGTCGGCGTCGCCGAGCCCATCCTCCAGGGCCGCGATGAAGGTAGGTTGCGGTGGCGGCGGCGGGCCGCCCGGCGCGGTGTCGGGCGACGGCGGCGCGGGCGCGGGGGGAGAGGCCGCCGCGTCCCCCGCGCGGGTGGCCGGGCCTCCGTCGCCATTCCCCGGCTCCGGAAGCTCCAGCGCGACGTCCACCCCGGAGAGCACCTCGCCCGTCAGCGCGTCGACGAACGCCTCCCACGAGAGCGCGTGGCCCGCGAGCCGGTTGGCGAGCTGGCGTGCGAAGAACCAGCGGGCGCGGGTCTCGGGGGCGACGCGCAGCACGACGCCCACGCGGTGGGGCTCGTCCTCGGGTGGGAGCGCGGCGGGCGGGTGGGCGGCACGGCAGAGCGCACGCACCTGGGTCCAGCCGACCCGGCCCGCGAGGAAGGCGGCCTCGACCTCGGGCAGCTCGGCCAGCGCCGCGTCCACCCGCGCCAGATCGCGCAGCTCGCGGGCGGAGACGCCGGCGCGCTCCCGGGCGTAGTCCGACGCGCGCGCGAACCCCAGGCGCTCCCAGGCGCGCGTCGCGATCAGGCGACCCGCCACGCGGGCCAGCACGCGGCGCAGCGCCGCCGGCGCGCGCGCCAGGGCGGCGAGTTCCGCCTCTGCCGCCTCCGCCTCGAGCAGGGGATCGGACGCCGGGCCCGGAACCGGGCCCGGCGCCAGGGGGGCTGCCATGAGAGGTCGGGGTCTCCTCGGGACCAACCGGGGTGCAGGGGGGAGCGTGGCATGGGCGTGTGACGGATCCGGTCACGGCTAGATGGTGCACCTCTCGACGAGAGACGCGGCCCATCCGGCACGAAGAACAAGAGCCCGCCGAGGCTTCAGCGAGGCGTTCAATGGGACCATGAGAAGAGAGTGCCTTTCAAGAACTCGTCGCCTCGCCTGGCTTCGCCTAGGATGGGCGCGTGCCCGATGCCACGCCGGTCATCGACATGTGGGCGCCGATCGTGCCGTCGCGAGAGATCGCTGCGCACATTCGGGATCACTTCCCGCAGGCAATGAGCGGCTATCTGCGGGTCTTCTTCAAGCAGGACCCGGACCCCGAGACCTTTCGCAAGATGGCCGACGCGATGGTCCAGGACGACGAGACCATCCTGAGGGCTCTCGACGAGGCCGCCATCGACCGCGCGCTCATCACCGGCTTCGACGAGACCTCGACGGCGGGATCCGCCTTCGTGACGAACGAGGCAGTGGCCGCGATCGCGGAGCGCCATCCCACCCGCTTCGTGCCCTTCGCTGGGGCGGACGTCATGCGCGGCGCCGCCGCCGTGCGGGAATTCGAGCACTGGGTGCGCGATCGCGGCTTTCGAGGACTCTCGCTCCGCCCCTTCATGATCGGGGCCCTCGCCACCGATCGGCACTACTACCCCTTCTACGAGAAGTGCGTCGAGCTCGGCGTGCCACTGAGCATCCACGCGTCGGCGAACTGGACCACGGAGCGGCCGAGCGACCTCGGGCATCCGCGCCACTTCGATGCCGTTGCTTGCGACTTCCCCGAGCTGGTGCTGATCCTCTCCCACGCGGGCTACCCGTGGGTACTAGAGGCCTGCCTCGCCGCGTGGAAGCATCCAAACCTCTACCTCGAGCTCGCCGCGCACCGGCCGCGCTACTTCACGGCGCCCGGCGCGGGCTGGGAGCCGCTACTCCGCTACGGGCAGACGACCATTCAGGACAAGGTGCTCTACGGGACGGGCTCGTTCCTGCTGGGGCGTTCACCGGGAGAGCTCGTGGCGGAGTTCCGCAAGCTCCCCATCGAGCCCGACGTGATGGAGAAGTGGCTCTATCGGAACGCGGCGCGGGTGCTGGGGCTAGACTGATCACCTGCCGCAAAGCTCGAGGCGCCACCCTGGGCCCAGACGTCCGCTTGCCCGCCGACCGTGTTGGCCGCTGCATCGGGGCGACCAACCGGCGGTCGCGTCGCCCGAGCGTCCACGCGCCGCAGTACGTCTGGGAAACGCCAGCGGCGGCCCGTTGGCAAGAAACGCGCGGCCTGAGCCTGCCATCCGGAAGGTGCGCCGAGGCATTCGACTCGGTGCACCGAGGCCGCAGCTCGTGTGGAACCCCTCGAAACCACGTCCGAGTGTGACGAAATGACACCCGGCACTCGTGCTGCCACACCTCGCCGGCGTGGGCGACCCGAAGGCGTTCCCGGTGTGCCCCCCAACGACTAAGATCTCCCACGGAGGGAAGCTCCTATGCAAAGGCGACGGGCGGCCGTGGATCGCTACACGGTCGACAACCGTTACGACGATGCGCTCGTCACGCTGGTCCGGGCGCCGCTCCAACAGGGCCGGAAGACGTTCACGGACCTGCCGGAGCACTGGGACGACGAGGAGCTGGTGGCCGGGCGGCCCTCTGCTCTCGTCGAGCAGCTGGCCGTGCCCGGGGGCGGGCCGGTCGCCGCCGACCTGCAGCCCGGGCGCGTATTCCTTCACGGCCGCTTCCAGGTGCTCGGCGCCGCGGAGGCCCCCAGCGGCTTCGAGGTGGACGAAAACGGGCCGGAACGCTGGCTGCGCATCGACCGGTTGCCGCTGGTGAAGGATACCCTGAAGAAGCTCTACTCGGACCTGCTGGTGGCGGGAGGCTCCCGTGACTGACGGCACGCCCCGTCCCATCGAAGACGACGAGCTGCTGCTGCACGTGCTCAACGTCGGTCGCGGCGACACTCTCGTGGTCGAGCTGCCGGTCGATGCCCAGGGCCTTCGCAGCTACGGGGTCGTCGACTGCTTCGACTTCGAAAAGCTCGCCAGCTACCTGGACGGGCTGCGCGAGAACCGGGCAGGCCACCCGCGGTTGGAGTTCCTGTGCGCCACGCATCCGCACGCGGACCACATCCTCGGCATGCCGAGGCTGCTGGACGAGGAGCGTTTCCGTCCGAAGGAGTTCTGGGACAGCGGCTTCCGCCACTCCTCGCAGACCTACATCCGCATCCTCGAGAGGCTCCACCAGAAGGTGCGTCTGGTGCGCGTGTCGTCGGGCATGGAGTGGTACTTCGGCCGGATACGAGTCACCGCGCTGGCTCCCTCGGTGATGCTGCGAAACACCTACGGGACCTATGGCGTAGACATCAACAACGCCTCCGTGGTGCTGCGGCTCGAGCACCACCGGGGAGACTCGGTTCTTACGCAGTCCGCACGCTACCGCGGCAGCCGCGACCCGGAACTGCTGCGTCGCGCTTCGCCGGCCACCATCGTGCTGGGCGGCGACGCCGAGTTCGATAGCTGGGCGCGCATCAACGAGGAGTTCCCGATGCGCGAGGCCACTGACGAGAACGATCCGCTGGTGAAGAAGATGATCAACATGCTGGGTTGCTCGGTGCTCAAGCTCGCGCACCACGGGAGCATGCACAGCATCCCGCTGGAGGTCCTGGAGCGCATGCGGCCGTCGTTGGCGGTGATCTCGACCAAGCAGATGGAGAACACACTCCACGAGGGCGAGGCCACGGCGTACAAGCGGACCCTCTTCCCGCACCCCAGCACCGTCGCGGCTCTGAAGGAGACCACCGGGAGCGCAGTGCTCTCCACCGACGGCCTTTCCGACTGGCCCGCGGGAGAGGGCGGAAGGCCCGGCTCGATCCTCATCGCCGTGCCGCCGGGTGGCCGCCCCCGTTGGCGAAAGCTCGATGACACGCAGGAAGGCAATCCGAGGATCGTAGGCGCGGCCTAACGGAACGCGACCGCGGTGGGCGCGGGCCGTTCCAGGCGCTCCACGAGACCGGGCCGCGCTCGCGTTGCGTCGCTCGAGCGGCTCGACAACCTACTCTTCCGCGTCCGCCGGGAAGAGGTAGTCTTGCAGGAGTTCGTCGAATGCATAGCGGTGCTGCGAATTCACCGCGCTGAGCGGAAGCACGGCCACCGCGATCCGGGCCGTCTTCTGTCCCGTCTCGGACAGGACGATCGAGTAACGGATCGGCTCCAGATCCGCCTGCCGGGTCGCCGCCGTGTAGTCCACCATCGGCATGTCGAAGTAGGTGACCGTGAAGTCGTCCCAGCCTTCGTGGGCTTCGTCCGGCGTCTCGAGAAACGCGCCACCCATGGTGTTGGTTCGCACCCGGATCTTCGATTCTTCCACCTCGACGAGTTCGACTGTCAGGGTCGGGAAGCACTCCGGCTTCTTGGTGTCGCTCACGTTGAGTTCGAGCTGGCACACAACGCCGTCCGTCGACTGCCGGATCTGGCTGAGCTGATCGCGAATGATCGATCGGGCGGCGCCCCGGAGCGATTTCCTCGCTGGCCCTTTCTGCTCGATTGGCAGGTCGCCATTGGCGAACTGCCAATCGAGCAGCTCGAACATCGGCTTGATCTGGACCGCGTCGCGGAAGTTCAGCCCGATGAGCTGGAGGATGGCGATCCGCTCGGCCTCGCTGCCCAGCTGGAAGTAGTGCTGGATCAGGCTGTCGAACATCCGCGCGCGCAGGTCCGACAGGGCCTTCTCGCGCGCATTGGTCAGCTGGATCACCATTTCGGCCTGCTGCTTGTGTCGCTCGATGGTCTTCTGGGTCTGCTGAGCCGCTAGCTCGCGCGTATTCCGGGCCTCCTCAGCCGCTAGCTCGCGCGTATTCCGGGCGTCCTCAGCGATCACGGCTCGGGCCTTCGCCTCTTCTTCCGCGCGGATGCCGTACCACTGGATGCCGCCGGTGACGAGGACGCCGAGCGCGACCGTTCCGGCGAACCTCGCCCAGGTGTCGAAGCGCGCCTGCTTGAGCTTCTTCTCCTCGAGCTGGGTCTTCCTCTCTTCCGCCTGCTTCTCGAACTCGAAGCGAGCGGCTGCCACCTCCCGCGTCGAGCCCGTCGCGTTGGCTTCTTGCGAGCGGTCGGCGTCACCCGGGGCGTTCACCACGTGACCGTGAGAGTGAGATTCTGTTCTTCTGCGGAGACCTGCCTCTGGAACTCCATGCGCCGGCGCCCCTCCCGGACCCGGAAAACGTACCGCCCCGGCGGCAGCTCCACCTCGAAGCTGCCGGATGCTCCCGTCTGGGAGTAGACCCGCTTGGCGCCCAGCACGTCCACGGCAACGTGCGGCTTGGGCTCGTTGTCGGCACCCAAGACCGTCACCGTGATGCTCGGGGTCTGGGCATGCGCGGCGGAGGAGAGCAGAAGCAGCGCCAGGATCAGGGGAGACAGGCGACGAGTTCGTTTCACCACTACGACCATGCGGATCTCCTCCTTCGACGCGCTCGCTGCTGATCTTCGGCCTGACGCTGCTCGGCGTGCGGCGGCGGCGCGGGGCCTGGTCGCGCTGGTCCGCCGCCGTTCGGACGGCTCGCTCGCGCACACGCGCCTCATCCGTCCGCGGGCGGCGGCTCCACTCCGGACGGTAGCGACGCGAAGCCGGGGTGCCAACGCGAGAGGGTGGCGCCCGTGAGCCACCAGCCGCGGTAGATCAATTGATTGACGAGGCCGCGCGACAGCTTGTCGAAGACCGTCGGGACGAAGGCCAGATCCTTGCCGCCGTGGGTCCGGTGCTCGGGGTGGGCGGCGACGAAATCGAGGTGCTCCTGCGGCGCCCTATCCGATGAGATCGTCGACGCGAGAGCGAAGAGGACGCCGCGGCGCGCCGAGCGGGGCGGCTCCTGGCCCGCCGGGGTGCGTTCCCAGGCCTGGAAGCGGTCGACCATCCAACGGGTCCGCAGCGCGGTACTCTGGCGATAGAGCAGCGAGTTGGAGCGGGAGAGCTCGCGCACCAGCGGGACCTTCCCGTAGCCGCCGGTGACGAACACGCCCCCCGCGTTGAGGCTGATCGTGAAGACGTCGCGGTAGTGCTCGCCGTCGATCGCCTCGAGGCCGGTGTTGTCGTAGGCGCCGCCGTCGAGCAGGGCGGGCGTCCCGCGCTGCGCGCACGGGAAGGGGAGCTCCTTGAGCTCCATCGGCGCGAAGGCGCCCGGCACTGCGGCCGACGCCGCCACTGCCCTCGAGACCCGGATCCCGGTGCCCTGGGTCGGAGTGAGGCCGGTAACGTAATCCCCCAGGACGTCGCGCTCGAAGGCGAAGCGCACCCCCGTCGTCAGGTTGGCGGCGTTGAAGATCCAGCGGCATTCGGGGTCGAGCGCCGCGAGCTCCTTCTCCTGGTAGAACCAGTCGTCGAAGGCCCAGGCGAGCACGTCGGTGCGGTTCTTCGACCCGAAGGCCCGCCATACGTTGCGCAGCAGCTTGTACTTCAGCGAGCCGCCGACGACCTTCGAGGCGAGCGGCTCGATCACGGCGCGATCGACGGCGAGCGCCGAGAACCCCTGCTCGCGCAGCCTCGGCCAGGCGATCGCCAGCATGCCGTTGGCGACGGACCCGCCCGAGACCGACGACACGTACCGGACGTTGCCCAGGAGCCCCACGTCCGCGAGGTACCGCACGACTCCCAGCGCCGCGAAGGTGGCCCGGAAGCCGCCTCCGCTGAAGGTGACGGCGATCGGGGGGCCCTCCGCCGGCGGGGGCGGCTGTGCTGGCCGCAGCCGATCTCCACAGCGCTTCACGAGGGCGGAGAGCGAGGTCCCGAGTGCCGGGGACTCGAGCGGCGATCCGTCGCGGCCAGACTCAGGCATGCCGTTGTCCTCTCGCGTCACCTGCTGGGGGAGTCAGGTGAATTGTATAGCGTTCGCACGCGAGATAGAAGGTTTCGTAATCCCGTGCCGCTCGTGGCGTCGTCGACGTAGACGAGGAGCGTGCACTTCGGGCCCCGGTCCTCGGGGGCGGACGACGGTTGCGCGCGGCGAAGGCCGGGCACGCTCGACGAGGGCCTGCTCACTCTGGCTGCGGAAGCAGGCCCGAAGCGAGTGGAGCAGGGCGATCGCGAGAGAGAGCAGGACCGTCACGGCGGCGGCGAGCCTGCGTGATTCCGTGGTCAGACACAACGCTGTCGAGGCTCGCGGGCCCTGCGGTACGCTGGCGGGTCGGAGTCCGCGGCGAAGGGGCGAAGACCGAGTTGTGAGAATGCACAGCTATCGGGCGACCAGCTCGCCTTCTACGCGGAGCTCAGCGACGGCCCAAGAACGTCTACGTCGCGAATCTCGTTCCCGAGCCCTCGCTGGGCGTCCTGCTCGGGGTGGGGCTGCTCGCGTGGGGGCTGGGGCGGAGAAAGCGATGAGTCGAGCGAAGAGAGCCGGCATCACGCTGGCGCTGACGGTGTTGCTGGCGACCGCGGCAGGCGCCGAGTTCAGCGTGGATCAATGCGTGGAAGCGCGCCTCCCGGATGGCAGTCCGTTCAAGCAGGGGAAGGTGACGGAGATCGCCGGCACCAACATCTCTGTCAGCTTCGATGACGGTTCCGGCATGACCGTTCCGGTGACGTGGCACGACGGACAGGAGCTGGTCAAAGCGTGTGGCGCGAACGCCGCGCCACCGGTCACCGCCACGCCTGCGAGTCCCGCCGGCGGTCCCGCGATGGCGACAGGCACCCGCTGCAGAGATGCCGCCAGTACCTGCCCGGCGACGAACGACGTTCAGCAGGACCAGATCTGCGCGCACAACCAGGTCCGAAACTGCGAGGGGCTGGGAGACCTGAGCTGGAATGCGGCCGTGGCAGAGTCGGCCCGGGCCTGGGCCGACACGCTGGAGAGAGAGGGCAGGATGTACCACGGCGATGGCAGCGGCAAGAGAATCGGGGTCCTCTTTGTCAACGCCGAGAACATCTCGCCTGGCGAGACCTCTCTGCAGGCATTCTCGTTGTGGGCCGACGAGGAGGCCTACCACGACAAGATGATGGCCACGCATGGGAAGTGCCATCCGAGCATCGGCAGCGACTACGCCCGATGCGGGCACTGGGAGAACATCGTCAACAAGCAGTCGAGCCAGTTGGGGTGTGGTATGGCCGGTACCTACCTCGTATGCCAGTTCGCCTACTGAGCGCAGCTCGCGGGCGGAGACGCCGGCGCGCTCCGCGGCGTAGTCCGCCGCGCGCGGGAGCCCCAGGCGCTCCCTGGTGCGCGTCGCCACGGCCTCGGCCGAAGGCGGCTGGGGGGCGATGCGGCCGATCCGCGGGGGAGTGGCAGGGGCGAACGGCGGGAGGGGCAGTGCGGTAGGGCTTCGACTACCCCTCCCGGGTTTTCCGGAGCGGGTAGCCCTGGGCATCGAAGTGCCAGTCCTCGAAGGCGAAGCGGTAGCCGGGGGGAGCGGCGCCCGCGAAGTGCCAGCTGTTGTCGCGCCCGAAGCGCAGCGCCTCGGCGGCGGTGGCGGGGTGTATTTGGCGTATTTGACCGAAATCGATTTACCGGACGCTGCCCAAGAACGCAGCCAAGAATCCCTATGCTCGCAGGGGCTCACCCGAGGAGCGTGCGAACCGCCGGGGCGGCCAACGCCGCCCCGGCGGCGCGATCAGCGGCCGGAGCTGGCCGCGGGCTTGGAGCCGCCCTCCGCGGTCTCCTCCCCGGACTTCACCGGCCGCATCTGGACCGTCGCGGTCCGGTCGGTCGGGAGGTAGTCGAAGCGGAGGTTCCAGCTGCCGTCCTGGTTCTGGAAGGCGGTGCCGATGCGGGTCCAGAAGCCCTTCTCCATCCGGGTTCGATTGCCGCCAGACGCTCACTGCCTCTGGCAAATCACCCTCCGCTCCGAGTGCTCTCCCCACTCGGCACTCCGCGGAGGGAACCCGGGTCCGATGTCGACGCGCGCCGGGCGTCTTCGAGGAAGCGCTTGAGTTCGGCGCGGTCGTAGCGGACGGCGTGCCCGAGCTTGAGGAAGCGAGGGCCGCGGCCGCACAGGCGCCACTTCTGGAGCGTGCGGACGCTCAGGCAGAGGAGCTTCGAGGCATCGCGTTCGGTGAGGAGCTCGGCCACGCCCACGGCCATCGCAAGCTGCGTGCCGGGCGAGAGCCTGGATCCAGGCGTGCAGGGGAGGGCTAGAAGCGGCCCGTTTCCGGGCTCTTCGGGTCCGCACCCGAGACGCCATGAGAGGTTGATTGGCCGCCGTCGGCTCCGCCTCTGCGACCAGACCGGACGTCTCGCCGTCTCTTGCTCGCCTCCATCTCCAGGATCGGAGCCTCGTCGCGACCCTCCAGGGCCGCCGCGATCCGCGAGCCCACCAGCTCGCTGGCGCTGCGAATCGGGTCGTCGGCCAGGTGGGCGTAGCGGTCGGTCGTGGAGGCCTGGCGGTGGCCCAGGAGGGCGCCGATCAGGGGCAGGCTGAGTCCGGCCGCGGCGCCCACGCTCGCGAAGCTGTGCCGGAGGTCGTGGAGGCGGACGTCCTCCAGCACGGCGCGCTTGCGGACCCGGCGCCAGATCTTGCCCAGGTTGACCAGGTGCTCGCCGGGCAGGTCGCCGGGGATGACCCAGGGCGAAT
>CAMYLJ010000047.1 GCA_947259215.1 uncultured delta proteobacterium
CGCCCCGGCCTCGCGGATGCAACTGGTGACTCCGACGTTCGTGAGCGCCTTGAACAACCTGCTGCCGATCTTCGCCACGCTGACCATCCAGTTCACCGATGGTGGGGGCCTGCCCCCGTTCGTCCCCGAGCCGGGCACCCTGCTGCTCCTCAGCTCCGGCCTGGTGGGCCTCGCCCTGGCGAGTCGCCGCAGGAAGTAGCACGCAGCACCGCGTCGGCCGCACGGCTGACGTCGACCCGAACGGGCGGTCATGCTTCGAGCTGGCCGCCCGTTCTGCGTTCGATCTGCGCATCCGCTGCCGGGTCGCTCGTGCGGACCCGCAGCACCGGCGATACACTCTCGCGTTTTCTCGACGCCGCTTGTCCCGCGAAGGACACGCCGACGCGGAGGGTTCCACCATCGTCCGCAGACTGCTCGTCCGGCCCCTCCATACGCCCGAGCCGGCGTGGGGTCCCCCCGAGCAGGTCCCGCTCAGCGACATGCAGCGGGGTCAGCTGCGCGCGCTCGGCTACGCGTTGCCCGAGGGGAACGCGCAAGACGCCCACACGGGCGACGCCGACGGCGGATCCGAGGTAGCCCGGTGGCGCTGCGCGCACTCGTCCTGACGCTGCTGACAGGGATCCTTTCGGGCTGCTCCCCGACGCAGCAGCCGCTTTCGCCCCCGCACGGGATCGTCCTCATCGGTCTGGATACCTTGCGGGCCGACCGGCTCTCGGCGTACGGGCACGAGCAACCCACCTCGCCCGTGCTGGACGGTCTGGCCGCCCGGGGCGTGCTCTTCGAGAACGCGATGAGCCCGTCGGCGTGGACCCGGCCCGGGTTCGCGGTGATCTTGACGGGTCGCTCCTTCACGCGGCAGATCTACCAGCAGCGCCGCCTTCTGGGCTCCCTGGTCGACGAGTTCCAGCGCGCGGGCTACGCGACCGCCGCCTTCACCGAGGGGGCGTACATCTCGCGGGGGTTCGGCTTCGCTGCCGGCTTCGATCACTTCTGGCAGCAGGCGGGGGCGGTGACCAAGTCGTCCGCCGAGTCCTCGGTCGCCGAGACCTTCGGCCAGGCGCGGGAGTGGCTGCTGGAGAACGGCCAGGAGCCCTTCTTCCTCTTCGTACACACCTACGAGGTCCACGTGCCGTACGTCCGCCGCCGCTTCGCGGTGCCGCTCGCCATTGCCGCCTGCGTGCGGCTGGCGGTGGCGCTCTTCGGCGGGGCGCCGGAGCCGCCGGCCTGGCCCTGCCGGCCTTGTACCGGGTCGCCTCCTTCGGGAGCGCTGCCCGAGCGGGTCGTGCCCGTCAACCTGGGGGACACCGTGACGGTGGCGCTGGCGGCCGGACGCGATGACGGTCCGCGGCGGGCTCAGCGGACGTAGCCGAGTTCGCGCAGGCCCTCGAGCGTCTGCGGATCGAGCGCCTCGGCCGGCGTTTCCGGCGCGCCGACGAGGAAGTGGCCCCGCAGGCGCTCGAGCGAGGCGAGGAACGCTGGCGGCACGTCGCTCGCGTCCGTCGCCAGCCGGGCGCGTTCCTCGGGATCGCGGTCCACCCGGAACACCCACGGATCGCCCTCCGCGGCCACGATCGCCTTCCACGGCCACGCCTGATAGGCCAGCCGCTGCTCCCGCGTCCCCACGTGCGACTCGAAGGGCGGATCGGGGTGCAGCTCCGCCACCAGGGGGCGCTCGGGCAGGGGCACTCCGGACGCCAGCAGGTCGCGGCCCCGCATGCCGGGTGCGGGTGGTACGCCGGCGAGGGCCAGCAGGGTGGTGGTCACGTCGAGCAGGTCCACGGGCTCCTGCCGGCGCTCCGGCCCGCTGCGCCCCCGCGAGTCCCAGATCACGAGCGGGATGCCGAGCACCTCGCGGTGGAGCGTCAAGCCGTGGAACCAGCCGCCGCGGTCTCCCAGCTCCTCCCCGTGGTCCGCGACGACGACGACGACCCGCTCCCGATCCGGCCGGACCTCGGCAAGCCAATCGAGGAGCTCGCCCAGCGCCTCGTCGACGGTCGCGATCTCGGCGTCGTAGAGCTCGCCGAGCCGCCGGCGCTCCTCGGCGTCGGCGCTGGCCCGCCCGGCGGCGAGATCGACGATCCGCTCCGAGGACACGCCCGCGCCATCCGCCGCATCGCTCACGAGACCCCGCCGGTGGCGCGCCGGCGGCCTGAACCCCGGATGCGGCTCCATGTAGTGGACGTAGAGGAACAGAGGGCCCTCGCCCAACTGGCTAAGCCGCTCGCGGACCTCGCGGTTCAGGCGCGCGCCGTCGGGCGCCGCCGCGCGGATGGTCCGCTCCCCCTCGCCTTCGACGAAGATCGCGTCTCCGCGCGCCCGTCCCGCAGGCACGCTGACGGCCCTCCAGTGCTCGAAGCCGCGGGCGAGCCCGCTGCGCTTGCTCACGTGCACGAAGTTCCCCGACACCCCGGCCGTGCGGTAGCCGGCGTCGCGCAGCAGCTCGGCCAGGGTCGGCAGCGCGGCGTCCAGATGGCGATCGAAGGCCACGGCCCCGTGCTCGGACGGGAGCCGGGAGGTGAAGAGGGAGGTCACCGAGGGCTTGGTCCAGGAGCTGGTGGCCCAGGCCTGGCTGAAGACCACCCCCTCGGCCGCCAGCGCGTCGATCCGTGGCGAGGTGGGCCGTGCGTAGCCGTAGGCGCCCAGGCGGTCCGCGCGCAGGGAATCGATCGTGACGAGCACGAGGTCGGGACGGCCGGCCTCCTCGCCGCCGCAGGCCGCCGCGAGCGCGGTCGCCAGGGCGCCCGCCGCCGCCAGCCCCCGTGTCCTCCAGCTCGCCGCTCGCCTCACTTCTTCGCCCGGTCGAGCAGGCGGCGAGCCAGCGCCTCGTTGGGATAGGCGGCGTAGCGCGCCATCTCATTCCAGCTGCCGGCGGGGCCCTCCTGCTCGATCCGATCGATCAGCCAGACGCCTTCGTTCCGGGTCAGGAAGAAGCGTTGGAGGAACCTGGCTCCGATGGCCGGCTGCACCGTCACGACCACGAGCGCGTCTTGCTGGCCGACCCGTTCCTCGCTCAGTTCGAAGACCATCTCCCGCAGGGGCGTCTGCACCTGGGTCGGAATCTGTGCGTTCAGCCAACCGACGCGGCCGTCCTCCACCGCCACCTGCGGGTCGATCGGCGGGCGGTTGCCCGGGTCGGGAGCCCGCTGGCCCGGACGGTCTTCCGGCCGCCAGGCGGGCAGGGCGTGGGAGAGGTGGAAGTCCGGCGTGACCAGCTCGAGGGTGCGCATGGGGTCGCGGGCCAGCACCTCGAAGTAGCGCTCGACGGTGGCGACCGGTCCTCGGGGCGCGTCTACGCACCCGAGGGCCAGCAGCAGTGCGATCCCCGCCAGTGCCCTCACCGCGCCCACCAGCCCCAGGTGGTGAGTGCGGTGCCGGCGAGGGCGATGGCCAGCAGCGCGGCGCGGGCCGCGATCTGCCAGCCGCCGCGCAAACGGTCCAGCGCGGTGGCCAGGCACAGCGCGGCCGGCAGCAGCGCGGGCATCAGGTAGCTGGCCTTGACCGCGCTGTAGCTCGGCACCAGCCAGGTGACGCGGAAGAACGCCAGCAGCAGCAGGCCGGCGAAGGCCAGCAGTGGAAGCGTCCGCGGATCGAAGCGTCGCAGCAGGAGCCCCGCGCCGAAGACACAGAGCAGCGTGGGAAGCAGCCCTGCGATCGCTAGTACCGACTCCGCGCGCAGGATCCCTTCGGTCACGGGGATCAGGAAGTGGGCATGGGCGTCGCTCCACACCGATGCGTACAGCAGACCGGGAACCGACTGCACCATGCCCTCGCCCCGGAAGACGGGTCGATTCAAGGTGGCGAGCGGAAGGAAGACGTAGTCCCGCAGCTCGCGTTCGCCCGGCGGCTGAGCGGCCATCGCCTCCTGGACCGCCCGCGACGAGGCCGCTCCGGTCACGAGCCCGAGCGGCGAGCCCCCGGCCTCGCGAACGGTCTCGGCGAAGAACGGCGCGGCGACCGCCACGGGCAGCAGCGCCACCAGACCGGCGCTGGCCAGGGCGGACAGCGGACGCCGACGCAGGTGCAGGAAGTAGGTCGCCGCGCCCAGGCCGACGGCACCAAAGCCCGTGGTCTTGGAGATCGCGGCCAGGCTCGCCAGGATCGCGGTCCCGCCGGCGTGACGCAGGAGTGCGGAGCCCTCCGCCTGGGTCGGGATGCGCGTGAGGCGCGCCAGGACCGCCGTGGTGAAGAGCGCGCAGGTCGTCTCGTTGCCCACCATGCTGGTGGCCAGGGCGAAGGCCGGGACGCCGAGGACCAAGGCGGCGACGATCGCCGCGTCCTCCTTCGAGACGAAGTCCCGCAGCACGCGCCAGGTGATCGCCACGGCGCCGAAGCCGGCGGCCAATGAGAGCAGCCGCAGGGCGGAGTGCACCGGGATGGCGTCGGGCAGGATCCGCCACACGCCGGCCGACACCGCGTAGTAGAGCGGCGGCTGGAAGCCGTCCCAGGAGCCCGGCGTCGGAAGCCGTCCTTCGTAGAGGGCGAAGATGCTCACCGCGTGGCCGGCTCCGTCGTAGCCGCGCAGCGGCAGGTAGGCGAAGGCGTTGAAGACCCGCGAGAGGAGTGCCACCCCCGCGACGACCAGCGCAGCGAGCTGCCATGTCCGCGGCAGGTTCATGTGGCTTGCAGCTGCCACGGGAGTCCCTTCTTCAACGGCTCGTACGCTCGGCCCCGCTCGTCGATCGCCGGGCCCACCGGCGGCCGTGCCCGTCGGCACGGTCCGAGAGAATAAGCCACTCGCGCGCACCCGCCCGGAAGCGAAGCCCGCATCGTCACGGGTTCCCGGCCTCCTGCGGCCGCATGACCATCAGCAGCCAGCGCGGCTGCGGGTCGCCCGTGGGAGGAGGGCGACGCTCGAAGAAGTCCGTGTCGGGCTGGCAGTGCCGCTTCACGTGGCGCTCCAGGCGTGGCGCGTAGCTGCGCAGCGGAGGGACGCTCCAGGTGTTCAGGAGCCCGCGGATCACGAGCTTCGGGCTGCTCGTGCAGCAGCGCGAGGCTGACGGAAGGCGCCAGCGGCTGCGAGAGGGGATGAAAGGGTGCCCACTCGTCGACGACCGACCAGAGGGCCGACTCGCTCGAGGACGTGAAGAAGGTCAGGTGCTGCCCGATACCGCCCGACGCTCTTGCGACGGAAGCTGCCCCACAGGATGGCCAGGATGCCCGCCACTGCCAGGGCGTGGGCGACGCGCAGCCCGTGCAGCCCGAGGGCGCGCTCGATGCCGTGCACGGCGACGGCGAGGAGCCACTCGTGCTGGACCGGGGCGGTGTGCAGGAGCGGGTCCCCTCGGGCCATGGGCCCTCGCTGGCGTAGACCTCGCCCAGCTTCAGGTGCCACCAGAGGTCCGCCGTGCGCAGGGGGCCGCCGCACAGAACCAGCAGCTGGAGCGCCAGGATCCCGAAGCCGATCGTGGCCAACAGCTCGGCCGGGGCCAGGCGCTTCACTCGTGGTACCAGTTGTAGGGGCTCTCGAAGGCCGGCGCGCTGAGCACGATCTCGCTGGCCACCAGCAGCGCCAGCCAGAGCCCCAGCAGGCACCAGGGTGTGCGCCTGCGGGCAGGCTCGGGCAGGCGCGCACATGCCAGCTCGAGCCCGCGCACGAAGAGCAGCGCGAAGGGCAGCAGGACGCCCAGGATCAGGCGCCCGTGGACGAAGAACGGGGCGTCCCGCGTGGGCGTCCCCCAGTCCGCGAACTCGATGCGGAGCGAGAGCAGCGCCAGCTGCGCGAAGCCGCCCAGCACCGCGAGCACGGCCAGCAGCTCGAGAGTCCAGCGCTCTCCGGCCGCCTCCCTCGTGCGCCAGACGCCCCATGCGGCCAGTCCTAGCAGGACGACGGAGGAGAGGGCGTAGAGCGCATCGAGCCATGCGAAGGCCATCTCCTGTCCGTGCCAGAGAAACTCGCCCCTCCAGAACAGGGCCAGCAGCTCCGCCAGATATCCCAACGCGCCCGAGGGCGTGAAGAGCGGGTGGTCGAAGAAGCCGGACCACGCCTTGGGGGCCCATTCCAGGTGCTCCATCTTGCGCGCGGTGCCGGCAGCGTCTCCCAGCACCCGCAGGTTGCGAAACAGCCAGAGCCCGATGGGAAGCAGCGCGGCGACCCAGAAGGTCGCCAGCTTCCCGAATGGGGGTGGCCGGTGCGGGGAGCGACGCCGCACCAGGAGCAGCGACGCCAGGCCGGCGAGTACCAGATACACCCCGTTCGTGTACTTGACCAGGAGCGTCAGCGACACCGCGGCTCCCGCGAGCGCGAAGTGCGTCCCATTCTTCAAGCGTCCCGTGGCCAGGCCCAGCACGGCCACGAAGGCGAGGGCACCGCTGAACATGGAGAGGTTGTCCGGGGCCACGCCGTAGAAGACGTCCTGGGGAAAGAACGCGAGCAGAGCCGGCACGCCCAGCCTCATGAACGGAGCGTCGGCGTAGGGGGCGCGCAGCAGGAAGTAGCTGCCCGCCACCAGCAGCCCCAGGAGCACGGCGTTGAGCCAGCGGGTCCAGTAGAGGGAAGCGGGGGGATCGAGTCCGAGCCCCCTGCCCAGGCCGTACCACTGAGCCATCAGGTAGTAGGCCGCGGGGGAGGTGTCGAACTCCACGTTGGGAACGCCGGAGTAGGCGCGGAAGCCCTGGATCACCTCGGGTGACGAGAGGCTGGCGCCCTCGCGGCGCAGATGGGGGGCGGGGATGTCGGGGCCGGATTCCAGGTACTCGTAGCTCCCGTACTCGATCGACCAGCGCGCGACCAGAGGATCGAGCAGCAGCTTCTCGGCGCTAGGAAACTCGCCGCGCGAGTAGCGCAAGACGCTGTCCACGTGGTTGTGTTCGTCGACCAGGTGGAAGAACGGAAAGGCCGAAGCCAGGACGAACACGCGCAGGGCCGCGAGGCACGCGAGCGTTGCAACGACCCAGACTTCCCGTCTCACGAGTCCCTTTCCGCCTGGAGGTCTGGGCGCGACCGACGCGCGGCCCTCGCGCCAGCATACACCCGCTCGACTGCGCTCCGCCCCTGGTCCGGCGCGGGCGACTTGCCGACGAGTTGCCGTCTCTGCGTGGCTGCTCGGGGCGCTGCCCGATCGTGTAGAATGCACGGCTCTCGTGTTGCAGCCCCCCGAGACATCCCGCCCGTACCGATCGGACGACCGCCTGCTCGGGCGCTTCGGGCGCGAGCGGTGCTTCCGGTTGCGCAACCGGCCAGCCGGCGACCTCTGAGCTTGCAGCCGTCCCTCTACGACCTCGGCGTCTCGTCGCTCGAGCCTTCGGCCCCGCTGGAGGTACCGCCCTGCCCGGTCTGTGAAGAGACCCGAGCCACGCCGCGCTTCGCGGTGCAGGACAGCGAGCGCCGGATCGTCATCTGCTGCGGCTGCGGCCTCGGGAGCCTCCACCCGATGCCGGACGCCCGCGAGGTCGCCTCGTTCTACCCCGACGAGTACTACGGCCCGCCCGGAACCAAGTTCCGCGGGCTGGTGGAGGGCCTGGTGCGGCTCGTCGGCAGCCGCCACGCGCGCTTCCTCAGCCGGGGGCTGCGTCCGGCCGCGCGGGTGCTGGACGTCGGGTGCGGCCGCGGCGTGTTCCTGGAAGCCCTGCTCGATCGCGGCTTCGAGGTCCACGGCTTCGAGACCAGCGAGAGTGCCACGCGCGGCGCCGATCCCCGGGCCCGCTTCCGCATCGCGAGCAATCTGGCGAGCGCCGACTACGCGCCGGCGTCCTTCGACGAGGTGATCATCTGGCACGTCCTCGAGCACCTCGTGGATCCGGCCGGGACCCTGGCGGAGATCCGCCGGCTGCTGCGTCCCGACGGTCGCCTGGTGGTGGCAGTGCCGAACTTCTCGAGCTTTCAGGCGCGCTGGGCCGGACCGGACTGGTTCCACCTGGATCCGCCACGCCACCTGTATCACTTCCCGCTCGACGGCTTGATCCAGCTGCTCCGCCGCACCGGCTTCGCTCCGCAGTCCACGCACCACTTCTCGTTGCGCCAGAATCCCTTCGGCTGGGTCCAGAGCGCCCTCAACCGCTCGCCGCGCCTGCCGCGCAACGGCCTCTACGTGCTGCTGCACCAGCGCGGGCCGGACGAGCCTGCACCCTTCGACGCGGCCACGCGTCTGCGGCTGCGTCTGGCCTATCTGCTGGGGATGCCCGTCGGCCTCGGACTCAGCGTCCTCGAGACCTGGCTCCGCAGCGGCGGGAGTGTGCACGTGGTGGCGCGCCCGGAAGCCCTGACGGCCTAGTCCGGCCGGTACGGCACCTCGACCGCGATCTTGACCAGGCGGCCCGCTTGCAGCGGGGTTCCTGCCGGGATCGCGTTGGCGACCGCGGTCTGCTCGACGCTCCAGGCGTTGCCCGTGCGCTGGCCGAGGGCGGCCAGGGTCTCCCCCCGCTGCGCCCGCACGCTGTGCAGGCGCTTCTCCCGGATTCCGTTGCGCTCTGCGCGACGCAGGGGCCGGAAGGAAAGGGCGCTCTGGCTGAGCGCCTGCTCGTAGCCCTGGAAGGCGGACTCGGAGGTCATGCCGACGATGCGGAAGACGCCGCCGGGATGGGCGATCCAGCTGAGATCGAGCGCCACCCGCCCCTGCTGGGACTGCGCCAGGGCGCGCGCGCGGTAGGCGGCGTAGCCGCCGATCCGCCCGGCGCGGCCGTCGACCAGCTCGAGCTGGTTCTGCTGCGCGAACGCCTGGGCGGCGGCGCCGGGATCGCCCGTCTGGCCCTGGATCTCGAGTGCGATCATCGCGTCCCGGCTCGGCGACTGGGCGGCGACGGCCTGCTTCGAGTTCACCGTCGCCCAGCCGGGCGGAAACTCGAGCGCGAAGTCGAGTCCGGGGTGGAGGAAGAGGGCGCCCTGGAAGACGCCCTCGGCGGGATCGGGGCCGATCAGCAGCCCGTCGAGCCGCTCGAAGAAGTCGCTCCGGTCGCGCGCGATCGGTGCCGCAGGTTGGACGCGCAAGCTGCTCGCGCGGGCCGCGGTGTCGCGCACGCGCTCGGCCGTGACGGGGTGCGAGTCGAGGAAGGTCGGCAGGCGCGGCTGGCCCATCTGGCGCACGCTCTCCTGGTCGAGGGTGGCGAGGAACTCCGCCATGGCCGCGGGATCCCAGCCCGCATCGGCGGCGAGCGTCTGGCCCACCTGGTCGGACTGGCGTTCCTGATCCCGGCCGTAGGAGGCGATGTAGCCCGCCCCCGCCACCTGGCCGAGCTGGCCCACCGCCTGGGCGGCCGTGCCGCCCCCGACGGCGCCCGCGGCGGCGGTGCCGAGGGCGGAGAGGATGCCGACCCCGGCGGCCCGGGTCTCTCGCTGCGCCGCGTGGCGTGCCGCCACGTGTCCGATCTCGTGGCCGATCACGTTGGCGAGCTCCGCCTCGGAGTTGGTGATGGCCAGCAGGCCGCGGGACACGTAGATCCAGCCGCCCGGAAGCGCGAACGCGTTGGGCTCGGCCATGTTCGCCACGGCGAAGTGGTAGGCGACGTCCTGGCGCGGCGAGTGCCGGGCCAGACGCTGACCGATCTGGTCGACGTAGGCGGCGAGCGCGGGATCGTCGACCAGGCCCATCTCCGCCTGCACCTGGTCGGCGGCCTGCCTCCCGAGGGCCACCTCGCGCTCCGGCGACATGGTGCTCCACTCGCTCTTCCCGGTGACGGGGTTCACGACGGTCGTGCAGGCGACGAGACCGAGTCCGGCGGCGAGGAGCAGGGCGGCGGTCGGGAGCCGGGACGGCCGGGGGAGGCGTCGCATGCGGGGGAACCTCGCGCGTGCCGGCGCCGAGAGCGGGCCGGGGAGGAGCAGGAAGCTAGCGCAGCCCCTGCACGAGCGTCCCCTGGTTCGTGGTACAAGAGAAACCAGGGGGCGTGACCCATGCCTGCACGCGAGCCGCGTTTCGACCCGATCTTCGGGCTGCCCACGCCGCTTCTCTTCGCGCACCGCGGCGGTGTGCGGGAGGCGCCCGAGGGAACGCAGTTCACGTTCGAGCGCGCGTTGAGGGAGGCGCGCGCCGACGTCCTGGAGCTCGACCTGCAGCGCACCTCCGATGGCGAGCTCGTCGTCTGGCACGGTCCCGAGCTCGACAACGTCTTCATCGACGGCGTTCCCTCGAAGCCCGCCGAGCGGACGGCGGGGCAGAACGACATCCGGAGTCACGCGTGGTCCCGGCTCGAGGGGCATGCATGGGTGACCGGACCGCCTCCCTATCCTCCCGACCTCTCGGGCATTGACATGAGCGACGACCGGCGGCTGCTCTCGTTCCGGCAGTACCTGGAGCTCTTCCCCGGCGTCCCGACGAACATCGAGCTGAAGACGGGGACGGACGGCTCGCTCACGCGCGACGACCTCGAGCTGTTGATCCGGATCCTGGACGCGGATCAGGCTCGGGCCGAGCGGAAGCTTCTCGTGGTCACCACCGATCACGGGCTCATCAAGGGGTTTCGCGAGAAGACCCGGGAGCGGAGCGGGAAGCGTTACGCCACGGGCTTCTCCGCGCGGGAGGTCGTCGTTGCGCGCCTGAAGTCGCTCGCCTTTCTGCCGCAATCCGACTGCGAGAACCGCTCGCTTCAGTCCACCCACGCGTCCATGCTCTCGCCGCGGCGGCTGGTGAAGGGCATCCAGAAGAAGAAGGGAGCCGTCCACCTCTTCCTCACGCAGTTCGGCCCGATCGCTGCCGTCGACGAAGAGCAGGGCGAGCCGACCCCGGAGCAGCTCCGGCCGCTGCTCGGGCGGGGCGTGGACGGGATCATGACGGACCGCCCGGTCCAGGTGCGGCGCGTGCTGGAGAGCCTCGGGAGCGCGCCGGGCCCGGAGAAGTAGCGACGATCGCTGCGGTCTGCGGGTCGCTAGCGCTTCGACACACGAGCCAGACGTGCCCACGGGGCTTCCGGCGTTGCACGCGGCCGGCGATCCGGTACGTACCCCGCCAGCATGAGCGCAGCCGTCTCGGAGCCCGCCCTGCGGGAGGACGTTCGACGCGTGGCAGCCGGGGACGGCCGGGAGCTGGCCCTGTGCGAGATCCGGCTGGCCCGGCGCCGAGTTCGCAAGGACGCGCCCGCCTTCCTGCTCGTGCACGGCTTCGCCCAGAACCGCACTTCCTTCACCCGGGGCGCCCTGCCACGCGTCCTGCTGGAGCGCGGCGCGCGCGTATTCCTCGGCGAGCTGCGCGGCCACGGCGGAAGCCGCGACGACGGGGACGACGACTGGACTCTCGAGACCCACCTGGACCACGACTGCCCGACGCTGCTCGAAGGCGTGCGCGAGGCGGCGGGAGTCGAGACGGTCCACTGGGTGGGCCACTCCATGGGCGGGTTGCTGGGCTGCGCGCTCCTCGACCGCAGCGCGCCCCTGGCCTCGCTCACCCTGATGGCGACGCCGCTCGTGCTGGGCGCGGGCCGCCCGCTGGTGCGCATGGCGTCACTGCTGGCCGGACCCCTGGCCCAGGTCGCGCCGAAGGGCCGTCGCGTTCCCATGGACTTCTTCCTGGGCGCCCTGGCGCGTCCCCTGTCCTCTGCTGACGCGTGGGGCCCCGTGCGCTGGCTCCAGCGCGCGACGCGGCTCGCCAATCCCCGGCTGGCCGATCCCGAGGCCCTGGAGGCGATCCTCGCCAGCGCCGATCCCGAGTCGCCCGCCGTCATGTTCGAGCTGGCACGGAACGCCGTGCTGCTGCGGCCGCACCTCGGGGGGGTCGATCTCGTCGAGGCCCTGCGCGCCACCCGGCTGCCGGTGGCCGCGGTTGTCGGCACCTCGGACATCTTCGCTCCGCGCGCCACCGTGGCCTCCCTCGACGAGCCGGGCCACGCCGGGCCCCGCACGATCCTCGAGATCGAGGGCGGCACCCACGTGGACGTCACCATGGGACATCACGTCCAGGAGACCGCAGCGGCCCTCTGGGAGTTCCTGGCGCCGGCGCCGCCCGCGGCTTGCAAGGGCTCCCGGCCTCCCACACCCTAGGCGTCGGGGGGGATGGAGGGAAGGCGTGGCTTACGCCCACTACGATCGCCTCTCGGCCCTGGACGCGACCTTTCTCGGCCTCGAAGACGCGAACGTGCACATGCACGTGGCCGCGGTCGCGATCTACCAGGCGGAGGCCCTGTGCACGGCCGAGGGCGGCCTGGACGTGGATCGGATCCGCTCCGCCGTGGAGTCCGCGTTGGGCGGGACGCCGCGCTTCCGCCAGAAGCTCGCGCGGATCCCGCTCTTCGATCACCCCGTCTGGGTGGACGACCCGCGCTTCAACCTGGCCTACCACGTGCGCCACACCGCGCTTCCGCCCCCCGGCGACCTGCGCCAGCTGAAGCGCCTGGCCGGCCGCATCCTGTCCCAGAAGCTCGATCGTGGAAAGCCGCTCTGGGAGATGTGGGTGATCCAGGGGGTGGAGGGCGACCGCTTCGCCATCCTCGCGAAGGCGCACCACTGCATGGTGGACGGGATCTCCGGGCTCGACCTGCTGGCGCGCATGATGCGCCTCGAGCCGGACCCGACCGTCGAGCCGGCGGCGGACTGGATCCCCCGACCGCCGCCGGACACGGGTCGCATGCTGGTCGACGAGGTCTGGCACCGGGCGTCCTTTCCCGCGTCGCTGGCGCGCGAGGCGCTCGGCTCCATCACCCGGCCCCAGGACCTGGCCTGGCGCCTGTGGGAGAACGCCGCCGCGCTCGGGGAGACGCTGACCGGGGGCCTGCGGGGCACCACCTCGACCCCGCTGAACGAGGACATCGGGCCCTACCGGCGCTTCGACTGGACCCGTCACGACCTCGGCGCCGTGCGCGAGATCCGCAAGCGCTTCGGCGGCACCCTCAACGACGTGGTGCTCGCCACCGCCGCCGGCGCCCTGGGCCGCTTCCTCGAGGCACGCGGCGTCGACGTGAAGGGAGCCGCCTTCCGGGCCCAGGTGCCCGTCAGCACGCGGACGCCCGGCGACCGCAAGGAAGGCAACCGGGTGGTGATGCTGATGGCGGACCTGCCCGTCGGCGAGCGGGATCCGGTGGCGCGCCTCGAGCAGGTGCGCGAGACGATGGGCGCGCTCAAGCGTTCGCGGCAGCGTTTCGGCATCCAGCTGATCGAGGAGGTGTCCGACCGCACCTTGCCGGGGCTGTGGATGAACTTCGCGCGCATCGCCACCCGTCAGCGCAGCTTCAACGTGGTCATCACCAACATTCCGGGGCCGAAGCGCCCGGTCTACCTGCTGGGCGCGCGCATGGAGGGGATCTATCCCCTGGTGCCCCTGGCCCATCAGCAGGCGCTGGGGATCGCCCTCTTCAGCTACGACGGCGGCCTCCACTGGGGCCTCCACGCCGACTGGGACGCCCTGCCCGACATCCACGACCTGGCCGTCGGCCTGGACGAGGAGTTCGAGCGCCTGCTGAAGCTTGCCGCCCGCGAGGGCTGATCCCGGCGCGCGCGCCGGAGCGAGGATCCCGTGACCCAGAGACCCATCGACGCCTGGCACCGCCTGGTCGAGGAGCACGACGTCTCCGGTCTCGACGCGATCCTGGCCGACGACGCGGTCTTCCACTCGCCGATCGTCCACACGCCCCAGAAGGGGAAGGGCCTGGTTCGGCTCTACCTGACGGCGGCGTTCCAGGTCCTGTTCAACGGCAAGTTCCACTACGTGCGCGAAGTCGTGACGGGCGACGACGCGGTCCTCGAGTTCGAGGCCGAGGTGGACGGCATCCACGTGAACGGCGTGGACATGATCCGCTTCGATCGCGACGGCCGCATCAGCGACTTCAAGGTGATGCTGCGCCCGCTGAAGGCCATCCAGTTGATGCACCGGCGGATGGCGGAGATGATGCAGAAGGCGGGGTCGTAGCGGCGGACCCGATCCGTCAGACGCATTCGGCTCGTGGATCGTAGAGCCTGGGTTGGGTTCCTGGAGTAGGAGCCAACCGGAGGGTCTTCCCGTGCCCGGTGAACTCGGGTCGCTCCATGCGGGCATCCCTCGATCCCCTAGACGACGATGTCATCGAAGCTTCCGAGCCGGCGGCCTTCCAGCGCCAGCGATTCGGTGTCCGACTCAAGAGGATCGTGGTCCCGCAGGTCGTGGAACGAAATTCCCGTCTCGGCCTCGATCTGCCGGATCGGCCGCTGGAAGGTCTCCGCGGTGAAAGTGGCCTCGAGCCAGTCGTCGAGGTGCCGCTGCTGGGAGATGACGTAGCCCGTGGCGGAAAGACCGCCGTCTGCCCGGATCATGGCGACGACCTTCCAGTACTCGTCGGGGATGATCACGCGCGTTCCGTTCTCCAGCGTGAGGTCCCAGTCCGTGTCCCGGAAGATGGGCCCGGTGAAGACCGTGAGTCGCTTGTCCTCGTCCCGGGCCTGCTTCAGGATGTGGTTTTCGACCCCACCCCAGGTCGTCCTGTTGCGGTTGAACCCCTTGTGCTGGGGACTGCAGTTGGTCCAGTGGAAGGTGTCGTCGTTGGCCGCCTTCGCCTGGGCAGCGCTGCCCCAGGTCGGATCGAGCCGCCGCACGAGGTGTCCCCGGTCGAGCGGGTTCTCCTCGTTCTCGGTGTCGGCATAGGCGTCGTTCTGGATCTGCTCGTCCTCGCCGATCCGCGGGTCGGCGAACCAGCGGTCCGTCTCGCGCTTGATGTTCCGATGGCGCTTGCCGTCGATGTTGGCGGCGGTGACGAACGCGATTCCCCGCTCGCGGTTCATGATCACGCTGAAATGGTGGTAGGGAAGCACGAAGGGGTCGTGGGTCTCTTCGCGGTTGAGCGCGACGAGGGGAAGCAGGTCCTCTGCCAGGGCGGGCAGGGGGATCCGGTGTTGGCCGCCCAGGAAGTCGGGCTCGTACCCGTCGCGGTTGCCGTAGTCCAGATCCTGATGGATGGCCTCTTCGGCCGCGCCCCTGGCGTCTGCGACGGACTGGACCGCGGCGGTCGTGGGCGCGTCGCCGACCTCGATGGTGACGTGAATGGGAATCGTCACGGTCGTCGCCGATCCCGAGGCAACCCGACGCGGTGCCGCCGTGGTGCCGGTCCTGGCTCGGGTCGTCGCCGAGCTCGGGGTGCGCAGCGGCGACTCCCCCGTCCGGTCTGCGTCCCGCCATCGCTGCTCCCACTCGATCGGAGCCGCGTTGTCCACGGATCCGGCGAAGTGGACGCCGCTGGAGGAGACGCGGCCGTCGCGGGCCAGCTCCCAGCTGGGGACCGCGAAGTTGGCGTCCAGATAGCGGCCTCCGAAGTGGAGAGCCACCACCTCTCCGGTCGTGACGTCGAAGACGCAGGAGCCGGAGTTGCCGCCCAGAGTCGAGCTGTCGTGGGTGAGCGCCTCGACCTTCCAGCCACTCGGATAGGTCGGGGTCTCGCGGCGCCCGAGGACGATGCCCGGCTGGAGGCGTTTGATGTTGTATTCGCCGCCGAAGACCTCGTTCTGTACGTCGGCGTCGTTTCGGCGATCGAACGCCGGATAGCCGATGACCGCGACTTCGCGGTTCTTCAGGTCGTCGGGATGGAGGACGGACAGCCTGAGCGGTCGCTGCGCGTCGGAAAGGCCCTCCACGCGGAGCAGCGCCATGTCCCAATACGGGTGGATCATTGCGATCTCCCGCACGTTGAACTCGATCTCGAGGTTGGAGTCGTGCTCGGCCTTGAAGTCGACGCGCGCGGTGCGCCCCCACGCGAAGCGCAGATCGCGCAGCCCCAGCCCCTGGGCGAACAGCGCCGCCACGTGCCGGTTGGTCATCATCAGATCGGGACCCACGACAAACGCGGTCCCCAGGTGCGAGACTCTTCGGTACTGATCCGACTCGATGCGGCCGATGCTGGGGATGGCCCCCTTGATCCGGGCCGCGGTCTCGTCTTCCGAGTAGTGGGCCCACGGCGGAGGCAGCGGGTCGAAATCGTCGTTCACGATCGCCGCGACGGGCCGTTCCTCTGGGGCGATGATCGCCTCGAACGTGAACTCCTCTTCCCGGTCGAGTTCCTCGCCCCTCGCAAGCTTGCGGATGGTCCGCGCCTTGCGTTCGTCGAGCTCGTCGTCGCCAGAGGGTCGCGCGCCAGGGAGCGCCTCGAAGGACTCGAACTCCGTCGCCGCTGCAGCCGCCTCTCCGACGGGAAGAATGCGGTTGGCGTAGCTCTTGATGCGCTCGCTCTTCTGATGCCGGTCGAGCATGGGGGGTCTCCTGGTGAGGTGACAGGTCGGGAGGGGCTCCTTAGTCCTCGTCCCGCTTCAGCGCCTTCTCCGCGGCGCTCTCCAGCAGGCTGACGATGTCGTCGCGCTTGGCGTGGAAGATCTTCGCTGCGTTCTTGATCAGCCAGGGGACGTTCCCGGCCTCGGCCACCGCGACCCTCAGCGCGAGGTGCGAGCCTCCGTAGCTGACCTCGTCGTAACTGGACCACGGGGGGAGTGCCTGGGACGGAATGCTCGCCCAGATGGCCTGATCCTCCTCCGGCTTATCGCTCCAGTAGGTCTCGTACAGCGGGAGGTGCCCCTGGCCGGTTTCGATGCGACGCGCCAGGAGCTCCTCGATGGCGAGCGCATCGGCACGCCGATGTGAATCGCGGCCTTCGCGCCAGACGGCATCCGCCTTCAACGAGACCGCGAGACCCAGATAGTCGTCTTGCGTCTTGGCTGCGACCTCGTTCACGAACAGCCGAAGCGGCCGGATCTTGAGAACCTCGCGGTCGATGATCCGGATCTGGGCCAGCAGGTCGAAGGCGGCGACTTCGTCGCCGCCACGCGGCACGAGCCGCGTCAATCGGAGGAGCGGGTGTGCCAGCTGCGGACCGTCGGGGCTGCGCTCGTAGAGCTGGAAGTCGGCCAGGCCCTGGTACACGGCCGTGTATTCCCTGACCTTGTCCTGGAGCTTGGTGTCGATCTTTCCCACGAACCAGCGGATCAGGGGCTTGACCACGTAGCCCGCTGCGGCCGCCAGCATGGCGGGGGGCACCATCTCCAAGCCGATTTCGGGAGCCGCCCGGCCCCAACTCTGACGCTCCCGGTTCTCCCAGTCGGAAGGAAGATCGGGCCCGGCGGCGGCCCTGAGTTCGGTGATGGCCTGCTCCTGGAAGTGGTCGATGGAGGCGCCGGGAACGGGGAGGAGCCGGGTCTTCGAATCCGTCATGGGGGTTCTCCTGATAGGGAGCCTGATTCTACGCCAGGGTGCCCGTTGCGAATGTGAACGAGTTCACAATGGTGTCGAGGTGCAAGACGACTTGACACGTCGGAGCGCCTGAGGCTCTGATAGGATTGAAGGCGAAGTCCGGTCCCGGACCCATGAGGACGCTCCCGATGCCCAAAGGGATCCGATACGAAGACGACTTCATCATCGACGGGAACCCTCCCACGCGTATCACTCCCCACTTCCGGCTGCGGGAGTTCGCCCGGCGAGGCGGCAGCATCTACATCCACCGCGAGCTGGTGGCGGCCCTCCAGGAGCTGCGTGAAGCCTACGGGCAGGCGCTCGAGATCCGAAGCCTCGACGCACGCGACGGCCTCGGGGCCGGCAAGCGCGGCCTCTTCGCCTGGCTCGGCGCCGAGGATCCGGACGCCTTGTTGGCTCGCGCCGAGCCGCTGCGTGAGCTCGGCTACCTGGCGCGCGTACGCAAGCGCGGCACCCGCGTCTACGCGGAGATGCCGAAGCCCGACGCGTTGCCGCCCCTGCTCCCCGAGTCTGCGTTCGAGATGGCCATGCGCATCACCGCCGCCTACGAGACGACGGGCGATCCGTACCAGCAGGTCACGGGAAACTTCGACGACGCGGGCCTGTCGGTTGGGCCGCTTCAGGTGAACTTCGGCACGGGCACCCTGCCGCAGCTCTTCGCGCGGTTCGAGGCCCGGGACGCCGCGGCCCTGGCGGGCTGCTTCGACGACCCGGTGCATCTGGCGGAGTGGCGGCAGGTCCTGGGTTGGACGAGGAGAAGGCAGGTCGCCTGGGCCGATGGCCTGAGCCTCGGAGGCAGCAAGCACGGCTTCGCGCAGCCCTGGAAGCGCTACCTCCAGGCCGTGGGCCGCGTGCCCGCCTTGCGCAACGAGACCCTGCGCTACGCCTACGACGGCTACGGGCGGAAGCTGGTCGTGCAGCTCGCCTGGCTCCGCGGCCTCTGTCCGATCCGGATCGACGAGTTCGCCTGCCTGAGCGCGCTCTACGACCTGTGCGTGCAGCAAGGGGGGCTCGAGAAGGCGCACACCGCCATCCGTCAGCGGGTCGGGGCGGAGGAGCCGGCGAGCCAGCGCGAGCTGGTCCACATCGCCGTCGAGGAGCGGGGGCGCAAGGCCAAGCGGCGCTGGCGGGCGGACTGCATCAGTCGCCGGCTCGGCATCCTGTATCGGAGCCCACAACGGGTCAGCGAGTCAGGTCGAACCGCCCAGCGCGACAACCCACGGCTCTACCTCGTTCGCGGCGTGCGGGTGAAATCGGTCGAGCGCTACCTGACCTAGCCCTACCCCTGAGGCCCGGCTCCCGGAGTTCGCGGTATCCTCCGAGGCGAGGATGGGCAAGCTCACACGCTACCGCCGCAAGCAGGACACGCGCGTGGTCGCGGTCCAGCTGCGGCTCGAGACGGATGGCTTCGTCTACCGCAAATGGGACGCCGATCAGCGCTGCAAGTCCGGCGACTGGCTCGTGGACAACGAGGGCGAGGTCTACACGGTCGACGCCGACACGTTCGCCCGGACGTACGAGAACGTGGGACCCGGGCTCTACGAGAAGGTCGCGGCGGTCTGGGCCGAGATGGCCGCCGCGCCCGGCGCCATCCCCACCCAGGAAGGCGAGACGCATTACGACGCGGGCGACTACCTGGTGTACGAGGACGCCGATCGCCACGGTGGCTACGCCATCGGCAGCGAGCGCTTCCACTCGCTCTACGAGCCGCTGGACGAGGATGCGTCCTAGGCGCGGGTGCTCCGCGTGCGGGTTCAGCTCGGGTCGCGGCCGTGGACGAGAGTCTTGAGGCCGCCGGCGAAGAGGACCTCGACCTTGGTCGCACCCGCCACGGCCTGCACGACACCCTCGCCGAAGCTCGCGTGGACGACCCGCTCGCCCACCCGGTAGGTCTCGCTGGTGCGGAAGGGGCGGCGGGGTGCGGAGGGGTCGGCCTCGACGACGTCCTTCTGCTTGCGGCTGCGCCTTGCGGACGGGGCGGCCGCGCGGCCCCGGCGCGCCGGCGCGGCGCCCGCTTCGCCCTTCACCGGGCGATAGCCGTGCCGGGCCCCGCACTGCTTGCACTCCAGCTTGGCGATCCGGCCTCCGACGACGGCGATCACCACGTGCCACACCTCGCCGCAGCGTCCGCACACGGCCTCGATGTCGGCGCCTACACGCATTCGTCTCGCGTTCTCACGGGCTGGAGGGAGCGGGAGCCTAGCAGCCGCCGCGGAATCCGCGGCGGTTGCCCCGTCGCTGCCGCTCGCCGCAGGCCCGCTACCCTCGCGGAAGACAAGCGGGAGACGGGAGAAGCATGGCTTCGTGGAACATCGAGGTGCTCGCCTGCGAGGAGAGCCCGATCGGCCTGATCTGCCTGCGACAGCGAGACCTGCCGTCCGAGCCGGGCCGCCGGGTCACGGAGATCACCCTCGACCACGAGTTCTTGATGAGCAGCCACAACACGGCGTCCGAGCGGGCGCTGGCACTGCGTGCGCTCGACCTTCACCCCGGGGCGCAGCTCCAGGTCCTGGTGGGTGGACTGGGTCTCGGGTACACGGCCTGGGAGCTGCTCGGCTCGGATCGCCCCGCCCGCGTCGAGGTCGTCGAGCTCCTGCCCCCGGTGATCGGCTGGCTCGAGGCGGACCTGATGCCGTTGTCGGGACCGCTCAAGGCGGACGCCCGACTGGTGGTGACCGAGGGCGACGTCTACGCGCAGCTCGGGGGAGCCCCGCGCAGACTCTACGACCTGATCCTGGTGGACGTGGACCACTCGCCGGACGAGCGTCTCGGCGAGGGGGAAGGGTTCTTCTACACCGCGGCCGGCCTCGAGCGGGCGAAGGCGCATCTCGCCCCGGGCGGTGTGCTCGGGGTGTGGTCCTACGCCGAGAGCCCGGCCTTCGCCGAGGCCCTGGCGCGCGTGTTTCGCGAGGTCCACATCGAGCCGCTGACCTTCGAGAACCCGGTGCTGGCGGAGCCGGAGACCAACTGGCTGTTCTTCGGCCGGGTCTGAGCCGACTCACGGGATCGCCCGGGGCTCAGGGTTGCTCGAGGCCCGCGAGGATCCGCTCGGAGTCCGCCAACAGCGTGTCCGCGCGCTCGAGGATCCGGAGCTCGGCCTCGGCGCGCTTGCGACCGGCGCGCTCCGCCGTCTCCCGCGCGCTCTTGCGCGTGTGGCAGGGCTTGCACAGCGTCTGGAGGTTGGAGGCGTCGTGGCTCCCGCCGTCCACCAGGGGCACGATGTGGTCGAGCTCCCAGAGGCTCTTGCGCGGCTGGAAGCCGAGCGCGCGCAGCTTCCGATGGGAGCCGCGGCCTCGCAGCTTGCGGCGCAGGGCGTAGGTGTCGAGCCCGCAGTCCGCGCAGCGACCGCGGTCGCGGCGGCGCACCCGCCGCCGAGCCTCGCGCGGATCGCTTTGGTTGTAGGCGTCGACGCACTCCGGGTGCCAGCGGCGCCGCGCGTCCGGCTTGCCGGCTCGCGGGCCGGAGGCGTACAGGATGGAATCTCCGCACCAACGACAGGTGGCGCGGGGCGCATCGCTGAAGGGGATCTCGGGACGGCGGTGAGCGGCCAACCTCTGTCTTCCGGGGCGCGACGACAGCGTCGCAGCCTGTGCGGGTTCCAGAGGGGGGAGTCGGGAGGATTCCCCGGATCCGCGGGGAATTCAAGCAGGCGGAAGGGAAGCCGATGCCTCGACGTTCCTTCCGGAGCTGCATGCGGGCGCTAGGTCCCTCCGGCCGCCCCGCCCACGTCCTCGGAGCGGTCCCGGGGTACGCCGTAGCGCTTGAGGATCCCCTCGTGGCGTTCGGCGGCGAGCGTCCGGTCCAGGACCAGCGACCTGCCGTCGGCGCTTTCGAAGCGCAGGAACTCGTCCTGCGTTCCGTTGACCTCCCGCACGAGATCTCGCAGACACCGGATCCGACGCTCCTGGCACTTCACGATGCGCACGTTCTCGATCGCGTGGTAGCCGCGGTTCACCTGGTCGGCGAGGACCTTCTGCAACACCACCACCTCCTGCATGCGCCGCGTGCGGACGCCGCTCCTGTAGAGCTCCACCAGGTCGTGGGGCGCCCGGGCCATCCAGTCCTCGCCCCAGGTGCGCAGGTAGCCGCGGGTCACGGGTACGAACAGCAGTCCCGCGTACAGGTAGTACGTGGGCGGCGCGTCGTAGAGCGTGCGCGGGATCAGGCAGGGCAGGGGCGCGAGCTCCAGCTCGGCGTTCAGGCGGGCATTATCGCGCCAGACGCTCAGGAGCATCCTCTCGCCCACGTGGTGGCTCGCCACGAGCTGGTCGAACTCGATGCGGGCGCCGCGGCCAAAGCGCACCGTTCCGTCGCCCGCGACCGCGGCCTTCCCGAGGGCGAGGAGCACGTCGCCGGGCTGGAGGACGCCCCAGGCCGCACCGCCGTACTCCACCTGGGTGACGAGCACTCCACGCTGCCCCTTGGGCAGGCCCAGGGAGCGCCGGTGCGCGTCCGACTCGAGGCGCTGCGTGACGATCCCGAGAGCGGGGAAGCCGGCGAAGCTGCCGTCCTCCATGTCGCGGAGAAAGTGCTCCACGATGGGCGTGGGGATCATGTAGCCGATGTTCTCGGCCTCCTCGAGGGCCTCGAAGGCCACGCCCACCAGGCACGAATCCTTGACGACGGGGCCGCCGCTGCTGCCCTCGTTGATCGCCGCGTCGATCTGGGCGCTCAAGAGCCGTCGTTCGCTCTGGGCATAGGGCGTCACCGCGATCCGCGACACGACGCCCTCGGTGACGGAGATGTGGTCGCCGCCGATGGGAAAGCCCAGGACGGAGACGTGATCGCCCAGCGAGGGCAGGCTGCCGAGGGGGAAGGGGATCGTCCCCCGGAAGAACTCCTTCTTCTCGACCTTGAGCAGCGCGAGGTCGCACTCGTAGCCGATCCCCTCGACCTCGGCGACGTACTTGCTTGCGCGCCCGTAGCGGCGCACCTCGATGAAGACCGCGTTCTCGACGACGTGCGCGTTCGTGAGCACACGGGGGCCGGCGGCCGTGTCGATGATCGCGCCGGACCCCGTGGCGTTCTCGACGCCCCGCGTCTGCCACGGCTGGTCGTAGTCCGGCGGGTCCGACGTCGCCAGGACCTTGACGACGGAGCGGCGCAGCGCCTTCGCGGCTGAGGGAGCGTCGTGCGTCCGGGGCGTCATGGCGCGGCGAGTATAGACGCGGCCCGGCCGGAACGGGCGACGCCGCGGGAGGGCCGAAGAGCCGATCGGCTACGTGCCCGAAACCAAGTGCCCGGAAAGATGGTGGCCCAGGGCAGAATCGAACTGCCGACACCGTGATTTTCAGAGTCACTCAGCCGCTTTCTCCACACTGCTCCGTGTTGCTCCTCTCTGCGATAGACCCCCGATTCTAGTCGGTTTCTCTCGTTTCGTCGTTGACGCCGCCGCTACCCCTCCATACGCTGCGACCTGCTTCCAACTGCTTCCGCCATGCTTCCGGGAAGCCATGCCGCGACTCACCAAACGAACTGTCGATGCGACACGGCCTACCGGCCGTGAAACGTTCGTCTGGGACGATGAACTTCCCGGCTTCGGGTTGCGGGTCTTTTCTTCGGGCCGGCGTTCCTACCTCGTCCAGTATCGGGCCAAGGGTCGAACGCGCCGCCTGACCCTCGGCCCGCACGGTGTCCTGACGCCCGAGGCGGCTCGCAGGCGCGCGATCCAGGTCCTCGCCGACGTCCGGAACGGGGGAGACCCTTCAGCGGTTCGACACGCCGAAAGGAGCCAGCCCACCATGGCCGAGCTGGCCGAGCGCTACCTGCGCGAGCACGCGGCTACCAAGAAGAAGGCCAGCTCCGCGGCCATGGATCAGCGGATGCTGAAGAAGCACGTCCTCCCCGTCCTGGGACCAATGCGGGTAGCCGACGTGACCCACCCGGACCTGGCCAACTTTCACCACAGCCTGCGGACGCACCCGTACCTCGCGAACCGCGTCGTGGCGCTGCTCTCGAAGATGTTCAACCTGGCCGAGCGCTGGGGCCTGCGCCCGCCGGCTACCAACCCCGTGCGCGGCATCGAGCGCTACCGGGAGAAGCGCCGGCAGCGCTTCCTCGCCGGCGACGAGCTGGCCCGGCTCGGCCAGGGGCTGGCCGAGGCGGAGGCCGAGGGCGCCGAGCTGTCGTCCGCCATCGCCCTGGTGCGGTTCCTGCTCTTCACCGGCTGCCGCCGCGGCGAGGCCCTGGGCCTGCGCTGGGAGGACGTCGACTTCGAGCGCGGCATGGCCTGGCTCCGCGACTCCAAGACCGGCCAGCCGGCGCTCGTCCTGAACGCGCCGGCGAAGGCGGTCCTGGCGGGCCTCGAGCGCCAGGGCGAGTGGGTCTTTGCCGGGAAGGACCCAGAGGGGCCGCTGGTGGGCGTCACGCGCATCTGGTGGCGCATCCGCTCCCGGGCGGACCTAGCGGACGTCCGCCTGCACGACCTCCGCCACTCCCACGCCAGCATGGGCGCTGCCGCGGGGCTCAGCCTGCCGCTGATTGGCGCCCTCCTTGGCCACCGACAGCCCGCCACCACGGCTCGCTACGCGCACCTCGCAGCCGACCCCGTCCGCGAGGCCTCCGAGCGCGTCGCCGCCCGCATGGCCGCCGCCCTGAGCGCCAAGCCAGACGCCGAGGTGGTCGATCTTCAGCAACCGGAGCGGCAGATCAAGCTGCCGCCTCGGCGCCAACCGGAGCGCCGTGCGCCTGCCGTCGACCCGCCGGTCAGCCGACCGTAGGGGTGCTCCCACCGCACCGTCGGCGACACCCTTGTGGCCGATAGGCTGCACGCTCACTGCAAGCTCGCGCGCAGAACTCGGGCAGGAGAGCCTCCCTCTCGAGCTGCAGGACACTTCTCCTGCACGGATCACGATGCCCCTCATATTCGGTAGCGTTTCCGGGCGACTTCAGAGAAGCGTCCTGCACCTTTATCTTGCTTTCGCACATCCTCCAGGAGCATCGACGTTTCAGCCCTGGAGCCTCCCCCGTCCTCGCAATCTGCTCCCAGGCGCGGCGCCACCCTTACCCTGGGTTGCTCGCATACCGAGTTGCGCGTAGCCTGTCGGGACTCCCCCGACCTGGTCCCCGGAAGTGCCTCGGTGCCTACGAGACGCGTGCCGATCGGCCTGCCGCCGAAGCTGCTGGACCGTGTGCGGCTGGCCGTCCGCCGGCGGCACCTCAGCGACCGGACCGAGGACAGCTACGTCGCGTGGGTGCGACGCTTCATCCTGTTCCACGGCAAGCGACACCCGAAGGACCTGGGAGCGCCGGAGGTGGTGGCCTTCCTGTCGCATCTGGCCGTAGATGATCGCGTGGGGCCCACGACCCAGAACCAGGCCCGCGCCGCGATCGTCTTCCTGTACCGCCACGTCCTTGACCGCACACTCGAAGGGCTCGACGCCGCCACGCGCGCCAAGCAGACCCGTCCGCTCCCGGTCGTCCTCAGCCGCGACGAGGTGCGCTCGGTCCTGGAGCAGCTCCACGGCGCCAAGCGCCTGCAAGCCACCTTGCTCTACGGCGGGGGCCTGCGCCTGATCGAGTGCCTGCGGCTGCGCGTGAAGGACCTCGACCTGGACCGCTCGCAGCTGACCGTCCGCCAGGGCAAGGGCCGGCGCGATCGGGTCACGACCCTCCCGCGGCGACTCCGCGAGCCGCTGGAGCACCACCTGGGGGCCGTGCGGGACCTGCATCGCCGCGATCTCGCATGCGGCTATGCCGGGGTGCCTCTTCCGGACGCCTTGGAGCGGAAGTACCCGACTGCGCGGCGCGAGTGGGGCTGGCAGTGGGTCTTCCCGGCCTCCCGCCTCTTCAGCGATCCGCGCTCGGGAGAACGCGTGCGCTACCACCTGCACCCGACCGTTCTCCAGCGCGCGGTGAAGCAGGCAGCTCGCCGCGCCGGGATCGCCAAACGCGTCACCTGCCACACCTTCCGCCACTCCTTCGCCACGCACCTGCTCGAGGACGGGGCCAGCATCCGCACCGTCCAGGAGCTCCTCGGTCACCGCGATCTCAAGACCACCATGATCTACACCCACGTGCTCGACCGCGGCCCCCTCGGCGTCTCCAGCCCGGCCGACCGCCTGTGACGGCCCTGCCCACGCAGCCGAAGGGCCGACCCCGCATTGCCACGCAGCACTTGCAGCCCAGCGTCAGCCCGCGCGCACTCAAGAACCCCAGAGCCGACAGACAGTTGGGCGCCCCGAACCGCATCTGGGCCGCGGAATTGGGCTGCACTCCTGCAGCACGGGATCGACGGGCCACACCCGGAGGGCGATTGGGCTGCGGCCCGTTGCAGCATTCGCCGTTGCTCCTCGCAGGGAGCTCGCGAAGGCCTTGCTTTCGCAGCGGTCTTGGTTCGACCGCCGGCCCGCCTCGGAATTGGGCCGCAGACGCCGCCGCTTTCCGGGGTACTCTGGTGCAACCCATTATGAGTTGGGCGGCGGGATCATGCGCTGCACATCCATCCTCGGCCTTCTGATGTTGCTCGGCTGCGCAGCAGCCAGTCCATCCGCAGCAGAGCCTCAGTCCTCAAGCCATGCCGAAGCGGCAGTGCAACGTCCCGCGATGCCGACACGCGAGGACTTCTTCCGCGAGGTGCTCGCGCCGCGCCCGCTGGCCACCAGTGCGTCATTTCATGACGGCGCGCCGGACTCCTACCATGTAGACAAGATCGAGTTCTGGGAGGAGTTTCCTTCCTTCGCCCGTGGTGCGGGTCACCAAGTGCGGGGGCTAGCCATCTTCGGGCCTACTGGTCCCCTCTGGGCGTACTACGTCTTCGCCTTCCTGGAGGAAGGGGAGCGGGTTCGCGTAAACCAGGTCGTCTTTCCGCACGCCCGTCTAACGGTCAAGCAGACGGGCGTGCTTTCCCGAGCCGAAGCCGAGCAGTGGCTCAGCAAGTTGTCCAGTGTTCCTGGCGTCCGCGAGATTGGTCCCGATCCCAAGTCGCTAGCAGGTCGCCTACCGCCCAACGACTTCGGCGATTTTCGGTTCGACCTCCTCGTCCTCCATCCCATGGACCCTACCAGGGCTTTCATCAGCGGCGAGTTGACCAAGGGTCCTCAGACAGAGCGCTCCGAACTCTATGCTCATCTCAACGCGCTCCTCTCAAGGCTTGAGCCCACGTACAAGCACGGCGACAGCGTCCCCACCAGAGAGCGATAGCCCTCGGCTCGCCCGCCGCCCAACAAGGCGCTGCAGCTGACGGCCGCCCGCCTGGGCGCCGCGGCTCGTGTTACGCTGGGGGGCGTAACCCAGGCGTCTCAGCGCGGCTGCGGGGCCGCGGCCGCAGCTGAGCGCCGGTCCGTTAGGCCGCAGGGTGGGACATTGATTCGGGCCGCCGCACTGACCATCGCCGAGGTACTCCTCTTCGGAGCGTGCCTATTCGGCGCCGCCGGCAGCCTCTCATGGCCCATGGCGTGGGCTGTTCTAGGTATCTACTCCCTGTTTAAGGCGGCCGCCTTCGCGTTTCTCGACCCTGAGCTCATCCGGGAGCGGGCGGCTCCTGGGCCCGGCGTGGATCGCGGCGACGTGGTGCTCGCAACGCTCGGCGTTCTGGCTCTGTACCCAGGCACGTTCGTCGTGGCTGGCCTCGATGCCGTTCGCTTCGGCCCTGCCCTCCCGATGGCGCAATCCGTTCAGGTGGCGGCGCTTCTCGTCTTTGCGTTGGGCTATGGCTTCGCGTACTGGGCAGTCTACTCCAACCCATTCTTCGCGACCTTCGTGCGGATCCAGGAGGATCGCGATCACTCGGTCGTCTCCTCGGGGCCCTATGCTCTGATTCGGCATCCCGGCTATGCGGGCGTGCTGCTCGCCCACCTGGCCCTTCCATTCGCACTCGGGTCCATCTGGGCCTTGCTGCCCACGGCCCTAGCTACGCTCTTCTTCGTTGCGCGAACATCGCGCGAAGATCGAACGCTCCAGGAGGGTCTTGTCGGCTATCGCGAGTATCAGGCGCGGGTTCGTTGGCGCCTATTGCCGCGCGTCTGGTAGCCGAACGCCTGCGGCTTAGCTTCACATTTGAAGCGCAACAGCCGCTAGGCCGCATGGAACCGCTCCTCCGGGGTGTCGTAGCCGTACCTCTTCCTCGGTCGGGTATTCAGGT
>CAMYLJ010000048.1:0-6124 GCA_947259215.1 uncultured delta proteobacterium
TCGACGCGGTCGAGTTCGGCGGCGAGCCCGGCAGCATCCGCCTGCTCGACCCTCGCGCGCTCCGGGCCGGAGGGCTCTCGACCCACGCGACGTCACTCGGCATGGTCACCGACTACCTGAGTGCCCGGTGCGCGGCTCGAGTCATGCTGGTCGGTATCCAGCCTGGCCATCTGCGCCTCGGCGCGGCGCTCAGTGACGAGGTTGCGAGCTCGGTGGAAGCCGTCGTGAGCCGCCTCGCGCAGCTCATGGGGCCCGCCCGGCCGGCGGAGGCCGGCGCCGACGCGTCGCGCCCCGCTCGGCCCGTCGAGGAGTCGCGCTGATGCACGAGACCTCGATGTCGCAGTCCATCCTGCGCGTCGTCCTGGCCGAGCTCCAGCGCATCGATCCGCCGCCGCTGCGCCTGAAGCGCGTGCGCGTGGTCGCCGGAAGTCCCCACCCGGTCGTGCCCGACCACGTGGTCTCGGCCTGGGCGACCGAGGTGCAGGGGACGCCCGCGGAGGGATCCGTGCTCGAGCTCTCGATCGCTCCCATGCGGGGTCGCTGCACCGCGTGCGGTTGGCAAGGCGAGATCGCGGGCTTCGCGTGCGGATCGTGCGGGTCGCTCGATCTCGAGATCGAAGGCGTCGACACCGTGCGCCTGGAGGCGCTCGAGGTGGAGGACGCCGCCGGCACGTAACCCGCTGGAATCGAAACGGATTCCTCCTATTGCTCCGGGCTTGAACCCAGGAGAGGCTCGCCCTTGCATTTTCTGGGAGATATCCCATAATTGGGATGTCTCTCAATTTCTGCAAGGACTTCCATGCAGGCCGTCTTCGCCAGCCGGGCCCGAGACGAGGGCAAGAGCGCCCGCACCCGGGCGCGCCTGATGGACGCGGCGGTGGGCGTCTTCGCGCGCGAGGGGATCGAGGCGGCCTCGGTGAACGAGATCGCCCAGGCGGCCGACGTCGCGAACGGCACCTTCTACAACCACTTCAAGGACAAGGACGAGATCGTCGGCTCCGTGGCCTTCGCCATGGCGCGCGACGTGGCGGCGCGGCTCGACGAGGCGATGCAGGATCTCGAAGACGCCGACGAGCGGACGAGCTTCGCGACGCGGCAGTTCATCGAGCTGGCGACGAGCGCGCCCGAGTGGGGCCGCGCGCTGGTGGACGCGGTCTGGCATCTGCCCGCGCTCCGGCGCCAGGTCTCCGCCTACGCCCGCGCGGACATCGACCGCGGGGTGCGCGACGGCGTCTTCAAGGTGGAGGTCGACGACCTGCTCGTGGATCTCTTCGCCTCGATGGTGCTGATGGCCGTCTTCCTGCGCCTCGAAGGCGAGGAAGGCGCGGATACGGGCGCGCGGGTGGCCGAGCACCAGCTGCGGATGCTGGGCGTCTCGGCGGCGCGCGCGAAGCGGGTGGCGTGGCGGACGCTCACGCCGCTGTCTCTGGTGGAATGAATTCCAACCCCCCAAAGGAGGACGACATGTCCCTGACCAACTTCGTTCCCACGCCCACGTTCGAGGAGTACAAGGAGCTCTTCAAGGAGCACTTCGAGATGGAACGGCGCGATGGCATCATCGAGCTGCGCATGCACACCCTGGGCGGTGACGTGCAGTGGAACTTCGAGCTCCACCGCGCCATCTGGCAGGCGTTCCAGACCATCGGCGCCGATCCCGAGAACCGGGTGATGATCCTCACCACCACGGGCGATACCTGGATCGCGAACATCGATGACGCCAGCTTCTCCAAGGAAGAGGACGACCGGCCCTACTACAGCTACGAGCACATGTACTACGACGGGCGCCGGATGCTGATCAGCCTGATCAACGACGTGGAGATCCCGACGATCGGCGTGATCCCGGGCCCCGGCGCGCACACGGAGCTGGCCCTGATGTGCGACATCACGATCTGCTCCGAGAATGCGGTGATCGTGGACCCGCACCTCGACCTCGGCCTGGTGCCGGGTGACGGCATCCACAGTGCCTTCATCGAGATCCTGGGCATCAAGCGGGCGGCGTACGCGCTGCTCACGTGCGACATCATGGACGCCCAGAAGTGCCTGGAGTACGGGCTCGTCAACGAGGTCGTGCCTCGGGAGAAGCTCCACGCGCGCGCCTGGGAGATCGCCGATCGGATCAACGCCCGCAAGCGCACCACGGTGCGCATGACCGTGCCGGTGATCCGGCGGCCCTGGAAGCAGCGGATCGCCGACGACCTGGATGGCGGCTTCGCCATGGAGATGCACGCCTACCTGTGCGACCGCCCCGAGCACCGGGACGAGATCGGCCGGACCACCTATGCGAGGTCGGACGCGTTCGACGAAGCCGATCGCAAGAAGGGGATCGTGAACGAGGCCCGCTAGCGGCGCTCCGCGGGGGATCCGCTCCGATCCCTTCGGGAGCGGGTCCCCCAGCGCGGTCGAGGTGGACCGGGTCTCTGGTCCGGCGAAGCATGACCTCGGAGGCTAGCCCGCCGACCACGGGGGTCGCACGGCCGCCCGAGGCATCAGCGGGTGGCCGCCGCCGTGACCCGCGCGTCGAGGCGCGCGAGGATTTCGTCGAACGCTCCCGGGTATTGGGCCTCGAGGGCGCGCGCCATGTCTCGCGCGCGCGACAGCGGTCCCCGCGGCGCCTGCTGCCACTCGTCCACCGCCGCGATCAGGATCTGGGCCGCGACCAGGCCCTCCGCCGGCGGCGCCTGTTGCACCAGCGCTTCGAGCTTGCGCACGGCCTCGGCGTAGCGGCCTGCGGCGACGAGCGCACGGCCCAGCCACAGGCGCGCCTCCACGGAGCTTGGACTGCGCGCGTTCGCGCGCCGGAGGGCCTTCACGGCTTCGTCGTTCCGCTCCTGTCCCAGGAGCGCCACGCCCAGGTTCAGGTAGGCGTCGGACCAGACGGGGACGATCCGGATCGCCTCGCGCTGATGCTGTTCCGCCTCGGCGTAGCGTCCCTGCGTCAGGACGAGGCGACCGAGCTCGTAGTGGGCCTTGTAGTTGTCCGGGTCCAGACGCAGTGCGTGCTCGAAGAGCTGCTCGCTGCTCCGCCAGTGGCCGGCCTGCGCCCAGGTCTCCACGCTCCACCAGCCCAGCACGCAGACGCCCGCGACGAAGGCGAGCCGACGGGCACGCGGGCCGCGCGCGAGCGCGGACACGCCCCAGGCCGCGACGATCGCGAGACCGACCAGAGGGATATACATGTAGCGGTCCGCCAGACCCTGGGCACCGACCTGCACCAGTCCGAGCATCGGCACCAGGGTCCCCAGGAACCAGAGCCAACCGACCAGGACAGGTGCCCCGGCCCGGCGCCGCACGGCCAGCGCAACGGCCGCGACCGTCAGCCCGACGAGCAGCGCCGCGGCAAGTGCCGTTTCGGCGGACGCGAGCTCAGGCTCGGGATGGGGGTAGAAGAAGCTCAGGTTCCGGGGCCAGATGGCCTTGCCCAGGTAGACCGGATACGAGAGGACGGCATTCGCCGCGCGCATCGACGGCGTCAGGTGCTGCATGCGGATGGCGCCGCCCGTGCCCTGCGCCAGGTAGGTCACCGCCGACGCAGCCCCGGCCAGGGCCAGGAGGGGCAGCTTCTCGAGCACCAGGCGGCCGGCGCGCGCCCGCCAGCCCGCGGCCCCGGAGCCGCGCAGGCGGTCGCACGGCCAGTAGTCCAGCAGCAGCAGCACGAACGGCAGGGTGACCAGGGTCGCCTTGCACAAGAGGCCCAGGGCGAAGGGTACGAGCACGCCGGCATAGCGGGCGGGCGACGGCCGCTCCACGTAGTGCGCGTAGCCCAGGAGCGTCGCCATCCAGAACACTCCGGACAGGACGTCCTTGCGCTCGGCGATCCAGGCCACGGACTCCACGTGCAGGGGATGCAACGCGAACGCACCCGCCACGAAGGCGGACGGCCAGAGCACCCCGCTGAGGCGCCGCAGCGCCAGCAGCAGGAGCACGCTGGCCAGCACGTGGAGCGTCAGGTTGGTGGCGTGGTAGCCGCGGGCGTCGATGCCCCAGAGCGCGTGGTCCGTCATCAGCGAGAGCCAGACGAGCGGGATCCAGTTGGCGTCGTGGATCGAGGTGAAGGCCCAGACCGCGCCGTCGCCGCTCAGGCCGGCCAGGACCTGGGGGTTCCCGGTCACGTACTTGGGGTCGTCGTAGGTGAGGAACTCCGCGCCCAGCACCGGCGCGTAGGTCGCCAGCGTGGCGAGCGCTAGCACCAGGGCCACGGCGGCCAGGCGCGGGCCTCCTCCGGCGGGGGTTTCAGGCAGCTTGTCTCCCCGCATCCCCGACCCTCAGGCACTCCGTTCGGGGCGCTCCCCATCGGCGCCGCGACGCCATGCTACACCCACGGCGGCCGGGTAGGCCCGGCGGCCGTGCCTGCCCCGACCCATCACCCCTACCCGGCTGCGCCGCGCAGCTCGGCCAGCGCCACCTCGCGCCCTTCCGCAGCCGAGCGGGCCGTAGCCAGCGCGAAGACCAGGGTCTCCCCGCGGCGACGAGGTCCTGGCCCGGCGTTGCAGCCGTCCAGGCCCGCCACGATGTCGCCCACGCGACTGAACGTGCCAGTCCTGGCGCATAGGGTCCAGCGGCCCGTCGGTGCCTCCGGGTCGGCTACTCTCCCGCGGACCCGCAGCCCAGGCCCGCCGGCGACCCGGCGACGAGGAGATCCATGACCGACCCGAAGCCCCCCGCCTCCGACTTCCCCCGCGGCGTGAAGCTCCTCCACGATCCGGTCCGCAACAAGGGCACCGCCTTCGACGACAAGGAGCGCGAGGCCCTCGGCCTGCGCGGCCTGCTCCCGCCGCGCGTGCAGAGCCAGGACCACCAGGTGATGCGCATCCTCGAGAACATGCGCCGCAAGGAGAACGACCTCGAGCGCTACATCTACCTGTGTGCGCTCCAGGACCGGAACGAGACGCTCTTCTACCGCGTGGTGATGGAGAACCTCGACGAGGTGATGCCCATCATCTACACGCCCGTGGTGGGGAAGGCCTGCCAGGAGTACGGGCACATCTTCCGGCGGCCGCGCGGGCTCTTCATCTCCGCGCAGGATCGCGGGCGCATCCGCGAGGTGCTGGCGAACTGGCCGCACCCGGACGTGCGCATCGTGGTGGTGACCGACGGCGAGCGCATCCTCGGCCTGGGCGACCTCGGCGCCGATGGCATGGGGATCCCGGTGGGAAAGCTCTCCCTCTACACCGCGTGCGCCGGCGTGCACCCGACCTGGTGCCTGCCCGTCACGCTCGACGTCGGCACGGAGAGCGAGGAGCGGCTGCAAGATCCGCTCTACATCGGCCTCCCGCAGCGGCGCCTGCGCGGGCAGGAATACGATGCGCTGGTGGACGAGTTCGTGGACGCGATGGGGGAGGTCTTCCCGCGGGCGCTGATCCAGCTGGAGGACTTCGCCACCGCCCAGGCCTTCCGCCTGCTCGCGCGCTACGAGGACCGGATCTGCACCTTCGATGACGACATCCAGGGGACGGGCGCCGTGGCGCTGGCCGGCGTCTACTCCGCGCTGCGGATCACGGGAGGCGACCTCCGCGAGCAGCGCTTCCTCTTCCTCGGGGCCGGCGAGGCCGGGATCGGGATCGGGGACCTCCTGGTGGCCGCGATGATGGACGCCGGCGCCAGCGAGGCGGAGGCGCGCGGCTGCTGCTGGTTCGTGGACTCGAAGGGCCTGGTGGTGAAGAGCCGCACGGACCTCGCCCCCCACAAGCAGCCCTTCGCCCACGACGCGCCCTTCATCCAGGACTTCCCCGACGCGGTGCGCGAGGTGCGGCCCACGACGCTGATCGGCGTCTCCGGCATGCCCCAGACCTTCACGCGCGACGTGCTCGAGGCGATGGGCTCGTGGAACGAGCGCCCGATCGTGTTTGCCCTCTCGAACCCGACCTCCAAGGCCGAGTGCACCGCGCGCCAGGCCTACGAGTGGACCGACGGCCAGGCGATCTTCGCCAGCGGGAGCCCCTTCGACCCCGTGGACTACGGCAGCAAGACCTTCGTCCCGGGCCAGGGCAACAACGCCTACATCTTCCCCGGCGTCGGCCTCGGGGCCATCGCCTGCGAGTCGCGCCGGGTGACGGACGAGATGTTCTTCGCCGCGGCCAAGGCGCTGGCGGAGGAGGTCTCGGAGTCCGACCTGGCGCTCGGGCGG
>CAMYLJ010000048.1:6139-34341 GCA_947259215.1 uncultured delta proteobacterium
CGTACGCGCGCGGGCTGGCGAACCGCGAGCGGCCGGCGGACCTGCGGGCGGAGATCGAGGCGATGATGTTCCGGCCGGAGTATCCGAGCTACGTGTGACGGGCTGCCCGCGTCGCCGTGTGAGTCAGATCGGCACCTCGCTGACGCAACCGGCGGTTCGCGCTTCGCGCACGGCGGCGCGCTGCCAAGCCGCTGAGCGCAAGCAGCCCCAGGCCCGCGAGGGGAGCGGCAGCGGGCTCGGGTACTACTGTCTGCACCTCGTTGCCTATCGTTCCTGATGCGAATGTGCACTGTGAACAGACCAGGACGAAGCTCTTCAGCGGGAGCCCGGGATACCCAACCCCAAATGCGCTGAGCGCGAAACCGCCCGACCAGAATGTGGTGTTGGTCACGCCGTTGGACCGCACCGACAGGGTCTGGTTGGGAGAATCGGTTACCCGCGGGCCGCTGGCGAACGTTGACGCTGCGATTGCGGGAACGCTGGCAAGGAGCGTCAGGTTCCCGTTGGTTCCCATCAACGTCAGTTGGCTCAGCACCGCCGAAGCCGGCGTTGCGGCGGACGGGAACGCTGCGATCGTAGTCGAGATCCCAGGCAGCCGGAATGAGACGGTGCCGCCCGTAATGGTGCCACCGCCGAGACTGGGTGCCTGATTTCCGTAGATGCCGCCGGTCACGTCGTACGTGATCCTGAGAAACGGCGCTGCGGATGCGACGGCGGGGGCGAGGACTGCCCGGAGAGCACCGGGGGCGCACGCTTCGTCGCGCCCTGGAGATCCCCGCCTCGGAGATCCCCTTCCCGGTTGCGGAGGGCTTGCAAGAAACGCTCCCTTGTACCGACGAACGCGGGCGACCGTCCAAGCCTCTGTCTTCCTTGCTGGATCTCGACTCGTAAACATCTCGAATCGCTGGGAGGGCGAACGATCGAACTGCGAGACGGTAAACCTCTTCCACTCTGGTGGAAAAGTCTTCCCGCGACCGCCCCGGGGGAATCCCGACGACGCCTGCATCTTCCCCGGCGTCGGGCTCGGCGCGATCGCCTGCGAGTCGCGCCGGGTGACGGACGAGATGTTCTTCGCCGCGGCCAAGGCGCTGGCGGAGGAGGTCTCGGAGTCCGACCTGGCGCTCGGGCGGCCTGCGGGCGGAGATCGAGGCGATGATGTTCCGGCCGGAGTATCCGAGCTACGTGTGACTCCGGCGCCCCGCCGGTGCCTCGGGCTCGGAAGCGTCAGCCACCGCTGACGAAGGCTCGCACAGCGGAGAGAATCAGCGGGCCGACTTCGTCCAGGTCGTCCGACCGCAACAGGCGGGCGGCCGAGCGGTCGTCGAGTTGCGGATTGAGGCCCTGAAACCAGGCCCGGGCCACCGCGGGGCTGTCGTGGCGCGAGAGGAGCAAGGCGACCTGGAGCGCGAATCGAAGGCGTTCCGGGACCGGAGGCCGAGCCTCCCGCTCGCCACTGCTCCACTGGCGCACGGCTCGCACTTCGCGCACTCCCGCGATGTAGGCCACGAGCTTGGGGCCCAGGATCTCGCAGAGCTCCTTCACAAGGACAGGGAAGTCGACGCGGGCCGAGTGGTCGTAGGCCTCGAGCTCGGGACGGGCTGCACGTGCCGGGAGAGACATGTCTCGACCTCAGGCGAGAAGCGTAAACCCTACTAGATCACTGGTCAATACCTCTCTGATCACACCTTCAAACTATATCGAATCGCAGCTTTCCGAGCTGTAGTCGGGCCTTGGCTAGCGGCAGGACGTCCCCCTAAGCGCTTGTTCTTGCGACTCTTTGCAAGCCGGCTTCGGAGGGCTCGCCTACCGCTTTCGCGTTCCGAGCGTTTCCGCACATTCCTCCTCTCGCCCCCGCACCACTCGCTGTCCCGCCAGCGGTCCGCTGTACTCCGTCACGACGGTGCACTGGTCCTCGTGCCCGTCCTGCTCCCAGTAGATGACCACCCAGTCCCGCGTGCGCCCGAGCTCGTGCGCACGCGCCGTGTTGCTGTAGAGGGCGGTGAAGGACCAGCCATGGCGCTCGTCGTGGAGCACCGGGTGCCAGGCCTCCCCGCGTGGGTTGAATCGACGCGGTGCGATGGTGCGGAGCTCCCCGGCCTCGGCGCGCTTGCGGTACTCGGCGTCGAAGTCGAGGAGGAGCGCCACCGGAGGCCGCTCGTCCCCGGCGTGCGCGGCCTCCGCTGCCGCAGGCTCCGCGCCCCGCCGGGGCTCCTCCCGCCCCGCCTCGAGCCAGCGCATCCGCCGCGCCCGGCGCCGCGCACCCTTCACGAGGATCGCCGCCAGCGAGTCCTGGATCCCGCGCACGCGGCGCGACCCGAAGCCCGGCACGCGTTCGAGGCGCCCGTCGTGGGCCGCCACCTCGAGCTCCTCCAGGGTCTCCACGTGGAGCTCGCGGTGGATGCGGGCGGCCAGCTCCTCGCCGATCCCGGGCACGGTGGTGAAGAGATCCTCCGGCGCGGTCTGGCCCTCCAGCCGGTCGAGGAGCCCGAGCCGCAGGTTGTGGGCGTACTCGTCCACCAGGGCGGCGATGCTCTTGCCGATGCCCGGGAGCGCCACGAGGCCCGCGGTGCCCTCGGCGCGCAGGATCTCCGTGGCCGGTTGCTCCAGGCGGCGCAGGGTCTCGGCTGCCCGGCGATAGGCGCGCACGCGGAACTGCTGGCCGTCCTGGGCCTCCAGGAGATCCGCCACCCGCTCGAGGGCGTCGGCGATCTCGGCGTTGGCTACCTGGGCTCGAAGGGGGCGGGGCATGCTGGAGGTTCATCCAGAAGCGGGCTCGATCGCAATCCGCCGCTCGAACACGAACTCGTGTGCCAGCGGTCCCGTCTCGTGCCCGGCGTCGTCCGTCAGCGCCCGCGCCGCCGGCGACTGGAGCAGGAACCAGCCGTCTTCGAGCGCGGCGAGCCCCGTCGCGTAGGGCGGATCGCCTTCGGGAAGCCCCGGCCCGCTCCCCGCCGCCCCGTCGTGAAACGCCCAGGCCACCACCGGCATGTCGAGCGCACCCTCGGCCAGCCACAGGTAGAGGACCTGCTGCCGCTCGCTCACGCGTCCGCGTTCCCGGCCTCGAGTGCGTCGCGCTGCTCGAGCCGCGTCAGGTAGTAGTCCACGTCGTAGCGCTCGTCGCCGGAGAGGTGGCGCCACAGGCGGATGCGCTGCACCAGCTCGTAGCGGGCCTCGTGGCCCTGCTGCCACGGCTGCATGGCGCGCAGCACGTGGCCCACGCTGTCGAAGCGCATGGTGGCGAAGGTGTGGTCGCTCGGGTCGTTATGGTGGGCGGCCAGGTCGTCGGTGTTCCAGAGCCGCACCTGGGGGACGCGCGGGTTGAGGCGGATCTTGTACATCCAGCGCGCGCCGGCGCCCGGGTTCGGCTGGCCGGCGTGCCAGAGGCCGTGGTGGAAGACGAGGACGCTGCCGGCCGGGCCCGCGTACTGCGCCTCGCCGACCAGGTGCTGGTAGCGGGCCACGTCCTCGGCGCGCACGCGGCGCAGGTGGGAGCCGGGGACGAAGCGCGTGCCGCCTTCGCCGGGTTTTACCTCCTCCGGGAAGTAGAAGAGCTGGACGTCGAAGCCCGGCGACGGGGTGTCCAGGATCGCGTCCACGTGCAGGTGCTGGCGGTACGTGCTGCCCGCCGGCAGCAGGTGCACGAAGTCGTGGTCGTAGAGCGGGTCGGGGCCGACCAGCGAGGTGAGGATCCCCTCCACCTGGGGCAGGCGAAGCACTTCGCCGAGGGGAGACGGCGGCGGGTAGCACTTGGAGAGCGGCGTGCGGCTCGCCGGGCGCTCCAGCGGATCTTCGGGCGGCGCGACCCCCACCGCCTGGGGGATCTTGGCCTTGGCCAGCTCGCCCAGCTCCGGGACCACGCGCCGGTTCAGCGCCTGGGGGACCAGCGCGTCGAAGCGCAGGTAGCCCTCGGCCACGAAGCGGGCCATCTCCAGGGTGGTGAGGCGGTGGTCGGCGGCGGGCACGGGGGTTCCTCGAGCGCCATGGTAGGGTGTTTCGAGCGCTCGACACGTTCTCCCGCAGGAGGTTCTGCATGTTCTGGCGCGGCGTACTCCCGAATCTGCTGGCGCTGCTCGTCGGTGCGCTCGGCTGCGCGACTGGCCGCTCCGCTGGCGATGAGTGCATGCTGTCGGAGGTCGCGGGAAGCGGCGCGGTCCCGGTGCGCTGGGCCACCTGCGGCTCCGAGGCCCAGCACGCGCCCTGGAGAAGGCCCGTCGGGAGCGCGGTCTTCGCGCCGTCCGGCGGCAGCGGCGCTACGCCCCCGGTCGATCGGCTGGCGGTGGTCAGCTGGAACACCCACGTGGGGGGCGCGGATCTGCTGCGCTTCGTCCGCCACCTGCGCGAGGGGCAGTTCACCGGCGGCGCGCCGCCCGACGGCTTCGTCCTCCTGCTCCAGGAGGCGCACCGCGCAGGCGGAGACATTCCCGACTACGGGGCGTTCGAGGAGCCCGTGAAGGGAGCGGCACGGATCCTCCCCCACGCGGACGGGGGCGCGCGGGTCGACATCCGCGAGGCCGCCGAGCAGATCCGGGACGTGCATCTCTTCTACGTGCCGTCCATGCGAAACGGCAAGGGCGAGGACCGTCACCCGCGCGAGGATCGGGGCAACGCGATCCTGTCCTCGGTCCCGCTCGAGGATCCTGCGGCCGTCGAGCTGCCGCTCGAGGTGCAACGCCGGGTGGCCGTGGCGGCGCGCCTGCGGGGCAAGACGAGCTCGGGACGGGAGTGGTGCCTGGGCGTCGTCGATACGCACCTGGACAACTTCGCGCTGCGCCGTGGGCTCGCGAACTTCGGCGGGTTCCGCGCTGACCAGGTCCGGGGCCTCATGGATGGGCTCTTGCCGCTCGGCGTCCTGACCGACGTGGCCCCCGACGTCCTCGGGGGCGACTTCAACACCTGGTGGCGGGAGGAGAAGGAGCCGGCCGTCGGGGTCGTCGAGACGTACTTCGGCACGCCGGGCGCGAACCCGGGCGACGCCACGTCCCATCGGCGCTGGTCTCCCGATCGGCGCATCGACTTCCTGTTCGGACGGCGTCTGCCCCTGCCGCCGCTTTCCTACGCGCGCCTGGGGAGCCGCTACGGGTCCGATCACTTTCCGCTCGTGGCCGTGCTGGATCTCACGCGGGGTGGGTTGGGCTGCTAGCGCCGAAGCGGTGGGGCCATTCGCCTCAGCCCGTCCGCCGCGTTCCGTCCCCCGCCGGTTGACTTCGCCGCAGAAAAGAGTCCGAATGCAGGCATGCCGCGATCGACACCGCTGATCGCGTTCGGACTGGCCCTCTCGCTGGGGGCCACGGCCTGTCAGTTCAGCCGGGAGATCGCCATCACGTCGGATCCGGACGGGGCGCACGTGTGGCTCGGTCGGGAGTCGATCGGGGCGACCCCGGCGCGCTTCCCCGTGAGCGCGACGGGCCCGATCGAGAACCAGACCTTCAAGCCCGAGTACGTGACGGTCCGCATGCCCGGATATCGAGAAGAGGTCCGGCAGATCCCCTACCGCTGGTCGGGGCGCAACGTGATCTGGTCGATTCCGCTCGTGCTGGGCGTGCCGGGGATCCTGCTCTGGGCAAAGGTCCCCCACGATATGCACGTCGTCCTGGAGCCCGAGGCGGAGCCCAGCGCGGACTGATCAGCGCGTGTTGATCGCCGTTCCCTCGACGCGGATGCACGAGTGGTTGTAGAGGAGCAGGATCAAGCGGTCCCAGAAGAAGGACGCATCCACCAGGGCGTCCGCGTCCTCCACCTTCGCGAGGGCATCGTCGACAGCGCCGTCCATCGACGGATTCATGATGCCGACGGGAATGAAGAAGAAGATCCGGTAGGAGCAGTCCTTGCCCTCGATGCCCTTCTTCACGACCCTGAACTCGCCCGGAAGATTCTTCGGGGTGGCGACCGTCAGGTCGCCCATGCGCGTGGTGCATCCGATCGAGACGAGCATCGCCGCGACTGCCGCGAGGAGCCTCACTTCAGCCACCCCACGTCGCCCTTGACCCGCGCGCAGGTCTGACTGAAGAGGATGGCGTAGAAGTAGTCTCTGTAGATCACCACGTCCGTCAGGACGTTCCCTTCCGGCGTCTGCTCCATCGCGCGGTCCATGGCCTCCTCGACGTTCGGGATGAAGCCCGTCAGGGGGATCAGGCCGAGGAGGTGGTAGATGCACGTCCTGCCCTCGACACTCCGCTTGATGGGTTCGGGGATCAAGGCCACGTTCTTGTCGGAGACGATCTGGAAGTCGCCCATCCGGAAGCTGCAGCCGGCCATGCCGAGGACCAGGGCCAGCGCGCACGCGACCTTGATGAGCATGGCGAGCATTCTCACACCGGTGTGTGACGGAAGCAACCGGGAGGCAGCGCGCGACGAGCCGAGCAGGAAGCGAAACATTGGTGCGTCGTCTGTCTGGTTTCCTCTCCCGGCCTCCACCCACGCGACGGGTTCCCGCGCCACGACCTCCAGCACCGGGCTCACGGCGGGCAGCATCCTGCCCCCTGGGGAGTTGGCGTATCCACACAGAAATCGGCCTTTCTGCCCGCAGTGTCCGGTGCGTGACCGCGCCTGACACACGGCTGTCCGATCATTCGTTGATGGCGCGCCCCGCACCGAAGCCCCGCCCGCGGACCTGCCCGCCGATCCTCGGGCCCCGCTGCCTCGCCGCCTTGCGACGCCCCGTGCGGACGCTCCGGCTGCAGATCCCCGAGCGGATGCTCGGGCTCGTGGAGACGGCCGCGCCCCAGCGCGCGGAGGAGGCCATCTTCGGCTTCGTGATGAGCCACCTGCCGGCGAGCACGCGGCGCGTGCGGATCGGCCTCGACGCGGAGCGGCTGGAGGTCGTGGTGCGCTACCGGCCGGCGGACCCCCTCCGCCCGGCGCAAGAGGCGCGGCCGCGATGACCGCCATGCACTCCGCCACGCCCGTGCCCCCGCGGCTCCACCTGAGCAAGTCCCGCTACCTGGCGGGGCTCCAGTGCGAGCGGCGCCTGTGGCTGACGGCGCGCCGGCCGGAGCTGCGCACGCCGCCGGACGCGGCGCAGCAGGCGGTCTTCGACCAGGGACATCGCGTGGGCGAGCTGGCGCACCGGCTGTTCCCGGGCGGCGTGCTCGTCGAGGAGGGCCCGGACCGCCTGCCCGAGGCTCTGGAGCGGACCCGCGCGCTCCTGGCCGATCCCTCGGTGCCGGCGATCTTCGAGGCCGCCTTCGTGCACGGGGAGGTGCAGGTCCGCGTGGACGTGCTGGAGCGCCTCGGCCGCGGGGTCTTCGGCCTGCGCGAGGTGAAGTCCGCGGCCTCCGTGCATCCGGAGCACCTGCACGACGTGGCGGTGCAGCGCTGGGTGCTCGAGAGCTGCGGGCTGGCGGTGCCGTCGGTGGAGCTCGTGCTGGTGGACACGGAGTTCGTGCGGCCCGACGGCCCGGAGGACGCCGTCGACTGGGGCGGCCTGTTCGCGCGCGAGGACGTGAGCCGGGAGCTCGGGGGCGCGGACGCCCTGGTGCCCGACAACGTGACGCTCTTCCACGGGACCCTCGCGGCGGAGGACGAGCCCGACGTCGAGCCCGGGCGACACTGCACGCAGCCCTACGCGTGCGAGTTCTGGGATCGCTGCACCGCGGCGAAGCCCGCGGACTGGGTGTTCACCCTCCCCGGCGTGCGCCGGCCCCGGCTCGCCGAGCTGGACGCCCGCGGCATCGAGCGCATCGCGGAGATCCCCGACGACGTCCTGCTGAGCGAGCTCCAGCATCGCGCGCGCGAGGCGCTGCGGACGGGCGAGGCCTGGGTCTCGCGGGAGCTGGGCGTCGCGCTCCGCGTCCTCGAGCCGCCCCTCTGGTACCTGGACTTCGAGGCGGCAATGCCCGCCGTCCCGGTCTGGCCCGGGACGCGCCCCTACGAGCAGGTGCCCTTCCAGTGGTCGCTCCAGCACGGGGCCGCCGATGGCACGCTCAGCCAGCGGAGCTTCCTGGCGGAAGGCGACGCCGACCCGCGCCGCGCCTTCGCCGAGAGCCTGATCGAGGCACTGTGCAGCGACGACGCGCCCGTCACCGTCTGGAGCTCCTACGAGGACACCCGCCTCAAGGCTCTCGCAGAGGCGCTGCCGGACCTGGGGCCCGAGCTCCAGCGCCTGCGCCACCGGCTCGTGGACCTCTACGCTCTCACCCGCGCGCACGTGTACCACCCCGAGTTCCGCGGCTCCTTCTCCATCAAGAACGTGGCCCCGGCGCTGGCGCCCGGCTTCGGCTGGAGCGGCCTCGGCGACGTGGCCGAAGGCGGCGCGGCCGCCGCGTCCTTCGCGGAGCTGGCGCGGGGCGGCATGCCGCCCGAAGCCGCCGAGCGCACCCGCCGCGAGCTCCTCGCCTACTGCGAGCGCGACACCCTGGCCATGGTCGAGGTGCACCGCGCGCTGCGCGAGATGACGGGCGGCGGCGCGCGCGAATAGCCGTCCGCCCACAACGGGCTCGCTGGCCAGCCTGCTCGACCTCAGCGACCACGAGGCCGCCGTCGTCGAGATGCGCGTTCGCCTTGCCGAGCGGGTCCGCGAGAGGCGGCAGGCAGGCCGTGTCACGCAGAAGGAGCTCGCGCAGCGCATCGGCTCCAGCCAGCCGCGCGTGGCTCGCCTGGAGCCGGCGGACGCAAGCCTCGAGATGCTGATCCGGGCCCTCTTCGCCCTGGGCGCGGACCGCAAGGAGATCGGGAAGGTCGTCGCGGCCTGAAGCGGTCCGTTCGAGCGCCCTACGGTGCTGCGGGCGCAGATGCCTTCGGCATGTGCGCCTCGAAGAACGCCAGCAGCTTCTCCCAGGCGACGGCCTCGGTGGGCGCGTCGTAGGCGGCGCGCAGCGGGTTGAGCCGGCCGACCGTGTCGGCGAGCGCGCCGTGCTTGTTCATGAACGAGTGCCCGACGCCGGGGTGGACCAGCACCTCGTGGGGCACGCCGAGCTCTTTCAGGTAGCGGGAGAGACGCTCGGCGTGGCTGCGGAAGGGGATGTCGCGCTCGCCGTACTGGGCCAGGGTGGGACAGAGGCCCGCGAGGCGCTCCTTCGACTTCGGCACCACGCCGTAGAAGGGCGCCGCGACGGCGTAGGTGTCGTCGGCGGCGGCGAGGAGCGCGAAGCCGCCGCCCATGCAGAAGCCCGTGATGCCGATGCGGGCGGGGTCCACCTCCGGGCGGTCGGCCAGGAGCTGGCGGGCGGCCGCGACGGCGGGCGGGGCTCCTTCGCGCGCCATGGCGCGGAGCGTCTCGACCACGCAGCCCGGGCGGCCGCCGCCGTACAGGTTCGGCGCGATGGCGGCGTAGCCCGCCTCGGCGAAGCGGTGGCAGTGGCGGCGCGTGTCGCGCCGGAAGCCGTAGATGTCGTGGATGATGACGACGCCGGGATGCGGCCCGGCGCCCGTCTCCGGGAGCGACAGCACGCCCGGCCGGGTGCTGCCGTCCGCGAGGGGGATGGTGACGTCCTGGAGCATCGGCTCCCTCAGGCTAGCAGGCCGCCGCCTCCCGCGGGGCGCGCGCGGCCCGCCTGACCATCCGGTGGGCATCCCCTGCCCGCGGCCTGTTCACGCCGCCGCCCAGGTGCGCCGGAAACGGCCGTGCGGATCCCGGCGCACGGGCACCGATCTTGCTTCTTCGGGGTCGGGTTTCGTGCGGCGCGCGGCGCCGCGGAGGGTGACGTGCAGGGCGCTCCCGAGTGGCTCCCGGACTGGCTTTCCTACTTCGCCCCGGAGGGCTTCCACGACGGCTGCCTGGACGCCAGCGGTCCCACCCGCGAGCACTACCGGCGTCTGCTCCGCCACCTGGAGCGACTCGGTCCCGAGGGCGTCGCCCAGCTCCAGAAGGACGCCGAGATCTCGCTGCTCAACCAGGGCATCACCTTCACGGTCTACTCGGACGAGAGCGGGACGGAGCGGATCTTCCCCTTCGACCTGCTGCCGCGCATGGTCTCTACCCGCGAGTGGTCCCGCGTCGAGGCGGGGATCGCCCAGCGGCTGCGCGCGGTGAACCTCTTCCTCGACGACATCTACGGCGCGCAGCGCATCCTACGCGATGGCATCGTCCCCACCGAGCTCGTCGTGAACTCGAGCTTGTTCTGTCGCGAGATGCACGGCCTGCGCCCGCCGGGCGGTGTCTGGGTGCACGTGGCGGGGATCGATCTGATCCAGGACGAGAGCCGGCGCTTCGTGGTGCTGGAGGACAACCTGCGGGTTCCCTCCGGCGTCTCCTACGTGCTCGAGAACCGGCGCATCACGAGCCGCATCATGCCCGAGCTGCTGGAGGGCGTGGGCGTGCTCAGCGTCGACCACTACCCGCAGCTCCTGCTCTCGGCGCTCCAGAGCCTGGCGCCCGTCACCACGCCCACCGTCGCGGTGCTGACCCCGGGCGTCTACAACTCCGCCTACTTCGAGCACAGTTTCCTGGCCGCCGAGATGGGCGTCGAGCTCGTGGAGGGCCAGGACCTGGTGGCAAGCCAGGACGTCCTCTACATGAAGACCACCGACGGGCTGCGCCGGGTGGACGTGCTCTACCGGCGGGTGGACGACGACTTCCTCGATCCGCTGGTGTTCCGGCCGGACTCGCTGCTCGGAGTGCCCGGGCTGATGCACGCCTACCGGGCCGGGAACGTGGTGCTCGCCAACGCGCCGGGGACGGGCGTGGTGGACGACAAGGCGATGTACGCCTACCTGCCGCGCGTCATCCGCTACTACCTGGACGAGGAGCCGCTCCTCCCGCAGGTGCCGACCTTCATGGGTCGCGACGCGAAGGACCTGGCCTACGTGCTGGATCATCTGCACGAGCTGGTCCTCAAGCCGACCGACGGCTCCGGCGGCTACGGCGTGCTGGTGGGGCCGCACGCCAGCCGGAGCGAGCTGGAGACGGCGCGTGCCGCGCTGCTCGAGCGGCCGGAAGGCTACGTGGCCCAGCCGGTGCAGCGCCTGGCCACGCTGCCGGTCTGGCTCTCGGAGGGTCGCGAGGCGGGCCCGCCCGGGCTCGAGTACGCGACCATCGAGCACCGCGTCGGCCCGGCCCTGGCTGCGGAGGAGTTCCTGGCTGCCCTGGAAGAGCTCGGCGCCGTCCTGAAGCGCGACTTTCGCTATGACTCGGCGCTCACGGAGGTGGACTCGAGCCCGGCCGTCTTCTTCGAGGAGGGCGGCGGTGTCTGCCAGGACTTCAGCCACGTGGCGCTCGGGATCCTGCGGCAGGCGCACGTGCCCACCCGCTACGCGAGCGGCTACCTCTACGATCCCGCCACCGACCCGGCCCACTCCACCCTGCGCGGCGCCGCGGCCAGCCACGCCTGGGTGCAGGCCTGGCACCCGGAGCTCGGCTGGGTCGGGCTCGACCCGACCAACGACAAGCTCGTGGACTGGCAGTACGTGCGGGTCGCCATCGGACGCGACTACGGCGACGTGCGGCCCGTGCGCGGCATCTTCCGCGGCGAGGGCGAGCAGTCGCTCTCGGTCTTCGTGGACGTGACGCTGCTCCACGGGGGCGGCTGAGCCGCACCCGGACGCACGGCGTCGCCGGGGGTCGACTACAATCGATTCCGATGACCGACGCCGAGTGCGTGGCCTTCCTGCGCTGGGCGCTGCCCCGCCTGGGGATGCGTTGGGCGGGCTTCCGCCGCGTGCGGCGTCAGGTGTGCCGGCGCATGGCGAAGCGGCTGCGCGAGCTGGAGCTGTCGGACCCGGCCGCTTATCGCGTCCACCTGGAGGCGTATCCCGAGGAGTGGCCCGTCCTCGACGGCCTGTGCCGGATCCCGATCTCGCGCTTCTTCCGGGACCGCGGGATGTGGCAGGCGCTGGCGCGGGAGGCGCTGCCCGTGCTGGCCGCGGGGACCCGCGAGCTGCGGGTCTGGAGCGCCGGCTGCGCGTCGGGCGAGGAGCCGTACACGCTCGCGATCTTGTGGCAGGCGGAGCTGGCCGGACGCTTTCCCGACGTGCGCCTGCGCGTGGTCGCCAGCGATGCGGAGCCGCACCTGCTGGAGCGGGCGCGCCGCGGTCTCTACGGCTGGAGCAGCCTGAAGGAGGTGCCTCCCGCCCTGCGCGACGCCGCCTTCGAGCGCGAGGACCACGCCTTCCGGCTGCGGGAGGCGCTGCGCAGCGGCATCGACTTCGTCTGCCAGGACATCCGCCGCGCGCAGCCCGACGGTCCCTTCGGGCTCATCCTCTGCCGCAACCTCGCGTTCACGTACTTCGACGAGGCGGGCCAGCGTGAGGTCCTCGACGCGTTGACGGCGCGCACGGCGCCGGGTGGCGCACTGGTGATCGGCGCGCACGAGCGCCTGCCCGTCCCCGCGCCGGGCTTCGAGCCCTGGCTCGAGGCCCGCGGGATCTACCGCCGCAGCGGCCCGTGATCGCCGTCAGGTCAGCTGCTTGCGGAAGGAGAGCGTCGCCACGCCGAGCGCCACCGCGAGGAAGGCCAGGATGGCTGCGACCTCCGGCAGCAGGCTCCCGATCGCGGCGCCCTTCAGCACGACGCCGCGCACGATGCGCAGGAAGTGGGTGAGCGGCAGCAGCTCGCCGATCCACTGGGCCGGCCGGGGCATGGCGTCGAAGGGAAACATGAAGCCCGAGAGCAGCATCGAGGGCAGGAAGAAGAAGAAGGACATCTGGGTGGCCTGGAACTGGCTGCGCGCCGCTGCGGACACCACGAGGCCCATGGCGAGCATGGCGGCCAGGAAGGGCAGGGCGCCCACGCCGAGGTCGAGGAGCGAGCCCCGGATCGGGACGTCGAAGAGGACGACGGCCAGCACCAGCACGATGGCGACCTGCACGTGACCGACCAGAAGGTAGGGGAGGATCTTTCCCACCATGAGCTCGCTGCGGCGCACGGGGGTCGCGATCAGGAGCTCGAAGGTCTCGCGCTCGCGTTCGCGCACCAGGGCGAGCGCGGTCATGAGCATCATGGTCATGGTGAGGATCACGCCGACCAGACCTGGGACGATGAAGACCGCCGTGCGGCGCTCCGGGTTGTAGAAGGGCAGCACCTCGATCCGCACCGGCTCGGCCCGCACCAGCTCGCTCTCCGGTCCGAAGCGCGCCCGGTCGGCCGGCGGCAGGCGCAGGGCCGCCGAGGGCTCCGTGCTCTGGAAGGGCGCCATGCGCGCCGCCAGCGAGCGCTCGAAGCCCTGGCCCGCCAGCGCCACGGCGCTGGCCACGGTCGGGTTGCTGGCGTCGGTCAGGATGGAGATCTCGAGCCCGCGCCCGCGCAGGGCGCGCCGCTCGAGGTCCGGCGGGAAGACGATGGCGGCGCCGATCACGCTCGCCTCGAGCAGGCGCACGGCCTCGCGCTCGTCGCGCAGGTAGCGGTCGATGCGGAAGGTCTGGGTGGCGGCCAGCTCGCCCAGGAGCTTGCGCGAGAGGGCGCTCTCGGAGCGGTCGATCACCGCGGTCGGGATGTGGCGGACGTCCAGATTGATGGCATAGCCGAAGACGATCAGCTGGAGCGACGGGATCCCCACGATCATGCCCAGGGTCAGGCGGTCGCGGCGGAGCTGGCGGAACTCCTTCAGCGCCACGGCGCCGATCCGGCGCAGGCTGCCGAGCGTGCGTTCGCGGAACGTCATGCCGGGTTCCCCCCTCGCGTGGTCGGTTCCGATCCGCCGTCGAGCTGCTCGCCCAGGAGCAGCGCGACGAAGGCGTCTTCCAGGTTCGCGCTGCCTGGCTCGGCGCGGGCGCCCGCAACGCCGGCGGCGGCGAGGCTCCGCTCCAGGGCGGCCGCCGCGTCCTGGGGCGGAGGCGCGCCGGGCGCGAGGAGCGCGTGGACCGTGTCGCCGAGCTGGGTCGTGCTCGCCACCAGCGGCTCGCCGCGCAGCGCCGCGATGGCACGCTCCGTCTCCGTCACGTGCACGTCCACCACGCGTCCGGCCAGCGGCCGCGAGAGCGCCGAGGGCGCGCCGAGCGCGACGCGGCGCCCCTCGCGCAGCATGCAGAGCCGGTGGCAGCGCACGGCTTCGTCCATGTAGTGGGTCGAGACGAAGACGGTGGTCCCCTCCGCGGTGAGATCGAAGAGCTTCTCCCAGAACTCGCGCCGGCTCTGGGGGTCGACGCCGGCCGTCGGCTCGTCCAGCACCAGAAGCTCCGGCTGGTGGATGGTGGCGGCGGCCAGCCCGAGCCGCTGCTTCCAGCCGCCCGAGAGCGCGCCGGCGAGCCCGCCCGCGTACGGGGTGAGCTCGTACTCGGCGATCTGCTCCGCCACGAGCGCGCGGCGCCGCGGGCCCGAGAGGCCGAAGATCTGGGCCACGAAGTCGAGGTTCTCGCGCACCGAGAGGTCCTCGTAGAGCGACAAGCGCTGGGTCATGTAGCCGACGGCGGGGCGCAGCGCCTCGGCGTCGCGCGGGATCTCGCGGCCGAGCACGCGTGCCGTGCCGCCCGTCGGCGCCAGCAGCCCGAGCAGCATGCGCATCAAGGTCGACTTCCCCGAGCCGTTGGGGCCGAGGCAGCCGAAGATCTCGCCGCGTTCGACCGCCAGGTCGACGCCGTCCACCGCCACCCGCGTGCCGAAGTGGCGCGTCAGGCCGTTCGCCTGGATCACGACCTCGCTCACGAGGGCGCTCCCGCCACGGCCTCCTCCGCCAGGAGCGTCACCTCCGCCGGGATACCCGGCCGCAGCGACGCCGGCGCGTCGAGGATGCGGACGCGCGTCTCGTAGACCAGGTGCACGCGGTCGCGCTCGGTGAGGGCGTAGTGGGGCGTGAACTCCGGCTCGCGCGACACGTCGAGGACGCTCCCGCGCAGCGCCTGATCGATCCCGTCGATGCGGATCTCGGCGGGTGTGCCGGGCACCACCCGGGCGAAGCTCGCCTCGGGGATCCAGACCCGGACCCAGGGGGCGTCCTCGGACAGGAGGACGGCGAGCACGGCGCCGGCCGGGACGCGCTCGCCCCGGTCGAAGGGAATCTGGTCCACGGTGCCCGACACCGGGGCGCGCAGGATGCGGTCCTGGCGCCGCTTCTCGGCAGCGGCGAGCAGCGCGAGCGCCTCGCGCTCCCGCGCCACCGCCTCCTCGAAGCCCAGCTCGGCGCGCTCGAGCGCCTGCTGCGAGGCCACGCGGCCGGCGCGCAGCTCGCGGGAGCGCTCCAGGTCGTGGCGCGCCACCGCCACCGCCATCCGCGCGGCGGCCAGGGCCGCCTCCGCGCGCGTCACCTCCACCTCGGCCAGCACGGGGTCGAGATGCAGCATCACATGACCCGCCTCGACCCGCTCGCCGCGCTCCACGTGGATGGCGATGATCTCCTCCGACACGGGAGCCACCAGCTCCACCAGCGTGCGCTCCACGGTGCCGACCAGGCGCAGCTCGTCGTCCCCGGCCCCGCAGCCGAGGAGGCTCGAGACCGCGAGGGCGGCGGCGGCGGTCCGGGAGGACATGACACCGGGAGTCTACCGGGTCGTGGGTCGGTTCTTCGAGCTGGGGGCTTGGCGCGGCGTCCGGGCGCGGCGACACTGGGGCCTGTTCTCGGAGGGACGAGCCACGAGCACCTACGTCCTGATGCGGATCCTCGAATCCGCGCCCCATCGCTACGACCTCGGCATCCGCCTGCTCACGCTCGGTCGGGTGGGCCGGGCCTACGATCGCCTCGCGAGCCACGTACGCGAGGGGCAGCGGGTGCTCGACCTGGGCTGCGGCCCGGGCGCCCTGGCGCAGCGCGCGGCCCAGCGAGGGGCCCGGGTGAAGGCGATCGACATCGATCTGGAGATGCTCGAGATCGCGGACGAGCGGCTGCGGGAAGCCGGCCTCGCGGAGCGGGTCGAGCTCGTCGAGACGGGCGTGGCGGAGCTGGATCGCGAGCCGGCGGAGAGCGCCGACGTGGTGATGAGCGGGCTCTGCCTGTCGGAGCTGAGCGAGGACGAGCTCCGCTACACCCTCGCCCACGCCGCACGGATCCTGCGGCCCGGCGGTCTCCTGCTGGTCGCCGACGAGGTCCGGCCCGACGCTCCCGCGGCCCGGGTCGCGCACGCGCTCGTGCGGGCGCCGCTCGTGGCCATCACCTACCTCGTCACGCAGCAGACGACGCACCCGATCCAGCATCTGGCCGAGCGGGTGGAGTCGGCTGGCTTCAGGGTCGTGTCCAGCCGGGCGGGCGTGCTCCGAAGCTTCGTCGAGCTCGTGGCCGAGAAGCCGGCGGCGGGGTCGCCGTGAGGGCGGTCGGCGACCTGCTTCGCGATGCGCTCCAGACGGCGCTGCGCATGCTGCCGTGGCCGTGCCGGACCGGCCTGGTCACGATCGGGAGACCCGGACGGGATGCTCCCGTTCTCTTGACGTGCAACTTCCGCCTGACGCGGGAGCGCGTCAAGCGGTCGCTCGAGGGCATCGACGCCTACCTGCTCGTCGCCAACAGCCGCGGGGTCAACGTGTGGTGCGCCGCGACCGGGGGGCTGCTCACGAATCACGACGTCGTCTCCGTCCTGAAGACGAGCGGCATCGACACCCTCGTGGACCATCGGCGGATCATCCTGCCCCAGCTCGCCGCCACGGGGATCCAGGGCGCGGTCGTCCACAAGAAGACCGGCTGGAAGGTCGTCTGGGGGCCGGTGCGGGCCGATGCGATCCGCGCCTTCCTCGAGCGGGGGATGGAGACCACCCGGGACGAGCGGACCGTCGACTTCCCCCGCGCAGAGCGGATCGAGATGGCGATCGCCTGGGCCTTTCCGATCTCCGTGCTGGCGCTCGGGCTCGCGCTGCCATTCTGGAGGGAGGCGGCGCTCCCGCTCGTCGGCCTCGTGTGGGGGCTCTCGCTGCTGATCTTCTGGAGCTTTCCGCTCTACGAGCGCACCCTGCGCGGCTCGGGCACGAGCGTGGGCTTCGTGTTCTTCGACTTCGGCCAGCGGCGGATCCCCCTCCTGATCTGGCTGCTCCTGATGCTGGGCCTCGCCACCGTCGTGGGGCTGAGCGACGGCCTGGGGTGGGGGCTGCTGCTGCGCTGGGGCCCCGTGTCCTTCGCCGTGCTCCTGATCCTGAGCCTCGACCTGATGGGAAGCACGCCGGTCTTCAAGAGCGGCCTGCACGAGGATCGCCTGCTCGGCATCCAGCTCGATGAAGCGCGCTGCAAGGGGGCCGGGTTCTGCGAGGTGGTCTGTCCCAAGGACGTCTTCGAGGTGGATCACGCCCGGCGCCTGGCGAGCCTGCCGAGAGCCGATCAGTGTGTGCAGTGCGGCGCGTGCGTCGTACAGTGCCCCTTCGATGCCCTGTTCTTCCAGAGTCCGGACGGCGACGTCTTGACGCCCGAGACGGTGCGGCGCTTCAAGCTGAACCTCCTCGGTCACCGGCTCGTGCCGGCGGGGGAGGCCCGGGAGTCGGAGAGCCGCGGGGCCTAGCCGGCGCCCACGCGGTCACGGCGGCGCTACGCTTCAGGGCGGCGTCCGACGCGCCACGAAGGGGGCTCTTCGCGTCATGTATTGGCTCCTGCTCCTTGGGCTCCTCGTGCTGGGGGCGTGGATCCTTCGGTCCGGCCTCGAGCGGCGCAGCCGCGGCCGTCTGGTCGCGGGTGGCCTCGTGATCGCCGGGACCGTCCTCTTCTTCGCGCTGCTCTCCTTCTGGGCCGAGATGCTGTGGTTCGACGCCGCGGGCTACGCCGGCCGCTTCTGGCGGATGGTGGCCGCGAAGACCGTCGCGGCCGTCGTCGGCGCGGCGGCCGGCAGCGTGGGCGTGAACCTGCTGTGCCGATTCCTGGCCGTGGCGCCGCCGTGGCTTCGCCGCGGCGCGACGCTCGCCGCTGCCGTCGGCGGGCTTGTCTGGGGCTTCGGGAGCTGGGAAGCGGGTCTCCTGTTCCTGAACCGCGTCGCGACCGGCGTGGCCGAGCCCATCTTCGGGCGCGACACCGGCTTCTACCTCTTCGTCCTGCCGCTTCTGGATCGCGCCTTCCTGCTCGTACTGGGAGTAGCGCTGCTGGCTTTCGCGGCCTCGGCGCTCGCGTTCGTGCTACCGGTGCGAGGCGCGGTGATCCCCCTGCGCGCGGACGTGTCGCCGCGGCCTCTCCTCTGGAGCGCGGCCTGCCTGGCGGCGGTCGCCGCCGCGGGCATGCTTCTCGCCCGCTACCACCTGCTCTACTCCGAATGGGGCGTCGTCGCCGGTCCCGGCTGGACCGATCTCCACGTGCGCCTGCCCGCCTATTGGGTGGTGGCCGCAGCGACCCTCGGCCTCGGCGCTGCGCCCCTGGTTCCGTCCCTGGCCCGGCGCCTGCGCCTGCGAATCCAGCCTCGTGGCGAGTCGCCGATCGCGCTCGGCCCGCTCCCGATGGTCGCGCTCGCCATCGCGGCCGTCTGGCTGCTCGCGCTCGTGGCCGTCCCCAACCTGGTGCAATTCCTCGTCGTCGAGCCCAACGAGATCAGCTTCGAGAAGCCCTACATCGCCCACAACATCGCCTTCACGCGCCGTGGCTTCCGGCTCGATCAGGTCGAGGAGCGCCGCTTTCCCGTGGCCGAGGAGCTGACGCGCCGGACGATCGCCGAGAACGAGCACCTGCTCTCCGAGGCACGGCTCTGGGACGTGCGCGCCCTCGACGCCGTCTACCGCCAGTTCCAGGAGATCCGCCTCTACTACGCGTTCCACGACGTCGACATCGACCGCTACCAGCTCGGCGAGCGCTACCGGCAGGTGATGATCTCGGCGCGCGAGCTCGAGCAGCGCAACCTGGTCGCCCAGAGCCAGACGTTCGTGAACCGCCGCTTCAAGTACACGCACGGCTACGGGGTCACGCTCGCCACCGTGCGCGACTTCACGCCCGATGGGCTCCCGAACCTGCTGGTGAAGGACATCCCGCCGCGCGCCGAGGCCCCCGAGCTGCAGGTCGAGCGCCCGCAGATCTACTACGGCGAGCTGACCGGCGACCCGGCCGTGGTGAACAGTCGCGAGCCCGAGTTCGACTACCCGAGCGGCGACCAGAACGTGACCACGTTCTACGCGGGCTCGGGCGGCGTGCGGCTCGAGAACCTGTGGCGCAAGTTCGTTCTCGGCTGGCGCTTCGACGGGACCCAGTTCTTCTTCTCTGCCTACATGACCCCGGAGACGCGCGTCCTCTTCCACCGTCGCGTGCGAGAGCGGGTGGCGACGCTGGCGCCCTTTCTCGAGATCGACGAGGACCCGTATGTCGTGCTCGTGGACGGGCGCCTCTACTGGATTCTCGACACCTACACCACTTCTGCCTACTACCCCTACAGCGAGCCCTTCTCGGGGCGCGAGGTGATCGAGTACGGCGAGGACGACCAACGCGAGCGTCTGGCGAGGGGCGTCGTGCCCGGCCTGCGCGGCGCCAACTACGCACGCAACGCCGTGAAGGTGGTGGTGGACGCCTACGACGGGACCACCCGGCTGTACGTCTTCGATCCCGCGGATCCGCTCGTCGGCGCCTGGCGCGGCGCATTCCCGGGCCTCTTCCGGGACGCCGCCGAGATGCCGGCGGGTCTGCGCGCCCACGTGCGCTACCCGGACGGCTTCCTGCTGGCCCAGGGCCTCGTCTACGCCAAGTACCACATGGCCGACCCCGAGGTCTTCTACAACCAGGAGGATGTCTGGGTCCGCGCCACCGAGAAGTACTACGCGCGGGTGCAGCCCGTGGAGCCCTACTACGTGATGTGGCAGCTCCCTGGCTCCGAGCGGGCCGAGTTCGTGGCGATCCTTCCCTTCACCCCGAAGAACCGCCAGGTGCTGATCGGCTGGATCGCGGGGCTCTGCGACGGCGAGAACTACGGCCGCTTCCTCGCCTACAAGTTCCCCAAGGAGAAGCGCGTGCTCGGTCCGCAGCAGGTCGAGACCAAAATCGACCAGGATCGCTTCCTCTCGGGCCAGCTCACCCTCTGGGACCAGCGCGGCTCGGCGGTGATTCGTGGCAACGTGCTGGCCATTCCGATCGGGGACACGCTGCTCTACGTCGAGCCCATCTACCTCCAGGCAGAGACCGCGGCCTATCCGGAGCTGCGCCTCGTGGTGCTGATGCACGGCGACGACCTCAGCTACGCCGAGACCTTCGAGGCCGCGCTCGAGGGGCTCTTCGCGGAGGTCGCACGTGCGGCCCCAGGAGCTCCGGCGGCCGGAGGCTCGCTGGCGGAGCAGGCCGTCCGGGCCAACGAGGTCTTCGAACGCTACCTGCGCTTGCAGGGCGAGGGGCGCTTCGCCGAGGCCGGCCGCGAGCTCGAGCGCCTGCAGGAGATGCTGCAGCGGCTCGCTGCGGAGGCGGAGGAGGGCGGATGACCGCGCGCAAGAAGAAGGCCTCGAGCAAGCGCACCACGAAGGGCCCGGGGGCCCGCAAGAAGAAGGCTGCGCGCGCAGCCGGATCGGCGAAGCCGGCGGGCGCGTCGCGCTCGCCGGTGGCGTCGCTCGCCGATCGCCTCAGCGAGCTGGTCGAGCACTTCGCGGCGGGGACGCTGCGCGGCGTGGTCGACCGGGGCGGGCGCCAGATCGCCTCGCGGCTGCCGCATGCGCGCGAGATGCGGCGCGAGGCGGGGGTCTACCTGCGCGAGCTGCGCGAGGTGGCGGGGCTCACCCGCGACGAGCTGGCCGACGCGATCGAGCTGCGCGATCGCTCGTTGCTCGAGGCGGTGGAGGCGGGAACCGCCACGCTCTCCTTCGAGCTGACCCTGCGGCTGGCCGCCGTGCTGGCCCGGCACGACCCCGTGCCCTTCGTCTCGCGGCTGGTGCGGTCGTACAATCCCGTGCTCTGGCAGCTGTTGGAGGATTGGGGCGTCGGGCGGCTGCCGCTCCAGCTGGAGCGGGAGCGCGAGTTCGTGAACATCCTGCGCGGCCACGATGCCGTGCGGGAGCTCTCGGACCGGGACTTCGCCCAGGTGCTCGACTTCACGCGGTCGGCCTTCGAGACGGCGCTGCACTTCGCGGGAGCGCCCGCCCCGAAGGCGCGTCGCCCCAAGAAACGGGGACGGTCCTAAGAAACTGCTGCAGTTTCTTAGGACCGTCCCCGTTTCTTGGGGATCGGCGTCGGCACGCGGGCGCTCGTAGCGCTACTGCCGCAGTGGCCAGCGGTCGACGGCGAGCGTCCCCGCGACGAGCTCCTGCCACAGCTGATCGACGCCCGCGAGGTGGTCGCGCACGATCTCCGAGACGCGCTCGGCGAGCTGCGCCTCCGGAACCCGGTCCGGGCAGCCGAGCCCGACGTCCACGATCTGGGGCTCGCGGATCGGCCAGCCGATGCGGCTCACCAGCATGCAGCGCGCCTCGCGCACCTCGGGAAGCCACTCCACGAGCGCCTCGCAGATCAGCCCCGCCACCAGGTTGTAGAGCTTGCCGACGTGGGTCACCGGGTTCTTCCCCGCCACGGACTCCATCGTCATGGGGCGCCCCGGCGCGATCAGGCCGTTCACGCGGTTGCCGCGTCCCGCCTCGCCATCGTCGCCGCACTCGCCGGAGGTGCCCGTGACGGTCAGGTAGACGCTTCCCGCCGCGGGGTCGTCGGCGGCGTTCACGGCGACCGCCACGTCGGCGGCCGTCACCGTGGCGGCGGCCTCGCGGGCCATCTCGGCCACGCCGTCGCGCGCGGCCAGGTAGGCGTCGAGGTCGCGCAGGTAGCGGCCCACGAAGGCGGTGCCGACGGTGAGCCGGATTCCTCCCGCGTCGCGGACGCCCATCACCTTCACGTCCTCGCCGACCTCGAGCTGGCCGCGCTCGCGCGCGGCGGCGCTGAGCGCGCGCTCCACGCGGTCCACCACGGTCTCGAGCTCCGAGAGCGGCGCGTAGCCGACGCCGCACGAGGTGTCGTTGGCGAGCCAGCGCCCGGTCTTGGCGCCGCGCGCGTAGAGCTCCGCCAGGTCCGGCGAGCCCGGGCGCACCAGCGGGCGCACCCGTGCGTGGGCCTCCGGGTCGAGCGCGTGCAGGTGCTCCCGCAGCCAGGCGCGGGATCCCTCCACCGCGAGCTCGTCGACGGGGACGCGCACGTCGCCCACCTCGAGCGTGGCGCGGCCGGCCAGGAAGATCTCCAGCGGCTCGATTACCTCGCCACCGCCGAAACGCGGGCGGGTGACGCCGCTCCAGAGCAGCGCCTTGTCCACGTTGTGGTGGTGGATGGCGCCGAGGCGCTCCAGGTAGAAGCGCGAGAGGGCGAGCCCCAGGCGCTCGGCCAGGGCGTCGCAGATCGTGTCCGGGTGGCCGAGGCCCTTGCGCTCGACCACCTCCGCCCGACCGGCGTCGGCGCCGACGGGCCCGGACGTGAGGGAGATCTCCATCGCGCCCCGGAGTGTATCGCTCTGGCGCGGCGAGGAGGCGCTTCCCGGCGCCCCACGCTCGCTGGCACGGAGAGTGCAAAGGAACCCGGTCAGGAGCCCCCCATGCGCCACCACTTCCATCGCTGCCGCCACCTGCGCGTCGTCAGCGTCCCCGCCTCGGAGCAGCACGGGGGGCGCCGCGGCGGGAGCGCGATCCTCGAGGAGCTCTGCGACGCCCGCAACCTGACGGACTGCGTGGGTCTGGTGGAATGCGACATCCTCACGCCCGGCCAGAAGCAGGGCCTGCTGGTGGAGCGGGCGACCCGGATCCGGAAGGAGGAGGGACGCCCGACGGAGCTCGGCGGCGTCCCTGCCGAGCGCGGCCGCGAGCTGGCGGAGCTGCGGAGCGCGCTCGTGGAGGAACGCGACCGCCTCGTCGACGAAAACCTGCGCGTCCAGGCCGAGATGGGCTTCGCCGACGCCGAGCTGCCTCCGGCTCACGCCGGAGAGCCGCCCCTCGCGGTCGGCGGCCTCTCGCTGCACTTCGACGAGGTGCTGGACCGGCTCCAGCACGAGCGCCTGGACGCCATCGACCGCGCCCTCGAGGCCATGGGGGATCGCCTCTACGGGGCGTGTGCCCTCTGTGGAGGCGCGATCGATGTGAAGCGGCTGCGGGCGTCGCCCACGACCCGCGTTTGCGCCTCCTGCGCGCGGGAGGCCCCGGCGCCGTCGTGAGCGGCGGGCGCGCTCGCCGTTGCGTGGCCGATCGCCTCAGCGGGGCCGGTCGCTGCGGCGGCATGCCCCAGATGAAGCGGCGTGCGCGCACGCCCCGAGGAGCAACACCATGTCCCTGGCCGAATTCGCCAAGCGTCCGCTCCGCACCGTCGAGGGCTCCTGCACGGTTCGCGCCGCGGCCAAGGCGATGATCGATTACTCGGTGGGTGCGCTCGTGATCACCGACCCCACGGGCAAGACGCCCTTCGACATCGTGACGGATCGCGACCTGGTGGCGATGCTCTCCGAGGGGCTCGATCCGGACATGGCGACCCTCGACACCCTGGCCCACAAGCCGCTGCGGACGATCTTCGTCGACGCCAGCCTGGCGGAGGCGGCCCACGAGATGCGCGACATCGGCGTGCGGCGTCTGCCGATCGTCGACAGCGACGGTCGCCTGGTCGGGATCGTCACCCTCGACGACGTGCTCGTCGCCCTCGGGCGCGAGATGGCCGACGTGGAGCAGGCCATCCGCAGCGAGATCTCCCACGAGCGCCACGCGGCCTACGTCCGCGAGCGGCTCGCCAAGGAGCGCTCGTAAGAAACGGGGACGGTCCTTAGAAACTCCGCTGCGGAGTTTCTAAGGACCGTCCCCGTTTCTTAGCATCAGCTCTCCAGCGGCGGGATCCGCAGCACCTGCCCGGGGTAGATCTTGTCGGGATCCTTCAGCATCGGGCGGTTGGCCTCGAAGATCACCGGGTACTTCATCGGGTCGCCGTAGACCGCCTTGGCGATCTTGGACAGCGTGTCGCCGGCGACGACCTTGTGGTAGGTGGCTTCGGGCTCCGGGGCCTCCACCTCGAGCTGGTCGTCCACGCTGGCCACGCCCTTGGTGTTTCCGACGACGAGCACGGTCTTCTCGCGGTCCGCCTGGCTCTGGGTGCGTCCGGAGACGGTGGCGGCGTCGCCCGCGACGCTCACGTTCAGCCCCTCCACGGGGATGCCGTGATTCTGGATCGACTTGACGATCGCCGTCGCGTCGAGCCCCTCCTTGGTCTCCGTGGCAGCGCTGGCGCGCTTCAGGAGGTCCTCGCCGGCCTCCTTGACGAAATCGATCAGACCCATGGCTTGTCTCCTTGCTTGGTGTAGATGGTTCGTTCAGCGGCGGCCGCCGAAGAGGCTCCCGAGGAGCTGGCCGCCGAGTCGGGCGACGTCGTCCGCGATCTGGCCGTCGCCGTCGCTGTCGAGCAGCCGCTCGAAGGTGGACATCGCCTCCGGGGCGGCCGACGCCACCCGCTCGCGCTCCTGACCGAGCGCGCGGCCGAGGCCGGCGGCGTCGAGACCCTGCTTGCGCTGCGCGCTTCCGAGCGCACCCAGCACCAGCGGCGCCAGCGTTGCGAGCAGCTTCTCCACGGAGGACGCGTCGAGGCCGGTGCTGCGACCGAGCTGCGTCTCCACCGCTCCGCGCCGCGCTCCGAGCAGGTGTCCCAGGATGGCGCTGCCGTCCGGCGAGGCGCCGCCGCCGAGCGCGCCCATCAGGTTGCCGAGGATGCCTCCGTCGTGGCGACCCAGCGCCGAGGACAACGCCTCCGACCCCTCCCGCGTGGACGCGTTGCGCGAGAGCGCGCCGATCAGGACCGGGAGCGCTGCAGCAACGGCGCCCCCGGTGGCCTGTTCGTCGGTCCCGAGACTGCGGCTCAGCGTGCGCACGGCGTCCTGGCCCTGGAGCGCGCCCAGGGCCTCGAAGATCGACTCCATCCAGCTCCTCCCTCGGTCTCGGGTTGGTCCTCGCGGGGATTCGTTGACGGCCTACTGGCCGGCGGCCGCCTGCGCCTGCTGGAGCGCGTGCTGGATCGCCAGGTCGTCGGGCTTCTGGCGCGCCGCCAGCGTGCAGGGCGCGAGCGCCTCCGCCCAGTTCTTCTGCTCCGCCAGCTCGCGGCACTGCGCGACCGGACCGCTCGTAGCCATCGGCGCCGCCGGTGCCGCCGGCGCAGCGACGTCGGCGGTCTTCTCCTCGGCGGCGGGCGCCTCAGGCGTCGCCGTGTCCGCCGTTCCCGAATCGCTCCCGCCGCCGCAGGCCAGGGCGAAGAGCGCGAGCACCGCACATCCGAGTGTCATGGATCGAATCATCTGGAGCCTCCCCCTCTGCGACCACCCCCGGTCGCGATGAATGCGGCACTCTACGCCCCCCGCCCCGGGTGCGTCGACGGGTTTCTGCACGGCGCCTTCCGAAAATCGATCCCCAGGGCGGGCACGCCATGCTCCGAGTCCCCCCGAGGGTGAAACCGTACTCACCGGCTAGGAATCGCTTCGCAGCCGGCCGAGCCAGTGGTCCATCTGGCGTCCCGCGGCTTCTCGACCGCCCAGTCCGAACGAGAGCGCCACCGCCACGGCGACGGCCCCGAGGGTCAGGCCGAACGCGAGGTTCACGATGTCGTCGGCCAGGCCCATGGCGCGCAGACCCATCGCCAGCACGAGGCCCAGGATTCCAAAGCGCGCCACGCCGGCCACGCCGCCCGAGCTCTCGCCGTGGACGCGGCGGATCGCGTCGGCGGCCAGGTTCGAGAGCCAGTAGCCGACTGCGATGATCAGCGTGCCGAGCAGCACCTGGCCGCCGAAGGCGATGAACGTGGCCACCAGCCCGGAGAGCTGTGCGAAGCCGAGCCGCGAAGCCGCCTCGACCGCGGCGAAGAGCATCACGAAGAAGATGAGGAGCGTCTCCACCAGCCGCGAGGCCGTCCAGTCGCCCTGGAAGACCCGACCCACTCCGAGCTTCTCGGGGAGGCTGTCGAAGCGCGCGCTGGCGAGGAGCTCCCGGACCAGCGCCGCCACGAAGCGCGAGACGAGGTAGGCGATCGCCAGGATGATGCCGGCCGCGAAGACGTTCGGAATGGCCGTCATCACGGCCGAGAGCATCAGCGTCGCCGGAGCCGTGATCGCCTCGATCTGGAGCGCGTTCAGCGCTGCGGTGAAGGCGGGGATCACGATCAGCACGAAGACCACCAGGCCGAGCAGCCGGGAGAGGGTCGTCTCGCCCGAGAGACCGGCGCGTTGACCGACGCGGTCGATCCCCGTGGCGGCTAGCAGGTTCGTCAGCAGGTCGCGCACGATGCGCGCCACCAGGTAGCCGACGCCTCCGATCAGCGCCGCGGCGAACAGGTTGGGCAGCATGGCCAACCCCTCGTTCACCATGTCCTGGACGGGAGCCAGCAGGCCTTCCACCTGGAGCGCGCCGAGAATGGCCGGCAGGAAGAGCAGGATGACGAGCCAGTAGAGGACGGCGCCGAGGCTCTGGCTAACCGGCTGCATGCCCGCCTGCTCGGAGAGCCGCTCGTCCATTCCCGTCGCCCCGAGTCCGCGCTCGGCGGCCGCACGCAGCACCTTCGCCAGCACCACGGCGACCAATGCCAGGGCTCCGCCCGCGATCAGGTTGGGGACGAAGCCCATGAACTGGTCGACCAGGGACTGCAGCGGCGCGGAGACCAGCTCCAGGCTGAGCGCGTCGAAGAACGCCACGAAGGTGAGCAGCAGGATCACGTAGTAGACGACCGCCGCCACGCCCGTCTCGAGGTCGAAGGAGGTCTCGCCCTCCGCCAGGCGCTGGTTCAGCCCCAGTCCGCCCAGGAGCCGGCGGACGCTGGCTCGCACGACCAGGGCGACGAGCCAGCCGACCACCAGGATCACGAGGGCGCCGACCAGGTTGGGCAGGACCTCTCCGAGCCTCGTCTGGACGTTCTCGATCAGGGGCATGAGATCCATGGCGGTCCCTCCAGGGCCGCTCCGCGGAGCGGGCCCTCACCCGGTCAGCAATGCGCTGTGAGCGGAAATCGTCACAGGCTTTGGATCCGCGGAGCGAGGAGACGGCCGGCGTTGCGCGAATCGAGGTGATAGAGTGGCCGACCCGGGGGAACCGCCGCGCCTCGCTCCACGCGCGCCGAGGCGCGAGATCGGAGCAGCTCGGATGGTCGAGGTCCCCTATCGGTGGCGCTGGAGTCGGATCTGCGGATCCGCGCTCGTCGCACTGGTGACGTGGATCGCGTCGGTCGCGGTCGCTCTCGCCGACGAGCGGCCGCCCAACGTCGTGCTCATGCTGAGCGACAACCTCGGCTTCGGCGAGCTCGGCGTCTACGGGGGCGGCGTGCTGCGCGGCGCGCCCACGCCGCGGCTCGACCGCCTGGCCGCCGAGGGCATGCGCTTCAGCAACTTCAACGTCGAGGTCGAGTGCACGCCCTCCCGCTCCGCGCTGATGACCGGGCGCATGCCGGTCCGCTCCGGCACCTGGCGGGCGGCGAGCCCCGGGCTTCCCGGCGGGCTGGCGCCGTGGGAGGTCACCGTGGCGGAGGTCCTCTCGCGCGCCGGCTACGACACGGCGATCTTCGGCAAGTGGCACCTGGGCGACGCGCCGGGCCGCTATCCGACAGACCAGGGCTTCGACGCGTGGTGGGGCTTCCCGTTCTCCACCAACGTGGCCACCTACGTGGACCGCGTGGGCTTCGACCCGGAGGTCGCGGAGATCCCGCAGCTTCTCGAGGGCCGGAAGGGCGAGCCCGTGCGCGAGGTCGAGCCCTACACGGTGGCGAACCGGCCGCTGATCGACGCGTGGATCGCGGAGAAGTCGACCGCGTACATCCGCGAGCACGCCGCGAGCGAGACGCCCTTCTTCCTGTTCGTCTCGTGGTCTCTCGTCCACCACCCCTACCTGCCGCACCCGGACTTCGCCGGGAAGTCCGGCAACGGTCCCTTCGCCGACGTGATGCTCGAGCACGACCACCGGGTCGGACAGGTGCTCGACGCGATCGACGAGGCTGGGATCGCCGACGACACCCTGGTCCTCTACCTGAGCGACAACGGGCCCGACTCGGCGGACTACCCAGTGGTGTCCTTCAGCGGCCCGTATCGCGGCTACCTGGGCAGCGCCTACGAGGGCTCGATCCGCACGCCGCTGCTGGCCCGCTGGCCCGGACACATCGCGCCCGGGCGCACGAGCAACGAGATCGTCGCCATGGTCGACGTGCTTCCGACCCTGGCGAAGCTCGCCGGCGGCGAGCTGCCGGGCGACCGGGTCGTGGACGGCCGCGACCAGACGCCGCTCCTGCTGGGCGAGAGCGACGCCTCCGCCCGGGAGAGCGTGCTGGTCTTCTCGGGACGCACGCTCCTCGCCGTCAAGTGGCGCCGCTTCAAGGTCTTCCTGACCGGGGACGATCCCGCCCCGCGCGATCGCGCCTGGCGCCGCCTGTGGGCGCCCCTGGTCTACAACGTGGAGCAGGATCCGCGGGAGGAAGTCGACATCGCGATCCAGACCCCCTGGATCCTCGAGCCCGTGCGCGAGGTCGAGCCCTACACGGTGGCGAACCGGCCGCTGATCGACGCGT
>CAMYLJ010000049.1 GCA_947259215.1 uncultured delta proteobacterium
CCCCCGTAGGGGGGCGCAAGGGGCCGCGCAGCGGCCCCGTCCAGCCGCTTTGAGCGGCTCACCTGGATGCCCCCGGCTTTGCCGGGGGAGCAGTCACCCAGGCGCTTCGCCCGGGACTCCCGGCCATCGGCCGGTCGGGAGCAGGAAGCCCCCGGAGCCGCTCGGCTCTGGGGGGTTTCCGCACCTTGCTCGTCGGGAGCGACCACTCCCTCGAGCCATCGCAGCCACTGCAGTTCCTCTCCGTGCGGGAAACGCGACCTCGCGCTACTCCTCGTCGTATGTCTGTTCGAAGCAAGCTCAAGAAATTGCTCGATATTTCAGAATGCTTCGCGCGTCACCCCAGGCTCAGCCTCAGCCTGCTCGGTCAGTTCCCGAGGATTCTCGGCGATGATCCCGAGGTGAGCCTGAAGCTGCTGAGGCAGCTGCCGAGCATCCTCGGCCGTGATTCCGATCTCAACATGAAGCTCTTCAAGCAGTTGCCGAGTGTGCTCGAGCAGGATCCAGAGCTGGCCCTGAAGCTCTTGCGGCAGCTGCCCCATCGCCAACGTGGCGTCCACTACGCGCGGCGCTGGAAGTCCACTGCTCCAGAGCAGACGGCTGCACCCCTGCAGTCCGAGTCGGAATCTGCGTCGTCCAATCCTTTGCAGGTCTATTTCGAGTCTCAAAAGGCCGGAACGGGCACCTGGAAGCTGCTCCACTACTTCGACATCTACGAGCGGCATTTCAGCCGATTCGTAGACCAGGAAGTGAATGTGCTCGCCGTCGGTGTCTCCAGCGGGATCAGCCTGGAGATGTGGCGGCACTACTTCGGTTCCAGGTGCCGCATCTACGGGGTGGATCTGGAACCGGCCTGCAAGCGCCATGAGAACGAATACACCAAGATCTTTCTGGGAGATCAGGAGGACCGTCCCTTCTGGAAGGCTCTCAAGAAACGCGTTCCGGCCATCGACATCCTGATCGATGACGGGGGTCACAAGCCGATCCAGCAAATCGTGACCCTCGAGCAGATGCTCCCCTACCTTCGGCCTGGAGGCGTCTACCTGTGCGAAGACGTTGCCGGGGAGCACCATGGCTTTGCCGCGTTCATGCAGGGGCTGGTCGGCAACCTGAATCAGCTCCGGCCTGCGGATCCAGAGCCGGGAATCGATGGCGCCGAGGCTCTCGCGTTCAGTCCTACCGAGTTTCAGGCGTGGATCCAGTCGATCCACTTCTATCCGTGCGTGACGGTCATCGAGAAGACCGACCGTCGCGTACGGCAACTGATTGCCCGCCGACATGGAATCGAGTGACCGAACGCCATGGGAAAGGCCCGAAAGATCGCCCGGAGAACGGGCCGCAGGATCGCCAGGCGGATCGCCGGGGCGATGGGCTACGACCTGGTCAAGTGGCAGAAGAACCGCACCGCCCTCGAGCCCCACCTGAAGGCCGTGCTCACGCGGCTCGAGGTCAACTGCGTGATCGACGTCGGCGCCAACGTCGGGCAGTACGCGGCCAGCCTGCGCCAACACGGCTACCCGGGGCGGATCGTGTCCTTCGAGCCCCTGGACGACTGCTTCTCGGAGCTCGGGGCCCGCTTCGCAGACGACCCGCAGTGGATGGGCTTTCCCCTCGCGCTCGGACGTCAGCCCGGCAAGCAGGAGATCCACCAGCTCGGCGGGAGCGACCTCTCCTCCTTTCGGCTCCCCTCGGAGCACGCGCGCGCACAGTTTCAGGAACAGGCGGCGGTGCGCCGGATGCAGAGCGTCGAGCTTCGAACCCTCGACGAGCTCTTTCCCCAGATCGTGGCGGGCATCGAGGAGCCGCGGGTCTTCCTGAAGCTCGACACCCAGGGCTTCGACCTGGAGGTCTTCCACGGCGCCCGGGGCTGCATCTCCCAGATCCTGGGTCTGCAGTCCGAGCTCAGCGCGATCCCGCTGTACGAGGGAATGCCCGACTACCTGGAGGCGCTCGCGGTCTATCGCGAGGCGGGCTTCGAGGTGACGGGCTTCTTTCCGATCTTCAGCTTCGGGAAGGAGTTCGTCCTGGGCGAGTTCGACTGCGTGATGCTGAGGCGGGGCCTCATCCCGCGCCCGGGCTGATCACGCCGGACGCATCGCGCATCAGGTCGCAGTTGTCGCACAGGGAGAAGTCCTTGGCCCAGAGCGAGAGGGCGTCCTCGTCCCAGATGGTGCCCAGGCGGCCCTCGGCGTGCATGTCGATGCAGCAGCTGTTGATGGTGCCATCCCACAGCACGACCACCCATCCGTCCCGGTGGAAGACGCAGGGCTGCTTGGCGGCCGGGACCTTCTTGTAGCGCGTCGGGTGCTTCTTCGCGCTTCCGGCCCAGTCGTGGCGGAACTTGCTCCGGACCTGCTTCAGCAGGTCGAGGCCGTCGCAGTTTTCGATCGCGCGCTGGGCGTCTTCCGGGCTGTGGGTCGAGATGTAGAGCTCGGTCAGGCCGGCTTCCTTGAGCTGCACCGCCAGCTCGCGGGTGAGGAGGATGCCGTTGGTGCTGAAGACCACGTTCGAGACGGTCTTCCGCGCGATCCGCACGTAGTCGACGATCTCGGGGTGCATGAGAGGCTCGCCGAAGTTGTGCAGGCAGATGTAGTCCTGCCCCGTGGCCCGGATCAGCTCCAGGGCCTTGTAGAACACCTCGCGGGACATCAGGCCCAGCTCGCGAGGCGAGACCGGGTGGGGGCAGTAGACGCACTTGAGGTTGCACAGCCCGCAGACCTCGAGCGTGTAGATGAACTTCATTGCGACCGGGTCCGTTGGGGGGAGTGTTCTCAGGGAGGGCTGTCAGAGGACTAGTACAGCATCGGGCCGGGCCCGGCAAACCTCCGCAGCTCTGCAAGCAATTGCGGCGTGAAAGGCTGTTCCCCGTTCGCCTCGCCCCGCTCCACGCTCGATTTCACCCCGATCGGAGCGTCCCAATCAACGCGGGAAAGCGTCGCTGTCGAGCCTGGGCCCGGCGGTGTGGGCCCTCGCCGCGCTCGCGGTCTTCCTCGCCGACGCGGCTCGGAGGGCGCTAGCCGCCAGGCCGCGTGCGCGTCTGGCTTCTGACCTCGGCGGATTCGCCCCGGTGGCGCCGGTAGATCTCGTGCACCCAGGCGATACCCGGATGATCGCCGAGCTCCTCCAGGAAGCGCTCGACCTCGTCGGGCATGCCCTCGATCGCCGCCCAGATCGTGCCCTGCGGGCGAGCGATCGGCGCCAAGAGCGCCGCCGCGGTCAGATCCGCGACCGTGAAGGAGTCCCCCACCAGGTAGCCCGCAGCTCCGGTCTCCTTGGCAATGCGGTCGAGCCCGCTCGCAACGACACCCGGCGCCTTGCGGCGGCTCTCGTCATGAACGCCGTGCCTCCAGAAGTAGAAGCGATAGAAGACCGGATGCAGGAGACGGAACGCCGTGCGCGCACCGCCCCCCATGCCGCGCATCATCACGTCGGCGGTGCGTTCCGCGCCGCTTTCGGTCATGAGCGGCCCGACCAGGAGGGTGCGGGCGGGGTGTCCGATCTCTTCGTCGAACCAGTCCTCGATCTCCAGCGCGCGGGCGCGCAGATCGGGGTCCTGAGGGTAGAGGGGCGGGTCCGGCCACTGCGCTTCGAGGGCGGCGATGATCGCCGTCGAGTCGCCGACGGCGCCGCTTTGGAGGTGCAGTACGGGGAGATGAGCGGCACCGGTAGCCCACCAGGCTCGCGGGAGATAGGAAGCCGCCAGGACCTCGCGCCGGTGTGGGATGCGTTTGTAGTCGAGGGCCCAGCGCACCTTCTCGTTGTAGTGGGAGATCGGGAAGTGCCAGAGAAGCGGAGTCGTCACGGCGGCCTCCGGGAAGCGCGCGTTGCCCACGGATCCAGACCAGGAGCGTGCCGCGCACGGGGCGTGACCGCTACCATGGGCCTGGATGCTGCCCCCCGACGCTTCGAATTGCGGCTGGTACGACATGCTTCCGGCACCGGGGCCGGCGCAGCGGGTCCAGGGTCGGGAGCGGGCAGATTGGGTGGTGCTCGGTGCCGGGATCACGGGGCTTTCGGCCGCGCGACGCCTCGCGGGACACCTGCCCGAGGCACGCATCCTGCTGGTCGAGGCGCGCAGGGTCGGATCCGGCGCCTCCGGCAGCAACTCGGGCTTCCTGACCGACGTCGGCCACTACGAGAAGGGGCTTCGGCCCGAAGCGCACCTTCGGAAGATCCGCCTCGCGCGGGCCGGGATCGCGGAGGTGCGCGAGCGGGTTCGCGCCCACGCCATCCAGTGCGACTGGAGCGAAGGCGGACGCCTCCACGGCGCGGCCGGGGACGCGGGCAGGCGCGCCCTCGAACGCTTGCTGGGCCAGCTCGAGGCGCTCGGCGAGCCGTACGAGGCGCTGGCTGCGCAGAAGCTCGAGGCGATCACGGGCAGCGGCTACTACCGCGCCGGCGCGCGGTTGCCAGGGAGCGGCGCCCTCGAGGGCGGCGGACCGTTGCGGCTCCAGTGCCGGGAGGGATCCATCGAGACACCGAAGCTGTTGCTCACGTCCAACGCCTTCGCACCGGCCCTGGGATTTCTCCGTCAACGGCTGTTCCCCCTCGCCGTATTCGCGAGTCTGACGCGTGTGCTCACGGAGGACGAGCAGGCCGTCCTGGGCGGAGATCGCGCGTGGGGGCTGGTGCCCGAGGTCGCGGTGGGGACGACCGTGCGCCGCACCCCCGACCAGCGCATCCTGATCCGCAACTCGGCGTGCTACGCGCCGGGCGGGCGCTTCCCGGCCGATCGCACCGCGAGGGCTCGGGCGGCGCACCGGGACTCGCTGCGGGTCCGCTTCCCCGATCTGGCTCACGTCGACCTCGAGTCCACGTGGGGTGGGGTCGTGGCGATCTCACTGAACGGGTCCCCCTTCTTCGGGCACCTCGCGCCGAATGTCTTCGGCGCGGCGATCTTCAACGGGGTAGGAATGGCGATGGGCTCGGCGCTGGGAATGCTGCTCGCGGACGAGGCGCTGGGAGCCGAGTCCGACCTGCTCCGCGACGCCCGATCCCTTGCGCGGCCGAGCTGGCTCCCGCCGCCGCTGCTCCTCGGCCTGGCGGTGCGCCCGGCGCTGGCGTGGATGCACCATCAGGCGCGCGCGGAGATCTGACCGCAGCCTGCGGAAGAAGCGCTTCGACGCGCGAGCCTGGGTCGCGAACGTGCGGGGAAGAAGCGGTCGGGCCGGCGAGCTTCGAACTCGCGCCCCCCCGTATCCGGGAAGCTCGCCCGGTGGTGCCCCCGTGCCAGCGCGGCTCAGTTCTTGGGGAAATTGAAGATCGGGAAGACCGGCAGGAAGCCGTTCTCGGCGACGTTGAGGAAGCCGAACTGAAAACCCGTGATCTGTTTCGTGACGTTGATGAAGCCGATCTGAGCCGTCGAACGATTGGAGACGTTCAGCCCGCCCACGTCCACCATGGTCGCGCCGTCGGCGATATTCACGAAGCCGACGCCGACGGCACTCTCTGCGGAATTGACCCGATTGATGAATGCCGCATTCAGACCCGTATCGTTGCCCGTGTGGACATTGACGAGGCTGATGGCGGCGCCACCGGACATGTCACCGGTAACCTTGCCCACTCCGAGCACCAGGCCCAAGCCAGACAGGTTCGAAGTCTCGCTCAGCGATAGCAGCCCGAAATCGACGCCGCGAACGCTCCGGTTCTTGCCGTGAAAGATAGCGAGTCGAACACCGTTGACGTCCGGGTCCTTGGGAGACTGGTGATTCGGTGCAGCAAACTGGAAGGACGTCTCGGCAGAGGCCGCGTGCCCGAAAACCAGGAGAAGCAGGCAGAGGATCATTCGCTTCATTTCTGTCTCCGTGTGCAACACCCGTTCGTCCATGGTACGCGGGATCGACGGTTTCGCACCCAGCGCGTCCTCCCCGGTGCTCCGCGAGGGTCGGGCGAACCAGCGGCTGAGCCAGGTCGGCTGGATACGACTCCCGGGAGTCGGACCTGCGTCCGGGTTGCGTCTGGTCTGCGCGGCCGCGGGAGCGCGATTCGCCCGGCGCTGATGGCGCAGCTGTGAGAGCGGTCACCCAGGCGAGCCTCGGGATGTTCGACGAAAAAGGGGAGTCGTGTCGCTTGCTTAGGGGGGAGGGAGCCGAATGGGCCAGCGGGCCGTCCAGACGGGAACGCTTGCGGGGCTGGCCGCCCCCGCGAGGCTCGCCGGTGCTCCCCGCATCTGGACGGTCGGGGGCGGCAAGGGGGGCGTCGGCAAGTCGCTCGTGGCCTCGAGCCTCGCCTGCGTGATGGCCGCGACCGGGCGCCGTTGCGCCTTGATCGATGCCGACCTGGGAGGCGCGAACCTCCACACCCTGCTCGGCGTCTCCGCGCCGCGGCGCACGCTCTCCCACTTCTTGAGCGGTGAGGTCAAGTCACTCGAGGACCTGATGGTTCCGACTTCGGTTCCGAACCTGTCGCTGGTGAGCGCCAACAAGGCGCTCCTCGACATGGCGAACCCGAAGCACGCCCAGAAGGAGAAGCTCTTCCGCCACGTGCGGGGGCTCGACGTGGACGAGGTCCTGATCGATCTCGGCGGCGGCAGTGCCTTCAACGCGCTCGACTCGTTCCTGGTCGCCCGTCGCGGCCTGGTCGTCATCACGCCGGAGCCGACGGCGATCGAGAACGCGGAGCACTTCCTGCGCGCGGCCTTCTACCGCTCGCTTCGCGTCGTGGCGCGCCGTCGCGAGGTGCGTGCAGCGATTCTCCGAGTCAAGGAGGACCAATCCACGCCGCGCATGGGCTCCGCCCCGGACCTGGTCGCACGCGTCAAGAAGGTCGACCCACAGGCGGCGAAGCTCCTGGCCGAGTGCGCCCAGGCGTTCGCGCCGCTGCTCCTCGTGAACCAGGCCGAGAACCTGGAGCACGAGCGCATCGGGCCCGCACTCGCTGCCCGCTGCCGCGAGCGGCTCGGCGTGGCGATCGACTACGCGGGCTGCCTGCACGCGGACCCGAACGTCCGAGAGGCCGTCGCCCGCAGCCGGCCCGCCCCCCAGCTCTTCACCCGCAGCTCCTTCTCGCGGGAGGTCGAGGCGCTCGCGGGACGCCTGCTGCGAGAGGAGTGGCAGACCCCCTGCGAGGCGAGCGATCCTCCTGCCTCCCCGTCCAGGAGTCGCCGCTCGAAGCGCCGAGACAAGCCCGTGCCGCCCGCCTCGAACCCCTCGCGGTCGCTGCCGCCCCTGGACCTGGAGCAGCCCGGTGCCTACCTGCGCCGCTGCCGCCGGCGCCTGGGTCTCAGCTTGCGGGAGATGACCGAGCGCACCCGGATCCAGGGCCTCGCCGACATCGAGCGCGAGCGCTTCGAGTCGCTTCCCCCCGAGCCCTACCTCAAGGGATTCCTGCTCTCCTACGCCCGCGAGCTCGGCATCCAGGAGCTCGAAGCGCTCACGGCGAGCTACCTGGATCGCCACCGGAGCTTCGCCGGCGAGTCGCGCCCCAGGGCAGGAAGCGCCCGATGAATCCCGCGACCTCCTGCGGGTGCTCTTCGTAGAGAAACAATTTCGCATTCCGGATCGAGTGGAAGGCCGCCACCTTCGGGAACTGGCCCATCATCTCGCGCGCCCTGGCTTCGGGGAAGGTCGGGTCGTCGGTGCCCCAGATGAAGAGGGTGGGCATGGTCAGTTGCCGATGCAGCCTGCGAAACTCGTCGAGCCGCGCGAATCTCATGTGGCGCAGGAAGGTCATGGCGCCCTTCATCCGTTCGGGCGAGGCGATCAGCGGCTCGACGAATCGCTGGTGGAATCTCCCGTCGAGCTGGGTCAGGTCGTGGAAGCAATTTCCGAAGCCCAAGGGCGATCGGCGAAAGGTGCGGGAGGTGAGGAGCTGGCGAACGACAGCGCCGAATCCGGGCACGTGCGCGAGAGCCTGATACATGGGGATCCAAGGCGGGCGATGACCCGGAATCTCGGTATTGGTCAGAACCAGGTGCGACACGCGCGGCGCATCGAGCAACGCGAGCTCCCGTGCCACCCAGCCGCCGGTGTCATTGCCGACCAGCGCATAGGACTCGATGCCCAGCTCCGACAGCACGCCGTGGAGCGCACGGGCTTGTCCCGGTGAGGCATGATCGTCCCCGGCGGTGCTGTGCGATTCTCCGAGGCCGATGAGGTCCGGCGTGTAGCAGGTGAATCGATCGCGTAGGTGTGAGACCACGGCTTCCCACGTATGACCGGAGAGGGGAAAGCCGTGTAGGAAGACGACCGGCGGTCCGCTGCCCTCCCGGTGCCAGTGGACGGAGGCCCTTCCCACGCGCGTATCTCGTTCGGCGGATGCGCCCGTGCTCCCCATGGAATCCCGCTCCGCGCTGATTCTGCGCACGTCCTCGCCATCTTCCTACTGCCGGCTTCCTTGCGTCAACATCCGATGCGTTGCCACGAGGCCTGGCGACCGGCCCGGGCTGCTACGCCTGTCATGGTCCAGCCTTGTAGCGACGGCATCCTCGAGGAGGTGGGCCGCTCCGTGGAGTCTCCGCGCAGGGGTCGCCCCGAGCAGGTGACGAACGAGCCCACCAGCGCGTCGAGCTCCGCGCTCGTCTCTGCCAGCCGGTTCTGGGCGGGAAGGCGGGGTTCCGAAACCGTATCGGCGCACCCCGGGCCGCACCGCAGGGGCCGGCCAGCTTTCTCTCTTTACCCGTGCCCTTCTCCGGGTTCACAATGGACCCCGCGGCTTCTCCGCGCGGACCGGGCGCCGTCCAAGGAGGCCTTCGTGAAGCGAGTCCTGGGAGTCATCGGGGTCTTCGTGCTCCTGTTCGTGGTGGTCGCCGGAATCACGGCGACGCCGCTGGTCGGCGAGGTCGTCACCCTGCACACGCGCGAGGGCGGTGAGTGGAAGACGACGCCCCTGTGGATCGTCGACGCGGCCGGGGCCGGGTACCTGCGCGCGGGCAACGCGGAGAGCGGGTGGGTGGCGCGGTTTCGCGCCGATCCGGCCGCGCGCCTCGAGCGGCGCGGCGAGCTGCTCGACGTGGCCCTCGTTGACGCCCCCGACATGCGCCGGGAGGTGAACGACCTCATGGCGACGAAGTACGGCTGGGCCGACGGCTTCGTGGGCATGATGGGCGACCGCGCGGCCGCCCTCCCCCTTCGGGTGGACCGGAGTCCTTAGTGCAAGGCTACTTTGCGTCCTTCACGAGCAGGTGCATGGACGCTGCCGGCCCTTCAACCGGGGAGCGAGATCTGGACTCCCCACGCCGAGTCTCTACCCAACGTCTGATTCGATGCTATCCAGCTCTCGCTTCACCTGAATCGAGAAGTTACGAAGCGCTCCAGCGAGAGCGAGCAGGCCCTGGTTGATGTTGTGCATCACCGGGTCTGTCTCATAATCGATCCGACCCTCGTTGTCCATGAAGCACTTCCCCAGCTCTTTCGTACTCATGAGGTGGACCCCTTTCGATCGAACGCTACCGCTTCCCCCTACGAGGAGAAGGCAATCGTCTCCCAGCGTTGTTCCCCGTACCCGGACCACACCTCGCTCGCTCGGTCTGGTAACCTCTCCGTTTCATGGCCCCTGGAGCCCATGGATCGCCGGCCCCAGGTCGGCATCACCGCCTCCGGAGGGTAGGAACGATGAAGACAGTTCGGCAGGTGTTGGGCGGCAAGGGATCAACGGTCCATACCATCGGTCCTGAGGCCCCGGTTTTCGAGGCGCTCCAGAAGATGGCTGACGAGGACATCGGGGCACTCGTGGTAGTCGAACACGGCGAGCTTGCAGGGCTCCTCTCCGAGAGGGACTACGCGCGGAAGGTGATCCTCGAAGGCAAGTCTTCGAAGGAAATCCCGGTCCGGGACATCATGTCCCGGCGCGTGGTGTGCGTGAGCTTCGAGCAGCGGATGGACTCCTGCATGGCGCTCATGACGGAGAAGCGCGTGCGCCACCTGCCGGTGCTGGAGAACGAACGACTCGCCGGACTGATCTCGATCGGAGACGTGGTGAAGGCGATCATCGAGGATCAGCAGTTCGCGATCGAGCAGCTCGAGCACTACATCAAAGGCACCCCCTAGCACGGCGACGAAACGTGCCCTCCCCTGGCCCACTGGCGCGCGCAGGCCGGCTGCCGACGGGAAACGCGAATGTGACCCCCGTCACGGCTCCCGGGCCCGAGGTTCGGGAGATTCTCCAGGTCCAGCCACTCTGGACCAGGAGGAGACCCCCATGAAGATCGTTCGTGCGTTCGTGCTGGGAGGCGCCGCGGCTGGCGTCTTCGCCCTCGCTGCAGGTGCCGCTGGCCCGGAGGCGGCGCAGTGCCTGGCGGCGGCCAAGAAGAGCGACACCAAGCAGACCATCGAGATCTGCACCAAGGCGGCGAAGGCAGAGCCGGAGAACGCGGCCGTGAAGAAGGCCCTCGAGACCGCCAAGGCTGCGGACGCCGCCACCGGGACCCCTCCCGTGGGGACCTCGCCCGGGATGGGCGACACGCTGGGCGGCGAGTAGAGCTGCAGCGCACGCGCTGCGTCGAGCTGCCAGAACGCCCCTGGGCGCCTCGCGCGCCCAGGGGCGTGGTCTTGGTCCGCCGGTCTCAGTCCGGGAAGGCCTTGCGCACCGCGCGCGCGACGGCGTCCCTGGCTCCGCTCTCCAGCAGGCTACCGTGCGCAGAGAGCAGGCGATCGAAGTCCAGCGTGAGCAGGCGCTCGAACTCGCTCTTCAACGACCCGCCCTCCGGCGTCATGATCTTGAGCCAGATCGGGCCGACGACGGTCGTCCTCGGGAAGCCGATGAACGGCATCACGAGCCGGGGGATCAGCGTGTTGTGGCGGTAGTCGCCGTAGTGCTGGATGGAGTCGCAGGTGAGCAGGACTCCGCGATCCCGTCGGATCAGCAGGGCGCATTCCGGCTGCCGGGTGCCCTGGAAGGCGAAGACCTCGGCATCGGGAAACGGCAGAGCCCCGTCCGGGTCCAGCTTCTGCGCGATCTTCGGCTCCGGATGGGTCTCCGAGGGACCTGGCGCCCAGAGCTCGGCGCCGAAGCGATCGACGTAGTAGGGATCGTCGACGCCGTGCAGGGGTCCGAGGCGCAGGATCCGCTTGACCTCGCCGAGGGCGCGGAGCTGCCTCTCCCCCTCGGCGTCGAGACGGATCGGATCCACCAGATCGAGCTCACCCTGGTGCCGGACGATGGCCATGTTGCGGGTGATGCGCCCGAGGGCGTTCATGCGGATGCTGCCGCGGACCATGAAGAGGTCCGGGGCGATCTCTTCGATGGGGTCGTGGGGGTAGACCGGCCCGTCGGGCATCGGGGGTCCTCCGATTCGTTGGACGCAGGGTAGCCCGCGCAGCCTCTCCGGCGCCCCCGAGCCCGCCGTTGGCTGGACGCCGGCTGAGGGCGGGTCCCGGCCGACCGGCGTCCGTTCGACCTCGTCCACGATCCGGCCGAGCATCGACGCGGACTCGGGCGAAGCCAGCTGGATCCGCTCGGGCGCGATTCGGCTGGGCGCGACGCGCTGGAGTCCCTGGCGCAGGTCGAGCCGAAGGCTGCCCGTCGGGTCTCCTCCTCGACCGCTGGGCTCGAGGGTGCGATCGAGCCCGACGTCGGCGTAGATCGACTCGACGAACGAACGCGCTTGCCCATCCCGCCGTCTGGATCGAGCAGCGGGATGCCTGGCCGCGATTCGCTGGATCTGGCTAGTGGGTTGGTCCTAGGTTGGACCGTGAGCGGATCGGGCATTCAGGCCGCGTTTCCGGAGACGGTCCCGGTATGGAGGAAGCAATGCGTGACCCTGCGGAATTCTGGAACAAGGGCGCCGACAAGTATTCGAAGAGGCCCGTCAAGGACATGGAGAACTACACCAAGACCCTGGACTGCACCAGGAAACACCTGTCTGCACGCGACAACGTCCTCGAGGTGGGGTGCGGGACGGGAACCACCGCGCTCCTCTTGGCCTCCAGCGTGAACCAGATCACCGCCAGCGACATCTCCTCCCGCATGATCGAAATCGCCAGGGAGAAGGCCGTGACTCGAGAGGTGGAGAATGTCCGCTTCGATCGAGCCACCCTGTTCGATGAAGACCTGGCGAAGGGATCCTTTGACGTCGTCATGGGTTTCAACGTCCTGCACCTGCTCGAGGACATCCCCGGCGCCGTCCACAGGGTCCACGAATTGCTGAAGCCCGGCGGACTGTTCATCTCGAAAACGATCTGCCTTGCCGAACAAAGTCGGCTCTGGAGTCTCCTCCTGGCCGTCATGAAACCTCTGGGTTTCGCCCCCGATGTCCAGTGTCTGAAGGTCGCCGAGCTCGAGGACATCATCACCCGCACGAACTTCGAGATCATCGAAACCGGCCTTCATCCAGCTTCCCCTCCCAGCCGCTTCATCGTCGCCCGGAAGTCCTGATCAGGGGCTGCACCGGCGGGCCCGTGCATCAGCGGGTCCGCAACCGGCTGATTCCATGGGTCGGGCCGGCGAGATTTGAAGTCGCGACCTCCTGAACCCCATTCAGGGTCGGGCGGCTTCCAACCTACTGGAATCATATCGGAATCGGTCCGCGATTCCGGGCCAGTAAGCACATCGTAAGCGGGGTGCGCCGCCGCCGGTCGTGCAGCCGGTCGCGAACCCCGGCAACGGGATCGGGAGGGGGGGCGTGCCCGCCCTGCGAGACCACCTGCTAGCCCTCATCGACGCCGTGAACAGCCGCGTGGACCGGCTCGTGCGGCGCGTGCACGCGATCGAGACGCGCCTCGACGACGTCGAAGACGACCTGGGGGACGCGGAGAGCCGCCTGGCTGACGCGGAGGCGCGCCTCGACATGGCCGAAGGCCGGCTCGACAACGTCGAGGCCGTCGTCGCGGGCCTGGTCCAGCAGGCAGCGGACCGCGCCAGCGACGACGACGGTGACGGCTACAGCGAGCTCCAGAACGACTGCGACGACGCCGATCCGGCGGTGAATCCCCCGGCGACGGGTCTGGATCTGAACTGCGACGGCACCGCCGAGGTGCCCATCCCGTAGCGCCGGTCGCGGGCGCGAACGAAGCGAGGCCCCGGGAGCACGTGGACTCCCGGGGCCTCGTGGGTTTCGGCCCTTGCGACGACGCGAGCGCCGCGACCGATTCCGCCGGCTCAGGGGCCCGGCGGAGTCGGAGGCATGACCGCCACGTCGTCGACGATGCCGTTGCAGTCGTCGTCGACTCCGTTGGCGACCTCCACGGCCCCGGGGAAGACGGCGGGATCGGTGTCGTCGCAGTCCCCCTGATTCTCCGTAAAGAGGTCCATGTCGTCGTCGATCGCGAGACCCTCCAGCGCCGCGAGGCGCGCTTCCATGGCCATCACCGTAGTCTGGAGCGCCACCACCTGATCGCGAAGCGCGGGCACGCCGCCCGGCCCCAGGCCACGCCCCTTGCCTTTCTTGCCCTTCTTGGCCACCGCCAGGCCCGGCATGACGAGACACGCCACCAGGGCCAGGCAGGCCAGGATCCGGATGCTGCTGCACATGCTGGATCGTCTCCTTCCTGCAGACCAGACGTCCGCGTCGCGGACGGGCGCACCCTCCAGTCGCCGGGAGACGCTTCGGCACGCGTCAGGCGCCGGGGGTCACGACGGGCCACTCGAATTGCTCGGCACTCGAAACCCGCTTGAATCGCCCACCCGCGGGTAGACGTAATCGCGATCACGCGCTCTGCTGCGTCGCCGTCCGATCCATGCGTAGATGCACGACCGACCCGCCCGATCCGGATTGCATGCGAGCGCCCTCGTACTCCTGGGACTCCTCGCTGCGGGTACGCTCTTGGCTCGTCCGGCGGGCGCGGAAGATCGCACCCACGTCGTCGAGTGGCTGCAACCCGAGGGTCCCGTGGCCGACGGCTTCTTCGTCGAGCTGGGCACGCAGTCGGGTGTGTACACGACGGCTCTGGATCTCGGCGCGGTCGACCCGCAGGCGGACGGGGTGTGGCGCGCGAATCTCGTGCTCGACGCGTTCACGACCTACCATCTGCGCCTCATCGCCTACAACGCCGCCGGCAATTCATCTCCTTCCGAAGAAGGAACGGCGCCGGCGCTGATCTGCTATCCCGCCTTCTGCGACGATGGCAACGAGTGCACCGCGGATGCGTGCGACCCGGACGGATGCACGAACGTGCCCCTGGCTGACGGCTCGGGATGTTTCGATGGCATGTGCGTGGCGGGACGCTGCGAGCCGATCCAGTGCCTCATCGACTCCGGATGCGACGACGGCAACCTGTGCAACGGGGTGGAGTTCTGCGCGGCGGACGGCATGTGCGGCGCGGGCCTGCCGCTCTCCTGCGGAGAGCCCACCGCCTGCACTGCGCCCAGCTGCGATCCGCAGGGCGGCTGCGTGGACGTCCCACTGCCCGACGGAACGACCTGCGACGACGGCGACAAGTGGACCAAGGATGACCGCTGCCAGGCCGGTGCCTGCATGGGCAGCGAGAAGACCCGGGGCAAGGCGCTCGGGCGCGGCAAGCGTCGCTGAGGCCGTGGTCGGCGCGACGCAGCGCTAGGGCACCACGCCGCTCATCACCAGCGAGCCGTCGGACTGGAGCCGGACCTCGAGCGTCTGGCCCCGGGGGTCGAAGTCGAGCAGCTGCTCACCCGGTGCGTCCGGGTCCGTGTCGAACGCGAGCGTGCCGTCGCCGCCCGAGCCGATGTCCACGGCGACCAGGTCGCCGACGTCCGCACCGCCCACGAACACGTCGTAGGTCGCCGGGGTGACGTCGTCGAGCTCGACCTCGAAGCTGCGGTCGCAGTCGTCCTCCACCTCGAACTCGGCCGTGCCCGTCCCGAGGACCCCGGGCTCGTTCGTCAGCGTCACGAGCGTCTGGGACGGGGCGCAGGCGCTGATGCCGTCGATCTGGGCGAGCATCGGGCCCGAGAGCACGGGTGTTGCTAGGTCGAGGGGATCGAAGACCTCGACCGGCAGACCGCGCGGGTCGACGCCCAAGGCCTGCTTCTTCTTTCCCTTGCTCTTGCCGTTCTTCTTGGCCTCGAAGTGGGCCTTGCCGGCGCCGCCGCCGTTGGTCATCAGGGTTCCGATGAGGTTGCTGTCCACGTGCACCTCGTAGGGGGTGTTCGGAGTCAGGCCAGAGGCCTTGACGACGAAGCGGCGGTTGCCGTTCGGGCGCTGGTCGAAGCGCGCGTCGCCCGCGGCGCCGGGCGCTCCGGCGTCCGGCGCGAGATCGGTCCACTCCTTCACCTTGGTGCGCGGGGGCTCGGAGGCGCCCGAGACCACGGCCTCCAGGACGTTCGTGCCCGGGGCGGTCTCGAGAGCGACGCCCACCAGCTTGCCGCGCGGGTCGAACGGCGCGAGCGTGCCCATCGACACCACGTGCAGGTCGATCTTCTCGTTTGCGTCGCCCTTCGAGTTGGTGGTGAAGCGGGTCTGCTCGACGCCGTCGGCCGTCACCACGTACTCCGTGGAGGCGGCCAGACGCTTCACCCTCAGGTGGAAGGTGGCCTCGCTCCCCTGGAGCTTGACCCTGACGCTGCCGCGCGGCGGCGCCCCCCCCCCGAGCGTGACGACCTCGAGGTCGGTCTTGATCTTGGACTCCTCCTTGGCCAGGGCGGGCGGGCCCGCGACCAGGAGGGCGGCGAAGAGGATGGCGGCAAGGCGCATGGTTGGGTCTCCTGCGGTGGTTCCCCATCCTGGGGGAGGGTGCTCCGTTTCATGCAAGCCCCGGGCCTGGAGGCCCGGTCGGGTTTCGGGGGGTTGCGGTCGGCTTCTGCGCGCTCGGGATGCGCGGCGCGCCGGCGGGCAGCACGCAACGAGCGGCAGCTCGGCGATCCATCTCCGCCCGGGCGCAACGGAAGGGGCCGGTGACCCATTCTGTTTGACCGTGGTCGCAGCGCGTCACCGCGAAGGTCGACGGTCCGTCGGTGGGTCTGCGCCTAAGGGAGCGGTCCCAGACTGTCGATCAAGAGGCCGTGGAGGGGACAGAAGGCGCACGCGTCCAGGTGGCGGCGCGCACGAGCGGCGACCGTCGGCAGGGCTACGTCGTGTCGCCCGGCTTCCAGAACCGTTTTCGGGCCAAGCTTCTCATGGTGGCTCTGATCGTCGGCGTGATCGAGCTGGGTCTTTCGATGGCCGTCTCGTACCTGGTCGAGAACCCCCACCTCCTGGAGAGCAAGATGGTGCCGCTCTGGCTCGCCGCCACGACGCTGTTGCTCTGCTTTTTCGTGGTGAAGCTCTGCGATCGCGTCTCGCACCGCGTGGCGGGGCCCGACTACCGGCTTCGCCGCGCGCTCGAGGCCGTGCAGCGCGGCGAGCGCATCGGGCCCATCGTCCTGCGCAAGGGCGACGAGCTCCAGGACCTGGCCGGAGCCCTGAATGCCACGCTGCAGCAACTGGGCGCCATGGAGCAGCCCAAGGACTGAGTCGAAGCGGGGAGTGTCTGGCGCCGAAAGACGAGACGCGGCCACTCACTTCTTGCGCAGGCGGCCCAGCACGCCCTTGTGCTTCTGGTCGCGCATCTCGAGAAGGCGCAACTCCTGGAGCGCCGGATGGCAGTCCGGATCGACCTTCGTGGCCTTCCGGAACATCTTGCGCGCCTGCTCGGGATCGCCGACCGCCTTGAAGATGCGGCCCAGGTAGACGTAGGGTAGAGCGCGCCTCGGCGAGAGCTTGATTCCACGCGCGATCTGCTCGAGGGCCTCCCGACGCACGAGATCATCGTCGGGCTGCTTGAGGTAGAGCGCCCAGCCCAGGTGCGAGACGTACTCCCCCTCCTCCGGGTCGAGGTGCGCGGACATCCCGAAGGCTTCCACCGCCTCGTCGTAGCGCTTGGACCGCAGGAACCGCTCGCCCTTCCGGAACCAGCCTTCGGCCTCCAATGCGCGAGCGGCCTCTTCCTGCGCCGCGCGGGCCTTCTCTTCCTCGCGCCGTGCGGCCGCGTAGCTGGCCCGCGACTCGACGTCCTGGAGATGTCGGAAGGCTATGGCGACCCGCCCGCGGATCTGTTCCACCAACTGGGCCACGCGCGGATCCTCGGGCTTCGGGCCGGCCACCCCCAGGGCCTCGAGCTGCGCGCGGTAGGCGCGGCGAACGTCCTCGTCCGACGCCAGCTCGCTGACTTCCAGCACCGCGAAGTCGTCCTGCTGGGCGAGTGCGCCCGCCAGGCAGGAGAGCTCCTCGGCGCGGCGCACGGCTTCGCGATCCGCGGGCGGACGCGCCTGCGGCGCGCACCCCTCGTCGTGCCAGGTCTCCCCGACCTCCGCGGTCTCCTCTATCAGGAGCAGGATGGGCTCCAGGTGCAACTCGAGCGCGCCGCCCAGGACGAGGCCGTAGAACGAACGCACGTCGACGTCGCCGGAGGCGACGATCTCGGCGACGGTGCGGTCGCCCTGCATCGCTTCGAGCAACTCCCGAAGCTCGGGCGTGAGCGTGAGGTCCGCGACCCAGCCTTCGATGTCCTCGTCGACGGCCCTCGAGACGTAGAGCGCGCCCCGCCGCGCGAGCTGCCCGCGCAGCTGCTCGTCGGGGGAGTGGCGCAGGACGCCGTCGACCAGCAGACCCGGGAGGGAGCGCCCGATTTCGTGCGCCTCGGCCCCCTTGAGCTTCTTCCCCGGCAGAAGGCGATAGCTCCCGGTCGTCCATCCGAAGGTGCGCAGGAGCGGCTCCTCCGCGTGCTCGAGCAGGGCCGCTTCGATCTCCTCCTCACTCAGGATGCCCATGTCCGCGAGGACGTCGCGCGGTCCGCCCAGACCCACGAAGAGCCGGCCCACCAGCTCCTCGTGCTCCTCGGCCGTGATGCGCCCGGTGCGCAGGAGGAAGTCCTCGGCGGTCTCCTTGCCCCCGGTCGAGCTCACGGCAGCCGGGCTACCGTTGCGAAACTGGACCCCCAACCGATCGTCGCCGCCCTTCAGGATGACGAGGCCGCTGTAGCCTCTGGCGTGGAGCCGGTGCAGCAGCTCCGGGACGAGCAGCTCGTCCAGTTCGCCCTCGGGGTTCAGCTCCTCCGCGGAGGAGGGCTCCACCCAGCTGGCCTCGTCGCGGTCCTCCGTCCCCTCGCCGAGCGCACCCTCGATGCTGGCGACGAGCTGTGAGACCGTCACCGGCTTGGTCAGGAACTCGCGGACCCCCAACTCCAGGGCGCGCCCGTAGAGCGCCGGGGTCCGGCCTCCGCGCGTGAGGACGACCGCTGGGACGGGCTCCTGATTCTGGCTCCCGATGCGACATACCTGCTCGAGCAACTCGAGGCCGTCGCACGTCGTCAGCTGGGGCTCGATCAACACCAGATCCACGGCTCCAGAGCGCATCAGCGCCAGGGCCTCATCGGTGTGCTCGACATGCGTCAGCCGGTGGCCGAGTGGCTCCAGACGCTCCGCGAGGGTGGCCGCGAGGTCCGGTTCGTCGTCGATGTACAGGATGGTATTCGCCACCGCGTCGTGTCTATCGGCGGCGCGTGCACTGAGATTCAACGCCTCGCGTCGTGTTGCCGGTTTCCTGCGGGCTCACAAAGGGCCCACCTCGAGGCAGTCTCGGCGACCCGCGGGCCGCGGGTGGCCGCCTGCCTGGTCCCAGAGAAATCGATCCCCCGCGGGGCCCCTCAGGCCACTTCTGGGGTGGACGGCGCACTCACCCGTTGGATCGGTCCATTCAGAAAGGACCAAGATGAGGATTTCACCAGCGATCGCGCTCATTCCCGCGCTTGCCCTCGCGCTCTGCCTGCTGCCGTCGGACGGCTCAGCCCGGGCACCCGCGTGCCCCGAAGGCGGCGTCAAGATCAACGTCGAGGGCCCGTCGAGCTTCGAGTGCCCCGAGCTGCAGCTACTGACCGGCATCTGCGTCAAAGCCGGCCGCAAGGGCTTCGGCGTCGGCGACGGCGAGACCGAAAACGGCGCCGGCTGCTACGAGTACGAGGGCATCGGCGGCGCCAGCGGCTCCGTCAGCGGCGGCGGCACGAGCCGCTCGTGCAAGGAGATCTCGCACAGCGTCTTCTACTGCTCCCCCGGAGAGCCGGAGCCGCCCGTGTGTGGCGACGGCGAGATCGAGGGCGACGAGCAGTGCGACCCGCCCGGACGCATCGACGAAATCCTCGTCTGCAACGAGCAGTGCCAGCTCGTCGAGGTGCCGCTCCCCGAGCCGGAGCCCGTCTGCGGCAACGGGAAGGTCGAGGGCGGCGAGCAGTGCGATGCGCCGGGACGCATCGACGAGCTCTTCGTCTGCACCGAACAGTGCGAGATCGTGGAGGAGCCGGGCCCGACCGAGCCTCCGGCGGAAGAGCCCCGCTAGGCCCTCTCCCGACCTCGAGTCCCCCGCGGCCCCGGGCCATGGCCCGTGATCGCGGGGGACTTCACGGGAAGATATCTGGCGCGCCCAGGCTGCTTGCTGGCCAGTTCTGGAAGGGAAGACGAAGTTCTGTCACCCGCTGAGTTCACGGGTCGGACCGGCGAGATTTGAACTCGCCTGCAGGAGGAGACGACTCACCGGGCCCGCCGCAGCGTTCCTTGGAGAGCGCCTCTCATTCTTCGCCGTCCGCCGGCTGATCGTGGAAGAGGAACTCCGTCCGACCGATCCGGAAGCGGTCTCCCTCCATGAGGCGCTTGTCCTCGTCGTGAAGCAGACCGAACAGGTACGTCCCGTTCGTGCTGCCGAGGTCGCGCAGGTAGAACCCGTCGTGGCCCCGCACGATCACGGCGTGCCGCCGGCTGGCGGCGGGCTCGTCGATCGGCACGTCCGCCGCCGGATCCCGGCCGATGGTCGTCTCTTCGCCCCGCAGGACGAACTCGGCCTCGCGCCGAGGCCCACTCGTGATGGCGATGTAGGCCTCGCTGCGGACCAGCTCCAGGAGCGAAGACTGCTCCTTCGGCTTCGACGGCGGGCTGCCGCCGATGAACTCGGTAGGCTGTCTGCGGCCTTCTCGGTCGGACCCTGCCCGCGCCATGACGATCCCTCCTGTGCCGCCAGCCCTACGAGACCCTGATCTGGATCGGCCTCACGAAATCCGCGCTTGAGGAGCAACCCCCGGGGGAGCCCCTCAGGCTCTGGCGCAGGCATCCGAAAAACGGATCGGAGGGAGCCACTTGCAGAGCGTCCCCCGGTGATGCGTTCGATTCGAGACGGGGTCCGGCTGCTGCCGGTCCTCGTGCGGAATCCCGCCGTCGCCATTCGGTGGCTGGCGGGCGCACGGGGCGCGCAGGCCGCCCTCCTGCTCTTCATCCTCGCGGTGCCCATCGGTCTGCCGGCGGTTCTGGATCCGGCCCTCGAGGACCGGTATCCGCCGATCCGCACGAAGAAGAAGCTCATCGGCCCAATCTCCATTCCGACGACGGGCGCGGATCCACGGAGGGAGGTGCGGCGTCGTCAGGTGATGACCGGCGCGTGGAGCGGGGGCCTCGCGTGCATCGCCCTCCTCCTGCTGGCGGCGGTCCCGAAGGCGGTCGCACGCGCGGAGCGGGAATCCGCGGAGCGCGAGGAGCATGGCGACTCCCTGCTCGGACGGCTCCCGATGCAGAGCCTGGACCTCTACCGCTCTGCCCTCGGCCTGGCCTCGGACCCCCAGCGCACGGCGACCCTCGGCGAGAAGATCCGCAAGGCCGAGAGCCTCCTCGCTCGTGCCCCGGCAGTCTCCGCCAAGGATTGGAGCGTCGACGCCCTGACGTCTCCGGAGCCGGCTGTGGAGCTGGATGGAACCGTCATCGAGCCGGTGGCGCCCCCGTCGCCGGAGCCGGGGAGCCGGGGCACCACCGTGGGTCCGGACGGTCGCTACCGGCTCGAGCGGGAAGTGGGACGCGGCGGAATGGGCGTCGTCTACCAGGCCCTCGACACGGCGCTCGAGCGAGCCGTCGCGCTGAAGGAGATGCCTCTCCATCTGACCGGGCGCACGGATCTCGCCCGGCGCTTCCGACAGGAGGCGCGTCTGCTCGCGCGGCTCAGCCATCCGAACATCGTCCAGGTCTACGACCTCATCGAGGACGGCAAGCGCCTATGGATTGCCATGGAGTTCGTGGAGGGCGGCACCCTCGCCGATGCGATCGACCGCACCGGGGCTCTAACCCCGACGGAGGCCGTCCGTATCGGCAGGCAGCTCGCGGCCGGTCTCGGGTTCGCGCACAAGCAGGGTGTCATCCACCGCGACGTCAAGCCCATCAACGTGCTCCTGACGTCCGACGGTGTCCCCAAGCTCACCGACTTCGGCCTGGCCAAGCTGCTGGAATCGAGCGTTCACACCCAGGAAGGATCGCTGCTCGGCTCCGTCCGCTACATGAGCCCCGAGCAGGCAGCGGGCCGACCGGCAGACGGGCGCTCGGACGTCTATTCGCTGGGGGTCACCTTCTACGAGATGCTGTGCGGCCGCGCGCCGTTCGAAGGGGAGACCGCCTCCGTGCTGGCGCAGCACCTCTCCCAGGATCCGACTCCACTGAGCGAGCTCGCCCGGAACGTACCCTCGGAGCTGGGAGCGCTCGTGATGCGCATGCTGGAGAAGGCGCCGGAGAGACGCCCGTCCGATCTCGACGCCGTCAGCGAGGTGCTCTCCACCCTCGAGCCAGGCTCTGGAGAGACCGTGGAACCGAAGAACTCCGGATGACGGAGACCGAACTGCACGTCCGCCGATGCAGAGCCGTGCTGTCCCGAGCACTTTTGCTCGGCCTCGTGGTGCTGGCCGCGTCGCCCGCGCTGGCCCAGCACGAGATCGACGCCGAGGTCTGGATCGAGATGCGCCAGATGCTCCGGGAGAAGGGGCCGACGCCGAGCATCGCGGAGGACGTGGCCGCCCTGGACGGGCCCGACGCGCGCCGGGCCGGGCCGCGCCTGATCGACCGGGGTCCCGAGGTGCTCCCCGCCGTGCACGCCGCCCTCCTGGCCCCGAACGTGGAGCCCCGTCACGCCCTGCGCCTGCTCCAGGTGATGGGCCCCCTGGGCGAGGAGAGCTCCGTCCCCGTGGTGCTCGAGCTCCTGCGGCGCGACCCGAATAGCCCCCTGCGCCGCGACGCCCTGCTGATCCTGGCGAGCCTTCCGGCCACGGACGCCGCGGCCGACTTCATCGGGCAGCTCGCCGCCGACGAGAACGAGCCCTGGCGCACCCGCCGCATGGCCTTCACCTGGTACGGGCTGCACCGGGATTCGCGGGGCCTCCCCTCCGCCGAGGCGTTGCGCGCCGCACCGGACCTGGAGCAGCGCATCGCGGGCCTCTTCGTGCTGGCGCGCCTGGGCGATGCGACCGCCCTCGAGCCCATTGGCGAGATCCTGGCCGCCGGCGCTCCCGCCAACGCACGCGACACCCTGCTGCTGGCGCTGGCCGAGCTGGTGGGCCCCGAGGAGTTCGAGCGCCGCGCGCCCGCGGCCCTGGCCTGGAGCGACGGCTACCAGGATTCGCTGCGCTACGCCCGCTACCGCGCGGCGGCGCCCGCGGAGCGGCCGCCTCTGTGCCTCGAGATGCTTCACGCGCAGATGCCCGGCCACCGCGAGATCGCCGTGCGCTGCCTGCTCGACTCGGGTCACGCCGACGATCTGCGCCCCTTTGCGGCGATGGACCTGGAGGCTCCGGGCCGCGACGCCCTGGTGCGCAACGAGATCCGCCGCGCCGGCTGGCGCGTGGTCGACACCGACACCGAGTTCCGCATCGTGCCCGGAGCCCCGGCGGCGGCGTCGCCCTAGACGACGTCGGATCAGTGCGCACCCAGCCGCCAGACGAAGTCTTCGCCGCCCCGCTCGACGACTTCCTCCGTCGCGAAGATCCGGGATCTCGAGTGATTTCAGGGAAGAAGCGGGTCGGGCCGGCGAGATTTGAACGCGCGACCTCCTGAACCCCATTCAGGACGCGTTGGCTTCCAACCCACTGGAATCACTTGGGAATCAGCGCCGAGGACGGATCCAGGAAGCGCATCGTAAGCAGCAGCGAGGCGCACAGCGGCCGAAGAGCGCCCGGCGCGAATCGAACCCGGAGCAAGCGCACCAGGAAATCAAGGAAGTCAGGGACTTTCAAGCTGACACCCTGGGGGACCCCGGCCTGGCAAGACCGTAGGCGGTCACGTGGGGCGGGCCGCCGGGGACCAGCGCGGCAACCAGTCGGAACCCTCCGGGCGGTCCGCCACGAGAGGCGATGCGACCCGCTACCGCACGTACTTTCCGGCACTCGAGATCATCGTTCCGTAGGGATGCCGAGCCCGAGGCAAATCGTCGGGCGCGCGCGTAGTGCGCCCAGCTCCCGGTTCACGCACCGTCCTGGCGAACGGAGAAGCCATTTGTAGAGAGCAGACCGAACCCCGCAGGGAGGTGAGACAAGGTGCCCCCGGCCTACAGAGAACCTCGAGGTCGTGCCGAAAATGTCGCTTGCATTCCCCGCAAGCAGCGTATCAAATCGGCTCGGCGCACGGGGACGCGCGCGGGGGAAAGGTGCGATGACGACGTTCCGAAAGGCGATGGCTGCCGGGCTGGCCGTGAGCATGGCGGCCCTAGTCGGATTCGAGTGCGGCGGGCCCGCGCCGCCCGCGACCGGGCAGTTCCCGCCCGAGCCGAACACGCCTGCCCCCGCCGACGGAGTGCCGGCCGCGGCGCAGGCCCTGGCCGCACCGACGGCCACGGCGCCTGCGGCCCCCTTCGTCCCGTTGGTCGCCGGTACCGTGGACGGCACCTGGGTCGCCCAGGGTCCGGCGCCCACCATCAACGCCCAGGTCCAGAACCTGAATCCCAACAACGAGGTGGACGGGGCGATCCACGCGGTGGTCGCTCACCCGACGGATCCCGACATCCTCTATGTGGGCGCGGTGAACGGCGGCGTCTGGGTCACCAACGACGCAACCAATGCCAGCCCGAGCTGGACCCCCCTCACCGATTTCGAGCAGTCGCTCTCCATCGGTGCCCTCGAGATGGACCCCGGCAACCCGATGGTGCTCCTGGCTGGGATCGGGCGCTTCAGCTCCTTCGGGGGGGATCCGCCCTTCACGGTGGCCGGTGGGCCCCTGAGCGGTCTCCTGCGCACGACCGACGGCGGCGCCACCTGGACCTCGATCGACGACCCGCTGCTGGTGGGCGAGCACATCTCGAGCGTCGCCGCGCGCGGAAGCACGCTCCTGGCCGGTGCCAACGACTTCCTCGGCGGCGGGGGAATCGGAGGGCTCTTCCGGAGCACGGACACCGGTGCCAGCTGGACCCGGATCAGCGGCGGCGTCGGCACCGGCCTTCCCTTCGGGACGGTCGACGACCTGGCGGGCGAACCCACCGACGCGACCCGCCTCTACGCGGCGCTCCAGGGGAATGGCGTGTACCGCACGGACGACACGGGTGCCACGTGGACCCAGGTCTCCAACAACGACGCCAACCTGAACGCCGCCATGGGCAACTCGACCAACACGCGGATCGCCGTCGGAAACGACGGCCGCGTCTTCGTCCTGGTGACCAGCTCTCCCGGCGGGAGCACCGGCACCACCACCTACATCGGCTACAGCGATGACCAGGGCCAGACCTGGACGCAGATGGACATCCCCGGGACGGCGGAGACGGCCCTCCAGGGGCGAGACCAGCTCATGGGGCTGGTGGTGGACCCGAGCGACTCCGACATCGTCTACGCCTCGGGAATCTCCCAGCGCGGTGGCTTCCCCAACTCGGTCGGAGCCACGTCGTTCCACGCGCACATGTTCCGCGGGGACGTCACGCGGGCTCGGGGCCTGACGGGCACCGTGTCGAGCCAGTGGGACCACCTGACCCACGCCACCGGCAACGCGCTGATGCCGAACGGCGGCACCGCGGGCACCTCGGCGCCCCACGCCGACTCCCGCGAGATGACCTTCGACGCCAACGGCGATCTCATCGAGGTGGACGACGGCGGCGTCAATCGGCGCACCAGTCCGGGTGACAACACCGGGGACTGGACCTCGCTGAATGGCGACATTGAGGTGACCGAGCTCCACTCCATCGCCTACGACACCAACTTCGACATCATCATCGGCGGCACCCAGGACACGGGGGCCGTCGAGCAAACCGGCACTGGCCTGAAGACGTGGGAGGGCCTGACCTTCGCCGATGGCGGCAAGGTCGCCGTCGACGACTCGGTGGCGGGTACCTCCGAGCGCTACTTCAGCATCCAGCGGCTCTCCAGCTTCACGCGGCGGACCTGCAACCCGGGCTGCGTGGAATCCTCGCCGGCCTTGGCCGGGGGCGTGCCGGCGCTCGTCACGGGGACCGGTGGCAACGCGCAGTTCTACAGCCCCCTCGAGCTGAACACCGCCGATCCGACGCGGCTGCTGATCGGGGCGCGCGACGACCTCTACGAGTCGCTCGACCAAGGGGCCACGGTCAGCACCGTTCCGGTGACCGCGGCCTGCCTGCCCCTGTTTCCATCGAACATGCGCGCCAACTCCGACGCCTCCATGGTGTACGGCCACCCCAACAACGCGGAGCTGATCTACGTCGGCTGCCAAACCCGAGTCTACGTGCGGACCACCGCGGGCGGCAACCTGACGGCGACCACGGCCGCGTTCCCGGGTGGCACCGTTCAGGGCATCGCCGTCGATCCGGCCGACGAGGACGTCCTGTACGTGATCGGGAGCACGTCCGTGTACCAGAGCACCGACGGCGGTGCGAGCTGGACCGACATCAGCGGCGACATCACGGACGACGGGGCCGGGACCTTCCGCTCGATCGAGTACATTCCGAGCGCGAAGGGCGACCGGCTCGTGGTCGGCACCAATGCCGGCGTTCGCGTCTCGGTCGACGGGAGCTTCGGAACCTGGTTCCAGCTCGGCACGGACCTCCCGAACGCCCCGGTCTGGGACCTGGACTACGACGCCTCGGACGACGTGCTGGTGGCCGGCACCCTGGGCCGCGGGGCCTGGACCCTGGCCAACGTGGCGACCCTCAACGTGCCGCCGGTGGCCATCTGCCAGGACCAGACCGAGCCGGCCGACGCCATGTGCCTGGCGGACGCGTCGATCGACGGCGGGTCGTTCGACCCCGACGGCGATCCGATCCTGCTCACCCAGGACCCGGCAGGCCCCTACGGGCTCGGAGACACGCTCGTCGAGCTGACGGTGACCGACAGCTTCGGCGCGGCGGACATGTGCGAGGCTACGGTGACCGTGGTGGACGTCACGCCGCCGGTGGTGTCCTGCAATGCGCCCCCGACGATCATCCCGCCCGATGCGCCCATCTCCTTCACCGCCACGGCGGAGGACAACTGCTCGGTCGCCGACGTGAGGATCACGGGATTCGACTGCTTCGCATTCACCCGCAAGGGCAGGCGCATCGACAAGACCCAGTCCTGCGTGGTGGCGATCCTCGGGGACATGGTGACCCTACTGGTCGACGACTCGGGCGGAGTCGGCGACAACATCACCTGGAACGTGACGGCGACCGACGGCAGCGGCAATACCACCGACGTCGTCTGCGCGGTGCAGGTGGTGCGACCGGGGACCAACTAGGGGGACACGCCGGGCGGCGGGGCGGATTCTCGGGCTGGGCCGGCCTCCCGGGGCGGCGGGACGCCCCGGGAGGCGGGGTCGCGCACGGGCACGAGCCAGACCTCCTGGCCGGTCTCTCGATCGAGTGCGCTCAGGCCCCGCGGGCGGTGGATCCACCCGTCACCACTCGGTCGCCGGCTGGGAACATGTCGGAGACGAGCGCGTTCCTCCTGCCGGGCGATTTCGACGATGACGACGACGACGACGACAACTGAGGCGGGGCGGCGACACTGATCCGGGGGATCGTGCGGCGGATGCGCGCGAGCCCCCGGGTCGCGCGCTGGCTCCTGGTGGCCGCGCTGGCCTGCGGATCGCAGGGCGTGGAGCCCGTGGGGGCGGAGGCTGTCTTCGAGTTTCGTCCGGGCGTGATCGTGGATTCCGGACGGGGAGACGTCTACGTCATGCACCCGGGCGGCGGGATCGACGCCGTCGATCTCGCCTCGGGGGAGCGGATCTGGCGGACGAAGCGGGCCGCCAAGCCCCTGGCGCGCCACGGCGACCTCCTGGCGGCGCAGGTGGAGCCGCGGGGGGAGGAGGCGCGGCTGCGGATCGCCCTCCTGGACAACCGGGCGATCCGGTCGGAGCCGCAGATCGTCGAGGTCCCCCTCCCGGACGGGGTGTGGCCCGGGATCGACGACCGGCTGGAGTCGTCCTTCGACGTGAGCGCTCGCGCCGCGGACGGGTCGTTCGTGCTGCGCTGGCGCTACGTCTTCCGACGCGCCACGGGGCCGCCTCCCGGCCCCGGTGAGGAGGCCCGGGAGGCCGCCGGCCGGGTCCGCATCGACGTCGCCACCGGGCGGGTCACGACCCTGGACCCGGCGAAGGCAGAGGAGGAGCGGCCGGAGCGCGTCTGGCGCGTGGACGGGGTGCTGGTGGAGCTCGAACGCACCATGCGCGCCGGCAGCCAACGGGTCGTGCTGAAGCGCCGCGACGCGGCGACCGGAGCCCCGCTGCCGGACGTCACCCTCTTCGAAGAGGGACTCGGCTTCCGCTCCGTCTCGGCCGATCGGCGCCATCTCCTGGCCAGCCGCCGCGAGCCCGGAGGCTGGGAGTGGGTGGTCTTCTCCCTCGAGACCGGGGCGCGGGTGGCCGCGCTCCCGCACGACATGGCCGGAGCGCGATTCTTCGTGGCCGGCTCCGGTCTCGTGCACGAGACCGAGGTCCTCCTCCGAAGGGAGGGAGGCCGGGTGGTGGCGGAGCCGGGGAGGCTCCGCGCCGTGGACCTCGGGACGGGCAGCGAGGTCTGGAGCCATGCGATCCGCGACACGCGCTATCGAGGTCCGCAGCCGCCGGGCGGGCCGCAGGGCACCCAGCCACGGGTAGGACAAAGAAGCGGGCTATCGAGGTCCGATAAGGGCAGTCTGACAACTACCCGGGCGGATCCAGCCTCCGAGGACCGTAGGCGGGAGATTCAAGCGGAGCGCAGCGCTCGGACGGTGGCGGCGGAGCGCTGAGCAGCACGGCATGCGGAGAGCCCCGATGCGGCGCCCACGCTGGCGTGGGTGTGGCGCAGGTCGTGGAGGCGCAGCCCCGGGAGCTCGCCGCGCTCGAGGACCCGCCACCAGGTCTTGCGGATGTCGCGGAGCCGGAGCCCGGCGTGCGTCCGGGACAGGAGGACCCACGGCCCCTTGCGCAGAAGACCCGCGAGGAGTGCAGCCGCGGCATCGTCCAGCAGGATGACCTTCGCGCTGGTGGCACCGCGGACGCCCGCTTCGATCAGAAGCCCAACGGCAAGCGGCGCTTCGTCGTGCGGCTGCACGGGGTCGATCCGAACGCGGCGTTCGAGCTCACCGTGGACTCCGTGCTCTTCGGCACGATTGGTACCAACTCGGGAGGCAAGGGACGCCTCGACTTCCGCTCCAACGGTGGGGGTAAGGGGAAGAGCAACGGCGCGAAGAAGACCAAGAAGCAGGTGCTGCCCTCCGACCCGCGCGGCCTGGATATCAAGATCCGCGAGAGCCTGAGCGGCACCTTCTATTTCTCGGGCCCGATGCTCGCGCAGATCCAGGGGATCAACGTCTGCACGCCCAGTGCGCCGCCCGCCCACTCGCTCACCGTACTCGCGGGCCCCGGAACGGCGACCAGCGCGGAGGCCACCCAGGACGACTGCAACGTCTCCCTCACGGTGGCGCTGACTGGCGTCCTGGCAGATGACTACGACCTGACGATCACGGACAGCAGTGCCAACGTCCTCGCGACCGCGACGATCAGCGCCGTGGACATGGCCGGAACCGTCACGGGGCAGGTGGTCTTCGATACGAACCCGGACACCGCCGCGGGCGAGCAGCTGCTCGATTTCGATCCCAGCGGCCAGACGTTGCAGATCGAGCGGACGAGCGACGCAACCGTGATCGTGGACGAGGTGCTGCCGTAGGGCGGACGTCCAGCGTGCCACAGCCAGAGGGGCGCGATTCGGGGATCCATCGGCCCGTCCAGCGCTCAGGGTCGCTCAGCAGACGGCGCGCCAGGATCGCCGTCAGGTGCTCGAGCGCCGCGGTGCCGGAGAGGCAGGCGCGCGACATGCGCCGCAGACTCCACTGCATCAGCCGGTCGACGAGGCGATTCTGCCAGCGGAGCCCCGTGTAGCCCTGCTCGACTAGCATCTCGACGTGGCGGGCGTGCTGCTGGCTGCGTTGGCCCTCCTGGCCCGCGAAGCCCCGGATCGCGATCTGGAGCTCCGGGTCGTCGATCTGGTCGCGGCGGGGACGTGCCGATGCTGGTGATCCTGCTGGGCGCGAGTAGCGGCGCGGAGCCCCGGCACCCAGCGCACGCTCATTCGGGACGTCGCGCGACGCAAACGCGCCGAACGGGACCTACGACGACGAGTCGCGAGAAGGCCGCCGACGCAACGCGGCGAAGGCCGCAAGACCCGGACCGACGAATACAGCGCTTCCGGGCTCCGGCACCGCGATGGGGTCGCCGAACCCGAGGCTGACCAGACTCGTCGGAGCCAGGCCGAGCGGTACGTCCTTGTTGATGGCGGTGTGTGAGGCGCTGGTGGAGAGCCCCAGCCCGATCGAGCCGCCCGGCCCGATCCCGGTGATCGACTGGAAGAGTGACAAAGGCATGGCGACGTCGATGAAGAAGTCGCTGCCCGGGGCGTCGGGCGGCTCGTCGAACGTGGAGCCGTCATCCACCGCGATCCAGCGGCTCCAGTCAGCGAGCGTTCCGGTCCAGGCCGGCGTCCCGCTCAGGGCGACGTCCTTGAACGTGGGCCCGCCGGTGGTGGCCTGCGTGAAGATCACCTCCTTGTCGCTCGGGGGGCCGCTCTGACGCACCTCGAGCACCCAGTCGATGGCCGTGGGGTCGCCGTCCGTGTCCAGGAAGAACTGCCAGACGTTGTTGTCGCCCAGTCCGCTCTCATCGATGCGCATGCGGAACGAGATCTGGTCGTTCGCGAGCGACTGGTGCCAGAAGCCCGCCGTGTAGGACGTGGCTCCGATCAGCCCACCGACCACGTCCGTGGAATCCGGGTTCTCGTCGCCCAGCGGGTCGGTGTAGACTCCGCCCCCACTCGTGAGCCCCTGCCACGGCTCGGGGATGGAGTCGGGCCAGATGGCGACCGCCTCGGAATCGCTGGCCGGCGCCACCGTCCAGAGCAGCAGCAGAAGGATCCTGATCGGATTCATCCGTCCGCGCACGTCACTCCCCCGGCTGACGGATCGGCCAAACGCCCGAGCTACTTGAAGGGTGTCTTGGGCTCGTGGGACCGTGGGGGCTCACCTCTTCTGCAAGCGAAGGGCGCTGCGACTGCGCCAGGTGGAACAGCGGCTCCCTCGAAACAGATCCACGGTCGCGGGCGCGCTCGTAGCTCGGGTCCGGATTCGACCCTGGCGGGCATTCCAAAGGACGAACGGACTGCTTGCCGGGTGCTTGCCAGCGGGTTTCGGGCGCGAAGGCGGGGTTCCGTAACCGGCTGGAATCATTGGTCGGGCCGGCGAGATTTGAACGCGCGACCTCCTGAACCCCATTCAGGAGGGATGGAGCCGTAACTGCTCAAGAAAGAATCAGTTTCGGTCCAAGCTCGCATAGCTGCAAGCACCTGATGAGCACGTGGCAGGACCCAAAGCGGCGTTACGCAGTGATCCGACAGCGTGCGACAGCCTGCGATTCCCGTGCAGGCCGTCGGCCCACATCCACCCAGAAGAGGAGGCCATCCTTCCGGAGCATGTAGACGCCGCCCGGAGGTCCGGAGCGCGCAGCCCGGGCGAAGCCGGCGAATCGCGCCGCGCGTCCCGTCCGCACGTCTGAACCCTTCCGCGCGTGGAACCCCGAAGCTCGAAGCGCGTGCCGAGGGAAGAGCCGTTCCGTGCGACTGGAACGAGAGTTCCCGTGAAGCCCCGCCCCCTTCGCAGCGGCTACCGCAGATAGCCCGTCGCCCGGAGGCGGTCGGCAATCCCCGGGTCGATTCGCACCCCCTTCTCGACGACACCCCCCCGAGCCCGGCCACGTCCTGGTATTGTCAATTCTCTCACCGAGCAAAGGCCGGAAAGAATAGAGAACGTGCATCGCGGAAGATCGCGACCAAGGCCGCCGGAGCCAATTCAGCATCCTCATCGAGAGGCGCGAAAGGGCCTGACTCAAATCATGGCCACGAGGGAATTCCAGATCGGCGGTCCGCGATCGACCTACGTACTGATCGTATGCTCGACGCTCTACATGGTCAACTACATGGACCGGCAGGTGCTGTCGGTGGTGCTCGAACCCATGAAGATCGACCTCGGCCTCACCGACACCCAGGCC
>CAMYLJ010000050.1 GCA_947259215.1 uncultured delta proteobacterium
GCCGTAGGCGGGATGCACCACGCCGACTTCGGGCTTGCGACCGACGCTGTACATGAGCCGATTCACACGCCGCTCCGTGACGTGAGGCGGGAACTCGAATTCGCCCCGTTCGTTGGTCGTCTGCCAGCGCCAGTCGATGGCCTCGACCGCGAGGCTCCAGCGCAGGCCGATGTTGCGGATCACGAACACCTCGGCGCCGTCGACGGGCTCGCCAGACGCCTTGTCGACCACCGTGCCCGCAATCCGCGGTGTGCGGACCCGAGCACATCCCCCGAGGATCAGCGCAGCCGCGAGAAGCGCACTCAGTAGTCGTAGACCTGCCATATTCCGTCCCCCACATCCCGCTGGACGACCAACCGCCAACAGCGGGTGAGCGACCGCACGGGTCGCATCGACCGGCTCGGAGGTGATGTTGAGCCAGGCAGCTGCGGACCCCTCCAGCGATGTCGTGGAGTGCAAGGATAAAGGGACCGGACGCTTTCGGAGATCCGCTCGCAACACCGGACGGTTGCGTCCCGGAGGACGAGCTGCGACGGGCGCCGCGCGAGGATCGTGGATGGGTCAGGGGACGACGTTGGCCGCGACCGATTCGCGCCGCGGCTCCGGCACTTCCCGCGCCGAACTCGAGCCGCTCGCCGGCTCCGAAGGCGCCGCCGAGCCGGTCAACGCCGCCAGGACGGCGCGCGAGTGGTCCTCCAGGGCCTCCCGGGCGCTGTCGCTGGCGAGCCGGGCGTAGACCGCCGTGGTGGCGGGGGAGCGGTGGTTCAGGACGTGCCCGATGAGGTGGAGTGAGGCGCCCGCCTGGGCGAGCCAGCTTCCGACCGTGCGCCGGAGGTCGTGGAGGCGAGCGTCCTCGCAGCCGGCGGCCTTGCGGATCCGCCGCCAGGCCGAATCCACCTGGCCCACCGTCGTGCACTCGCCCTTGCGCGGGCCCGCAAAGACGTAGTGCGAACCACCTCCTCGCGGAAGGCTCTTCAGGATCTGCCGGGCAGGCTCCGTCAGGGGCACGAAGTGGGTTCGGTCGTTCTTGGTGTTGCGGATCCGGAGCAGGCCCGAGTCGAAGTCGACGTCGCGCCACTCGACGCGGAGGAGCTCGCGCTTGCGGCAGCCGGTCAAGAGCAAGAGCCAGAAGTACGCCCGGATCTGGATGCTGGGGTCGCTCTCCACCGCCTGCACGAGGGCCCTGACCTCGGCGGGCTTGAGCCAGCGATCCCGCGACTCCTCCCGGAAGCGGCGCACGCCCCGGGCCGGATTCGGGTGGCCTTCGGGGAGAAGTCCTTCGCGCTCGGCCCACGAGAAGAGGTGCGAGACCAGCGCCAGGGTCCGGTTGGCGACGTAGCGACCGCGCTCACCGATGGCCCGGTGCAGCGTCGCCACGTCCGTTCGGCGGATGCCCTGGGCCTTGCGGCTGCCCCAGGCCGGCACCACGTACTGCGCCAGGCGCTGCTCGTCGTCGCGCCAGCTCCGTTTGTGCGGCCGCGAGTGCTCCTCCAGGTAGAGATTCGAGAGCTGGCGCACCGTGAGGGCGCGGCGAGCGCGTTTGCGCTCCTGCGCGGGGTCCCCACCGCGCACGGCCTCGGCCAGGACCTTCCTCGCCTGCTGGCGCGCCTCGTCGGCGGTCAGCTCGCCGAAGCGACCGATCGAGACGAGCCGCTTCTCACCCGCCTCGCTGCGGTAGAAGACGACGAACGTCTTGGTGCCGCTCGGAAGCACGCGCAGCCCGAAGCCGCGCAGGTGCGCGTCCCAAACGATCGACCAGCCCGTCCCCTGGGCCACCGCCGCATCACAGCTCCGCTTGTTCAGCCTCGTCCGCAATCACCTGACTCCCGATTTTGTGGGCAGATTGTGGGCAGGCGCGAGGCGAAACCGGTCGCAGCCTGACGCGACCCAGGATGCCCGCTGGCGGGAATAAGTCAACGAGAATCAGAGGTTCGGCGTAAGGCAGCGCGCTCGGTCGCACCCCGGCGAAACCGGGCTTTGCTGACTCGAAATCAGGTGATGGGCTTGCTCATCCGTGGGTTCGAATCCCACCCTCTCCGCCACGGCCCTCCGTCGCCAAGATTCCCGCGTCAGGGCCGCGGAGCGGACCCGAGCGCATTGCCCGCGAGCGTGATGCCCTCCAGGTGGGGCAGCAGCTCGCGATGGACCGCGATCACCTGGCTGTTAGGGAGCGAGAGTCCCGGCAGCCACTCCGAGCCGGTGGGCATCGGAGACCGGTCCCAGTAGACGACCCGCCTGCGCCCGCCCGCGCTCAGCGACTCGGCGTCGGCCGGATTCGGCGGATCAGAGGTAGCCGAGGGCACGCAGCTGCTCCTCTTCCTCCTCGGTCAGGACGCGCGGGCTTCCCGCCTCCTCGCTGGCCTCCATCTCCGCCAGCCAGGCATCCAGGAGGCGCCGGGTCTCGGCGAGCCGATCCGGCTCCGCCCGGGACCGATCGTGCTGCGCGTCGGGATCCCGGCGCAGGTCGAACAGGCTCTCCACACCCCGACCGTGATCCTGGATCAGCTTCCAGCCCTGGCTCTCCACGGCGGAGATTCGCACCCGCTTTCCCGACGCCAGCCGCGCGTCGGGAAGCCAGACCTCCGAGAACGCGCGGTCGGCGTTCTCGGACGCGCCGGGCGTGCCCCGGATCAGCGGCAACAAATTCGTCTCCGCGCCGAAACGCTGCGAATCGACGCCCAGGAACTCGAGGACGGTGCCGAAGACCGCCCGCGTCTCCACCGTCTCCTCGACCCGCGGCTCCACGGGCTCGGGGCCCGGCAGGGCCACGATCAGCGGCACCCGGGTCGCCTCGTCGTGCAGCGAGATGGTATGCCCCAACCAACCGCGTTCCATGAACTCCTCGCCGTGGTCCGCCAGCACCACGATGCCCGTGCTCCGATCCAGCTGCCGCTCGGCGAGCGCCGAGAGCAGCCTGCCGATCTGCCGATCCGTGTAGGCCACCTCCTCGGCGTAGAGGTCGCGCAGGTACTGCAGGTCCTCGGGGCCGAGTAGGTGCCGGACCCGCCGCAGGCGCGAGAGGTCCAGGGGATCGTCGCGCAGCCAGCCGCGGTAGCCGCCGGCGAGGTCCCACCCTTCGTGGTCCCGGTACTCGTAGTGGGGATCGAAGTAGTGCACGTAGAGGAAGAAGGGGCCGCCGGCCAGCCGGTCGAGCAGTCCGATCGCCGCGTCCGTCACCGAGTGCGAGGTGATCTCCCAGTGCCCCAGCACGTTGTCCTGGTCGAAGTGATCGAAGCCCTGGGCCATGCCGACCCACGAGCTGACGTACGTGTGGCTCACCACCGCCCCGGTGCGGAACCCCGCCTCGCGCAGGATCTCGGCCAGGGTGTACTCGCTGGCGCGGAGGCTGCCCGTCAGGGAGTAGGCGCCGTGCTCCCGCGGATAGCGGCCCGTCATCACCGAGGCGAAAGCCGGCAGGGTCCAAGGCGCCTGGGAGACGGCGCGCCCGAAGGCCGTTCCGCGATCCGCGAGCCGCTGGAGCGAAGGCGTGAGATCGCCGCGGCGGGGGTTCAGGAACGTGTAATCCCCCCGCAGCGTGTCGATGCCGATGATGACGAGGTTGCGCGCACTCCCGTCCGCCGCGGCGGCGGGGTAACGGAAGCCGAGCCAGAAGGCACTCAGCGCCGGCAGCAGCAGGAGCGCCAGCCAGAGCCACATTCCCACGCCCCGAGGCGCGCGCAGCAGCGGACCCTCCGCTGCCACTCGCCTGACGGGAAACCGGACCACCAGGTAGGACGCGATCGCCAGCATCGCCGCCAGCGACAGCAGCGGCTCCCGACGCGAGAATCGCTCGCTCAGGCCCGGGCTGAACTTCAACAGACCTCCCGCCAGGACCAGGGAGCCGCAGAGGAAGACGAACCACAGCTTGGAGAAGCGCTCCGGATCGCCGGATCGACCTTCGAGGAAGCTCAGGCCCAGCCACAGCGCGGACCAGAGCACGGCGGCGGCGAGGAAGATCCAGACGTCGTGGTCCGTGATGGCGCCCCAGAAGATGGCGCGCACCCCGAGCAGCACGAGCGCGCAGGGAAAGGAGAGCAGCCACGCGCTTCGGGCCGGCAGGAGCGACAGGATCGGCGACTCGGTCGTGGTGAGGAAGCGGAGCAGACCCGCGGCCGCGACACACGAGGCGCCGAGAGCGAGGCCAGCGAGCGCGAACCGCCGGGTTTTTTGCGCCAGCAGCAGGAGAACGCTGCGCTCGAAGCCGTCGGCGAGGTAGCCCTGGCGGCGCACCTCCGCCAGCGTGTCTCCCACCCCCAGCAGCACGGCCAACGACGCGAAGATCAGCAGCAGGTACGCTGCGCCCAGCCCCACCGAGAGTCGCTCACCGGAGCGCCGCGTTGCCCAACCTCGCAAGCGGCAGATGATACCAGCCGCGGCGCGCGAAATCCCCTGGGGGCCGCCTCCCTGGCGCCAGCTCGCGGCTGGTACGCTTGCGGCGTGACGCGCGGACCGGACGAGGCATGAGCCGAGCGAGCGAGCTGGGGGGCGTCGCCCTGTTGGTCCTCTTCGGTCTGGGAGTCGGGCTCGCCGCGGGCGAGGTCGCCGCGCGCCTGGTCTGGAGCGCGCCCTGATACGACCGGCTCGTGGCCGAGCAGGAGCCGAGGACCGGGCATCCGTACCCGCGAAACCAGTGGGGCATGCGGGACGTGGACTACGGACCGAAGCCCACGGGCCGCAAGCGCGTGCTGATGCTCGGCGATTCCTTCACCTACGGGCTCGGCGTCTACGACGAGACGCAGATCTTCCCGGCGATCCTGGAGCGGCGGCTGAACGAGATGGACCGCTTTCCCGGTGGCGTGGACGTGCTGAACGCGGCGGAGCCGGGTTCGCTGACGGGAGACTGGCTCGAATCGTACCAGCGCGCGGTCGCGGAGTTCGATCCCGACGTCGTGATCGCGGTCTTCTTCCTGCGCGACGGAACCCGGCTCGGCTCGATGCCCAATTTCTTCGGTCCGCTGCGCGACGAGGTGGTTCGCCGGAACCGGGCGTCGCAGCTCTACCGGGTCTCCTACCTGTACCGGCTCGTGCGAGACCGCCTGGATTGGAACCTCGTCGCCGAGCGTTACACGCGAGAGATGATCGACGCCTACCTCGGCAGCGAGGAGCAGACCGCGGAATGGACGGCGGCCTCGCGGCACCTTCGGCAGCTTCGAGACCAGGCTCAGCAGCGGGGGGCGCGCTTCGGCCTGGTGATCTTCCCGGTGCTGGTGCAGCTCGACGAGGGCTATCCCTTCCTGGAGATCTGCGACCTGCTCGAGGCGTACGCGGGCGAGCAGCTCGAGGTGCCCCTGCACAGCCTGCTGCCGGCCTTCCTGGGTGAGGACGCGCCGGACCTGTGGGTGTCGCCCATGAACCAGCACCCGAATGCCCGCGGCCACGCCATCGCGGCCGACTCGCTGCTCCCGTTCGTGGTCGGCCTCGTCGACAACGACGCCTGACCGCGGGCGCGCGCACTACGGCTGCGGGGCCGGGAGCTGCCCGGGATCGAAGCGGATGCGGGCCCCTCCCAGGGTCGCGGCCAGCTCGCGCAGCAGCGTCCACTCGATCCGCGGCCACTCGCGCCGGGGCGTGAACCCGTCCTCGACCGAGCGCGCGATCGTCACCAGCGACGGCCGCAGCTTCCCGCTGCGCAGCAGGTCGCCGATCGCCCGCGCCCGGGCGGCGATCTCTTCCGGGCTCACCTGCGTGTGCTCGGGGAGGCCCACGAGCTCGCGCCCGTCTGCCAGGAGCTGCTCCGTGGAGGCGCCCTGGGAGAGGTCGCCCAGGATCCCGTGCAGCCGGTAGAGATCGCGCGGCGTGAGCCCGCGACGCCAGAGCGTCCACAGGGCGCCCGGCCAGCGGACGAGCGAGCCCGAGCCGAGCGCCTCGACGGACGTCATGAGCCCCTCGAGCTGCTCGATGCGCTGCGGCGGGTCCACCGCCAGCCCGAGCTGCTCGGGCGCGAACATCCCGCGCAACGCCTCGAGGTCCGGGTCCGAAAGACCGGCCGCGCGCAGGCGATCCGCCGCCGGGTTGTGGGTGGCGAAGGCGTCGAGGTCGATGTCCAGCACGGTCGGCCCGGGTGCCAGGTCCAGGCCGTCCTGCGCGTCCCGGAGCGAGACCACCTGGATGCGCACCCGCACCGGGTTGCGCAGCGCCTCGCGCGGCGCCCAGCCCTCGTCCAGCACGTAGTAGTCGCTGGGGTCGTCCACGCGCGGAAGCCCGGAGGCCACGGTGCCCAGCAGGAAGTCCCGCGGTCCGTCGGGCAGCTGGCTGGCGAACTCCGGCCGCAGCCAGACGACCCGCTCCACCAGGCCGGCGTGCACGGCCGCCAGCTGGAAGCTGGCGATGTCGACGGCGCCGAGCAGCCGGGCCGGGTCACGCACGCCCGACTCGGGCAGGGGCTGCTTCGGCACCGCCAGGTCCGGGTGCGCGTCCACGTGCACGACCTGCAGCCCCGAATCCGGAAGGATCCCCTCCGCCGCCGCCTGCAGCCAGTGCGCGAGCACCCGATCGTGGGAGCCGCAGATCACGACCCGCACGGGCGGTCGTCCCTCCGACTCGCGCGCCGCGCCGACGACCGGCGCCAGGGCCGCCCACGCGACGAGCCCGGCACACGCGAAACGGATCGGAACGCGAGCCCTCATGCGCCTTCCCCTCCCCGCATGGTACAACTCGCTCTCGCCTGAACCCCGAGGAGGTCCCCCCGATGCGATCCCTGACCCCGCTGCTCGGCGCCGCTGCACTCGCCCTGGCCACGTCGGCACTGGCGCTACCCGCCACGGCCCAGGCTCCCTCCTTGCGCCGGACGCCGGTGGAAGTCGATTGCTACCAGAGTGGCATCAAGATCCTGGACGGAGACGCCACCAACTTCGAGGCGCGCTCCGCCGTCGCGGAGTTCATCGACTTCGAGCTGCTGGATGGACGCGCCGTCCAGATCCGGCAGGTGGGGACGGCGGTCTGCGTGATCCTCGGCAAGCAGGTCGAAGCCCCGAAGCGGTAGACCGCGCGCAGCCTCCCGGCCCCGGGGACTCCCGCTGGCCTGTGGTAGATTCCCTTGCACGCGCGGCGAGGCGGGATCGCAGGGTCCCGCCCGATCGCGGGGCCCCGTGAACTCCGTCAGGTCCGGAAGGAAGCAGCGGTAGCGGGGAACCGGATGCGGGCGGGGGTGCCCTGTGATCCCTCCTCGCCGCGCGCCACCATCCGAGGATCGCGCCCCCCGTGAGCTACCAGGTACTCGCGCGCAGATGGCGACCCGAGGGCTTCGACGAGGTCTTCGGGCAGTCCCACGTCACGACCCCGCTGCGGAACGCCATCCGCAGCGACCGCGTCCCCCACGCCATCCTGCTGTGCGGTCCGCGCGGCGTCGGCAAGACCACCCTGGCGCGCATCCTGGCGCGCTGCCTGAACTGCGAGAAGGGGCCCACCGAGACCCCCTGCGGCGCCTGCGGCGCCTGCCAGGAGATCTCCGAGGGACGCTCCACGGACGTGCAGGAGATCGACGCCGCCAGTCGCACCAGCGTGGACGACGTGCGCGAGCTGATCGAGGCCGTGCGCTACGCGCCCTCCCCCGGCAAGCACCGGATCTTCGTGGTGGACGAGGTGCACATGCTCTCCACCGCGGCCTTCAACGCGCTGCTGAAGACCCTGGAGGAGCCGCCGCCGCGCAGCCTCTTCGTCTTCTGCACCACCAACCCCGAGAAGATCCCCTTCACCGTGGTGTCGCGCTGCCAGCGCTACGACCTGCGGCGCATCAAGGCCAGCGACGTGGTCTCCCGGCTCACGGAGGTGTGCAAGGCGGAGGGCGTGACGCTCTCCGACACCAGTCTCCAGGCCATCGCCCGCGAGAGCGAGGGCTCGCTGCGCGACGCCCTGACCCTGCTCGACCAGGTGATCGCCTCCGGCGGCGAAGCGATCGACGACGCGCGGGTGGCAGAGCTGCTCGACCTGGTGGATCGCCGCCTGCTGCTGGCGATCGCCGAAGCCTGCGTGGACGGCGACGCCCGGGGCGCGCTCGAAGCCTGCGGGCGCGCCGCCGAAGCGGGCGTGGACGCGAAGCGCCTGGGCGGCGCCCTGCTCCAGATCCTGCGCGACCTGGTGGTCCTGCGCGTGGCCCCGGACGCCGGGCTGGTGGAGGGCGGAGACGCCGAGGTCGCGGAGCTGCGCGCCATCGCGGAGCGCGCCGAGGAGGCGCGCCTGCGCCGCATGTTCCGCGCCCTGGTGAAGGAGCAGGAAGACCTGGCCTGGGCCCCCCAGCCCCACGCCGTGCTCGAGATGGCGGTGATCCGCCTGGCCCAGATGCCCGCCGGCGACGACGTCGCCACCCTCCTGGCCCGCCTCGACGCCCTGGAAAAACAGACCCGCGGCGGCGGCGGAAGCGCGCCGGCCGGCGGTTCCGGAGCGACCAGCGGCGGCGGACGAAGCGCAGCGAGCGGAAGCTCCTCGGCGTCGAGCGAGAAGCGCTCTTCCGCGCGGGCACTGGAGACGGAGCCGCCGAGCCCGGCGAACCCGCCGGAGGCCGCCGCCCCGCAAGCGCAGCCCGAAGGGCTGCGCGCGCAGCGGTCTCAGCGACAGCGCCAGGCAGCTGGGGAAGTCGGCCCCAGGCCGGCTTCCGACTCTTCGTCTTCCGAAGGCGAGCGAAGCCATGCTATGGAGAGCCACCCTGGCCCTGCGAATCCTCCGAGCCCCGCGGCCCAGAACGAAACCCCGCCTCCCGACGACGCCCCCCTCGACGTCGTCTTCGACCAGCTCCGCCGCTTCGCCCAGCAACGCAACCGGGGACTCTTCGCCGCTCTCGAAGGGGGGCGTCTCGTCCTGCGCGGAGCGGAGCGCCTGCGCCTGGCGGTGTCCCAGGAGTTCGCGGCGCGGCGCCTGCGGGCCCGCCTCGGCGACCTGGAGGAGGTGTGCCAGGCCTTCTTCGGGACGCGCCTGCGGGTGGAAGTGGAGTGCGACGCGGCCGAGGGCGACGAAGCCAGCGGGCCCGACGGCAACAGCGACCTCGCCCGCCGACGCCGCCAGGAGGCCCTGGACCATCCGGCGGTGAATGCGACGCTCGAGGTCCTGGGTGGCGAGATCGTCGAGATCCGCCCGCTCGGAGGCGGCCGGTGAGCCCTCCCGACCTGAAGGACCTGCTGGCCCAGGCCCAGCAGATGCAGGAGCGCATCGCCGAGGCCCAGCGCCAGCTCGCCGCGCGGCGGGTGGAGGCCTCCTCGGGGGGCGGCATGGTGACCGCCGTCGCCACCTGCGAGCTGCGCATCGCGGAGATCCGCATCGAGCCGTCGCTGCTCCAGGAGGGCGACCGCGGCATGCTCCAGGACCTGGTGGCGGCCGCGGTGAACGCGGCGCTTGCCGAGGCCCAGCGCGTGGCCACCGAGGAGCTCCAGAAGGCCGCGGGCCCGAGCCCGGTGATTCCCGGCATGCCGGGCTCCGGTTAGCCGTGCGCAGCGCGCCGCCCATCGAGCGCCTGGTCGCCAACCTCAAGCGACTTCCGGGAATCGGAGAGAAGTCCGCGACCCGCCTCGCCTTCCATCTGCTCGGCAGCGCCGAGAACCAGGTGCAGGAGCTGGCGGACGCCATCGCCCGGGTCAAGAAGGACATCGTGCTGTGCGAGGTCTGCTTCGACCTCACCGATCGCTCGCCCTGCGAGATCTGCCGGGCGCCGGACCGCGACACGGCCACGATCTGCGTGGTGGAGGAGCCCGCGGACCTGGCGGCGGTGGAGGGCACCGGAGGCTTCAAGGGCCGCTATCACGTGCTGGGCGGCGCCCTCTCGCCGATCGACGGTATCGGCCCCGAGGCGCTCCGGATCCGCGAGCTGGAGGCGCGGGTCGCCCCGGGCGAGGTGCGCGAGGTGATCCTGGCCACCAACCCCAACGCGGAGGGCGACGCCACCGCCCACTACCTGGCGGATCGGCTGCGCCCGAGCGGGGTCCGGCTGACTCGGATCGCCTACGGCATGCCCCTGGGCGGCGACCTCGAGTACGCCGACCACGTGACGATCGGGCGCTCCCTGGCCAACCGCAGCGAGCTCGAATGAGCCGCCGGGAGGGAGCGCGAGGGGACCGCAGCGAAGCGGCTAAAGCCCCGTCGAAAATGGGCCGATGCACGGCCGGAAGTGGACGCTTGCCCCCGGCCCCTGTGGCAGGGTAGATTGGGCGAGTAAACCGCTTCTGTCCTGGGGGGTTACAGCAGCTCGTGCCGATGCTCGACGCCCAGCTCGTGCTCTACGACGAGGATCTCCAGCGGATCCTCGAGGTGATCCAGCGTCTGGTCCGGGATGCCAACGCCAAGGGCATCTTCCTGGTGGACAAGAACGGCCAGCTCCTCGCCGAAGCCGGCGAGATGGAGGGCGTCGACACCACCAGCCTGGCGTCGCTCACGGCGGGCAACATCGCTGCCACAGGCGGCCTCGCCAAGATCATCGGTGAGGACGAGTTCCCCACGCACTTCCATCAGGGGCAGCGGGACAACCTCCACATCTCCCTGGTGTCCCAGCGCTTCATCCTGGTGGTGATCTTCGACGATCGCAGCTCCCTGGGTCTGGTCCGGCTCCGCGTGAAGAAGTGCAGCGCCGAGCTGGCGCGCCTCTTCGAGGAGATCCAGAAGAAGAGCGAGCGCGCGCAGTCGGCGGAGGGCGGAAGCCCTTTCGCAGAGATCACCGACGACGACATCGACAACCTATTCGAGTAGCCGCCACCCATGTCGTTCATCAATTACTCGTCGCGTGAGATCAACTGCAAGATCGTCTACTACGGCCCGGGGCTGTGCGGGAAGACGACGAACCTCCAGTTCATCTACACCAAGACCGCGCCCGACGCGAAGGGCAAGATGATCTCGCTGGCCACGGAGACCGAGCGCACCCTGTTCTTCGACTTCCTGCCCCTGGCGCTGGGCAAGATCCGCGGCTTTAGCACCCGCTTCCACCTCTACACGGTGCCCGGCCAGGTCTTCTACGACGCCAGCCGCAAGCTCATCCTGAAGGGCGTGGACGGCGTGGTGTTCGTGGCCGACAGCCAGATCGAGCGCATGGAGGCCAACCTCGAGAGCCTGGACAACCTCAAGGTAAACCTGCGCGAGCAGGGCTACGAGCTCGACCGGGTCCCCTACGTGGTCCAGTACAACAAGCGCGACCTGCCCAACGCCGCGCCGCTGGACGAGATGCAGCGCTTGCTCAACCCCGGCGGCGTCCCCGACTTCGAGGCCTGCGCCACGGTGGGCAAGGGCGTCTTCGAGACCCTGAAGGCCGTCGCCAAGGGCGTCCTGACGGACCTCAAGAAGATGGGCCGCTAGGCCCCTCCCCGACTCCGACACAGCTCTGTTTGCGAAGGTACGCGGGCTCGCCGCCCCGCAACGGCGCTAGAGGTAGCCCAGGGCCTCGAGGCGATCGCGGGTCTCCGGGTCGAGCTCGACCGGCTCCGCGCCCTCGCCTTCCGGGATCGCGGCCTCGCGCTCGGCCAGCAGCCGGCGCATGCGCTCCAGCACCTCGGGCCGCTCCGCCGCCAGGTTCCGGCGTTCGCGCGGATCCGCGCCGAGTTCGTACAGCTCCTCCAGGAACACCCCCCGGTCCTCCTCCTCGCGGCGGAAGGCGGACATGCGGTCGTCGCGCACGTAGCGGTTCCAGCGGATGAGCTTCCAGCCGTCGGCGATCAGCATGGCGCGCCCGTGGTTGCCCCCGGCGTAGACCGCGTCCCGCGGCGCGGCCTCGCCCCGCGCCAGCGGCAGCAGGCTGCGGCCCTGGAAGTGGCCGAAGCCCGCCGGGTCGATCCCCAGCGCATCCAGGATCGTCGGCATCACGTCCACCAGCTCGACGAAGGGCTCGATCCGGCGCGGCGCCACGCCCGGGATGCGGAAGAGCAGCGGCACGTGCACCTGCTCCATGTAGAGCGTCCGCCCGTGGGAGTGACCGCCGGTGTCGTCGGGATGCGGCTCGAAGAACTCCTCGCCGTGGTCCGCGGTGATGACCAGCAGCGTGTCGTCGCGGCCGATTCCGTGGGACTCCAGCAGCCCCAGCGTCCGCTCCAGCATCGTGTCCGTGTAGCGGATCTCTCCGTCGTACTGGGAGCGGAAGAGCGCGTTGTCTCTCCGCCGGTCCAGGGTCCCCTTGCGGCTGTAGATCAGGTTCGGCTCGGGCTCGACGCCGGGCGGCACGAAGCTCTCGTGGTACGGCGGCGGCGGGGAGTAGGGCCCGTGGACGTCGCGGTAGTGGAGGTACAGGAAGAGCGGACGCCGCTCGTCCTGGGCCAGGTAGCGGCCCAGCTTGTCGTGGATCTTCTGCGCCGTCTCCTTGCGCATGTACAGCGGGCCCTCCTTGGGCCAGCCCTGCTTGTTGTCGTCATACAGGTCGAAGCCCTGGCCGAAGCCGAAGCGCTCGTTCAGGTGCGGGTTGAAGACGAAGGCCGCCGTGGCGTAGCCCTCGGCGCTCAGGATCTCGGCCAGGGTCAGGAAGCGCGGGGCGAGCACGTCGCTTTGCGGGTTGTCGTAGAGGACCTTGTGCTGGCGCGGGTAGACGGAGGTGAAGTACGAGGGCACCGAGGCCTGGGTGTAGCTCTCCTGGCTGATCGCCCGGTTGAAGACCAGGGACTCCCGCGCCAGGGCATCGAGGAAGGGGCTGGTGTCGCGGGAGTAGCCGTGCAACCCCAGGGCGTCCGCCCGCAGGGCATCGATCGTCACCCACACCACGTTGAGCCGCGCGGGCGGCTCGGGCGCCGGCGCGCAGGCGCAGGCCGCCAGTCCCAGCCAGATCGCGATCCTCTCTCCCCGCGGCATGGCGGCGCAGTATACCCCTGCGTCGGACGGGCGCAGGCGAGGCGGGCGCTGGTCTACACTGCCGGCATGCCCCTCGCCGACGTCGGCGGCCACCAGCTCTACTACGAGAGCCACGGGCAGGGCCTCGGGCTGCCGCTGGTCCTGATCATGGGGCTCGGCGGGTCGTGCAAGGGCTGGCTCCCGCTCCAGGTGCCGGAGTTCTCGCGCCAGCATCGGACGCTGGTGTTCGACAACCGCGGCGTGGGCGAGAGCCAGGACCCGGGCGGGCCCTTCAGCACCGAGGACCTGGCCGACGACACGGCGGGGCTGCTGGACGCTCTGGGCATCGAGCGCGCCCACGTGCTCGGCGCCTTCCTCGGCGGCATGGTCGCGCAGCAGCTGACGCTCCGGCACCCGCAGCGGGTCGGGCGCCTGGTGCTGGTGGCCACCTACGCGCGCCCGGACACGAAGCGGCGCCTGCTGCTCGAGCAGTGGAAGAGCATGGTGGAGCACGGCATGCCCCTCGAGGTGCACGTGAACGAGCGCGTGCTGTGGGGGCTCCAGGACGAAACCCTGGAGCAGACCGACGCCCTCGCTGCCCTGCGCACGTTCTTCGAGCGCGACGGCGCCCCCCTGCCCGACGACGTCTTCGTGCGCCAGATCGACGCCTGCCTGGACCACGACGTCCACGACGAGCTGCGCAGGATCGCGGCGCCCACCCTGGTGATGTGCGGACGCCAGGATCAGCTCACGCCGCCGCGCCTCCACCGCCAGATCGCCGACGAGATCCCGCACGCGCGGCTCGTGACCCTGACCTACGGCGCTCACCTGATTGCGGCCGAGGCGGCTCCGCGCTTCAACGAGGTGGTGAGCGAGTTCCTGGCCGAGGCGGACGCCTAGGCGGGCAGGCTGCGAAAGCCGAGGCGCGCAAGGCTCGGGGCGAGCTCCGGATCGGCGGCCGCAGCGGCGCGCAGGCCGCGGCCCGTGAGCCCGGCCGGCCCTCCCACGTAGACGCGATTGTCGTAGCGATCCACGTCGATGCGAGCCCGGGCGGGAAAGCGCCTCGCCAGGGCGCGGGCGACGGCCGGCCCCTCGTCGAGCGCGTTCGACACCAGCAGGCCGCCCCGGGCGACCCGGCGGGCGGCCGCGGCGAGCCCCGGCTCGAGCATCCAGTCGGGCTTGTGCACGGCGCGCCCGGAGCCGACGAAAACGTCCTCCAGCACGGCGTCGAAGCGCCGGCGCTCGCGCGCCAGGAAGCGGCGGGCGTCGTCGGTCACGATCTCGAGCCCGAGGGCCTCCAGATCGAAGGCGTCGCGGGCCGCGGCCACCACCCCGGGATCGATCTCCACCCCGACGATCTCGGCGCGCGGCGCCAGGGCCCGGGCCAGCCGGGCCGCGCTGCCGCCGCCGAGCCCCAGGATCAGGACCTTGCGGCGGCGCGCCGGCGGAAGCCACGCCAGGGGCGCGGCCAGCGCGTCCCAGACCGAGCCTGTGAGCGCGCTCCCGGGGCGCCAGAACGAAGCGAAGCTGCCGTCCACGCGCAGGGCGCGGCCGCCCGCGATGTGTCGCACCTCGACGCGTGCGCGTCCGGCGCTCCCGTCCCGACGTCGCCCCACCTACACTCCCCCCATGCCCAGCTCCGGGGCTCGGCTCGCCGCCGCCGTGGCGCTGCCCGTGCCCATCGACTCCCTCTTCGACTACGCCGTGCCCCAGGCCCTCGACGCCGCGGCCCGCCCCGGCTGCCGTGTGCGCGTCCCCTTCGGACGCCGCCGCCTCACGGGCGTAATCGTCGAGCGGCGCCTCCCGGAAACCCACGCCACGCTGCGCCGTGTGGCCCAGGTGCTCGACGCCGAGCCCGTCCTCTCCGAGACGATGCTCGGGATCCTACGCGAGGAGGCGCGCGCGGTCCTGTGCCCGATCGGCCAGGCCCTCACGACCGCCCTGCCCTCCGGCGCCACGCCGCGGAGCCCCGCGCGCTTCGGCCTCACCCGGCGCGGCCGGGCCGCCCACGAGGCCGGCGTGCTGCGCGGGCCCGCGCGGGAGCTGGGCGCGCGGCTCGCGCAGGGCCATGCCACGCTCGCCAGCCTGCGCCGGCGCCACCCCGGGGCGGCGGCGGTGCTGGCGGACCTCGGGCGCGACCGGCTGGTGGAGACCGTCGAGGTGGCCGCGCGCGGGCCGCAGCCGATCCGGGTGCGGCTGGCGCAGCTGGCGCCGGGCACCGACGCGGAGACGGTGTGCGCGACGCTGACCCGTGCCCCGCGCCAGGCCGAGCTGGTGTCGCGCCTCGCCCGCGACGGTCCCTGCGAGACGGCTGCCCTCGCCTCGGGCCCGCTGCGTGCGCTCGTCCGGCGCGGCCTGGTGGAGATCCAGGTGGAGGAACGCCAGCGCGACGTGCTGGGCGAGCCGCTGGAGACGCCGGAAGCCGTGTCCCTCTCCTCCGAACAGGAAACCGCCCTGGCGCCGATCGTCGACGCCGCGCGCGCGCGCCGCTTCGAGCACTTCCTGCTGCACGGGGTGACGGGCAGCGGCAAGACCGAGGTGTATCTGCGGGCCGTCGCGGAGGCGCTGGCCCAGGACCGCCAGGCGTTGATCCTGGTGCCGGAGATCACCCTAACCCATCAGATCCTGGCCCGACTGCGAGCCCGCTTCGGTGACGATCTGGCGGTACTGCACAGCGGCCTGAGCCCGGCGGAGCGCTGGGAGCAGTGGCAGCGCCTGCGGTGCGGCCAGGCGCCCATCGCGGTCGGGGCCCGCTCGGCGCTGTTCGCGCCGCTCGAGCGCCTGGGCTTGATCGTGATCGACGAGGAGCACGACGGGGCCTACAAGAACGAAGAGGGCTTCCGCTACCACGCCCGCAACCTGGCCGTCCGCCGTGCGCGCGCCGCCGGCTGCCCCCTGGTGCTCGGGTCCGCCACGCCCGCCCTGGAGACCCGCTACGCCGCCGACGGCGGCGCGCTGCGGTACCTGCGCCTGCCGCGTCGGATCGGGGGGCGACCGCTGCCCGGCGTGCAGATCGTCGACCTGGAACGCGCCCGCGCCGCCACGCCCCGCGGACGCAAGCTGATCCTGACGCCGCCCTTGCGCCGCGCGCTGCGGGAGACCGTCGCAGCGGGCGGCCAGGCGCTGCTCCTGCACAACCGCCGCGGCTTCTCCACCAAGGTCCTCTGCTTCGAGTGCGGGCACGCCGAACGCTGCAAGCACTGCGACATCGCGCTGGTCTACCACGCCCCGGAGCAGCGCCTGCGCTGTCACTACTGCGACTACCAGACCGCTCCGCCGGAGGCCTGCTCGGGCTGCGGCGCGCCGGAAACCGCTCTGCTCGGGATCGGGACCCAGCGGGTGGAGGAGGAGGTCCGCGCCAGCCTGCCCGAGGCGCGCGTGGCGCGGCTCGACCGCGACGCCGCCACGAAGCGGGGAGCGACCAAGCGGATCCTGCGCGCCCTGCGCGACCGGGAGGTCGACGTCGTGGTGGGCACCCAGATGCTGGCCAAGGGGCACGACTTCCCCGGCGTGCGGCTCGTCGGCGTGGTGCTGGCCGACCTGGGCCTCCACATGCCGGACTTCCGCGCCGCCGAGCGCACCTTCCAGCTGCTGACCCAGGTGGCCGGGCGCGCCGGGCGCGGACGCGCCCCGGGGCGCGTCGTGATCCAGACCTTCTCGCCGCAACACTACGCCGTGGCTGCGGCGCGCCGGCACGACTACGAGGCCTTCTACGCCGAGGAGCTGACCCAGCGGCGTGCGCTCGGGTACCCGCCGTTCGGACACCTGGTGCACGCGCTGGTCTCGAGCCCCGACGAGGACGAGGCGCGCGCGGGGGCGGAGCGGCTGGCGGACGTGGCCCGCGGACCCGGACGCGAGGTGCTCGGCCCCGCGGCGGCGCCGCTGGCGCGCCTGCGCGACCGCTTCCGGATCCAGGTGCTGGTCCGCGGCGCCGACGCGCTCGACCTGCTGGAAGCCGGCCGCCGGATGCTCGACGCGGCCTCGCGGCTGCCCGCCACGACCCGCAGCAAGGTGGATCCGAATCCGCTGAACATGCTATAGATCCGGCGACTTATGGCCCTGCGACCGGTTCTGCAATTTCCCGACAAGCGCCTGCGGCAGACCTCCGAGACGATCGCCGAGGTGACCGACGAGGTGCGCGCGCTGGCCGCCGACATGCTGGAGGTGATGTACGACGAGCCCGGCATCGGCCTGGCCGCCCCGCAGCTCGGGGAGGCGATCCGCCTGATCGTGGTAGACACGGACTGGGCCGAGGAGGACGGCGAGCGCTGCCCGCTGGTGGTCGTAAACCCCGAGCTGTCGGATCCCGAGGACACGATCACCTGGACCGAGGGCTGCCTCTCGGTGCCCGACTTCACCGCCGACGTGGAGCGGGCCGAGAAGATCACCCTGCGCGGCCGCGATCTCGACGGCAATCCCATCGAGGAGCGGGCCGAGGGGCTGCGAGCGGTGTGCTTCCAGCACGAGATCGACCACCTGGACGGCGTGCTCTTCATCGACCACATCAGCCGACTGAAGCGCAACCTCTACGTGCAGAAGCGCAAGAAGGCCCTGCGCCGGGAGACCGAGGAGTCCGGGGGGGGCGGCGACGCCTCCACCCCGGGCGTCAACCTCTGAGCCCCTCTCCGCTGCGCCTCGTCTTCTTCGGAACTCCCGACTTCGCCGTCCCCACCCTGGCCCGTCTGCTCGAGGGTCCGCACGCGGTCGCGAGCGTCGTCTCGCAGCCCGATCGCGGCCGCGGCCGCGGGCGCAAGGCCTCTGCGTCTCCGGTGGCGGAGCTGGCCCTGGCCCGCGGGGTGCCGCTGCTGCGGCCCGAACGCGTCGGCGACGCCAGCGTGGCCGACGCCATCGCGGCCTGCGAGCCGGACCTGGGCGTGGTGGTGGCCTTCGGCCAGTTCCTGCCCAAGCGCATCCGTCGGCTGCCGCGCCTCGGCTACCTGCTGAATGCCCACGCCAGCCTGCTGCCGGCGCTCCGGGGCGCGGCGCCCATCGCGCGCGCGATCCTCGAGGGACACGCGGAGACCGGGATCTCGATCATGCGCGTCGAGCGCGAGATGGACGCCGGTCCCGTGGCGCTGGTGCGCCGCACGCCCATCGGCGCCGACGAGACGTGCGGCGCGCTCAGCGAGCGCCTGGCCGCGCTGGCCGCCGACGCCGTGGCCGAAGCGGTGGAGCGGGCGGCGTCGGGCGAGCTCCGCTGGAGCGAGCAGGACGCCTCGCAGGCCAGCTTCGCACCCAAGCTCGAGCGGGCCGACACGGCGCTGGACTTCGACGAGCCGGCCGCACTCCTGGCGCGCCGGGTGCGCGCCCTGGCTCCCAGGCCCGGCGCGGCCTGCAGCCTCGACGGCGAGCTCCTGCGCGTGCTCGCCGCCCGGGCGGTGGCGGGGGCGACCGACGCGCCGCCGGGCACCGCCCGACGGGCCGGAAGTCGCCTGCGGATCGCCACCGGCGACGGCTGGCTCGAGCCGAGCGTCCTGCAGCGCGCCGGCCGGCGGCCGCTTCCCGTCGAGGAATTCCTGCGCGGATGCCCGATTCCCGACGGGGCGCGCCTTTCTCCGCCCGCGCGCGACCCCTAGACTCGACCCGATGACCGATGCCCGCGACCCGCGCCCCCGACGGGGCCGACCGCACCCGAGCGGCGGATCCGGCCGTCGCCGCGCAGCACCGACGCGCGCGCGGCTGGTGGCGCTGCGCATCCTCGAGCGGGTGGAGCGGACGCGGGCCTACGCGGACCGCGTGCTGCGCGCCGCCCTGGGCCGGAGCTCGCTGGCGCCGGTCGACCGCGCGCTGGTGACGGCCCTGGTGCAGGGAACCCTGCGCTGGCGGGGTCGCCTGGACTTCGTGCTCTCCCACGTGCTCGACCGCGAGCTCGCAAAGCTCGAGCCGGCGGTGCGCAGCGCGCTGCGCCTCGGCGCCTACCAGATCCTGTTCGCCGAGCGGATTCCCGACCGGGCCGCCGTCGACGAGATGGTGCGCTGCGTGCGGGCGGGCGGACTCGAGCGCGCGGTGGGGCTCACGAACGCCGTGCTGCGGCGACTGGCCGCCGAAGGGCGCGCGGTCCCGCTCCCCTCGCTCGAGGAGGACCCGCTCGGCCACCTGACCCACGCGCTCTCCCTGCCCGCGTGGCTGGCCGAGCGCTGGATCGAACGCTGGGGGCCCGCGGAGGCCGCCGCCCTGGCCGCCGCCAGCAACGCGCTGCCGCCGCGCTGCGTGCGCGCGAACCCCCAGCGCACGACGCCCGCCGCGCTGCTCGCCGAGCTGCGCGCCCGCCTGCCCGACGCCCAGCCCGGGCAGCTGGCGCCGGGCGCCCTGCTGCTCGGCTCCCGTGGCGATCCGAGGCTCGACCCGGCCTTCGCCGAAGGCCGCTTCACGCTCCAGGACGAGGCCTCCCAGCTGGTGGTGGACCTGCTCGATCCGCAGCCCGGCGAGCGCGTGCTCGACGCCTGCGCCGCGCCCGGCACCAAGGCGACGGCCGCCGCCGAGCGCGTGGGCGCTTCCGGCGCCGTGCTCGCCCTCGACCGGCACGCGCGACGACTGGCGCTGGCCGCGCGCGACGCGCGCCGGCTGGGTCTCGGGAACCTCGCGATCCGCGAGTGCGACGTGACGTCGAGCCTGCCCGAGGAGGTGGAGGGCAGCCGCTGGGACCGGGTGCTGGTGGACGCGCCGTGCTCCGGCCTCGGCACCCTGCGACGGCACCCCGACCTGCGCTGGCGACTCGACCCCCGGGACCCCGAGACCCTGGGCGCCAGCCAGCTCGCGATCCTGCGCGGGGCGGCGCGCGCCTTGAGGCCCGGCGGCGTGCTCGTCTACAGTGTCTGCACCTTCGAGCCGGAGGAGACCGACGCCGTGGTGGAGGCCTTTCTCGCCGCCGCACCGGACTTCCGGCGGGCCCCGCGCGCATCGCTCCCGGCGCAGCTGGCGCCGGCACTCGATATGGAGGGCAGCCTGCGCACCCTGCCCCACCGCCACGACACCGACGGCTTCTTTGCGGTGCGCCTGGAGCGGACGTCATGAGTCGGGGACCCGTACGCATCGCTCCCTCGATCCTGGCCTGCGACTTCTCCCGCCTGGGCGAAGAGCTCGAGGCCGTCGGCAAGGCCGGCGCGGACTGGATCCACATCGACGTGATGGACGGTCACTTCGTTCCCAATCTCACCATCGGACCGCCGGTGGTCGAGGCCGTGCGCCGCTCCAGCGACCTGCCCCTCGACGTCCACCTGATGATCGAGGCGCCGGAGCGCTACGTGGAGGCCTACGTCGGCGCCGGCGCCGATCGTCTCGGCGTGCACGCCGAGACCTGCCCGCACCTGCAGCGCAGCGTCGCCCAGATCCGCGAGGCCGGCGCAAAGGCCTGCGTGGTGCTGAACCCGTCGACCCCGCCCGAGGCCGTCGAATGGGTCCTCGGCGACGTGGACCAGGTGCTGGTGATGACGGTGAACCCCGGCTTTGGCGGGCAGCGCTTCATCGCGAGCTGCCTGCCCAAGATCGCCACCCTGCGCCGTTGGATCGACGAGCGGGGCCTCGAGGTGGCGCTCGAGGTGGACGGCGGCGTCGCGGCCGGCACCATCGGCGACGCCTCCCGCGCCGGCGCCGACGTGTTCGTGGCCGGAACCGCGGTCTTCGGCGCGGACGACTACGCCGCAGCCATCGCCGGGCTCCGCGACGAGGCCGAGCGCGCCAGGTAGAATGGCCCCCGGCGGAAGCGGGGGGTGGCGGGCGCGGTGCGGAACTTCCGCGCGAGGGCGCGCGCGAGAACGTGCTCTCCAGGACCCGCGCCATCTACACGCCGCCCGGGCGGGCGGCCATGCCACCCGGGCCCCGGCTTGTGGGGTTCCGGGCCAAGCGTCATACTCGCGGCCGGTCGGGGCGTGGCGCAGTTTGGTAGCGCGCTTCGTTCGGGACGAAGAGGTCGCTGGTTCGAATCCAGTCGCCCCGACCAGCCTCCCGCCCACCCGGGCTCGCTCCTCCGCGCCTTCCTCGACCTCGGGCACCCTCTGGCGGTACGATCGACGGGTCCCGGGAGGACCCCCATGCGAACGCACTTCCCGCTGCTGATTCTGGCGCTCGGAGCGCTGGCCTGCTCCGGAGCCGGCGCCCCGCCCCGCGACGACGTCGCCGTGGTGGTGGGCATGGTGACCATCGATCCCATGTCGAAGACCCCGGTGGTGATCCTGGAGGAGCAACGGGGCGGCCGGCGGCTGCCCATCTGGATTGGCGTCAACGAGGCGCGCGCCATCGCGCAGCGACTCGAAGACGTGACGCCACCGAGACCCAACACCCACGACCTGGCGCAGCGTCTGGTCGAGGGATTGGACGGCGCCGTGGAGCGCGTGACCGTCACCGAGCTGCGCGAGAGCACGTACTACGCAGTCATCGCGCTGCGCGCGGGCGAAGCACGCATCGAGATCGACTCGCGACCCAGTGACGCGATTGCACTCGCCCTGCGCACGGCTGCGCCGGTGTTCGTGCGCGAGGCGCTCTTCGAGGGGGGCGGCGGCGACGCCGACGACGACCGCGCTGAACACAGCATTTGAGCTGCAGTTTCCGTCGGGTTTACCCCGCTGCCCGCGCGTTAGTTGCCGACCGGATGCCTGCGACGATTCCCGTCGGGGACTACGCCGTTTTTTTCAATCGTGTCGGCCCGATTCGTTGACAGCCCACCCGGGGGGTGGCACGATGGCCGCCGACCCCGCGTTTCGCGTGGAATCTCCCGCGCTTGCCGCGCACGTCGATGGAGCAGCCCCCAACATGACTCACACCGAACTGGCGTGGGAGTTCGCAGAACTCTTCGGTGACCTGGACGTGTCGGACATCAACCAGGTGGTCGCGAACAACGTCCCCATGGAGACCCTGGAGTTCTTCACCTCCTACGGCGAGACCTTCGCCGACGCCGAAGGCATCGGGGGCGACTCGCGCAAGCGGGTGCCGAACCTGTTGTTGCTCGGCTACCTGTTGCGCGTTCTCGAAGAGCGCCTGATCGACGGGTCCGAAGACGAGGCCTGAGCGCCCCCGCGCAATCGAGAGCGACCGCGCGCCGGCACCGGTCGGGCCCTACTCCCAGGCGCTCGTGCTCGGCGACTGGATCTTCGCGTCGGGCCAGATTCCGCTCGACCCCGCGTCGGGCGCGCTGGTCGAGGGCGGAATCGAGGAGCAGAGCGAGCGCGTGCTGCGCAACCTGGGCGCGGTGCTCGAGGCCGCCGGCAGCTCGCTGGCAGACGTGGTCAAGACGACCGTCTACCTGATCGACCTGGCCGAGTTCCCGCGCATGAACGCGGTCTACGCCAGCCATTTCGACCGCGACCCGCCGCCCGCCCGGGCCTGCGTCCAGGTGGCCGCGCTGCCCCTGGGCGCCCGGGTCGAGATCGACTGCATCGCGCACAAGAGCTGAGCGCGCGCACCCGTCACACGGAACGCGGGGGCTCGGGCGTCCCGTAGTCGCGCACGAGCAGCCGGAGGTTCACGCCGTTGACGAGGGCGTGGCACACGACGGGCGCGATCAGGTTGCCGGTCCAGGCGAACAGGCCTCCCAACAGGAAGCCGGCGGCGAGGCTGAAGCCGGTCCAGGGCAGGAACTCGCGGCGCGGCACCAGATGGGCCAGCCCGAAGATCAGGCTGGCCAGCACCAGACCCACCCGGGGCTGGAGAGCGCCCCGAAAGAACGCCTCCTCCCCGATCCCGCTCGCCAGGGCCAGGAAGGCGATCTCTCCGGCGCGGGGGCGGCCCAGCAGCTCGGCCAGCGCTCGCGCCAGACGTTCGCCCCAGGCGGTCGCGCGGGTCACGACCCCGGAGAGGACGATCACGGCGGCGGCGGCCACGGCCCCCAGCGCGGCGTCGCGCAGCGGCTCGGCACCGGCGCGCGCCGCCTCGGCGTCAGCGTAGAAGAGCGGCTCCCCCAGCCAGCCCGTGCGCCAGGCCACGGCCAGGACCAGCAGGCCCCCGTAGAAGATCGCCGCGGTGCGCACGAGGCGCCGGGCCGCGAGTCTCGGCTCGGAGGATCCCTCGGGGGCAAGCGGGGTGTGCGGGTGCATGGGCGGCGAGCTAGCCTCCTGCCACCGGCCGGCGCCCTCCCATAGGGCGTCGGTCGCGTTTTGGCGGCTTCGCCCGATTCTACCGAGGACTTCCGGTCCCATGGCCGACCGCATCCCCATGAGCCGCGCCGGGTACGACAAGCTCCAGGAGGATCTCCGGCGCATGAAGAGCCGGGACCGGCACGAGATCGTCAAGGAGATCGAGGCCGCCCGTGCTCACGGGGACCTGTCGGAGAACGCCGAGTTCCACGCCGCCAAGGAGCGCCAGGGCCACATCGAAGGCCGCATCGCCACGATCGAGGACAAGCTGGCCCGGGCCCAGATCATCGAGACCACCGATCCCAACCCCGATTCGGTCCGATTCGGGGTCACCGTGGTCCTGGTGGACTCGGAGACCGACGAAGAGGTCACCTACACGCTGGTCGGCGAAGACGAGGCGGACGTGCGCCAGGGCCTGCTCTCGGTCACTTCGCCCGTGGCCCGGGCCCTGCTCGGCAAGCAGGTGGACGACGAGATCACCGTCCGCGTCCCCAAGGGAATGCGCCACCTCGAAGTGCGCTCCATCCGCTTCGGCATCTAGGGCCATCTATCCGAAATCCAGGGGAAAGCTCCGACTGAAGGGGCCGTGAAGCCTCGCTAGCGGCGCACCGGGCCGATCGATACGCTCGTCGGAACGTATGCCTCCGTCGGGGCCGGGGGACGGGGCGGCTTTGAGATCCCTTCAGGTCAAGTTCAGCCTGCTCGTGGTGGTGGTGCTTCTGCTCGCCTGCATGGGCCTGGCGGGTATCGCGATCCAACATGAGCGCGCGGCCCTGGTTGCGGAGGTGGGCAAGCGCGGCGAAGCGCTCGCCCGCAGCCTGGCCGGGGGCGCTGCCGAGCCGTTGCTGGCGGGGGACGACCTGCGCCTGGCCGCGCTGGTGCGCGAGACCGGTGAGGGCGCCGGCATCGAGGGTGCCCGGGTGCTCTCCCGCGAAGGCGGCATCGCCGCCTCGCTGACCGACGCCGAGCGCGGGCAGCCGGGCCGGAACCTGGCGGGAACCGAGGGGTCCGCAGAGGGGTCCACGGTCGTGCAGGAGGGGAATCGCCTGGTGGCCGCCGCCCCCGTGATCTTCAGCGACGTCCGCGTCGGAGAGGCCCAGGTGACCCTGGACCTCGGCGTGCTGGTGGAGCCGGTGGTGGCGGAGACCCAGCGCCAGCTGGCCGCGGTGGCGGTCGCGGTGGTGGTGGTGGGCGTGGCCGCAGGCCTCGGGTTCGTGGCACTGCTGGTGGGCCCGCTCTCCCGGCTGCGCGCGGGCGTCGAGCGGTTGTCGGCGGGCGACCTGTCGGTGCGCGTGCCCCCGACCTCGCGCGACGAGGTGGGCGAGCTCACGCGCGCATTCAACGAGATGGGCGAGTCGCTCCAGCAGAAGGAGCACATCCAGAACGCCTTCGGCCGCTACGTCTCTGACTACGTGCTGGCCCAGCTGCTGGAGGATCCCGAGGGCGCGCACCTCGCGGGTGCAGAGCGCGAAGTGACGGTGTTGTTCGCGGACATCCGACGCTTCACCCGCCTGTCCGAGGGCATGAAGGCCACCGACGTGGTCGGCCTCCTGAACGAGGTCTTCCAGCTGGTGTCCGATCGCATCCTGGCCCGCGGCGGCACCATCGACAAGTACATGGGCGATTCGGTGATGGCCTACTTCGGGGCTCCGCTGACCCAGCGGGATCATGCCCAGCGCGCGGTGGCCGCGGCCCTGGACCTGCAGCAGGCGATGGCGGCCCGGGGTCCGACCGCACCCGCCGGAGAGCCGGCGGCGGTACAGCTCGGCGTCGGCATCCACACGGGCGTCGTCGTGGTGGGCAACATCGGATCGGACGAGCGCGCGGACTTCACGGCCGTCGGCGACGCGGTGAACGTGGCCCACCGGCTCGAGAAGCTGGCGCGGCCCGGCGAGATCCTGGTGTCCGAGGCGGTGCAGCGGCGGGTCCGCGGCGCGTTCCGGCTGCGGTTCGAGGGCGAACGTCAGCTCTCGGGCCGACTCGAGCCGGTGCACACCTATGCGGTGGACGTCGCCGGGACCGCTCCGCCGGAGGAGCGATGAGGCGGCTCGCCCCCCTCGCCGCCGCCGTGCTGCTCGTCGGCTGCGTGTCTGCCCTCGAGATCGGGGACGAGCGCAAGCGCGAAGGCGATCTGCTGGGAGCGCTCGAGAGCTGGCGCTCGATTCCACGCTCCTCCTCGGAGCATGCCGCGGCCAAGCGCCGCATCGCGCGCGCCGAGACGGAGCACGCCACCCTGGCCGCCCGCTACCGACAGCGGGGCGACTACTACCGGGAGCGCGAACGGCTGGCGGAATCGGTGCTGAACTACCGCCTGGCCCTCCAGCTCGCTCCCGACGACCGCGCCAGCCTGGACCGCGTGCAGCAATTGTCGCGCGAGCTGGCGGCGCGCAAGCGCACCCACCGCAAGGCCTTCGAGGCCGCCTTCGGCCAGGGCCGCCTGGCCGTGGCTCGGCGCGAGATGAAGACGCTCCGCATGCTGGATCCGTTCGACCCCGATGTCGCGGCGAGCGAGCAGGCACTGCGTCACGCCTTCGAGGCGGAGGTGGAGAGCCGCCTGGCCCGGGGCCGCCAGGGCTTCTTCGCCGGCGACTACGCCAGCGCCGACGCCGCCTTCCGCTCCGTGCTGGAGTTGGAGCCGCGCAACGAGTCCGCCCAGGGCTATCTGGTCTTCATCGCCACCATGCGCGACGCCCAGCGACGCTCCGGCCGCAAGCCCGCCGTGCTGCGGCCTCCGAACTTCGCCGCCAGCGACGCCGAGATCCGCGCCGAGGGCTTCTACCAGAACGCCCTGGCGGCCGACCGCTCGGGGGATCCGTACGCCGCACTTCGCTACGACCTGGCGGCGGTGGCCTCGAACCCCGCCCACCGCGGAGCGCGCAACCACATGGACGAGCTGCGCCGGCGCCTGAGCCCGCGGGTGCCCCAGCTGATCGAGTCCGGGCGCCAGGCGTTCGTGCAGGAAGACCTGGAGACCGCGCTCGACCGCTGGCGGCGCGCGCTGCTGATCGATCCCGCCAACGAACAGGCGCGCGAGTACGCGGACCGCGCCGAGCTCATGCTCGCCAACCTGGAGCGGCTGCGCGCGGAGCCGTCCGTCGCGGCGGGGGCCCCGTAGGCCGTGGCGCACCGGGCGTGCATCGCGATCCTGGCCGCGGCGACGGCGGCCTGCGCGTCCCTGGGCGGACCCGAGCTGGAGGCGGAGCTCGTGCCTTCCCTCGAGCTCCCGGCGCCCTCGGCGGTGCGGGCCCGCAGCGGAGAGCTGCGGGCGGTGCCGCTCTCGTGGCAGGCGGTGCTGGGCCGGGAGGTGGCGGGCTACGCCGTGGAGCGCGCGGCGGGCGACGGCGAGGCCTTCGTGCGCATCACGGTGGTGCCGGGCCAGTTCGCGGCCGCGCACGTGGACCGGTCGCCCGAGCTGCGCGACGGCGAGAGCTACCGCTACGTCGTGCGCAGCGTGGCGGCGGACGGCCGCGTGGGCGTCGCCACCTCGCCCGTGGCCAGCGCCACGACCGCGACGCCACCCGAACCGCCCCCCGAGCTCGAGGCCTACAGCCACCAGCCGCGGCGCGTGGCGCTCCAATGGCGCGCATCTCCGGATGCCACCGTCGTCGGCTACCGGGTCGAGCGCGCCGCCGCTGCCGAGGGCCCCTTCACCACCCTGGCCAGCTCGCAAGGCCGCTTCGCCACCACCTACGTCGACGAGGGGCTCGGCGACCTGCGGGTCCTCTACTACCGGGTCGCGGCGGTGAATGCGGCGGGTGAACCCGGCGAGCCGGGCACCGCGGTGCGGGCGGTGACCAAGGCCGAGCCGCTGCCGCCCCTCGGCCTGCGCATCGCCGACAAGGGCCTCGGTCGCAAAGAGCTGGCGTGGGAGCCCAACGTCGAGACCGACATCTCCGCGTATCGGCTCGAGCGAGCAGGCCATCGGACCCGGTGGAGGTGCAGAGCGAGCGCTACGGCCTGCGCGCCGAGCCCGGGCCCGACGGGGTGGCGCTGCACTGGAACGCCCGCAGTCCCGAGGGCTTCGCCGCAGCCCGGATCTATCGGCTGGGCCGCCTGCGCCACCGCGAGCTGGGGCGGGTGGAAGACGACCGCTTCGTGGACGCGCAGGTGCGGAGCGGGCGTCGCTACCGCTACGCCGTCGTCCTGGAGCGAGCCGACGGCAGCCAGGCACCGCCCTCGGACGTGGTGCAGGTCGAGGTCCCCGCCGAGTAGAGCCGGGGTTTGCGTTCCCGCCCCCACTGCCTAGAATGCGGCGGTCCGGATTCCCCGGTAGCTCAGCTGGCAGAGCAAGCGGCTGTTAACCGCTGGGTCGTAGGTTCGAGTCCTACCCGGGGAGCCAGCCGGGGCAACCCCACTCCACCGCAGCCTCGTGAATCCCCGCGACGGCGGCCGACCCCCGGCGGCGGACGCTCACGGCGCCTCGCCGGGCCGCGCTGCAGGCGGCGCCGCCAGCGCGCGAGCCCGGGTGCCGAGGCCCTGGGCCAGATGGGCGCGAACGCTGCCGGCGTCCACGCCGTGGCGCTCGAGCCGCCGGGCCGCGGGGAGACGCGCCAGCTGGAAGATCCCCAGCGCCAGCGCCGCGCCCGCCACCACCACCGCCAGCACCGGCAGCAGCCCGGGCTCACGGCCGGCATCGGACACACCCCGCCAGGTGAACCAGGCGCCCGCGACCACCACGCCCGCGGCGAGGGCGGCGCGGACCCACACCCCGGGCACGACGCGTTCCCCGCGCAGCGTCCGTTCGAGCTCCGCAGCCGAGAAGTGGTCCAGGAACCAGCTCGTGTCGCCGTCGACCTCGCCTCCGCCCGGCGGAGCCAGCCACTCCCCGGTCAGGGGATCCAGGGCGGGCTCGCCGCGAGCGTGCGCCTCGACGCCGGCGCGGATCTCCCGGTGCACCTCCGCGCTGATCGGATAGCGCAGCAGCACCACGAACCCGAGCCCGAAGCACAGCGCCGGCGCCAGCGAGAACATGCCGCGCAGGGCTGCGATCACCTGGGGCGTCTGTTCCTGGTTCGCGACGTAGCCCATGGCGCCGAGCAGCGCGATCGGAATGGCGGCGCTGGGGATCTGCACGTACTTCGGCACGATCATCCAGAACGACGAGTACTGTGCCTCGCGCCGACGGCCCGTGTGGAGCTCGTCGTAGTCGATCACATCGGCCTTCATGGCGGTCAGGAGGAAGCTGATGGATCCGAAGCCGGCGCCGGCTCCGACGATGCAGATCCCGATCCAGACCGTGTCCCCGGGCCCGGCGCCGATGATGGCGGCGGATGCGACGGCGCCCAGCGCGAAGCTGGCGAGCTGCGCGTTGCGCTTGCCGAAGCGTTGCGCGACCCGCAGCCAGACCGGCAGGAAGAGGAGCGCGCTGCCAAAGTAGCCGAGCAGCAGGATGCCGAGCAGCGCGCCGGGATTCGCGGGCCGGATCACGTACTCGCTGAAGAAGGGCATCAGGGTCGCCGACAGGCCGCCGGGAACCCCGGCCAGGACCGCTGCGGCCAGCAGCACCCGGAACGGAGGGTTGCGCAGGGAGCGCCGCACCCCCGGAACCAGCGGGTTGGCCGGCTGGCGGGAGTAGTCGGCTCGCTCTCGCAGCCGCAGCGCCACGTTCAGGTAGAGCCCGGCCAGGAGCAGCGCGAAGACCGTCGAGAAGACGTGGAACGCGGCGCGCTCGCCGCCGAGGCGCTCGCTGAGGAGCCACGGCGCCGCGGCGGCGCAGAGCGTCCCCGTGATCACCAGGCCCTCGCGCAGCGCGAAGAGCGACGAGCGCTCGTGGTAGTCCAGGGTGAGCTCGGCACCGAGGGCCACGTAGGGCACCAGATAGACCGTGTGGAACAGGAAGTAGAGCGCGTATGCGAACAGGAACCAGGCGGCTCCGCCGAGCGGCGACAGCGTGGGCGGCGGGTGGAAGAGCAGCCAGAACGCCACGGCGCACAGCGGCGCGCCCACCGCGATCCACGGGCGGCGGCGACCCCAACGCGAGCGCGTCCGGTCCGAGAGCCAGCCCATCGCCGGATCGGTGATGGCGTCGAAGGCGCGCGCGAGGGCGATGCCGACGCCCAGGTAGCCGAGGGGGACCAGCACCGTGTCCGCGTAGAATTTCGTCATGTGGATGGCGATGGGAATCACCATCGCCGCGCCGGCAAAGCTCGGGGCGCCGTAGATCCACATGGTGCGGGGGGACAGCTTCTGCAACGCAGCCAGCATACCCGACCCCGGCAGAGCCGCGGGGAGCCGCTACACTGCCAGCCCCCGGGCTGGACGGACACGGGAAGGGAGGACGCGACGGCATGGCGCAGACGTACGGGCTGCGGTCGCGGCGCGCGCTGGCCGCGGGACTCTTCGTCACCGCGCTCGGGGCCGGCGTCGCCAGCGCCGAGGACGCCTGGGTGCGCGGCGAGGTGCGACTCAATCTCCGCACCGGAGCCAGCCCGACCCACCGGATCGTCGGCGGCGTCAAGACGGGCGACCAGGTGCGCATCCTGAAGCGCGGCGAGAATTGGACCCGGGTCCGGCTGCAGGACGGCAAGGAGGGCTGGATCCCCGCCGGCTATCTCGACCCCGAGCCTCCGCCCGGGATCAAGCTCGGCCTGCTGGAGACCGAGGCCGGCGACCTGCGCGCGCGCGTGGACGCCTTGTCGCGCGAGAACGCCGAGCTCTCGCGCGGCTCCCAGGCATCCGGAGCCAGGGAGAGCGAGCAGGCTGCGGAGATCGCGCGGTTGTCCGAGGAGAACACGCGGCTCAAGGCGGGCGCGCGCTGGCCCGAATGGATCACCGGCGCGGTGATCCTGTCGGTGGGCATGGCGTTCGGCGCCGTATGGTCGCGCATGTCCGGCCGGCGCTCGGCCCGCAGGATCCGCCTGTAGGCGTGGCACCGCCCCTCGCCGTCGAGGACCGCGTCCGCTGCGGCATGGTGCTGGCCGGCAGCGACCGCGACGTGCTGCTGTCCCTGGCGCGGCGCTGCGAGGAGCTCGGCTTCGACTCCCTCTGGATGGGCGACCACGTGTCGTTCTACGTGCCGATCCTCGAGTCCCTTTCGCTGCTGGCGTTCCTGTCGGCCGCGACGGAGCGCGTGTCGCTGGGCACGAGCGTCTACCTGCTGCCCCTGCGGCGGCCGGCCATCGCGGCCAAGACCGTGGCCAGCGTGGACGTGCTCTCCGGCGGCCGCCTCATCTTCGGCATCGGGGTCGGCGGCGAGTTCCCGCCGGAGTACGAGGCGTGCGGCGTACCGCTGAAGGAGCGCGGCTCCCGCACCGACGAGGCCCTGGAGATCCTGCGGCGGCTGTGGCGCGAAGACGGGGTGGAGCATCGCGGCCGCCACTTCGGGTTCGGCCCCGTCACGATCGCGCCGAAGCCGGCGCAGCCCGGCGGCCCGCCCATCTGGGTCGGGGGCCGCCGCGAGCCCGCCTTCCGGCGCGCCGGGCGGCTCGGCGACGGCTACATCTCCCACATGACCTCGCCCGACGGCTACCGCGCCAACCTGGAGACGATGGGCCGCTACGCCGAGGAGGCGGGCCGCCGGCCCGAGCCCTTCGGCACCGGCGCCTTCCTGTTCACCGCGCTCGACGACGAGTACGAGAAGGCGCTCGAGCGCGCGGTGGGCCTGCTGGCCGGCGTCTACAACCAGCCGCCGGACCGCTTCCGCAAGGTGGCCAGCGACTACTGCCTGATCGGGCGCCCCGAGGACATCCTGGAGCAGATGCGCCGCTTCGTCGCGGCCGGCGCACGCCACTTCGTGCTGTCCCCGCTGTCGGATCCCACCGCCTTCGCCGAGACCGTGGGCGAACGCATCCTGCCGCAAGTTCCGGGCCTGCTCGGCTAGAGGTCCGGGGGGATCAGCGCCATGGCGACGGCGCTGGCGGCGAAGCAGGCCAGCGCGATCAGGAACGTGTAGCCGACCACGTCGCCGAAGCGCATCCGGGTCACGGCCAGGATCGGAATCGCGAAGAACGGCTGCACCAGGTTCGTCGTCGAGTCCCCGTAGGCGTACGCCAGCAGCACCGTGCGCACGGACACCTGGAGCTGCTCCCCGGCCGGGATCAAGAAGGGCGCCTCGATCATCCACTTGGATCCCGCCGAGGGAACGAACAGGTTCATGAACCCGGAGTAGCAGTAGACCACGAACGGGTAGCTGCCCGTCGTGGCGAAACGCGCGAACCCGTCGCCCAGCCAGGCGCCGAGCGGCGTGTGGAGGATGAGGCCGAAGATGCCGGCGTAGAACGGGAACTGCACGATGATCCCCCAGGCCGCCGACACGCCGTTGCGGCAGGCGATCAGAAAGGAATGGGGGCGGCCGTGCAGCAGCAGCGCCAGGGTCAGGAAGCTCGCGTTGTAGGCGTTGATGGTCCAGCTGGCCCCGAAGCCCCGGGTGGCGATGGAGTGGCCCAGCGGATAGGCGAGCAGCACCGCCGCCAGCAGGGTCCAGCCGCGGAAGGCGTCGATGCGACCGGCGGGCGTGGCGGCGGGCTCGGGCTCCGGGGGCGGCGCCGGCAGGATCGCGTCCACCTGCGCGGGTGTCAGGGTGACCGCGCCGCGTCGTGGATGCAGCGCCACCGCCGCGGCCAGCCCCACGGCCCCGATCACCCCCAGGTAGATCAGGTTGAAGGGGGCGAAGAGCGTCTCGGTGACCGGGTAGAGCCGATCCACCACCGGCGGGCCGGAGGCGGGCGCCAGCAGGGGGTTGCCCGGCGTGGCCAGGATCAGCGGCCCGGAACCGGAGAGGCCGCCGTGCCAGACGGTGCCGAGCCCGATGTAGCAGGCGGCGATCAGCACGCGCACGTCCGCGCGCGGGTTGCGGCGGCACAGGAAGGGCACGAACAGCGCGCAGGCCACCAGGTTGAGCGCCCAGTTGAGATAGGCGGTCGCGAGCGAGAAGCACGCCGCCAGCAGCACGGCCTGGACGGGCCGTTCCGGATCGGGGAGCGACGCCAGACGGTCGAGCAGTCGGAAGACGGGTCGGGACGCCACGCAGGCGTGAGCCGCCACCATCGCGATCGTGAACTGCATGGCCAGGGTCAGCAGATTCCAGACGCCGGCGCCCCACGCCAGCACGCTCTCCTCGACCCCGGCGCCCGCACCGAACACGGCCAGCAGCAGCGCGATCGACGTCAGGATCATGCAGATGACCCACGAGTCGGGCACCCAGCGCTCGGTGAAGCGCGAGAGTGCGGCGCCGGCGTCGCGAAGCGGATCCAGGACGGCCATGCTGCGGCGATACCCTACCATGCGGCCGACGCGGCGCGCCGGACCCAACCCCAGGCCGCTCGCTGGACAGCCGGACGTGCGGCGGGCACCTTTGCAGCGCGGGTCGGGGGACGCTGGCGGAGTCGGATGGCGAGCCCCACCAGAACCGAAGCTCTCTCCGACGAGCTGCGCCGACTGGGCTCTGGCAGCGAGGGTGACCGCCTCTCGTTCCGGCTGGTGGTCGCCGTATTGCTCCGCTGCCTGCCGCTCCTGCGCGGCGTACGGCGCCATCTGCTGGCGTTCTTCGGCATCGTCCTGCTGCTCTTCGCCGCCATCCTGCCGCTCGTCGCCATGGGCTTCGACATCTTCTGGACGGGGGTCCTGCAGGGAAGCCCGCTGCCCGAAATCCAGGCGCGGCTGCTGCTGCTGGATCCGGCGCTCGTCTCGGGAGTCGACGTGCTGTCCGAGGCGGCGCGGCGGAGCGTCCGCGACCACGCCCTGGTGGCCGCGGCCGTCGTGCTGCTGGCGGTGGCGCTGCCCGCCGCGGGAGCGCTCACCTACTACTACATCTGGATCACCCAGCGCATCAACCAGGAGCTGCGGCTCCAGCTCCACGATCGGCTGCAGACCCTGTCGCTGCGCTTCCACGCGGAGACCCGCGTGGGCGACGCCATCTATCGCCTGCACCAGGACAGCGCCATGGTGTCGGACCTGATCGAGGCCGTCTTCCTGACGCCCGTGATGCACTTCGGACGCCACCTGATCGCCGCAGGCGTGGTGTTCCTGTTCGACCCGCTGGCCGCGCTGATCTTCCTGCTGGCGTGGCCGCCGGCCCTGGCCCTCGGCTACTGGATGTCCCGCCGCCTGCGGATCGGCTTCCGCGCCGCGCGCGAGACCAACGCCGCTCTCACCGCGCGCATCCAGGAAATCCTCGAGGGCATCAAGGTGGTCAAGGCCTACGGCACCGAGCCCGCGGCCCAGCGCAGCTTCGAGGCGCACTCGCGCGCGGCGTTCGACGCCGCGTTCGGCGTGCGCTTCCTGGTCTGCATCTTCAGCGTGCTGGTGTTCGGGCTCGTGTCCGTGACGACGCTCGCGGGCTACGCCCGCATGCTCGAGATGACGCGGCTCGCAGAACCGGTGTTCGCGGTCGCGCTGCTGATCGGGTTCGGCTTCGACCGCTTCACCCTCGGCGTCTTCAACCTCCTGAAGGGCGAGCTGGGCTGGGGCAGCGGCAGCTTCCGGATCATCTACCGCATGTGGGCCCGGGCACAGGACATGGCCATCGGCCTGGACCGCGTCTTCGAGCTGCTGGACCTGGAGCCCGAGGTGCAGGACGCTCCGGACGCCGTCGACCTGCCTCCGTTCCAGCGCGACGTGACCTTTCGCGGGGTCCACTTCGGTTACGGGCCCGACCGGCCAACCCTCGAGGACGTGGGTTTCACGGCGCGCGCGGGCTCGCTGACGGCCATCGTCGGGCCCACGGGCTCCGGCAAGAGCACGCTCATGAGCCTGCTGCTGCGGCTGTTCGATCCCGACGCTGGAAGCATCGAGATCGACGGCCTCGACCTGCGCGCGGTGAGCCTCGCGAGCCTGCGCTCGGCGGTCTCGATCGCCTTGCAGGAGAACGTGCTCTTCGGGGCGACGGTGCGCGAGAACATCCGCTACGCGGCGCCCACCGCGTCGGACGCAGCCGTCCGCGAAGCGGCGCGGGTAGCGGCGGCCGACGGATTCATCCAGGAGCTTCCGGACGGCTACGACACCCTGCTGGGCGAACGCGGCACCAAGCTCTCGACCGGGCAGCGCCAGCGCGTCTCGATCGCCCGCGCGGTGCTGAAGGACACGCCGATCCTGATCCTGGACGAGCCGACGGCGTCCCTCGATGCGGAGACCGAGCTGCGCGTGCTGCGCAACCTGCGTGCCTGGGGACGCGACCGCGCCATCTTCCTCGTGACGCACCGGCTCTCGAGCGTCCGCCAGGCCGATCGCATCCTCGTCTTCCACGAGGGCCGCCTGGTGGAGCAGGGCAGCCACGAGACGCTCCTGGAGCGGCCAGGCGGCGCCTACCGGAGCCTCGTACACGCGGAGGCGCCGCCTGCCCCCCAGCGGATGGCCGCGCCGTGAGAGAGACCTTCGAGGCGCGCCACGACGTCTCCCAGCGCGAGGTGCTGCGGATCTTCGGCCGCGCCATCCGCTTCGTCGCTCCCTTCCGGGGCCGCTTCGCCGTGAAGGCGCTGCTCACCGTGGTCAGCCTCTTCCCTCCCCTGCTCCTGCCCTGGCCGATCAAGATGCAGATCGACCACCTGCTGGAGGGCCACCCGGTGATTCCGGGCGACTACCCCGGCTTCATCCGGCCCCTGGCGGAGCAACTGGTGGGCGCATCCCCGGCGGAGATCCTGCTCTGGACCCTCGGATTCCAGCTGCTGCTGGTGTTCACGATCGGCGCCATGGGATCCACCAGCAGCGAGCGCGACCAGGCCGACGCCCGCCTGTCCGCGGGCCGCGACACCGCCACCACCACCGAGAACGACCTCAACTACGGCCACAGCCGGGCCAGCGGCCTGCTCGGCCTGTTCGAGTTCCGCTGGACCCTGCGCCTCACGCACCTGCTGAACCACCACTATCGCTCGCGCCTGTTCGAGCGGATCCACGCGCTCCCGATGACCGCCTTCGACGACGAGCGCATCGGCGACGCGATCTACCGCGTGATGTACGACGCGCCAGCGATCACCCAGGTGGTCTACCGGCTGCTGCTGATCCCGCTCTACTCGCCCCTGGGCATCCTGCTCGTGACCTGGACGCTCGACGTCGCGTACGGGACCCGGCTTCTCGGTTGGGTCGCCCTGGCCCTGCTGCCGCTCGTCGGCCTGGCCACCTTCCCCTTCGCCGCCCTGATCCGGCGCCGCGGCGAGGAAAGCCGGATGGCGGGCGCCACCACCGCCTCCACCGTCGAGGAAGGCATGAGCAACGTCCTCGCCGTCCAGAGCCTGGGCGCGAACGAGCGCGAGCGGCAGCGCTTCGACCGCGACAGCGCGCACTCGTTCGGTCGCTTCCGGCGCTACATCGCGGCCTGGATCTTCGCCATTGCGTGCCTCGCGGCCGTGGGGCTGCCGGTGATCCTGTGGCTGGCACGGTACGGCAGCGATCTCGTGATCGCAGGCACGCTCACCACGGGCGACTTCGCCCTCATGATCGCCTACTTCGTCCAGCTCGCGACCTACGCCTTCATCCTCGGGACCCTCTGGATCCGCCTGCAGGGCAACGCGGCGGGACTGAATCGGGTCTTCTTCCTGATGGACCTCCCCGGCGAAGAAGACGCGCCCGGCGCGCAGCCGCTGCCCGCCGTGGCACGGGGGGTCCGCTTCGAGGGCGTCGACTTCGACTACGAAGATGGAACGGCCGCGCTGCGGAGCATCGATGTCAAGGTCCCGGTGGGCGCGATGACGGCGTTGGTCGGTTCGGCCGGCGCGGGCAAGACCACGCTCGCCTACCTGGTCCCGCGCTTCCTGTCGCCGACGCGCGGACGGGTCCTCTTCGACGAGCGCGACGTCGCGGGAGCCAGCCTGGCGTCCGTGCGCTCGCAGGTGGCGTTCGTGTTCCAGGAGCAGCACCTCTTCGACACCAGCGTCGAGGAGAACATCCGCGTCGGCAGACCCGACGCCACGCAGGCGGAGGTGCACCGCGCGGCGCGCGCCGCGGGCGCGGACGAGTTCATCCGTGCCCTGCCGGACGGCTACGCCACGCGTCTCGGCCGCGCGGGCGGCAAGCTCTCGGTCGGGCAGAAGCAGCGGCTCGCCATCGCACGCGCGCTCGTGCGGGAGGCGCCGATCCTGATCCTGGACGAGCCCACCTCGGCCCTCGACCCGGATACGGAGCGGCGCCTGCTGGTGACGCTGCGAGAGGCCGCGCGCACGCGGCTCGTGCTGGTGATCGCCCACCGCCTGTCGACGGTGCGCCAGGCCGACCAGATCCTGTTCCTCCAGGACGGGCGCGTTCTCGAGCGCGGGAGCCACGACGCGCTGATGGCGGATCCCGACGGCGCCTACCGCCGCTTCGTGGAGCTCCAGACGCGCGGCGCAGCCTAGGCCCGTCCGGAATCCGGGGCGCGCCCTGCCTGCAGCACCGGGAACTGACGCCCCGGATCGTCCTGGAGCACACCCGTCCCGTCCCCGGAAGCGCGCAGGCAACGCGCGCCGTCGGGCGCGAACTGCACGATGTACGCCTTGCGCACGGCGTCGCTGGTGTTGGGCCCCGTGCGGTGCGGCGTGAGGGAGGAGAAGACGGCGATGCTGCCGGCGCGCAGGGGGACCGGCAGCGCGCCGGTCGGTTCCTCCAGGCACTGCCAGCCCACGTCGGTCAGCTGGTGGCGCAAGGTCCCCAGGCGATGCAGACCCGGCACGACCCAGGGGCAGCCGTTGTCGCGGGTCGTGTCGCCGAGGGCCAGCCAGCAGGTGAGGTACTGCTGGGGCTCGATGTAGGTGTAGCCGTTGTCCTGGTGCCACGGAAACTCGCGGCCCGGCGCGGGCTTCTTGTAGACCGCCTGGTCCCAGTAGAGGCGGACGTCCGGTCCGATCAGGTCGTGGGCCAGGTCCTGGAACACCGGTCCGGCGCAGAAGGCGCGGAGCCGCGCGGAGCGTGTCACCAGGTGGGGCGTGAAGGTGATGGCGCGGGCGTCGGCGATGAAGAGCCGGCCCTCGGGCCGCGTCTCCAGGAACGCGGTCACCTCCGCCTCGACCGGATCGATCTCGGCCGTCAGCGCGTCGATCGTGGCGCGATCGAAGGCATCCTCGAGCACCAGGAAACCGCGCTCGTCGAAGCTTCGGACCTGCTCCGGCGCGAGCCGGCGAAACGGACCGCTGCGGTCCATCCAGCGGAACCCGCGGTTCAGGGGATGGAGGGACGGCGACATGTGGGCTCCCCGCTGGTCTTCGGCTGTATAGCAGCGCTGGCGGTGGCGGGCCGTCGAAGCGCTACCGTCGGCGGCGCGAGGGGGGGAGCATGCTGCGCGTCGGGCAGCGGCATCGAGGCGGACGCTGGGCGACCGGGATCGCGCTGGGCGCGCTCCTCGCGGCCTGCGGGTCCGAGGAACCGGCGCCGGCTCCCGCCGCGACGCTCGCAGCATCGCCCGCCGTCGTGGCGCGGTACGTCGGCAGCGAAGGCTGCGCCGGCTGCCACGCGCAGGAGACGGAGCGCTGGCGCGGCTCGCACCACGATCTCGCCATGCAGGAGGCGACCCCCGAGACCGTGCGGGGCGACTTCGCCGACGCGCGCCACGAGCATTTCGGCACGCTGACCCGCTTCTTCCGCGAAGGCGACCGCTTCCGCGTCGAGCTCGTCGGGCCCGACGGCGACCGCGTCGCCTTCGACGTCGCCTACACCTTCGGGACCGATCCGCTCCAGCAGCTGCTGGTGCGCCTGCCCGACGGCCGGCTCCAGTCCCTGCCGCTGGCCTGGGACACGCGTCCCGCGTCGCAGGGCGGCGGCCGCTGGCTGCACCTGTACCCCGACGAGGCCACGCCCGCCGGCGACGTGCTGCACTGGTCCGGCCCCGCCAACACCTGGAACCACATGTGCGCCGACTGCCACTCGACGAACGTGGAGAAGGGCTTCGACCCCGCGAGCGGACGCTACGCCAGCCACTGGAGCGAGATCGACGTGGGCTGCGAGGCCTGCCACGGCCCCGGCTCCGCCCACGTCGCCGCCGCGGCCGCCGGTGGGAGCGGCGGCCTCGTGGGCGCACTGCCCGAGCGACGTCGGTGGCAGTTCTCGCCCGCTGCAGCCATCGCCCGGCGGGATCCGGCGCAGGGGAGCGGACGCGAGCTCGACACCTGCGCTCCCTGCCACTCCCGGCGCGCGCCGATCGCGCGTCCCGAGCCCGGCGGCGCCTTCCTCGACGCCTACCGCCCCGCCCTGCTCGATCCCGGGCTCTACTTCCCGGACGGACAGATCCAGGACGAGGTGTACGTCTGGGGCTCCTTCCTCCAGAGCCGCATGCACGCGGCCGGGGTCGTGTGCAGCGACTGCCACGACCCCCACGCGCCGACCCTCGCGGAGCCCGACGCCGCCTGCGGCCGCTGCCACCGCGGCGCCGTGTTCGACAGCCCCGAGCATCACCATCACCCGACAGACTCCGCGGGAGCAAGCTGCGTCGCCTGCCACATGCCCGAGCGGACCTACATGCAGATCGACCGCCGCGCGGACCACTCGCTGCGGGTACCGCGGCCGGACCTGGCAGAGCGCCTCGGGGTGCCCGACCCGTGCAGCGGCTGCCACGACGGGCGCACGCCGGCGTGGGCGGCCGAGACGGTCGCGCGCTGGCGCGGCGAGCGGCCCGCCCCGGAGCCCCACTTCGGCGAAGCGCTGGCGCTCGGGCGCCGGGGCGGCGCCGCGGCCCACGCCGCGCTGGTGGACCTGGCCCGGAGCGACCGGACCCCGGGTATCGCCCGGGCCAGCGCGGTGCGTCTGCTCGCGACCCGGCCCGGCCCGCACTCGTTCGGCGCGCTCCGGGCCGCCGCGCGCGACGACGATCCGCTGGTGCGCATGGCCGCCGCCGAGGCGGTGGAGTCCCTGCCGCCGGAGCGGCGCTGGGATGCGGCGGCACCGCTGCTGCGCGACCCGTTGCGGGCGGTGCGCATCGAGGCCGGACGCAGCCTGGCCGGAGCGCCCCCGCGCGCCGGCGTGCCTGGCGAGCGGGCAGCCCTGGCGGAGGCGCTGGCGGAGTACCGCCGCGCCCAGGCGCGATCCGCCGACCGGCCCGAGTCCCACGTCAACCTGGGCAACCTGCACGTCTCCCTGGGCGAGATCGACGCGGCGGAGGGCTCCTACCGCGACGCGCTGCGTGTGGGGCCCTGGTTCCTGCCCGCCTACCTGAACCTGGCCGACGTGATGCGCCAGCGGGGCCGCGATGCGGAGGCCGAGCCGCTCCTGCGCGCCGCCCTGGAACGGGCACCCGCGAATCCGGACGCGCTGCACGCGCTGGGCCTCCTGCACGTGCGCACCGGCCGCATGGCGGAGGCGCTGGAGCCCCTGGGGCGTGCCGCCCGCGCGGCGCCCGAGCGGCCTCGCTACGCGCTGGTCTACGCGCTGGCGCAGCGGGAGACCGGATCCCCCGACGCTGCCCTCGCCAGCTTGGAAGCAGCGTGGCGACGCCACCCCGACGACCGCGACATCCTGCTCACCCTGGCCACCCTGCAGCGGGACGCGGGCGACCGCGCGGCCGCACTCGTCTGGGCCCGACGCCTGGCGGAGCGCTGGCCCGACGACCCCGCGGCTCGCGGCCTGCTCGCCGAACTTTCGCCCGCTTCCGGCCCCAGGCCCTAGCTACGCTGCAGAAATCGCTTCCCGCCGCGGCTCGCCGGGTATAGGGTCTTTCCATGACCCGGGAGCACCCCCACGCCGCAGTCGCGCGAGCCATCTGGGATGCGATTGCGCGCGGGGATCGGGAGGCGTTGCTGGCGCTCTACGCGCCGGATTCCGTGCTTCGCGTCCACGGAGACAATCCGCTGGCGGGGGAGTTCAAGGGCGTCGATTCGGTGCTGTCCGGGATGGCGCGTCCGGCGGATTGGGTCGACGACATGCGCTCGGAGCTGCTGGACGTCTACGCCGGGGACACGGGCGCCGTGATCCGCTACCGCGTGACCGCCGAGCGCGGAGACGCGCACCTGGACCAGGTCTACCTGACGGTCGTGGACATCCGCGACGGCCGGGTCACCCGCGCCGCCTCGTTGGCGACGGACCAGCTGCGCACCGACGCGTTCTGGCGCGCCGACTAACCCGCTGATCTTCGCTCGCCTGCGGCTCGCTGCGCGTCGGGCGATTCCGTCGCCCTCCTAGCCCGCCCGCTCCACCTCGACCAGCCACTGCTCGATGGCCGGCTCCAGCAGCACCAGGGGCAGGCTTCCGCCCCCGAGCAGCGCGTCGTGGAAGGACCGCAGCTCGAACGCCTCCCGCAGTTCGCGGCGCGCGTGCTCGCGCAGCCGCAGGATCTCGAGCTGACCCACCATGTAGGCGCAGGCCTGGCCCGGGTTCACGATGTAGCGCTCCACCTCGGCGACGATCTCGCGCTCGCCCAGGGCAGTGTTCGCGCGCATGTAGTCGATCGCCTGCTCGCGGGTCCAGCGGCGAGCGTGGATGCCCGTGTCCACCACCAGACGCACGGCGCGGAAGAGCGCGGACGCCAGCTGGCCCACGCGATCGTACGCCGTCGGGTGGAAGCCCTGCTCGGCCGCCAGGCGCTCCGCGTACAGGGCCCAGCCCTCGACGAAGGCGGTGAACGGGATCAGGCGCCGAAACAGCGGCAGCGAGTCGTTCTCGAAGGCCAGGGCGATCTGCAGATGATGCCCGGGCACGGCCTCGTGGTAGGCCAGGGTGCGCATGCCGAAGCGGGACACGCCCGCGACCTCGCGCAGGTTGGCGTAGAAGATGCCGGGTCGCGTGCCGTCCATGGCCGGCGGCCGGTAGTAGGCCTCCGGCGACCCCTCCTCCATGAAGGCCGGCACGCGCTCCACCACCACGCGCGCCCGCGGCAGACGGCCGAAGTAGGCCGGCAGGCGCGCTCCGGCGTCGTCGACGATCGCCTGGTAGTCGGCCAGGAGCTGCTGGCGGCCGGCTTCACCCTCCGGATAGTGAAAGCGGTCATCGGCCTCGAGGGCATGCAGCGCCTCGCGGAAACCGGCCCCGTCGGCGCTCTCGGCCGCCAGCGCGCTCCGGATCTCGGACTGGATGCGCGCCGTCTCGAGCAGCCCGAGCTCGTGGATCTCGTCGGCCGAGAGCACGGAGCTGGTGTGCTGGCGCAGGGTCCAGGCGTAGTAGGCCTCTCCGTCGGGCAGCTTCCAGACTCCGTCCTCGTCGGTGGCCTCGGCGCGCAGCTGGCCGAGCACCGCCGCCAGGCGCGCGTAGCCCGGCTGGACCGACTGCTCCACGGCGCGCGTGGCAGACTCGACGAGCGCCCGCCGCTCCGACTGCGAGAGCCCGTCCAGATCCTCGAGGGACGCGCGGAAGCGCACGACGAGCGGGCTCTCGGTGGGCGCCGGCGCCGTGAGCGCGGCCACCTGCTCCAGCACGCGGTCGAAGACGAAGCGCGGCGGCAACACGCCCTGGCGGGCGCGAAAGCGCATGGCGTCCGAGGCCTGATCGAGCGCCCGGGCGAACTTCTGCAACCGCGCCACGTAGTCGTGCGCATCCTGCACGTCGTAGATCGCGTGCACGTTCAGCATGAAGTCCGGCAGCGCGGTCTGGATTCCCTGGAGCTGGTTCACCGGGTAGTCGTGGAAGAGGAAGGGGCGCCCTGCGACCCGGGCGTCCAGGAACCACTCCATCACGTCGTAGGAACGGCGACGGTCCGGCGAGAGCGACGCCCGGTCGTAGCTGCCGAGCATCTCCAGGTCCTGTGCCACCCGGTCGGCACGCCGGCGCGCGAAGGCCACCGAGAAATCGTCCAGCTCGTCCGCGTGGAACCGGATGCCGTAGGGCTCGAGCAGCCGCAGCTGGGTGAGCAGCATCGGGCTCTCGAGGCCGAATCGCGCCACCACCCGCAGGAAGAAGACGTCGATCGAGAGCGGGCGACCCCACCAGGTCTGGGCGCCCAGCGCCGCGGCGGCGACGCCGAGGAGCAGCGCGCCCAGCGCGGCCACCCGCAGCGCGCGCGCCACGAGCTAGCGTCCCTTCCAGACGGGCGGGCGCTTCTCCACGAACGCGCGCTGTCCCTCGCGGGCGTCGTGGGTGCGCCGGAGCGGCCCGCCCAGCTCCTCCTGGCGCGCGTACGCCCGGTCGAGGGGCAGATCCCAGATCTCGCGCACGCCGCGCCGGGTCTGGGACACCGCCAGCGGCGCGTTTCCGGCGATGGCGTCCGCCACCGCGAAGGCCTCGTCGAGCAGCCGCGCCCGCGGCACCACCCGGTTCACGAGACCGATCTCCGCCGCCCGCTCGGCTCCGATCGGGCGCCCCGTGAGCAGCAGCTCCATGGCGTGGACCCAGCCGACCTGACGGGGCAGCAGCACCGTGGCGTTGCCCGTCGGATAGAGCCCCAGGGCCACCTCCTCGAGGCCGAACGTGGCCTCGGGCACGGCGATCCGGATCTCGGACTGAAGCATCAGGTCCAGCCCGCCGGCGCGGGTGTGGCCGTTCACCGCGCACACGAGCGGCGTCTCCAGATCGTGGCCCGCCAAGAGCGCGCGATTCACGCTGCGCAGCCCCTGGAAGGTGGCGTCGTCCAGCCGCTCGCCCGCGGCCAGGCGCTGGGAGGCGGGGATGGTGGTGGTCATGTCCATGCCCGAGCAGAAGACGCGCTCGCCCGCCCCGGTGAGGACCGCGCAGCGGATCTCCGCGTCCTTGCGGATCGTTGACCAGGCGCGGGCCAGCTCGCGCAGGGTCGGCGGGTCCAGGCTGTTCGCTTTCTCCGGCCGGTCGATGGTGACGAGCGCGACGTGCGGGTGCGCGTCGGGACGTTCGAGGCGCGCGGGCATGGCATTCCTCCGCGGGGAGCCTAGCTGACGGAGCCCGAAGGGCTCCGTTTGCGGCGCAAGCCGACCCAAGACTCCGTCTTGGGTCGGCCTGCTAGCCGCTCGCAGGCTGGTCGCCGCTGACGACCGCCAGCTCTCGGCGGCCGCTCTCCGGCAGTGCCAGCAGGGTCTGGCCGGCCACGATCATCAAGAGGGAGAGGCTGGTCGCGACGGGGCCGATGTCGCTGGCGTCGACGATCCGCGCGCCGCCGACGAGCAGGCCCAGGGTCCAGCCGACGGTCTGGAGCATCACCATCCAGCCCATGGCCGTG
>CAMYLJ010000051.1 GCA_947259215.1 uncultured delta proteobacterium
CTCGCGCAGATGTTGCTGCTCCCGGGCGTCGAGCCAGCGATAGTGAGCGACGTTGCGCAGGATGTCGGCTTCCCAGCCAGGGGGGAAGGGTCCTGCCAGTAGCTTCCTGCGACGGCGGTCTCGAAGCCAGTGCAACACGCTGGAGCGGAGAATAGCCGACGGCTACTGCTGCCGGTTCGTGGTGAGAGGTGTCTCCTGGCGACGGGCCGCTCGTTTGTCGAAGCACACGGCGTGAAGCCACACTGCGCCCGGAGCCACTACCCTTGAAATCCAACGTTTTGATACAAGGAATCATGGAGAATGATGGATCTTCCCCTGCCTCTCGCCTCCGACAGGTCGACCTGAACCTGCTGGTCGCGCTCCGGGTCCTGCTCGACGAGCGGAGCGTGACCCGAATGGCGGCCCTTGTCGCCATCGCTGCGCACAGTGCGAACGCCTAGGGCGATCGAGGGGGCGCCCCTGGGCGGGTGCCGAGTCGCCGACGCATTCCGACATACGGAAGGAAAGATTCCATGACGGCGCCTCCGAATCCTGCCCGGATCCCGAAGCCCGCGCACCCGCACCGGAGGCGCGAGCCGCTTCCCTGGCATCGACCGAAATCCTCCCGTGAGGACGAGGAGGCACCGGCGAAGCTCGAGCGGATCCTGCAAAGCGAGAGCTACCGGCGCGCCGACGAGGATGTCGACTTCCTGAACTCCGATGAAACCCGAGCGGACCTGCCCACGGCAGAACTCGTGGCAGGCGACAGCGTCGTCTTCACCCGCCGGTGGACGCAGCCGGAGCACTGGGAGGGCGAGGATCAGCGCGTCCGCGTGGACCCGGCGCCCGGATCCCCGGGCGCCGCTGGCTGAGCCCCTGGAAGTGGAGGAGCGGGCGGGGGTTTCTGGCCGGCCATCTCGCGGCGCGCGAGCCAGAGCCCGGGCAGCATCGGCAGCCAGAAGGTGAACCCGCGCAGCAGCAGTGTCGCGGCCAAGGCTGGCTCCACCGCCACTCCGTGGGAGCTCAGGAGCGCGACGCAGGTGCCTTCGAAGGTGCCGAGGCCACCGGGCACCCAGGCCAGGGTCGCCACCACCGATGCGAAGACGAAGCTTGCGAACACGACGCCCGGTGACACGGCGGTGCCCACGGCCAGCAGCACGGCGCCGAGGGTCGCGGCATCGAGGACGAAGACCGCGAGCTGGAGGCCGACCGTCTCTGCGCCGAGCCGTAGCCCGAAGAGCGAGCCCAGGGGGACTTCGGCGAGCTCCGCGGCGGCCTCGCGGATCGCGGGCACGCGCTTCAACACGGAAGGCAGGTGATCGCTGAGACGCCGGCCGAAGCCGAAGATTGCAGCGGGTACCGCGCTAGACACCAAACCGAGCACCGTCGCGGGAATCAGGAGGACACGATCGAGCTCGCCGAGGCGCCACAGGGCGAGCAACGCGGCCGCTGTTGCAACCGCGTAGGCGAGGTAGAACGCGGCCAGGCCCACGAGCATGGCTGCGACGGATCGGCCGCGCGGGATTCCCCGGCGAGCGAGGGCCCGAGCCACGAGCAGGGTGCCACTCATGCCGGCCGAGGGGACGGCCTGGTCGGTGAAGAGCTTGGCGAGGCCGAGGGGCACGAGCTGCCGGAGCCTCGGGCGCGCCGGCTCGCCGGCCAGCGCCCGGTGCCATACGGCGGCCGCGCACACGTAGGTTCCCAGCTGAAGCAGGGCGGCCAGCGCCAGCCAGCCGGGCTCCGCGTCGCGCGCCAGCGCTGCGAGGCGCCGCTCGTCGCTGACGTGGCGGACGACGAAGACCAGGGCGAGAAGCAGCAATGCGCCGGCGGCCCACGCCCATGCCGGGCTCCGCGCGTCGCGCTGCCGGGGCGGCGGCTCGGCGTGAGCCGGGTCAGCCTGCGTCGTCAAGGGTTGTGCGCTCGCTCTCACCCCGTGACCAGCTCGTGCTCAGGGCCGCGGGGCGAGGCAGGAGCTTCTTGGCGCTTGGATCCCGCGGCTCGGCCCGGTAGTGGACCGTGACCATCCAATCGGCGTACGCCTCATCGATCTGCCTCAGCGACTGCGTGAGGGCTGCCTTCACCGCGTTCTCGAGAACCGCTCCCTGACCCGGCCAGATCCGGAACTTGATCCGCAAATAGCTGGTTCCACCTCGCGTCTCGAAGCGGCCCTCGACGGTCGGCGGGAGCAGCAGGATGCCGGGGTACTGCTCGTAGGCAGCCTGCGCGAGGTCTCTCAAGCGCCGCTCGCAGTCGTCGTGCGTCGAAGGATCCGCGGGGAAACGGGCGTCGAGGTAGGCGCGCACGTAGCCGCTCGGGTAGCTGATGACGTTCGCGATGGATCGGTTTGGGACGAAGACCAGCGCGCCCGAGAAGTTGACCAGCACCGTGAAGCGCATGCCCACGTCCTCGACGATCCCAACCTGACCGCCGATGTCCACCATGTCGCCCACGTCGAGCAGGTCCGAGAAGACGACCGTCAGGCCGGTGATGACGTCCTGGACCACTCCTTGGGACCCGAAGCTCACCGCGAGCCCGATCACGGACGCGCTGGCGAGGTAGGTCGTCAGCGACACGCCGAGCTCCGTCAGGGCGAAGCCCACGGCTCCGAAGTAGATCGCGAAGACGAGCAGGCTGCTCACGAAGCCGGTGACGGTATGGACCTTGGTGTTGGAGCGGGCCCGCGTGCGGAGCACGCGGCGGCCGAGCGCCCGGACCCCGAGCACGACCCCGTGTGCGGCGATCGCGACGCCCACGATCAGGGCCAGGCGAAACGGCGAGAACTCCAAGGCCACCTCATCTCCGTGCGCATGACCGCCGGGCGGGCGAGGCGCAGCCCCCACAGGATACCGCCAATGGCGAGCCGGGTGGCCTGGATCTCGGCTCGGGCCTTTCCAGCCTATCCTCTGTGGTTCGATCGCAAGGAGGAACCGATGGGCAGTACGTTCGAGCGCAACGAGACCGATGGCCTGGAGTCAGTGATGGAGGTCGGACGCAGGATCGTCGGGGCGTCCGCGAAGATCCCCCGCGAGGCGGTGCGCTTTCTCGGAAGCGCGCACCTGACGCGGCGTCGGGGTCCGACCCCAGGCTCCGTGCCGGGCGCGATGGTGCTGCCTGCGGACTCGCCGAAGCCGGCGATTCGCGTCATGGCCTATGGCGAGGCGGGCCTGGCCGAGCACGCCGTCGAGCGGGTCGACGAGCTTCGAGACCTGCTCCAGGTCGAAGGCGGCGCAGCCTGGATCGACGTCGAGGGCTTTGGGGACCAGGCTGTCCTCAGCGAGATCGGCGACGTGCTCGGGATCCATCCGTTGGCGATGGCCGATGTCGTGCACGTTCCGCAGCGGCCCAAGGCCGAGCTGCATGATGGCCGCCTTCTCATCATCGTCCAGATGGCTCGTCTCAGCGAAGCCGGTGACATCGTGATCGAGCAGGTGAGCCTCGTTCTCGGTCCGGGTTGGGTCGTGAGCTTCCAGGAGCGACCGGGTGACGTCTTCGATCCCGTGCGCGAGCGGATCCGCTCAGGGAACACGCGCATTCGCCGCATGGGGGCGGACTACCTGGCCTACGCATTGCTCGACGCGGTGATCGACGGCTACTTCCCCGTGATCGAGGCGCTCGGTGGGGTCATCGATGCCCTCGAGGAAGAGGTCGTCGAGCGCCCGAGCCGGGCGACCCTGGCGCGGATCCATGCCACCCGCCGCACGCTCACCACGCTGCACCGGGTCCAGTGGCGCCAGCGCGATGCGGTCGCGGCGATCCTCCGCGATGAGGAGCTGCCGTTCACGGAGCCCGTCAAGCCGTACCTTCGCGATACCCACGACCATGCGTTTCAGACATTGGATGCGATCGAGACCTTTCGGGACATGGTGGTCGGGCTCATGGACCTCCACCTCTCGAGCACCAGCAACCGGCTCAACGAGGTGATGAAGACGCTCACGATCGTGGCGACGATCTTCATCCCGCTCACCTTCCTGGCGGGCGTCTACGGGATGAACTTCGACTACATGCCGGAGCTGCGCTGGCGTTGGGCCTACCCCGCGGTCTGGGGTCTGATGATCGCATTGGGCGGTGGCCTGCTCCTCTGGTTCCGCGGTCGGGGATGGATCGGTCATGCGGCGAACACATGACCGGTGCCGGGTCGCGGCGCTGGCCGGTCTCTGTGGCACTCGGCGGTTCCGCATGGGAGCGCGGCGGCCGATTGGCCCACGGGCCCTCCTGGTCGCGGACCCGGTGGAATCTCCGGAGGGTCTTGTGACATGCCTCGGCGCGGGATACGGCCGATAGCATTGCCTGGCACACGGTCGGACATGCACGGCGGGTCGTCGAAGCTCCGGATCCTCGCGATCGGATTCACGACCGCGCTCCTCGTCGCCCGTTCGCGCCACGACGCCGAAGCCGCAATCCCGAGGCGCTCGATCTACTTGTAGGGGCCATCACGAGGGATCGAATCGCTGCTGTCAGCGACCTGCTGCTCCACGATCAGCTCGAGTGGACTCACCTCGCGTCCTTCCTCCCCGACTCGAATCGGCTAGGCCATCCAGAGCGCAACCGGCAGCGGGTCGAGCGCGTCGGCCAGCGGCAGGGCGCGGCCCGGGTTCGCGCGCCGGGCCGAAAGGACGCAGGTCAGCCTGCGACCTGCGACGCCAGGCGGCAGGACGAGTCGCGTGCTGCCCCACACCAGGGGTCCGACGGGAGCCTCGCCTGGATCGGGGACCCGGTGCGTGGTGAGGCGCGGGACGATCACCAGCGCCACACGCCGGCCGCGGCGGCGCGCGAATGCCAGCACCTGATCGGCGGCCTCTCCGTGGGCGCGCACGGGCTCGTAGCTCCCGGAGAGGAAGAGCGCCGGCTCCCGGCGGCGGGCGGCCAGGGTGCGGCGCACGACGTGCAGCGCGATGCGGCCGTCCTCGGGACGGCGCAGCAGGTCGCGCAGCAGGCGCCTGCGGCGGGCGGCGTCAGCCACGTCGATGCGTTCCAGCGAGCGGAGCGTGCGTTCGAGGCCGCGGAAGTCCACGGGCCGACGGTTGTCGGGATCGACCAGGTCGAAGCGCCAGGCCTCGTCGCCCTGGTAGACGTCGGGGATGCCGGGTGCCGTGAGCTGGAGCAGCCTCCGCGCCAGAGCGTTCCAGAGACCGGGTCGCGCCAGCTCGTTCGCGAAGCGGTCCAGGTCCGCCAGAAAGGCCGAGTGGCCGCGGGGCGGGAGGAGGGCCTCTCGCACGAAGCGCCGCAGGGCCGCCTCGAAGCGGGCGTTCGGCCGGACCCAGCTCGTCTCGCGCTTGGCCTCGCGCGCGGCCTTCAGCATGTAGGCCTCCACGCGCTCGGCGAGTTCCCGGCGATCGGTGGCCCGACTGGCTGCCAGCCCGCCGAGAGGCCAGACTCCGACCAGCGTCTGGTAGAAGAGCAGCTCGCTACGGGCGTCGGGTGCGCGTGTGCGACGCCGGAGCGAGGAATTCTGTTTCCGCCAGCGGTCGAGCGCGGCCAGCCAGGCGTCGGGCCGCTCCGAGAGGACGTCCAGGCGCGCGCGCACGTCGGCGCTGCGCTTGGTGTCGTGGGTGGATGCAGCCAGGAGGCCCGCCGGGCGCGGGAGCCGCTCGCGCATGGCTGCGTGGAAGCTCGCCACCGGATCCCCGAGCGGTCGTCCCGGCTCTCCGCCCACCTCGGCTCTCGAAAGCAGGGGGGCGTGGGCGTAGAAGGCCGTGTCCTCCACGCCCTTCGCGGCGGCGGAGACGCAGAGCTGCTGGATCCGGCGGGCGGCGTCGAGCCGCGCCTCCGTGCCGCTCTTCGACAACAGCAGGCGCCGCAGGGCATCGATCCCACGGCGCGGCGCGCCCTGCCGGGCCGCTGCCGCGAGCGCCTCCCGCACGCGCCGGCGCTCGTCGCGCCCGAGGCCTCCGCGCCGGGGATACACGCGGTAGACGTCGAGGTGGCTCGCGAAAGCGACGAGGCTCGCGCGCGCGGTCCGCCGGTCGAGGCGCGGGCGGCCGGCCGTCGCGGCCACGAGCGCCCGCGCCGCACGCTCGAGCTCCGGGCGGAGCAGCTGGCGAACCACCTGCCGCTTCGCCGCGCATGCAGCCTCCCTGAACGAGCCGCGCGCCCGTACCCGCCGCGCCCAGCCCCGCTCGAGCCGGTCGCAGCCCTCCGGATCGAGGAACAACGCCTCCGCGGCGTTGAGGAACTCGTAGCCCGTAGTGCCGTCCACGGGCCACCGGGCCGGAAGCGCCTCGTCGGGTGCCAGGATCTTCTCCACCACAACGAGCAGCGGACGCGGCGCGATGCGGCGGAGCTGGCGCAGGTAGCGCTCGGGGTCCGCGAGCCCGTCCACGTGATCCACACGCACCCCGGCGAGCCGGCCGTCGGCCAGGAGTGCGGCCAGGGCGCCGTGGGTCCCCGCGAAGACCGCGGGCTCGTCGGCGCGCACTCCGATGAGCTCGTTCACCTCGAAGAAGCGCCGGTAGTTGATCCGCGCTCCCGCCGTGCGCCAGTAGGCGAGGTCGTAGTGCTGGCGGCCCAGCAGGCGCTCGAGTCCGGCACGCGAAAGACGCGTCGTTTCGGGACGGGTCTCGGGAGCCAGGGGCAGCACGAGCCCTGCCACTCGCAGGCAGGGCTCACCCCGTGCGCGCTCCAGGCGGATCTCGCCTCGCGCGAGGCAGGCGCGCCGCGAAGCCCCGAGCAGCGGGAGCACGATGCGCCCGCTTCCCGCGTCCCAGTCCACGTCGAACCAGTCGGCGAAGGGAGACGCCCGGCCGCGGGCGAGCACGTCCGCGAACAGGGGGTTCTCCGGATGAGCGGCCATGTGATTCGGCACCACGTCGGCTACGAGCGAGAGCCCGTGCTGGCGAGCCCGATCGGCAAGCCGCTCGAGGGCCCGCTCGCCGCCGAGCGCGGGATCGACCAGCCGCGGATCCACGACGTCGTAGCCGTGGGGGCTGCCGCTCTGCGCGCGCAGGATCGGGGAGAGGTAGAGGTGGGACACGCCCAGCCGCGCGAGGTAGGGCACCAGGCGCTGCGCTGCCGCCAGATCCACGCCGTGGGCCCGAAGCTGGAGGCGGTAGCTGGCGCGCGGTGCGCTCACTCGCGCTCCCCGCCTGGCCAGTTCGGAGGCAGCGACGCCAGCCGGGCAGCCTCCGCGCCCAGGGCGATCTGGAGGTCGCTGCGCGATCCGCGAGCGCGCAGCGCGAGCGCCAGGGCCAGGGGGACGTTCAGGGCGCGATGCCGGCGCAGGCGCGCGCGATGATCGTCGCGCCAGCTGGGAGGCAGCCGCAGGCTCCAGTTGTCGGCCGAGACGGTGCCCGGCTGGTTGTAGGTCGCGTCCAGGCCGAAGAGGTCGCTGAAGAAGATCATGGCGTTCTCCGCGGCGCTGACGAAGAGCTCGGCCAGCATCGCCTGGGCGAGCAGCCCGCGGTCGCGGACCAGGGTTTCGGCGAAGGCCGCGCGGCGCTCCGGGCGCGGCTCCAGGAGACCGGCGGCGTAGCGTGCTCGGGCTGCGGCGCGGGTGGGGCCCCAGCCATCCAGCAGTCGCCAGAGAGGTGGAGTGTCGTGGGTTCCGATCATCACCCAGTCGGCGCGTACGGCGCGCTCGAGCCGGTAGGCGTCGTCGGGATCGTCGGGGTCGAGCTTCTGGGTGACGCGGAAGCGCCCGAGCTCGTGGCGGGCGAGGACCCGGGCCAGCGGATGGGGCAGCGTGCTCAGGACCTCGCAGGCCAGGTCATCCGGTCCGCGCCCGTGGCGTCGCGCCGCCTCGACCACCGCGTCGAACAGCACCGCGTAGCGCTCGACCTGCTCCGGCTCGAGCTGCGCGACCCAGCCGTCGTCCCAGCGCGGCACTGCCGGATCGCGGGTGAGCTGCTGGCGGCGCGTGATGGCGAAGCGTGCCAGCTCCGGGTGATCGGGAAGGTCGGGTGCGGCGAAGAGCCGGGCGCCGCTGCGTACGGCGCGCACGGCATCATCGTCGGCGCGGTACACCCACGGGCATACCAGGCCGTGGGGATGGTCGACGCGGAGGCCATCGTACTCGCCGAAGGCCTTCTCCATGCGTTCGGCTACGAGCTGCGCCACGGGGCCCGGACGTCCAGCGTCGCCGTAGTGCGTCGGGTCGAGGACCGGATAGCCCCACGCCTGGCCATCGGGGTTGGTGCGGCTCGGGGGAGCACCCAGGCGGTAGCCGCGAAGCAGCCACGGCCGGCAGCTCCAGGCGTCGCGCGCGGACATGGCGATCTGGAGATCGCCGTACACTTGCATCCCCAGTTCCGCGCGTGCCTCGCGGAAGCGGTGGTGCTGCTCGTGGACCACGAACTGCGCGAACGCGCAGGTCTCGATCTCCCCGCGGTGCTTGCGCTCCAGGTCGGCGCGACGCCGACCGAAGGCCTCGCGTTCCCCGGGCTCGGGGTGGAGCAGCCGTGCGTCCGGATCTCCCCAAGCGGGCCACGGGTTCCCGGAATGCTCGCGTTCCAGGCGCTCGAAGAGGGCGTCGCGGTCGAGCCAGCGAGCGTGGCGCGCGCGGAAGGCGCGCAGCGCCTCGCGCAACCGCGCGGTCTCGGGGCTGGGGGCGCTCGTGGCGAGGGTCCTGCCCGCCCGGCGGAGGAGGTCGCCCTGCGCCTGGCGCGCGAAACCGTAGGGAACGCGCAGCGAGGCGTCGGCGGGTCGTCGCTCGACCCACGCCGCGATGGCGTCGGGCGGGAGCAGGCGGCCCCAGTCCTCGCCGGCGAGCAGCGCCACGTTCGCTGACAGGGAGCGGCGCGAGAAGGCCGCCCCGTCGTAAGGGGAGGAATTCCCCTCGGAGATCTCGCCCTGGGGTCCGAGCTGGAGGACGTTGAAGCCGAGATCGCGTACGTAGGAGAGCAGCGCGTGGGCGGCAGCGCTGTAGGGCGAGCCGTGTCCGAGGTCCGTCGCCGGCTCGCCGGGAAAGCTCGGGTCGTGGATCGCGAAGGCGAGCCGGCGTACGCCCAGCGCCCTCAGCGCTTCAGCCACCAGCGCCGGAAGGCGCTCAGCCACGCTCCGCCTCGGCCGGCTCGAGGATCCAGGCCACCGACCAGGCCGGAAGCCGACGCTCTCCCCCTGGTGCCGCCGCGTCCGGATGGGTGGCGAACAGCAGCCGCCCCGGCGACGGTCCGGCGCCCCGGACGGCCGGGGACGGCGCTAGCTGCGCCAGCAGCTCGAGCGTCGCGCCGTCGGCCAGGCGCCAGCGCACCCGCAGCCCGCCGTCGCCCAGGAGCTCCCAGCGGGCGCCGCCTCCAGGCGCGCCCGCGAGGCGTGGCGCGATCTCTCTCGCGCGCAGGTTCAGCAGCTCGCGCACGGACTCCAGTCGTTCGCGGTGGGGGTTGTCCTCGCAGCGCTCCCAGTGCAGCACGGCGCTCGCGAAGGTCGCCTCGGCACCCGGGTCGGGAATGCGCTCGCGCGCGGCCGGGTCGCCGAACTCGGGAAAGGCGCTGAACTCGCGGCGGCGCCCCTCGCGCACCGCTTGCGCGAGCTCCGGACCGAAGTCGCAGAAGAACGGAAACGGCTCCGGCGCGCCCCACTCCTCGCCCATGAAGAGCAGCGGAACCTGCGGGCCGAGTAGCAGCAGCGCCGTTGCGGCCGCCACCGCCTCGGGCGGCGCCAGGCGCTCGATGCGCTCCCCGAAGGCGCGGTTGCCCACCTGATCGTGGTTCTGGAGGAAGGCTACGAAAGCCGTGGGCGGAAGCCCGGCGCTCGGCTCGCCCCGGGGCGCGCCGGCCCGGTAGGGCGACGCCTCGCCCTGCCAGGCGAAGCCTTCGGCGAGGCAGCGGCCGAGATGGGCGAGCGGACGGTCGGCGTAGTCCGCGTAGTAGCCGCCGCTCTCGCCGGTCAGCAGCACGTGCAGGGCGTGGTGCAGGTCGTCGTTCCACTGCGCGTCGTAGGCCTGCGGGCGACCGTCCGCAGGCCGCGCGAGCCAGCGGGCCTGGTTGGCGTCGTTCTCCAGCACGAGGTGCACGTGGCGCTCCGTCCCGAGGCGCTCGCGCACGGCGCGGGCCAGCTCTTCGAGGAATGGAGGATCGCCCTGGTCCACGATGGCGTGCACCGCGTCGAGGCGCAGCCCGTCCAGGTGGTACTCCTCGAGCCAGTAGAGCGCGTTGTGGATGAAGAAGTCGCGCACCGTACGGGCGCACGGACCAGAGAAGGCGAGGGCGGGTCCCCAGGGCGTCTGGCGGCTCGCGTCGAAGAACGGCGCGGCGTAGGTCGGAAGGTGGTTTCCGTCCGGACCGAAGTGGTTGTAGACGACGTCGAGGAAGACCATGAGCCCGCGGGCGTGGGCTTCGGCGACGAGGGCCTTCAGCGCTTCGGGCCGGCCGTGACGCGCGGTGGGGGCGTAGGGCAGCGCGCCGTCGTAGCCCCAGTTGCGTGCGCCGGGGCAGTCGGAGAGCGGCATCAGCTCGAGGGCGGTGACGCCGAGCCGCGCCAGGTGGTCGAGGCGCGAGCGGACGCCGTCGTAGTCGCCCGTCGCCGAGAAGGCGCCGACGTGGAGCTCGTAGAACACCGTCTCGTGCCAGGGACGGCCGCGCCAGGTGGCGTCGGCCCAATCGAAGGCCCCGGGATCCAGCACCTCGCTCGGGCCGTGTACGCCCTCGGGCTGGAAGCGTGCGACCGGGTCGGGGACGCCCGTCCGGCCGTCGATCCGGTAGCGGTAGCGGCTGCCGGGACCGGCCTCGGCGCAGCAGCGCTCGAACCAGCCCTCTCCGACGGGCTCCATGGGAAGATCCCGGGCTGCGCCAGGCTCCTCCAGGCGCAGCATCACCCGCCGGGCCGTCGGTGCCCAGAGCCGGAAGCGCACGTCGCCGGAGTCACGCAGCTCCGCTCCAAAGGGCATGGCGTGCGCTCGTCTCACCAGGCTCCGGCGCGCTCGGGCGGCGCGGCATCGCGGCGCACGAGGAGCACGAGGAGCACGAGGGATCGGGCCTCCAGCGCGTAGGGGGTGCCTGCCCGGTGGATCGCGGGCAGCGCCGCAGCGGGCCGCGCCGTGTCCAGCAGCGTCTGCCAGTGCTCCCCGAACGCCGCCGGCGGAAGCGTCTGGGCAACGGGCTCGGCATCGGCGTTCAGGATGACGAGGAAGTCGTCGTCGGACTCGGGCTCGCCCGACGCCGTCATGTGGTAGTCGTGCGCCGCGCCCGAGATCACGCAGGCGAGGCGGCGGCCATCCCCGTCGTGCCAGTCTGCCTCGTCCATCTCGCCTCCGTCCGCGCGCAGCCAGGTGATGTCCTTGCTGGCGCCGGGCTTGCCGCGCACGCCCTGGAAGAAGCGGTGCCGGTGCAGTGCGATGTGCGCGCGCCGCAAACGGATCTGGCGCCGGACGAAATCGAAGAACTCGCGCTCCTCCTCTCCCAGCTCGCTCCAGTCCATCCAGCCGATCTCGTTGTCCTGGCAGTAGACGTTGTTGTTGCCATGCTGGGTGCGGCTCCGCTCGTCCCCGGCCAGCAGCATCGGGATCCCCTGAGAGAGCAGGAGCGTCGCCAGCAGGTTCCGCTTCTGCCGAAAGCGGAGTGCCCGAATCCCCGGGTCATCGCTGGGGCCCTCGACGCCGCAGTTCCAGCTGTGGTTGGCATCGGTGCCGTCCCGGTTGTTCTCGCCGTTGGCTTCGTTGTGCTTGCGGTCGTAGCTGACCAGATCGTGCAGCGTGAAGCCGTCGTGAGCCGTGATGAAGTTGATGCTCGCGTAGGGTCGCCGGCCCTTGCGGTCGAAGACGTCGCTCGAGCCGGTGATCCGCGAGGCCAGCTCTCCGACACGGTGGGCGTCGCCCTTCCAGAATCGGCGAACGGTGTCGCGGTAGCGGTCGTTCCACTCCGCCCAGCCGGGCGGAAAGGCGCCGACCTGGTAGCCGTGGTCGCCGACGTCCCACGGCTCGGCGATGAGCTTGACTCCCGAGAGCACGGGATCCTGGTGCACGGCGTCGAGGAAGCCCGCATCCTGGCGAAAGCGGCCGTCCCTGTCTCGGGCCAGGGTCGTCGCCAGGTCGAAACGGAAGCCGTCGACGTGCATCTCCTCGACCCAGTAGCGGAGGGAGTCCATCACCAGCTGGAGCACGCTCGGGTGGCGCAGGTTCAGCGCGTTGCCGCAGCCGGTGAAGTCCCGGTAGTAGCGCTCGTTCTTCGGGACCAGGGCGTAGTAGGAGGCGTTGTCGATGCCCCGGAAGGAGAGGGTCGGCCCCAGCTGGTTGCCCTCGGCGGTGTGGTTGTAGACGACGTCGAGCAGCACCTCGATGTCGGCATCGTGGAGGTGCTGGACCAGGGTCTTGAACTCACCGAGGTCCTGACCGCTCAGGTAGCGGCTGTCCGGGGCGAAGAATCCCAGGGTGTTGTAGCCCCAGTAGTTGCGCCGGCCGTGCTCGATCAGCAGGCGGTCGTCGAGGAAGGCGTGGACGGGGAGGAACTCGACGGCGGTGATGCCAAGCGAGCGCAGGTAGGCGATGACCTCGGGTCGCGCGAGCCCCGCGGCGGTGCCGCGCATGGGCACCGGCACCTCCGGGTGGCGCCGGGTGAACCCCCCGAGGTGGAGCTCGTAGATCACCGTCTCGTGCCAGGGGCGCCGGGGCCGCCGGTCCTCCGCCCACGTGAAGGCGGTGTCCACGACGACGCACTTGGGCATGCCCGCCGCGTTGTTGCGCCGGTCGAACGAGAGGTCCTCCTGGCGGTGCCCGACCCGGTAACCGAAGTGGGCGTCGCTCCAGCGCAGGCTCCCCGCCAGCGCCCTCGCGTAGGGATCGAGCAGCAGCTTGTGGTGGTTGAAGCGATGCCCCCGCTTGGGTTCGTAGGGGCCGTAGACGCGGTAGCCGTAGAGTTGTCCGGGGCGGGCGTCGGGGAGGTAGGCGTGCCACACCAGATCGGTGTACTCGGGTAGCGTGATGCGCTCGAGCTCACGACGGCCCCGGGAATCGAAGAGACACAGCTCCACGCGTTCCGCGTTCTCCGAGAAGAGCGCGAAGTTGACACCCCGCCCGTCCCAGGTGGCGCCGCGCGGATGCGGCTGTCCCGGCCAGACGCGAAGCCCCGATCCGGTCACCGCCTGCCACCCCTCCCGTCCAGGCGATCGGCGCGGCCCCGCATCACGCGCCCTCGCCCTTGAAGGCGACCATGGCCAGGGGAGGCAGGGTCACGACCAGGGACTCGGGATGGCCGTGCCAGGCGACCGGCGTGGCGCCGACGCTCCCGAGGTTGCCCTGGCCGCTTCCGCCGTAGAGCGGTGCGTCGGAGTTCAGGATCTCCCGCCACTCCCCGCCCGCAGGCACGCCGATGCGGTAGTTGTGGCGGGGCAGCGGTGTGAAGTTGAGCGCGACGACGTGGATGTCGGCGCCGGAACCCCTGCGCAGGTAGACCAGGGTGCTTTGCTCCGCGTCGTTGCAGTCGATCCAGCCGAAGCCATCGGGCTCGCAGTCGCGCTCGTGAAGGCCCGGCTCGGCCCGGTACGTGGTATTCAGATCGCGCAGCCAGCGCTGGAGTCCCTGGTGGGGTGCGTGCTCGAGCAGGTGCCAGTCGAGGCCGCGATCGTGGCTCCACTCCCGCCACTGTCCGAACTCGCCGCCCATGAAGAGCAGCTTCTTGCCCGGCTGCGTGAACATGTAGCCGTAGAGCAGGCGCAGGTTGGCGAACTTGCGCCAGTCGTCGCCGGGCATCCTGCCCAGCAGGGAGCCCTTCCCGTGCACCACCTCGTCGTGAGAGAGAGGCAGGACGAAGTTCTCGTTGAAGGCGTAGATCATGCGGAAGGTGAGCTCGTTGTGATGGTGCTTCCGGTGCACCGGGTCGCGAGCCACGTAGTGTAGGGTGTCGTGCATCCAGCCCATGTCCCACTTCATGCCGAAGCCGAGCCCCCCCACGTAGGTTGGGCGCGAGACCATTGGCCACGCGGTGGACTCCTCGGCGATGGTCTCGGCACCCGGGTGGCGCTCGTAGACGGCCTGGTTCAACTCCCGCAAGAACTCGATGGCCTCGAGGTTCTCTCGGCCCCCGTGGATGTTGGGGATCCACTCCCCCTGCTTCCGCGAGTAGTCGAGATAGAGCATCGAGGCCACGGCGTCCACGCGCAGCCCGTCCGCGTGGTAGCGATCGAGCCAAAACATGGCGCTCGAGAGCAGGAAGCTCCGCACCTCGTGGCGTCCGTAGTTGAAGATGGAGCTCTTCCAGTCGGGATGGAAGCCCTGGCGCGGGTCCGCGTGCTCGAAGAGGTGGGTGCCATCGAAGCAGGCGAGGCCGTGCTCGTCGCTGGGGAAATGCGAGGGGACCCAGTCCAGGATCACGCCGATCCCGTTCTGGTGCAGCAGGTCGATCAAGTACATCAGGTCCTGGGGCGCCCCGTAGCGGCTGCTGGGCGCGAAGTAGCCGGTGGTCTGGTAGCCCCAGGAGCCGTAGAACGGATGCTCCATGAGCGGCAGGAACTCCACGTGGGTGAAGCCCATGTGCTTCACGTGCTCGACGAGTGCAGGCGCCATCTCCCGGTAGCCGAGCAGGCGGTTGTCGTCCCCCCGACGCCACGAGCCGAAGTGCATCTCGTAGATCGAGACGGGCGCCTCGCGTCCGCTGCGCCCTTCCCGGGACTCCATCCACTCCTTGTCCAGCCACTCGTAGTCGAGGTTGCAGACGGTGGATGCGGTCCGGGGCGGGACTTCCGCGCGGAAGGCGAAAGGATCGGCCTTGTCGACGCGCCGGCGCCCGTCGGAGGACTCGATCCGGTACTTGTAGCAGCTGCCCGGTCCGATGCCGGGCACGAAGGCTTCCCAGATCCCGGAGCCTCCACGTGGGTGCAGCTCGTATCCGGTGCCCCAGTCGTTCCAGTCGCCGATCAGCGAAACCTGGCGCGCGTTCGGCGCCCAGACGGCGAAGCGGGTGCCCCGCTCGCCCTCGATCGTCGAGGAGTGCGCGCCCAGCTTCTCGTACAGGCGCAGGTGGGTGCCCTCGTTGAAGAGGTACACGTCCTGGTCGCTCAGCAACGACGTCGTGTTCGCGGTGCCGCTCATCGCCATTCAGCTCCGTTCGCTCAGAGGGACTCCCGATCCAGAAGCTCCCGTATCCCGCGCAGCGGAATCGGCGTCCAGGTCGGTCGGTTGTCGAGCTCGTAGCCCAGCTCGTACACGCTCTTGTCGATCAGGAAAATGCGCAGCAGCCGCTCGAGAGAGTCGCGCGTCGACGGGACGAGGTTGGCCTCGCGCGCGGGCGGGAGGTAGGCACCCAGGAAGGCGGCGCTCACCCATTGCCGCCAGAGTCGCGCCCAGGGCTCGAGGCGCGGGGCGTCCTCCGGCCGGAGGCCGGCTTCGGGATTGGCGGTGTAGAGGGGGAAGTGCGCCGCGTAGTCGAAGGAGCGGAGCATCCCGGCCACGTCGCGCAGCGGCGATCGCTTGAGCCGGCGCTCGCCGAGCGAGCGGGCTGGCTCGCCCTCGAAGTCGATGATCGCGAAGTCGTTGCCCGTGTAGAGCACCTGGCCCAGGTGGTAGTCCCCGTGACAGCGGAGGCGCTGGCCCTCGAGCGGTGCGCCCATGATCTCGCTACAGGCGTCGATCAGCTCGGACTCCCGCGCCGCCAGCTCGGCCGCCTCGCTGGCCACCTCCGCGGGGAGGGCGGCCAGGCGGGAGCGCAGCAGGGCGAAGGTGCGCTGCACGCTGTTGCGCATGGACTGGTACTGCGCACGCTGATAGAGCGAAGTGAACGGCTCGGGCGCGAAGTCCGGATCGTCGGCGTCGCAGGCCAGGGCCCGGTGCATCTCGGCCGTGCGTTGGCCCAGGAGCCGAGCGTTCTCGAGGTAGCCCCCGACGATCTCGCCAGCCAGCTCGGGGCCGGGTTCGTCGCCGAGCGCCAGGATTGCGGGCAGCGCCGGAGGCGTAGCCGCGTCGCTCCGCGCCAGCACGTGCTCGAGCGAGCGCTCCACCTGGTCGAGGGTGAAGCGCCAGGCGTCGCCTTCGTTGGGCACGTAGGCCTGGAGGATGCCGAGCGTGACCGGCTCGCGGGTCGACACCCGGTACTCCAGAGAACCAGCGACGGCGGGCATGTGCGGGAAGCGGGCCCGTTCGGTCAGGAAGGTGCCGACCTCGAGATCCGGATTTACCCCCTCGCCCAGGCGACGGAAGAGCTTGAGCACGAGCCGCTCGCCGTAGATCAGCGAGCTGTTGCTCTGCTCGGCGCGCACGACCTGGGCCGGAAGCGGTTCCTCTTCGGGGCCGCGCAGGTTCCGGAAGCACGAGGTGCGGCTACCGCTCACCTGGCCTTCCTTGCCGCGCAGACGCCGCCGCCGCTCGATGGTGTCGAGGAGGCCCTGGCAGAATTCCTCGCTCTCGAGCGCGTCGACGAGCAGGCCCTCGCGCAAGCCCTCCCGCGTCTCGACCTCGAGTTTTGCCAGCACCGCGTGGGGGCGGTGCTGTTGGAGCTCTGCGGCCCGCTGTCCCTCGGCAAAGGCCATGGGCACTGCGTAGGTCTGCGCGCCGTAGCCCTGGTCGATGGAGACCAGCGCGAGCACGGCCGAACCGGCGGCCTGACCCAGGACGATGCTGTCGGCGAGGCGGGCCGAGACGATGGGACGAGCCTTGCCGCCGAACCAACGGCGCCCCCGTATCAGCCCGGGAAGCGCCTCCTCCAGGGAGTCGCGCGCCGGCTCCCGGAAGAGCTCCTGCCAGGCGTCGTGTACGCGCAGCCGGGTGAGCTCGGGCTCTGCGCCCGTCTCCAACCCGGCATGCTCGGGCTCCGGCGGCTCCAGGCGGAACCAGTAGAAGGAGTGCGGACCCAGGGTCAGCAGGTAGGGCAGGTCGCCGATGGGCGGGAACGGACGGCCGCCGAAGAGCTCCATGGGGATCGCGCCCGGGTATGCCCGGAGATCGAGCTCGACGTACTCCACGAATCGCGAGAGGTTGGCCACCACCAGGATGCGGTCGTCCCCGTGAGCCCGGATGAAGGCGAGCACCTTGTGATTGCTGGGGTGCAGGAACTCGATGCTGCCCCGCCCGAAGGCCTGGTAGCGCTTGCGCAGTCCGATCAGGCGCTTCGTCCAGGAGAGCAGGGAGTAGGGACTGCGCTGCTGTGTCTCGACGTTCAGCGCCTCGTAGTGGTACTCCGGGTCGACGATCACGGGGAGGTGGAGTTGCTGGGGGTTCACCCGGGAAAAGCCGGCGTTCCGGTCCGGGCTCCACTGCATGGGCGTTCGCACGCCGTTGCGGTCGCCCAGGTAGATGTTGTCGCCCATGCCGATCTCGTCGCCGTAGTAGATGATCGGGGTGCCGGGCAGCGAGAAGAGGAGCGCGTTCATGAGCTCGACGCGCCGCCGGTGATTGCCGAGGAGGGGCGCCAGGCGGCGGCGGATGCCCAGGTTGATCCGCGCCCGGGCGTCCTGGGCGTATACGCCGTACATGTAATCGCGCTCCTCGTCGGTGACCATCTCGAGCGTGAGTTCGTCGTGATTGCGGAGGAACATGGCCCACTGGCACGTCTCCGGAATCTCGGGCGTCTGCGTGAGGATATCGATGATCGGGTAGCGATCCTCCATGTGGAGGGCCATGAACAGGCGCGGCATCACCGGAAAGTGGAACGCCATGTGGCACTCGTCGCCCTGGCCGAAGTAGGCAACGGCGTCTTCGGGCCACTGGTTGGCCTCGGCGAGCAGCATGCGCTCACGGAAGCTCGCGTCCACGTGGCTGCGCAGGTCCTTGAGGAAGGCGTGGGTCTCCGGGAGGTTCTCGCAGTTCGTGTCCTCCCGCTCGAAGAGGTACGGGATGGCATCGAGCCGCAATCCGTCGACACCGAGCTTGAACCAGAAGTCGAGGCAGCGCAGCACGGCCTTGCGGACGTCAGCGGACTCGAAGTTGAGGTCGGGCTGGTGCGAGTAGAACCGATGCCAGTAGTAGGCTTTCGCGACCGGATCCCAGCTCCAGTTGCTCGGTTCGAAGTCCTTGAAGATGATGCGCGCTTCCGTGTACCTCTCCGGCGTGTCGCTCCAGACGTAGAAGTCCCGCCAGCGGCTTCCGGCGGGCGCGCGGCGGGCTCGCTGGAACCAGGGGTGCTGGTCGGATGTGTGGTTGATCACGAGTTCGGTGATGACGCGAAGCCCGCGGCGGCGCGCCTCCTTCAGAAAGAGCTTGAAGTCGTCGAGCGTCCCGTAGGCCGGATGCACGTCCGTGTAGTCGGCGATGTCGTAGCCGTCGTCGCGGCCCGGGGACGGGCAGAACGGCAGCAGCCAGATCGCGGTGACGCCGAGGTCCTCGATGTAGTCGAGGCGCTCGGTCAGGCCCCGGAAGTCCCCGATCCCGTCGCCGTTGCTGTCCTGGTAGGCGCCCACCCGGGTCTGGTAGATGACGGCGTCCTTGTACCAGAGGGGATCGCCGGACGGCCCGGCTCGGGCGGGGGCGTTCCGCGGGCTGTGGCTGCGCCGCGTCACAGGTAGTAGTCGAAGTCCCGTTCGGTCCGGGCCCAGCGCCGCAGATGGAACACGTGCCCCGGCATGGCGCGGGGGTCGAGGGCCACGTAGTTGCGGGACCCGTGCCAGAGGAAGCGCGCGCCGCCCAGAAGGTCCTCCACCTGGAAGGGGCGGGTCGTGTCGAGGCCCAGCTCGTCGAGGGGCAGCTCGAGCCAGCCGCTCTGGACGTGGTGGGGGTCGAGATTCGCGACGACCAGCAGCACCTCGTCGCGCTCGCCGTCCGCTGTCGAGCGCAGGTAGGCGATGATCTCGTCGTTGTCCACGGGGCAGAAGCGGGGCGGTCCGCCTGCCGTGAGCGCCGCATGCGCGCGCCGGATCTCGTTCACGCGCGCGACCGTGTCCACGATGTTCCCGGGCTTGCGCAGGTCCCAGTGCCGGATCTCGAACTTCTCCGAGTCGCGGTACTCCTCGCTGCCGGGCAGCGCGTCGGCCACGCACAGCTCGAAGGGCGGACCGTAGATGCCGAAGCTGTCCGCCAGGGTCGCCGCCAGCAGCAGCCGGATCTGGAAGGCCGGTCGCCCGCCGACCTGAAGATAGTCGGGGAGGATGTCCGGCGTGTTGGCGAAGAAGTTGGGCCGCAGGTACTGGCGTAGGGGGTCCGACCACAGGTCGCTCACGTACGTCTCGAGCTCCCGCTTCGTGTTCCGCCAGGTGAAGTAGGTGTAGGACTGGGAGAACCCGAGCTTCGCCAGGTGCTGGAGCACCGCGGGCCGCGTGAAGGCCTCGGACAGGAAGACGGTCTCGGGATGGCGCTCGTGGACCCGCGCGATCAGCCACTCCCAGAAGGCGAAGGGCTTGGTGTGCGGATTGTCCACGCGGAAGATCGTGACGCCATGGCCGATCCAGAACAGCACCACGTCGAGGAGGGCCTGCCAGAGCGCGCGCCAGTCGTCGCACTCGAACTGAATGGGATAGATGTCCTGGTACTTCTTGGGCGGATTCTCCGCGTACTGGATGGTGCGATCGGGCCGCCAGCGGAACCACTGGGGGTGGTGCTTGACCCAGGGGTGGTCGGGCGAGCACTGGAAGGCCAGGTCCAGCGCGATCTCGAGGTCGAGCTCGCGCGCCGCCGCCACCAGGCGGTCGAAGTCCTCGAGGGTGCCGAGCTCGGGGTGGACCGCCGTGTGCCCGCCCTCCGGGCCGCCGATCGCCCAGGGGCTGCCGGGGTCGCCGGTGCCCGCGGCGGGCGTGTTGTCCGGACCCTTGCGGTAGCTCGAGCCGATGGGGTGGATGGGCGGGAGGTAGACCACGTCGAAGCCCATTGCGGCGGCATGGGCGAGTCGCGCCTCGCAATCGCGGAAGCTTCCGTGGCGCCCCGGCTCCGGCGCGCACGAGCGCGGGAAGAACTCGTACCAGGCGCCGCTGCGCGCACGCGGGCGCTCCACCCGGACGCCGAACGGGCCGGCGCGCGCCGACCGGCCGCGGTCGGGGTGGCGGGCCATGCGCTCGGCGAGGCCGTCGGCCAAGGCCAGCTCGACGCGGTCGGGCTCGCCCGTGTCCCGCAGGCGCTGCGCGCAGCCGGCGAGCCACTCGCCCTCGGCGGCCTCGGCGCGCTCGGCCCCTGCAGCGATCAGCGCCGCTCCCTCGAGCAGCTCGCTGGCCACATCGAGCCCCGCCTCTGACTTCTTGGCGAGTCCCTCGCGCCAGGTCGCGAAGGCGTCGATCCAGGCCTCGATCTCATACTCCCAGCGGCCGAGCGAGTCGACCTCGAAGGCGCCGCCCCAGGTTCCGGTTCGGAGGGGCTCGAGCGGAGTCTCGCGCCAGGCGGCGCCGGAGCCGGCGCGGAAGCGCAACGACGCCCGGAGCCGGTCGTGCCCTTCGGCGAAGGGCGTCGCCCACACCTCCACGCGCTCGCCTACGACGCGCTTGACGTCATAGCGGCCGGCATCGACGCTCGGGTGAACCTCGCCGATGACGACGCGCGGCGGAGAGGGATCGTCCGGCTCGGACTCCAAGCCACGGGGAACGGAGGTCGCGATCTGCTGGCGCCCTTCGGTCTGGCTCATTTCCTTGTGTCCGCTCAAGCGGTCATGCTAGCGGGGAAACGCGGAGGCGTCCGCCGCTTCCCCCTCGTGGACGAGGAAGGCGTCCTCATTTTGAAATCCGGCCCCGCACTCGACCGCTTCGCCCACCTCCTCGAGATACTCGCCGGTCGATTCGCAGGTCTGGAAAGCCAGTAGGCCGATCAGTCCCGCGCAGCCCGTGGTCTGCCGAACCTTCCTCACGTAGATTCCCACGCACGTCCTCAGGTCTTGATGCGGACGATCGTGGGCTCGCGCGGCTTGCTCTTGGCGATCTCCACGGTCAGGACGCCGTCTCGGAACGAGGCCTCCACGCCGCCTTCGGAGGCGTCTGCGGGAAGGCGGAAGGAGCGGTGGAAGCTTCCGAAGCTGCGTTCGGTCCAGCGCAGCTGCTCCTTCTCGCCGGATCGCCCGCTCCTCTTCTCGCCGCGGATGGTGAGCGCACCGTGCTCGAGCTGCACCGAGATGTCCTCGAGCTTGCAGCCCGGTAGCTCGGCTGTCACGACGTAGGACTTCTCGTTCTCGCCCACGTCGATCACAGGAAGAGCCGTCTCCGCCGAACCTGCGGCAGGAGCATCGCCCCACGACTCGCTCAGCAGCCGCCGGAAGAGGGAAGGCTTGAAGACGTCCAGGTCACCGAAGGGGTCCCACCGGCGCACTGCCGGCATCCATTCGTTGGGGTTCGCCATGCTCGTGGTCTCCTCGACGTGGCGTGTCTGCGCCTCATCTCCCCGGCGGGCGCACGCACCGCGCGGGCACTGCACCCCCTGGGAGCGCACTCTTTCTGCACAGCAAACGCCGTGCCAGCACCGGGGGCTGCGAGAACCGTTCCAGCGCTCGGGATCTGGCAACCAGTCGGATCGCCCTACGTCCGATCGGAGCCTGCGGTTCCGATGGCACGGCGGGCCGCGCCGGACAGCGGGTCGGAGCGCCGTCCTCGTCCTGCGGATGTTGCTGCCGCAGATCACGGCCATCGCCTGTGCCGGGGTGAGGAGCCCGGCATTGACGAACCCGAGGGTCGCGGCGAGGCCGATCACGCGGAAGCCCGAAACGACGCCGTTCAGGCGGGTCCGGTTCGATCGGCGCACCCCGGCGGAACGCGGTCGCCCCCTCGACACTCGGGAAGCCGACCCTACCATCCCGTCGTTCGTCCGGCTACGGACCTGCTGGCTCGCAGAGTCGCACACGAGGGAAGATTCGATTCTCGACGCGTTTCCGGTCGACCTCAGGGACGTGATCGACGTCGTCGCCGTGGCGGGGGTCGTCTTTGCGCTGCTCATCTGGCTGCGACGCGCCCGCGCCCGGCTGGCGCTGCTGGGGCTGCTGATCGTCGGGGCGGTCTACCTGCTCGCGCAGCTCGCGGGTCTCCAGCTCACCGCGTGGATCTTCCAGGGCTTCTTCGCCGTCCTCGTGATCATCGTGGTGGTGGTCTTCCAGGAGGATCTGCGGCGGCTCTTCGAGCGGATCGCCGTCTGGAGCCTGCGTCGGCCGACAATCCTGCCTTCCTCCTCCGCGACGAACGTGCTGGTCCGATCGGTCGAACGGATGGCCGCCAGCCGGACCGGAGCGCTCATCGTGCTGCCGGGACGCGACCCGCTCGATCGTCATGTCGAGGGAGGCATCGAGCTGAACGCCGTGATCAGCGAGCCGCTGCTGCTGAGCCTGTTCGACCCGGGCTCGCCCGGGCACGACGGCGCCGTTCTGGTGGGGGGCGATCAGGTCGCGCGATTCGCGCTGCATCTGCCACTCTCCGCCAACCAACGGGAGATCGGTCCGGGTGGCACGCGGCACGCGGCCGGCCTGGGACTGGCGGAGCGCACCGACTGCCTGTGCGTCGTCGTATCGGAGGAGCGCGGGACCGTCTCCGTCGCCAGGGATGGTCACCTGCGGGTGCTCGATCGGCCGGAGATGCTGCTTGCGGAGCTCGAGGCGTTCGATCGTTCCACGTCGCCACGATCCGTCGACGGAGGCATGAGCTGGCGATCTGTGGCGGGCCATTGGCGCGAGGCCCTGCTGGCACTCCCCCTGGCCGCCACACTGTGGCTGGTGCGCGTTCCCGGATCGACCGTCGAAGAGGTGGTCCGCACGGCCCCCGTGGTGGTCGAGAAGCTGCCTGAGGGCTACGCGCTCGAGACGATCGAGCCGGCGACGGTAACGGTGACGCTGAGCGGGCTGCGTCGCGACCTCTTCTTCCGCTCGCGTGATGACGTGGAGGCCCGGATCGACGCGTTCCTGGTCAAGCTGGGCCGACGGACCTTCCGGATCGCACCGGAGAGCATACGGACCCCGCAAGGGCTCGAAGTCGTCTCGGTCGAGCCTGCGCAGGTCGTGTTGTCGGTCCGATCGAAGCAAGCCGCGAACGCCGATTGAGGGGGGCGAGGCCCGGAGCGCCGTCGCCTCGAGTACGCCAGGAGCACGACCGTGCTCCGCGATCCCGCCTCGCGGCGCACGGTCGAGGACTCCGCCGCTCGCAAAGGGATCTCCCTGCATCGCATCGGGTGCTCGCCGGGACTTCTTTCGGCTGATTCCGCGAAGATTGCACGTCGCCAGCGGACTCCTTGGACGCTGCTACGATCACGCCGAGGCGCCGCTCGTGCGAGAGTGCGAGAAGCCAGGGCGCTCGCCATTCGCTCGATCGAGGTGGGGGAACCTGGCCGTGCGAACACAAACGCTCGCTGGAGACATGATGGAACAACGGTTCACGGGTCGGCTGCGTCCGCTGCAGGCAGCTCTTGCGGTGGCGCTCTTCGCTTCTGCCTTGCTGATCGCCGCCCCGGCGCGGGCGGAGGAGGGCGCTGCCGCGCCCCGGCACGCGCGTGCCCTGACCCTCGTGTTGGAGCAGATGTTCGGTGACGCCGGCGGAGTGACCGGCGAGGCCGAACGCCGGACCCAGGCTGGCACGGGGAGCGCGCGGGCCTGGCGGGTTCGGTCCGTGGAGGGGAGCCGGGACCGGTTCGACGTGATCTTCTACATCGGCGACAGGCCCGCCTGCGTGTGGCGCGTCCAGCTGAAGGCGCGCCAGGTGCTCCCCGATGGGTGTAGCCTGGAGTTGTGGGAGGATCCGCGAGCCTGAGCTTCTCCTCCGGGAAGCGGGGCGAGTGCCGCGTGATCGAACCAAGGCTGCCCGGACGGAAGAGCTGCTCGGGCCGGAGCAAGAGATGGACACAGAAGGAAGCGGCGCGTCCCGCGCAGGCGGTGACGCATTTCACAATGAGGACGCCTTCCTCGTGGAGGAGGGCCTGGGTCTGTACGTCGTATGTGACGGAGCAAGCCAGGCGCCGGCGGGCGAGCTCGCCGCGCAAGTTGCTACCGAAGCGCTGGAAGAGTTCGTGGAGCGGGCCGGCGCGGACCTGGAGCTGAGAGGCGGTCGGGTCGCGCAGGCGGTCGTGGACAAGGCGATGGCTTACGCCATGGCGGCTGTGGCGGACGCCGACCCGAGCGATCCCGAACTCCATGGGTTGGCCACCACCGTCACCATGCTGCTGATGCACGGGAACCGGGGCGTGATCGGTCACTGGGGCGACAGCCGCGCCTACCTCATACGACGCGATCGGGCACACCAGCTGACGGTCGATCACGAGCTGACGGCCGCGGCCTCGAACGGCGGGGGAGCGGACGTCGATTTCGACGTCTTCGCTCTCGATCTGAAGCCTGGCGACACGATCGTCCTGTGCACGGACGGCGCCGAGGAGGTCATTCAGGACGAGGCGATCGTTCGTGTCGCTGGAGAACTCTCGCCACGACTGCTGGCCAGCCGGATCGTGAGCGCCGCGCATCGACGGAACCCCGCGACGGACGCGACGGCCGTTGTCGTGCGGGTCCGTCACGAGGCCGAACCGGGTTGGCTCGAGCTGTCGACGCCGGCGCGCGGGACCGCGTTCGGGCATACGCTCGAGCTCGCATAGCGAGCAAGGTGTCCCGTGCCGTCCATGAAGCGCCTCGCGCCGCCCAAGGGAGGGGCGGCTCGGCAGCTAGAGCAGATCATCTGACCTTGCTCCGATTCCCGCCATTCCGGACAGACGGGCCCGCTCAGGGGGCCGGGCGCAGGTCGTAGTACAGGAGAATGGTCGCTATGCCGACCGCGCCGATCACCAGGAAGGCCGCGAGCAGGTTCTTGAAGAGGCCGCGGTCACCCAGCCCGAATACCAGAAGCAGCTTCATGAACGTGTTGGATAGTGCCCCGAGGACCAGATTGAAAGCCGCCCAGTCGAGGCTGATGAGACCCGCCTGCTGGGCGTTCGAGAGGGAAAAGGCGATGGCGTCGGCGTCGGTGAGGCCGCTTACCAGCGAAACCAGCGGGAGCCACGCGCTTCCGAGGTATTCGATTGCGAGCCGGGTCAGCATCAGCGTCGCGGAGAAGACCCCGGCGAAGGTCAGGGCGGACTTCAGGCTGAACGGGTTGTCGAGGCTGAGCGCCTGCCCCTCGGCCCCGCCTCCGCGCGAACGTGCGTAGTAGAAGACCGCCACGACGACGCCCGCGGCGAGCATCGCCAGGATGGGGACCGCCGCCCGCCGCATCATCGCCTGGTTGACTACGGCGATCTGCACCAGGAGCCGGGGTAGCATGATGGTCGAGGCCAGAACCACCGCCACGGCGAACTGTCGGTTGAATCGCGGCGACTCCTTGCTGCGGCGCGCGAAGCTCAACGTGGTGGCGGTGCTGGAAGCCAGTCCTCCGATCAGGCCCGTGAGCCCGATGCCGGCCTCGGCGCCGAGCACCCTCACCAGCACGTAGCCCACGAAGCTGATGAAGGAGACCAGGACCACGATCAGCCAGACCCGGTAGGGCTGTACGGCCGCAAGCATGACGTAGGGGAACTCCAGCCCCAGATGCGTGCGCACCCAGGTGCCGGGCTCCAGACGCTGCACGAAGTCGCCGTCGTAGACGCCTTTCACGCTGAAGGGCGTGGCTCGCTCGACGGCCAGCGTGCCGAGCGACACGCCCGAGGGGCCGTAGACGGCCACCCGCTGGCCCACCTCGTAGTCCGAGCCCGGAACCACCGCGATGCGGAGCGTGCGCGCAAGGGGCTCGACTGCTTCCACCGTGCCCATCGGGAGCGTGAGGAAGCCGTCGAGCGAGGATCGGGGCAGCACCGGGAGCACGATGAAGGTGATGATCAGCAGTTTGACCGTGGCGTCGAGTTCGTAACGCTCCACCCGTTTGCGAAAGCCGGCGAGCCGCTCCTTCTGGGAGAGGATCACCATGGTCGCGACCGTCAGGGCGATGGCGATTTCGAAAGCGCCGTACATGACCAGGGCGCCCAGGAAGAATGTGACGACGGCGGCTGCCTCGCTCGTGATCCCTCCCGTGACGACGCCGGAGCGCGCCTCGGCCTGCTGCGCCAGGACGAGGAGCACGAGGACCGCGACCAGCCCGAAGGCGATCAGCCATGAGTTGTCGAG
>CAMYLJ010000052.1 GCA_947259215.1 uncultured delta proteobacterium
CCTCCCTCTCGTCGTGTCCGTTCAGCAAGCGGACGGGAATCGGAGACACCACATCGAGGTGGACGTCGCGCTGCGGGAACGCGATCACGATGCCCGCCTCGCGGAACAGGTCGTCGATCCGGTAGCGGATCTCGCTCTCGATGCGCAGGCGCTCCAGCAGGCTGCGAATGTTCACCCAGAAGCGGGCCTCGAAGTTCAGCGAGTTGTCGCCGAACTCGTTGAACAGCACGATCGGCTCCGGCCGATCGTGGACCTTGGGATTCTCGTCGATGGCCTGTCGGAAGAGCTTCTCCACCTGTCGCGTGGGGGATCCGTATACCACGCCGACCGTGATCCTGATGCGCACCTGCCGATCGTTGTGCGTCCAGTTGACGACGCGGTTCTCGAGGAAGGCGGAGTTCGGCACGATGACGTGAATGTTGTCACCCGTACGGACGCGCGTGCTGCGCAGTCCGATCCGCTCGACGTTTCCGTAGGTGCCCTCCAGCTCCACGAGGTCCCCGCGCTTGATCGGACGCTCGGCCAGCAGGATCAGGCCGCTGATGAAGTTGTTGACCACGTTCTGGCTGCCGAAGCCGACACCGATGGCGAGGGCGCCGCCGACCACCGCGAAGGCGGTCAGCGGGATGTCGACGATGCGCAGGGCCGTGATGAACGCGATCGCGAGCAGCGCGTAGTAGCCGAGTGACTGGTAGGCGTGGGCCGCGCCCTCGTCCACCCGGGCCCGGGCGGACGCGGGGGTGTGCCCGAGGCCGTACCAGCCGTCGCCGAGCCGGGCAGCGCGTCGCAGCGCGGCCGGGGACTCGCCGCCCACGTGGATGGGCGGATGCGGCTTCTGGACGGGCTTGGGCTCGAACATCACGGGGCCGAAGTCGAAGAACTCGCCGTGGTGCTCCACCACCTCCTCGGTCCAGAGCCGCCGGCAGACGCCGAGCGCCTCATCGAGGCGGCGGCCGCGGGTGCGCGGGTCGAGCCCCGCCGCAGTCCACTCCGCGCGCAGCCAGCCCGCGCCCACGCCCACCTCCGCCCGCCCGCCCGAGACGAGGTCCAGGGTCTGCACCGCCCGCGCGGCCACGAAGGGATGCCGCAGCCCGAGCAGGTAGACGTTCGTGCCGAGCCGGATACGACCCGTGCGGCCCGCCAGGAACGAGAGGTACGCGAAGGCGTCGAAGACCGGCGTGGAGGGCGGCACCGGCGGGTGGTCGTCCCCCGGATGCGGCGACCCGGCCATGTCGACCGGGAAGATCAGGTGCTCCGGCAGCCAGATCGACTCGAAGCCGAGACGGTCCGCTTCCTCGGTCACCTCGAGGAAGGCGCGCGGATGCAGCATCCCGAGCGAGAGGGCGAGCTTCACCGCGGGACGCCCGCCTCCGGCCCCCGCCGCCGCTCCACGCGCAGCCCGGGCATCGGGTACTTCATGCCCACCTGGTAGGTGAAGACCGACGCCGGCGCGGTCAGCCGCTTCCCGTAGCGCGCTCCCGGCAATCCACGCCAGCGAATCACCTCGGCGGTCACGGGGTCGACGTCGGGACCCGGCATGCGGCCCAGCATGGCCCGGCGCGACTCCCCTTGTCCAGATTCCCGTGTCAACGCCCCCTGCGGGAATGCTCCCGAGCTGCCGCTGCCTGCGCTGGCAGGAGAGCCCCCGTCTCAACCCTCCAGGCGGAAAGACCGATGCGTGCAGGGTGAAGAACCCGAAGACGGCGGCGTTATTCCGGGAGTGGTTGCGCCTCGACAAGAAGCGCAAGGCTGCGGGGCTCTCCCTGAACGACCTGCAGCGCTGGAGCGAGCTGAAGCAGCAGCTCAACCGGACCTTCTCCCCGGACGTGCCCGACGAGAAGCTCGCGATGCGCGAGTCGGTCACCGTGCCGATCCGGCTGCGGGTGAACTTCGAGTCCGCCGGCGAGCTCCAAGGCTGCCTGATGACCAACCTGTCCCGGGGCGGCGTCTTCATCAACACCGCCTTTCCCCCGCCGATCGGAACCCGCATCCAGCTTCGCCTGCGTCTGAAGGACGACGGCACCGAGGTGGAAATCCCGGGCGAGGTGGTCTCCACCAACGTGGGCCCCGCCTTCAATACCCGCCAGCTCGGCATGGCGATCCGCTTCCTGGACGCCGGCCCCGAGGCCAGCGCCCTGCTGGAGCGCCTGTACGAAGGCGCGCTCGATCTCGGCGGCTCCAAGCGCAAGACGCCCAAGGCGTAGGGACCCTCGCAGCGCTGCGGCCCGGGCTACACTCCGCCCATGCCCCAGGCCATCCAGGTGCACGAGAACGGCGGGCCGGACGTCCTGCGCTTCGAGCCCCACGAGCCGGGCGATCCCGGGCCGGGCCAGGCGCGCGTGCGGGTGGCCGCCGCGGGCGTGAACTACATCGACGTCTACTTCCGCACGGGGCTCTACCCCCGCCCCGTCCCCTTCGTGGCCGGCCTCGAGGGTGCCGGGGAGGTCGAGGCCGTGGGTCCCGACGTCGAGGGCCTCTCGCCCGGGGACCGGGTGGCGTGGGCCACCGCCCCGGGCTCCTACGCCGAGTCGCTGCTGGCGCCCGCAGCCCAGCTCGTGCGCGTGCCCGCGGGCGTGGAGCTGGAGCAGGCCGCGGCGGTGATGCTCCAGGGCATGACGGCGGACTACCTGGTGCAGGCCATCCGCGAGACCCGGCCCGGCGACGTGGCGCTGGTGCACGCGGCGGCGGGGGGCGTCGGCCTGCTCTTGATCCAGACCCTGAAGCGGGCGGGCGCAGTCGTGCTCGGTACCTGCTCCAGCGCCGAGAAGGCGACCCTGGCCCAGGGCGCCGGGGCCGACCACGTGATCCGTTACGACGAGGTCGACTTCGCCCCGGAGGTCCGACGGCTGACCGACGGCGCCGGCTGCCACGTGGCCTACGACGCCGTCGGCCAGGCCACCTTCGAGGGCAGCCTGGCCTGCCTGCGACCCCGGGGACTCCTGGTGCTCTACGGCCAGGCCAGCGGCCCGGTCCCGCCCTTCGACCTGGGACGACTCAACAGCATGGGCTCACTCTTCGTCACGCGCCCCTCGCTGGCCCACTACACGGCCACGCGATCCGAGCTCGAGGAGCGGGCCGGTCGGGTCCTCGAGGCGGTGGCGGCGGGCTCGCTCGCGGTGCGCATCGGGGCGACCTTTCCGCTGGAGAAGGCCGCCGACGCGCACCGCGCCCTCGAGGGACGCGCCACCACGGGCAAGGTGCTGCTCCTGCCATGAAGAAATCGTCCGCCTACGAGGTCCGCTGCCCGACCTGCGACGTCTCGGCTCCGCTCGGTACCCGGCGCTGCATGCACTGCGGAGGCCCGATGATCGAGTCGGGTGCCGTCGCGCTGTCGGGCCGGGCGCCCGAGTCGCTCCAGGAGGTGATCCTGCGCCACGAGCGCGCGGGAGGCGACGCGATCGAGGAGGAGGAGGCCGTACCCCGCAGCGGGTTCTCGCGCGGCATCGGCCTGCTCTGGATCCTGATGCTGATCGCGGTCTCGGTCTACCGCCAGTGCGCCGGACCCGAGTAGACCGGGCTAGTCGAAGTAGGTGTCGAGCTCGACCAGTGTCTTGCCGGCGGCCTCGAGGTGCTGGTCGACGTCCTTCGGAATCATCAGCCGCCGCGCCTCCCGCTGGGCGTTGCGGACGTTGACCCACATGCGGCTGTACGCCGGCAGCAGCTCGTCGTGGCCGGTGCCTTCGCCGAGGGCCCGGTAGAGCCGATTCGACTCGCGCTCGAGGATGCGCAGCAGGTCCATCATTTCCCAATGGGCGCGGGTCTGCATGCTGCCGACGCTCGGCTTGGGAAGCTTGCGCGCTTCTGCCCGGGCAGTCTTGATCTCGTCCGCGAACTTGCCGGCCAGCGCCGTCACGGCGGCCTGATCCCACTCCTGGGTCTGGCCCGGCTGGCGGACGACCTCGTCCCGCGGCTGCGCCTGGGCCAGTGCAGCCGCAGGTGCCAGCAAGAGCGCGAGCCCGGCAGCGGCGAGAACGGTGCGATTCCCCCTCATGGATGCCCTCCTTCGTGAGCGTGCGAATTCTACCACGCCGTCGGGTGTCGGGGGACCGACCTGGCACGGCGGATTTGCCATCGGAGGCGTGGATGTGCCACCGATTCGTCGGACCCACGCGGCGAGAGCGTGGGCACCAGAGGGGGGATCCAGCGTGGAGCGCAACAACTTCTACTACCTGTTCGCGGGCCTGGTCTTCGTGCTGGCGATCGAGCCCTGGCTGACCCTGTTCGAGCGCGGCGGAGCCGCGATACAGCTCGCCTTCACGGCGATCCTGGTGTCGGGCGCCTGGAGCCTGCGGCGCGAGCGCCCGGCCGTGTTCCGAACCGGCCTCGCCCTGGCGGCCGTCGCGCTCCTCACGTCGGGTGGCTACCTCTACACGGGGTGGGAGCCTCTGCGGCTCGTGGACCTGGCGGCGATCGTCGGTTTCTGTGCGCTCGCGATCGGAGCCACGCTGGACGAGGTGGTGGTCCGGCCGTCGAGCATCACGTTCAACCGGGTGGTGGGCGCGCTCTGCATCTTCCTGCTCTTCGGGGTGATGTGGGCGGCCCTGTTCACGCTCGTCGAGTCCTTCGATCCCAACGCCTTCCACTACGCCGGCCCGCAGGCGTCCGATCCCATGGAGCACTTCCTCTACTACAGCTTCGTGACCCTCACGACCCTCGGCTACGGCGACATCCTGCCGATCCACCCAGTGGCGCGCACCCTGGCCTACCTGGAGGCGGTGACCGGCCAGCTCTACCTGGCGGTGCTGGTGGCGGGCCTCGTCGGCCGCCACATCGCCGGCCTGTCGGACTCCAGCGCCGACGCCTGAGGCGTCAGCCCGCCGCGGGGTCGCGGCGCGCGCGCTCGTCTGCGGCCTGCTGCCGCACCGACGCGTGCAGGGTCTCGTCGCGCTCGATGGCGCGGAGGTCGCCGGCGGGCAGGCCGGCGAGCATGCGCACCGCCACGTCGGTGGGGCAGTAGGGGTTGCGCGCCAGGGCCCGGCGCACCCGGGGGCGATCGATGAAGCGCTGGCACCCGGCCACCTGCTCCAGGGTGCTCGCGGCCACCGGGCGGCGGGCCGCGATCCGCACCACGTGCTCCTCGGTGATGCGCGGGTTCTCGAGCAGGTGCCCGATCACCACCGGATCGCCGTCCAGGAGCAGGCGCTCCAGCAGGTCGCGATCGAGACCGCGGGCCAGGGAGCGGCGCACGCCGAGCGGGATCTCGGCTACGGCGGGCGGGAGCTGAGAGCCGGGCTCGGCCAGCTGCTCCAGCGAGTCCGGCGAGCGCAGCAGCCGCATCACGCGCTCGTCCTCCGCGCCGGCGGCCTCGGCGTAGAGCGCCGCGCGCAGCGTGTAGCCGAGCCCGCGGCGCGCGCCGCCCCGGGCGAGGACGTCCTCCAGACAGCGGCGCAGGGTCGGGAGGCTGGGCGCGTTGGCCTCACGCCGGTGGAGGACGGCCGCCACCAGCGCGTAGGCCTCCTCGGGCGAGCGGGCCTCGAGCGCCTCGAGCAGCTTCTCGCGGCGCATGGGGGCCTCGCGCACGCCCTGGAGGTGGCGCTCCAGGCGGGCCAGCCGGACCGCCTCGCTCACGGCGCCGGCACCGCCGGCAGCGCGTCGGTCGCCGCGACCGCCGGCGAGATGAGGGCGTAGGACGCGAACTGGAGCGGACCGTGGCCGTCCACGGTGAGCACCCCGAGCTCCACCTCCCGCTCGCGTCCGCGCCAGCGGTGGGTCACGACGGTGCGCCAGCCGTCGCGCAGGTCCGCGGCGCGCACGGCGGCCGCTGCCGGGAAGCCGGTCCTGGAACGAGGCGCGCCCTCTTGCGCCTCGACCCGGCGCACCAGGTCCCGCCAGCCCGCGCGCGTGCGCCCGCGGTAGTCGGCCTCGGGGGTCGGCAGGTCCACCAGCAACACGCCGGCGAGCCGGCCGCCCTCGAGCTGCGGCGCCAGCACGAAGTCGTGGCTCCCGATCCGGACCAGGCTGGTCTGACAGCGGGCGCCGCGGCAACGGTGTCCCGGGAGCAGGCGCTGACGCCGGCGCAGCTCGGATTCGGAGTCGCCGAAGCGCAGCGGGCCGAAGGCGTCGCCCTCGCGCCGCACCGCGGCCAGCGACCGCACCGGGGCCGGCGCGGTGACCGACCCCGCCGTGTAGCGCCAGGCGTGCCCGCCGCAGCCCACGCGCAAGGCCTGCGCGGCATCCCCCTCGCCGCGCTCCGCCTCGAGCCTCCGGCAGGCTCCCCAGAGGACGTCGTCGACGACGAGTCTTCCCTGCGCGTCGAAGACCGAGAGCACGGCAAGCCCGTCCGCCTCGAAGACGTCGAGCACGCCGAGCCACGGACGCGCGCCGGCAGTCGGCGCGAAGGCCACCGCCTCCAGCGGCTCGGACTCGTTCCAGACACCGGCGGAAAGACGGGCGCGGCGCCGGCCGCCGAGGTCCCACAGCTCGACCGCCTGCTCGCAACGCTGCACCAGGAGCGGCGGAGCCGCGGGCTCCGGCCAGGCCACGACCGCGAAGTAACGCGCCGCCGCGCCGGTCTCGAAGCGCCGCAGCGTACGGCCCTGCGCGTCGCGCACCACGAACGCCCCCTGGCGGTTCGTGTGCACGATGCGCTCCGCGGCGTCGCCATTCGCCTCGATCAGCGCCACCTGACGCACGTCCACGTCCTCGCGCGCGAATCGCAGGCGGCCGGAATCGTCGCGCACTTCGATCCCGCCGCGCGCGGGACGTCCGACGACCCACTCGGAGCGGCCGTCGCCGTCGAGATCGCCGCGGGCCAGGGCGCGCGGCGTGGCCGCGGCGCGCACCACCGCCTCGGGCGGCTCCGGCTCCAAACGCACGGCGGACCCCGCTTCCTTGTGGAGAGGCCCCGGCGCCCCCGGCAGGCGCGCGCAGCCGAGCGGCAACGCGAGCGCGACGGCGCACGCCACGACGCGCGCGCGCCGCCCGCATGCGGGTGTGATGACGCCCACCTCCCCTTCCCGTCCAGCCCCACAGACGATATCGGCCGAAGCTCCCCCCCGCTGTACGCACCCAACAAGCGAACGAGCGGGGGGGCGTTCCCTCTGATCTCCCCCGGGGCGCGGGCTGGCGGTGGGGCGTCGATCGGGGGGTGGGGTGCGCTACGGTCCGGGCCCGAAAGGAGGCGCCGCATGCGATCCGTCGTCGCCATCGCTCTCGCCGGGTTCTTCCTGGCCATCGGGTGCGCCAAGCCGGGGCCGTCCCAGCAGGCCATCGCCCAGGCCGACTATTCGCTCCGCCAGGCGCGCGAGCAGGGAGCCGACACGGAGGCCGCAGCGCTGATGCGCAGCGCCGACGAGAAGCTGGCCCGGGCCCAGGGCTACCAGCGCGAGAAGGAGTACGACGAGGCGCAGCGCCTCGCCGAGCAGGTGGCGGTGGAGGCGGCCCTGGCCGACGCCCTGACCCGCAACCGCGTGGCCAAGGCCCAGCTTGCGGATTCGGAAGCGGTCCTGAAGGAACTGCGCGAAGAGGCCGAGCGCCGGAGGCGATTCTGATGCAGCGGATCTCTCTCTTCGTGGTCGTGCTGCTGGCGCTCGCCTGCGCCAACACGAAGCCGAACCCCGAGATCGAGCGCGTGAAGCGCAGCTACAACGCCGCGCTGGAGGACCCGCTGATCGACGTCAAGAACTCGCTCCAGCTCCTGGAGGCGGAGAAGGACATCCAGGCCGCGGAGCAGGCCAACCGCGACCGCGACGAGACGCTGGTGGCCCACTACACGTACCTGGCGGACACGCGGATCCGGATCGCGCACCTGACCGCCGAGACCCAGGCGGCCAACCGCAAGGCCCGCGAGCTGGCGCAGCAGCGGCCGAGCCTGCGGCTCGAGGCCCGCACCGCCGAGGCCGACGTCGCGACCGCCACGGCCCTGAAGTACGAGGCCCAGGCCCGCGAGCTCGACGAGCTGGAGGCGCGCCAGACCGAGCGCGGCGACGTGCTCGCGCTCGGCGGCGTGCACTTCGACTTCAACCAGACGGAGCTCAAGCCCGAGGCGACGCGCAAGCTCTCGAGGCTGGCCGGCTTCCTGATCGCCAACCCGAACCGCGACGTCCTGGTCGAGGGCTACGCCGACGCCATCGGGCCCGAATCCGCCAACGAGACCGTCTCGCGCGAGCGCGCCGAGGCCGTGGAGCGCTACCTGGTGGCCAACGGCGTGAACCCGGCTCGGATCACCACCCGCTGGCACGGCTCGCTGGGACCGGTCGAGGCCAACAGCTCGGCCGACGGGCGCACCATGAACCGGCGGGCGCAGGTCACGGTCCTGCCGCCGAACGTCGCGGCCCCGCCGCCGGCGCCCTAGCTCAGGGGTCGGGCAGGACGTCCCGCAACGCGCGCGCCAGCTCGTTCCGGGCGAAGGGCTTCTGGAGGTAGCCTACCCGAAGGTCCGCGAGCAGGTTCGTGCGGGCGTGGTCCTCGTCGAAGCCGCTCATCACGACGAGGGGCAGCTCGGGCCGGATCCGTCGCAGCTCCCGCGCGACGGCGTCCCCGCCCATGTCCGGCATGGTGACGTCGAGCAGCGCGGCGGCGAGCGGGCCCTCGTGGCCCCGCAGCCACGCGAGGGCATCCTTCCCGCAGGCGGCGGCGTGCACCTCGAAGCCCAGACGCTCCGCCATCTCCTGAACGATCTCCCGCACGTCCGGCTCGTCGTCCACGACCAGCAGCGTGCCGCCCGTTCTCCAGCTCACCTCCGCCGCCGGGGGCGTGCGCCGCACCGCCGTCGCTCCCATGGCGCACGGCAGCAGGACCCGGAAGCGGGTGCCCTCTCCGGGCTCGGAGTAGACGCTCACCGTTCCCCCGTGGCCGCGCACGATCCCGAGGGTGGTGGCGAGGCCGAGACCGCGCCCCACGAACTTCGTCGTAAAGAACGGATCGAAGATGCGCGAGCGGGTGGCCTCGTCCATTCCGACGCCGGTGTCGCTCACGTCGAGGAAGAGGTACGGCCCTTCCTCCAGGTCCCCGTGGAAGAGGGCCTGCGCCGCGCACTCGCGGTCCGCCTCGAAGAAGCCCGTCCGCACGTGGATCTCCCCGCTCTCGTCGCCGAGGGCGTCCGAGGCGTTGACGACCAGGTTGAGGATCACCTGGGTCATGCGAGCGGCGTCGGCCACCACCGGAGGCAGCCCGTCGGCCAGGTCGCAGTGAAGCTCCGCCTTTTTCGAGATCGAGACCAGCAGGAGATCCGTCATCTCCGCGACGAGCGACGAGAGGTCCAGGGGATGCGCGTCGAGCTCGCCGGTCCCGGCGTACGAAAGGAGCTGCTGGGTCAGGTGGGACGCCGCTCGCGCGGCGCGCTGGATGCGCTCCACCTTGCCGCGCGCCGGCCCGCTCCCCGGAAGATCCGCCAGCACCAGGTCCGCGTTGCCCAGCACAGCCATCAGCAGATTGTTGAAGTCGTGGGCCACACCACCGGCCAGCACCCCCAGGCTCTCGAGCTTCTGGGTGTGCTGCATCTGGCTCTCGATCGCCCGGCGGTCCTTCTCCGCACGCACCCGGTCGGTCACGTCCACCACGAGGCCGAGGACCCCGCACGGCTCGCCCTGCTTGTCCCGGCGCGTCCGGTAGCTGGTCTCGGCAACGACCCCGCGGAGCTCCTCTTGGACCGTGAACTCCTCGCCCGCCAGGGCGCGGCGCCAGTTCGCGAGCACCTGCTCCGCCTCGGGGATCGCGGCGACGAGCTCGTCGATGGAGCGACCGACGATCACATCGGAGGAGAGCCCGGTCCGCGCGAGGAGACTGCCCTCGCAGAGGTCGACGACTCCCTCGCGGTCCAGGGCGAAGATCACGATCGGGGCGAGACCCACCACGGTGCGGAAGCGCTCGGAGGCGATGCGCAGCGCCTCCTCCGCCTGCTTCTGGGCGGTGATGTCGACCATCACCCCGCGCAGGCTCACCACCCGGCCCTGCTCGACGCCGACGCTGCAGATGTCGTGCAGCCAGACGACCCGCCCGTCAGCCGCGATCATGCGGTACTCGAACTCGTGGGGTCGCTGCGCCCGGGTCTCGCGGCGGCACAGGCCCGGGACCCAGTTGCGGTCGTCCGGGTGGATGTGCTCCACCCAGAACGCCGGCTCCTTCAGCCACAGATCCCGGGGGTACCCGAGCAGACGCTCCGCCTTCTGGCTGACGAAGCGGAAGACCAGGGTATCGGGATCGGCTTCCCAGACGATGCCGTCCACGGAGTCGAGGAGAGCCTCGTAATCCGGGACATAGGGGGAGCCCGCCACGCACGCCTCCGCGCCCTGGAGCCTACACCGCGGGGCACACGCCCAGTATGCGCCTTTCCCCGTCCGGCCGCGAGATGCGGCTTCGGGGCCACCCCGCCCGCCTCAGCGAGGCGCGCGCGCGAGGGCTGCGGGCAGCCGGGCCAACAGGGCCGCGACCTCCGCCTGCTGCGTCTCGATGTAGCTGTAGTAGCGGCGTCGCACGCGGCGGTAGCGATCGCCCCGCAGGCTGGCCAGGCCGAAGCCCTCCTCGTCGCGCTCCGCCAGGATCCCGGCGTAGACCTGCTCGAAGTGGCGCAGGTTGGCGCCCACGTCCACGAAGCGCTGGTCCGAGAGCAGCCGCACGCTGTCCCGCACCTGGCCCTGACGGAAGGGCGACTGGAGCACGAACATGCGGAAGGCGGTGTCGTAGAGGTCGTTCTCCGCGTGCACCGGCAGGGTCTTGACCAGCGCCCCCTGGCGGGTGGGCAGCCATCCGAACTCGATCAGGGCGTCCCGCTGGACGCTGTCGCCGTACACCTCTGCGTAGTCGTCGAGAGGCCCTTCGGCGCCGAGCCGGGCCAGGTTGACGAACTCGTTGGCCGGAATCGCCAGGTGGAAGAGCTGGCGCAGCTTGACCACGCGCACCGACGTGGGCGTCCAGATGCTGGCCGCGGCGAGCGCGTTGCGCAGGGTGTGGACGCAGTTGTCGGCGAACCCGCTCCACTCGTAGTCGGCCTCTCCCGTGGCGAACTCGCGATTCAGCTCGTTGAGGAAGTCCATGGCCTCTACCAGCATCTCTTCGGTGACCGGCATCCGGGCACAGAAGACCGTGCGGGCGAAGCGCAGCGCGTAGTCGGTGGCCAGCGAGTGGTGCGCGATGAAGTTCTCGAGCGAGCGCTCGTCGGAGCTCGCCGGGTAGTCGTGAAGCTCCACGCCGCGGAAGACGTCCGCCGCGACCACGTCGCGCACGGTGGCGTCGAAGTGGGCCTGGGTCAGGCGCTCGCCGGGGGAGAGGTTCCCCTCGTAGAACAAGGCGTTGCCCGGGGTCGCCACCCAGTTCACGTTCCGGAACCAGCGGTTCACGCTGACGCCGGCCCCGTGCTCGGAGTCGTACGGATCCGTGGCGATCCGGCGGCAGCGGCGGAGCTGCGGAAACGCCGCCGTCTCGTCCTTGCAGGCACCCTTCAGGTACATGACGGCGTGGCCCGGCACGCCTCCCGTGCCCTTGGTCTTGGAGCGGAACTGGCTGACCGCGCAGAGCTCCACGTAGTAGGGATAGAGCTGGTCGTAGACCGGGTCCGGCCGGCGCTCGAGGAGAATCTCGTCCTGCCCGGCGACGAAGCGTCCGGACGCCCGTTCGCACGCGCAGGCGCCGACGGCGACCGCGGCGAGTGCGATGGCAACGAGGGATCGGGTCACGGCTGCTCCGTCCGATGGGTGGCGGGAATCGGAGGATAGGGGCCACCGGCAGCGTCGTCAGGTTCGCACCCGGGTGAAGGGCGCGCTTGCTGACGGAGCCGGCCGCCCTACTCTTCCGCCCCAAAGGTCGTACGAACCCATGAGCCCCACCCGCCACCCCCGAGCCGGAGAGCCGGCCGAGCCGCAGGATCTCGCCGACATCCCGCGCCTCGTCGCCGCATACTACACGGGCCGTCCCGACCCCGCCGAGCCCGGGCACCGCGTCGCCTTCGGCACCTCGGGGCACCGGGGCTGCTCCCTGCGCGAGAGCTTCAACGAACCGCACGTCCTGGCCGTGACCCAGGCGATCTGCGAGCAGCGGGCCGAGCGGGGCATCGACGGCCCGCTCTTCCTCGGCAAGGACACCCACGCCCTCTCCGAGCCCGCTTTCGAGACGGCGCTCGAGGTGCTGGCCGCCCACGCGGTGGAGGTCCGGATCGACGCCGAGGACGGCTACACGCCGACGCCGGCGATCTCCCACGCCATCCTGTGCCACAACCGCGGGCGCAGCGACGGGCTCGCCGACGGCATCGTCATCACGCCCTCGCACAACCCGCCCGAGGACGGCGGCTTCAAGTACAACCCGCCCAGCGGGGGACCGGCCGACACGGAGACCACGAAGGCGATCGAGGAGCGCGCCAATCAGATCCTGGCGGACGGTGGCGGCGACGTGCGCCGCGTCTCCTTCGGCGAGGCCCTGCGCGCCTCGGGCACCCGGCGCCACGACTACGTCGGCAGCTACGTCGCCGACCTGGACTCGGCCATCGACTTCGACGCGATCCGCTCCGCCGGCCTGGTGCTGGGCGTGGATCCGCTCGGCGGCGCGAACGTCGCCTACTGGGGCCCGCTGGCGGAGCGCTACGGACTCGACCTCCGCGTGGTGGACGAGAGCGTCGACCCGCGCTTCGCCTTCATGCCCCTGGACCACGACGGCCGCATCCGCATGGACTGCTCGTCGCCCTGGGCCATGGCGCGCCTGCTGGGGCTGAAGGACCGCTTCGATCTCGCCTTCGGCAACGACACGGACTCCGACCGCCACGGCATCGTCACCCGGGCCGGGGGCCTCCTGCCCCCCAATCACTACCTGACCCTGGCCGTGGCCCACCTGTTCGCCCATCGGCCCGACTGGAGCCCGACGGCGGCGGTCGGCAAGACGGCCGTCACCACGGCGCTCCTGGACCGCGTGGCCGCGAGCCTGGGACGCGAGGTCGTGGAGCTGGCGGTGGGCTTCAAGTGGTTCGTGGACGGGCTGCTCGACGGGAGCCTCGGCTTCGCCGGCGAGGAGAGCGCCGGCGCCAGCTTCCTGCGCAAGGACGGGACGGTCTGGACCACCGACAAGGACGGCATCCTGCTGGACCTGCTGGCGGCGGAGATCGCGGCGGTGAGCGACCGGGACCCCGCCGAGCTGTACGACGAGATCGCGGCCGAGCACGGCAGCCCGGTCTCGGAGCGCATCGACGCGCCCGCCACCCCCGCCGAGAAGCGGGTCCTGTCGCAGCTGCGCGCCGAGCAGGTGACCGCGCGCGAGCTGGCCGGCGAGAAGATCGTGGCCGTCCTCACCGAGGCCCCCGGGAACGGCGCGGCCCTGGGCGGCCTCAAGGTGGTGACCGGGAACGGCTGGTTCGCCGCCCGGCCTTCCGGCACCGAGGACATCTACAAGGTCTACGCGGAGAGCTTCCGCGGCCCGGAGCATCTCCAGCTCCTGCTGGAAGAGGCCCAGGCCCTGGTGACCCGGGCGCTCTCGGAGGCGCGGTAGCCTGAGGATCGACCCATGAGCGGCGACAAGAACGGCAAGCGAAAGAAGATTCCCCGCAAGGTCTTCGACAAGGAGCTCCTCAAGCTCCAGGTGGAGCTCTGCCACCTCCAGGAGTGGGTCAAGAAGGAAGGCGAGCGGATCATCATCATCTTCGAGGGCCGCGATGCGGCCGGCAAGGGCGGCGTCATCAAGCGCATCACCGAGCGCGTGAGCCCGCGCTCCTTCCGGGTGGTGGCGCTTCCCGCCCCGAGCGACCGGGAGAAGACCCAGTTCTATGCGCAGCGCTACATCGCCCACTTTCCGGCGGCCGGCGAGGTCGTGCTGTTCGACCGGAGCTGGTACAACCGGGCCGGCGTCGAGCGGGTGATGGGCTTCTGCAGCGACGACGAGTACGAGCGCTTCCTGCGGGTAACCCCCGCCTTCGAGCGGGAAGTCGTGGACTCGGGCATCCACCTGATCAAGTACTTCTTCGACGTGAGCCAGGACGTGCAGGAGCAGCGCTTCCTGGCGCGGATCGAGGATCCCATGCGCCACTGGAAGCTCAGCCCCATGGACGTGGAGTCCTGGCGGCGCTGGTGGGACTACACCGCCGCCTACGCCCGCATGCTGGACGCGACGGACAGCGACCACGCCCCCTGGTACCGGGTGCAGGCCGACGACAAGCGCCGCGCGCGGCTGAACTGCATCTCGCACCTGCTGAGCCGCTTCGACTACGAGGAGCAGGACTTCGAGCCCCCGGAGGCGGGCAAGCGAAAGAAGAAGAAGCCCGGAACGCCGGAGGAGCTGAGCTTCGAGCACGAGGTCCCGGAGGTCTTCTGATGCGAAAGCTCCTCGTCGTCGCGTCGCTCCTGCTGGCGGGCTGCTCGTCCCTCAACCCGATAATCGACTACGACGCCTCGGTGGACTTCAGCCGCTTCCGCACCTTCAGCTGGATCGCCGAGCGCACGGTCATCGTCGCCAGCGGCCGACCGCCCGCGAATCCGATGATCGAGCGCCACCTGAAGGAAGCGACGCGAGCCACCCTCGAGGACAAGGGCTTCGCCTTCGTGGAGCCTTCGGACCGGCCGGACTTCGTGGTGGCGTTCACGATCGGGTCCCGGGAAGGGGTCCGCGTCACCAGCTATCCCAGCCACAGCATGGCTCGAGGCCGGGCCTGGAGCCCCCACTGGGGCGGCGCCCACGTGCTCACCCACCGCTACACCGAGGGCCAGCTCGCGATCGACATCCTCGAGGTCGCCCTGGCGCGGCCGATCTGGCACGGGACGGCCGAGCGAGCCATCACCACCGGGGACCGCGAGAACATGAGCGAGACCGTCAGCGAGTTCGTGAAGGCGATCCTGGCGAAGTTCCCGCCGAAGTAGGCGCAGCCGCCGAATCATGCCCTCCTGGCTGAAGCGCATCCTCGGCGAGCCGCTGCACCACTTCCTGCTGCTGGGCGTGGGGATCTTCGCGCTCTACAGCTGGCTCGGCGGGGACGACGGCGCCGTCGGAGAGAAGCGCATCGTCGTCAGCGCGGCGGACGTGTCGCAGCTCGCTGAGCTGTGGGCGAAGCGCTGGGGTCGCCCGCCGACGCCCGAGGAGCTGCGCGGCCTGGTGGACGGCCGGGTGCGCGAGGAGGTGCTGTACCGCGAGGCGCTCTCCCTCGGCCTCGACCGCAACGACACCATCGTGCGCCGCCGCCTGGCCCAGAAGATGGAGTTCCTGTTCCAGGACCTGGGCGACCTGGAGGAGCCCGACGCGGCCGTGCTGGAGGCCTACCTGGCGGAGCACCCGGACCGCTTCCGCGAGCCGGCGCGGCTCAGCCTGAGCCACGTCTACGTGAGCCGCGACCGTCGCGGCGAGACGGCGGAGGCCGACGCGCAGCGCATCCTCGCGGAGCTGCGGGCAGCGGCGCCCGACGGAGACCCCGCCGGCTACGGCGACCCCTTCCCGCGCGCGAGCCGGTACGACGACCTCGGCGTCGATCGCATCGCGCGGCTCTACGGCACGCCCTTCGCGGAGGGCGCCGCGGCCCTCGCACCGGGCGCCTGGCAGGGACCGCTGGAGTCCGGCTACGGACTGCACCTGGTCTTCGTGCATGCGCGCAGCGAGCCACGGCTGCCGAAGCTGGCGGAGGTGGAGCAGGAGGTCCGCAGCGAGTGGCGCGCGGCCCGGCGCCGCGAGGTGAACGAGGCGATCTTCACCCGGCTCCTCGCGGGCTACGAGGTGGTGGTCGAGACGCCCGAGCCTCCGCAGGGCGCCGCGGGCCCGGCGGACGAGCAGACCCCGCCGTGAGCCGCCTGCCGATCCTCGTCGTCGGCGCCCTGCTGCTGGCGGGCGGCGCCGCGGCCCACGAGGTACGCCCGGCCTACCTGGCCTTGCGCGAGACCGCGCCGGACACCTTCGACGTCCTCTTCAAGGCGCCGACGCGAGGCGACCGCGTGCTGCGGCTCACGCCGGTGCTGCCCGACCACTGCGTGGAGCAGGGTGAGCCTCGCTTCCAGCTCGCGCCGGGCGCCCGCGTCACGCGCTTGCGCGTGCACTGCGAAGGCGGGATCGCGGGCCGGAGCCTGGCAGTGGACGGTCTCACGGCCACCCTGACGGACGTCCTGGTGCGGATCGAGCGGGCCGACGGCGCCGTCCAGATAGGGCGGCTTCAGCCGACGTCGCCCCCGCTCCTGGTGGAGGCCGCACCGAGCCGGCTCCAGGTGGCCCGCACCTACACCGGGCTCGGGATCGAGCACATCCTGCTCGGCATCGACCACCTGCTCTTCGTGCTGGCGCTGCTGCTCCTGATCCGGAGCTGGGGCCGGCTCGCCGCCACCATCACGGCCTTCACCCTGGCCCACAGCCTCACCCTGGCCGCCGCGACCCTCGGCCAGCTGCACGTCCCGGGGCCACCCGTCGAGGCGACCATCGCGCTCAGCATCGTCTTCGTGGCCGCGGAGGTCGTGCACGGCCGCCGCGGTCACCCGGGCCTGACCGCACGCGCCCCCTGGCTCGTGGCCTTTACGTTCGGCCTGCTGCACGGCCTGGGCTTCGCCGGGGCCCTGGCGGACGTGGGCCTGCCCCAGAACGCCATTCCACTGGCGCTGCTCGCCTTCAACGTGGGCGTCGAGCTGGGACAGCTCGCCTTCGTGGCGGCGATGCTGGGGGTCTGGGGCCTGGTGCGAGGCATGCTGGGCGAGCCCGGCCGGCTGGTCGAGATCCCGGCCTACGCCATCGGTGGCATCGCCAGCTTCTGGACCCTCCAGCGTCTCGCCGCCTTCTGGAGCTGAGACCGGAAGCCCGCACGCAGCCGGCCGCCGGGACTCGGCGCCGCCCTTCAGTTTTTCCGGGGCGAGCCGATGAGAAGGCCGGGGGGGTCTTCCGAATGCCTGTTTCGAGGATGCGAATTGCCACTGCGGTCTGTGCACTGGTCGGGTTGGTGGGGCTGGCCCCCGCCGCGAGCGCGACGGGCCCCGACGACCTCGTGGTCGGCACGACGCCCCTGGACAGCGCCGATACTCCGGGCGCGACCGACAGCGTCGACGACCTGGTGTCGAACCAGCCGACGGACACTGCGGACGATCTCGTCGAAGGCACGACCGCGGTGGACGCACTCGAGAGCGAGGGCACCACGTCGCTCGACCAGGTCGACACGGGCAGCAGCCAGACCGTAGGCGAGGTGCAGGCGGCGGGGCACTGGGAACCCACCCCCTGCGACCTGCTGGTGGTCCCGACGCCCCAGCTCCCGCTCTCGTCCGACCTCGCCGCCTGGGGCCGGATGCTGCACGACGCGGAGGAGCGCATCGGGGAGACCCGGATGGAGCTCCAGCGGGCAGAGGGAATCTACACGCGCATGCGCCATTCCCGCCGCGAGGGTGTGGCCGGAGGCCCGGTGGCGCAGCAGCTCGATACCGCCCGCAAGGACTACGAGCAGGCCCTGTGCGCGCTGCCGAAGCTCCAGGAGGCCGCCCGCCGCACCGGGCTGCCCGCCGGGCTGATCCACCGGAGCCCGCCGGCCTCCCAGCCGTAGCTCCAGCGGGGGCAGCGACCCCCGCTGTCGCCAGGGCTCGAAGTCCGGGATCCCCCCGGCGCCGTTTCCAGGCGCCGGATTCGCCACTTCGGAAGCCCCGGGACCACTCCACCAGGAGATGAAGAATCCCGCCGCACTCCCGGTCCTGTTGCTGATCGCCGTCCTGGCAGGCGCGGGCCCGGCCGACGCCGCCGCCATCCTCTACGGAGCCGACGGGGCCGGTGGCAACCCGAACACCGCACTCACCATCCTCGACCCGACCACGGGCGGAAGCGTCTCGACGGTCGGCCCGATCGGCTTCGCGGTGACGGGGATGGCCTTCCATCCCACCACCGGCGTGCTCTACGGCACCACGGGCAACATGAGCCTCGGGACGGCCAATAGCCTGATCACGATCGACGTGGCTACCGGCGCCGGCACCCTCGTCGGTCCCAACGGCCTCGGGCCGGTGGCAGACATCGCCTTCGACGCCGCCGGAACCCTCTACGGCTGGGCGGAACGCGGCCAGGACGATCTCGTCACCCTCGATCTCACCACGGGCGCGGCCAGCGTGGTGGCCGACTCCGGCCTCGACACGCGCGGCTCGGGCCTGGCGTTCGACGCCTCCGGGGTGCTCTGGTCCGCCGGCAACGCGGATTCGAGCCGGGGCGGCGTGCTCCGTACGATCGATCCCATCACGGGGCTCTCGACGGGCACCCTGCCCCTCGCCTCGAGCACCGGCGGACGCCTCGGCGCCCTGGCGTTCGACGATGCCGGGACGCTCTTCGCCGCGGACGCCGCGACCACCGGCACGCCTGCCAGCTCCCTCAGCCTGCTGACGATCGACACGACGACGGGTGTCGTCACCCAGGTGGGCAGCACGCTGCCCGGGCTCGACGCCATCGCGTTCCGGGTGACCGCGGTGCCCGAGCCGAGCGCCGCCCTGCTCGTAGCATGGGGGCTGAGCGTGATCGGGGTGCGGCGACGGCGCTAGCCGCCCGCGGCGGCCCAGCGCCCTTCAGGGCCGAAGCGTCCCGAAGATCTTCTCCCGGTAGACACGCTCGCGCTCGAGATCGCCGGCGGCGTAGTGCAGATCGGAGAGCTTGAGGAGGACGCTGGCGCGCTCCGGCGCGAGGCGCGCGGCCCGCTCGTAGCGGCGGGTCGCGGTGTCGAGGTCGTCGCGGTACAAGGCCGCATCGCCCGCGCGCTCCCACCAGGCTGCCGCTTGCCCCGGGTCGCGCGTCGCGCGCCCCGCCATGGCGTAGGCGTAGCGCTCGGCGGCGTCGCGGCGCTCGCTCCACAGGAGCGCGTGGAAGTACTCCTCGGCCACGCGCTGCTGCGCGCTCGACAGGCCGTCCCCGTTCCGGGCGGCGGACTCGGCCTGAGTACGGAGCCAGCGCTCCGCCTCCTCCGGGTCGCCCCGAGCGCGACCCAGGAGCGCCAGCACCACGGGCGTGCGAGGGTCGTCGCGCCAGTCGCGTGCCACTGCGCTCCAGCGCGCCTCCGCCCCCTGCGGGTCCCCCGCAGCCGCCAGGGCGAGCACCGCGGATGCGGCGTAGAGCGAAGCCTCGGGTGCGCGGGCCGCGGCGGCGTCGAAGCGTTCGAGTGCGGTGGTGGCGGCGCCCGCCGCGAGCGCCCGGCAGCCGCGGACCCAGAGCGCCATGGCCTCGAGCAGGCGCTCGTCTTCGGGAGGCTCACTCGCCGCGTCCGGCCGCGGCGCGACCGGCGGGGGGTCCGCCCCCTCCAGCGCGGCCGCGAGCGCCGTGCGGCGCGCCGCCAAGCTGCGCGCCGTCTCGGCGCGGATGCCGAAGTCGTCGGGTCCCAGGGCCGGCAGGCACGTGATGCGCTCGTGCATCCGCTCCTGGGCCGCGAGGTAGATCTCGGCGAAGAGCGTGCGCCGACCGGGAGCGATGAAGGGGAGCTGCTCCACGGCGGCGTCGGTCCCGATCACCACGTCGTCCACGAAGTAGCGGACCTGCGAGACGTCCCGGAGATCCCCGATGAAGGAGAACTTGTCCACGGCCGAGCCGGGCTGGCTGGCCGCGTTCGGCTGATCGCGCAGGTGGACGCGCTGCTCGAGCTGGCGCTCCTCCGCCAGCGAGAGATCGTAGCTTCCGCGCTCGATGTCGTAGGCCAGGTCCACGCGATACCAGGTGAAGGGCTCGAGCGGGAAGAGCCGGTGCGTGATGCTGTCGGAGACGTGGGCCAGCACGCCGTCGCGGGTGGTCAGCCAGACCGCGATGCCATTCTTTCCGAGGCGGAAGCCCGCGGGCCCCGCGAGGGCGATGTTGAGCTCCTGGCGCGGATCCGCCACCAGGAAGGCGAAGTGGACGTAGAGGGTGCCCTCGCGACGCGCGGCGAAGTAGCCCTGGAGCTCCGCGAAGTCGCCGTCCCCCGCGGCCTCGCGGATCGCCAGCGAGTGGTAGCCGCTCGTGCGGTAGGCGCTGGCGAGCGCGACGCTCCCCTGGGCGTTCTCGAAGACCGCGAAGGTGTCCGGACCGGTCTCGATGCGGTCGTCGTCGAAGCTGTAGCGCACCAGGATCCCGGAGCTCGCGCTCCAGGCCACGGGAGCGGCCAGCGCGAGCGCGGCCGCCAGGCCTACAACGCCGCGCGGTAGTCTTCGAGCCAGCTTCGCCATCGCGCCACTGCGAGCACCCGCTCGGCCGCGGGCGCACCGGGTCGGAAGCCCTTGTCCTGGCCCGTGTGGATCTGCAACGCCTTCAACGCGATGTCGCGCACCTGGGGCTTCGGGTCCTCGAGGGCGTCGATCAGACCCGCGAGCAGCCGCGCGCGCTGCGCCGGATCGATGTGGATCTGATCGCTCGCCAGCGCGCAGGCCGCCTTGTCGCGGAAGAGGGCGTTGGAGTCGTCCTGCATGATGTCGAGCAGGAGCGGCACCACGTCGTCGTCGGCGCTGACCCGCCCGAGGGCCCATTGCACCGACAGTCGCAGGTTCACGTGCTCGGTCTCCACGTCTGCCATCAGGGCGCGCTTGGCGTCAGGCGACTCCCAGCCCAGCCCGTAGAAGACGTTGGCGATCGTGCGCCGGTCCTCGGGGTCCGGCGTGTCCCGGTAGATGCGCGCCAGCACGGGTAGCACGTCGGGGCCCATGGCTTCGATGGCGTCGAAGCGATCCCAGTCCCCGAGGAGGTCCCGCAGGGCGGCTTCATCGATCGCGGCCGCGCCGGCGGCGGGCGCGACCAGCAGCCAGGCGAGGAGGAGGGCGAGCCTGCGCATGGAGGGTCTCCAGCCCTTTCATCGGCCGGACGCCCGGGCGTCTGGATCCTTCAGGGATGCGCAGCCCGCGGGCAGTGGGCGAAGGCCGCGCCGGGGCGCACGCCTGCCCTTCATGCCCTCATCATCCACCGACCCTAGCGTGCGCCGACGGAGGAACCGAAACGTGATCCGACAAGTTGCGACCCGCTTGCACGCGGCCGCCGTGTTCGCGGCCCTGCTCGTGCCCGCAGGGGCCGGGGCCCAGGAGGCCGAGAAGACCCCGCCGGTGGAGGCGGCTGCTCCCGCGGCGAAGAAGCCCAGCCAGGACTGCCTGCGCAGGAAGGATCTGTTCTCCCAGGAGGAGATCGACAAGTACGAGGCCAACAAAGCCGCCGCCGCGAGGGACCCCGAGGAGTTCGACCGCATCAAGCGCGAGTGGCGGAAGCGGAAGAATGAAGGCGCCCAGGCGCTCGGCAAGCCGCTCTGCAGCGACCTCAAGCAGCGCGCCCCCGCCAACCCGTGCGCGCCGGCGAACCCCTGCGGCGGGAGCTAGGCCCGAGCCGCCACCTCCTCCCGCAGCCTACAGGCGGGACCATGTCGCTACGCGCAACCTTGCAGCGTGCGATCCGGCCGAGCACGACGCGAAGCACCGCCGCCCTCTGGGCGAAGTCGCTGCTCAATGCCGTTCTCTTCTTCGCGATCTTCATGCTCGCGCTGCCGTGGCTGGCACACCAACTGCTGCCCCTGGCGCTGCCGCTGCCCGCGGCGGCCCGGACCTGGCTCGCCGGCGCACTGGCCCTCGTCGGAGTCACGGTCTGGATCGCCTGTCGCTCCGAGCGGCCTGTGCCGAGATGTCCTCACCGAGATCGCGGGCCCTCGCAGCCCGACTTCTGGCGGGGCGGACGGGACTCGAAAGCCCAACCTTCGGCTGTAAGTGCCCGGAAATGCAAGGGTCAGGACTCCTGAAACTTGTATCCCGCGTGTATCCCAACTCTCTGCAACACCCACTGCAGCACTGCAGACCCTTGTCCCGCGGTTGTCCCACGGAGCCCGTCGCCATCAGGCAGCGATCGTCGCTCGGAATCCTGGCAGACTCTGCGCCCTGCCCGATCGGTCGGCGTTCCCGGCGCCCCCATCGCCTTCTGATCCCGCTGCTACGCTGCGTGGCCAGCACCAACACGGTTCGCCATGCCTCATCGCACCGCCGACGAAAAGTTCGCCGAAGAGTTTTCGCGGCACGGTCTTCGTGCTACGCGCCAGCGCATTGCAGCGCTCCGCCTCCTCCGTCACCTGAAGAGCCACCCGACTGCGGCGGAGCTCCACGCGGGGCTGCTGCCCGAGCACGAGAACTTGAGCCAGAAGACTGTCTACGAGATCCTGGACGCCCTCGTCCAGGTGGGTCTGGCTTCTCGCGTGACGGCGGTCGGCGAGTCATACCGATACGAAGCGAGGCCGGAACCCCACTATCACGCGACGTGTCGCGTTTGCGGGCGGCTGTACGACGTTCCGGCGAGTGCGGACTCCCAGATCCGTGGACGTGCGAAGCTACCCGAAGGCTTCCACGTCGAGAAGATCGACGTCACGATTCGCGGCGTGTGCCTTCGCTGTCGGGACGAGATCTGAGGCGGATCTTCGCAGTCCATCGACACGGCTTATCGCGCCAGCCCCATTTGACGAGATAACAACAAGTGTTATGTGTTCGAGCGCAGTGGTGCCCTTTGATCCATCATCTCGACTGTGAATCTCGATTGCCTCCACCTCATACGATCGGGGGGCATCTCCTCGACGTCCCTGCTTGTGACCCCGAAGGAGAATCCAATGCGACGCCGTTTCTTCCCCATGATGGCCGCCCTCGCGATCGCGATTTCAGCGGTGGTGCCTTCGAGTTCGGCCTTCGCTCAGGACAAGCCGAAGTCCAACCAGTTCTGGTGGCCGGAACGGCTGGACCTGTCGCCCCTGCGCGACCACGACCCGGCCTCCAACCCCTATGGCGAGGACTTCGACTACGCCCAGGCCTTCGCCAGCCTGGACCTAGAGGCCGTCAAGCAGGACCTCAGGAAGCTCATGAAGACGTCCCAGGACTGGTGGCCGGCCGACTACGGCCACTACGGGCCCTTTTTCATCCGCATGTCCTGGCACGCCGCCGGCACCTACCGCGTGGCTGACGGCCGAGGCGGCGCCGGCGGCGGCCAGCAGCGCTTCGAGCCGCTGAACAGCTGGCCCGACAACGCCAATCTCGACAAGGCCCGTCGCCTGCTCTGGCCGATCAAGCAGAAGTACGGCCGCAACCTCTCCTGGGCCGACCTGCTGGTCCTCGCCGGCACCGTCGCGATGGAGGACATGGGCTTCAAGACCTTCGGCTTCGCCGGGGGTCGGGCCGACGACTGGGAGCCGGATCTCGTCTACTGGGGCCCGGAAACCGAGATGCTCGGCCGGAAGCGCTACGACAAGGACGGCAAGCTCGCAAATCCCCTCGGCGCGACGCAGATGGGCCTCATCTACGTGAACCCGGAAGGCCCCGGCGGCAACCCGGACCCGCTCGCGGCCGCGGAGCAGATCCGCGAAAGCTTCGGTCGCATGGCCATGAACGACGAAGAGACCGTCGCCCTGATCGCCGGTGGTCACACCTTCGGCAAGGTCCACGGCGCGCACAAGCCGTCCGATTGCGTGGGTCCGGAGCCGACGGCCGCCGCCATCGAGGAGCAGGGCCTCGGCTGGAGAAACAAGTGCGGCAAGGGCAACGCGGAGGACACTGTCACCAGCGGCCTGGAAGGCGCCTGGACCGCCGCGCCCACGCAGTTCACGATGATGTACCTGACGAACCTGTTCGCCTTCGAGTGGGTGCAGACCCGCAGCCCCGGCGGCGCCATCCAGTGGATCCCGAAGAACGGGCAGGCCGCGAACACCGTCCCCGACGCCCACGTCGAGGGCAAGCGGCACGCGCCGATCATGCTGACGACGGACCTGTCGCTGAAGGAAGACCCGGCGTATCGCGAGATCTCGCAGCGCTTCCTGAAGAACCCGAAGGACTTCGAGCTCGCCTTCGCCAAGGCCTGGTTCAAGCTCACCCACCGCGACATGGGGCCACGTGCCCGCTACGTCGGTGCCGAGGTGCCCGCCGAGGCGCTGATCTGGCAGGACCCGGTTCCCGCGGTCGACCATCCCCTGATCGGCGACCGCGACATCGCGAAGCTGAAGGCCGAGATCCTCGCTTCCGGTCTGACCGTCCCCGAGCTCGTCCGCACCGCCTGGGCGGCCGCCGCCAGCTTCCGCGGCACCGACATGCGCGGTGGTGCGAACGGCGCACGGCTCCGCCTCGCTCCGCAGAAGGACTGGCCGGTCAACGATCCGAAGGAGGTCACGAAGGTGCTCGCGACCCTCGAGAAGATCCAGAGCGATTTTGGAAAGCCCGTCTCGCTCGCCGATCTGATCGTCCTGGGCGGCGCGGCCGCCATCGAGAAGGCGGCCAAGGATGCCGGCCACGACGTGAAGGTCCCCTTCACACCGGGCCGCGCCGATGCCACCCAGGAGCAGACCGACGTCGAATCCTTCGCCGTGCTCGAGCCGAAGGCGGACGGCTTCCGCAACTACTACGGGGCAGGCAGCCCCCTCCCGCCGACGGAGAGCCTCGTCGACCGGGCCGACCTGCTCACGCTGACGGTGCCGGAGATGACCGTGCTCGTCGGCGGCATGCGCGCCCTCGACGCCAACACCGGCGGGGCGGACCACGGAGTGTTCAAACACCGGCGGTTCGGACCACGGGGTGTTCACCGACCGTCCGGGCATTCTCTCCAACGACTTCTTCGTGAACCTGCTCGACATGTCCACGAAGTGGGAGAAATCCTCAAACATGGAGGGCGTCTACGAAGGTCGGGATCGCGCGACAGGCGAGCTGAAGTGGACGGCCACCCCGGTCGACCTCATCTTCGGCTCGCACTCCGAGCTGCGCGCGATCGCCGAGGTCTATGCCGTCGAGGACGGCCGCGAGAAGTTCGTGCAGGACTTCGTCGACGCCTGGACCAAGGTGATGACCCTCGACCGCTTCGACATGTAATCGTGGTGACAGAGGTGCTCGAGAGCTGCCGAGCCGCAGCTCGATTCGAGCGCCGCATCGGGTCCGAGAGGGCGCCTTGAACGCTTTTCTTGACCCGGCCAGATACGGGCGGCGGCGTCCCATACGCCGCCGTTCCATTTGGCGGTAGGGGCCGCACGACCGCGGAAACGCTGCGCTTCGGAAGTTGAGCCCCAGGCTGGGCACCCGAGGGTCCGAGACGATGCGATGCAAGTCCTCGGAATCCTTGGCACGCCGGGAGGGACTCGAACCCCCGGCCCCCAGGTTCGAAGCCTGGTGGTCGATGTCGGACCACCGGACAACGCAGTTCGATGAGGCGCAGATCCAGGAGATCCAGCTCGAGCTGCTGGCAGGGCTCGGGCGCCGATGAAGCCGGGGCCGGGGTTGGAGACGCACCGGCAGCGGTAGCCGTCGGCTATTCTCCGCGCCAGCGTGTTGCACTGGCTTCGAGACCGCCGTCGCAGGAAGCTGCTGGCAGGACCCTTCCCCCCTGGCTGGGAAGCCGACATCCTGCGCAACGTCGCTCACTATCGCTGGCTCGACGCCCGGGAGCAGCAACATCTGCGCGAG
>CAMYLJ010000053.1 GCA_947259215.1 uncultured delta proteobacterium
CCTGCGCGCCGAGGCCAAGGAAACGCTGGCCTGTTCTTACCTCTCCTTAGCCCTGCTGCTCGGCCTCGTCGCCAACGCAGCCGCGGGCTGGTGGTGGGCCGATCCTGTCGCGGCGCTGGCCATGGTGCCCTGGCTGGTGCGCGAGGGGCTGGAGGGGATCCGCGGCGAGAACTCGGAGGACAATTGACGGTCAGGCAGCGGCCCGCCGTCGCGGGGCGGGGACTGCTGAAGCGGGGTGAAGAGAAGTGTTCTTCAGAAGGGTGCGAAAGCAACATAAGCGGTGGGCCACTCTTCTGCACGTTCCCGCGGCGCCTCCGTTTTCCGTGGCCCATTCCGCTGCACGTGGGCCAGAGTGGCCCACTTCGCTGTAGGCGCCGCCCGCTGGCGAGACGGCACTGCTCGGTTGCCGAGTACGTACGGCCACTGGGGTGAAGCGGCGCCGATCTGCGTTCCGATCCGGCCGCTCTGCGGCAGGCGAATGGGCGATCGGGTCGAACCACAACGGCACGCGCGCGGTCAGGTGCTGCGCAACGTATTGGTCGCGTCACGAACCACTGGGGGTCTTGTTGTGGACGCCGTCTCCGCGCCCTGAGGCGCGCCTGCAGGGCGTGCTCCGGCAATCTGGCCACGGGGAAGCTCGGGGCGGAATCTACTACTGTTCCTCACCCCGGTTGGCACGGTTCATGATGTGGGAAGAATATGGAGCCCCCAGAGAGCAAGGCGAAGTGGAGAACACCGCAGAGGTAAAGCCGAAGCAGACCCGCGAGGGCCCGCGGATCACCCTTGCCACGCAGGTGCTGCTGGCGCTGGCACTCGGCGTGATGACCGGCCTGTTCTTCGGCGAGATCGTCGCGCCCCTCCAGGTCGTTGGAGACGCGTTCATCCGGCTGCTCCAGATCACCGTGATCCCCTACGTCAGCGTGGCCCTGATCACGGGACTCGGACGCCTCGGCTATGACGAGGTCAAGCGGCTCGCCCTCAAGGGCGGCGGCGTTCTCCTGTTGCTCTGGGGGATTGCCATCATCCTCGTCCTGGTCCTGCCGCTCTCCTACCCCGACTGGCCGTCCCGGTCCCTCTTCCAGAAGAGTTCGATCGAAGAGGCGGCCGCCCCGGACTTCCTGCAGCTCTACATCCCCTCCAACCCCTTCTTCTCGCTGGCCAACGGCGTCGTTCCGGCCGTCGTCGTGTTCAGCATCATGATCGGTCTCGCGCTGACCGGCTCCAGGAACAAGGAGATCCTGATCGAGCCCCTCGCGCTGTTGGGCGAGGTCCTGTCGAAGATCACGGGCTTCGTCGCCAGGCTCGCGCCGATCGGGGTCTTTGCACTGGTCGCCAACACCGCTGGCACCATGAGCTTCGGCGATCTGGCCCGGCTGCAGGTCTACGTCGTCATCGCGGTCTTGATGCTGTCGATCCTCGGCCTCTGGCTCCTACCGGGACTGGTGTCCTGCGTGACGCCGCTGCGCCACAGGGACGTCCTACGGCGGCTTCGCCCGCCTCTGATTACCGGCTTCGCCACCGGCAGCTCGCTCGTCGTGCTGCCCATGCTGGCCGAGCTCTGCAAGGAGCTAGTGGCCGAGGTCCACGCGCGCCCGGCCATCCTGGAAGACGACGAAGAGCGGATGTCCTCGGTCGACGTGTTGATCCCGACCTTCTACAGCTTTCCGACCATCGGCGGTGTGATGTCGCTGGGCTTCGTGCTCTTCGCCGGGTGGTACATCGGATCGTCGGTCGCGACGGGGGCCTACCCCGGGGTGATCGCTGCTGGCTTCGCCAGCCTGTTCGGCGGAACGGCGTTGGCGATCCCGTTCACCCTCGGCCTCGCGGGGCTGCCCCGCGACCTCTTCGGGCTCTTCCTCTCGACCGACGTGATCGTCAGCCGTTTCGGAACCTATGTGTCCGTCATGCACTACGCGACCATCGCGCTGATCGGGACCTTCGCCCTGGAGAACCTGGTTCGCATCCGCCGCTGGCGTCTGCTGCGCCTCGTGGCGGTCGGCGTCTTCCTGGTCGCTGGCGTGCTGATCGGCGTACGGGCCTTCTATACCCACGTGGTGGTCGTGCCCTACACCATGGACGAGCACCTCAAGGGCCTGCACAACCTGCGCGAACCCGAGCCATTCGTGGTTCACCGGGAAGCGCCGACACCTTCGCCCGAGGCCGAGCCCTCCGGCCCCCGGTCCCTTGCCCAGATCAAAGACGACGGGGTGCTCCGCGTCTGTTACACGCCCGGAAACTATCCCCTGGCGTTCTTCAACACCGAGGGCGAGTTGGTTGGCTTCGACGTCGAGATGGCCCACAGGTTCGCCGGTCGCCTGGGATTGGAGGTCGAGTTCGTACCTTTGCAGGCGCGGGACGACCTCCTTTCCGGCTACTGCGACGCGTTCTTCAACGCCACGGCCGTGAATCTGGTCAGAACGGACGCTGCGGCCCATACGGACCCCTTCGATACCGTTACCCTTGCGTTCATCGTCCCCAATCGCCGGCGCGACGGGTTTGCGACGTGGGATCAGATCCGGGCTCAAGGCGAGATGACCATTGCGATTCCCCTCTTCCAGGGCTTGGAAGGCGAGGTGTCGCAGCGCCTACCGCAAGCCACGCCCATTCGACTCCTGTCAGTCGAAGAACAGAGGCGATACTTCGAGAGCCATGGGGAAGGGGCGGATGCGTTCCTCGACGCAGCGGAGGAGGGCGCGGCTTGGACGGTCCTCTATCCGCGCTTCACCGTCGTCGTTCCGCGGCCGGTGGTACAGCTTCCCGTCGCATATATGGTTGCGCCGGACAATTCCTCCGTGCTTCGCGCCATGAACGAATGGCTCCAGATCGAGAGAGCGACCGGCGACATCGACGAGGTCTACGACTACTGGGTCCAGGGAAAGACCGCGCAGGCGCAGCCGCCGCGCTGGTCGGTGATCCGTGACGTGCTGGGGTGGGTCAACTAGTCAGTGGCCTCCATACATCCGCCCGAAGGACTGGCTCGGGGTTTCGCCTCACTGCGTCTTTTGCCGGTCGCTGAGGCCACTGATATCGTGGCCGTGGTTCAGCCAGGTTGCCGCACGGCTGCGACGACAGGAGGCCGTCGGTTCCCTTGATCGACTACGTCGGCACCTTCATCTTCTTCTTCGCCGTGATCGACCCGATCGGCACGGTCCCGGTCTTCCTCGCGGTCACGAGCCGCCACGCCCAGGCCGAGCGCCGGTCGATCGCCATCCGGGCGGCATTGGCTTCGACAGGGATCCTGGTCTTCTTCGTGGTGGCGGGAGAGGTGATCTTCACCGCCATGAAGATCCCGCTGTCGGCATTCCAGGTGGGGGGCGGATTGGTGCTCTTCCTGTTTGCATTGACGATGATCTTCGGTGAAAGCAAGCCCGAGGAGGAGATGAAGATAGCCGGGACGGGCCGGGAGACCGCCATCTTCCCGCTGGCGGTCCCGTCGATTGCGAGCCCCGGTGCCATGCTCGCGGCCGTATTGATGACCGAGAACAGCCGCTTCGGGATCGTCGAGCAGGCGCTGACGACGGCAGTGATGCTGCTCGTTCTGCTGGTTGCGCTGCTGTTCATGCTGGCCGCGGGGCCTCTGCAGCGCGTGATTGGCGACAGCGGCGCGAGTGTCGTGAGCCGCGTAATGGGGATGATCTTGGCCTCCGTGGCGGCGGCGAACGTCCTCGCGGGGATCGAGACGCACTTCGGCTTGTAGGCGGTGCCATCGCGCTCGGCGAGCATGGGTCGCTCCCTGTCGGGAGCCGGGAGTCCCAGGGAAGGGCAGAACAGCGTGCCGCGACGGCAGCGGCGAGAGCACAGGGGTACGGCGTGAGAGAGTGGGTAGCACGCGCATCGCTGGCGGGGATCTTGAGCGCGCTGGCGTCGGTTGCGACCGCGACGGCGCAGGCGAAGCCCGTCTGCTCCGAAGCTGCTCTTCCTTCGCTTCCCGATGTCCGGATCGACTCCGTGTCTACGGAAACCGACTTCGCACCGCACTGCAAGGTGACGGGGATCATCGGCACCGAAACGCGCTTCGAGCTCCTGATGCCCGATGTGTGGAACGGCAAGTTCGTCATGGGGGGTGGCGGCGGCTTCGTCGGTTTCGTCATCAACACGGCGCTGGAGTTCGGCCCGCTGCAGAAGGGCTACGCGACGGTCGGCACCGACACCGGCCATCGAGGGCATCCGCTCGACGGGAGCTGGGCGCTGAACAACCTCGAACGCATCGTGAGCTTCGGTCACCAGGCCGTGCATCGCACGGCGGTGACCGCCAAGGCGCTCATCACCGGCTACTACGGTCGGGACATCTCGCGCAGCGTGTTCGTGGGCTGCTCGCGAGGTGGCGGGCAAGCCCTGATGGAGGCGCAGCGGTACCCCGAGGACTTCGACGGCATCGTTGCGGGGGCACCCGCCTACGACTGGACTCGGGAGCTCGGGGCGAGGAACACCCGGTTGAACCAGGCCATGTATCCGGACCCCGACGATCTCTCGGTGGCCACCATCACGCCAGCCAAGCAGCGGCTGATCGGCAAGGCGGTCATGGAGCAGTGCGATGCTCTCGATGGGCTCGAGGACGGGATCCTGAACAACCCGATGCGGTGCGAGTTCGACGTTGCGTCACTGGCGTGCGACGGCGACGTTTCGGACTCCTGCCTCTCGAAGCGGGAGATCTCCGCAGCCAGGGCGATTTACGATGGCGTCCGAATCGAGGGCAAGCTCGTATTCCCGGGGTTCCCGATCGGAGGCGAGCTGGGTCCGAATGGGTGGGCGAAATGGCTGACCGGGGGCCTGCAGGTGATCGAAGGAGTCGGGGAGTTCCAGGAGGGGGTGGCCGCTGCCTCCGATGAGCCGGCGCCCGTGGCGCCGAACGCGCATTTTGCGTTCGGCAATGGCGTGATGAAGTACCTGGTGTTCCATGACCCGGACTGGGATTACAGTCGCTACTCGTTCGACACGTTCTTCTCCGACGTGGCTGCGGCCTCGCAGACGCTGGACGCAACGGATCCGAACCTGGACGCGTTCCGCGCCCGCGGCGGCAAGCTGCTGATCACGAACAGCTGGGGTGACATGGCGATCTCCCCGTACGGCACGATCGAGTACTACGAAAGCGTGATGGAGCGCGATCCCGCCGCCGCCGCCGACGTGCGGCTGATGATCCTCCCGGGTGTGGATCATTGCCACGGTGGCCCGGGCCCGTATTGGGTGAACTATGTCGATGTGATCGACGAGTGGGTCGAGACGGGCGAAGCGCCGGACCAGCTCACGGCCTTCTGGCTGGACGGACAGATGCAGCCAGATGGCTCCAGGCCCGTTTGCGCCCACCCGAAGTACCTGCAGTACAAGGGCTCGGGCGACCCTCGGGATGCTTCGAGCTTCAGCTGCATCGGGGGCCAGTAGCGGGGCCGAGGCCGGGAATGAGCGGTTCGGCCCCCGACGAGATCTGACCGTGCGCGCGGCATGGATCAGCGGGACCACCCACGGCTTCGGCGGTTCTTTGCACCTGGGGGTGCGGGGGAGAGTGCTGCCGGGAACTTCTCAAGGCCCACCCGGTCGCTTACAGTGTGCTTACCGGGCCGGGAGTCAGGGCCGATTCCATTGCAAGTGCAAGGAGTTAGAGGCCAGTCGACGCTGAATGGGGTTCAGGAGGTCGCGAGTTCGAATCTCGCCGGCCCGACCAGCTTCTTCCCCGAAACTCTTTTGTTTCCCGACGGGTTGCACTGCGACGCCGTGCGCTCCGTTACTCCCCGATCCGCCGCTATTTCGGTCCGTTTGCCTACTATGTGCTTGTTGTGAGCGGGCCGAGGCGCGCCTGAAGCAGCGCATGCCGCTCCCAGCGTATGATCGGAGCGCGAGCACACGACCGCGACGCTTGGAGGTGAACGGGCATGTCGGAGGCCGGCGATCGCGAGCTCCTCGAGAAGCAGTTCCAGGAGCTCCTGGCAGCGGAGAAGGCACATCTCCCCGCCCTGTCCGCGCCACCCAAGCGCCGGCGTCCGGAGCCGCCCAAGCTCGTGCGCGAAGCGGTCGTGCGCGATCTGGAAGGCCGGGTGCGGCGCCTGGCCGAGGAGCACGTCTTCCGGCACGGGCGCCGGCTGGCGGGCATGAGAGAGACGCTCCAGGCGAGGATCGCGGAGGTGGCGAAGGAGCTGGAGGCCACTCCCTACGAGACCGAGCAGGCCAAGTGGCTGGTCTACAAGCAGCACATGCTCGAGCAGGCCGACGAGACCAGCATCCATCGCTGGGACAACGACGTCTCCAAGATCTACAAGCTGTCACCGCCCAACGCGGGCAAGTCGATCACGGACAACAACCCCTACGTGAATCTCCTCGACATCGAGGAATTCGATGTGGCCTCCGAGGTCTACCCCTACTTCGACGTGCCGGCGACGTGGGATCCGGAGCTCTACGGCAAGTTCTTCACGACGATGCACGGAGAGGTGACGGGCGACCCCCAGGCCTTCCTCCCCCAGATCATGCGAGACAGGCAGCGCATGAAGGAGGAGGCTCTGGGCGGGCGCATTCCTCCCGTCTCCGAACAGAAAGAGACCGACCTCGCGAAGCTCAAGCAGGAGATCCGCGAATACGCTCGCTCGCTGGGCTTTCCGACGCTGGGCGTGACCAAGCTGGATCGGCGCTACACCGCCGAGAGCGCCGATGCCGAGCTGCCCTACGACACCCTGATCCTCCTGCCCCACGAGATGCCCCTGGACGAGTTCAAGAAGATCCCCACCGACAATCCCCTGATGGCCTTCACCTCCTATCGCGACGGCGGCCAGGCGGTCCACAAGGTGGCCGACTTCATCCGCTCGAAGGGCTACCGATGCCTGGCGCGCGTCTCTTCCGATGGCGCGATCAAGTACGCGCCCCACGCGGTGAACGCGGGCATGGGCAACTATTCGACCTTCGGGATCTGCATCTTCCCGGAGGTCGGAACCCGCACGAAGGTGACCGGGATCCTGATCGACGCCGAGCTCCCGCTGGACCGTCCGCGGGACTGGAACATCGAGGAGTTCTGCTCCCGCTGTCGGAGCTGCCAGAAGACCTGCCCCGCCGGGGCCATTCCCCGCGACGAGCGACGCTTTCGAGGCACCCTCAAGCGCCAGACCTACCACCAGCGCTGCTTCGAGTACATGGCGACCAGCTACGAGTGCAACCTGTGCACGCGGATCTGTCCGTTCAGCGTGCTGGGCTACGAACAGTGCATGCGCGCGCTGCCCCAGTACTACCGCTACAATATCCATCGCGACGAGGTGGACTTCGCCCGGCTGAGGGAGCCGGCGCAGCCGGAGGTCGCCGAATGATCGAGGTGCGGCTCCTCGGCGCGATCAACCGGCCCGGCATCGTGCAGGTGGACGAGTCGCTCACCTTCAAGCAGCTGCTCGAGGAGCACGGCGGCGGGATGCAGCGGAAGTACCCGCGGCCCGTCGTGATGCAGGTGGGCGGCCCCCTGGGTCCGATCGTGCGGGGCTCGCGGATCAACGACCGGCTTCGCGACCACGCCCCGCAGATCCGCACCGCCCGCATGGTGGCCTTCTTCGGCGAGCGCTTCTGCCCCGTCGACTTCCTCGTCTTCCTGACCCGTTTCCTGGTGCGGGAGGCGGGCATCGACACGCCGCACGTGCGCGCGGTCCACCGCACCGTGGGTGACATCGCGGGAGGGCGCAGCGACAGGACCGCCCTCGAGCGCCTGCGGGATCTGGCCGCGGCGGGTGGCGCTCTCTCTCACGGCGAGCGGCGCATGAACGCCACCCTCGACGACCTGATGGACATCTTCGGGGACGACTTCGCCGAGCACGTCGAGGCCCGGTACTGCCACTTCGGCGTCTGCCGGATCCTCTTCCATCACAACGCGCCGTGCAGCAACACCTGCCCGAGCAACATGAACGTCCCGGGCTACATCGAGCTGATCAAGCACGATCGGCTCGAGGACGCCTACACGCTGATGAAGCAGGACAACCCGCTCTCCTTCGTGTGCGGGAAGGTGTGCCCGGCCCCCTGTGAGACCCGCTGCCGCCAGGGAGACATCTCGGGGGTGTCCGTCGCGATCCGGCAGCTCAAGCGCTACATCGCCGATGATCGCGTCGCGTCCTCGACGGAGTACTACGAGGATCGCCTCCCCGCCCGGGACCAGCGCGTCGCCGTCGTCGGCGGGGGGCCGGCCGGGGTCTCCGCGGCCTTCTACCTGGCGAAGACCGGATACCCGGTTCACATCTACGAGGCGCAGGACCGGCTGGGCGGAATGCTCGCCTACGGCATTCCGGCGTACCGCCTGGGGAACCACGACATCGAGGCGGAGCTCGCGTTCCTGGGGAAGATGGGCGTGACGGTCCACCTCGGCACCCGTGTCGGTGAAGACATCCCCCTCTCGCGGTTGCGGGCCGAGAACGACGCGGTCCTGCTGGCGACCGGCCGCTGGGTGGGCCGGAAGATGGGTCCAGTGAGTCTGCAGATCGAGTCGGCGGCCGAGTTCCTTTGGGCCGTGAAGCAGGGCGAGCGGGCGTCCGTCCCGGAGAAGGTCGTCGTGATCGGGGGTGGGGCGGTCGCCATGGACTGCGCGATGACGGTGCCGCGACTGGGCGGACATGCGACTCTTGTCTCGCTGGAGCAGCGTGCCGAGATGCTGGTCCCCGAGTACGAGGTCGAGGAGGCGGTGGAGGACGGCGTCGAGCTTCTCAACGGCTGGTCGGTGAAGGAGTTCGTGTCGGAGGGCGACCGGTTGCGAAAGCTGGTGCTGGAGCGCTGTGTGCGCGTCTTCGACGACGAGTTCCGTTTCGCCCCGGAGTTCGACCCGGACGAGCGGATGGAGATCGAGGCCGATCTCGTGATCAGCGCCGTCGGCCAGGATGCGGACCTCGGCTACCTTGACGACGATATCGCCCTCGACGAGCGCCGGAGGCTCGTGCTCGACTCCGCCTTCCGGACCTCGGTCGATGGCGTCTTTGCCGCAGGCGACATCAAGGCACCGGGCCTCGTCATCAGCGCGGTGGGCGAGGGCAAGCGCGCAGCGATGAGCATAGACCTCTATCTGGGCGGGAGCGGGGTCCACTTCGGACGGTCGATCGAGGTGCCGGAGTCGCGGCTCGACCCGAGGATCTGGGACTTCCCGCGCGAGCAGGCGGCGAAGCTATCCGCCGAGGAGCGGGTGCGTGGCTTCGCGGAGGTCGAGTCCACGTTCTCGTACGACCAGGCGCACGCCGAGGCCAAACGCTGCATGCGCTGTGACCGCAACTCGGTGCAGGAGCTCCATCTGCGGACCTTCCCGGGGAAAGAGGGGATGGGCGCTTGGACATGAAGACCTTCCCGCTTCTGATCGCCATGATGGGGCTCGCGCTGATCACCGTGAGCGGGGTGTGCTTCGTCGCCATCACGCTCTTGAGGGAGGAATCCAGTGCTCGAGGAAAGTCATCACTACTTTGGACGTGCGGCTGATGTCCTCGGTCTCTCGGAGAAGGTGCGCGAGATCCTCATTTCGCCCAAGCGGGTGGTGAAGGTCGAGCTCGTGATCGAGGGCGATGACGGTGCGCTCCAGCACTTCATCGGCTTCCGGGCACAGCACAACACGGCGCGGGGTCCCTACAAGGGCGGCCTTCGTTACCACCCCTCCATGGACGAGGACCACGCCATGGCCCTCGCCAATCTCATGACCTGGAAGACGGCAGTCGTGGACGTGCCGTTCGGGGGGGCCAAGGGCGGCATCGACTGCGACCCCTCCCGGCTGAGCCGCGCCGAGCTGGATCGGGTGACGCGAGCCTTCGTGGCGCAGACGAAGGAGGTGATCGGGCCCACCGTCGACATCCCGGCGCCCGACGTCAACACCAACGCCGACGTGATGGCGTGGATCATGGACGAGTACAGCAAGTACTTCGGCTTCTCGCCCGGGGTCGTGACCGGCAAGCCGGTCGATCTCTTCGGCTCGGAGGGCCGGGAGGAGGCCACCGGGCGGGGCGTGATGTACGCCCTCGAGGAGGCCCTGCGCGACCGGGGTCGCGCGCTTTCGGACGTGAGCGTGGCGCTCCAGGGCTTCGGGAACGTCGGGAGCCACGCGGCGCGACTCATCGCGGAGCGTGGCGGCCGCGTCGTCGCGGTCGCCGACCACGCCGGTGGCGTGGCGCGCAAGGACGGACTCGACGTCCCGGCGCTCGTTGACTGGACGCGCGAGCATCGCACGGTCGCGGGATACCCGGACGCCGACACGTTCGATGGGCCGGACATCATCGGTTGGGAGGCGGACGTGCTGATCCCAGCCGCGCTCGAGGACGCGATCACGAAGGAGAACGCCGCCGACGTTCGTGCCCAGGTGGTGGTGGAGGCGGCCAACGGACCCACGACCCCGGAGGCCGCCGAGATCCTCCACCAGCGCGACGTGACCGTGGTGCCGGACATCCTTGCGAACGCGGGCGGCGTGACGGTCAGCTATTTCGAATGGGCGCAGAACATCCAGCAGTTCCGCTGGGACCGCGACCGCGTGACGGACGAGCTCGAGAAACGGATGCGAGCGGCCTATGGCGCCGTACGGGAGGTCGCCCGCCAGAAGCAGCTCGACCTGCGCACGGCGGCCTTCGTGCTGGCCATCCAGCGCGTGGGTCGCGCCGCCCTGTCGCGGCAGAGCGTGCGGGAGGAGATCGACTTCGGCTGAGCTACCCACCTTCGCCGCGCGCCGAGGCGCCGCGAGGTGCTTATCGGGCGCTTACAGCCCTGCGCGAGACCGCCGAAACGGCAGCTCTTCCAAGCAGTTACCGACCTCTTCGTCCTGAAGGGAATTCAGGAGGGCCGCTCCCCCTCCATCGGTGTTCCCGCGTCAGCGGCAGCGGCTTGTTGGTCGGCAGGCTAGTGGCCGGCATCCGCCCGCTTACCTCCGGGTGCGAACCCTACTTCAGGCCGTACTTCTTGTTGAACGCCTCCACCGTGGCACGCTCGGCGTCGGTGGTGTCCCACACGCCGGCCTTCATCGCGTCGGTGAGTTGCGGCGGAACCTTGTTGTCCGGATTCAGACCCGGATTCGGTCCCGGAACGTCCCAGGCATCGTCCGTGCTGACGGCCATGCGCTCAGTGATCTCGTCCTTGGTGATGTTCCAGACCATCATGTCGGTCGCCATGGAGACCGGTCCATCGTAGGTCTGGCGGATGCCAGCATACTGCTTGTAGCGGGTGCCCTCCTCATTGAACCAGTGGAAGGCGATCGCGTGCCGCGGCCGTAGCGTGCTCATGATCTTGCCGAAGGCCGGCGGGCATGTGTGGAAGCCGCAGCTCGCGCGGATCGCTCGCTCCGGCGGCTGGTTGTAGAGTCGGCGCCCTTGGCATACTCGATCATCCACTTGTTGGGCTGGGTGTCGCCGCTGTAGACGATCTTCATGTCATTCCACTCGAGCAGGAAACTCACCGGACCGTCGCCGATGTGGATCGCGGGGAAGGATCGGATGGTGACGCCGTTTTCCTGGTAGATGACCTGGTTCTCTGCTTTGTAGTCGAACTCGTGCACCTCGATCTGGCCCGGGATCGAGCTGATGGCGGCGGCGCGGGTCATGTAGTCCCAGTTGTAGGTCTTCAGGAAGTGGTCGATGGCGTACTTGGTCCCCATATCCTCACGGGCGCCGCTGGGGCCCCACACCTGGAGGGGGCCGGTGCGGCCTCCCGTCCAGCCTCCTGCCCAGAGCGCCGCCAGGTCCCCGAAGTGGTCCGTGTGCAGGTGGCTGATGAAGACCTTGGTCATGAAGTCCGCGGGGATCATCATCGCCGCCAGATTCGCCATGGAGCCGGTGCCGAGGTCGAACAAGAACTTGTCGCCGTTGCCAAGCTCGACGAGGAAGCAGCTCGCCGCCTGGCCCCTCCGGGCAGCCGGCAGGCCGGTGCCGCAGGCCGTCATGCGGATCTCGCCGGCATCGAGGGGCTCGGTGCCCGGGTAGTAGACGTAGCGACCCGGCGCCGTCCCGGTTGGCGAGGTGACCTTGCCTCCCGCGCCCAGGAGTAGGACCAGTAGCAGCATCAGAGCGGACCCGGCGATGAAGGCGGACAGCGTTCGTCGCATTGCGTATCTCCCTTGGTGGTCTCACATGGAACCCGAGCGGCGCTCGATGACCCTGCCTCTCAACTATCATGTCGGTGCAAGCCTTCAACCCAGGAGGCGGCAGCGCTCGCAGCATACTAGCAGCGGCCCACCAGCCACCAGGCGCTGATTTCTTGCCGTAAATCAAGACGTTGCCCCAATTGGGGAGCCGTCACGAGCAGGTGGAAACACAGCGGCTCCTGCAGCCTATCCAACGGTTCGCTCGTCGCGGCCTTTGCCGCAGCTCCTAGTCAGGCGGCGCTGCTCCCAAGAGCCGACAGCCCCCACCGGCTGCTTACGATGTGCTTATCGCCTTCGGCTTCGAGACCGATACCGAAACGATTCCCATAGCTTGGAACCGGATGGGCCCTGAATGGGGTTCAGGAGGTCGTGAGTTCAAATCTCGCCGGCCCGACCAATGGAATCAGCCGGTTGCGGACCCCGTCTTCCCGCCCAGAACCGGCTGGCAAGCACCCGGCAAGCAGTCCGTTCGTCCTTTGGGACCCCGCCGGGGGCCAATGTGGAGCCGGGCTACGATCGCGTCCGTCACCGTGGATCTGTTTCGAGGCAGCCGCTGCCCCGCGTGCGAATCGAACATCGCGGGCGGCCGGTAATCGAGTGGTTTCATGGCTCGGGCCGGCGAGATTCGAACACTCGACCTGCGCAACCCGATTCAGGACCCGTCAGCTTCCAAACCCCTGGGATCATGTGGGAATCGGCCCCGAAATCGGAGGCAGCAAGCGCACCGCAAGGAGGGAGCATGCGGGCTAGCCGTTCGCGCGGAGCATCTGCCGCACGATCGCCTGCGCCGCGGGAGACATGCTGCTGAACCGCACGCGAAAAGCAGGACGGCTTCCCTCGAACACCTCGGTGACCTGGCCGTACGCCGTCGTCGGCAACACGCGTTCCGACAAGGGGCTCAGAGACACTTCTACCTCATCCCCGGTCGTCACGGGCAAGATCGGGCAGGACGGCCTGGCGCGCTCGGCCAGCGGGCAGGCGTATGGCTTCGTCGATTCGATATGGACGGAGTCGGAGGATACATGGCTGATCTCGCCCCAGAACGCACAGGCGGAGATCTCGTCGTCGTGGACGCGGCGGTAACCGACCGGGTATCCTCGACGCAGCCTGAGCAGAGCGGGGGGCTCCTCGGGGTACTCGAGCCGAAGCGTCTCGCCGATCCCGAGCAGTTCGTGGGCTCGAATCGGAAGCTCGAACCCCTTTACCTGGATCAGTACGTTCTTACCCACCCGTGCATCCGAGCCGAGCCTGCGCAACGTCGCGTCCGAGACGAGGATCCGCCCAGGCAGCGTGCAGCTCTCGAGGCGAGCGGTGAGACATACTGCGGCGCCCACCACACCGTACTTGGCGTGCCGGACGGAACCAATATTCCCAGCGACCGCTGTTCCGGTGTGGACGGCGACACCGATGTGCAAGTTCGGGATTCCTTCCTCGCGGAAGCGGCGGTTGACGTCCCGGATGGCGTCCTGCATGCATAGCGCGCACTTCGCCGCCTGCCGTGCATGCTCCGCGCAGTCGGCGGGCGCTCCGAAGATCGCGAAGACGCAATCCCCGATGAAGTCACCGACCATTCCCTGATGATCCAGGATCACGTCCGTCATACTCTCCAGATATCGGTTCAGCAACGCGGTAGTCTTCTTCGGAGGAAGGCTCGATGTCAGCGCGGTGAAGCCCCGCAGATCGGCCATCAGGAGTGTCACCTCCCGCTCCTCTCCGCCGAGCTCGAAATTGCGGGGATCCACGAGAAGGCGTTGGACCACGTCGTCGCTGACATACCTGCCGAACAGCGCTTCGAGGGAGCGATTGCGCTGCTCGAGGTTGCGTTCGGCCGCGCGTGTGGCATCGAGCACATCGCGGGTATCGACGAACTGGCGGTGGGTGCGGCGCACGCCCGGCTCCAGAACGAAGAGCCCGACCATCACGAGCAGGAGGATGCTGCTCAGGATGAAGAAGATCCCGCACCTTCGCAGCAATTCCAGCCTCGACGACGCTCTCGCCTCGTAGATCGAGACCAGACGATCCATCTCGGACAGGTAGAGCGGCTCGTGCGCGAGGATGCGAGCGAGGGCTTCCCGCACGGCCGTTGGATCCCGCGCGCGTTCCTCGGACCCTCCGTGCGCGCCGATCAGCTGGCGGCACGCCTGGAGCATGACCCGATGGGTCGAATCCACGCCCAGCATGGCCGCCCGTGCAGCGGCGTCGGCAAAGAGGGCGTCTGGGCCCTCGATCTCGCGTCGCAGGCGCTCGTGCCCCCGCACCCAGGCGGAGCAGGTCTCCTCCAGGGAGGCGAGGATCGCGGCAACGCCACCCGCGTCACTTGCGAGACGTAGTCGCAGCGCGTCCTTGGCAAGCCGCTGGCTGAGCATTCGTTGGCGGCCGGCTTCGTTGATCGAGGGCGGAATCGTCCCCAGGTACCCGAAGAACGTCTGGGCGACGAGCGCGCCCGACACGACGAAAGCCGCGACGCACGCGAGGCTCATCAGGTACCGGCCTCTCAGGCGGATTGCGGGGCTCGCTCCGACTTCTTCTTCTCGAGGACCCGTCCCGCTCACGGCTTACCCCTCCCTGCGGAGCGCGCGACCGTAAACAACCCTCTATCTCAAATATGCGAGCAGCATCAGGGAACCGCAATCGGCCGGATGCATGCTTTTGCTAGTGCAGGTGGCTTAGTGCGTCTGGCCCACGTCAGAGCAGCCGCTGGCGACGCGCGATGGCCACGGCCTCGAGCTTGCTGTGCGCGTCGAGCTTCCGCAGGATGTTCTGGACGTGGGTCCGCACCGTCGCCGCGCTCAGGGAGAGGCCCGTGGCAATCTGAGCCGTCGACCGACCGTCCGAGGCCAGGCGCAGGATCTCGATCTCGCGCTTCGAGAGAGAGGGCTTGATCCGTTCGGGCGCCGGTTCTACGGGGTCCAGCGGCGGGCTGATCGTCCGGTCGGCTTCTGCGACGTGCTCGCCGGCTTGCGGCCTCGCAATGGGTCGCATCAGATGGACGATGGTATACGCAGAGGGCGACGGACCCTGGACCACTATGATGGAGAAGGCGACACGCACCGGCTGGCCGGAAGCTGTGGGGACGTCGAGCTCGAATCCGTGCACCGGGCCGTGGCGCGCGAGCATCTGGCGCGGGTTGCAGCGCTCCACGCAGTACCGGTTGCCGAAGAGATCCTCGCCCTGGATCACTTCCGAGCAGGGACGCCCGATCACGTCCGCTGCCTCGTGGCCGAGGAGCCGCGTCGCCTCGGCGTTCCAGAGAAGGATGCGGCCGTCCTCGTCCGAGGCGAAGGCCGGCTCCGCACTCATCTCGAGAAGAACTACCGGCCTCATGTCACACGGAAGGGTACGCGCGACACCACGGGCTCGCCAACACGCTCTCTCCGATCAAGCCACGATCTCGACGAACTCCTTGAACTGGTCGAGAAATCTCTCCACCAGGCGCTGGACCACCCCCAGTTCGTCGCCCAGGATCTCGATGATTCCGTGGGGATCGTACTGGAGGTGGAGGGTGACGGCGCACGCGGCCTCGGCGGTCTCGTGGAAGTTCACGACCCCCGAGTTGATGGAACCGGTTCGGCTGCGCCACGCAATCCGCTTGCCCGGAATCATCTCCGTGATCTCGGCTTCCCACTCCTCGTGTCGGCCGCCCAGGTTGACACGCCAGACAGAGCGCCGCGAGTCGATCGGGTCGATCCGTTCGACCATCGCCGCGAAGCCGGGGAAGTTCTCGAACTTCGACCACTGCTCGTAGACGAACCTAGCCGGGGCATCGATCTCGATCGATCCATCGAGGATGGTCATGGCCGCTCCCTTTGCCTCCCGGCGCTCGCTTCAGCCGGGTCCGCGAGAACCGAGAGATAGGCGAGGAGGTCCCGGATCTCGGCGCCGCTTCGTCCGCGGAAGAGCGGCATGGCCTCCGGATGCTTGCGCCTGGCGATGGTGAACTGGTCGATCTGCCGGGCCAGGTAACGCGTGTGCTGACCCGCCAGGGGGGGCACCGTTGCGTCCCCCCAGCCGTCGCGCCCGTGGCAGCGGGCGCACGCCAGCCGGTAGGTCGCGCTCCCCGCCGCGAGGTCTCCGGGAGTACGCGGGATGTCCACGGTGCGCAGGTCCGGCGCTCGCGGAGCCGGCGCGGCGATCGCATCCGCGACGGTCGGAAGCCGCCGCGTCACCAGCGAGAGGGAGCCGGCGTAGGCCGCAAGGTCCAGGATGTCCCGCTCGGGGAGCTCGCGCTCGTTGGCGAACATGAGCATCGGGACGTTGAGGCGTTCCCGCGTCTTGAAGGCGCGCAGCTGGTCCGCCAGATAGGCCCGCGGCAGTCCGGCGAGCCGGGGATACACGCCCCCACCGCCGCCCTGACCGTGGAGCCCGTGGCAGCCCGCACAGACGTCGAAGAGGTACTCGCCTCGTTCCAGATCCTGGCCGAAGAGCGGCGTCGGGAACAGAGTGAATCCACCAATCAGAACGAGGATCGGAAGTTTCCACAACCACATCGCCTGGGTCCTCGGAGAAGAACCTGACTTGGAGTCTAACCAGGCTCCGACGCGCGACAATCGTGCACTTGCATCACGCAAGCCATGCAGGCGCACTAATGCGTTCGCCCGATCCAGGTCAGAGCAGGCGCGTGCGGCGGCGGTTCGTGAACAGGAAGAGATCGCCGGAGAGCGGGTCGGCCTTCAGCTCCGCGACGACCAGCGCGTAGAGCCCGTCGTACTGCTTGCGCATGTCCACCGGCCGCGTGTAGGCGAAGACGCGGACTCGGCGTGAGAGGCCGATCACGCGAGCAGGCGGAGAAGCTGGGCAGCCTGCTCCAGCGCCAGTCCCCCGACTCGAACGCCGCTCGGTGCGATCACGGTCAGCGCCCCCGGCGGCTCGGGGGCGGGCAGTACCTCGACCGGGCGCAGCACCGGCACCGACGCGCCGCGACGAGCTCGTGTGTTCCATCGCTGGAGCTTGCGCACGTCGAGGCCGGTCTCCCGGGCGATCACCGCCCAGGGCGCTCCCCGCTCGCGGCGACGCGCCGCGTAGCGGCAGACCTCCTCGCGGACCTCGCGCGGGACACGGGGCCGTAGCGTGCCGGTGGTGGTCTCGGTGATCAGCTCTCGGATCTGGTGGGCGGTCGCCATCGAGAGTTCCTCCGTCGTTGATGGACGGAGAGACCTTCCGCTCAGGTCAGCCTTCGATCAAGACGGGGTAGACCGAGGACGTACGCACGGACGCCCTGGACACGTCTTCTGGGAACTTCTCTACCTCTCCCTATAGGGAGACTTTCCGGGAAGGGTGTCCGGTCTGTCCGAGGTGTCCACCGCTGGAGGTGAGGGCGGGGCGGTTAGTGCAGCCTGCGCCTGCCGATCCAGCCCAGCCCCGCCAGGGCGGAGGCCAGGAGGAGGGCGGTGGTGGGTTCGGGGACGAAGTTGATGGTTGCGTTGCCCGACCCGGTCGCCCCATCAGTCTGGGTCACACGGAGGCTGATCACGGTGGATCCACCCGGCGTCACCGTTACGCCCAGGGACTGGAGCAAGAGCATAGGAATTCTTGGCTGCGTTCTTGGCAGCGTCCGGTAATAGGCGATCGGTCAAATAGGGCCAAAACCACCCCGTTCTTGGCCCCGTTCTTGCGTGATTTCAAAGTGTGGGCGGCGCTCGCGTGGGGCGGCGGCGGACTGCTGGCGGTTGCGCGGCTCTGGATCTCGGGAGCGCGCGACCGCGGACACCCGGGTGGCCGCGCTGTTCTACTCGCTCATCGAGTCGGCAAAGCTCTGCCGGGTCGAGCCGCGCGGCTATCTGCGGCAGGCCACCCTGCGGGCCGTCCGGAACCCCGGGACGGTCACGCTCGCGCGCGATCTCAAGTCACCAGAATCCTGAGAGAAATCGGCGGTTGATTGATTGCCCCTGAAAAGGCGAGAATGGCCGAGGACTTACCTCTTCGGCCTCCGGTGCCCCGCGTGCGGGCCGCACTTGGCATTCTACCGTCTTACCCGTAGGCGGACCCTACGCCGCTTACCGCCGTCGCCGCGAGCCGATCGCCAGGCCGGCCAGTCCCAGCGCGAGGATCGAGACCGTCGAAGGCTCCGGCACCGGGTTGCCGATCGTCAGGTCGTCGATGTAGATGCTCCCGTTCGTCGGCGGGATGCCCACGATCTCGGCCCGGACGATCGGAACGTCGGAGATGAACCCGCCGAAGTTGACGACCGATTCCGGGAGCTCGAGCGAGCCGAGCGGATCGCCGTTGCCATCGAAGATGTCGAATCGCTCGCGGTCGATGAGGCTCGTGTTGAACAGACCGATGGCGAACGCGGGCGTGGTGAGGTGGACGACAATCGGGTTACCGCCGAACACGTCCCCGTTCAGGACGACGTTCGGGGGCGAGTTCGAGGTACCCCCGAAGTCTCCGAGCGAGACGATCGCGTTGTCGAAGTCGAGTCCCGGGATCTCCGTGTCGAGCGGCGTCCCGCTGGCGCCCGGAAGGCCCTGGAACGAGTCGAAGTCGTGGGTTACGAACGACGTCAGCGCGGCGAGAAAGAGCGCCTCGTCGGTGTAGGTGATCACCAAGGCGGCTGCGGGCCGACCCGCGATCAGGGCACCGAGCGCAGTGACGACGACCAGGGACCTGATGGACACTTTCACACCTCCCGGCGATCGCGCTGTCTGGGAACGAAGTGGTTCTGGCTCGCGGAATGTGGCACTGTTTGACCAATCCCCGGGGGATCGGGCAGACCGAGGACGTACGTCCGTGCTGTCCACGGCGAGGCGGGAAACCTGCCGCGCATGGGTCGGCCAAGAATGGGGTGGTTTTGCCCCTATTTGACCGATCGCCTATTACCGGACGCTGCCAAGAACGCAGCTAAGAGTCCCTATGCTCCCAGCGGCTGACCCGAGGAGCGTGCGAACCGCCGGGGCGGCCAACGCCGCCCCGGCGGCGCGATCAGCGGCCGGAGCTGACCGCGGGCTTGGAGTCGCCCTCGGCGGCCTCCTCCCCGGACTTCACCGGCCGCATCTGGACCGTCGCGGTCCGGTCGGTCGGGAGGTAGTCGAAGCGGGGGTTCCAGCTGCCATCCTGGTTCTGGAAGGCGGTGCCGATGCGGGTCCAGCTTTGTCCTGGAGGGGCATTGGAGGAACATGCTTCACGGGAAAAGGATGAATGTTTGCGTCGACCGGACGCGGGTTCGATTCCCGAAAGAGGGTCACTGCCTCTGGCAAGTCACCCTTGGCCCCGCTTGCTCTCCTCGCTCGACGCTCTGCGGACCGAACCGCGGTCCGACGTCGACGCACGCCGGGCGTCTGCGAGGAAGCCGTCGAGATCGGCGCGGTCGTAACGGACGGCGTGGCCGAGCTTGAGGAAGCGCGGACCGCGGCCGGACAAGCGCCACTTCTGGAGCGTGCGGACGCTCAGGCAGAGGAGTTTCGAGGCATCGCGCTCGTTGAGCAGCTGGGCCACAGCCAAGGCCATCGCAAAGCGCGTGCCGGGCGAGAGCTAGGATCCGGGCGGGTAGGGGAGGGCTAGAAGCGGCGCGTTTCTGGGCCCTTGGGCCCCCCACCCGAGGCGCCGCGTGAGGTGTCTTGGCGGCCCTTGGCTCCGCCTCGGCGACCAGACCGCACGCCGCGCTCCTTCCTGCGCGCGCCCATCGGTAGGACCGGGGCCTCCTCGCGGCCATCCAGCGCCGCGGCAATCCGCGAGCCCACGAGCTCGCTCGCGGTGCGGATCGGGTCGTCGGCCAGGTGGGCGTAGCGGTCGGTCGTAGAAGCCTGGCGGTGGCCCAGAAGGGCGCCGATCAGGGGCAGGCTGAGACCGGCCGCGGCGCGCACGCTCGCGAAGCTGTGCCGGAGGTCGTGGAGGCGGACGTCCTCGATGCCGGCGCGCTTGCGCACCCGGCGCCAGATCTTGCCGAGGTTGACCAGATGCTCGCCGGGCAGGTCGCCCGGGATGACCCAGGGCGAATCGCCACGCGCCGCGTGGCGCGCCACCAGGAGCTCGAGCGCAGGGGCGTTAAGCGGGATGGTCTTGGCCCCGGTCTTCGAGTCCGGGATCCGAAGCATCCCCCACTCGAAGTCCACGTGCTGCCAGCGCAGGCTCAGGATCTCGCTGGTCCGCGCGCCGGTGAAGACGAGGAGCCGCAGGGCGGCGACGGCGGCCGGAAGCTCCGAGCTGAAGCGCCGGGGGTCCTTCCCTGCCTCGTAGGCGTCTTCCAGGGCCTTCAGGGCGTCCCCAAGTCGGGCCAGCTCCTGGGCCGACAGGAACCGCTCGCGCCGCCGCTCGGGGAAGCGCTGGACGCCGCGGGAGGGGTTGAAGAAGGCCGGCACGAGATCCCGCCGCTCGGCGAAGTGGAAGAGGCTCGACAGCAGCGAGACCACCCGGTTTCCCATGGTCGGCCGATCGCGCATCGAGAGCTGGAGGCGCTCCACCTCCGCGCGATTGATCTGGAGGACGCGCCGGCTGCCGAGCACCGGGAGGATGTCCCGCTCGAGCATGCGCCGGTCCTCGGCGGCGCTTCGCGGCTTCTTCCTCGGCTCGGCGTGCTCCGCGAGGTAGCGGAACGCGAGCTGGCGCAGGGTCAGGGCCTCGCGCGAGGTGTCGCGGTCCTCGGCGGGATCGCCCCCGGCCGCCACCTCGGCGAGGACGCCCAGGGCGAGCTTGCGCGCGCCTTCGGGCGTGAGCGGTCCGGGGCGCCCGAGCGTCACGTGACGCGTGCGCCCGTGGGCGCGGTACTGGACGACGTAGCTCTTCGTCCCCGTCGCGCGGACGCGCAGGCCGAAGCGCGGAAGATCTTCGTCCCAGAGCACGTAGTTGCGCGGCTTCGGTGCTGCCGCGTCGACGGTGCGCTTGGTCAGCTTCGGCATCCGGTTCTCCGCAGGTCGCGACCTTCTGACATGACTCAGTGACGTTCCGGCAAGCACAGGGCGAGCAAGCGGGATCAATTCGCAGGGTATGCGGGGGTCGAGCGGGGTTCAACAACAAACCGACAACGCCGCGAGATTTCGCACGCAATCGCAGTGTGTCGCAATTCTGCGTAACACTAGTGAACCTTATGGGGTTCAGGAGGTCGCGAGTTCGAATCTCGCCGGCCCGACCAATGCAATCAGCCGGTTCCGGAACCCCGTCTTCCCACCCATACCCGGCTGGTGCTTCGGCTATCGGCTCGACGGGTGCGCGGGGGCTTCCCGCAAGCTCTCGCGCAGTCGGCGGAGCGGCTCGAAGGCCCAGGCGGCCAGCCGACGTCGGCCGACCACGATCTTGGCCTCGCCGCTCATCCCAGCCCGCAGGTGCCGGGGCTTGCCCTTCACGACGATGGCCTCGTCGTCGACGTCCGCGAAGGCGCGGAACGCCCGCCGTCCGTCGACCTCCACGGTGGCAGGGCTCACCCAGCGCAGGGTCCCGAAGCGCACGCCGTGGAGCTGGTAGGGGAACGCGTCGTAGAGCAGCTTGACTCCCTGTCCCGGCTCCAGAAGGGCCACGTTCGCGTGGGGCACGGTGAGCTCGGCCTGGAGGGACTGGTCCTCGCAGGCCAGCTCCGCCAGCGATTCGCCTTCCTGCACGAAGCTGCCGACGGCCTGCACGTGCAGGCGCAGGACCGTCCCCGCGCACGGCGCCGGGAGGGATACCTCGGCGCCTGCGCTCCGGGCCAGGTCTTCGCGCAGCGCCGCGATGCGCACGTCGGCGCTCTCCACCTGGTCCCGCAGCGCTCGCAACCTGGCCCGGTGCTCGGCGTCGCGGGCCTCCATCTGATGCCGCAGCTTCTGGAGCGACCGGAGCGCCTCCGCGCGCTCCGTGGTGCGACGCGCCAGCTCGACTTCACTTCGGTTTGCCTCGAGCTCGTAACTCGCGACCTTGGTGCGGCTCACGAGCTGCTGCTCGTAGAGCGAGCGGTAGCGCCGGAGGACATCCTGGAGCAGAGCGAGCTGGGCGCGCTGCAGCTCGATCACGCTGGCCAGGTGCTCGCCCTGCTCCTCCAGGCGCCCGACCTCTTCCTCGTCGGCGCGGCGGCGGCTGACGTATTCCCGGCTCAGGAGGGTCAGTCGCTCGGACGCGCCCGCACGCTCCGTCTCCAGCGCGCTCAGATCGCTGGATCGGTCGCTGACCGATTCGGAGCGCAGCACGAAGAGCGTTTCGTCCCGGGCCACGGGCTGGCCACCGCGCGCGTCGATGCGCACGACGAATCCGTCGCGAGAGGCGCGGACCGGATCGGTGCCATGGACGGGCGCCAGGACGAAGGTGCTGGTGACGGTCTCGGGCACGCGGATCACGATCGTCGCGAGGAGCGTCCCCGCCGCGAGGACGATCAGCAGCGTGGCGAGCCCCCGGACCGCCCAGGGCGGCGGCGCCTGGGGCAGGAAGGACGGATCCGGCTCGGCGTACCTGCTGCCCTGGATGTCGTCCCGGGCCATGCTCAGACCTCGAGCTGCTGGCTGCACAGGTAGAAGTAGAGCCCGCGGCGGCGCATGAGCTCCTCGTGGGTTCCGCGCTCCACGAGCTGGCCGCCGTCGAGCACCGCGATGACGTCCGCGTGGCGCACGGTGGACAGCCGGTGCGCCACGATGAAGCAGGTCCGCTCCTCCAACAGCCGCCCCAGGTTCTCCTGGAAGGCGCGCTCGGACTCGACGTCCAGGGAGCTCGTGGCTTCATCGAGGATCAGGACGGGCGGCCGGTGGTAGAGGGCCCGGGCGATGGCGACACGTTGGCGTTGTCCTCCGGACAGAGCCATTCCCGTCTCGCCCACATGTGTGTCGTAGCCGAGGGGCAGACGGTCGATGAAGGCATGGGCGTTGGCTACCCGCGCCGTCCACACGACCCGGTCCATGTCGGGCTCCTCCTCTCCAAAGGCGATGTTGCGCGCGATCGTGTCGTCGAAGAGGTGGGTCTCCTGGAGGACGAAGCCGATCTGGCGCCGAAGGTCGCGGTAGGAGAGGGTGCGCAGGTCGACGTGGTCGTAGAGGATCGTGCCCTGGGTGGGCTCGAGGAGTCCCGCCAGGCACTTCACGAGGCTCGTCTTTCCCGAGCCGCTGCGGCCCACGATGGCCACGGTGGTGCCGGCCGGCACCTCGAGAGAGATGCCTTCCAGCACGGGCGTCGAGTCCGGGCCACCGTAGCGGAGGCCCAGGTCGCGCAGCTCCACGTGGCCCTCGAGGCTGCGAACCGGACGCAGGGCCTCGCGATCGTGCCCCTGCTCGGGCTCCGCTTCGAAGACGTCGTCCAGCCGGTCGACCAGCACCGAGGCGTACTGCAGGTCGTCCCAGAGGGCGAGCAGCGTGCCGATCGGGGCATTCGCCAGGGCCACCAGGGCGTTGAAGGCGACGAGCCCGCCGATGGTCAGCTCCCCGGCCAGCACCTGGCGCGCGCCGACCGCCAGGAAGAGCAGGAGCGACACGAAGCCGACGGCCTGGACCGCGCCCTCGTAGCCCATGATGGTGATGTCGGCGTCGAAGACCCGCCGCGCCACCCCGTGGAACTGGCGCAGCAGCCGCTCCCGGAAGCCGTCCTCCGCACCCATCGCCTTCACGGTCTCGATGCCGCGGACCGCGTCGATCTGGTGGGACTGGTAGCGGCCGAAGGCCTGCTCGAGCTCGCCGAAGAGGGGGCGCAGTCGCCGGCGGGAGTAGTGCATCAGGCCGGCGTAGAGGGGCGTCACGGCCAGGAAGACGAGCCCCAGGACCCGGCTGTAGACGAACATGACGGCGAGCGCCGCGGCGAGCTGGGTCACGGCGGTGAGCCCGCGAACCGCGTGCTGCACCGCGAACTGACGCACCTCCTGCAACCCGGACAGCCTGCGCTGGATGTCGCCGGTGCGTCTCGTGTGGAAGTAGCTGACCGGCAGCGAGAGGAGCTTGCGCGTGAGGGAATCGAGGGTGGCCGCGTCGATCCGCACGGCGCTGAAGGAGAGCAGATAGCGCTGCACGAATACCGCGGCCAGCATGAAGGCCACGACGCCCATCAGCACGGCCACGAGGACCTGCAGCAGACCCACGTCCTGTTCGACCAGCACCCGGTCGACGATCACCTGGGTGACCACCGGGAAGAGCATGGCCGCGCCGCTCGCAGCCACCGCGAGTCCCAGGGCCCGCGCCAGGAGCGGGGCGTGGGGTCGGACGAAGGGCCAGAGCCAGGCCAGCCCGGAACGACCCTCGGGCGCGTCGGCGAAGGCGTCCGTGTAGTCGAACAAGGCGGCGTACCCACTCCACTTGTCGTCGAACTCGGCGCGCGGGATGCGGCGCAGGCCGCTGGCGGGATCGGCGATGCGCGCCCCATTCTCGTCGACGTCGTAGAGCACGACCCAGTGGTTGGCCTCCCAGTGGCAGATTGCGGGGAGCGGCATCTCGAGCAGGTGGGAGCGAGAGGCCTTCACCGTACGCGCCGCAAGCCCGAGCTCCTCGGCGCCGCGGCACAGCGCTCGCAGGCTGGTCCCGTCCCGGCTCACCTGCACCAGGCGCCGGATCCGGGTGGTCGGCACGGCGCGTCCGAAGTGGCGGCAGACCATCGCCAGGCAGGCCGCCCCGCAGTCCATGGCGTCGATCTGACGGACGTGGGGAAAGCGGCGGATGCGACCCGGCCGCTTCACGAAGCGACCCTCCGGCGAGGCGAAGGGCGCCTCGCCTGCCGCCTCGGATTCCTCCCGCGCGGCGCCCTCGTCCACGACCGCGGGCGCGGTGGCGTCGGCCGGCAGCAGCTCCTCGGCGAAGTCGATCGGGACCCGCGCCGTCTCGCGGTAGCCGTACTGCGCGACGCGCTCCTCGATCCGGGCGCGGAAGTCGGGGTGCGCCTCCACGAGGCGTTGGAAGGTCTCGCGGCCCAGGCGCAGCAGCCGGCACGGCGAGACCGTCTCCACGCTGGCCGCGCGAGCGGTCCCCTGGAAGAGCGCCTTTTCCCCGAAGAAGTCGCCCTTGCGCAGGTACGCCAGATAGCGGCGCTCGCCCGCCTCCTCCCGGAAGGCGCGCAGGCGGCCCTCCTCGACGACGTACATCGCGTCCGCCGGCTCGCCCTCGCGCACCACGCGCACGCCGGCCGCCACGTCCTCCGGCTCGAGTTCTTCGAGAATCCGGGCCAGCGCCTCGGCCGGAAGTCGCGCGAAGGGCGAGTAGAGGCGGAAGAAGTTCTCGAGCGCGCGGTGGCGCATGCGCAGCTCGAAGTAGACGCCGATCTCGGGGTGCTCCCGGACCAGGCGCTTCAGCACCGCACCATCGAGGCGCAGCAGCTCGACATCGCTCGTGGCGCGCACGGTCGCCGCACGCGGCGCGTCTCCGAGGACGCCGGCCTCGCCGAATCCCTCCCCGGGCCGCAGCACGCCCAGGGGCACCTCCTGCGTCCCGGATCCGCGTTTCAGCACGCGGGCCCGGCCGGAGGCCAGGACGTAGTAGGCGTCCGCGGGGTCTCCTTCGCGCACGATCTCCGACCCGAACTGTGCCGACACCGGAACGAAGGCGTCGGCCACGCGCTTGCGGAGCTCGGCCGGCATCATGCGCAGGAGCGGGAGGTGTTCCAGGGTCTCGCGGCGGTCCATGCTCGTCAGAATCCGATCGCCCAGCGCACGTGCTCGTCGCAGGCGTGCTGGAGCTCGTTGCGACGCACGCGTTCGCGCGCCCGCGCGCGCACGTCGGGATCCTCGATGCGGGGGATCTGCTTGCTGACGACCTGATAGAGGGCGAAGCCGTCCCCGAACGGGACCGGACCGACGAGCTCCTCCTCCGCGGCGGCGGCGAGGGCGCCGGTGCTCTCGGGAGGCAACTCCTCCAGCCAGAAGTCCACCCGCTCGAGCGGACGCGCCGCGTCGGCGGCGACGGCGTCGAGGGATTCCCGGTCCTCGCGTACCCGTAGCGCCCCCTCCCGGGCCATGGGCTCTTCCGGGAGCACCAGCCGGCGAGCTCGGATTCGCAGCCAGTCCAGGCGGTGAAGCGCCAGGCAGCGCTCGAGGGCAGACGTCGAGGGCTCGCCGAGATCGGCGACCGCAGCGGCCGCCTCGGCCGCCAGGGCCCGGGCCGCCTCCTCGAGGGCGCCGGAGCAGATGGCTTCGCTCCAGTGTGCGGCCGAGAGCGCGGCCGGGTCGGGCGAGAAAGGCGCGAGGATGGCTCCGAGTTCGTCGGCCCAGTGCTCGCGCAGCAGCCCTCGACGCAGGGCTGCGGTCCAGGCCTCTTCATCGAGGCCCCAGCGCCCCAGCCAGGCGCGCGTGTCGTCGCCAGAGATCAGGTCGCGCGCGTAGCGGAAGCTCTCCGCGGCTGCGTCGAGGGCGCCGGCCGGCAGCGGATCGCCCTCCGCCTCGGCGCGCAGCTCGCACGCGAGCCCCGCCCGGGCCCGTGCCTCGACGGCCGCCCAGACGCCGCGCCGTCGCGCGGCGTCGACGACGTCCTTCCCGGTGTATTCGGTGGACCCGACGCGGAACACGACGCGCTCCTGCCCCATGCCCATCGTAGGCATTGTACCCCTCGGGGGGGAGGGAAAGGGAGATCCTGGGAGAGACCGGGCGGTGCTCGTGGCGCGCGCCCGACGCGGGGGCCTCGCCCGGCCTCCGGGCAGACTCGCCGGACCTGCCCCCGAGGGAAGACGGGATTCGTGCAGCGGGTCTCCGACCGGCGAACCGCCCGAGGCTCTGGGTCTGAAGCGCTGACGGCTCGGCGGCGCCCGGCCGTGCACGTCCTGCATGGCGGCCCGGCTCTCGCCCGCATCGTGGCATACTGGCAGCCGGACCCACCCAAAGGAGGCTCCATCATGCCGTCCAAGAAAGGCAAGAAGAAGGCGACCCGGAAGTCGTCTTCCAAGAAGACCAAGGATCTCTCTCCGCGCAAGGACCCGAAGGGCGGAGCCGTCGGCGACACGCTTACCCTTAACCTGAAGGGCAAGGACTCGGTGCGCCCCAGGGGTTTCAGGCGCTGACGGCTCGGCTGGGCTCGGAGGCGGGACCGTGCACGTCCTGTTCGTGCATCCGAGCAATCCGGCGCAGTTCCGCCCCGTGCTCGGTCATCTCGCCCGGCGCCCCGGGTGGCGCTGCACCTTCGTCGCCGCGCGGCGGGCCGTGCGGATCGATGGTGTCGAGCACCTTCGCTATCGCCCGCGCGGCGGCGCCACCGAGTACAACTCGTTCCACACCCGGACGTTCGAGAACGCCGTCGCGCACGCCGAGGGCGTCTATCGGGCGCTGAAGGCCCGGCCCGACGTCCAGCCCGATCTGATCGTGGGCCACTCGGGCTTCGGATCGACGATCTTCCTGCGTGAGCTCTTCGACGCGCCGATCGTGAACTACTTCGACTTCTTCTACCGTCCGGGTCTCGATTTCCGTCCCGATTTCCCGATCGGCGAAGCCGAGCGTCTACGCGCCCGGGTCCGCGGCGCGATGGTGCTCCTCGACCTCGACAACTGCGACGCCGGCTACACCCCCACCCGATTCCAGCAGCGGAGCCTGCCGGCGGAGTATCGGGAGAAGGTTCGCGTCATCCACGACGGCGTGGATACCGAGGTCTTCCAGCGACGCTCGAACCCGGGGCGCCGGATCGGCAGCCGAACCATCGCTCGGGACACCCGGATCGTGACCTACTGCGCCAGCGGACTCGAGCTGACCCGCGGCTTCGACGTCTTCATGAGGGCGGCGAAGATCATCTATCGCAAGCATCCGGACGTCGTCTTCCTCGTGGTCGGGAGCGACCACGTCTTCTACGGGGACGACGAGGACTGGATCGGGAAGCACGCCTCGCTGCGCGAGTGGGTCCTGGCGCAGGATGAATACGACCTCTCGAAGTTCGTCTTCCTGGGACGCGTCGCCCGGCGGACGCTCGCCCGGGTCTTCTCCCTGAGCGACGTCCACGTGTATCTCACGGTCCCCTTCGTCCTCGGCTGGTCGCTGATGGATGCACTGTCCTGCGGCGCCGTGGTGGTCGGGTCGGACACGGAGCCCGTGCGCGAGATGATCCGCCCTGGCGAGAACGGGCTTCTCGCGGATTTCTTCGACGCCGAGAGAATCGCCGACCTGGCGCTCGGCGTGTTTCGCGACCCCGGCGCCTACGAAGGCATGCGCCGCAACGCAGCCGCGTTCATCGAGGAGCACTACAGCGCCGATGTCGTGGTTCCCCGGATCCTCGAGCTCTACGAGCGCGTGGCGGGCTGATCCGGAGAGCGGGCGGACCGGGAGGGCAGAGGGCCCGGTGGCTCAGATCTCGTAGCCCCGTGACCGGGCCAGCTCGCGGTTGAGGCCACGCACGATCGCGAGGTCGCTCTCGCCGAGCAGCCGCTTCCACGTGCCCCGATTGGACTCGTCGATGGGCCGGTCTCGCATGGTTCCGCCGATCGCCTCGCCCGAGTGCAGCTCGTGATGTCGGAGCACGTTGTCGTCCCAGGCCAGGCCCAGTTCGTGGAGCACCTCCCCGACGACTCGGCGCGGCTCGGTGACCAGGTCCTCGTAGCCCACCGGGCGCAGTGGAATGCCGGAGGAGGCGACCACGCTCATCCACTCCTGCTTGATGCGCCAGCAGAGGGCCCCGGCGAGCACGATCTCCTGTCTGGAACGCGAAGCAGGCGGCCGGGCCTGCGACCGCACCCAGTCCGCATGGACGGTCTCGAGCGCCGCTCGGGTCGCAGCCGGCAGGGCCGGATAGCCGCTTTCGATCTCGAAAGTGGCGCCACCCGGATGAGCCGCCCAAGGTGCAGAGCCCGCGTCGCCCAAGGACAGGTGCAGGCCCACCATGGACGCCACCACGTCCCTTGGATCGCGAACGCACCAGAGCACCCGGACGTCCGGCAGGCTGCGCATGAACTCGACGTCGTGCGCCTGGCGCGGAAGCTTGAAGACCACCTGTGGGCTGTATTCGCTGGCGCTCAGGTAGCGTGGGAGCTCGTCGATGTCGAAGTCCCACTCGTCGACCACCGTCGCGTCGGCATGGGAGTCCAGGATCAGGCTCAGCAGGGTCGTCCCGCTGCGTTGACAGCCGGTGACGAGGATCGGTCGATTGCCCATGGCCTCAGGGTACGCTGGCGCCCGCTCGCTGGCAGCGGCGCTGCGGGCCTCGTTGGGGAGAGGCTCAACCGGTAGGGGTGTCCGGCTGCTCGTAGGGGCGGCACGCGGCGAGGCACTCGTCGAAGAGGGCCAGCATGCGCTCGGGCGCCAGCTCGGCGCCCGGCAGCGGAGCCTTCGGGTCCTTGATGGTCAGCACCGCGAAGTCGATGTGACTCACCACGTTGAACAGGTGTCTCCGCGCCCATTCCTGGTCTTTGGCGGGCTTGTTCGCGTACTCGTCCGTGTAGTGCAGTCGGTGGGCGATCTTCGTAAAGAGGATGTCGTCTTGCTCGGCCGCCGAGCCCTTGAGCCGATCCGGGTCGAAGAAGTCGAAGGAGTGCTCGTTGAAGTTCTGCCGATGGTACGGATTGACCAGGTTGTACTCGGTGAGGGTGACGTAGGGCACGCCGACCAGCAAAGGGCAGCCGTGCTTGAGCACGCGGTGGATCTCGCCGAGGGCGAAGAGATAGCGGTCCAGGTGTTCGAGTGCGTGATAGGTGAAGACCAGGTCCACGCTGTCGTCGTCGAACGGCAGCCGATCCACGTTGAGATCGAGACTCACGTCGGCCCTCGAGGAGAGGTCCACGTTGGCAAAGCCTCGTATATAGGTCCGTCCCGCCCCGATGTTCAACCTGGTCACGTTCTCCCGCCTGCGGTGTTGGGCGCCTGAGATCGCCGGATTCTCCAGAAGCGCAGCTTCTCATACCTCCATGGCCCGCCTGCTCGACTCAGCCGCGCCCGCCGGCGGTCGATCGCGCCGTTCGCGTCCCGTAATGGCTCGTCGATCGTCTCCCCGGGGCATTCTACCGGGACCCCACCGCCTCCCGACGGCGGCACTCGCCTGCAACGATCAGGCAACGCCCCCGGCGCTTGCAGTGTGCTTACTGGCGCCAGGCCACGGGCCGATTCCTCAATGATTCCAATTGGTTGCGGAGCGCCTCGTCCTGAATGGGATTCAGTAGGTCGCGAGTTCGAATCTCGCCGGCCCGACCAAGGAAATCAGCCGGTCACGAATCTACGGTGCGCCTTCGAAGCGATCGACCGCCCAGGTGGCGACCGGGCCCTCCACGCCCCGCACCTCCGCAGGCGGCATGGGGCGCAGGGCGAAGCGCGGGTCGAGGTCTTCGCGCACGGCCGTGGTCACCAGAACGTCGCCGTCGCAGCTGCGCGTCAGGTCCTGGACCCGGGCGGCGAGGTTCACGGTGCGCCCCACCAGCGCGAACTGCACGAGGTCACGGCTGCCGACCAGGCCGGCAACACCCGATCCGCGGTGGATGCCCACCCCGATCGCGATAGTCGGCAGACCCTCGGCCGCCAGCTCCTTGTTGTAGGCTTCCAGCTCGCGGCGCATGGCCAGGGCCGCGTGCGCGGCGTCGTTGGCCTGCCAGGGGTTCGGCTGGAGCGCGCCGAAGAGCGCCAGGATCCCGTCGCCCAGGAACGTGGACACGTACCCCCGGTGGTCCGTGATGGCGCGGCTCATGCGCTCGAAGTGGCCGTTCAGGATGCGCAGGAGCACGTCGGGCTCGATGCTCTCGGAGAGCGCCGTGAAGCCCACGAGGTCGGCGAAGAGCGCCGTCACCTCCTTGCGTTCGCCGCGGGGCGCAACGCCGCTCGCGATGATCTCCTCGATGATCTCGTCGGGGGCGAAACGCGAGAAGGAGTGCTGGAGGTTCTCGAGCTCACGGGCCGCCGCCTCGAGGCGTCGGCGCAGGCGCCGCCGCTCCACGCCGGCGCGCCAGAGCCACGCGCCGAGCCCGAGGAGCGCCAGGCCGAGCGCCGCCACCGCCCACGGCGGCAGCGTCACGCGAGCTGCCCGAGCACGAGGCACAGCCGGCACACGGCGTTGCCGAGGGCGGACAGGCCGACCAGCTCCATGAACTGCTCGTCGTCGAGCTCGGCCTTCACCTCGCGAGCCCGGCGCTGGATCGGCGCCGGCTGGTACCAGACCGTCTCGCGCACGAAGGGCAGGATCGCGGCCTCGAGGGGCTCGAGAGCCGGCGATTCCAGGTGGGCGAGGATCTCCTCGCCCTGCGCCGGCGAGATCCCCGCTGCGTCCAGCAACCGGAAGGCCTCGGCCTCGGATCGCGCGCAGCCCAGGGCCCGCGCCACCACGGCGAACACGAGCGCCTTGGTGCGCTGGGGGAGGGAGGTCGGGGCGAAGGCATCGTCCAGGATGGCACGCAGCTTGCGCCCGGCGGGCAGCCCGTCGAGCGCGCACACGATGTCCGCGAAGGGTCCCTCCTTCTCCTCCGCGTCCAGGCGGACCTCGCCGTGCCGCCGGTGATAGAGGCGCAGGGCCCGGGCGCGCAGAAAGGGCCGCACCAGGGCGAGGAGCCGGGTCCTCCCGGCGCGCTCCAGGCCCTCGGGACGCAGGGCCACGAACGTCGTGAGACGGTTGACCATCACGAAGCTGGCGGCGACGCAGGCGAGCTCCTTCAGCTCCGCATCGGAGTAGCCGACCTCGCGCAGCGCCTTCACGTCCGCGTCCGAAGGCGGGGGATTGGCGCGCGAGACGCGGCGGGCGAAGTCGAGCGCGAGGCCGAGCGCCGCGTCCTCGCCGGCCAGCAGGAGGCCTCCCTCGAGGCGATCGATCTCGGCGTTGTCGAGGCCCGCAATGCGCAGGAAGAGCCGGCTTCCCGCGTAGCAGTTGCGGCAGGCGTTGTCGCGGCTCACCACCACGACGGCGAGATCCGCTACCCGCCAGTCCAGATCGCGGAGGTCCTTGCGCGCGAGTCGCCCGGCCGCCCGCGCCACCCACGGGCTCCCCGTGAAGCAGGCCACGACACGGTACGGCAGGCCTTCCGCCCGCGCCCAGCGCTCGAGCTCTGCGTCGCCGCGCCGCTCGACCAGCGGAGGGCGCTCCCACTCGATCGCGTCGATCCGGTCGGGTGCCGTCGTCATGGCCTCCCCGGAGATCGTCGTCCCCGGGAGACTGTAGGCCGCTCGTCGAATAGCCGCAGGGCCAGCTCGCGATTCGCGACGAGCGCGAAAGCGGAGGGCGTCTTCAGGCGCTCCCTTCCGTCGACGATCGGGCCGGCACGGTCGAACGCCGGGTCAGCACGACCGCGGTGAACGCCAGCAGCAGGCACGTCGCCACCAAACCCGCCGGCGTCAGGCTCGCGACCCCCAGCGTTCGGTGCTTACAATGTGCTTACTGGCTTCGGTCAGGGCATCGATTGTGGAATGATTCCAGAGAGTTGGGAGCCAATTGGCCCTGAATGGGGTTCAGGAGGTCGCGAGTTCGAATCTCGCCGGCCCGACCAGCTTCTTCCCCGAAAGCATTCGTGAGCCGCGGAGCGCGCGGGCTTCAGCGTTGCTCCAGGTGCAGGCGCAGGATGCGCCGGACTTCCTCGATCGCCGGGGGCGTCCCCTGGGCGGAGTGACCGGTGCGCTCGATCACGAATTCCGACTCGACGCCCTCCACGTGGGCGCTGTCGTACTGGACCACGCCGTCGTCCAGTCCGGCGAAGGGCGGCCCATCGCCTTTCACCGGGATGATCGAATGGACCGCGACGCCCGGCGCGATCGGGCTCGCCGCCAGGGTGACGCTGAAGGGGTGCTCCGGGTCCATGTTGTCGACGCTGCTCGGGAGCCGTTCCAGGTCCCGCATGGCGAGGGCGTCGCGGTTGTCGGTCAGGATCTCGGCGCCGGTCTGCGCCAGGTTCACGGGCATCCGGACGAGACGCGCGGCCATCCGGCCGAGGCGGTTGCCCGCCACGAAGCTGCCCGCGTGCGGCGTCGAGATGAAGATCACGCGCTTCACCGAGGCCACCGGCTCGAAGAAGAGGGACCGCTGCAGGAGGTCGCGGGTCGCGTCGCTGACGTCGAGCTCGGCGAGGGGCTTCGTGGCCACCGCGTTCCAGAAGCGGTCGCCGCTGTCGGTCACCATGAGGCGGACGATGACGCCCCCCTGGCTGTGACCGATCAGCACCATGTCGCGCAGCGCCGGGTCGCGGCCCTCCGGGTCGAGCTCGCGGACGGCGCCGCGCAGCGCCTGACGGAGAAGGGACGCCGAGTAGAGAATCGGGTTGCCGGTGTTGTACATGAAGAGCCAGAGCTGACAGCGGCGGTCGATCAGCGGATCGCCCATCAGCTCGTTCAGAAGCTCGGCCCAGCGCGCGGGGCTCGACGCCGTGCCGTGGACCAGGACGACCGGGACGCGTCCCCGGCTGTAGGGCTGGAGCGCGTACAGGCCGTCGACGTCGGACCGGTAGGAGCCGGAGAGGTAGCCCCGCTTCTCGAAGGCCCAGGCCTCGGAGTGCTCGAGCGTGTAGGCCAGGGCCGCCGTCGGATCGTACTCGAGAGGGACCGCGCGACCGGCGACCGTCACACTGGGAGCCACGTGCTCGGCAAAGAGCTCGAGCCTCCCGTGCACGCGGCCCGCGCGAACCGAGCGCCGGGGGGCCTCGAAGCGGATCAGGACGGTGACGGGAACCTGGAGGGCTGGTGGGATCCGCAGCGATCGCTCGGTCGCGTCCTCGCTTTGCTCGCGCTCGAGGCTCCCCGCCAGCGCAGCTCCGATGCCCGGGCGGCGGTAGCGGTTGCGAAGACCGCGAACCTCGAAGCGGGCCAGGGAGGTGAAGCCCGCGAAGCGATGCTCGCCCCAGGAGAACGCGTCCGGGTCGCTCTCGAGCTCGAGCGTTCCGAAGGGGACCTCGAAGGTCCCCCCGTGCAGCGCGATGGCCCCGGCTTCGGTCTCCTCGAAGCCCTCCGCGATCCCACGGTTGTAGAGATCCAGGGCCAGGCGCGTGCGGGCGTCGAAGGGCCCAGGCGGCTCGACGGAGTCGGGAAAGAGGAACGCGTAGGCGTAGAGGGCGGCGGCCAGGTAGCGAGTGTGGCTGCCGGTCTTCTGGCCCTGCTGGAACGAGAGCTCGGCGAGCGCGAAGAGCAGGCGATCGTCCAGGTCGCTCCCGAGCTCGGCGTGCAGCGCCGCGAGGGCGTCCTCGGGGTCGCTCCCGTACCGGTCCCACAGCCCGAGGCGCAGCAGCTGCGATTTCGAGAAGGAGCTGGGCTCGCCAGCCGAGAGGACGTTCCGGCTGAGGGCCCGGTGGGAGGTCTGATCGTCGACGCGCTCCACCCCGACCGGCGTGGCGCAGGCGGCAACGACAAGAAGGCCGAGGATCGCCGGCGGCGCGGGTCGCGGCATTGCGGGCGGAGGGTAGCGCGGGCGCCCAGCTGCTTACGGTGCGCTTACTGGCGTCGGTCCAGGGGCCGATTTCGAAAT
>CAMYLJ010000054.1 GCA_947259215.1 uncultured delta proteobacterium
CACACTCTCCGGGGGGGAAGGCCCGCAAGCCCGGCGCCCCGCACTCCGCATGTCCTCCTGATCCCGCCGCCGGGGGCGCAGTGAGCCGAAGGCGAGCGGAGTCACGACAACTGGAGGCCGGCGCGGACGAAGGCGACCAGCTCGGCGCGGCGCACGTCGGGGCTGCCGTCGGCGGAGGCGGCGTCGAAGAGCAGCGCTCCCAGGAGCGCACGGGTGATGGGGCGCGGGCGCACGTCGCGGATCGCCCCGGCGTCCCGGGCGCGCTCGAGCCAGGCCCAGAGCAGCGTGAAGAGCCGCACCACGCAGGCCGGGTAGCTGGCATTGCGGCGCCCGCTCGGCGCCCACTCGGGACGCGGAGGTCCCGCCAGCGCGCGCAGGACCACCCGCGCGGCGTCGGGCTCGCGGGCCAGGTGGTCGCTGGCGGCCCCGAGCGCGCGCTCCAGGCTCTCGAGGCGGGGCGTCTCGTCCCGGGCCAGCGGCTCCAGCTGCGCCAGCACGCCCTCCACCGAGCGCTCCAGCACGCCGTAGGCGATGTCGCCCTTGCCGCGGAAATGATGGAAGAGGCTGCTGTTGTGAAGCCCTACCCGCTCGCCGATGGCGCGCAGGCCGACCCCGTCGAAGCCGCGCTCCGCGAAGAGCGGCAGCGCGGCGGCCAGGATCGCGTCACGGGAGATCGCCATCTCGCCCCCCCAGCAGGAATGCCTGGGCAGATTCTCAAGCAAGCGCTCGCTTTGTCAAGGAAAATGGAGCTGGAACGGCACGTTCCGAGGCCGGAGGCTGCCCCTCCCGACAGCGCCCCGGTTCCCCTCCAGCCTTCCGTTTCGGCAGGCCTGGCGGAGGCTGGGTGACCGCCCTCACACCCGGACGGCCGCCACGGCGGCGTCGATGGCCTCCGGCAGCACCCGGGCGATGGTCTCGATCTCCTCGTCGCCGATCACGAAGGGCGGTCCCAGGCAGATCACGTCTCGCGCCGGCTCCGAGCCGCCCGGGTAGAAGAAGACCCCGCCGATGGGGGCGTAGCCGCCGACCAGGATGTCCGGCGGCGCCGCCGGCGGCGTCGAGCACCCGCCCGGCCTCTCGCGTGTGGAGCCAGACGCCCTCGGCGCGCTCGACGGTCAGGGGCGCGCCGCGGCCGGTCGGTACGAAGGGGAAGTGGGCGTCGCGCTCGGCGGACGGCGCCGGAACGTCGGGGAAGTGCGCGTCGCGGTCGCTCAGGGTGCGTCCTCCGCGGCGACCTCGAGCACGGTGGCCACGTCGTTCAGCAGGAGCTGCGGAACCAGGTACTCCGTGCTGTAGATGTTCCGAACGTCGCGCCGTCCGTCCACGAGGTAGACCTTGAGGACGTGACCCAGGAGTCCGCTGGGATCGCCGCCCGCGTCGGGGATCTGGACGAACGACTGGCCGAAGTCGCTCAGCACCGGAGCCAGGGCGGCGGCGTCACGGGCGGTGAGGAAGGCCCAGCGTCCCTTCGGACGCATGTGGCCGCGCAGCTCCGACATCCGGGCCGGCGTGTCGTACGCGGGGTCGAAGCTCACGGACACGAGGCGCGTGCGCGCGCCCAGGGCGGGGCGCGCCGCCAGCGCGCGGTCCAGGCGCTGGAGCGTGGCCAGCGCAAGCGGGCAGGCGTCACCGCAGCGCGTGTAGACGAACGCCACCAGCGCCACCTCGGCCTCGCCGATGCCGAGCAGCGGCGCGCGGCTCCCGTCCGCGGCGAGCAGCCAGTGCTCCGAGACGCGCTGGATCACCGGGAGCTCGTAGCTCCCCACGGCCGGCGGCTCGAAGAGCGGAGGCGGCGCGGGCGGCGGCTCGTGGGCGGCGGCGGTCAGGGCCACCGCCGCCAGCAGTGCAGCGAGCGCGCCCCCGCGCATCTACGGGGCCGCGGCGGCCGGCGCCGGCTCGGGCTCCGGCAGACCCGCGGGCCGGTGCAGCTCCAGGTCGCCGAAGCGCATGATGTGGGGCCGACCCAGCGCGAGCGCACGGAAGTCCACCTCGAAGCTGGGCGTCAGCCTGGCGCCGTCCCAGGTGTAGGCCTTCAGGTACTGCTCGTTGGCGGGACCCGTCTGGTCCCAGTTCGCGAGCAGGGAGCTCGTGTAGTAGACGCGCTTCCCGTCCCAGGACTGCGACACCATGTTCAGCTGCGAGCCGATCTTGCGCTCGTAGATCTGCTTCGGTGCCCGCGGGTTCGACACGTCGAAGACGCGGGTGGTGCCGTCCATGAAGGTGTCCACGAACAGGTAGCGGTCGTCCGAGGACAGGCTGATGTCCACGGGCAGCGCCGGTGCATTGGGATCGCCGATGGGCCCGAGGTCCAGCGCCTCGAAGGTACCGTCCTGCTTGCGGAAGACCCCCCACAGCTTTCCGGTCAGCGCAGCGGTGGTGAAGGCGTAGTGGTGGCGGGGCTGGAGCGCCCAACGCACTTCGAGGGGCGCCCCCGGCACCTCCAGCACCTGGAGCGGCTTCATGGCGTGGTAGTCCCACACGACCATGGTGTTGCCGAAGTTCTCCATCGCCACCGGGTCCTTCATCAGCTTCGGCAGCTCGGTCATGTAGTTGTTCTTGCCCGTGAAGGATGAGGTCAAGAGGCGGTTCAGGTTGGCGTTCACCCGCGAGTCGTAGCCGTAGGGCGCGCTCTGGGGCATCCAGCTGGTGCGGATGTACTTGCCCTCGTTGCTGTACTCGACCAGGCCGGTGCGCCCGCCGCGGTCGTGGGCGTTCGAGAGCCCGGAGATCAGCATCCGGCCCGGCAGCGCGTAGAAGGTGTGGGGGCCGACCACGCCGCCGCTGTCCTCCACGAAGGTCTCGATCTTCTTCACGAGCTTCGGGTTGGCCGGGTCCGTGGCGACGTCGAAGATGAAGATCGTGCTCGAGTCGAGGCCGCCCAGCCACAGGCGCGTGCGGTCGTCGTTGAAGCCTCCGTGGTGGGCCTCGTGCTGCCCTCCCACGGCGACCGCGGACACCACCTGCCCGAAGTCCGGGCGCGCCGGGTTGGTGCCGATGGTGACGAGCTTGTCCGACTCGTCGCCCCAGTCCTTCACCCCGAGCGTCCAGACATAGACGTAGTCCTCCTGGCCCGTGATCTTGGCCAGGAACGGCGACTGGCAGGTCTCGTCGGCACGGGCCGTGCCGGACGCGAAGACGAGCGCCCCCAGCACGAGGCCCACCGCCCCGGAAACCGCATTGCGAAGACTCATCAACCCCTCCTTCCTTCCGCGACGCCGTATCGTACCATCGGTCGGGCGCCGTGTGACCCCGAACACATGCCCGAGCTTCCCGACGTCAGCCTCTACATCGAGCACCTGGACCGGCGAGTCCGGGGACACCCGCTCGAGGCGATCCGGATCGCCAGCCCGTCGCTCCTGCGCAGCGTGGACCCGCCCGTCTCGGCGGCGGAAGGGCGGCGCGTGCGCGAGCTGCGGCGGCTGGGCAAGCGCATCGTCTTCGGGCTGGAGGACGACCTCTTCCTCGTGCTCCACCTGATGATCGCGGGACGCTTGCGCTGGAAGCGCCGCGGGATCGCGGTTCCGCGCAAGCGCGGGCACGCGGCGTTCGACTTCCCGGACGGAAGCCTGCTCCTCAGCGAGGCCAGCACCAAGAAGCGCGCCTCGCTGCACCTGGTGCGCGGCGAGGGCGCCCTGGCCGAGCACGACCCGGGCGGCCTCGAGGTGCTGGAGGCCAGCGCCGAGGCGTTCCGCCAGCGCCTGCTCTCGGAGAGCCACACCCTGAAGCGCGCCCTCACGGACCCGCGTCTCTTCTCCGGGATCGGCAACGCCTACTCGGACGAGATCCTGCACGCCGCGCGCCTGTCGCCCGTGCGGCTGACGGGCCAGCTCGCGGGCGAGGAGATCGAGCGACTGTTCGAGGCCACGCGCGAGACGCTGGTCGCCTGGACGGAGCGCCTGCGCGCCGAGACCGGCGACGACTTCCCCGACAAGGTGACCGCCTTCCGGGACGGCATGGCGGTGCACGGCCGCTTCCGGAAGCCGTGTCCCGCCTGCGGGAGCCCGGTCCAGCGGATCGCCTACGCGGAGCACGAGACCCACTACTGCCCCACCTGCCAGACGGGCGGACGCCTGCTGGCGGACCGGGCGCTGTCGCGGCTCCTGAAGCGGGACTGGCCGCGGACCCTGGAGGAGCTCGAGGCCCGCCGCCGTGGCGACGGCTCGGGGAACGGGGAGTCGCTGCCGGAATGATGCGCGGCCTCCCCTGGACCCGGGCGCGCGCCCGCCTACCCTTGGGCCCGGTGCCGCACCTCCCCCTCGCCCTGCTCGCCTCCGCGCTGCTCCTCCTCGGCTGCAGCGACATCACGGAACCGCCGGCCGATCCCGCGCCCGGCGCCACGCCCGTGCCGACCGACGCGGAGATCGCGGCGGCGAAGGCCGCGCCGCCCGGCGGACGTCCGGACCTGGTGGCCATGCTGCGCGAGGACCGCGACGCGTCCCGGCACCCGTCCGACGGCGGCGGGCGCGCCTGGATCGAGGGCGAGGCCGCTGCCAAGGCCCAAACCCCTGGGCGCTGGACCGTCGTCTACGAGGCCGGGCCCGCAGGCGTGGCCGACGGCGGCGTCGTCACCTTCATGAGCTCGCCCTTCTGGGGCTGGAGCACCCCCCAGACCGAGGCCCCGGAGTACCACGGCTACAGCGAGGTCACGACCGACGCCGAGGGAGTCGAGCTCGAGACGGCGACCCTCGACGCCCAGCTCCTCGGCATCACGGTCCGCGGCCGGCGACTCGAGCCGGGCGAGCGCATCCGGATCGTGTTCGGCGCGGGCGAGATCGGCGCCGGCCCCGACCGCTTCGCGGAGCGCGAGGAGCGCTTCTGGATCGGCGTGGACGGCGACGGCGACGGCATCCGCGCCATGCTGCCGTCCTCCCCCGCGCTCGACGTAGGCCCTGGACCGCCGGAGCGGCTCCATCTTCTGCTGACCAGCAGCGCGCGGCCGGGTGGAACGGTACGCCTCACCGTCGCGGTCCTCGATCCCTGGGGCAGCACCGGCGTGCCCTTCGCCGGCACGCTCGCGCTGGAGGTACCCGACGCCCTCGAGGGTCCGCGCTCGCTCGAGCTCGCCGCCGGAGACGGCGGTCGCGGCGAGGCGAGCTACGTGGCCCGGGCCCCAGGCGTGCACCGGATCTCCGCGCGCGTCGGAGAGCTCGCGGCCGAGAGCAACCCGCTGGAGGTGGCCGCCGACGCCGGCCCGGTGCTGTGGGCGGACCTCCACGGCCACTCGAATCTCTCCGACGGCACCGGAACCCCGGAGGACTACTACACCTACGCGCGGGAGGCGGCCGGCCTCGACGTGGCGGCGCTCACCGACCACGACCACTGGGGCGTGCGCTTCCTGGACGAGGAGCCGGCGCTGTGGCAGCGCATCCGCAAGGCGGCGGCCGACGCCCACGAGCCGGGCCGCTTCGTGACGCTCCTCGGCTACGAGTGGACCAGCTGGATCCACGGCCACCGCCACGTGCTCTACTTCGGCGACGAGGGCCGCGTCTACAGCAGCCTCGACGAAGCCACCGATGATCCCGACGAGCTGTGGGCCGCGCTGCGGGGCCAGTCGGCGCTGACCTTCGCGCACCACTCGGCGGGAGGACCGATCCCCACCAACTGGCTGTTCCGACCGGACCCGGTGCTCGAGCCGGTGACCGAGGTGGTCTCGGTGCACGGGAGCAGCGAGGCCCTGGACTCACCGCAGGTCATCTACAGCCCGGTGCCGGGCAACTTCGTTCGCGACGTCCTCGACGGCGGTGTCCGCTTCGGCTTCGTGGGGAGCGGCGACAGCCACGACGGGCACCCGGGTCTGGCGCACATCGCCTCGCCGGTGGGCGGCGTGGCGGCGATCCTGGCCGACTCCTCCACCCGCGAAGCCGTGCTGGCGGCGCTGCGGGAACGCCGCGTCTACGCGACGAGCGGACCGCGCATCCTGCTGCGCGCGACCCTGAACGGACGTCCCATGGGTGCGGCCGTCCCCGCCGACGCGGTGGGCGACGGGGGGGAGCTGCGGGTGCGCGTGGTGTCCCCGGGCGAGATCCAGCAGGTCGAGGTGATCCGCAGCGGCGCCGTGACGCACCTCCGCTCCGGCGAGGGCCGGCGCGAGCTGGACCTGGAGTTCGAGCTCGACGACCTGGTCGCCGGCGAGTACGTCTACGTGCGCGCGGTGCTCTACGGGAGCGCCACCGCCTGGTCGAGCCCCTTCTTCGTGGAGTGACCGAGGAGACCCGATGGCGCGCATCCACGCCTTCGAGTTCGAGGATCTCGCCTGGTTCCCCGCGTCGCTGCGAAACCGCATGACCGAGTACCTGGACTTCCTGGGCTCGCGCATGCGCGGCTTCGTCGAGCTGGCCGCGTCGCGGATCGAGCCGCTGCTCGATGCCGGCGACGAGGCGCGGGTGGTGGACCTGGGATCGGGGAGCGGGGGCGCCCTTCCGACCGTGGCCCGCGCCCTGGCAGTTGCGGGACATCCGTTGCGCGTCACCCTGACCGACCGCTACCCGAACGGCGAGGCCCTGGAGCGCGTCTGCGCCGAGGACCCCGGGCGGTTCGCGTGGTACCCCGAGCCCGTGGACGCCCGCGCGGTGCCGGCGGAGCTTCCGGGCGTGCGCACGATGTTCCTCTCCATGCACCACTTCCGCCCGGACGACGCCCGCGCCATCTTGGCCGACGCGGCCCACAGCCGGAACCCGATCGCGGTCTTCGAGGGCACCGAACGCAACCCGCTGCTGATCGTCGCCTTCAGCCTGACCGTCCCCATCGTGGTGCTGCTGACCGCACCCTTCATCCGGCCCTTCCGCTGGAGCCGGCTCTTCTTCAGCTGGGTGGTGCCGCTGCTGCCGTTCCTGATCTGGTGGGACGGCCTCGTGTCGCACCTGCGCACCTACTCGACCGACGAGCTCGAGGCGCTGGTGGCGGAGATCCCGTCGGACGGCTGGCGCTGGGACATCCGCCGGGAACGCATCCCCGGCACGCCCGCCTACTGCATCCACCTGGTCGGGCATCCTGCCTGAATCGCGGTAGAGGGTCAGCTCGACTCGGCGTGGAGGACGTCGCGCTCGTAGCGGACGAGCTCGTCGAAGCGGGCGAACCCGGGCCGACCCACGGCCGTGCCGCGATCCGGGAGCGGTGTGGCGCCGCTGTGCTCCAGGAGCTGGCGCACCAGGCTGCGCAGCGCGTCGAGGGGCGCCTCCGCGTCCGGCGCCAGCCGGCGCGGGTCGAAGCGGTCGCTGCGCAGGCGCACCAGCTTGAGCGGCGCATCCGGCTCATCGGGAACCCAGTTGAGGGCCAGGTCCACGATCAGGACGGACTTCGGCGCGAGCCCGCGCACGGCCGCCACCGCCACGGCGCCCACCCGGTCCAGCGCCAGGCGGCGCTTGCCACCGTCGGCCGCCTCGATCTCCAGCACGTCCTCCTGGAGCCGGACGGGCGCGGCTTCCATGACGCGCAGGCGGCGCAGCGCGGGAGCCGCAGGCGCCGCCGGGATCAGCTCCAGGTCGGGATCGATCTCGACGTCGTGCTCGGCGGGCGCGCTCGTCTCCTCGGGCGACGGCAAGGGGGGCGCGTCGTCGGCCGCGAGCTCGAGGCTGCCGTACTCCATGCCCCCGAGATCGGGTGCGTCTTCGGCGGCCGTCGCAGCGTCGGCCGGGACGTCCGCGGCGAGGTCGTCCGCCGGCTCGCCAGCGAGCTGGCTGGGGTCGAAATCCTGCGTCGGATCCCCGCCGAACGCGGACTCCGGCGGGCCAGGAGGCTCCGCGGCGACGACGGGCACGCCGCGCTCCACGTCGAGGGACACCTCTGCGGGCGGGTCGGAGGCGTCGGGCGGCTCCAGGTCCGGAATCTCCAACCCGGGCGACGCCTGGCTCGACACCCCCTCCGGCTCCTCCAGCGCCAGCGACACTTCGCTGGGATCGATCTCCTCCGGCGAGGCGGGCACCAGGGGCCCGAGCGCGTCGAGCAGCGACTGTGCCTCCGCCTGCTCGGTGGGTCCGCTGCCCGCGCACTCCATGGCGCGCTGCGCCGCGCGGGCGGCGACGGCGGGATCCAGCTCGCGCGCGGTGCGCGCCACGCGCAGCGCCACGGCCGCCGTCAGCTCCGGGTGGTGCAGCGCCTTCTCGAGGGTCGTCGCCGCCATGGACCGGTGCTCGCGCTCCACCAGTACGGGCACCAGCTTCAAGAGCAGTGCGGGCTCCACCGGCACGTCCGGGGCGCGCTGGCAGAACTCGATCCAGTGATCGACGGCCAGCTCCACGTCGCCCGCGCGCAGCTCCTCGCGCAGGGTGCGCAGCATGGGAGGCGCCACCTGATCCACACGGCCCATCGCCAGGCCGATCTCCCACAGCGCGTGCGCGGCCTCGCGGTTCATGGGATCGCGGCGCACCTCCCGCTGCAGCAGCTCGAAGGCCTCTTCCGACCGGCCTTCCGCGTCGGCTTCCAGGGCCACTGCCACGCCCTCGTTCGAGACCAGGGTGATCTTCTCCTCGATGCGCGGGTCGACGAAGCGCTCTTCCACACGCAGGGAGCGGATGCTCATGGCCGCGGCCACCCCGACGATGAAGCCGCCCACGTGGGCCCAGTGCGCGGTTCCGCTGCCCCCGATCGCCTCGGTGGCACTGGCCATCAAGAGCTCGAGGCCGAAGCCGAACGGGAGCATCAGCCAGGCCGGCGCCCAGAAGCGGAAGGGATAGAAGACCCACAGCAGGTACTGCATGCGCGCCCGGAAGTAGCGCACCACGAACGCACCGAGGCAACCGTAGATGGCGCCCGACGCGCCGATCAGCGGGCCGGTCATCTCGGGGAAGCGGCTCATGAAGAGGCCGCCCCCCGCGAGGCCCGCCAACAGGTAGAAGCTCGCGAAGATCGGACGACCCCAACGATCCTCGATGAAGGGACCGGTGAGAAAGAGCAGCAGCAGGTTCCCGAGCAGGTGCATCCAGTCCGCGTGCAGGAACATGTGCCCGAAGGCGCCGCGCAACGTCGGGTGCGCCGGAATCAGGCCCCAGCTGAAGAACGGGTGCTCGTCGCGGGCGGACAGGGCCCGCGCCACCATCTCGTCGAGCTTCTGCTGCTCCCTGGCCTGGCTGTCGGGACTGATGTCGCGCCCGGCCATCTCGAACATCTCGAGCAATCCCGCGCGCTCTTCCTCCCAGCCGATGTCCAGCTGGGGCAGCAGCTCCTCCGGGGGCTCCAGATAGGGGTGCTCGGCCCAGTACTCCAGGGCCTGGGTGACGGAGCGGTTCAGCTGGCGCTCGATGTCGCCGGTCTGGGAGTTGGTGTACAGGAACACCAGGAGGCACGCGGCCATGAGGCTCCAGGTGACCCAGGGCGTGCGACGCACCTGTCCCGAGTCGTGCCCGATCGGCAGCAGCATCCCATCCTCCCCGCCGGCGGCCGGACGGCCGCCGCCGCCTTGTAGAGCGGCCGCTCGTCGGGGCCGCTGAAGGAGAAACCCGGCAGTGTCGACGCGGACCCCCCGGGTCTCGGTGCTGCTCCCGGCGCGCGACGCCGAGGCGACCCTGGCCGTGTGCCTGCGAAGCCTGCAACGCCAGACCCTTCGGGACTGGGAGTGCGTGCTGGTGGAGGACGGCTCCCGCGACGGAACCGGAGCCCTCTCGCACGCGATCGCGGGCCGGGATCCCCGCATCCGGGTCCTGCCCACCCGAGGGCTCGGGATCGTGGGCGCGCTGCAGGCAGGCCTGGGAGCCTGCCGCGCTCCGCTCGTGGCCCGCATGGACGCCGACGACTGGATGCATCGCGAGCGGCTGGCCGCGCAGTGCGACGCCCTCGCGGCCGAGCCGGACCTGGCGGCCGTGGGCTGCCACGTGCGGCTGTTTCCGCGCCGCAGCCTGAGTGAGGGTGCCCGCGCCTACGAACGCTGGCTGAACGGCGTGGACTCGGCGGCGGCGGTCCGCCGGGAGGCCTTCGTGGAGTGCCCGATCGCGCACCCGAGCCTGCTGATCCGGCGTCCGCTGCTGGCGGAGTACGGCTACCGCGACGTCGCCTGGGCGGAGGACTACGACCTGGTCCTGCGGCTGCTGGCCGACGATCGCCAGCTCGGCGTGGTGCCCCGGCGTCTGCTCGGCTGGCGCCATGCGGGACCGCGCCTCTCGCGCAGCGACCCGCGCTACGAGCTGGAGCGCTTCACCGCCTGCAAGGCGCACCACCTGGCCCGCGGCTTCCTGGCGGACGGCGAGGACTACACGCTCTGGGGCTACGGCGACACCGGTCGTTCCCTGCGCAAGGCGCTGGCCGGACACGGCAAGCGGCCGGCCCACATCGTGGAGCTCCATCCCGGACGGCTGGGGCAGACGATCCACGGAGCACGCGTCGTCGGACCGGACGCGCTGCCGACGCTTCCCCGTCGGCCCCTGGTCGTATCCGTGGCCGGCGCGGGGCCGCGCTCGAAGATCCGGGCCGCGCTCGCGGGCATGGGGTTCGAGGAGCTGCGCGACTTCGTCGTGGCGGCCTAGGGGACGTTGGTTCAGTAGTTCAGAAACTGCAGCAGTTTCTGAACTACTGAACCAACGTCCCCTAGAACTCGGCGTAGCCGGGGACGCGGGGGAAGGGGATCACGTCGCGGATGTTGGCCATGCCGGTCATGAACTGGACCAGGCGTTCGAAGCCGACGCCGAAGCCCGCGTGGGGAACGCTCCCGTAGCGCCGCAGGTCGAGGTACCACCAGTACTGCTCCTCCGGGAGCCCTGCCTCGGCCATGCGCTGCCGCAGCACGTCGTGGCGATGCTCGCGCTGGGAGCCGCCGACGATCTCGCCCACCCGCGGCACCAGCACGTCCATGGCGCGCACGCTGCGCTCGTCGTCGTTCAGGTACATGTAGAAGGCCTTGATCTCGCGCGGGTAGTCGGTCACCACCAGCGGGCGACCCACCTTCTCCTCCGCCAGCCAGCGCTCGTGCTCGCTCTGGAGATCGATGCCCCAGCGCACCGGGAACTCGAAGTCGCGACCGGAGCCCTCCAGGAGCCCCACGGCCTCGTCGTAGGTCAGACGCTCGAACTCCGACGCCACCACGTGCTCCAGGCGCTCGCGCACGCCCGGATCGATCCGCTGGTCGAAGAAGGTCATGTCGTCCGGACAGTCGGCCAGCACCTGCTGGATCACGTGCTTCAGGAAGGCCTCGGCGAGATCGGCGTTTCCTGCCAGGTCGCAGAAGGCCATCTCCGGCTCGATCATCCAGAACTCGGCCAGGTGTCGGCTGGTGTTGGAATTCTCGGCGCGGAAGGTGGGACCGAACGTATACACCTGGCCCAGGGCGAGCGCGGCGATCTCGGCCTCGAGCTGGCCGGAGACGGTGAGGTGCGCCTGGCTGCCGAAGAACTCCTCGCTCCCGGCCACCGGGAACATCTCGCCGGCGCCTTCCGCGTCGGATAGGGTGATGATCGGCGCGTGCAGGAGAACGAAGCCGCGCTCTTGGAAGAAGCCGTGCACCGCGCGCGCCGCGGCGTTGCGCACCCGCAGCACCGCCCCGAACGTGTTGGTGCGCGGCCGCAGGTGGGCGATGGTGCGCAGGAACTCGAAGGAGTGGCGCTTCTTCTGCAGCGGGTAGTCGTCGTCCACCCCACCGACGAGGGACAGCTCCCGGGCCTGGAGCTCCACCCGTTGGCCCTTGCCGGGCGACTCCACGAGCGCGCCCCTCGCCTCCACCGCGCAGCCGGTGCCGAGCTTGCGGACCTCCGCCTCGAAGTTCGGAAGCTCCGGGTCCGCCACTACCTGGAGGCCGGCGAAGCAGGAGCCGTCGCTGACCTCCAAGAAGGAGACGCCCTTGGCGTGGCGCGCGGTGCGGAGCCAGCCGCGCACCAGTACGTCGTCGCCGGGGCGGCCCGCCCGCAGCACCTCGGCCACGCGGCGCGCGTCGCTCACGCCCCCTCCCGGGCCAGCCCGCGCGCGAGCTCCTCGCCCACGTCGAGCAGTCGGCTCGCAGCGTCGGGGACCAGCGTGGCCATCAGCACCTCGTAGAAGCGGTGGGAGTGCGGAGCGGCGTAGTCGCTCGGGTGCGGAAGGTAGCGGAGCCACCCGTTGGCGATGCCCAGGACCGCCGCGTGGGGCGACGCCATGCGCGCCCGCCAGTCGCGGCCCACCGCGACGGTGGGCTCGAGCGGAAGCCCCAGCAGCCAGGCGTCGCCGAGACGCAGCACCTGCACCTCGACCTCGGGCACCAGCCCGCCCGCGAAGTAGACCGCGGTGCGATCCCGCAGGTAGGCGCGCACCGTGGCGACCCGCTCCCGCCGCTCCTCGGGCGGCAGGCCTTCGGTGCGCTCGGGCGTCAGACGGAAGAGCTCGCCCGTTCCCACCCGCGCGTCCGGCGGCAGGTCGAGCGCCTCCAGCGCCGTGCGCTTCGCGCGGGCCAGCGCGGCGTCCCGGGCCTCCTCGCCGTCGGCGGCGCCGTGGATCGGAACGCACAGGCGGCGGCTGGCGGCGGCCACCGGGGCGTCCGCGCGGGTCTCGATGCCGGACGCGGCGCGCGCCACCGCCTCGCCGACCTCGCGCCCGAGCGTCTCCACGGCGTCGAAGCCCGCACCCAGGCTCTGTCCCTCCAGCGCCAGGTCCATCACGCCGCGCGTGCGCGGGTCCACGTCGGCGTGGGCGGCCAGCGCGAAGAGCGCCAGGCAGCCCGGATGGGCCTCCTCCACCACCTGCCCGGCGACGCCGGGCCAGTCCGCCGAGTAGCGGAGGTTGTCGTGGCCCAGCACCGTCGGGTGGCAGCCGTGGGTGAAGAGGATCGCGAGGGGCCGACCGTCGGCGCGGTCGATCCGTACGACGCCGACGTCCGGGTCGTACGGGCCGTCCGCCACGCGCCGGTTGCGGCCGATGCGGGCCTCCGCGCGCGCGACCCCGAGGCGCGCCGGCTCCGCGGCCTCGTGCGCGCGCACCGCGGCCTCCACCGCCGCGGTCAGCAGCGGCGGCACGTGCGCGGGCGGATCGCCCCCGGCCAGCGCGGCGCCGATGCCGGTATCGGGGCCCGAGTGGGTGTGGATGCAGCCGACGAGGACGCGTTCCGGCGCCAGTCCGGTCCGCGTGGCGATCTCCGCCCGAATCGCGTCCGCCTGGACGGGCGCGATCAGGCAGAGATCCAGCTCGAGCACCAGCACCTCGCCCGCGTCCGAGCGGGCGTACAGGGCGCGGGCGTAGAGCGGATCGCCGCGCTCGCGCGCCCCGCCCTCGCGCAAGCCGTAGCCCATCATCGGCACGCCGAGAGGCGGATCCAGCAACACGCGCGCAGCGCCAGCCTCGAGTCCCATGCCCGGAAGATGGACAAAGGCGACCCGCCGTGACAACCTCCCCCCCGCTGCAGCGGCGTGCGACGCGGGAGGGTGTCCGGTGAACGACCAGAAGGGGTTCAAAGAGCGGGGCAGGGCCCTGGAGGAGGAGTTCTTCCAGCGGGAGCACGAGCGCCTGCGCGAGAAGCTGCGCGACAAGCGGGAGCGCGAGGAGATCCGAGCCGAGCTGCAGGCGGTGAGCGGCATCGACGACGAGACGCTCCTGGACGCCCTGGCCGACCTCGGGCTCCAGGCCGACACTCTCGCGGCGCTCTCCCTCGTGCCGCTGGTGGAGGTGGCCTGGGCGGACGGCAAGCTCGAGCCCAACGAGCGCAAGGCCCTGCTCGACGCCGCCAAGGCCGCGGGCATCGACCAGCGTCACCCGTGCTACGAGCTCTTCGACGGCTGGATGGCGCAGCGCCCGAGCGGGCGCATGCTCGAGGTATGGGCGGGGTACGTCGGCGCCCTGGCCCACAGCCTGGACGCCGCCCGCTACGCCCAGCTGCGCGAGCGCATCCTCGGGCGCGCACGCGCCGTGGCCGTCGCCGCGGGCGGCTTTCTCGGGCTGAAGAAGATCTCACCCGAGGAAGAGAAGATCCTGGGGATTCTGGACCGGGCGTTCGAGGCGTAGGGAGCCGCGGGGCTCGGAGGGTGCTCGGGACGCGGAGGCTCTTCATTTATCGTCACTCCGCTCGCCCGGCGGAAGAGGAAGCATCGGAAGTCGGCCCGGGGCCGACTTCCCAGTCTACTTGGCGCTGTCCCTGAGACCGCTGCGCGCCCGGGCCCGGAGGGCCCGCGCTTGCGTGCGGCGGTCTCCGGGGTCTCGCTCTACCGCGGAGGCGCTAGCTCCGTCCGGCCTCCGGTTGTCTTCTGCGGCACCAGGGGCAGAAGTGCCAGTAGCGGCGGGAGACGGGCCAGCGGCAGCGGGTGCAGCGGTCGGGCAGGTCCGGGTGGCTCCAGGGGCGTCCGGGCTTGCGCTTGCACTGCGGGCAGTAGCGCATGAAGGGCTGGAGCTGGCCGTTGCAGCCGCGGCGCGCGCAGCTCCGGGTGGCCCGGGGGTCCGGTCGCGGGGCGCGCCCGTTGCTCTCGAAGCGGCCCTCGTAGCACCACGGACAGAAGCGCCACTCCGGGCGCACGCCGCGCTCGCACTCGGGACATGCGAGCGGATAGCTCGTGACGTCGAGAAACGACTGGTCGCCGGCACCGCACCAGGGGCACCACGACATGGCCTCCGCGATCGGGCCGCCGCACTGGCGGCAGCCGTAGCGCATCCCCAGGGCGCGGCCGTGGACCCGGCGGAAGAGATCGGCCTGCAGCTTCAAGGGCGAGGGCGCCGCGGCCTGCCGGCGTCGCCGGCGTCGGCGCGGCGCCGGCCGCTCGGACTCCTCGACCTGGCGCACGGCGGCCTCCAGGGCCTCGTGGAACGCCACCCCGTCCGGGTAGCGCCGGCTCGGCTCGAACTCCATCGCCTTGTGGATCACCTTGCGCACGGGGGCCGGCAGCTTGGACACGAACTTCGCGTGGCCCTCGGGCGGCCACTCGAAGGGCCAGCTCGGGCGCACGCCCGTGAAGAGCTCGTACGCGATCAGGCCCAGGCTGAAGACGTCCGAGCCCAGGCCCGGCCGCCCGTAGGCCTGCTCCGGCGCGATGAAGCCGAGGGTCCCGGCCTCGGTGTAGGTGGCGGACGCGCCCTTGGCGAAGCGCGACACGCCGAAGTCGCAGATGGCAGCGTGTCCGTCCGGCAGGATCAGGATGTTCTCGGGCTTGAGGTCCCGGTGCATGATGCGGCGCGCGTGGGCGTAGGCCAGTCCCGCAGCGGCGTCCCGCACCACGCCCAGCGCGACCCGGGCCGAGCGCCGGGCCTTCGGATAGGCGTCCAGGTGGGTCGTGGCCAGGTCCGTGGCCATCACGAAGCGGCCTTCGATCCAGTCGGCGTTGCGGGTGGCCACGATGTTCGGGTGCTGGAGGCGCACTGCGATCCGCGCCTCGTGCTCCACCTGGGCCCGGCCCCACTCCGCCACCACGTCGGGATGGGCCACCTTGAGCGCCACGGACCGACGCTCGACGGTGTCCTTCGCGCGCCACACCTCGGCGAACGACCCGCGCCCGATGCGCGCCTCGAGGCGGTACTTCCCCACCAGCGTCCCGCGCCGCAGGGTCCCCTTCACCCGTTGCACCTGACCCGCTCCCTCCGGTGGTATCTTCGCGCGCCATGCCCGGCTCCGCCGCCCGTCGCGCGGCGTTGGTGGCGAGCGCGGTGCTCGTCGCCACCGCCACGCTCGTCCCCGTCTCGGGGCCCCCTCCCCGGCCCATCAGCTGGTGCCTGTGGTGCGGGAGCCAGCCCGCCGCCGACGCCGCACGGAACGTACTGCTGTTCGCGCCGCTCGGCGCCTCCCTGGCCGCCCACGGCCTCGCCCCCCTGCCGGCGGGCGCGCTGGGGCTCGTGATCTCCGTGGCAGCGGAGACGGTCCAGGTCGCCCTCCCGAGCCGCGCGCCCAGCGTCCGCGACGTCCTCACCAACACGCTCGGCGCGGCCTGGGGCGCCGCCCTCTGGCGGCGACGCCGCCTGCGGCGACCGGCGTCTCGGGCACGCGCGGCCGGCGCCACCGCCGCGGGCGTCGCCGTGCTGGGCGCCACCGCCGCGCTGATGGTCCCGGCCCCGGGCCAGCTCGAGCTCTTCGGCCACTGGACACCCGAGTTCGGACACCTGTCCTTCTACCGCGGCGTGGTGCGGTTCGCGCAGATCGGGGACGTGCCCCTGGCGGCGAGCGCAGCCTTCCCCGACTCCGCGGCCGCGCGCGGCGCCCTGCGTGCGCACGAGCCGATCCGCGGCATCGTCGACGTCGGCATCCCGGTGCCCGGCACGGCGCCGATCCTGGCCGTATCCGACGCGCGCCAGCGCGAGATCGCCTTCGTCGCGGCCCGGGGCGACGACCTGGTGGCGCGGCTCCGCACCCGGGCCCGGAGCCTGGGCTTCGACCAGCCGGAGATCCGGGCCGCGGGCGCCCTGCGCGGCTATCTGCCCGGCGAACGCGTGACGCTCGAGGTGAGCTGGCAGGACGGTGACGCCTGCGTGCGCGTGGACCAGCGCCACCGCTGCGGCCTCGGGCCGAGCGTCGGTTCGGGCTACGGGCTGCTCGGCTGGATCAAGCCGGCGCCCGCCTGGGTCCACGCCGGCGCCGGCGCGCTCTGGCTGGGGGCGATCGGCGCCTTCTGCGGGCTGCGGGCCCCGAGCGCGCGTGTGGCCGCGACCGCGGCGCTCCTGCTGGTCGCCAGCGCCGCCCTGCTCCCCCAGGCCGGTACCCTGCGCAGCACCCCGCCCCACCAGCTGGCGGCCCTGGCCCTCGGCGTGGCCGCGGGCTTCCGCTTCCGGTACCGATCGGGGTCTGGAGGAATCCGATGAGCGCTCCCTTCGACCTCGACGCCACCGACGCCCTGCTCTCCACCACCCGCGCGGTGCGCAAGCGCCTGGACCTCGCCAGGCCGGTCCCGCGAGACGTGATCCTCGACTGCATCGGCCTGTCGCAGCAGGCGCCCACCGGCTCCAATAGCCAGGGCTGGCGCTGGCTCGTGGTCGACGACCCGGAGCTGCGGCGCGGCCTGGCCGACCTCTACAAGCAGGCGGCCGACGCCTACCTGGAGCTGAGCCGCCAGAACCTGCCCGACGACGACCACCAGACGCATCGCGTGTACGACTCCGCCAGCTGGCTGGTCGATCACCTGGCCGACGTGCCGGTGCACGTGATCCCGTGCCTGAACGGTCGCATCCCCGAGAACGCAGTCACGAACATGGCCGGTGCCAGCTTCTACGGCTCGATCTTCCCCGCGGTCTGGAGCTTCCAGCTGGCCCTGCGCAGCCGCGGCCTGGGGTCGGCGCTGACCACGCTCCACCTGGTGCACGAGCAGAAGGCGGCCGAGCTGCTCGGGATCGACTTCGCCACGGTCAGCCAGGTGGCGCTGCTCCCGGTCGCCTACACGCGCGGGACGGACTTCAAGCAGGCCAGCCGGCGTCCGCCGGAGCACATCACCCACTGGAATCGCTGGGGCGAGAAGAACGCCTAGCGCCGCGCGCCGGCTAGCGCACCGACAGGTAGTGCACGCTGAACAGGCTGTCGGGATCGGTCCACACGGCGTCGGGCCGGTAGCCGGCGGAGCTCGCCAGCGCGCCGAACTCCTGCACCTCGTACTTGTAGGAGTTCTCGGTGTGGATGCGCTCGCCCGCGTGGAGATCGAAGCGCTCCGATCCGACGCGGACCACCTGGGGCCGCGTGCTCTCCAGGTGCATCTCGATCCGGCCCTCCTTCTCGTCGTAGAGGGCGACGTGACGGAAGGCATCCAGATCGAAGTCGGAGCCGACCTCGCGGTTGGCTCGCGTGAGTACGTTCTTGTTGAAGGCCGCGGTCACGCCCTCGGCGTCGTCGTAGGCGCGCTCCAGCAGCTCCCGGTCCTTCTTCAGGTCCACGCCGATCAGCAGACCGCCGGACTCCCCCGACACCTCCGCGGTGTGGGCCAGGAACTCACGCGCCTGGGGCGGGGTGAAGTTTCCGATCGTCGAGCCCGGGAAGTAGATCCCGACCCGCCGCACCGCGCCGCTCGGCTGCGGGAGGCTGTAGTCGCCGGTGTAGTCCGCGCACACCGGCAACACCTCGAGCCCCGGATGCCGCGCGTCGAGAACGCCGGCGCTGCGCGCCAGGTGCTCGCGCGAAATGTCCACGGGGACGTAGCCGGCCGGCTCCTCCAGGGCCTCCAGCAACAGCCGCGTCTTGATGCTGCTGCCGCTGCCGTACTCCACCAGCAGGCACTCGGGCCCCAGCCGCGCGGCCATCGCGCCGGCGTGCTCGCGCAGGATCGCGAGCTCCGTGCGCGTGGGGTAGTACTCCTCCAGCTGGCAGATGCGGTCGAAGAGGGCCGAGCCCTGCTCGTCGTAGAAGTACTTGGATGGGATCGACTTCGGATCCCGGCCCAGACCGTCGACGAGCTCCGCCCGGAAGTCCGAGGGAGCGGGACCGAAGTCGAGAATCTCGAGCGTGGAGCTCCCCTCGCCCATAAGCGCGCGAGTATACACACTCCGCGAGCAGGCGCGCGCAGGGGGCGCGAGCTTCGCCGAAACGACACGCGTCGCGGGAACCCCACACGGGACGGCCTCTGGCCACGTCAGACGATGACGTCGCGATCCAGGAACCAGAGCTCGAAGCGCGGACGGACCTCGAGGCCAAGCGCGTCCTGCAGGGCCGTCACGTAGCCCTCGCCCTGGGCGGCATAGCGCACGCAGCGCTCGTCCAGGTCAGCGTCGCTTTCGATGAGGTCCGTCTTGTAGTCCGCCACCACCCACGCGTCGGTCTCCGGATCCCGGTAGAGGAGATCGACGACGCCGGCCTGGAATCCGACAGGCGCCGCCGAGTCGTCCGGGTCGGGCTTGAGCAGGACCGGAAGCTCCCGTGCCGCGATGTGAGGTCCGAGCGCGCGCAGCTTCGCGAGCAGGGGACCCTCGAAGAAGCGATCGAGCAGCGCATCCGCACGCGCGATGGCTTCGTCGCGGGCCGGCGGCGGCAGTGCGCGCACCAGCTCCCCCTTCAGGGCCTCTGTCGCGCGGGTCCGCTCCGCGTCGGGCTCGGCGAGGACGTCCAGGTGCTCCAGCGCGCGGTGCACCGCCGTCCCCACGGCGAGCGCTGCGTCGCGTGGCAGTCGGGGCGCGACCGCGTCGTCGTCGGCGCCCGCCTCGCGGACCCGCTCGAGCGCATTCTCGTGCGCCGCATCGGACACCGGCGCGTGGAAGGGCTTCTCGCCGAGATCCAACGCCCGACGTCGATTCGCGGCCAGGCTCCGCGCCACCGAGATCGCGTCGACGCCGCCGGGTGCGTCGGCCGGGCGTCGATCCTCGGCGGCTTCGGCCCTCGGCGCGAACGCCGGAAAGGCCCACACGACGCCGTCGGCGTCCTCTTCCCGCCACTCCCCGGCCCTCGCCAGGCGACCCATCCACTCCGGCAGGTCGGGCCGCTCCGAACGCTGCTCGAGCAGCGCCGCGTGGCTCTCGCCACTCGGGCGCCTGGCGAACTCCGGGCCGCAGCGCGACACCACAAGTCGCTCGCGGGCCCGCGTGAGGGCCACGTAGAGGGTCCGCACGCGCTCCGCCTCTTCCACCGCGGCCGCGCGGGCGCGGATCTCCTCGTACCCGAGCGAGGGCACCCCGGCCTGGCGGCGCTCGGGTTGGCCCAGCACCTCGTACTCGAAGCGACCGGGCTCGACCTCCTCCGCGCGCGCCGCCTCCCGGCCGGGCGGCGGACCCTTGTCGAGCTGCAGCAGGTAGACGTGGTCGAAGTCGAGGCCCTTGGCCTTGTGGATCGTCATGACCTGGACCGCGTCGGCGAGGGCCTCGCGGGGCCTCCCCTCCTCGGCTGCGCGGCGCTCGGCGACGTCCTGCCGCAGTGCCCGGAGGATCGCCTGCGGATCCCCTTCGCCGTGACGCAGGGCCTCCAGCAGGTCGAGGAAGAAGCGATCCAGGTTGGCGACGCGGTACGGGCCCAGGTAGCGCGCCGCCTCGCACACCTCGAACAGGAAGAGGCTCCGTAGGCGCTCCACGAAGACGTCGGCGGGATCCCGATCGAAGGAGCGACGCAGGTGGTCCAGGCCGCGCGCTGCACCCAGCAGGTTCTCCCGCCACCCTTCCACGCGCTCGATTCCCGGGATGTCGTCCGGGGTCTGCTTGCAGGCCTCGTCCACCGCGGCGTGGACCGCTGCCAGCGCGCCGGGCGTCGGTCCCGGCAAGGCCGCCATGCACCGCGGGAGGTCGGCGCCCCAGAGCGGGATCAAGGCGGCGTCCGGCACGCCGACGACCGAGGAGCGCAGCAGGGTGAGGAGCGCGAGCTGGTCGTTGGGGTCGAGCACGCAGCGCACGAGGGCCGCCGCCTCGATCACCTCGCGCCGCTCGAAGTAGTTGCGGTCGCCCTCCACCGCGAAGGGGATGCCGGCGCGACGCAGCTCCGAGAGCACCGTCTCGTAGTCGGTGCCGCTGCGGAAGAGCAGGCCGACGCGCGACCACGCCACGCCCTCGCCGGCCAGGCGCTGGAGGTCCGCCGCCACGGCACGCGCCTCCAGGGTGTGGGCGTTCGCCGAGGTGGTCTTCGCGGGCGTCCCGGCCTCGGCGTCCCAGCCCCAGGAGATCCAGTGCTCGACCCGGCTCATGGGATCTCCCGCGTCGCGGGAAGGCGCCAGGGGCGTGTACTCGGGCTGGAGTCCCGACTCGGCGTGCATCACCGGTGCGACGATGCGCGTCACCTCCTTCAGGATCGCCGGACGCGAGCGGCGGTTCACACGGAGCTGCAGGACCTCGCCTCCCGCCTCCTCGACGGACGCCAGGAATCCGTCGTAGGCGGCCAGGTCCGCGTTGCGCCAGCCGTAGATCGACTGCTTCGGATCCCCGACCAGGAAGAGGCCGGGGCGCGCGCCCGGGTCGCCCTCGAGCGCGAGCCTGCGGAGGATCGCGCACTGGACACGGTCCGTATCCTGGAACTCGTCCACCAGGAGCTGGTCGATGCCCGCGCGTGCACGCGCCGCCACGCCGGGGCGGCTCGTGAGCAGGTCGGACGCATCGCGCAGCAGCGCCGGAAAGCTCTCGACGCCGCGGGACCGCAAACGGTCCCACGTCTGGTCGAGGAGCGGCGCCAGCACCGCGTGGGCCGCGTCCAGGAGCTCCGGGTCCAGGTGCTTCAGGTGATCCAGGCGCGGGTGGAGCCGTGCCGCCGCCGCCACGAGCGCGGGGCGATCCTCGGCCAGCGCCTCGTCGGCGCGCGTGCCCAGCCCCTTGCCTCGGCTCCACTGGCGCACGCGGCCCAGATCGAGATCCAGGGCGGCGAAGCCTTCGCAGAGAGCCATCAGCCCGGCGCGGCTCGCCGGCGTCGCAGCGACCCGGTCGCGGAGCTGCGCCAGCTTCTCGGCGGTCTCCGACACCTTCCGCGCCCGGGTTCCGATGGACGCCAACCGCCCGGCCTCGACGGCGAGGACGCTGTCCAGGGACTCCCGCAGGTCGTCGAGCAGGGCCTGCACCCGCAGATCGGCGAGCGGGTCCGCGCCCAGCCCACCCCGCGGCACGCCTTCGCGCAGCAGGTGGAGCAGCGCCTCTTCGACCCGCTGCGGCCCGCGCCCGCGTGCGGCCAGCAGTCGCATTGGCTCGGAGCGCTCCAGCAGATCCGGCAGGGCCGCCTCGAGCACCTCGCGCACGAGCGCCTTGTGCAGGCTCTCGTCCGCGTCCACGCTGAAGCGCGGGTGGAGTCCGATCGGCAGCGGGTGCTCCGCCAGGAGCCGCCGGCAGAAGGCGTGGATCGTGCGCACCTGGAGCTGGTCCAGCGCGCCGAGAAGCAGCGCCGCGCGGGCCCGGCTCGTGTCGGCACCCGCGGACAGCGCCTCCGGCTCGAGGCCCGGCGGCTGCTCGCCGTCGGCCAGCTCGCGCAGGCCGCGCGCCACCCGCTCGGCCATCTCGGCCGCCGCCGCCTCGGTGAAGGTGATGGCCACGATGCGACGCAGGACCGCGGCGGCGACCGCCTCCGGCGCGGCCCCGTCCGACGCGTGCCGCTCCCAGCCCAGACCGACGCTCCAGCCGACGACCCGGGCGACGAGTGCAGCGGTCTTGCCCGTGCCCGCCCCGGCCACCAGCGCGACGGGACGATCGAAGCAGGTCTGGGCCCGGAGCCGGGCCGCGCGATCCACGTCGCTCATGCCGGTGACCTCTCGGGCAGGCTCCACAGCACGCGGGCCGCGCGCTCGGCGGGATCACCACCGCCCTCCCCCGCCCATGCGCGCACGCGCCGCCGCGCGCGGGCGTCGCCCTGGAGGCACGCCTCGCGCACTTCGCACCAGCCGCAGTGCTCGTGCGCAGCATCGTCGCCGGGACCGGTGAGGCGCGGCACGAAGGCGCCGCTCCGCCAGACGCCGAGAGCAGCCTCGACGCTGGCCCGAAAGGCATCGGCCAGCTCCGGGTCGTCCGCCTCTCCCGCCACGACCCCGGCGCCGTCCTCGGCCTTGAGGTAGAGGTAGCGTCCCTCGCCGTCGGCACCGAGCGCGTACGCGGGAACCTGGAGGTTCCCGCCCGCAGTGACGGCCTCCAGCAGCTTGTCGGCCTTGAGCGGCTTGCCTGTCTTGTAGTCGACCAGACGCAACCTCTCGCCGGAGCGATCGACGCGGTCCGCCCGGAAGCGAAGCGTCTCGTCCGCCAGCGTGACCTCCCCCACGACCTCGACGCCGAGGCAACGGACGCCGGAGCCCGGGCCGGGCCAGCCCAGATCCCGGGCGCGTTCGACCAGCGGCTTCGCCACGTGGGCCAGCACGCTCGCGAAGGCCGGCGGGCCGATGCCCTCCCGGCGCACCAGCTCGGCGGCGGCTTCCTCGAGCGCGGCGTCGAGCGCGGCGGTCTCGGGCCACGGCACCTCGACGCCAGCGCCCGCGGCCACGTGCGACAGGCCCTCGCCTGCGTCCGCCAGCGCCGCCCGCACGATCCGCTCCAGGGTCGCGTGGACCACGCTCCCGAGCAGGAGCGGCGTGCATTCGGGAAGCGCGTCCAGCGCATCCGGGGGCGGCTCGAGTCCGAGCAGTCGCTTGAGGAAGACCTGCCACGGGCACCACACGAGTCCCTCGACCCCCGTGACGTAGAGCGGATTCCGCCGCAGGTCCTTCGGATGGCGCCCGGCACCGACGAAGCCCAGGTAGGGCCCCACACCGCCGGTGCGACCCATCTCGTCGATGATGCGCCAACGCCCGTCGGCCAGCCGTCTGGCTTCGTCGGGAGGGATCGGCTCGCCCACGAGCTCGGCCTGCTCCTCCAGCGCTACGGCCAGCAGGGCGCGCGCCGCGTCGTGCGCGCCCTGGAGCCCCGCCACCAGCGCCGCCTCGGCGGCGGTGCGCGGCAGGTCAGCGCTGCGCGCGGGCGGCGCGTACAGCCCGACCGCCGCGACGGGCTCGGGCAGTCGCCCGTCCGCAACGCGCAGGCGCTCCACGAACGGGGACGGGGAGCGCGCCTTGCCCTCCTCGTCCGCCACCTGCCAGCTCAGGGTCACGTGCGGGCTCGCCGACAGCAGCTCGGCGAACAGGTGGTGCTCCTCCTCGAAGCCGCGCGCCTTCACCGGCATCTCGGGCAGCACCTCCAGCAGACGCGCCCGCGCGTCGTCCGGGAAGAGCGCGTCCTGGATCACGGGCCGCGGGAACACGTCCCGGTTCATCCCCAACACGAACAGCCGGTCGAATGTGCGCGCGCGCGCCTCGACCACGGAGAGGACGGAGACGCCGGCGCCGCAACCGCCCAGCACCTCGGAGCCCGCGTCGCGGAGCCTCCCGCGCAGCACCAGCACGAGCTCGTCGTAGGCGAGGGGAAGCTCCGGCAGCGCTTCGAGTGCCTCGATCCCGTCTTCGTCCAGGCTGCGCCGCTCCGGCGCGGCGTCGCTCCAGCCGAGCGCCTCGCCCGCCAGTGCGGCCAGGCTGGCGGCGTGCTTCGCGGGCACCGCCGGGGAGGGCCAGGCGGCGATCCTCGCGAGCACATCGGACGCGGTCTCGACGGACCGACGGAGCAGCGCGGCGTCCAGATGGCGCCTGCGCGCGCGGGGGCCCACGTCGCCGTCATCTCCTTCCCGCGCGGCGGCCAGGCCGTGCCTCGCCGGAAGCGGGAGGCTCGCCTGCCCGCCGAGCGCGCGCTCCAGGTCGAGGTCGGCCACGTCGCCCACCCGGGCGGCGCCGAGCACGTGCAGACCGAGCCTCAGGTCGGCACGCTGGCTGGGCGAGAGCTCCGACCACGCGTCCAGCCAACGCTCCGCCGGCGTCGCCCGCCCGTGCTCCAGCAGGTCGAGCAGGGCGTGGACGCGGCGTCCTCGCCCGGTCGGCGGACCGGCGGTGCCGATCGTGGAGAAGGGAATCCCGAGCCGGCGCAGGTGGGTCCGCAAGGGGACAGCGTAGGGCGCCACGTCGCGCGCGACGATGCCTATGCGCTCCAGCGGAACGCGCTCGTCGCGCAGCGCGTGCACGCGCTCGGCGACGGCTCGAGACTCTCCCCAGCCGCCGACAGCGTGGATCGCCGCGAGCTGGGGCGGCGCATCGTCCCATTCCACGAGCCGTGTGGGCAATGCCAGGCGTTCGCGCAGGCGCTCGGTGTAGCGGACACCGGGGTCGTCGCGTTCCGGATCCCCGGGGTCGGGCGGATGGTCCAGGATCACGCTGGCCACCTGGTGCCGCACGAGGGCCTCCAGGAGATCGGTGGCCACGCCGGTGGCGTCGGCGAAGCCGTGGATCCAGACGCCCAAGGAAGGCAGCCGCTCGGCGTCCAGCAGCCGCGCCCCCATGGCCAGGCGGGTGCCGCGGCGTCCGCAGTCGTGCTTCGCGAGGTGGCGGCCCGCAGCCGCCGTCGCGTCGGCTACGGCACGCAGCCGGGCGCGGGCGTCCGGATCCGACGGCAGTGCGTCGATTGCCTCGCCGAGCGCGTCGCGATGACTCTCGGTCTCGGGATCGAAGCCGGCGTCGAGCAGGTCGGCCGCCGCCCCGGTGACGGAGGCATAGCCGTCCTCGAGTCCGTCGAGCGCGGCCTCGAGCGGGGCTTCGCCGCGCGCAGCGCGCCGCACCAGGATCCCGAACAGGTCGTCACCCCACGGTACGCGTTCAGCGGCGGCCTCGATGACCTCCAGCGCAAGCCCGTGCAGGGTCTGCACCCGTACACCCGCGACGGTGCCGACCACGCGCACGATCGCCGCCGCCACGTGCTCGCGCAGGCTGCGCGAGGGCACGACGATGCGCAGCGGGCGCGCCAGCAGGGTCGGATCGGCGGACACGGCCCGCTTGTGCTCCCGCACCGCAGCGAGCAGCAGGGCCTCCGCGGCCCGCGCGCCGCGGGCCACCAGTATACGTGACCTTGTGTCGGGCTCCCCCATGGACCGAGTCTACGCCGCCAGGCCCACCGCCGGCTATCCTCGCGCGCGTGCGACCCCTGGTGGGCATCACCCAGCGCCTGCACGAGGACGACGGCAGCGGCCGGCCGCGCCTGGGCCTCGACCCCCGCTACGCCGAGGCCGTGGCCGCGGCGGGCGGGGTACCGGTCTTCCTGCCCATCCAGAAGGACGCGGACGAGCTGGCGACCCGGATCCAGGGGCTGGTGGTGCCCGGGGGGCCGGACTTCCTGCCGGCGTCCCCCTACCCCGCCGACGTGCGCTTCGACGCGGTGGCGCCGGTGCAGCTGGCCTTCGACCGGGCGCTGCTGGCCGCCACGCGGGAAGGTGGCCTGCCGGTGCTCGGGATCTGCTACGGGATGCAGCTCCTCGCCCTGGAGGCGGGCGGCCAGCTGCATCACCACCTGCCGTCGGATCGCCCGGACGCGGGCGTGCACAAGGCGGACGGGGGCGACGCGCGCCACGGCCTGCGCGTGGAGCCCGGCAGCCACCTGGCCGCGATCCTGGGCGAACCGCCCGGCGAGGTGAACAGCCGCCACCACCAGGCGGTGTCGGATGCGGGAGGCCTGCGGGTGGCTGCCCGGGCGCCCGACGGCGTGATCGAGGCGGTGGAGGCTGACGATCCGTTCTGCCTGGGCGTGCAGTGGCATCCCGAGTCGCTGGGCCGGATCCACCGGCGGGCCGTGTTCGGCGCATTCGTGGCGGCCTGCCGCGAGGCGGCGCGGCGTTAGCGCCGGTCGGCGTTACCCTCCGGCTTCCGGAGGGGAAGGTGATCCGACGAACGTCCGCCGCCGTTGCGCTGCTCCCGGCCCTGGCTCTCGGCGCCTGCATCTGGCCCGCGCGCGCGCCCGCACCGGCGGCGGCCCCCGAGCGACGGACGCCGCCGGCCTACGACGTGCGCATCCTGCGCGACAGCTGGGGCGTCCCCCACGTCTTCGGCACCACGGACGCCGACGCGGCCTACGGCCTGGCCTGGGCCCACGCCGAGGACGATTTCCGGACCATCCAGATCTCGTTCCTGGCCTCCCGGGGCGAGCTCGCGCGCGCGACGGGCCGCAAGGGAGCCGCGAACGACTTCCTGGTCCACTGGCTGCGCATCCCCGAGACGGTGGAGCGGGGCTGGCCCCAGGTCTCGCCCGAGGCCCGCGCCTTGGCGGAGGCCTACGCGGCAGGCATCAACGCCTACGCCGCACGGCACCGGGGCGAGGTGCTGCGCGGCCTCCTGCCCGTGCGCGGCCAGGATCTCGTGGCTGGCTTCGTGCACAAGAACGCGCTCTTCATCCTGCGCTCGAGCCTGCGCGTGCTCTTCGACGACGAGCGACCGATCGAGGACGCCGACTGGCAGCCCAGCGCCGCCGCGGAGGGCGGCCCTGCGGTGGGATCGAACGCCTTCGCGGTCGGACCCGCGCGCGCCGCGGACGGACGCACGCGGCTCGCCATCAACTCCCACCAGCCCTGGGAAGGCCCCGTCGCCTGGTACGAGGCCCACCTCCACAGCGAGGAGGGCTGGAACACCGTGGGCGGCGTCTTCCCGGGCTCGCCGGTCATCCTGCACGGCCACAACCCGCACCTGGGGTGGGCCCACACCGTGAACCGCCCCGATCTCGTGGACGTCTACCGGCTGCAGATCGATCCCGACGATCCGGACCGCTACCGCTTCGACGGCGCGTGGCGCACGCTGGAGAAGCGCGACGTCAGCATGCTCGTGAAGCTCTGGGGCCCCTTCTCCTGGCCCGTGCACCGGGAGGCCCTCTGGTCGGTCCAGGGACCGGTCGTGCGCCGCCACGACGGCACCTTCGCGATCCGCTACGCGGGCATCGGCGAGACCGGGCAGCTCGACCAGGTGTACCGCATGAACAAGGCCCGGAACTTCGAGGAATTCCTCGCCGCCATGCGCCTCGGGGGCGTGGCGATGTTCAACACCGTGTACGCCGACGAGACCGGGACCATCTACTACGTCTACAACGCGCGCATTCCGGGGCGCTGGCCCGGCTACGACTGGTCCAGCGTGATTCCGGGCGACAGCTCCGAGACCCTGTGGACCGAGTACGTGCCCTTCGACGAGCTGCCCCACGTCCGCAACCCCAGCTCGGGCTTCGTCCAGAACTGCAACAGCACGCCCTTCCTCACCACCCTGGGCGACGCGGACAATCCGCAGCCCGAGGCCTTCCCGCCGCGCCTCGGGATCGAGACGCGCATGACCAACCGCGCCTGGCGCGCCCTCGAGCTGCTCGGCGCCACCCGCCGGATCGACGACGCCAGCTTCGAGGCCGTGAAGTGGGACATGACCTACTCGCCGCGCTCGCGAGCCTCGGCCTGGATCGACGAGGTGCTGGCGGCGAAGCCCGTCGGCGACGCGGAGCTGGGCCGGGCACACGAGCAGCTGGCGGCGTGGGACCGGCGCACCGACCCGGACAACCGCGGCGCCGCCCTCGGCGTGCTGACCCTGACCCCCTACCTCGAGGCGCGCCGCAACGGGCTCGACCCGCCGGAACCGCTCGAGGCCCTGCGCGATGCGTCGCAGCTGCTGATGCAGCACCACGGGCGCCTGGACGTGCCCTGGAACCGGGTCCAGCGCCTGCGCCGCGGCCGGCTCGACCTGGGCCTCGGGGGCGGCCCGGACGTCCTGCGCGCGATCCGCCACGAGCGCAGCGACGACGGCCGGGTGCGCGGCAAGGGCGGCGACTCCTACCTGCTGCTCGTGTCCTGGGGTCCCGACGGCGTGCGCTCGCAGAGCATCCACCAGTACGGGAGCGCGACCCTCGACGAGCGCTCGCCCCACTACGCCGACCAGGCGCCGCTCTTCGCGGCCCGGCAGCTGAAGCCGGTGTGGATCGAGGAGGCGGACGTGCGGGCGCACCTGGAGCGCGCCTACCGTCCGCCCCAGCCGCGCGGGCACTAGCGGTGGCGCGCCGGGGCCCGCTGCCGCTCGCGCTGTCGCTGGTCCTGGCCCTGCCCGCAGGCGCGCTCCATGCGCTGGCGCTGCCGCCCTTCGCGCCCGGGGCGCCCGCGTGGGTGGCGCTGGTGCCGGTGATCGCCCTGCTTCACTTCGAGCGGCGGCCGTGGGCCGGGTTCGTGCTGGGCTGGGCCTTCGGCCTCGGCACCGGCGCGCTGGCGGCAGCCTGGCTCTACGAGACCCTGGCCTGGAGCTTCGATCTGCGGCGGCTGGTGGCCGCGGGCTTCACCGGCGTCGCCGTGGCGACGTACACGCTGGTCTTCGGCGCGTTCGGGGCGCTGACGGTGCGGCTCCAGCGGGGCTGGCTCCCCACCAGCCTGGCGGCGCCACTCGCCTGGGGCGCCGCGGAGTGGCTGCGCACGGACGTCGCCGGCGGGATCCCCTGGCTTCTCTACGGCCACTCGCAGTACGAGACGCCAGCACTGCTCCAGCTGGCGGAGATCGGCGGTGTGCCGCTGGTGTCCTTCGCGCTGGTGTGGGTGAACGCGCTGCTGGCGCACGCGGCGCTGGGGCGCGGAGCCCGGGCGGGGCGGGTGCGCCTGCTCGGCGGCGCGCTCGCCCTGGTGGTCGGACTCGCCGCCTACGGTCAGGTGCGGATGGCGTCGCTCGCGGACGGCGGGGAGCCCGTGCCGGTGGCGGCGGTCCAGCGCGCGGTCCCCCAGAGCGAGCGCTGGTGGCCGGATACCCGCGAGCGGAACCTCGCAGGCCACCTCGAAGCCACCCGCGAGGCTGTGGCCGCCGGCGCGCGGCTCGTGGTGTGGAGCGAGACGGCGCTGGACTTCCCCTTGGAAGAGGTGCCGGAGCTGGGCGCTCGGGTGGCCCAGGCCCTCGGCGGCGAAGGGCACAGCCTGCTGGCCGGAGCCAACGTGGCCCGCGCAGGGGGCGTCGCCAACAGCGTGCTCCTCTTCGACGCCCGCGGCGAGGTACGCGGCGCCTACGACAAGCGGGTGCTGGTACCCTTCGCCGAGCGGCGCCCGGCCTGGTTCGACGACACGCCCTTCCTGCACGACTACCTGGCGAAGCTCGTGCCGGACGCCTCCTACGTCACCGGGACCGAGCTCAAGCCGATCCCGGTGGCAGACCTCCGGGTGGGCGTCCTGATCTGCTTCGAGAGCACCTTCCCGGATCTCTCGCGCGGGCTGGTCGACGCCGGAGCGACCGCCCTGGTGAACATGTCCAACGACGCGTTCTTCCGGCAAGGCGCTGCGGAGCAGCATCTGGCGGCAACCGTCGCCCGCGCCGTGGAGACGCGGCGGCCCCTCTTGCGCGTGACGAACCTCGGCGTCGGCGCCGGCGTGGAGCCCACGGGGCGCATCGCCTGGCGCATCGAGCGCGACGACGTGGCGACGAAACTCGCCGAGCTCGCGCCGCGCAGCGGACGCACGCCCTTCGTGCGCGGCGGGTATCGCCTACCCCTGGCGCTGGGCGCACTGGCCCTGCTGGGGTGCGTCTATCGGAAGCGGGAGGCTCTGGCCTAGTCGCGGCGGCGCTGGCGTCGGATCGCCAGACCCACCACGACCGCGCCCGCCGCGAAGGCGGCAATGGCCATGGGCTCGGGAACCGGGCTCGCCGGGCCACCACCGCGGCCACCCGGCGGCTGGCCCGCAAGCGCCGCCATCGGCAGAGCAACCAAGGCGAATGCGACGAACAGGCTTGCGGCGAGATGGCGCATGCAGATTTCTCCTAAATGCCGACGGTAGTATCCTCTCCGGGCAGGTGAGCGTCAAGCCTTTACCAGGGTTCCCTTCTATTGAGTCGCCCTTTTTGCCAGAAGCGTGGCGCGAGCCCGATTCCTTAGCATACACAATGAGTTGCGAATCGGGCTGTCACTCGGCTGCCTACCGCCTGCGCCTCGCTGAAGGACCCCTGCCGGCGGCGCGGGTAGAATCCCCGCCCGTGAACGCTCCCTCCACCGAGCCCGACCGCGACCGGGTGGGCGCCGGCCTGCTCCTGGCGCCCCTGGCGGTATTCTTCATCGACGTCGTCGAGCTGGTCATGGTGACCCTGACGCTGTTCTTCTACATGACGCCGATCATCTATCCGAAGTCGATCGTCGAGGAGCAGTCCTTCTACTGGGTCATCCACTACAACCCGATCCGCTCGATCCTCGAGATCTTTCGCGACCCGATCCATCTGAGCAAGATTCCGCCCCTGTCTCATCTGTCGCTGTCGGTGGCGATCGCCATCGGCTTCTTCCTCCTCGGCGC
>CAMYLJ010000055.1 GCA_947259215.1 uncultured delta proteobacterium
CTTCTTACGCCGTGGCAGGTTGAGCTTCATCGTTTTGCACACGCGATACACGCGTTTGCGGTTCCAAAGATCGCCCATCAGCCGAAGGCGGTAAAAGCACATCCAGAAGCCCCAACGGGGATGCTTTTCAACCAAGGCGTTAAGCGCATCCATGATCTCCTGAGCCTGTTGCGTCATCGTCGGCGCCGACCGGTACCAGTTCGGCATACCTCGTAAATCGGCTTCTCTTCATCGGGGTCTCCTTCCAGTTATCCTGCCAGACAACGCCAATTTCAGCCTGTGTCACAGAAGGGGAAGCTGACGAATTCACCGTATCTCAGCTCGTCCGGTGCAGCGTCAATCCTGAATGCAGGACTTCCCCATCGATCGCACCCTTCTCGTGCGCTTTGGATTATCTTCAGCGCCGGTCGATGCTCCTCCTGTCTCTGCGAGCGGACCTGTAGAATCACTCACTGGCACATCACATCAGGCATGTTAAATATGAGACCACTTATCGTATTTCTGGCGCTGACGCCGCTGGGCTGCATGAGCAACCTGGGGGCTGACGATCCTTCGGCCGAGGCCGGGCCGCCGCTCGACGACGAACAGCGAGCAGCGGAGATCGAGCGCCGCAGTTCAGCACGCGCAGGCACGAAGCCGACAACACCCGAGCGGGTACGCCAGGCGACAGAAAACGGCGTGACGGGAGAAGTGCCGGCGGAGGTGCTGAACGCGATGCAGCAGGACCTCGTGGCGAGGCTCTCTACCGGTGACGCGAATATTTCCGTAGTCGTAGCGGAGGCAGTGACCTGGAACGACGGTTCCTTGGGTTGCCCGGAGCCGGGCCGGATGTACACACAGGCGATCGTGCCCGGTTATCGCGTGGTGCTCGAGCTCGCCGGTCAGCGCTACTCTTACCATGCGGACACCGCCGGGTACTTCGTACCTTGTGACGTTAAGCTGATGTTGCCACCGCCGGGAAAGACGCCAACGCAGTAAGCTCAGGCACAAAAAAACAGGCCCCTCCGGGTGGAGGGGCCTGCTCTGCTTGCCGGCCTCGGAAAAGGCCTTGTTACTTACTTCGCCCTGATCAACAGCGCTTCTGTATCCTGGGTTGCACCGCCGCGGGCACCGAAACCGCGATCACCGTTGGTGATCAGCATGATTCCGAGCTCGTCGGTGTTACCCGGGAACGCGCCGAAGTCGAACACGGTCGTGGTACCGACACCGGATGCCGGGATATCCGACGGAATGCCGAAATACCGCTCGCCGAGCGGCGTGATCGTGAGACCCTCGATCGCATCGCCCGGACCACCGTAGTAGAAGTCCTGTGCGATGAACGACGCATCGACACTGGTCGACAGCATATCGGTTCCGGTCAACCCAACCTGCTCACCGCAGATCAACAGCACGGTGTTACCCGTGTTCGTCGAGTGCTCCGCGAAGAAGAATGCGCCGGCACTACCGGTTGCCAGATCGACCACCCAGCTGAGCTGTCGCCCATCGGTGACGTTGTTGAGACTGACGTCGCGGTTCAGCACGAGGTAGTCATCGATTCCATCCTGATCGATATCGAGAAATACCTGATGGCTCACCGGCACCAGGTGCTCCTGGCGTTCCCACGTGTTGATCGCGAATACCCAGAGGAAGGACTCCTCTGCGGAACAGAACCCGGCCGGTACCGGGAACGTGTTCACGCCGACCGCACGGATATCAGGCATCGGCGCCTGTCCACCAGCAGTCCCCTCCGGCATGTTGGGACTCACGGCAAGCAAAGAATACGCATCGATCTGAGCCGTGCCCACACCGTTGTTCGTTAGCGATAGATTGTCCACGCCGCCACTGAATGTCAGCACCGACCGGCCAACGACGTTCGCCGACTGGCGCGGCAGCACGTGCCACGGCAGGTGCAACGACGAGCCGTCACTGCCTTCAAGCTGCAGGTAACCGTCGAACTCGTTCGCCGTCAACGCGGCCGGGTCGTTGCCTTGGGACCCCGAGTTCATGAAGTTGCCCGGCAGGTTCAGGCCGTTGATCTTCATCTTGACGTTGAAGACCTTGTCGCTGTTTGCGCTAACCTTGACCTTCTGCGGCGCCTGGACCTCGATCGCACCGCTGGCTGCATCGTCTGCGAAGCGGAACGTCGGCGTGATGCTGTACGTGATGTTCTCGTCGGAATAGTTCCGTACGCGAACCTTCTTGTGCAGCGTCGACGTCTGGGCGTCCACTGCGACGAAACCGAAGCTTAAGCCCCCCTGCAACGAGTCGTCGTCCCAGGCGGCAGCAGGTGCGCCGATGGCCTGGTCAACGCGGACTTCACCGCCACCTATACGGGTGATCTCGGCCAGGCCGCTGAACGGATCGATATCGATGTTGGTATCGCCCGTGTTCATCAGCTTCGCCTTCGTTTCCGCTGGCGACAGGCCGGGTTGCGCTTCGAGCAGCAGGGCCGCGGAACCGGCAACCATCGGCGATGCGCCGGAGGTGCCGCCGAACGGTCCAGTAAGATTGCCGCTGCCTGCAATAGCAGAGACGGACGCGCCGGGTGCGCCAATTTCAGGCTTGATCAGGTTTTCCGCTTCATGCTGCGGGCCACGTGCCGAACTGCCGACCATCTGGCCGACCAGCGGCAGCTGGTTCGCCGGATCGACAATGCCTGTGGATCCCACGGAGGCCTTGATGGCGTTTGAATCCGCCTGGCTGATCATGAAGCCCGGAATCGTGATCGGCTGGTCGCCGCCGTCACCACCCGAGAAGGGTGCGCCAGGTGCAACGAGACCGATGATTCCGACAACGCCGCCGGCTTCACCGATGTTCTTGATCTTCAATGTGAAATTACAGGCACCACGGTCAACCAGCACGATCCGCCCGGTCAGGGAACCCGGAGTGAAAGCTGCGCAACCATTGAGGTTGCCACCGGCGCCGTCAGCATACTGAACCGGAGCAGAGATCGCGCTCGCCAACGGCACCGACCAAGGCTGGAATACCGCCGGATAATCGCTGCCATCTACCGAAATTAACTGCAGTGCAGCGGACGGGACCTGCGTCTGCGCAACCGAGATTGCACTCGGCGCCGACGATGGGGTTCCGGTGCAATACGGCTTGTCGCCGCAATTGCCGGCCGAGGATACGGTCAGCACGCCGACCTGGCTGGCGTTCTCGACGGCCTGCCAGACGATCCCCAAGGAGGCCAAGGTGGAGCTCGACAAGCCCGTTGACTGCTCCACCGCCCCGCAGGACATCGCGATTCTCGAGAAGGAGAAGGCGTCGGTGGCGAAGCGCTTCTTCGACGGCGTGACCGCGGTCTATCCCGCTGCGGCGGTGATGAGCATCCTCACCAAGCAGGAGAAGGCCAAGTACGAGGTGGCGATCGGCCACTACAACCACCAGCTCACGGAGAAGATCCGCGAGATCAAGGTGACCTGCGGGATCGAGTAGCGGCCAGAGCTCAGGCTCCCGGCTCCGCAGCGGCGGCCCGGCGCCAGTCCGCCAGCCAGGCTTCGATCGCGAGCTGGCGGGCGGCCATGAACCGCTGCGCGTCGAGGCGGGCCAGGACGGCGTCCGTGCCGCGCGCCCCGAGCGCGCGGGTGGCGTCGGGGTCGACGCGCAGCGCGTCGAGCTGCGCCTCGGCGGCGGCGCGAGCCTCCCGGAGGCCTCGTCCTGGCGCTGCAGCGCGGCGCGGAGAGGCGCCAGCGCGATGTCGGTCCCCGGCTCCGCTGCGTCTCCCGGCGCGGGCGGCGTACGCAGGGAGGCGTCGAAGAGATCCTGCGTGAGGGCCAGCAGCTCGCCGCGCCGGCGATCGTCGAGAGCGCGCTCGACGGGCTCGACGTGGGCCTGCGCGTGGATCTGGCCGAGCAGGGTGAGCTGCTTGGCGTAGGCGCCGACCAGGCTGGCCATGTCCCCCGCGGCGCGTTCGGTGCCGTGCAGCGCCCGCAGGCACAGGTCGAGCTGTGCGGCCGCTCGCTCCGTGAACGTCTGCATCGCTGTGCGGGGCCACAGCACCGCCTGCGCGATCAGGCCCGCAGTCAGACCGACGAACAGGCCGCACACCAGTCCGTAGGCCGTGTCGACGTCCTGGGGCGGTGCGTCGCCGATGTAGACGGGCAGGAGCGCGACGAGCATCCCGAACAGGGCGCCGAGGGGGCCCAGGGGGGACCCGCGCACGATGAGGTAGCCGCCGCCGCCCGCGACCGCGAAGGGATACACGAGGGACAGTGGCATCCGATCCAAGCGGGTGAACAGAAAGACGCTCGCGAGGTCGGCGATGAGCCAGCCGAGCAGAAAACCGCTGGCCAAGCCGATCCCGATCGTCGTGCCGGCGCCCCGCGTCGACGACATGCCGGCCAGGAGGAAGGCCACGATCGGGGCCAGGATCATGGCCAGCATGTCCTCTTCGAGGTTCCAGCCCATGGCGAGCATCGCGACGATGACGCCACCGCCGGCGATGCCGGCGCGGAGCCCGAGCTGGAGGCGGATGGGGTCGGGACGGAACCACTCCCTGGCCGCACCCCGCACGGCTTCGGACCGACTCCTGGCCTCGGGCTCGCCGTCCTGCTTCACGAGACCCGACAGGGCCTCCTCGAGGCGACGGAGCACCGAGACCACGTCCTGCAGGATCGGTGTCAGGCCGCTCGGCGGCGTGGACTCCCGTTCGCCCGCGAAGCCGGCCAGGGAGCGCTCCAGCTCTTCGGAAAACGGCTCCGGCGCACGGTCCGCGGCCAGGGCACCCGATGCTTCCTCGAGTGCCGCTTGCAGACCGCGGCCCAGATGCGCGAGCGCCGCCCGAGCGGGCGGCGCCGGGACGAGCTGCTCGATTGGAGCGTGCCCGAGAAGACGTGCCCGCGAGGCCAGCCCTTCCAGCAGCATCGCGATCCGCGAGAGCCCCTGCACCCGCCGCGGTGTGGCGCCGATCTCGTCGCGGAACTGGTCCACGAGCCCCAGCTGCTGGATCAAGGGAGACGAGGGAGGCGGGCCGGGCTTGCCCGCTGCCGGCCCGGACGGCCGCGCCTCCAGGTGCTGCCTCAGGGCGTCGCCGAGCTGGCGGCTGCGCTCGGCCAGGCCTTCCCGCAGCTGCTCCTCGGCTCGGACGGGCCAGAACAGCGCGTCCGCCACGAAGATGATGAGCACGCCGAGCGCGGTCAGCGAGGCCCGCTCGAACGCGAGCGTCTCGATCTGATCGCTCCCGGCCAGCGCCTTGACGACGATGAGAAGGGTGGTGAAGCCGAAGACCAGCCAGGCGTACGGGTAGCGCGGCCCGGTCAGGCCGTAGACCGCCAGCGCAAGGGCCCCGCAGAGGCTCGCCAGCATGAGGGGCGGCTGTTGGGAGAAGAGGCCGTAGATGGCGATCGACACCAGCGCCGCGGCCACCGAGCCGCAGGTCCGCATCAGCCCCTTCTTGATCGACGCCCCTGCGTTGGGCTGCGTGACGAACAGGACCGCGATCCAGACCGACAGCCCCCAGGGCAGGGCGAACGCGAACGTGATCCAGATCGACGCGGTGAGGGCCGTGGCGAGCTTGAGGCCGTAGCGCACTGCCGGCGAGGGGCGGGCGAGACATCCGACGGCGCGGCGCAGCGGGAGGTGTCCGACTGCCTGGGCCATGGCGCCCCGCCGGGACCGTCAGCTTCCACCGCCGGTGCCGCCGTCCTGCGACGCGTCATCCGCGGTCGTGTCGATGCGCACCGAGGCACGCATCCCCTTGCGCAGGGGATGGGCGGGGTCGCGGTCCACCAGGGTGATGCGCACGGGGAAGCGCTGGGCCATGCGCACCCAGTCCACCGTCGGGCTCACGCTCGGAACCCCGTCGGGTCCTCGCTCGCCTTCGCTGTCCTGCTGCTCGATGCCCCAGCCGATGCCCTGGACGCGCCCCTCGAAGCGCACGCCCGGGTAGGCCGGCAGGTACACGCGCACCGGCTGTCCCGGGCGGATGCGCTGGAGCTGGGGCTCCTTGTAGTAGGCGACGACCCGCCAGCTGTCCGTGTTCACGAGCGAGAGCATCGGGCTCCCGACGCTGGCGTAGCTGCCCAGGCTCAAGGTCAGGTCGGTGACGAAGCCGTTCACAGAGGCGGTGACGGTGGTGTAGCTCAGCTGGAGCTCGGCGTACTCGAGCTGCGCGACGGCGGCGCGAATCTGTGGATTGTCCTGGTCCGCCTCGCCCAGCTGGTCGAGGGCCTGTGCGAGCTGCGCCTTGGCATCGATGACTCCGGCCCGCGCCTCGTTGAGGCCCGCCACGGCCTTGTCGTGGTCCTGGAACGGGAGTGCGCCGACCTTCGCCAGCGGCTCGACGCGTTTCCACTGCGCCTCGGCGAGCCGCAGCTGCGCCTGCCGGTAGCTCACCCCGGCCTCGGCACTGGTGACCGCGTCGGCCAGCGCGCTCACGTCGTCGCCGGTCTCGTCGAGCTCCGCCCGGGCCTGCTCGACGTCGATCCGGAAGGGCCGCGGGTCGATCTCGAAGAGCAGCTCACCGGCCCGGATGGCCTGGTTGTCCTGGATGGGGAGCTTCACGATGGGTCCGGCCACCTGGGCGACGATTCCCACGACGTCGGCATCCACGTAGGCGTCGTCCGTGCTCGGGTAGCGCTCGTAGTGCCGGTAGTAGAGGGCCGCGAGGATCGCCGCCACGGCGATCGAGAGCCCGATGATGCCGGTGCGCTGGATCCGGTTCACGAGACCTCCCTAGAAGCCGCTGAAGAAGATCCACCATACCAGCATGGCCACGATCACCGTGAGGCTGCAGAAGAGCAGGCCCGACTGGGCCAGCGCCCGCTCGCCGGGCCGGCGGCCCAGCCACCAGACCAGGGCATAGGCCGTCACGAGACCCACCACGGCCGAGACCAGCCAGGCGGGGAAGTACACGCCGAGCACGTTCACGCTGGGCGCGCAACCCAGGGGCGCTGCCGCGGCCAGCAGGGAAGGGGCGCGCAGCGCCGTTCCGCCCGCGCGCCGGCCGCGCCGTTTCGGAGGCGTCGCCAGAGCCGGATTCTCCTTGCCCGCGACGGAAGTTGGACCTGCCGTCATGGCGTGGGATAGTAATCTGCCAAGCGGAGGTTTCCAATGCGAAGCGTGCACCTCGGGCTGCCGGGTTTCGGGCTCCTGCTCCTCGCGGGCCTCCTACCGGCGGCCGCCGGCGCCGCCGATCCGGAGCTCGGCCTCGCGGAGGCCGTCGGCCAGGCGCTCGAGGCCAACCTGGACCTCGCGGCCCGGCGCCGTGCCCTGGCGGCCGACCGCGAGGAGATCGGCATCGCCCGCTCGAATCTGCTGCCCCAGGTCAACCTCGGCGCCTCGGCCGCGTACCTCGAGGCGGACCCCAGCGGCGACCTGGGGAGGATCAAGGACGACGTGGTCAACTTCAACGCCAACCTGGAACAGGTGCTCTACGACGAGACGGATTGGGCCGAATACCAGATCCAGAAGCACATCTACGCCGGGCAGACGGCGCAGCTCGAGTCGTTCCGGCTCGCTGTGGTCCAGGATGCGGCGGACGCCTTCCTCGAGCTGGATCGCACGCGGGCCCTCCTGGACGTCCAGGAGCGCAACCGCGAGCTCACCGCGCGCAACCTCGAGACCTCGCGGGCGCGGATCGCGGCGGGCTGGTCGAGCGAGCGCGAGGTGCTTCGCTGGGAGAGCCAGCTGGCAGAGAACGACACCGACGTCGTCCGGGCGCGCGCGCAGGTGCTGGTGAACCGTTTCGAGCTGAACCGCGTGCGCAACCAGCCCGTGGAGACGCCGCTCACACCGCTCCCCGCCAGCGTCGCGGAGTACGGGTTCGTGTACGCGCGGCCGGGCATCGCCGAGGCGATCGCCCAGCCGGAGGGCGATCGCAAGCTGCGGGACCTCCTGGTGCGCGTGGGTCTCGCGCGCTCGCCGGAGCTCGTGACCCTCGAAGCGGCCATCGCGGCCGAGGAGCGCCTGCTGACCGCGGACAAGCGCGCCTTCTGGGTTCCCTCGGTGAGCCTGCGCGCTGCCGTCGACCGCTTCGTGTCGAGGGGCTCCAGCTCGGAGTTCGACTTCAACGTGAACCAGTGGGACGTCGGGGCACGGCTCACGTTCCCGCTCGTCAAGGGCGGCGCGAAGATCGCCCAGCTGCGCCAGACCCGGGAGTCCCTGTCGGGCCTGCGCATCCAGCGCCGCGCGACGGCACAGAGCATCGAGCAGGGCATCCGGGCGGCCTTCGCCCAGGCGAGCGGCGGCTACGCCGCGCTCGACTTCGCCGGGGTGCAGGAGGCGGCGGCGCGCCGCAACTACGAGCTCGTGACCGACTCCTACGTACTGGGGGTGGCGTCGATCCTCTCGCTCCTCGACGCCCAGTCCCAGCTGCTGACCGCGAACCAGGCGGTCACCGATGCCCTCTACGACTTCCTCGGGGACCTCATCGCCGCGGAGGAGCAGATGGCCTTCTACGCGTTCCTCGAGCCCGCCTCCGAGGTGACGGTCCTGCTGGACCGTTTCGAGGCGCAGCTGCGGGCTCAGCCCTAGCCTGGAACCGCCGCCGCGCGAAATGCTAGGCTGCTCCGGAGAAGGAGGCCCCCATGCGCAAGCTCGTGAAGCTCGACCGGCTCAGCCCGGAGGAGGCCGCGCTGGCCCCGCGCTACGCGCGCGGAGCGATGACCCAGGCCATTCCCAAGTACGAGCTCGCCGAAGGCGAGATGGATCCGGAGTCCGCCTACCAGCTCATCCACGACGAGCTGTTGCTCGACGGCAGCGCGCGCCTCAACCTCGCCACCTTCGTCACCACCTGGATGGAGCCTCAGGCCGAGAAGCTCATGGCCGAGAGCTTCGCCAAGAACATGATCGACAAGGACGAGTACCCGCAGACGGCCGAGATCGAGAACCGCCGCATCAACATCGTCACCCGGCTCTTCCACGCGCCCGAGCAGGGCGTGGGCGTGTCGACGATCGGCTCGAGCGAGGCCGTGATGCTGGCCGGCCTGGCGCTGAAGTGGCGCTGGCGCGAGCGCATGCGCGCCAAGAAGAAGTCCAGCGAGCGCCCGAACATGATCATGGGATCCAACGTCCAGGTCGTGTGGGAGAAGTTCTGCCGCTACTGGGACGTGGAGGCCCGCTACCTGCCCATGGAGCGCGGGCGCTACGTCATCACGCCCGAGCAGGTGGTGAACGCCGTAGACGAGAACACGATCGGCGTGGTGGCCATCCTGGGGACCACCTACACGGGGGAGTTCGAGCCGATCCAGGAGATCCACGACGCCCTCGTGCGCCTCAACGCCGAGAAGAAGTGGGAGGTGCCGCTCCACGTGGACGGCGCGAGCGGGGCCTTCGTGGCGCCCTTCCTGCACCCCGACCTTCCTTGGGACTTCCGACTGCCGCTCGTGAAGTCCATCAACGCATCGGGCCACAAGTACGGGCTCGTCTACCCCGGCGTGGGCTGGGTGGCCTGGCGCAGCCACGAGGATCTGCCCGAGGATCTGGTCTTCCACGTCAACTACCTGGGCGGCGACATGCCTACCTTCACGCTCAACTTCTCCCGGGCTGGGAACCAGGTCGTCGGCCAGTACTACAACTTCCTGCGCCTGGGCCGCGAGGGCTACACGCGCATCATGCAGGCGCTGCGCGACACGGCCACCTGGCTGTCCGGCGAGATCGCGAAGCTGGGGCCCTTCGAGCTGGTCTCCGATGGCAGCGCGATCCCCGTCTTCGCGTTCAGCGTGCGGGAGGGGACGCCCTTCAGCGCCTTCGACCTGTCGGACAAGCTGCGCGAGCGGGGCTGGCAGGTGCCGGCCTACACGATGCCGGACGACGCCAAGGACGTGGCCGTCCTGCGGGTGGTGGTGCGCGAGGGCTTCAGCCGCGACCTGGCGAGCATGCTCCTCGACGACCTGCGCACCGCCACCGAGCAGCTCGCCAAGAGCCCGCCCGCCGCCGCGAAGGAGCCGCAGGCCAGCTTCGCGCACTGAGGCCGCGCGGGTTCAGGTTCCCACCCCAGGCGGCCGATCCACCCGGCATGGGTGAACCGCCCGGGCTTCGTAGCCTCGTCCTCGCCTTCGCACTGGTCGTGTGCCTCGCTCTCGGCCCGGCGACCGGGGCCGGTGCGACCGATGCGGAGGATCCGCCGCGCCCGCCGGGCTGCGGCGGGCGCCCGCCGGAGACGGAGGAGAGCTTCGTCGAGATGCTGGAGATCCTGGTCAGCTCCCAGGATCCCATGCGCATCGGCATCTGGGACCGGCTCGACTGCGCCGTCCACGAGCATCCCGCGCTGGCGCTCCGCCTGCTGGCGCCCCTGGTGCGAAGCCAGGATCCCATCGTGCGGTCCGCGGCGGCCAAGTCGCTCGGCCGGCTGGGCCCGGAGGCGGCCGTCGCGGTTCCGGACCTGACGCTCATGCTGGGCGCCCCGGACGAGAACTCGCGCCTCATCGCCGCGCAGACGCTGCGCCGCTTCGGTCCCCAGTCGGAGCCGGCGGTGGACGCACTGATCGCGGCGCTCGACGATGAGTCGCCGCGCATGCGTCGCGCGGCGGCGGGCGCCCTGGCCGCCATCGGCCCCGGCGCCGCGCGGGCCTCGGTTCCCCTCGCGAGGCTGCTCGCCGACCCGCATCCCCAGGTGCGCGGCAGCGCTTCCTACGCGCTCCAGGAGCTGGCCCATCACGCGGCCTCGGCGACCCCGGAGCTCGTCGCGCTGCTCGCGCACGAGGATCCCGAGGTGCGAAGGCGGGCCGCCGGAGCCATCGGGCGGATCGGGCCGCTGGCGGAAGAGGCGAAGCCCTCCCTCGAGGCGCTTCGCGACGACGACCTCGAGGACGCCTCGGTGCGCGCCGCGGCGCGCGCCGCGATCGGCCAGCTGGATCTGCTGAGCGCGCTGGTCCGGCAACGCGAGGAGGCGGGACACCTGCTCCCCATGCTCCTCGTGCGCATGCAGGACGAGGACCCGGAGCTGCGCCGCGAGGGAACGGCCTGGGTGGGCTATCTGGGCCCGGCGGGCCGCCCCGCGACCGGTGTCCTGCTGCTGCGGGTGTGGGACGAGGACGCCCAGGTCCGCATCGCCGCGGTCCACGCGCTCGGCGTGGTGGGTGCTGCCGAGCCGCCGGTGGTGCGCGCCATCGCGCCGCACCTGGCGGACGAGGACTACCGCATGCGGCGCGTGGCCTCGCGCACCCTCGCGAGCTTCGGCGCCGCGGCGGCGCCGGCCCGGGAGGAGCTGGTGACGAGTCTCGCCGACTCCGTCAGCGCGGTGCGCCAGAACGCGAGCGAGGCGCTGCTCGCCGTGGCGCCCGGCGGCGAGCTCGTCCTGCCCGAGCTGTTCGGCCTGCTCGCCCACGAGGACGCCGTCGTCCACTTCGGCGCCGCGGACGAGCTGGCGCGCCTGAACGAGCGCTACCCCGCCGTGGCGGGCGAGCTGGTGGCGGGTCTCCGCCACGACGACGAGACCGTGCGCCTCGCCTCGGCGCGTGCCCTCGGCAAGCTGGGGCCCGCGGCCGCGCCGGCGCTGCCGGTGCTGCGCGAGCTGCTGGACGGCTCCGACCCGCGCATGCGCGGGGTGGCGGCGGACCTGCTCGGTAGGCTCGGCGCGGACCTGCCGGAGGCCGAGAGCGCCGAAGCGCAGGCGCTTCTCGCCGCGCGCCTCGAGCATCCCGACCTGATGACGCGGCTCCAGGCCATCCAGGGAGTGCGCCAGCTCGGTCCGGCCGGCCGCAGCCAGGTGCCGACCCTCGTGGCACTGCTCCGACACCCCGAGATGCAGACGCACCAGTCCGCCGCCCACGCCCTGACCGACGTGTTGGAGGGCGACCCGACGCCGGTGATGGACGCGCTGCGCGCCATGCTCGACGATCCCGATCCCCGCGTCCGCACCAGCGGCGCCTACGCGCTCAGCCGCTACGGCCCCGCGGCCACCCCGGCGCTCGGCCGGCTGCTGGAGCTGCTCGACGACGAGCACCCGGCCGTGCGCGGCTACGCCGCCGTGGCCCTCGGCGAGATCGGCCCCGCCGCGGCGGAGGCGCTGCCCCGGCTGAAACAGCTGGAGCGCGACCGCGACTACCGCGTCAACTCCTGGGCGCGCAAGGCCGTGGGCCAGATCCGCACAGGGGGCGGGCCGGCGAAGCCGCAGCGCTGACGCCGTCGCGCAGCACCGCAGAGCCAGCAGCCGCCGGAACCCCCGTCAGGAAGCGCGGGTCCAGAGCCGGAAGAGGCCCTGGAAGAAAGGGGCGCCCCAGAGGCCGATCGAGAGCAGGGAGCCGAAGATCACGACCGCGTCCACGCTGAGCCGTCCCTCCCGCTGCCAGTAGACGTCGCGGAAGGTCAGCCACAAGGCGAACTCGTCGAGCGTCAGGGCCGAGCCGGCGCCAAAGAGCAGGGCTGTCAGCGGCGAGGCCCATGGGTAGCCACCCTCGGCCCCTGTTCCCACCTGGATCAGCCAGAGGTAGCCGATTCCCAGTAGCAGCAGGATCCCCCACACCAGGTGATGGAGGTGGCCCTCCGAGGTCTTTACGTCGTGAAAAGGCCCTCTGCCGGCGCGGATGGCGTGGGTGATCGCGCGGGTCACCGCGAAGGTCACGAAGAACGCGAGCGACGCCAGGAACATGCGCGCGTGGCGCTGGGAGGAGAAGTGGCGGCTGTAGACCTCGGCCGTCGTCTGGGGCGCGGCGCTCGTGATGACCTCGGCATCCGGGTGCGCTCCGCCGGCCAGGATGCGCGAGCCGATCGTGAACGCGACCACGCCGACGAAGAGCGCGGCGAGGATCGCCCGCCGCCGCTTCACTCCTTCTCCAGGATCCGGATCTGCTCCTCGGTGTTCCTGGCGCGCGCAGACGAGCTGGGGTGGGTTCTCAGGCTGTCGCTGGTCCGGCTGGGCATGGCCCCTCCTGGTCAGATCCGCAGGGTAGCGGAGCCGCCCTTGCCCTCCCGCCCGTTCTGGCGCAAGAATCCCCCGTCCCGGATGGAGGCGGCCGCGGCGTGAGCCTTTCCAGCAAGATCCTGCTCTCCCTGGTCCTGGGCGTCGGCGCGGGGCTCTTCTTCGGCGAGCCGATGGGGGCCCTGGGCGTGGTGGGCGACGCCTTCGTGCGCCTGCTCCAGATGACGGTGCTGCCCTACGTGATGGTCTCGCTCATCGCGGGCCTCGGTCACCTCGGCTACGCGGAGGCCCGCAGCCTGGCCTTCCGGGGCGGCCTGCTGCTGCTGCTGCTCTGGTCCATCTCCTTCGCCGTGGTGGCGGTGATGCCGCTCGCCTTCCCGGCGGTCGAGACGGCCTCCTTCTTCAGCACGACGCAGGTCGAGCCGGCGGCGCAGGTCGACTTCCTGGGGCTCTACATCCCCTCGAACCCGTTCCACTCGCTGGCCAACAACGTGGTGCCGGCGGTCGTCCTCTTCAGCATCGCGTTGGGGATCGCCCTGATCGGGATGGAAGGCAAGGAGCTGCTGGTCCAGAGCCTCGACACGCTGGGCGACGCGCTCCTCCGCGTCACCGACTTCGTGGTGCGGCTCACGCCGCTCGGCGTCTTCGCCATCGCGGCGAGCGCTTCCGGCACCATGAGCGTCGCGGAGTTCGAGCGCGTCCAGGTGTACCTGCTGACGTACATCGTCCTCTCCCTGGTCCTGACCCTCTGGCTCTTCCCGGGCCTGGTGGCGACCCTCACGCCGATGCGTCACCGGGACGTGGTCTGGCTGACGCGCGACGCGCTGATCACGGCCTTCGCCACGGGCAGCACCTTCGTGGTGATCCCGATCCTGGCCGAGCGGAGCCGGGAGCTTCTCCGGCGCTACGACCTGGAGCGGGAGGACTCGGCCTCGTTGATCGACGTGATCGTGCCCGTCTCGAACAGCTTCCCGCACGCGGCCAAGGTCCTGACGCTCTCCTTCGTGGTCTTCGCGGGCTGGTTCGTGGACACGCCCGTCCCGCTCAGCCAGTACCCGACGCTCGCGGCCGCGGGCATCGCCAGCACCTTCGGAAGCATCAATGTGGCCGTCCCGTTCCTGCTCGACCTGATGCAGCTGCCCCACGATCTCTTCCAGCTCTTCGTCGCGACGGGCGTCCTCAACGCGCGCTTCGGCACGCTGCTGGCCGCCATGCACGTGCTGGTCCTGACCCTGCTCGGGACCTGTGCGCTGACCGGGGTGCTGCGCGTGCGCTGGGGGCGCCTGCTGCGCTACGCGGTCGGGAGCCTGCTGGTGGTGGGCGCCGCGGTCGGGGGCATCCGGCTGCTGCTGTCCCAGGTGGTCGACGCCACCTACCAGCAGGACCGGATCGTCCGGGGTATGCGCCTGGTGCGGGATGTCGTGCCGGCCGTGGTCCACACCGATCCGCCGGCGACGTTGGCGCTCGATCCGGGCCTGAGCCGACTCGAGACGGTCCTCGCGCGCGGCGTGCTGCGAGTCGGCTATCGGCCCGAGGGCTCGCTGCCCTTCAGCTTCACCAACGAGGACGGTGAGCTGGTTGGCCTCGACGTGGAGATGGCCCACAGCCTGGCGCGGGGCCTCGGCGTCTCCCTCGAGTTCGTACCGGTGAGCTCGGAGTTCGGACATGACTTTGCCGAGGTGCTGGCCTCGGGCTACTGCGACATCGTCATGAGCCGCGCCGCGCTCACGATGGCGAACGCGGGCCGCTTCGAGTACTCGCAGCCCTACCTGGACCTCACGATCGGCTTCGTCGTCCGGGACCACCGCCGGCGGGAGTTCGCCGACCTCGCCGCCGTGGCGGAGCGCGACGGTCTGCGGATCGCCTTTCCCGACGATCCCTACTATCAGAGGCGGATCGCCCGCTTCCTGCCCCGCGCCGAGTTCGTGACCGTCCCGGACATCCAGACCTTCCTCGATGACGAAGAGGGCCGCTTCGATGCGATGGTCTTCGTGGCGGAGATCGCCTCCGCCTGGAGCCTGCTGTATCCGCATTTCTCGTCCGTCGTGCCCGATCCGCCGTTCCAGGACCTGCCCATGGCATACCCCCTCCCGCTGGGCGAGCCCGAGTGGAAGAACCTGGTGGACAACTGGATCGCGCTGAAGCAGCGCGACGGCACGGTCACACAGCTCTACGACCACTGGATCCTCGGGCAGGATGCCGAGGAGCGGAAGCCTCGCTGGTCCGTGATCCGAGACGTCCTGGGCTGGGTGGAATGAACGCGTGGGCACCGTCGACCGCGCCCTGAGCCGGATCGGGATCGAGCCGTCGGAGCAGAGGCTCTTCGCGTGGGCGGGCCTGTGCCTCGCGCTGATGGGCGCCGCAGCCTACGCGCTCCTCAACGCTTCGGAGACCCTCTTCCTGAAGCGCGTCGGCGTCGACTACCTGCCGTGGGCGCTGCTGGCCAGCTCGGGGCTCCTGGTGATCACGACCGGGCTGGCCGGCCACAGGCTCGCCACGGCCGATCGCCCACGCGCGCTCCCGGGGATCCTCCTGGGGCTGGCGGCGTTGCTCCTGGCGCTCTGGGCGGTTCTCGAAACCTGGCAGGAACGGGTGGTCTTCGCGGTCTTCGTGCTGGTCGCGCGGCAGCTCCTCGCGATCGGGCTCCTTTCCTTCTGGATGGCGCTGGGCGATCTCGTCAGCGGCCGTCGAGCGAAGCGCCTCTTCGCCCCGCTGGCGGCCGGCATCACGATCGGCGGCATCGCCGGGAGCTTCGGCTCGGACCCGGTCGCCCAGCTGGTGGGGGTGGAGGGGCTGGTGGCCTTCGGTGCCGCGCTCCTGATGGGCGCGGCACTCGCGGCCGGGCGTCTTCGGGCCCACGCACCCGGGCGGCTCGAGTCCGGGCTCGGGGTCCGACGCGGAGCGGGCGGCGCGACGCCGGCGCTCGAGCGGATCTCCGCCCGCCGGGTCTGGCGGGAGAGTGCGCTCTTCCGGCTGCTGCTGGCGGCGCTGCTGTGCGGCGGCGTGCTCAGCCCCGTCCTCTTCTTCGAGTTCTCGACGCTGGCGGATGCCGCCACGGCGGGCGTCGACGCCGAGAAGCGTCTGCTGGCGCTCTACGCGCAGTTCCGGGGCTGGCTCAACGTGGCGATGCTCGCCTTCCAGCTCTGGCTGAGCGGTCGGCTCTACCGGCGGATCGGTCTTCCTCTCTCGCTGGCCCTGGAGCCGGCCAGCTACCTGCTGGGGTTCGGCTGGATCGGCGCACGCCCGAGCCTGACCGCCGGCGTGAGCGCGCTGGGAGCCGGGCGTCTGGCCGAAGACGGGATCGCCGGCCCCGGGCTGCGCGTGCTCTTCAGCCTGTTCCCGGAGCATCTGCGCTCGCGGGCAGGGGGGCTCCTGGAGGGACCCGTCACCCGCCTGGGAGGGGTCTTCGGCAACGCGGCGGTGCTGCTGGCGCTGGCTTTCGGCGCCGCGTCGTTGATCGCGTGGGCCGCCCTGCCGGTCGCCGGGTTCTGGCTCGCCGCCAGCCTCGTCCTGTGGCGTGCGTACCCGAGACTTCTGCTCCAGGCCTCGGGCGAGCGGGCCCTCGTCGGCGTCGAAGACGAGATGGCGACGCTGCTCGACCCGGGAACCCTGCGCGCCCTGGCCGCGAGCCTGGCCGATCCCGATCCGCGCGTGTGTCGGGTTGCGGTGGATCTGGTGCGGGCGGCCGCTCCCGAGAGCGCCATCGAGGTGCTGGCCGACGCGCTGACCCGGGCGCCAGCCGGGAGCCGTCCGTTGCTGGTGGATGCGCTCCACGGGCTGGTGGAGCCGCTTCCGGCCGGCAGCGGGCGCGGAACCCGCGCGCCGGCGATTCTCGAGGAGGTGCTGCGCGAGCCCGCGCGCCTGGCGCCCGAGGAGCGCGCCGACCTGCTCCAGAGCTACCTGCGCCTCGTCGGGGGCGACGACGTGCCGGAAGAGGATCAGGAATCCGCCCGCGCAATCCTGCGCCGTGCGCTCGGCGACCGCGACGCGGCGGTGCGCCTGGTCGCAATCGCCGAGCTTCAGCGACGCGGCTGCCCGCCCCCGGGCGTCGCCGATCTGGATGCGGTGCTGGGCGGCGCGCTCGCCGGCGGAGACGTGCTGATGCGCCGCACGGCGCGCAAGGAGCTGCGGGCGATGCTGGTCTCGGGCGAGCCGGACGACGACTGGCGCGCGCGTCTCGCGCTCCTGTCGGAGCGCCTGGGCCAACGCGCCGACCGGGCCGAGACCGCCGAGGCCCTGGTGCAGGTGGCGCGTCGTCACGACGGAGCGGTCTCCGCCTGTGCGGACGGCGTCGCGCGCTGGATGGACGACCGCGATCCCCGGGTGCGGGCGGCCGTGCTGCGCTTCTTCGGATACGCCGGGCAATCGCGGCGGGTGCAACGGTTGATCGCGGCCCTGGGCTCGCGCGCCGGCGAGGTCTCCAGCGCGGCCAGGGAGGGCCTCGTGGCGCTCGGGTCCGAGGCGGCGGAGCCGCTCCTGGCCGACGTGGAGGCCGGGACCTCGGCCCGCCGAAAGGCCGTCGTGTCCGTGCTGCGCGAGCTCGATCTGGACACGGAAATCCTGGAGGAGTTCTACGCGGGCCAGGCGGAGCGGGTCCGGGCGGCGGCCGCGCTGCGGGCGGCGCTCGACGGCCGGGACCCGTCCGGGCTGGTGCTGCGGCGGCTCGAAGAGCGGGTGACCAACGGCCTCGGAACGCTGCTGTCCCTGGCCTCCATCTTTCAGGACGACGAGCGCATCGCCGAGCTCGAGCGGCGGCTGCGCCATGCGCCCAACGAGCGAAGCCGCGACATCGTCGTCGAGGCGCTGGAGGCGTTGCTGGCGCCGGCGCTCCGGGCCGACTTGATGCCCCTGCTCGAGGGGACCCCCTGGGAGCGCCGCGGACAGGGCGCCAGACTGGCGTTCGGGCGCCGGGCGCCTCCGCCCGCAGAGGCGTGGGAAGAGCTCCGGCTGGACCCCGATCCGCTCAGCTCACGGCTTGCCCGGAGATTCGCACCCGAGGCCGTGGAGGAGCGGGCGCGGATGGGGGATGCTTCGGCCGTGCTCGATCCGATGGACGTCGCCGTCCGCCTCCAGGACGCCCCGGCCTTCGGCCGGCTCCCCACCCGCCAGCTCATGGGCCTGGCCGAGGTGCTCGAGGAGATCCGCCCGGCGGCCGGCGCCGAGATCTTCGCCGAAGGCGACGAGGCCGACGGCATCTACTTCGTGTTCGAGGGAGAGGTGGAGATCCGCCACGACGGGAGCGCGATCCGACGGGTGGAGCCCGGCGGCTTCTTCGGCGAGCTCTCGACCCTGGACGGAGTGCCGCGGGCCGACTCCGCCCACGCCGGCGAGTCCACCGTGCTCCTGCGCCTCGAGCGGGAGGAGCTGCTGGCGCTGATGGAGCAGGACCCCGCTCTCGGGATCGGCCTGAGCCAGTTCCTGTGCACCCGGGTGCGCGCGCTCGAAGGGCGCGCCGAGTCGGGCTAGTGGCTTCGATGGCCGATCGCGACGACGCGCTGCGCAGGGGTCGCGAGACCATGCGCCGTCTCCAGCACGAGGTCCGCACACCCATCAGTCAGATCATCGGCTACGCCGAGCTGCTGGAGGAGGAGCTCGACGAGCGGGGTGCCGGTGAGCTGGTGGCCGACCTGCACCGGATCCGGGACGCCGCCACGCGCCTGCTCGATCTGGTGGACGGGAAGCTCCGCGACGAGCAGGACCCGGGCGCCCCGGTGCTCCCCGAGGAGGATGCAAGCGCGTCGGCGACGAGCGCCTCCGAGCCGGCCCCCGGCGACGAGGACCGGCCCGTGCGGGTCCTGGTGGTCGATGAAGATGCCAGCGATCGGGAGCTGTTGGCGCGCCGCCTCGAGCGCCACGGCTTCGCGGTGGCGACAGCGCGCGACGGCATCGAGGCGTTGCGTCGCATCGACACGGACGACCCCGACGTTGTGCTTTTGGAGGTGGTGATGTCCGGGATGGGAGGCCTCGAGGTGCTGGAGCGCGTGCGCCGCCAGCGCTCGCGCGCCGAGCTGCCGGTCATTCTGGCCACGGCGCTCGACGACTCGGCGGACGCCGTCGAGGGGCTGGAGCGGGGCGCCAACGACTATGTCACCAAGCCGTTCGACTTCCCCGTCGTGATCGCGCGCATCCAGAGCCAGCTGGAAGCGCATCGCATGGTCCGCCAGGTGGCCGGCCTCGCGCGCCAGCTCGAATTTCGCAGCGCCTTCATCCGGGAGGCCCTGGGGCGCGACGTCTCCGACGACGTGCTGGTCGACATGGCGGAACGTCCGGACGCGTTCGACCTGGGCCGGGAGCGCCGGCGGGTGGTGGCCGTGGTGGCCGATGTGCGGGGGAGCCGTCAACGAGCGTCGGACCTCGATGCCGAGCAGGCGAGCGGGATCCTGAAGCACGTCTTCGACGGCCTCGTCGGTGTCGTGGCCCGTTACGGGGGGGTGGTGGAGGACGTGCGCGGCGATTCCCTGGTGGCGCTCTTCGGGCTGCCCCTCGCCGCCGACGACGATGCCGAGCGCGCCGCGGCCTGCGCCCTGGCAATGCAGCTCGAGATGGACGAGATCAACGCCCGCACGCAGCTTCCCGCCGTGGAGATCGGCGTGGGTGTCGCGAGCGGAGAGGTGATGGTGGTGGGTCTCGGGACGGGCGATCAGGTCAGGTACAAGGCGGTGGGGGACCCTCTGCTGCACGCCGCGGCGATCGAGGCGCAGGCGCGGGGCGGCGGGGTCTGGATCTGCGCCGGCACGCGGGAGCGGCTGGGGGAGCTGGCTACCGTGGACCGGGAGAGCGAGCTGCCCGCGGGCGCGGCGGAAGGCGGGCCGACCCGGGTGCACCGGCTGCTGGGACTGGGGGGCACCCGCCTGATCAGCCTTCGCTCCGTTCCCCAGGACTGAGTCGACGATGTTGCTGCACATCGCCTACGCCACGATCCTCGTCTTCGGCACCGTCTTCATTCACGCTGGATTTACGGCGGCGGTGGTCCGGTGGCTGCATTCGGTCGTCGCGCATCACTGGGCGCTGCGCAGCGCCCTGACGCGTGCCTCGGTCGTGGGAGCGCTCGTGTTCCTCATGTCCCTGGCGGCCTTCCTGGAGTCCGCCCTGTGGGCCGGGCTGTACGTGACGGTGGGTGCGCTGCCTGGGCTCGAGGAGGCGCTCTACTTCTCCCTGGTCACCTTCACGACGCTCGGCTACGGCGACGTCACCCTGCCCGAGCAGTGGCGGATGCTCGGCGCGTTCCAGGCGGCGAACGGGATCCTCATGTTCGGCTGGACGACCGCCCTCATCGTCGCCGTCGCCCAGCGCGTGTTCCTGCACCGGGACGAAGACGCGGAGTAGCGGCGCTTCAGCGGGCTCCGCCTTCCGCCTTCTCGCGCGCCCCGAAGGCCGCGGCCAGCGGGTTGGCGGTCAGGCCGTGGCCGACGATGCTCAGCACCACCGTGGCGACGGTGACGGCGATGATCGTGTCGCCGCCGGGCAGCTTCTCCTGCGCCACGATCACCAGGAAGACGATGCTGGCCAGGCCCCGCGGGCCGAACCAGCCCATGAAGAGCTTGGCGTCCAGGCTGGCCCGCAGGCCCGTGACGGCGAGCGCCACGGGGAGCATCCGGATCACGGTCAGGCTGAGGACGGCATACAAGACCACCCGCCAGTCCGTGTCTCCCGCGTGCTGAAGCAAGACCGCAGCCCCGAAGACCACCCAGGTCACCAGCGAGAAGGCCTCGCCCGCCCCCTCGGCGCCCTCCAGGATTGCCTCCTTGTGCCTCCGGGTGAGGGCTCCGAAGGTCAGGCCTCCGGTGAAGCAGGCGATGAAGCCGCTGCCTCCGGCCGCCTGCGCCAGGGCGAAGCTCCCGAAAGCGAGCGCGATGACGGGGATCCGCGCCCACGGGCCCGGGGTGAGCCAGCGGCTCCCCACGGCGGCGCTCAGCCCCCGGTGGCCGACGAATGCGAGGCCGATGCCGATCCCGGCGCCGATGCCGATCTCCTCCGCCACCAGCCCCAGGGCCAGGGCGCCCGTGCTCCCCTCGCCGCCGCTCTGGGTGGCGAGCGCGAGGAACGTGAACAGGATGGGCACGCAGATGCCGTCGTTCAGGCCGCTCTCGACGTTCAGGCCCTCGCGGACCGGATCCGGCACGGCGGGATTCGTCACCACCGCCTTGCCCAGAGCCGCGTCCGTGGGCGCGAGCATCGTGGCCAGGATCGCCACCTCGAGCAGTGCGAGCTCGGGGAAGAGCAGCCTGCCGACGCCGAACCCGAACAGGATCGTCAGCGGCAGGCCGATCAGCAGCAGGCGGGACGGCAGGCGCACGAACTGCCGCAGCACGGGGAGGTTCGCGTTGGACGCGTCGGTGAAGAGCACGAGCGCCAGGGTCAGCTCGGCGATCGTGCGGATCCCCTCGCTGCCGATCGAGAGATCGAGCAGCCCCAGGCCGACCGGACCCACGATCACGCCGAAGGCCAGGTAGACCACCGCCCCGTTCACCGGCGTGCGGCCCAGGCGCTCCGCCACCAGGCTGTAGGCGAAGGCGAACAGGGCGATGATCGCGAGGTTCTGGTACATGGGTCCTCGTTCGATCGAAATGGATTCGCCGCAGTATACTAGGGAAACACCGGCCGACAGGAGTCTATTCTCCCCCGAGGCCCAGCGATGACGAAACGCCCGCTCGAGCTCGCGCGGCGCATCCAGGGGCGCCCGTGGAACCGGCCCGGAACCGACAAGTCATGGGTTCTCCGCGCGATGTGGGAGCAGCAGGTCCTGCAGCGCGAAGTGCGCAAGGCGCAGGGTGTCGGAAGCCGCTAGCGGCTTTCTGCGCGCCTTCGCCGCGCTCGGCGAGGCGGGCGTCGCCTTCGTGATCGTCGGCGTCGGTGGGATCAACTTCTAGGCTCGAACTCCGGCCGAGGCGTTTGCGACCCTCGACCTGGACGTCCTGCTGGAGCCGACGGTCTGGCCGAAAATGGCAGGGCGGTTGGTCAGCCGGCGAGACGGTCGGCGGCTCGCCGCTCTGATGGATACAATGGGCCCGCTGCGAGCGGGTCGGCCGTTCGCCCCTCACCCACAGGAGGAGCCCCAATGAGATGGATCGTGACTGCGCTGGTCGCCGCCGTGTTCGCGTTGGCGAACCTCACCCCCCAGGTCGCCTCTGCCGACCTGGACCGGTTGAAGAGGCAAGTGAAGGACGCCAAGGAGGACGCGAGGGGGGACCTGAAGGACGCCCGCGAGGACCTTGACGACGAGAAGAAGGACGCCCACGAGGACGTGCAGGACGCCAAGGAAGACGTGCACCGGGACGCGAAGGACGCCAAGGGCGACGTGCACCGGGAGAAGAAGGACGCCAGGAAGGACGTGAAGCGGGACCTGAAGCACTAGCCCCGGGGAACCCGGGCGTCCTCGTGGATCAGTGGTCGGAGCCGATGTAACTCTCCAGTCGCCGACTCCACTCGTCCTCGTCGACGAGCTTCAGCAGCGCCCGGTTCATCGGCTCTCGCCAAGGGTCTGCCGGCGGGCATGGCCATCTTCAGGTGGTAGTGATCGAAGGTCCTGGGTAGCACCTGCACGCGACCGGGGAACTCGGCTCTCGCGAGGTAGCGCAGGACCAGCGCGTCGAAGACGAACGCGTCGATCTCGGCGTCGACGACCGCCTTCAGGCCGTCGCGCTCGTGGGTGAACGGCTGCGCGGCGATCCCGCGCTCGCTGAGGAATCGCATGGCCTCCGACTCGGCCGTGGCGCCGACCCGGACTCCGGCCAGATCTCGCAGTCCCCGGACCTTGCCGCTCAGCTCGTCGATGGTGAGCGAGGTCGTGATGGCGGCCGTGAAGCTGGAGATCAGGAAGATCGAGGCCAGCATCCAGACGATCGCCACCGTCCGCCCGCCCAGGGTCCGGGGGGCCTTGTCTCCGTAGCCCACCGTGGTCATGGTGACCGCGGCCCACCAGATTCCGTTTCCCAGCCCCTTGAGCGTGCTGTCGCCGAACATCGCGGGGTTCTGGCGCCGCTCGAAGAGCCACACGATCGCGCCGGCGATCAGCCACACCAGGAACAGGAGGCCGATCACGGGCAGGAAGTCCAGGGAGACCAGGTGCCCGAAAACTCCGAGCCATCGGGGGCCGCTGCGGGTTGCTGCGACCGCGATGCCCGATCCGGACTGGTAGTAGGAGTGGCTCAGGTCCATGGCGACTTCGTGCGCCCGCGAGGCCGCCATGCCCGGCGTCGCATCGACGTCTCCGGCCTCGACGGCCTCCAGCAGCAGCGCGAGGCTGTCGTACGCTCGCAGCTCGTATTCCCAGCCCTGTTCCCGGGCGACCGCCTGCCAGAGCTCGACGCTCAGACCCGTCCAGCTGCCCTCCGCGTTCTTCATGGAGAACGGGGGCGCATCGAAGACCCCCACGAGTAGCGGGCGGGGCGCGCTGCTGCTCTGGGCGAGGGCATCGGCAGGCGAGAGCGCCACGATCCAGAGCGTGGCGAGTGCGATGGCTCTTGCGATGGGCATGGCATGGCGCGACGCGGGTCCCGCGGCGCTTCGGAGTGTACGGGATCCCTTTGCGTTCGCGAACGAGATCTGGAGCGCGCGGGCCGGATCAGCGAGGAGGGACGGGCCAGCGGCGGCGGATCAGGTCGATCGCGAATCGGGACGCGGCCTCCGTTGCCTGCCGGCGAGTGCGTTCCAGCTCTTCCGGGCCGGGGGGCGGAGCGACCGGCTCGCCGGAATGCAGGACGGAGACACCTCTGAGGATCGAGAAGCCGACGGGATCGCTCCGGCTGGCCCGCCAGGCGCCGATGGCCCGGGCCGTCCCCAACGCTTCGCGCTCGATGAGCACGCTGCGGCCCGTCTGGAGGAGCAGCGGAACCAGGGCGCGCACGAAGGCGGAGTCGCCGGCTGCCTCGCTCGCGGCGGCGACGCCGTCCTCGAGGTCTTCGGGCGCAGCCGCGGCGTCCCGGTCGATCCCCAGGGCCAGCGCCGCGTTGAGGAGAGACCGGTCGGTCCGGTGGCAGCCCCCCCGGCGCGCGTCGCCGGCCGCGCCGCGCTCGACCTCGCAGATCAGACGCGGGACGACGAGCGTGCCGCGCACGTCTTCGTCGCTCACTGCCGGTGCCGTGCCCAGCAGCAGGAAGTAGCGCGGCCGCCAGGTCTCGAGCGCAGCCCGGGTGACGGCTTCGGCGGATCCTGCGTCGGACTCCTCCGCCAGGCCCAGCGCTAGCGAATAGCGGCCGGGCCTCCCGCGGCTCGGCTCGAGCTGACCTCGCGCCCAGCGCGCGGGCGGGCTCGGCGTGCCGCGCGGGCCTTCCGACTCGCTCGAACCCAGTCTCCCACGCAGCGCGTCGTAGGTCGCGGGCTCGTAGGTCAGGATGACGATGTCGACCGGATCCTCGCCGCGGGCTGCGGCCGGCCTGGCGGCCGCGATCGGGCCGAGCAGGACGCTCGCCAGGGCGAGGACGAGCCCGCCGCGCGCGCGGCCGATGCGTCGTGCCGAGCTCAACGCGGCGGCTCGGGCCAGCCCGACCGGATCAGGTCGACGGCGAAGCTGGCGGCTGCGCTCGCGGCGTACTGCTTCCAGGTGCCGCGCTCGGGGTTCTGTCCCGACGCTGCGGTCGAGCGGCTCGGCTCGCCCTGGGACTGGACGACGTCGGAGATGCCGCGGATCATGAGGAAGCCGACGGCGATGCCGTGATCCTGGGCCTCCTCGACCGCCGCCGCGGCTCCCGCCCCCTCCATTTCCACCGCGACCAGCGCCGAGTCGGCCTTCTGGACCGAGACGAAGAAGCCGGAGGTCGAGGTCTCGATCACCTTGTCACCGGAAGCGACATTGCCGATGACCACGCGTGGCTCGACGCCCGCGCGCGGCGCAGTCACCCGAATGTCCGGACGCCAGCCGGCTGCCCGCTTCTCCGCGCTGCGGACCAGGATGGGGTCGGACCAGAAGCTGAGCTGCAGCCGGGGTGCGAAGTGGTCGCTGAGGTGGCCGTACTCGTAGCCCCAGATCGCGCTGGCCACGACCACGTCGCCAGTCGTCACGACGCCGGGGATGCCCCCCGCGATGCCCACCAGCAGTACGTAGCGGGGGCGCCAGCGCATGATGGTCGTGCGGGTGACCAGGGCGCCCGAGGTCTCGCCCGCCTCCCCCGCCAGGGCCACCACCACGCGATAGGGCCTGTCGAAGGCGGACTCCACCTCGCCCCGAGTCCAGGCGTAGCGGTTCGGGAAGGAGGCGGAGCCCGGGTCGGGGGCGACGCGCGAGAGTCGCCGGAGCACCGCGCCGTACTCCTCCGGGAGGACCGTGATGATGGCGATGTCCACGGGCGGGGCAGGGCCGTCGCCTCGCTCCCCGAAGCCGCCCCACGCGCACCCGACGAACGCCAGCGCCAGGGCGCAGAGCGCCGCGAGCCCGGCAGCAGCCGACGGCCCGGCTCGCGCTGCGGTTGCGGCGGCGCGCGGCATTCGCGAAGCCTACCGCAGCGGAGCCGATCCGGTCGGGTTGCCGCCCGGGGCGCGGCTGTCTGGGGTAGAATCGGTCCGGGGATCGGAAGGAGCGTGGCGTGGGTTCCAAGGGCGACGAGAAGAAGGCGGGGCACGAAGAGGACGCTGCTGAGCGCAAGAAGCTGAAGACGAAGGCCTACGAAGAGGAGCTCTTCAAGCTCCAGGTCGAGCTCTGCAAGCTGCAGGAATGGGTCAAGCAGTCCGGCACGCGCGCGATCGTGCTCTTCGAGGGGCGCGACGCGGCGGGGAAGGGCGGCGTGCTGAAGCGCATCACCGAGCGGGTGAGCCCCCGGGTGTTCCGGCTGACCGCGCTTCCCGCCCCCTCCAGCCGCGAGAAGACCCAGTTCTACGGCCAGCGCTACATCGCCCACTTCCCCGCCGCCGGCGAGATCGTGCTGTTCGACCGCAGCTGGTACAACCGCCCGGGTGTCGAGCGGGTCCTGGGCTTCTGCACCGAGGAGGACGTCGAGCGGTTCTTCGAGCAGGCCCCGCTCTTCGAGAACATGATCGTCGCTTCGGGAATCCGGCTCATCAAGTACTGGTTCGAGGTGGGCTTCG
>CAMYLJ010000056.1 GCA_947259215.1 uncultured delta proteobacterium
CGCCGACGGGGCCCACCTGGGCTTCGACGCGCCCGAGGCCGCCGATGCCCGCCAGCTGCTCGGTCCGGACGCCCTGCTGGGGGTCTCGTGCCACGAGCCGGACGAGGTGTTCCGGGCTGCGGCCGCCGGGGCGGACTACGCCCACCTGGCGCCCATCTTCGATCCGCTCTCGAAGCCCCGGGAGCGCCCCGCCCTGGGCCTCGAGGCCCTGCGCCGGGCCGCCGGGGCCGGGATCCCGGTGCTGGCCCAGGGCGGGATCGATGCCCGCTCGGCGGCTCGCGCGCGGGACGCCGGGGCGGCCGGCGTGGCGGTGACCGGCGCGATCCTGGGGGCCGAGGACCCGGCCGCCGCCGCCGCCGCCCTGCGCGGAGCCCTCGGGAGCTAGACTCAGCCAGGGCCGGCGGAGTGCCGACACGGAGGCGATGATGGCCCGCCGCACGATGCTGCTCTTCACGCTCGCGGCGCTGCTCGCGCCGGTGTCGGCCCACGCCGCGGCGCCGGAGGCGGCCGCCACGCCCGACGCGTCCACCTATGCGGCCCTCCAGGCGCGCATCATCGAGGTCTCCCGCCGGGTCACGCCGTCCGTGGTCCACATCGAAGCCATCGTGCGCCACAACGATCGCCGCCGGCAGGTGACGGGCTCGGGGCTGATCGTGCGGCCGGACGGCCTGATCCTGACCAACGAGCACGTGGTGGAGAAGGCCGAGAAGGTGACGGTCGTGGTTCCCGGCCAGAAGCGGCGGCATCCGGCGCGGGTCCTCGGCATCGACAAGCAGACCGACATCGGCGTGCTCCGCATCGAGACGGGGGCCCCGCTACCGGCGGCGGAGATCGGCGAGTCCCGCGAGCTCGAGGTGGGCCAGTGGGTGCTCGCCGTGGGCAACCCCTACGGGCTCGAGGGCACGGTCTCCTTCGGGATCGTCTCCGCCATGGGCCGCAATCTCCAGGTGCCCCACCTGTTGAACGACTTCATCCAGACCGATGCCATGATCGACCGCGGCTCCTCCGGCGGCCCTCTGGTGGACCTCGACGGCCGCGTCGTCGGCATCAACTCCCGCGGACAGGGCCGCGGGATCGGCTTCACGATCCCGATCGACACGGCCCTCGACGTGCTGGCGCAGATCGAGCAGGGCCGGGTCGAGCGCGGCTACCTCGGCGTCACGGTCCAGCCGCTGGACCGCGAGCTGGCCGCCTACCTGGGGCTCGACCAGGCAACCGGGGTCGTGGTGAACGGGGTGGCGGAGAACTCGCCCGCAGCGCGCGCCGGGATCGAGCCCGGGGACGTCCTCACCGAGGTGGCTGCGATCCCGCTGGAGGCCGAGAAGGAAGAGGACCTGCGCGCCTTCCAGCGCCAGATCGCGGCCCTGGAGCCGGGCACGTCGGTGGACCTGCGCCTGCTGCGGGACGGCCGCGAGCGCAAGCAGGTCGCGAAGATCGGCGTGCAGCCGAAGGTCGTGCCCGACGAGGCGGAGAGCGAGGCGGGCTTCCACGTGCAGGAGATCACGGATCACCTGTTCCGGGTGGAGCGGCTCGCCACGCGCCAGGGCGCCTACGTCTCCTTCGTCGAACGGGGATCACCGGCAGCCGAGGCTGGCCTGCGCCGGGGCGACGTCGTGGAGCGGATCGAGGCCGAGGGCGTGGGCGACCTCGACGACTTCCGCAGCGCCATCCGCGGCGCCCAGATCCGCTCGCGCTTCCTGATCACCGTCCGCCGCGGCGACGACCGCCGGCTCGTGCTGGTGAAACGGCGCGCGGGCGAGCAGGAGCCCCCGGACGAGGACCCGGCCACGGCCGCCTCACACGAGAGCGACGACTAGCAGGCCGACCCAAGACGAAGTCTTGGGTCGGCTTGCGCCGCAAACGGAGCCCTTCGGGCTCCGTCAGCTAGGCAGGCGCGGAGAGCAGGGACGCGCCTTCGCTCGGCGCCGCGCGCAGCACGGGCGGACGCCGCCCGAATCGCTCGGCGAAGCCCGCGGCCAGCGCCTCGGCCGCCGCGTCCGCACGCTCCGGATCGGCCAGGTGCACGCTGCAGCCCCCGAACCCCGCCCCCGTGAGCCGCGAGCCGTACACGCCGGGCAGCGCGTCGCCGATGGCGCAGAGCGCGTCGAGCTCGGGCGTGCTGACCTCGAAGTCGTCGCGCAGGCTGCGGTGGCCCTCGCGCAGCCGGGCGCCTGCCGCCGCCAGGTCGTCCTGGGCGAGCGCCGCGCAGAAGGCCTCGACCCGGGCATTCTCGCTGATGACGTGCCGAGCCCGCCGCAGGGCCACCGGCGCGAGGGCGCGCTCCAGCGCGGGCAGGTCGTCCAGCCCGAAGTCGCGCAAGGAGCGGGCCTCCGCGGCACCGATCCCGGCGGCGCGCGCCTCGGCCAGCGCGGCCTCGCACTCCGCGCGGCGATTCCCGTAGCTCCCGGAGGCCAGCTCCCGGCGCACCCCGGAGTCCGCCACCAGCAGAGCCGCCCGGCCCTCGGCCAGCGGCACCCGAGTCACCTGCAAGCTCCGGCAGTCGATCCGCAGGGCGCAGCCCGCGCGGCCGAGGGCGCTGGCCATCGGGTCCATCACGCCGCAGGGAACCCCGACGAACTCGCTCTCGCCCCGCCAGGCGAGGACCGCCGCGTCCCGCGGCTCGAGCGGCTCCCCTCGCAGCGCCGCGAGCGCGTGGACGAGCGCCACCCCCAGGGCCGCCGAGCTGGAGAGGCCCGATCCGGTGGGCACGTCGCTCGCCACCAGCAGGTCGGCGCCGGGGACCGATTCCGGGCCCAGGGCGAAAACCGCGCCCTGGACGTAGTCCACCCAGGCGCCGCGACGCGCCAGGGCGCCCGTCTCGAACTCCGCCGTCTCGCCGTTGGTGAGGGAATGGATCCGCACGCGCCGGCCTTCGCCCGGCGCCGCCCACACCACGGTGTCGCGGTCGATGGCGCAAGGGAGCACCAGACCCTCGTTGTAGTCCGTGTGCTCTCCGATCAGGTTGACCCGCCCCGGTGCCCGGGCGCCCACGCGGGGCGGCCGCCGGAACCGCTCCGTGAACGCGTGGGCCGCCTTCACCCGCTCCTCATGCCGCACGCTCCGCTGACCTCCCGAGGGGGAGCACGGTATCCGGGCGTCCTGCCGCCCGGCAAGCCCGGATTGCCCCTCACACCCCCCACCCCTACTTTCGATCGTTCCCGGTGAATCCCGGGACCCGTTCCAGCGTCTAGAGGAAGCAACGTGAGAGGGACGCTCCAGATCCTGGCAGTGGTGTGTGTCGTGGCGGCCAGCTGGCCCGCAGCCGCCGAGGAGCCCTTCCTGCGGCGAACCGCGGCGGTGCGCGCGGTGGAGAAGGTGGGACCCGCGGTGGTCAACATCACGACCGAGCAGATCGTCTCGACCCCGAATCCGTTCGGCTCGCTGCTGGGCAACGATCCGTTCTTCGAGCGCTTCTTCCGCGACTTCTCCGAGCGCGGCGGCCCCCGTACCGAGAACCGGCGCGGCCTGGGCTCGGGCGTGCTGATCGACGCCGATCGCCACGTGCTGACCAACGAGCACGTGGTGGCTCGCGCGAGCCGCATCCTGGTGACCCTGGCGGACGGCCGGGAGTTCGAGGCGAGCCTGCTCGGCGCCGACCCCAACCACGACCTGGCGGTGCTACGGGTCGAGACCGAAGCGCAGCTGCCCTGGGTGGCGCCGGGACGCTCGGGCGACCTCCAGGTGGGCGAGCCGGTGATCGCGATCGGCAACCCGTTCGGGCTCTCGAACACGGTCACCACCGGCGTGATCTCGGCCCTCGACCGCTCGCTCCGCAGCGGCGGCCACGCCTACCACGGCTTCCTCCAGACCGACGCCTCCATCAACCCGGGCAACTCCGGCGGCCCGCTGCTGAACGCCCACGGCGAGCTCGTCGGGATCAACACGGCCATCTACCGCGGGGCCGACGGCATCGGCTTCGCGATCCCCATCGACGCCGCGCGCCGCGTGGTGGGCGAGCTGATCGAGCACGGCGAGGTGCTGCCCGTGTGGCTGGGGCTCCAGTTCCAGGACCTGGAGCCGGAGCTGCGCGACGCCCTCGGCCTGCCAGAGCGCACGAGCGGTGCGCTCATCGCCGACGTCCGTGCCGGTGGGCCCGCCGCCGTCGGCGGCGTCCAGCGCGGCGACGTAGTCACCCACGTGGACGGACGTCCGGTCCAGAATGCGCGCGCCTTCTACGAGATCCTCGCCCTCACCACCGAGGGCCAGCGGCTCCGGCTCACGATCGTGCGCGACGGGGCCGAGACCCCCGCGCGGGTGACGGCCCGCGCGATCCCCGCCGACCTGGTGGACGAACTGACGCAGAGCCTGCTGGGGCTGACGCTCGGGTCCCATCCCCAGGGCGGCTTCGCGATCGCGTCGGTCGCCGGCGGGGGCAGTGCCGAGCGCATCGGGCTGCAGACCGGTGACCGGGTGCTGCGCATCAACGGCCAGCCCCTGAGCGACCCGGAAGCCCTGCGCCGCTCGGTGCTGGACTTGCGCGGCCGCTCTCGGGCGATCCTCGTGGTTGCCCGCGGGTTCGGCCGATACCATGTGACGATTCCCCTGGCGTGAGAAATCGGAGACGAACATGACCTTCGGCAAGTGGATCCTCTTCATCGCGGCCGCCTTCATCCTGGCCGTGTGGTCGGGCGCGCTCGACGTGCGCGTCGACTGGCGCGCCCCGGCGGCGGACGCGATCGACCTCTTCGGGAGCGACGACGAGGAGAAGGGGGAGGAGGAGCAGAAGACGGCGTCGCAGGACGACGCCGCAGCCGGCGAGCCCTTCTGGTCCGAGAAGGGCGGCGGGCCTGATATCAGCCTGCCGGGCATGCCCCGGAGCTTTGCGGACCTGGCCGAGCGCGCCTCGCCGGCCGTGGTCAACATCCGCACCTCGAAGACGGTGAAGCGCGGCAAGGCCCAGCTTCCGCGCGGCTTCGAGGAGTTCTTCGGCAACCCCTTCGAGGAGTTCTTCAACCTGCCCGAGCAGTTCAAGGTGCCGAGCCTCGGCAGCGGCTTCGTGATCTCCGAGGAGGGCTACATCGTCACCAACAACCACGTGGTCGAGGACGTGGACAAGATCACCGTGGCCTTCCATGACGACGTGGAGCTGGAAGGCGAGATCGTGGGGCGGGACCCCAAGACCGACATCGCGCTGATCCGCGTCGAGACCGACAAGAAGCTCACCGCGCTACCCCTGGGCGACTCCAAGGGCGTGCGGCCGGGCGACTGGGTCGTGGCCATCGGAAATCCCTTCGGCCTGGAGCACACCGTGACGGCGGGCATCGTGAGCGCCAAGCACCGCATCATCGGCCAGGGCAGCTACGACGACTTCATCCAGACGGACGCGGCCATCAACCCCGGCAACTCGGGCGGCCCGCTCATCAATCTGAAGGGCGAGGTGATCGGGATCAACACCGCGATCAACCCCCGTGCCAACACGATCGGCTTCGCGGTGCCGATCAACATGGCCAAGAACATCCTGCCGCAGCTGCGGGCGACGGGATCCGTCACCCGCGGCTGGCTGGGCGTCGTGATCCAGCGCATCACGCCGGAGCTGGCGGAGCAGTTCGAGCTTCCGGACAAGGAGGGCGCCCTGGTCTCCAAGGTGGAGCCGGACGGCCCCGCCGACCAGGCGGGCCTGCGCCGGGGCGACGTGATCGTGGAGTTCAACGGCCAGCCCATCGACGAGATGGAGAAGCTGCCGCGGGTGGTGGCGGCCACCGGCGTGGGCGTCTCGGTGAAGGTCGTGGTGCTGCGCGAGGGCGACCGCAAGACCCTCGACGTCACCGTGGGCCGCTTCCCGGAAGAGGCGCAGGTCGCGTCCACGCCGGGGCCGGCGCAGGAGAGCGTCGAGGCCTGGGGGCTGCGGGTGCAGGACCTGACCCCGGAGCTGGCCGAGCAGCTGGAGATCGAGGGCGCCGAGGGCATCGTCGTGACCCAGGTGGCGCGCGGCGGCGCGGCCGGTGAGGCCGGCCTGCGCCGGGGCGACGTGATCCTGGAGGTGGACAAGCAGTCGGTCGCCAACGTGGGCGAGTTCGAGAAGGCCCTGGCCGGCTCGGGCTCGGGCACCCTGCTGCTGGTCCGGCGGGGCGACAACACCCTCTTCATGGCCATGCAGCGGCCGGAGGAAGAGGAGGGGGACGAGTAGCCCCCGGGGCCCCTGCGGGGGCCCCGGTTCGTACCCCGGTTGCCAGCCCGGAATCGGTGCACAGTTTCCCCGCCATGCGATTCGACAAGCTCACCATCAAGGGCCAGGAGGCGCTCTCCGAGGCCCAGTCCCTGGCGACGGGCCGCGGCCACAGCCAGATCGGGCCGGTGCACCTGCTGCGCGCACTGCTGGATCAGCCCGAGGGCAGCACGATCCCGATCCTCCAGAAGATCGGCGTTCCCGTGGACGGGCTGCTGGCACGCGCCGAGGAGATCCTGGCGGCCCAGCCCAAGGTCAGCGGCGGCGCCCAGGCGGCGCTCTCGCCGGCGGCCTCCCGGGTGCTCGAGGCCGCCTTCGCGGAGGCCGACGCCCGCAAGGACGAGTACGTCTCCACCGAGCACCTGCTGTTGGCCATCGCCCGCGAGAAGGACGACGACGCGGCCCGCGCGCTGCGCGACGCCGGCGCCTCGCCCGAGGCCATCGAGAAGGGCATCGAGTCGGTGCGGGGCGGCGCGCGGGTCACCGATCAGGACCCGGAGTCGAAGTACCAGGCGCTCGAGAAGTTCGGACGCGACCTCACCGAGCTGGCGCGCACCGGGAAGCTCGACCCGGTGGTGGGGCGCGATGAGGAGATCCGCCGCGTGGTGCAGGTGCTGTCGCGGCGCACCAAGAACAACCCGGTCCTGATCGGCGAGCCCGGCGTGGGCAAGACCGCCATCGCCGAGGGGCTGGCACAGCGCATCGTGGCCGGCGACGTGCCGGAGTCGCTCATCGACCGGCGCGTGATCGCCCTCGATCTGGGCGCGCTGATCGCGGGCACCAAGTACCGCGGCGAGTTCGAAGACCGCCTGAAGGCGCTGCTGCGCGAAGTGTCCGAGGCCCAGGGTCAGGTAATCCTGTTCATCGACGAGCTGCACACGATCGTCGGGGCCGGGGCCGCCGAGGGAGCGGCGGACGCCGCCAACATGCTCAAGCCCGCGCTGGCGCGGGGCGAGCTGCGCTGCGTCGGCGCCACCACCCTCGACGAGTACCGCAAGCACGTGGAGAAGGACGCGGCCCTCGAGCGCCGCTTCCAGCCGGTCATGGTGGGCGAGCCGACGGTGGAGGACACCATCTCGATCCTGCGCGGACTGAAGGAGCGCTACGAGGTGCACCACGGCGTCCGCATCCAGGACGCGGCGCTGGTGGCCGCAGCGACGCTCTCGAACCGCTACATCAGCGACCGTTTCCTGCCCGACAAGGCCATCGACCTGGTGGACGAAGCCGCGAGCCGCGTGCGCGTGCAGATCGACTCCATGCCCGAGGAGCTCGACCAGCTGGAGCGCAAGCGCACCCAGCTCGAGATCGAGCGCGAGGCCCTAAAGAAGGAGAGCGACGACGCCAGCCGCGAGCGGCTGGAGCGGGTCGAGCAGGAGGTGGCCGACCTGCGCGAGCAGTCCGGCGCCATGAAGACCCGCTGGGAGAACGAGAAGGGCACGATCGGCGCGGCACGCGAGCTGAAGGAGCGTCGCGAGGCGCTGAACGCGGAGCTGGATCGCACCCAGCGCCAGGGCAATCTCGAGCGCGCGGCGGAGATCCGCTACGGCGAGCTGGTGCAGCTGGAGAAGGAGCTGGAGGAGAAGCAGGCGCAGCTCGACGAGCTCCACGCCCGCGGGTCGCTCCTGTCCGAGGAGGTCACCTCCGAGGAGGTGGCGGAGATCGTCTCCAAGTGGACCGGGGTCCCCGTCTCGAAGATGATGGAGGGCGAGCAGGAAAAGCTGGTCCAGATGGAGGAGAACCTGCGCCGGCGCGTCGTCGGACAGGACGAGGCCCTGGCGTCGGTGTCGAACGCGGTGCGCCGCGCGCGCGCCGGGCTGCAGGACCCGAACCGCCCGATCGGCTCGTTCCTCTTCCTCGGCCCCACCGGCGTGGGCAAGACCGAGACCTGCCGCGCCCTGGCCGAGTTCCTGTTCGACGACGAACACGCGATGGTGCGCCTCGACATGAGCGAGTTCATGGAGAAGCACTCCGTGTCGCGCATGATCGGCGCGCCTCCGGGCTACGTGGGCTACGAAGAGGGCGGCGCCCTCACCGAGGCGGTGCGCCGGCGCCCCTACAGCGTGGTGCTCTTCGACGAGGTGGAGAAGGCGCACCCGGACGTCTTCAACGTGCTGCTCCAGGTGCTGGACGACGGTCGCCTGACCGACGGCCAGGGGCGGACCGTGGACTTCAAGAACACGGTCCTCATCATGACCTCCAACATCGGCAGCCAGCACATCGTGGAGCTCTCCGAGGACACCCAGGCCGACGAGCTGGAGCGGCGGGTGATGGACGCGCTGCGCGCGCACTTCAAGCCCGAGTTCCTGAACCGCGTGGACGACGTGATCGTCTTCCACCAGCTCGGGCGCGACGAGATCCACCGGATCCTCGACCTGCAGCTCGAGCGGGTGAGCGAGCTGGTGCGGGAGCGACGCATCGAGCTGGAGTTCAGCCGCGAGGCCAAGGACCTGCTGGCGGAGAAGGGCTACGACCCGCAGTACGGGGCGCGGCCCCTGAAGCGGGTGATCCAGCGCCTGGTGCAGGACCCGCTGGCGCTGCGCATCCTGGAGGGCGAGTTCCCGGAGGGGAGCAAGGTGCTCGTGGATGCGCGCCTCTCCGGCGAGGGTCTCGAGTTCCGCAAGGCCGACTGACGCCGGGCGCCTCCCCGCCGGGCGGCCGGCCGCGAGCCATCTTGGGCGCCGGCTGCGGTCTCCTCACGGGCCGGAAGGCAGCGCCCGAAGCTCTCGTCCTCCCACCGGACTCGGGCCCTCGGAGCGGCAGCCCCGTCACCCCCACCCCCGATCCGGGCCACCCACCATGCGTCGGAGGCGCGCAGGTCCCCGGAATCCCTGGCGGAACCGGGGCAAACCCGGAGGGCTTCGGGTAGACTGAAGAGCTTTCTCCGCCGGGAGGTGGCGCCTTGAAGTGCGCGCACCTCACTGGAGTGGTTTGCCATGGACGGATCCGCGCACAAGCGCCTCCGGAGCGCCTTCGACCCCGCGCGTTTTCGCGACGGCGGGCACGAGCTCGTGGAGCGGCTCGCGGACTACCTCGAGGACGCTCTGGGCCGACGCATACCGAGCGTGCTGCCCTGGAGCGAGCCGGAGACGCAGCTCGACCGCACTCCCAGCTTCGGCGAGGAGCCGAGCGCCGAGGTCAAGGAGGTGGCCGACGACCTGCTGCGCCGTGCCTTCCACCTGCACGACCCGCGCACCATGGGCCACCAGGACGGCCTCCCCGTCCCCGCCGCGTCCCTCGCCGGGCTCCTGATCTCGCTCCTCAACAACGACCCGTCGGTCTACGAGACCGCCCCGGCCGTGGTGCCCATCGAGGTGCGCATCCTGCGCTGGCTGGCCGACGAGATCGGGCATCCCCAGGACGGCGGCGGCGTCCTCACCAGCGGCGGCTCCCTGGGCAACCTGACGGCGCTGCTCGCCGCGCGCCAGGCCAAGGCCGGCTTCGACGTCTGGCACCACGGGCAGCGCGAGGGCGACGAGCTGTGCGTGCTGGTCTCGCAGCAGGCGCACTACTGCGTCACCCGCGCCGTGCGGATGATGGGCTGGGGCGATGGCGGCATCGTGAAGGTGGCCGTGGACCGCGACTACCGGCTCGACCCGACGGACCTTCCCGCCGCTCTCGAGCGCGCCCGCGCTGCGGGCCGGCGGCCGATCGGGGTGGTGGCCAGCGCGTGCACCACGGCCACCGGCAGCTTCGACCCGCTGCCGGCGATCGCCGACTTCTGCGAGGCCCACGACCTCTGGCTGCACGTCGACGGCGCCCACGGCGCCAGCGCCGCCCTGAGCCCGCGCTACCGCAAGCGGGTCGAGGGGATCGGCCGCGCGGACTCGGTGGTCTGGGACTGCCACAAGCTGATGATGATGCCGGCACTCCTCACGGCGGTGCTCTTCAAGGACCGCCGCGCCTCCTACGAGAACTTCCGCCAGGAGGCGACGTACCTGTTCGAGGAGCGCCCGGACGAGGAGTGGTACAACCCCGGCAACCGCACGATCGAGTGCACGCGCCCGGGGATGGCGGTGCTGCTGTACACCGGCCTCCGCGTTCACGGCGTCGGGCTCTACCGGGACTACGTCACGCGTTGCTTCGACCTCGGCCGGCTGCTGGCCGAGAAGGTGCGGGCCGCCCCGGACTTCGAGCTGGCGTTGGAGCCCGAGGCCAACATCGTCTGCTTCCGCCACGAGCCGCGCGGCGCGGACGATCTCGACGCGCTTCAGGCGCGTGTGCGACGGGATGTGGTGGGCGACGGGCTCTACTATCTGACGCAGGCCGAGCTCGACGGTGGACTCTACCTGCGTTGCACGCTCCAGAATCCGTTCACGACGGAGGAGGATCTCGAGGGCCTCCTGAACGCGATCCGTGAACGCGCCGGCGCCCCGGGCGCGGCTCTCGAGTAGGCCCCGAACGCGCAGATGCTGTACCGACTCGGCCGAGACTTCTTCAGCCAGCGCCCGCGCCTGATGGCGGGGCCGCTCGGCGCCGCCGCGCGGCTGGTGCCGCTGTCGATCCGGCACGGCGCGGACTACCGCCGCACCCGGCGCTTGCTGCGCGAGAGCCAGTGGTGGACCGGGGAGCAGCACGCAAGCCACCAGCTCGCCCAGGTGAGGCGGACGCTGGAGTGCGCCGGGCGTACGCCCTTCTACCGCGAGGCCTTCGCGCAGCACGGCATCTCGCCGGACGACTTCCGCTCCCTCGACGACTTGCGGCGCTTCCCCACGCTGGACAAGGTGACGCTGCGGGAGAACCTGGAACGGATCATTCCCGAGGAGATCAACCGGAGCCGCCTGATGTACTTCTGTACGGGGGGAACCACGGGCTCGGGGATCGTGCTGCCCTTCGAAGAGGGCTATCGCAACCGGAGCCGCGCGTTCATCCAGCACCTGTGGGAGACGGTCGGCTACAAGCCCGGCATGCTGGCGGCCATCCTGCAGCACCGGGAGTGCCCCGCGGATGTGAACGAGGGCATCTGGTACATGGACCAGCCGTCGAATGCCATGGTGCTGTCGGCGCACCGGCTGTCGCCCAGGACCATCGAGCGCTACCTGGAGGCGGTGGAGCGGAATCGGCCGCGGGTGCTGGTCGCCTACCCGTCCCTGGCGCACCTGTTCGCCGCCTACGCGCGCGACGCGGGCTGGAAGGGCAAGATCTTCGACCTGGTGGTGCTCGGCTCCGAGACCCTCTACGACTTCCAGCGACGCGAGCTCGAATCCGTGTTCGAGGCGGACGTCCGGATTCACTACGGACACGTGGAGGCGTGTGCGCTCTTCGGGTATTGCGACCGTTCCACCGTCTACCACGTGCAGCCCGAGTACGGGTACGTCGAGTTCCTGAACGAGTCCGGCGAGCCCGCGGCGCCGGGCGAGGTGGGCGAGATCGTCGCCACCAACTTCGAGAACAACATCGTGCCCATGGTCCGCTATCGCACGGGTGATCTGGCCCAGGTGTCGGACGCGACCTGCGAGTGCGGACGAAGCTATCCCCTGGTGGAGAAGATCGAGGGGCGGGCCGGCGACTTCATCCGTACCCCCTCGGGCATCGAGCACAGCCCGATCCTGATCGAGCTCCTGATGGACGAGATGCTGCTGGCGGGCTGCGATGGCTTCGCGGACCTCCAGATCGTGCAGGAGAAGCTCGACGAGGTGGTGGTGTGCGTGGTTCCCGGCAAGAACTTCCGCGAGGAGGACGTGCACCGCTTCAGCACGCTGCTGGCCCGCAGACTGGAGTCCGAGGTCCGGATCCGACACGAGATCCTGCCCCACATCCCGCGGACGGAGCGCCAGAAGAAGAGCCTCGTGGTGTCCCACGTCAATGCTCCCTCCGAGACCCGCTGAACCCGACCCAAGGCATGCCGAAGCCGACGCGGAACGACATCCTCCTCGGACTGGCGGTCGGGCTGTTCGTCGCCGTGAGCCCGTTCGCCCCGACCGCCTGGGAGCCGTCTCTCGCATTCGCGGCCGTCGCGGCGGTCGCCACGATCGCCTGGCGGATCTGGCAACGACGCAAGCCACGCCCCGAGGAGCCCCTTGCGCCGAAACTCCACGTGCCCGTCCCGGTCTGGGGGGCGTTCGCCGCCTTCGCGCTGACGGCTACCCCGACCGCCATCTGGCTCTACCGCGACTGGACCGGGAACGTCTGGAACAACGCCCACGGCATGCTCGTGCCGGTGGCGATCGGGTACATGGTCTACAAGACCCTGCGCCGGGAAGACGACACCGCGACCGAGAGCTCTCCCTGGGGATTGCTCTTCCTGGCGATCGGACTCTCGCTGATGGTGGCAGAGAGCGCGCTCCAGACCCGCTTCCTGGGCGCGCTGGGGATGCTGATCTGTCTGCCCGGGCTGTCGCTCGCCTTCCTGGGCGCCCGACGCACCCGCAAACTCACCCTCCCGTTCGTGCTCGGGGTGTTCATGGTCCCCGTGCCGATCGGCATTGCGACCCATCTGTATCTGCGCGAGATCACGGCGCTAAGCGTGGCGCCCATCCTCTCCCAGCTGGGGATCCCGGTGCTCCGCGAGGGAACGGTCCTGGTGCTGCCAAATGCGACCTTCCTAGTGGCGAACGAATGCAGCGGATTCTCGGCCCTGTACGCGGCCGTGGGCATCTCGATCGTGCTGGCGGCCACCGCCCGGACCCACACGCGACGAATCCTGCTACTCCTGGCCGCGCTCCCCCTGGCCATCCTCTGCAACGTCGCGCGCGTCACGCTGCTGGTCGGCCTGGCGAACCGCTTCGGACTGGGCCTCCTCGACACCCCGTTCCACACGGCCTCCGGAGTCGCCACCTTCTGGGCTGTCCTCGTGCTGCTGTTTGCCATCGCGGACCGGGACGGTCTGCGAGACGCCTACGCGTGATCACGCTCTCCCGCCGTTACGCCGCCATCGTCGCGATCCTGTGCCTGGTCGCCGCCCTGCCCATCTACCTGCACAGCTCGGGCCGGCTGACGCGAGACGACTGCGCCCACCCCGCGGCGCTCCGGGCCACGCTCCCGATCGCAGGTACGCGGGCGACGCCCTCAGCGGACGGGCTGCCGCGCGGAATGATCCAGCGCAGCGAGGGAACCATCGAGTGGTCCGTGAAGGACGATCCGCTCCGCTTCGCGATCCGCCGCACCTACCAGCCCGTCCATCTCCTGAACCCGCCCCAGCGGATCGCGGACAGCTTCGAGGCGGGGACCCAGGAGGTGAGGCGGATCCCGCAGGAAGACGGCGAGGTCCCGATCCACTGGGCCGTCGACCGCACCCGGGCGAAGCTCCAGTTCTCCGCCTACATGGTCGTCTTCCGCGGCAAGCCGCGGCAGCAACCGCTGCTCTCGCTGTTCGGGTCGTCCCTGGCCCAGATCACGGGCGGCGCGCGCCCCTTCACGCTCTTCGTGGTGGGCGGCACGATCCCGCGAGGCAGACTGGACGAAGCCCGGCGGGCCTCCGAGGACTGGCTGGTCGCGGCCTGGCACCACTACGACGCGGTCTGCAACCCGGAGCCTCCCGCGGCGGAGTGAGCCGCAGCGGACCCGTGTCGCCGAGGGCCCGCTTTGGGGTAGCGTGGGGGTTCGCGGACGCAGGCACGCTTGCCGCGGCCGTGCCGGGGGTGAGAAGTGAAGGGGATTGCGCGTCGCGCGGGCCTTTTGGTCCTGGCGCTGGCGTTCGCGGCGGGAGACGCCGGGGCCGAAGGGGTGTTCTGGTTCCTGGCGACGGACACGCCGCTGCCGATCCCGCAACGCGGCGCGCTCGGCGCGGGGGCGAGCGAGAGTCGGATCCTGGCTCCGCGGACCCTGCCGGGAACCCTCGTGGACGTCGACGTGCGGGTCGACCTGAATCACACCTTCACCGGCGATCTCGACCTCTTCGTCCACCACGCGGGGAAGCAGGTCCAGCTCTTCGACCAGCTCGGCGGCGGCGGACAGGACATCCGCGACGTGACCTTCGACGACGAGGCGCGCCGGGCCATCGACGACCCCGGCCTGGCGGCGCCCTTCGGCCCGGGGCGGCGCCGCCCGAGCCCAGGCCACCGCAGCCCCGCTCTTCGTGCCGGACCACGCCAACCCGGTGGCGCGGGCGGCCGCCGCCAGCGTGAACAGCATCATCCCGGCGGAGTTCCTGGGCCCCGATCCCGACCTCTTCGACGCGCTGAGCGCGCTCGTCCTCGGCCCGGAAGACTCCACCGGCGAGCTGCGCGCCCTGGCGCCGGACGAGGTCTTCGCGCGCAACGCCCTGGCCCTGAGCAGCCTCGCCGCCCACCACCGCAGCTTGCGCGACCGCCTCCGGAGTGTCCGTCCCGGCTGGGAGACGTCCGCGGCCGGATCCGCCACGGCGTCCCGAGGCTGGCTCCAGACCGCCTCGCTGGGCGGCCTGCCGGTTGCCGCCGCGCCGGACCGCGACCCGCCGCGGGCGCGCGGATCCGCCTGGGTGGCGGGGCGCGGCTTCACCGGCAGCCGGGACACGACCGATCGCGAGCTGGGCTACGACGTGGACGGCGGCGGCGGCGCGGCGGGCCTCGACGTCGCGCTGGGCGAGCAGGTCCTGCTCCGCCTGGCCGGCGGCGGTTCGGGCGCCAACGCCGACTTCGATCACGCCAGCGGACGTCTCGACGCCGACGCCTTCTTCGCCAGCCTGTACGCCCAGGTGCGCCCGTTCGAGCGCCTCAGCCTGGACGCCACCGGATCCTGGGCCTGGAACCAATACAACTCGCGCCGCGACGTGGTCCTCGGCGACTTCCGCGCCAGCCCGAGCGACGACTCCGACGGGCGGACCTTCGGGTTCGACGGCTACGCCTTCTACGAGCTGCGCGCCGGACGCGCCGTCTTCGGGCCGGCGTTCGGCTTCAGCTACCTCGACGCGCGCGCCGACGGCTTCGCCGAGAGCGGCGGCTCGATCGCCGACCTCGAGCTGGACCCGCACAGCGCCCGCTCGACCACGACCCGCCTGGGCGGCGAGCTGCGTCTCGACCTGGGCCTGGCGGAGCGCGTGCGCATCGCCCCGGAGCTCTTCGCCTACTGGGTTCACGAGTACCAGGACGACCCGCCCTCGCTCAGCGCCGGCTTCCGCCGCTACCCCTCCGCGCTGCCGATCCGGCTCGACGGCGACCGGCCCGACGGCGACTTCCTGGAGCTGGCCGCCGGCGTCGGCGCGAGCGTGGGCAACCGGGTCCACGCCTGGCTGCGCTACGAGACCGCGCTCTCTGTCCGCGACTGGGACGTGCATCACTTCACCGGCGGCGTCGACTACCGCTTCTGACGCGGTCCTAAGAAACGGGGACGGTCCTAAGAAACTGCAGCAGTTTCTTAGGACCGTCCCCGTTTCTTAGGGAGGTTCCTTGGGGTGTCGCACGCGAGCACCCGTTTCTACGCCTTCTTCTTCGGCTTTTCCTGGCAGGGCGCCTGGGGCGAGGGCTCCACCGCGTAGGCACGCACGGCACGAGCGGAACCCAGCCCCGAGACGACCTCGGGGCTTTTTTTTGGTCTCGGGGTCGAGGAGGTCGCATCCGATGGAGCGCATCGAAGACCGCAATCTGACCGGGATCGAACCCCTGGAGCCCCCGCGGCGCGTGAAGGCGGACCTGCCCGCCGACGACGACGTGCGCGCCCTGGTCGGCGACACCCGCCACGCGATCCGCGACCTGCTGCACGGGCGCGACCGCCGACGCCTGCTGGCGGTGGCCGGCCCCTGCTCGATCCACGACCCAAGCGCCGCCCTCGAGTACGCCGAGCGCCTGGCGCGCCTGGCGACGGAGCTGCGCCCATCGCTGCTGGTGGTGATGCGGACCTACTTCGAGAAGCCGCGCACGACCGTGGGTTGGAAGGGCCTGATCAACGATCCGCTGCTCGACGCCAGCTGCCACATCGATCGGGGCCTGCGGCTGGCGCGGGAGACGCTGCTCGGAATCAACCGCCTGGGCGTGCCCTGCGGCAGCGAGCTGCTGGATCCGATCTCCCCCCAGTACACCGCGGACCTGCTGGCGTGGGCCTCGATCGGCGCGCGCACGAGCGAGAGCCAGACCCATCGCGAGCTCGCCAGCGGCGTCTCGATGCCGGTCGGGTTCAAGAACGCCACCGACGGCAGCGTGGTGGCCGCGCGCGACGCCATGGTGGCGGCGGGGCACCCCCACCGTTTTCTGGGCATCGACGCCGACGGGGCCTCGGCCTCGGTGGCGACGGCCGGGAACCCGGACCGACACCTGATCCTGCGCGGCGGAACCGGCGGCCCCAACTACAACGCCGAGCACGTGGTGGCGGCCGCCGAGCTGGTGGCGGACCTGGCGCTGGCGCGCCCCGTGCTGGTGGACTGCTCGCACGCCAACTCGGGCAAGGACCCGTCGCGGCAGCCGGCGGTCTGCCGCGACGTCCTCGCCCAGCTGCGCGCGGGCGAGCACCGGCTGCTGGGCGTGATGCTGGAGAGCCACCTCGAGGGCGGAAACCAGGCCTGGCAGCCCGGCGCGCCGCTCCGCTACGGGGTCAGCATCACCGACGCCTGTCTCGGCTGGGGCGAGACCGAGGCGCTGCTGTACGAGATGGCCGACGCGGTGGCGGGCGCCCCCGAGGCCGCCTGAGCGCGCTCAGGCGGTGGGGCGCGCCCGGAAGAAAGCCACGGCCTCCGGAGTGAGCCCCTCGGGCAGGGCCTCGGCGAGGGCGCGAACCGCGTCGCCGAACGCCGTGCCAAGATCCCGCGCGCTCCGCGCCAGGTCGACCGCCGCCGGCAGGGCCGCCAGCAACGGCTCTCGCCACTCGGGCCGCAGCGCGCCGTCGGCGTCGACCACGTCCGCGCGCAGCGCGCCGTCCTCCCGGGAAAGGACCAGCAGCCCCGCGGCGGGCGCGAAGGGCGCCTCCACCTCGACCAGCACCGCGCGGCCGCGGCGTCCGTCCTCCAGCTCGAGCAGGAGTCCCTCCACCAGCGGGTGACCGCTGGCGAAGAAGTCCATCTCGTCCTTGCGCACCGCTTCGGCGCGATCGAAGCTGCCGAGGTAGCGGGCGCCGCCGGGCACGCCCGGGAGCGAGTCGACGGTGGCGCTCGCGCCGAGCTCCAGGTAGTAAAGCGCCACCCCGCCCTTCTCCACCACCTCGAAGTTCAGGCCTTCGCAGGCGCCGACGCAGACCGCCCGCGTCAAGGTCTCGAGCTCCGGCGGAACCCGGTCCAGGATCGCGGCGTCCCGCTCCGGGTCGAAGCCGTCGCGGTAGAAGACCCGTGCGATCTCCGCGCCCGCACGGGCGCGCGCGTCGGTCAGGCTCGCGGCCAGCGCGTCCTCGTCGAGGGGCGCGTCGCCTGCCGCCGCCAGCGCCCGCGTCACCTCCGCCAGGGCCAGGTCGAGGCCGGCCGCCGGGCGCCCGAAGAGGTCCAGCCGTTCGTACAGGCGCGCCAGGTCAGGCGCGGCCCCCGCGAGCCGGAAGTACACGATCTCCACCGGCGTGCGGCGCCCGATGCGGTCGAGCCGACCGATGCGCTGCTCCAGCACCACGGGATCCCGCGGCAGGTCCCACAGCACCAGTCGATCGCAGAACTGGAAGTTCCGGCCCTCGCTGCCCGCGTCGGAAGACAGCAGCACCGGCAGTCCCGTGTCGCGGAAGGAGGCGACCTCGATGTCGCGGGCCGCGACGGACATCTCCTCGTGGAAGCTGGCCATGCGGGTCGTCGTCTCGGACTCCAGGAACTCCTTCAGCGCCTGCAGGGTCTCGAGTTCGTGGACGAAGACCAGCGCCTTCTCGCCCGCCCGCGACCAGGCGCGCACCCGCTCCGCGATCCAGCGCGCCCGGGGATCCGCGCGCAGGTCATCGCGGGCCGCCGGCAGGTCCACGGGGGAAGGCACCCGCGGCGGGAGTCCACCGACGTCCGCGCGGCGCACCGCGCTCGTGCACGGAACCACCGCCTCCCCGCGCTCGAGGCTGGCCACGAAGTCCGCGTAGGACGGGAAGGCGTCCGGGTGCAGGAGCGAGAGCAGCCGGTGGAAGCCCTCGCGATCGGCCGAGAGCGGCGTGGCGGTGAGCAGCAGGGCGTGCCGGGCCTGGGCCACCAGGGGCGCCAGGGCCTCGTGCTGCTCGCGGGTGGCCAGGCGATGGGCCTCGTCCAACACGATCAGGTCCGGCGGCGCCTCCGCCGCCACCGCCAACAGCTCCGGGTCGCCCGCCAGGGTCTCGAGCTCCATCACCCCGTGCGGGTGCACCTCGAAGGGATTGGCGTCTTCGCCGATCGTGGTGGCGACGCTCTCCAGCCGCTCGCGATCCAGCAGCACGAAGACCTGATGGAACTTGCGATAGAGCTCGCCCAGCCACTGGATCACCAGCGTCCCCGGCGCCACCACCAGCACGCGTTCGGCGCGCCCGGTGCGCACCAGCGCCGAGAGGATCAGGCAGGCCTCGACCGTCTTGCCGAGCCCCACCTCGTCGGCGAGGAGCCAGCGCACCGGGTCGCGCCGGGTGGCCTCGACCGCGGTGTGGAGCTGGTGGGCGAAGAGCTCGATCCGCCCGCCGAGGAAGCTCCCCAGCCCCCCGGCCTCGCGCAGGCTCGCCAGGCGCAGCGCGTCCAGGCGGTTGCGGAAGTCGGCGAGCGCCTCGACCCGGCCGGCGGCGAGCCGCTCGAGGGGCGTGTCGGGCGGCGTCAACGGCCAGACGTCGGCCTCGTCCACCAGCCGTCCGTCGACCAGCCGGTAGCCGCCCTCCAGGCTCTCGGCCACGGCCACCACCTCGTCGGTCTCGAGCACCCGCACACGGCCGCCCGGACGCAGCACCAGGCGCTGTACGACGCCGCCCTCGGCGGTGAAGGTCAGCTCCTGCTCGGCGTCGGGAAACCACACCTGGAGGTGGCGGCCGTCCACGCGCCGCACCACGCCCACCCCGAGCTCCGGATTGAACGGATGGAAGAGCTTGCTGCCGGGGCGCCACACGGAGGCGCGTGGGTAGCGCACCCGCGCGAAGCTGGCATCCGGATCAGGCGCTGACGGCGGCGTCGCGCCCGCTGAGCTCGACCCGCCGGATGCGAGCCAGGGGAATGCTCCGGTCCGGCCCTCGGTCGGGCGGCAGCAGGCGCAGGCTGCGGGCGTCGAGCGCGGACACGTAGCCCGCCACCCGGTCCCCGTCGTCGAGGGTCAGGGTCACGTCGCCCCGGTAGGCGAACGCGCTGCGCAGCGCCTCCGGGCTGGCATCCCCACTCCAGCCCTCGGGCTGGAGGCCCTCGTCCTCGGCTCGGCACGGCGACGCCGGCGCGCCGGCCGGCATGCCCTCGGGTGCCGGAACCCGCGGCCCGAAGAGCGCGGCCCGCGCCATGGCGGCAAGGCCTCGCCAGCTGGAGAAGCCCTCGGACACCGAGCTGGGCTCGAAGCCGCTGTGCACCATGCAATCGCGGCAGGCCGGATTGCCGCTGGCGTGGCCGTACTCGGACCAGGCGGTGTCGCGCATCAGCTCCTCGAAGCTCCGGGCATAGCCCTCCTGGAGCAGGTAGCAGGGACGCTGCCAGCCGAAGACCGAGTACGTGGGGTTGCCCCACGGCGTGCAGTCGAAGTGGCGTGCCCCGGTCAGGAACTCGAGGAAGAGCGGCGACTGGTTGAAGCGCCAGCGGCGACGCCCCCCGCGGCCGAGGACGCGCCGGAAGAGATCCACGGTGCGCTCCCGCGCCAGGAAGTGCTCCTGGTCCGGCGCCTTCTCGTAGGAGTAGCCCGGGGACACCATCATGCCCTCGACTCCCAGCTCCATGGCCGCGTCGAAGAAGTCCGCCACGCGCTGCGGGTCCGCGCCCTCGAAGAGCGTGGTGTTCGTGGTGACGCGGAAGCCGCGCTCGAGCGCCGCGCGGATCGCGCGCACCGCGCGCTCGTACACGCCGTCCAGGCACACCGCCGCGTCGTGGTCCGCGCCCTCGCCGTCGAGGTGCACGCTGAAGGAGAGGTACTTGCTCGGCTCGAAGAGCGGCAGCTTCTTCTCCAGCAGCAGCGCGTTGGTGCAGAGGTAGACGTACTTGCGGCGCTCGACCAGCCCCGCCACGATACGGTCGATCTCCGGGTGCAGCAGCGGCTCGCCGCCGGGGATGCTCACCACGGGAGCCGGGCACTCGTCCACCGCCCGCATGCAGTCCTCGAACGAGAGCTGGCGCTTCAGCACGTGGCTCGGGTACTGGATCTTGCCGCAGCCCGCGCAGGAAAGGTTGCAGCGGTAGAGCGGCTCCAGCATCAGCACCAGCGGATAGCGCTCGCGGCCGGCCAGGCGCTGGCGCAGCACGTAGCTGGCGACGGTCCACATCTGGGAGACGGGTACGGGCACGCTGGGCTCCTCACAGCAGGGCGTAGACGGGCGAAGACTCGGAGCGGACGGGCTCGCCGGCGACCTCGCCGACCCAACGCGCCAGCCCGGGGCCTGCGGCACGCAGGCTCCTCAGGGCGATCCGCAGCTGGCCGAGGACGGCGGGCCGCCACAGCTCGTGGTTCGGGCCGTCGAGCACGACGCGCACGACGGCCAGCGGCCGCTCGCCGGCCGCCTCGGCCAACCAGGCCGATTCCATGTCGACGGCGCGAGCGCCGGTGTCCCGCAGGCGTCGGCGCTCGGCCCCGCGCACCACGTGGTCCACGCTCGCGAGGGGCGCCGCCCGGACCCGCAGGCCGAAGGCGACGAGCTGCTCGTAGAGGGCGTCGCAGTCCAGCTCGCGGCGCTCGCCGTCGGGCCCGACCAGCGCCGAGGCGACGACCACGTCGCCGGGCAGGAGCCCGGGATCGAGCGCGCCGCAGAGGCCGGCCACCGCCAGCGCCCGGGCGGGGTCCGACACCAGCTGCTGCGCGGCCCGGCGCGCGCGCGTGGCGCCCACGCCCGTGCGCACCACCCGCAGCCCCGGCGCCCCGCGGCGGAGCGTGCGCGCCTCGAGACGCAGCGGCGCCGCCACCACCAGGGCCTCCGCCAGCGCGCCAGCCAGGGGAATCACGGCGCCTGCCTCAGGTAGCGGCCGAGGGCCATCAGCGGGAAGTTCAGGCGGTAGAGGTGGTAGCGGATGTAGAAATCGCGCGGAAAGCCGGTGCCGGTGAACTGCGGCTCGTCCCAGTCGCCGTCCTCGCGTTGCGCCGCCACGAGCCAGTCGATGCCGGGCGTGACCGCCGCGGACTTCCCGTCCGCCGCCAGCAAGGCCAGCAGCGCCCAGGCCGTCTGGGACGGCGTCGATGCGCCGCGTCCCGGCACGCCTCCGGCGTCGTAGGAGCGCAGGTCCTCGCCCCAGCCGCCGTCCGGGTTCTGCACGGACTCGAGCCAGGTCACTGCGCGCCGCAGGGCGGGGTGCGAGACGGGAATCCCTGCGGCCACGAGCGCCGGCACGACCGCGCCCGTGCCGTACAGGTAGTTGGCACCCCAGCGACCGAACCAGGATCCGTCCGGCTCCTGCTCGCGCAGGATCCAGTCGACCCCGGCGCGGGTCCGGGGATCGTCGGCCAGCCCCTCGTGGGCCAGCATCTCGACCACGTGGGCGGTGACGTCGGCGCTCGGCGGGTCGATCACCTCGCCGAAGTCGCAGAAGGGCAGCTGGTTGCAGAGGCTGCGGGTGTTGTCGACGTCGAAGGCGGCCCAGCCCCCGTCGCTGCACTGCATCCCGAAGGTCCAGCGCAGGGCGCGGCGGATCGCCGCCTCGCGCGCCTCCGCGTCGTCGGACTTGGCGGCGCGCAGCGCGAGCACGACCTCGGCGGTGTCGTCGAGATCCGGGTAGTTGTCGTTCTCGAACTCGAAGGCCCAGCCGCCGGGCTCGAGCTCGGGACGCCGCACCGCCCAGTCGCCCGGGACGCGCACCTCCTGCCCTGCCAGCCAGCCGCCGCCGCGCACCAGCGCCGCGTGCTCGGCCGGCAGGCCGGCGTCGCGCAGCGCCACCATCGCCAGCGCGGTGTCCCAGACCGGCGACTGGCAGGCCTCGAAGCGGCGCACGCCGTCCTCCTCGATGGCGAACGTGTCGAGCCCGGCCAGGCCGCGGGCCATCACCGGGTGGTCGAGGGGGTAGCCGAGCAGGCGCAGCGCCATCAGCGAGTACACCCAGGGCGGCTGGATGCCGCCCCACGAGCCGTCCGCCTCCTGCCGGCGCACGATCCACTCGGCGCACAGGCGCAGCGAGCGGCTGCGCAGTCCCGCCAGCGGGCGGCGCTCGTAGAGGTGGAGCGCGCGGTCCAGGGCCTGGAAGCGTCCGCCCCAGCTCGAGAGCGGCCGGCGATCGTCGCGCCGCTTGCCCGTGCGCAGCTCGTCCAGTCCGAACGGCAGCGCGTGCACGGGCCGGTGCGCGGCCACCACCAGCAGCGGAACGATCGTCTGACGCGCCCAGCAGCCGAAGTCGTAGATGTTCAGCGGGAACCACTTCGGCAGCAGGATCAGCTCCGGCGGCAGCGCAGGCAGGTCGCGCCAGGACCAGAGCCCGAAGATCGCCAGCCAGATGCGCGTGAAGACCCGCGTCTCCTCGATGCCGCCCAGCTCGCGCACCCGCGCGGCCGCGCGCCGCATGTGCTCCGCATCCTCGGGATCGCCGCACAGGCGAAGCGCCCAGTACGCCTCGACCGTGGCCGAGAGGTCCGACGGTCCGCCGTGGTAGATCGACCAGGCTCCGTCGGCGTTCTGCTGGGAGCGGATCCAGGTGGCGGTCGGCGCGCTCACGGCCTCGTTGCGGATGCCGAGGAACTCGCGCAGCAGCAGATCCTCCGCCTCCATGGTGACGTTGGTCTCGAGCTCCGCCTTCCACCAGCCGGCCTCGTCCTGGCTGGACAGCAGATGATCGCGGGCGCGCTCGAGAGCACGCTCGGCAGGGGACGTGGGGACGATGCTCGGGGTCGACACGGCTTCTCCTCGTTCGCAGGTCGGTTCAGGCGGCGGCCCGGGCGGATGCGGTCCCGCGCGCCGAGGTCAGGGCGTGCTGCGCGGCGAGGGCGCCGCTCTTCACGGCACCTTCCATCGTGGCCGGCCAGTCGGTGTCGGTCCACGCGCCGGCGAGATGCACGCCGCGCCACGCGAGGTCCGGGCCCGGCCGCAGGGCCGCCGTGCCGGGCCCCTGGTAGAAGGTGGCCGCGCGCTCGCAGGTCACGAAGAAGCGCTCCACCGTCGCGGCGCGCGCGGCCGGAAAGAGCGCCTCGAAGGCGGGCAGGAAGACGCGCCGCAGCTCGTCCCGGGCGTGGCCGACCCAGGCGTCGGCCGCCGAGAGCGACACGGTCAGGTACTGGCCGCGCGCGAGCCCCGACGAGCGGGTGCGGTCGAAGATCCACTGCAGGGGCGTGCCGAGACCGGCGGCGAATGCCAGCTCGGTGACCGGGCGGTCGAACACCACGTGCAGGTTCACGATGGGAGACGCGCCGAGCCGCGCCAGCGCACCCGCGTCGACGCCGGAGGTCGCGGGCAGGAGCTCCGCCGCGGCGTCGTGGGGCACCGCCACGACGACCGCGTCGGCCGTCAGCCGCTCGCCATCGGCCAGCAGCGACGGCGCGCCCTCCAGCGAGCCCTCGACGGCGTCCACTCGCGCGCGCAGGCGCACGTCGGCACCGCGCTCGCGCAGGAGCCGCGCGGCTGGCTCGGCGTGAAGCTCCGCCAGGGGGACCCCCGCCCAGCCGATGTCCGCCGCGTCGGGCGCGGAGAGGAGACCCGTCTGGAAGACCTTCGCGGCCAGCGCCAGCGAGGAATCGCGCGCGGAGAGATTCAGGGTGGGGCGCACCAGCAGGTCCCAGAAGCCGTCGATGGCGGCGTCGCTCTCGCCCTGCTCTGCCAGCCAGTCTCCGAAGCGGCGCGAGTCCACCTGGGGCGCGAGCCGGTCGAGCGCCGCCAACCGCCGCGCCGTGCGCGCCACCGCCAGCCGCTGGCCCAGCGCCAGCGGCGCGAAGCGCAGCAGGCTCGGCGCCAGGTGCGCCGGCGCCGGGAGCCGGTGGCGGCGGATCCAGGCCGGCGCCCGACCCGGCACCAGCACCGGCACCTCGAGCCGCTCCTGGAGCACCACGCGGTCTTCCACCCCGAGATCTGCGAGGAAGCCGCGGTAGGCCGTGCAGCAGCGCAGGAAGACGTGCTGGCCATTGTCGACCTGCAAGCCAGCGCGCGTGGTGGACCAGGTCGCACCGCCGAGTCGCGCCCGCGCCTCGAGCAGGGTGACCCGCGCGCCGGCGTCGCTGCACGCCAGGGCCGCCCGGAGCCCGGCCAGCCCGCCGCCGACGACGATCACGTGGGGCCGACTCACGCGCGCCTCCGCTGCCGCCACAACACCGCGAGCGCGTGGCGCGCCATGTCGCGTCGGCGCGCCCGCGGCGCGCCCGCACTGACGTCGTAGCCGGCGCGCACCAACGCGTCGCGCGCCGCGTAGCCGCCGGCCACGAAGCCGGCCACGGCGATCCGCGCAGCCCCGCGCAGGCGCGCCACCAGCGGCTCGCCGTCGGCCAGCAGCCGCTGCGCGCGCGCCGCCTGCTCGGCCACCGCCGCGCGCAGGGCGGGCGTGGCGGGTGTCGACGCCAGATCCACCTCGCTGCAACCCGCCCGGGCCAGGTCTTCAGCCGGCAGGTAGACGCGGCCGCGCGCGCGGTCTTCCGCCACGTCCTGGCAGTGCTCCAGCAGCTGGAGCGCCGTGCAGATCGCGTCGGAGAGGGCCACGCGCTCGGGCGTGGCAGCGCCGACCAGATGCAGAACCAGCTCGCCCACCGGGTTCGCCGAGAGCGCGCAGTAGTCGGCGAGATCGGATCCGCTCGCGTAGCGCGTCACCCGTTGGTCCTGGCGGTTGGCCTCGATCAGCCGCACGAAGGGCGCGCGCGGGAGGTCGCGCTCCCGCAGGACCGGCGTGAGGTCGCGCAGCAGCGGATGCTGCGCGCGGCCGGCGAAGGCGCAGTCGAGGTCGGCTTCCAGCGCGTCGAGCGCGGCCAGGCGGTCGCCCGGGATCTCGTCGCCCAGGGCGTCGGCCAGGCGCGCGAAGCCGTACAGGGCCAGCAGGTCGCGGCGCAGCCCGCGCGGCAGCAGGCGCAGGGCGACGGGGAAGTTCTCCGCGCTCGCCCGGCCGAGGATGACCTCGGGGGCCAGCGCGGGCGCGTCTAGGGGCGATCCAGGGTGGAGAGCAGCCGCTGCGTCACGCGCCGCAGACCCTCGCGGTGCAGCTCCTCCGAGCTCGGACTCCCGTCCAGGAAGGAGAGCATCAGGTTGCCGTTCAAGAGCGACACGATGCCCGCCGCGAGCGCCCGGGCCTCCCGCGGATCCGGCACCAGCTCCTCCAGCGCTTCGCACACGTCCCGCACGAACTGATCCAGCAGCGCCAGCAGCGGCTTGCGCAACGACGAGCGCAAGGTCGGCGACTCCAGCACCCAGCGCACGATGGGCTCGATCTCGCTGCGGTGCTCCGCCACGAAGCCCTCGTACACGTCGAAGAGCTCGAACAGCAGCCGGCCGGGATCCTGCCGCTCCAGGCTCGCCTTGAACTGCTCGGCGAACGGCACCAGCATGCGCCGGAACGCCTCCTGGAAGAGCGCCTCCTTGTCGCCGAAGTGCCAGAAGACCGCCGAGCGCGAGACCCCCGCCCGCTCGGCGAGGGCCGAGATGCTGGTCCGCTCGTAGCCCCGCTCCGCGAAGAGGCCGATGGCCGCCTCGAGGATCCGCGCCTGCGTCGCCTCCTTGCGGCTGCGCATGGGCTTGGGCGCGCTCGCGCTCCGCTCCGCCGCCTTCGCGTCCACTCGAGTCCTCCGGATCCCGACGCGGAGCGCCGCCCGTGGCCGGCGGCGAAGACTCCCCCCTGGCGGCGTGACGATCCCATAGCGTCCCGCCCGCCACAACCCGAACCGCTGACCGATCCCCGGGAATCGGTCAGTCCCCCCGCGCGTCCGGGGGGGCTTCCGCCCAGGCGCGCAGGCGCGGCCCGAGCACCCGGGGAGCCCGTGCCAGATCGCACACGCGGCGGGCCCCCGCAAGCAGCATGGCCGCCTGGATGCCCTCCACCAGCTCCTCGCCGGCCCGGAGCACGCCCGCCGCGCCCCCCTGGGCATGGGCGCGCAGGAACGGCAGCGCCAGGCCCACGGCCGAAGCGCCCAGAGCCAGGCCGCGCACGGCGTCGAGGGCGCTGCGGATCCCGCCCGAGGCGATCGCGGGCAGTCCCGCCCGCTGCGCGTAGACCAGGGCCGCGGCCGTGGGGACACCCCATTCGCGCAGCACGCGGCCCAGGGCCTGCTGACGCTGCGAGCCGCGCAGCGACTCGACACCGGTCCAGCTGGTGCCGCCACGACCGGCCACGTCCACGGCCGCCACCCCCGCGGCCCGCAGCCGAGCCAGGGTGCCGGGCGCGAGACCGCAGCCGGTCTCCTTCACCACCACGGGCACGCCGAGCGAGCCGGACAGCGTGGCGATCGCCTCGAGGGCGCCGCGGAAGTCGCGGTCGCCGTCGTCCTGCACCAGCTCCTGGGCGGGATTCAGGTGGATGCAGAGCGCGTCCGCGCCGACGCCGGCCACCAGCTCCGCGACCCGCTCGGGACCCGCGTCCCGGGCCTGCACGGCGCCGAGGTTCGCGAACAGCAGGATGTCCGGCGCCACCTCGCGCACGGCGTAGGTCGCAGCGCAGGACGGGTCCACCAGCATCGCGCGCTGGGAGCCGAGCCCCATGGCGAGCCCCAGCTTCTGGGCGGCGCCCGCCAGCGCCAGGTTCACGTCGCGCGCCTCGGGCGCGCCGCCGGTCATGCCCGAGATCACGAGCGGCGCCAGCAGCCGCCGCCCGAAGAGCTCCACCGACGGGTCCACCTGGTCCCACGAGAGCTCCGGCAACGCCTCGTGCAGCAGGTGCACCTCGTCGAGCAGCGTGCCCTCGTCCGACTCCACGTCGGAGCCGACGCAGAGCTCCAGGTGCTCGAGCTTGCGGCGGGAGAGGCCGCTCACGCGACACCCCCCAGGCCGAGCCAGGTGCCCGCCGCGATGGCCACGCGCCGCGGCCGCGAGAGGCGCAGCGGCTCGCCGAGGCACGGGAAGCCGCGCGTCGCCAGCTCCTCGAGCAGCGTCCGGTAGATGCGTCCCATGGCCTCGGCGGGCCGCAGGGCGCGCCGCTCCTCCTGGGGCAGGCTGCGCGCCGCGCGCTCGAAGTAGATGCGCGCCCGCTCGGCGTAGAGCGCCAGCAGCAGGCGCACCTCGTCGGTCATGGCGCCGTCGCGCAGGCGCTCGGGCGCGACGCCCATGCGCTCCAGGTCCTCGCGCGCCACGTAGATGCGACCGGCGGCGGCGTCCTCGCCCACGTCGCGCAGCACGTTGGTCAGCTGGACCGCGATGCCCATGCTGCGGGCGTACTCGCGCGCGCGCGGGCTGTCCGCTCCGAGCACGCCCACCACGAGCAGCCCCACCGTGGAGGCGACCCGGTAGCAGTAGCGCTCCAGGTCCTCGAAGGTCTCGATGGGCTCGCCCGCGAGGTCCGACTCGATCCCGCGCAGGAGATCTTCGAAGACCGTCTGGGGCAGCCGGTAGCGGTGGACCGTGTCACCGAGGGCCAGCCCCACCGGGTGGTTCGCCTTGCCCAGGTAGGCGGCGTCGAGCTCGGCGCGCCAGCGCTCGAGCAGCCGCCCGCGGTCGCCCTCCACCTCGGGCGCGTCGGCGATGTCGTCGGCCAGGCGGCAGAAGGCGTAGATGGCGTGGAGCGCGCGACGCCGCGGTCGCGGGAGCATCCAGAAGGCCGCGGCGAAGCTCGAGCCCGCGCGGCGGGTCACCTCCGCGCAGTGGCTGTAGGCGGCGTCGAGGGCCGGATCGGTCACCCGAGGCCCTCCTCCACACTCCGGACCACCGCGTCCACGTCCATGCCTTCGGCGCGCCACTGCTCGGCGGCGTCGCCGTGGTCCACGAAGCGATCACCGATGCCGAGGCAGCGCACGCGCAGGTTGCGGCGCCGTGGCTCCAGGCACTCGAGGACCGCGCTCCCGAAGCCGCCCGCGCGCACGTGGTCCTCGACGGTGACGACGAGCCGGCTGGCTTCGGCCACGTCCCACAAGAGCTCGTGGTCCAGGGGCTTCGCGTAGCGGGCGTCCACCACCGCCACGGAGATCCCGCGGCAGGCCAGGCGGTCGGCGGCCTCCCGCGCCACGTCCACGGCCTTCCCGAGCGCCACGATGGCAGCGTCGCTCCCGGCGCGCAGTCGCTCGCCGCGCCCGAGCGGCAGCGGCTTCGGCTCGGGGTCGAGCGCCGCACCCGGCGCCGCCCCACGCGGGAAGCGCAGCGCGAAGGGACGCCCGCAGTCGACCGCGGTGGCCAGCAGGTGCTGGAGCTCGTTCTCGTCCCGGGGCGCGGCCACCACCAGGCCCGGAATCGCGCGCAGGTAGGCGAGGTCGAAGACGCCGTGGTGCGTGGGGCCGTCGCCGCCCACGAGACCGGCGCGGTCCAAGGCGAACGTCACCGGCAGGTCCTGGAGCGCCACGTCGTGGACGATCTGGTCGAAGGCCCGCTGGAGAAACGTCGAGTAGATGGCGCAGACCGGACGCAGGCCCTCGGCCGCCAGTCCGGCGGCGAAGGTGACGCCGTGCTGCTCGGCGATCCCGACGTCGTAGACGCGCTTCGGGTGGCGCCGCGCGAAGCGGTCGAGCCCGGTGCCGTCGGGCATGGCGGCCGTGATGGCCACGACCCGGGGATCGCGGTCGGCGATGCGGGCCAGGGCGTCGGCGAAGGCGACCGTCCAGCTGGGCGCGCCAGCGCCGCCGCCGCGCGTGCCGCCCGCCACCTCGAAGGGACCGGTGGCGTGCCAGCCGAAGGGGTCGGCCTCGGCGGGCGGATAGCCGCAGCCCTTGCGGGTGCGCACGTGCAGCAGGCTCGGACCCGAGGCGTCGCGCAGCTGCTGGAGGGCCGGGACCAGGGCGGAGAGGTCGTGGCCATCCACCGGTCCGCGGTACGCGAGACCCAGCGCCCGCACCAGCCCGGCCACGTCGCCGGTGCGCGCCAGGCCGCCGACATTGGGCGCGATCGCCATGCCGTTGTCGTTCCACACGACCCGGACGTCGCTGCCCAGATGCCCGGCGTGGTTCAAGGCCTCGAACGCCATCCCGGCGGTGGCGCCGCCGTCGCCGATCACCGCCACCACCCGGCGCGGCTCGCCCAGGCGCCGCGCCGCCTCGGCCAGCCCCAGGGCCGCCGAGATCGAGGTGCCCGCGTGGCCCGCGCCGAAGACGTCGTGGGGACTCTCCACCCGGCGCAGGAAACCGCTCGGACCGTCCGCCCGCTTGATCCGGCGCAGGCCCTCGCGCCGGCCCGTCAGCGCCTTGTGGCCGTAGGTCTGGTGACCCACGTCCCAGACGATGCGATCGCGCGGCGTGTCGAAGACCCAGTGGAGACCGACCGTGAGCTCCACCGCACCCAGGCTGCCGGCGAAGTGCCCGCCGACCTCGGCGCCTACGGAGACCAGCTCCTCACGCAACGCTGCGGCCACGCCCGGCAGCGCCTCGCGCGGCAGCCGGCGCAGGTCCGACGGATCCTCGATCTCCCGGAGCGGGTCCACCCCCATGCCGCGCGCAGGATCCGTTCCGGGCGCGCAGCCCGCAAGCAGAATCGCTGCACCAAAAGCCGGTATCGGTCAGTTTCGGTGCCTGCCGGGCCGTTTCCGTGACGGGGATCGCAGCGCGGACGCTCCCGCGCCGCCATCCTCGCAGGTGGAGGAACCACCCGTGCTGCGAGCCATCTCCCTGCTGATCATCCTGCTCACGTCGCTGGCAGCGGGCGCGCCGGCGCGCGCCCAGCTCGCATCGACCCCGGTCGCGTCCGGGCTCGACCAGCCGATCTTCCTGGATGCGCCAGCCGGCGATCCGCGCCTGTTCGTGCTGGAGCGCGACGGGCGCATCGTCCTGATCGTCTCCGGCGCCGTCCGCACCACCCCGTTCCTGGACATCACGGATCGCGTCGGCACGGCCGGCGAAGGTGGACTCCTCGGGCTCGCCTTCGATCCGGACTACGCCACGAGCGGCCTCTTCTACGTCTACTACACCGATCTGGCCGGGGACTCGCTGCTCTCCCGTTTCAGCGTGTCCGCGGATCCCGACGTCGCGGACCCGTCCGAGCAGGTCCTGCTGGTGGTGGACCAGCCCTACTCCAACCACAACGGCGGCACGATCGCCTTTGGACCCGACGACTTCCTCTACCTGGGCCTCGGTGACGGAGGCTCCAGCAACGACCCGCTCGGCGCGGGCCAGGACCCCCTACGGCTGCTGGGAAAAATGCTGCGTCTGGATGTAGGGACCCCGCCCGCGCCGGGCTCGACTCCCGTGCCGGGAACCGGCTACGCCGTCCCGGCCGACAACCCCTTCGTGAACGACCCGAGCACCCGCGACGAGATCTGGGCCCTGGGGCTGCGCAACCCCTACCGCTGGAGCTTCAACCCCTTGACCCGGAATCTCTGGATCGCCGACGTCGGCCAGGGTCAGCGCGAAGAGGTGAACTTCGAGCCATGGACGAGCCCTGGCGGGCGGAACTACGGCTGGAAGGTCTGGGAGGGCAACCGCTGCAACACGACGTCCGCCGCCTGCGCGGCCCCCGGCTTCACGCCCCCGCTGCTCGACTACGATCACTCGGCCGGCAACTGCTCCATCACCGGCGGCTACTCGTACCGCGGGCGCCTGATTCCCCACGCCTTCGCTCAGTACTTCTTCGGTGACTTCTGCTCCGGCCGGATCTGGACCTACGACACACGGACCGGCACGGTCAGCGACGTGAGCACGCAGCTCGGCCCCGCCGCGAACGCGGGCTTCCAGCTGGTGTCCTTCGGCGAGGACGGGATGGGCGAGCTCTACGTGGTGCACCAGGGCGTCGAGATCTACCGCGTGGTGAGCAGCATTCCGATCGTCCCCGCCGGCTGCGGCAGCGACTTCGTCCAGGCCGCCTGGCTCCCGCCGGCGCTGTTCGTCGTGGGACGCTGGCGCCGCCGTCGGCGAGCAGCCGCCTGAGAAACGAGCCTAAGAAACGGGGACGGTCCTAAGAAACTGCTGCAGTTTCTTAGGACCGTCCCCGTTTCTTAGGCTCGGCGCGCGGCGGGGCGCCGAGCCCCGCGGCCTCGCGCACGGCGGCGAAGACGGGCTCGGCGATGACGCGCGCGCGGCGCACCCCGTCCGCCAGCACGTCCTCCACCTCGTCCGGTCGGGCCGCCAGGGCCTCGCGGCGCTCGCGCATGGGCTCGAAGTAGGCCTGGAGCCGCGCCAGCAGGTCCTTCTTCACGTCGCCGTAGCCGAGCCCGCCCGCGCGGGCGCGCTCGAACATCTCCTCTCGCTCCGGCTCGCTGGCGAAGAGCGACCACAGCTGGAAGACCGGTGTATCCGTCTTCTTGGGCGCCTCCACCGGGGTCGAGTCCGTCACGATCCCCATCACGGCCTTCTTGGTGGCCTTGTTCGCGGCGAACATCTCGATCGTGTTGCCGTAGGCCTTGCTCATCTTGCGCCCGTCGGTGCCCGGTACCACCGCCACCGCCTCCTCGATCAGGGGCTCCGGCAGGCGAAAGACCTCGACGCCGTAGGTGTGGTTGAAGCGCTGGGCCATGTCGCGGGCCATCTCCAGGTGCTGCTTCTGGTCCTGGCCGACCGGTACCCCGTCCGGGTTCACCTGGAGGATGTCCGCCGCCATCAACACCGGGTACGCGAAGAGCCCATGATCGGGCTGGAGGCCCTGGGCGACCTTGTCCTTGAACGAGTGGGCGCGCTGGAGCAGGCCCATGGGCGTCACGGTGGAGAGGATCCAGGCCAGCTCGCAGGTCTCCGGCAGGTCCGACTGCCGGTAGAGGATGGCGCGCGCGGGATCGAGGCCGCAGGCCAGGTAGTCCAGGGCCATCTCGCGGGCGAAGCCCCGGCGCGCATCGGCGTCGCGGACCGAGGTCATGGAGTGGTAGTCCGCCAGGAAGTAGATGGCCTCCCCTTGGTCCTGCAGCGCCACGTGCTGGCGCAGCGCGCCGAAGTAGTTGCCGATGTGCAGGGTGCCGGAAGTCTGGATGCCCGAGAGGATGCGCACCGCTAGGCCTCGTCGACGTAGCGGAGCCAGTGCTCGAAGTCCGGGTCCTGGCCGTGGGTGACGACGTGGAAGCGGTCGCGCAGCGCGCGGGTCACGGAGCCTGTGGCACCGTCGGCCACCGCGCGGTCGTCGATGGAGACGACCGGCAGCACGTTGGCGGTGGTGCCCGTGAGGAAGACTTCCGCGGCCTCGAAGAGCGCCTCCGGCGCGAACGCCTCCTCGCGCACCGGCCGGCCGTCGTGCTTGGCGAGCTCCATCACCGAGCGCCGCGTGACCCCGTGCAGCACGTTCGCCGGCGGCGGCGTCACCAGGCTGCCGTCGGCGTCCACCAGGAAGATGTTGGTCGTCGGTCCCTCCGCCACGAGGCCGTCCGCGTCGAGGAGCAGCACCTCGTCGTAGCCCGCGGCCTTGGCCCGGGCCTTGGCCAGCATGGGCGAGGTGTAGTTGGCCGCCACCTTCGCCTGGGGCTCCACGATGTCGGCGCGCCGGTTGCGCCGCTCCTTCTCCACCCAGACCCGGTACTCGAGCCGCAGCTCGGGCTTCACGTCCTTGTGCGCGACGATGTCGCGGCCCGGGTCGTAGGCGGCGATGGCTACGGACACCCGCGGGTCGAGGGGCACCACGTCCACCTCGATCGACGGCAGGTAGGCGCTGATCTTCACCGCCTTGGCGCCCGGGTTCGCCCGCACGGTCTCGCAGACGGCTGCCGCCAGCTCGTCGGCGGAGTGGCGGAGGTCCAGCCCGACGAGCTCCGTCGAGAGCCGGAGGCGCTCCAGGTGCTCGCCCAGGCGGAAGACCGCGGTCCCGCGCCGCGCGGGATGCACGCTCATGTAGTCGAAGACGAGCGAGCCCCGCTGGAGGCTGTGGGACAGCACGTGCACCGTGGCATCCGCCCACGGAACCAGCGTGCCGTCGACCCAGATGCGACGGTCGTTGGAGTCGGACACGGCCGAAACGTAGCGTGGGGCCGCGGAGCGAGCGACCGAGGTTCCCCCGCTAGGTTCTGAGCTTGCGGTAGCCCCAGAGCAGGATCAGGGCGCCGCCGATGGCGACCACCATGCTGCCCACGTTGAAGCCGCCGAAGGTCCCGAGGCCGAGAAACGAGGCGATCGATCCCCCCACGAAGGCGCCCGCGATCCCGATCAGCATGGTGACGACGATCCCGCCGGGATCGTCCCCCGGCATGATCCACTTGGCGAGAGCCCCGACGATGAGCCCGAACAAGATCCAGGACAAGATGCCCATGCGCGATCCACCTCCATCTCAGCCCCGCGCCAGGGTACCCCGCGGCGGTGTCCCGAGTCGATCCGAAAGCGCGCCCCGGGACGCTATGCTGCGATCCGTGCGGGCCGTGCTCGTCGTCCCCGGAGAGGACCGCTCGTGAGCGACGTCCGCCCGGTCGCCGCGGCGCGCGCCGTGCTCGCGCTGGCGCTGGCGGGCCTGCTGGGGTTCCTGCTGCTGGCGCGGAAGCCCTGGACCCTGGCGGACGGGGGCTCGTTCTACGGTCCCGTCGAGCGCAGCCTGGGCGACGCCGTGGTGGCGGGCCTCTGGTGGGCGGCGCTCGTGAACGCGCTCCTCTGCGGCCTGCTGCTGGCGACCGCCGGACGCTGGACGCGCGCGAACCCGGAGCCCGACACGCCGCTCGCGCCGCCCGCCCGGGGCCGCCTCTTCTGGGCGCTGCTGCTGGTGGCCGCGCTCCTCGGCCTAGGCCTGCGCGCCAACCTGGCGCGCTCGGGCCTGTGGTCCGACGAGGCGTGGACCGCGCGCTACACCATGGTGGGTAGCTACCGCCCGGTCCAGGACAACCCCGCCCACCTGCGGCTGCGCGTCCCGCCCTGGCGCGACACGCTGTGGCGCTACAACCAGCCCACCAACCAGGTGCTCTACAGCGTGCTGGGCCGCATCACCCTGGCGGGCTGGCGGGCGGCGACGGACCGTGTGCCGCCGGCCTTCAGCGAGCCCTGGCTGCGCGCCCCCGCGCTGGCGGCCTCGACCCTGGCCGTGGTGCTGGCGGCCCTGCTGCTGGCCGAGTGGGGCCTGCCACGCGCGGGCCTGGCCGCCGCCTTCTGGCTGGCGATCCATCCCTGGTACGTGCAGTGGGGCACGGCCGGGCGCTCCTACAGCCTGGCGGTGATGTTCTGCCTGCTGGCGGCCTGGCTGCTGACCCGCGCGCTGCGCAGCGGCGCCTGGCGCTGGATGCTGGCGTGGGGCGCCACGGCCTTCGCCATGCTCTGGGCCCACTTCTTCTCCTTCTGGATGGTCGTGACGCTCGGCGCGAGCGGTCTCGTGGCCATCGCCGCGGGCCCGGGGTCGCGGGAGACGCGCGGGCTGCGCGCGACCCGCCTGTTCGTCGTGACGCTCGCCGCCGGGATGCTGCTGCTCCAGCTGATGGCCCCGAACTTCGCGCAGCTCCGGCGCTGGGAAGGCGTCTTCATCCGCAACGTCCCGAGCGCCCACCTCACCACGGCAGGCGTGGGGCACGCCCTCACGCTGGTGACGACCGGGATCCCCGCACGCCTGCCGGACGTTCCCGAGGCGCCGCCCGGGACCTATCCGAGTCTCGCCACCCGCTCCCCCGCGGCGTACGCGATCCCGCTGGCTGTGGTGCCGCTGCTGGTCGCGGTGGGTGCTCTGGTGATGTGGCGACGCGGCGGGGCGCCGCGCTGGCTCGCGCTCGGTCTGGCGTCGGGGCTGCCCCTCGGCATGCTGGTGAACGCGATCAACCAGGACCAGTGGTACCCGCGCTTCGCCCTCTATCTCGTGCCGCCCGTGGTCGTGCTCGGGGCGGCCGGCCTGGACGCGCTGCTGGCCGCGCTGCCCTGGCGCAGTGCGCGCGCGCGCCAGCTCGGCGTGGCGGCGGGCCTCGCGGCGGGGCTGGCGGGCTTCCAGCTCTTCGTCTGGCCCCAGACCCGAATCCTGCTGGAGCGCGAGCTCCAGCCGAGCGGCCGCGCCATCGAGCGCATGCAGGCCGAGCCGCGCGCAATCCTGGCGGGCTTCAGCCGCGTCGACGGTGGAATCACCCTGCGGGCCTACGAGCCGCGCCTGCGCGCGCCGGTGAACGCGGAGGAGGTCGCCGCCCTCACCGCCGAGGCACGCGCGGCCGGGCGTTCCCTGCTGATCGCCTACGCCCATCCCGATCGCCACCGGCGCGGCCATCCGCAGGTCTTCGAGTGGTTCGACGATCCCCTGCTGTTCGAGGAGATCGCCACCTACCACGCCGTGGTGCAGCCGCAGCTCGTGCGCATCGTCCGCTACACCGGCCGCCCCCTCCCCCAATAGCCGGGACGCAACAAAAGGGGACGTTCCTCGACTCTTGCACTTGGGGACAGTCCTTGGCGCAAGAGTGTCCCCAAGCGCAAGACTCGAGGAACGTCCCCTAGTCTGCCCTGAGCCGCAGCGCGCCCGATCCAGTCTCCCCTTCGTCCGGCCGATGGGTGCTGGACAGGGGGCTCCCGGTGCAGGCTTTCGCGGCGCTCAGCATGCTCGGCATCACGATCGTCACGCTCGTCGTCGGCGTGCGATTGGTGCTGACCTGGCGTCGCACCCGGGGCCTCCCCGAGCTCCTCTTCGGGATCGCCTTCGTCGGCGGCGGCGTCGGCATGGCCGGTATCCAGCTCGGCCAGCGCATGCTCTGGGGCGGCACGACCTGGGCCGCCCCCATGAACACCTTCCTCTACGCCTTCCAGATCGCCGGCACCGTGGCGCTCTACACCGTGAACTGGCGGCTCTGGCGCCGGGGTGCCCGCTGGGCGCAGGCGCTCTGCGCAGCGGGCTGCACGCTGGCGCTCGTCGTCTACGGGATCCGCATCGTCGATGGGGACTTCGCCAGCAACAACGTCCATACCCGCGGTGTGGCGCTCTTCCAGGTGATCCGCTTCGGGGTGATGGCCTGGGCCTGCGCCGAGGCCTTCGCCCACTACGCCCAGCTCCGCCGGCGCCTGCGCCTGGGCCTGGCGGACCCGGTGGCCACCAACCAGATCCTGCTCTGGGGCGTGGCCGGGACCGCCACGGCCAGCACCACCCTGATCATCTCCTGGTGCCTCTTCGGGCTGGGGGCGCACCCCCTGGACGTGCCGGTCGCCCTGGTGGCGCTGACGGTCCTGGCGTTCCTGCTCTCGGCCAGCATGTGGTGCGCCTTCTTCCCGCCGACCGCCCTCCGCCGCCGCCTCGAGGCCCACGCCGCCGCCACCGTCTGACCTGGCCCCGCGGGGGCTGCATCTTCTCTGCCACCTTTTGTGGGACCGGGGGTACTCCCTGAAGAGAGGGAAGAGGAGCTCCCAGCGTGAAGCGCATCTTTCGCAAGGCGACCGAGCTGGCCCGGCTCTCCGCGGGCCTCTACCTGGAGCTGGCCGAGTCCGCCGCCAGCCTGCTGCCCGGCCGCCGCCAGCCCGCCTAGCCCCGAGAATCGGGGACGGTCCTGAGAAATCCGCCCTCCGGGACGCGCGCCGCCCCGGAGCCGCCGCGGTCTACGGCCGGTTCAGGGCCGCGCGATCGGGGTCCGCGGCCAGGACCTGCGGCGGCGCCCCCGCCTCGGGCAGCTCCACCTCCCGCGCCCGCCGGCGCCGGCGCGCCATCAGCTCGGGCTCGTGGTACTTGACCCAGGTCCGGGCGGCGAGCGTCAGCGCGAAGAACAGGCAAATCCCCGCAAACAAGACGAAATCCAGCGGCGACATCCCCACGACCAGCGGCCGGTAGGCGGTGGTCAGATAGACGGCCTTCAGCAAGAAGCCGCCCATCAGGCTGGTCCACCCCACCATGATGAGCAGATCGATCAACGGGAGCACGGGCACGGCAGCATCCTCCACCCCACCCGGCAGGGGTCCCGCGGGCGGGGCCTCTCCATCCTACGAAGAGCGGGGCCGGCGGGTCAAATCCGGCCGCCGGCGCTCCAAGGCGACCCCGCCGGGCGCCAGCGGGCCGTCCCGGGGACGCCACCCGCCCCGTTCGACGCTACATTCCGCCGCCCGGACGAGGCATCCGCCGCGTCCCGAGCCGACGTAGCTCAGCTGGTAGAGCAGCTGATTCGTAATCAGCAGGTCAGCGGTTCGAATCCGCTCGTCGGCTCCATT
>CAMYLJ010000057.1 GCA_947259215.1 uncultured delta proteobacterium
ATGAAGCTCGACACGAACCAGGCCACCGCCAGGATCACGGCGGCTCCGAAGACGTTCGGGATGGCCGCCATGAAGGAGCCCAGCATCTCGGTGGCCGGGGTCGAGATGGCCTCGATCTGTAGGGCATTCAGGGCCGCGATGATGGCCGGCACCAGCACGAACACGTAGACCACGAGGCCCAGCAGCCCGGAGAGACGGGTCGTGCCGCGCAGGCCGGCCCGCTCGCCGAGGCCGTCGGCGCCCGCCGCCGAAAGGAGGTTCGTCACCAGATCGCGCAGGATCCGGGCCACGAACCAGCCCACCACGCCGATGGCGGCGGCTGCCACGATGTTCGGCAGCATGGCCAGCACCTGGTCCACCATGCCCTGGACCGGATCCAGCAGGCCCGTCATGCCCAGGGCACCCAGGATGGCCGGCAGGAACAGCAGGATCACCAGCCAGTAGAGCACGTCGCCCAGACTCTGGCTGACGGGGCGCATACCGGCCTCGGCCGCCAGCCTCTCGTCGAGAGTCGTGGCCCCGAGCGCCTTGGTGGCGATGGCGCGCACCACTGTGGCCAGGATCCAGGCCACCAGGATCAGAACCCCGCCGCCGATGAGCTTCGGCACGTAGCCGAAGACCTGGTCCACCAGGGTCTGGAGGGAGCTCGAGACCTGCTCCAGGCTCAGGGCGTTGAAGAACGCCACGAGCACCAGGAGCAGGAGCAGGTAGTAGAACCCGGAGGCAATGCCGCCCTCCAGATTCACGGCGTTCCCCGTGCTGGTCTCGACCCTCTCGTTCAGCCGCGCCGCTCCGAGGCCGCGCCGCACACCGGCGCGCACGATCACGGCCACCAGCCAGCCCACCAGCAGGATGAGCAACGCGCCGAGGATGCCCGGCAGCGTGCTCCCCAGAGTTTCCTGTAGCGAGGTCAGAAGTCCCGAGACCTGTTCCATCGAATTCCCTCTCCTATGCGCGTAGGTTCCGAAGGCCGGATGTCACCTATCGCATCCTACTTGAATCTCACCGCCGGTTGGGAGGCTGCCGGGCGAAGGCACAGTCGCCTGATACATCTCAGCCTCTTTGACGCTGCGTGGGGTTTGGGCCTCGGCGCCAGCCATGCGGGCTCCGCGTCGCGCGCCAGCGCCGCGAGGCGTTGTCCCTCGCGCGCTCAGTAATCGAGGACGTTGCGCAGGACACTCCAGCGCGGCGCCCGTTCCAGCTGCCTGTCGGTCGCAGGCCTTGAGCACACCTTGAGCACGGGGTCGCCGCAAGAAACCCTCACGATTTCGGCGCCTTGTCGCCGGGGTCCGAGTCCCGTCCGCCCCGCCATAACTACTCGACTTTACTGAGTAGCGCTGCCAGCACCGGGAGGTAGGCAGCGCTGCATGCAGAGCAAGGGCTCCTCACGCGGCGACAAGCCGATATCTCCGCATTGGCCGGCGATTACCGCGCGCGCTCGCGGCGAGAGCCCCAAGTGCTCGAACACCCGTTCCACCGGCCAAGGGCCGTAGAGCACCGTGTCCTTGAACTGGAACGGCTGGCGCAGGAACCGCTTCAGGTCGAGGCCGCTCGAGCCGGTTTCCTTCTGGATACGCCAGAGGAGCTCGAACAGTTCGGTGATTCCGTCGCGATCCCCAGGAAACGCCTGCAGGAGATCCGTTTCGAACCGGCGCGGGTCGTTCGGGATCCGAAAGCTGAAGCCGGGCAGGTCGATGCGATCGTAACCGTCGTGATCGAGTGCATTGAACGTCACGACCGAGTCGAGTTCCAGTGCCTGCAGCCAGCGCTGCACGGTCCCGCCCGGTCCACAACCCATCAGGTACTGCATTTCTGCGCAGAACGAGAAACCACCGGGGCTTTCGAGTCTTGCGTCGTCAATTCTTCCGCAGGGCTGACTGCATGCCCGTCTGTAACTCGACCATCGGTTTCTGGTTGATGGTAAACATGCCACGCCGCGGTCGATCGAGGTCGATCACGATCAGGTAGATCGTGGCGTAGATGAGAATCATCAACGCGTTCTCGCCCGGCCTCTGGATGTTCCGTTCAGGTCAACCGCTTGCTCTCTCGCGCATCCGCGTCGTCCTTCCCCCGTCTGCTAGGGTGTCCAGCGCTCCAGAGGTTCATGATCGGCGATCCGCGCGAAGTCGGTGTCGGTGGTGAGCAGGCGGAGCTCGTAGCGGATGCAGAGCTGGGCGAGGATGGCATCGATCGTGCCGACCTGTACGCCACGGCGACGAGCGCGGTTGCGGAGCTGCGCCGCCTCGAAGTGGTCGTGACGGTCGGGGCTCAGGAAGGGGAGGGCGCCGAACCGAGCCACGATCGCCTGCTGGTCCCGGGGATCGTGGAACCCCTGGAGGAGCTCCTGGTAGACGAGCCCGGTGGTCGTGACCAGCTCGCCCTCGGTGAGCGCCCGCTCGAGGGCGGCGACCTCGGGCACGTCGGGTGGCCGGTCGCGGCGCAGGGCCAGCGACCAGACGCTCGTGTCGACGAAGAGGCTCAAGCCCGGGCGCGCTCGCGCTTGTAGTCGTAGCCGGGGTCCCACTCGAGCTTGCCGAAGAGCTCGAGGAGGCTGCGCTGCTCGCGCCGCGCGATGAACTCCTGGAGGGCGGCCGTCACCGCCGCCTTCTTCGTCGGAGCCCCACTGAGCGCCAGGGCGCGCTCGATGAGGTTCGGGTCGACGGTCGTCCCGACCTGCGGGGCTGGGGCGTGTTCCTCTTGTGGGGCGTCGCCGCCAGGACACCAATCCCTTCAAGTGGTCCGTCGCCGGCGGTGTCGGCGGCCGGGGTCTCATCCCGGGCCGCGAGGAGGACGTCTTTGGCATCGGGTACTTCTACAACTCGCTCCAGCGCGAAGGCGTCGTGGCTCCAAGCCGGCGGCTGCGCACTGCCGAGCAGGGCTTCGGGATCTTCTACGAGGCCCAGCTCACCGGCTGGTTCCGCCTGACCCCGGACGTGCAGGTGGTGCGCTCGGGCCTGGGAGGCGCGGACACGGCCGTGGTCCTGGGCCTGCGTGCCCTGGGGGACTTCTGAGACGAACCCGCAAGAGGCGGCGTGCCATGCAAGCGCCGATCCGGACGCGGCGGGCCTTCCGGAGCCTTCTGGTCTTGTGCGGTGGCGGGCCGTGCGCGCCGCGATCGGCCCCGGAGGCCCCAGAGCCGGCCGGGAGACGCCGCGCCCCCCTTGAATCCGCCGCCTACGGTCAGCGTAGCCGCTAGCCCGCAGGGGAACTTGTCACATCGAGCGTTATCGGACCTCGACTCCCGCTTGTTTGGCCGCGGACGCCTCCAGCGGCCGCCCTGCCTGGGAGACCAGGGCCGGCTCGGCGTCGTGAGCCGCGCGGCCTATCCTCAGATCGAGAACACCCCCGGCCGCGGCCGCTCCCAGGAGACCCAGCGTGGACCGAATGATCCGCTTCCTCGACCTCGAGGACGACGAGCTTCAGATCATCAACGACTTCCGCCCCGTGGCAGAGCGGCTGCGCGAGCACGCGCGGGCCATCGACCTCGAGCCCGAGGGCCTGCCGGAGTGGTACCGGGATCAGCTCAGCGCAGTCGAGAACGAGCTGAAGAACAAGCTCGGCGCCGACGCCCCCTCGCTGCCCGTGTACCGGCCGCGCTGGTACCCCGAGGAGTTCATGCAGGAGCTCAAGGAGGTCGGCATCTTCGGCGCCGGTTTGCCGGAGCAGTACGGAGGCATCGAGTTCAGCTATTGGCAGTTCATCCTGATGTCGTTCGGCCTCTCCTACTACGACGCCGGCTTCTCGGTGGTGATGGGCGCGCACGCCAAGCTGGCGACGCCGCCCATCCTCGACTTCGGCACGGACGAGCAGAAGCAACACTTCGTCCCGGCGCTGGCCAGCGGCGAGCGCATCGGCTGCTTCGCGCTCACCGGCCCCGAGACGGGCTCGAACCCCTCCGCCGGCAAGTGCAGCTACGAGCACGGCATAGGCGGCTTCGTGCTCAACGGCGGCAAGGCCTGGATCTCGAACGCGCCGATCCACTACTACCACCCCGACCAGAAACTCTACGCCACCACCTTCGCTCGCGACTCCGATGGCAAGTGGAGCTGCTTCGTGGTGGACGTGGACGAGGCCGTTGCGCGCGGACAGCTCGAGATCGGCAAGCCCGAGCACAAGGTCGGCATCCGCTCGTCGCCGACCTCGGCGATGTACTTCAAGGACTGCGTGGTGCCCGAGGAGAACCTGATCGGCGAGGAGGGAGCCGGCCTGCTGATCGCCTTCAACACGCTGAACCGCTGCCGGCTCTTCGTGGCCGCCCAGGCCCTGGCCATCGGCTACGCGGCCTACGACGAGGCCCGCGACTTCGTCCAGGACCGCTCGAGCTTCGGGCGCCTCGCCGACAACGGCCTGGTGCGCAAGCACATCGCCGACATGGCCACCAAGCTGCGCGCCGGCGTCCACCTGGTGAAGGACGGCTCGAAGCTGCTCGATACGGGCCGCACTGCCCAGCAGGTGCAGCAGATCGCCTCGGAGGCCAAGGTCTACAGCACCGAGATGGCCGAGGAGGTCTGCCTGCTGGCGCTCAAGCTCCACGGCGGCAATGGCATCACCATGGAGTACGACGTCAACCGCCATCTCCGCGACATCCTCGTGACCACCATCTACGAGGGTCCCAACGACGTGCTGCGCCAGTACGTGATCGCGACCCAGGCCTTCAGGGACTGAGGGCGCGGGTCACCACTTCGGCGAGGGTTGGTACGTCGCTTCGGTACCGATCAGGACCGCCAACTGGGAGGCCGACTCGGGCGACACGGGACGACGGGGATCGGAAGACATGAGCCCCGATCGGGGCGTCCCGGCCCGGCCTCGTGGGTGGGCTTTCCCCGGCACCGCCGGCGCCGGGGATGCGCTCGGGCGGATAGGAAACTCAAGCAGGCTTCGAGGTCCGAGAAGGCGCAGTCGCCTACGGTCAGCGTAGCAGCTAGCCCCCAGGCGAACTTGTTACATCGAGCGTTACCGGACCTCGACTTCCCGCTTGTTTGGCTTAGCCGCCTGCTTACCCATTCCTATCCGCGCAGGTGCTGACGCGAAGAACATCTAGGCAGAACCGGCGGGGCGGCTCGCGCCGCCCCGCCGGCAGCGCGATCAGCTCGTAGAGAGCCACGAGGATCTGAGGCACGTGCGCGAAGTCCCGGTCCAGGGTGACCAGTTCGGGACGCCTCGCGTCACAGCTGCTCCCCCAACAGCCGTTGGGCGGCCTGCTCGACACATCGAGTGAACCCATCGAGCGAGGTGTGGACGTCCTGCGGAGGAATATCCGTCCTCACCACTTCCAAGCCGGTGCGATAGATGGGCCCCTCGACCATGAGATTGTCCATGAGCCCGAAGGGCTCGACGAGGAAGTCATCCGGTTCCACGCGTTCCGAGTAGTCGGCAGTCACGTTGGTGTACCCGCAGACGGGCTTCCCGCAGCCGTGCATGTATCCGATCTCGATCGCGGTGCCAACATCCATGCTTGGTCCACGGAAGGGCGTCAGATTGGCAATCACGAGATGGCAGCGATCCATCAGTCCCACCATCAGATCAAAGCTCCTGTGCCCCTGCGCCGCTGGCGATTCCAGTTCGGACAGCTCTGAGAAGTCCGCATCCAACGGATAGACCCCCTCGAAGCCATATCGGGCGCAGATCTCCTTCTTGGCCTCTCCGATTCCGGCGGCATCTGGAAAGAAGACGTCGGGACCGGCCAGGTACACGCGCATTGTGTCTGCCACCTCATCCTCCTGCTCTGACCAACTCTAGGTCACGAGCGGCGACCTTGGTCTCGCGGGAGAGCTCGCCGCCGTCGGCCTCCAGGATCATCGGCCCTTCTTGTGGCGCCGCGAGTGCGTTACAAGAATGTGCGAGCCGAACGCATATCGCTTCGCGACTGGAGTCGAAGATGAATGGTCCCCTGGTCAGCCTCGCCGTCCTGCCCTTCGCGGTGTGGATCTACCTCGCGTTCTTCCACGGTCGTTTCTGGCGGGCCGACCAGCGCCTCGACGAAGTCGAAGCGTCGGGTCCGGCAGCTTTGGCACAGCCGGTCGTGACGGCCGTCGTTCCGGCACGCAATGAAGCGGACATGATCGAACGCAGCATCGGCTCGCTCCTCGATCAGGAGTACTCGGGAGAGTTCAGGATCATCCTCGTGGATGACCACAGCGAAGACGCTACGGGAGAGTTCGCTCGCCGCCTGGCGGCAGGACACCCCGCCGGCGATCGGCTGACCGTCATTCGCAGTGAAGCGATGCCGCCCGGGTGGGTGGGAAAGATGTGGGCCGTTCACACGGGCGTCGCCGCCGCACAGCGCTCGCCCGACGCCGATTACCTGCTGCTCACCGACGCCGATGTCGCGCACGATTCCGGCAACCTCGCCCGTCTGGTATCAAAGGCGGAGAAGTCGAAACTCGATCTCGTCTCGCTCATGGTGTTACTCCATTGCAAGAGCGCCTGGGAGCGGCTGCTGATTCCCTCCTTCGTCTACTTCTTTCAGAAGCTCTATCCCTTTCCGCGCATCAACGACCCGGGGTCCCGGGCGGCTGGCGCGGCGGGCGGCTGCCTGCTGGTGCGCAGCGACGCCCTGAAACGAGCGGGAGGCATCGAATCGCTTCGCGGCGCGATCATCGACGACTGTGCGCTCGGCGCGGCCATCAAGCGGGGAGGCCCGATCTGGGTCGGCGTCACCGACCGCGAGTACAGCTTCCGACCCTATCGAGGGCTTCGAGACATCTGGGCCATGGTGGCGCGGAGCGCCTACACCCAGCTCCAGTACTCGGTGGCGCTCCTCGTAGGGACGGTCGTCGGCCTCGTCCTCATCTACCTGCTGCCGCCGCTCTTGCTGATCGGCTGGCCTCTCCACGGGAACGCTGCTGCGGGGCTCCTGGGCGCAGCGACGTGGGCCCTCATGGCGTGGACCTTTCTCCCGACCCTGCGCCTCTACCGCCTCGGCCCGCTTCGCGCGCTGGCGCTCCCGGCCGCGGCGGCCCTCTACCTCTGTATGACCGTGGATTCGGCGAGGCTCCACTGGCTGGGCCGGGGCGCCCATTGGAAGGGCCGGGCCGGAGCCGGACGAGCCGAGACCTCGCCGCAGAGCGGGGATCCGGCTCGATAGTGGCCTGGGGCTGCCGGCCACAAGAATCGGGTGATCCGCACTCAATGATCCCAGGGAGTTACGGCTCTTCGGGCCGGGTTCGAGTCCCGTCCGCCCCGCCATAAATAGCTGGATTCGCTGAGTAATTCGCGTTCGGCCTCGGCGGGATCCGCCGAGGCCCGAATGCCCGGGGGCAGCTCCGCGTCCGGCAGATACGCCGAGTTGCGCTGCTGCGGTGCGATCTCTTCGGCGACCTCCGGCTCGAAGGCCCACCTGGAGACGCGGTGCTCGAGACGCGCGGCATGCGAAGCCAGGGCGGTACCCCAGGCCCCCGCTCCGAACACCGCGAGATGTGCCCTCGCCCCTCTCCTTTCGAATCCCGGCTCGGGCGCGCCCCGGGTCCGCCGGTCAGCGCAGGGAGCGGTAGCCCAGGGAGCCCCCCTTCGAGACCACGATCTGGTGCAGCTGCAGGGCCCGGCGCGAGCGGAAGGCCCCGGCGAGGCTCAGCAGGTAGTAGCGCCACATGCGGCGAAAGCGCCGCTCCACCCCGGCGGGCTCGGTCTGCGCCCAGTCCTCGAAGTTCCGCGACCAGGCCCGGAGCGTCGGATGGTAGTCAGCCCCGAAGTTGTGCCAGTCCTCCATCACGAACGTAGGCTCCATCGCCTGGCTGAGCTGGGCCACCGAGGGCGGCACGGCGCCCGGGAAGATGTAGCGCTCGAGCCAGGGGTCGGCGGTGGTCCTGGAAGTGATCGATGCGACGTGGTGCATCATCAGCAGGCCGCGATCCACCAGCTGGCCTTCCGCCAGCCGCAGGAAGGAGGCGTAGTTGCGGGGCCCGATGTGCTCGCCCAGCCCGAGCGCGAGAACCGCGTCGTAGGGCCGCCCCTCCGGGTTGTAGACCTCCACTTCGCGGTAGTCGCAGTGGTGGACGCGCACCGGCAGGCCCTTGCAGAAGTCCCGCGAGAAGCGGACCTGGTTTCCGGCGATGTTCACCGAGTCGATGTGGCACCCGACGCGCTCTCCGGCGAACCGGGCGAAGGCTCCCCAGCCGCTGCCGAGATCCAGCACCCGGTCGCTGGGCCGGAGCTGGAGCTTGCGGCAGACGAGATCGAGCTTGTGCTCCTGGGCCTCGTCGAGCGACGTGGCGTCCCGCCAGTACGCGCAGGTGTAGGCCATGCTCCTGCCCAGCACGGCTTGCCACAGGTCGGTACGCAGGTCGTAGTGGAAGTCCGCGACCCGCCGGGAGCGCCGGCGGGTCTGCATGTTCAGGAGGCGGGCCCGGGCCACCTCGAAGAGCAGGCGCGCAGGCGGTCGCGTGCGATCGGGCAGGCGGGAGGAGAGCACCCGGAAGAAGAGCTCGTCGAGGTCGTCGCAGTCCCACCAGCCGTCCATGTAGGACTCGCCCAGCCCGAGCGAACCCTGGGAGAGTACGCGCTGGAAGAAGCGCGCGTCGTGAACGCGCGGGTCCCAGGGTCGGGATCCATCAACCTCGACGTCGATCCCGTCCAGGAGAGACACCAGCTCGCTGCGAGCGCTCGCGCGACCCACGCGGCGCAGTCTATCACGCGCGCCGGCAAGCCAAGCGGTCGGAGGGATGACACCCTGCGGCGAAGCGGGTCTTGAAATGCGGTGACCGGCTGTTCCATGATCGCCCGGGCCGCGGAGAAGCGGTCATTCGGGAGGAGATCCGTGTCGGCCCACGAAGCCAACGCCGGGGTTGAGCCGGCTCCCACACAGGTCCGGGACCGAGCCACGCGGGCGCGAAGCGGCCGCCTTCCCAGGCTGCTCCGCTACCGGATCGACGCGATCTCGGTCGCCGTCGTGGTGGGAACCTTCGCGCTCCAGATGTCCGCGTGGGCGGGCGCCTGGCCCTGGTACGCCTGCATTCCCATCATCGTCGCCATGCGCTGGTCGCATCTGGTCCAGCACAACCACGCCCACGTCGGCATCTTCCATCAGTCGTGGCTGAACGAGGTCCTCGGCTGGATGATGTTCTTCGCCGACGGGCTGCCCCTCGAGTTCTACCGGATCCAGCACGTGCAGATCCACCACCGCTACAACAACCGCGAGGGGGACTGGACCAGCCCGTTCGCCTTCCGCGGCACGAGCTTTCCGGACCGGTCCGTGGGGAAGCTCTACTTCATCCTCACCTACCCGGCGATCTCGTACTGCGGAAGCGTCGTCGAGGTGCTTCACCGCCCCGGCAGCCCGGCGTTGCGCCGCTTCCTGCTCTCGCTCGCGGTGGTGGGCGGCTCCTGCGTGGTGATGGCCTGGCTCGACTTCCGCAGCTTCGCCCTCTTCTTCCTGCTGACCTGGGTGGTGGGCTGGTTCGGCGCAGCCATCAATAATTGGAACCACCACGTGGGCTGCCAGTACGAGGACGACGCCACCTCGGCGAACGTGGATCTTGGCTTCATGTGCCGCGGCTTCGGCTTCAACATCGGCTACCACTCCGCCCACCACCTGCGCCCGGCCGTGCACTGGAGCCTGCTCCCGGAGCTGCACGAGCGCGTGATGGCGCCGCACATCCCGCTGCGGTACTACCGGGCGGGCGCCCCGAAGCACGGGGTCGGGGGCAGCCGCGAGGTCTAGGCGCCCGACCCGCCGACGAAGGCGGCCGCCCGGGCGACGTCCGGCGTCCCGAGTCCCTCGTGGAAGCGGGCGTGGATCGGGGCCAGCAGCGCCCGCGCCTCGTCCGCCCGGCCGCGCTCGTGCAGCAGCCGCGCCAGGGCCACGCCTGCGCGCAGCTCGAGCGAGGCGGCCTCCTGGCGTCGGGCCACCTCGATCGCACGCCGGTACGCAGCCTCCGCATCACCCGCTTTGCCGAGCGCCTGCAGCCCATCCCCCTTCAGGCGGTAGAGCTCCGGGTCCCAGAAGTGGTGGCCGCGCTCCTCGGCTTGCCCCAGCGCGAACCCGACGGCGCCCACGGTGTCGTCCGCTCGGCCCGCTCGGAGCTGGGCCTCGGCCAGGAGCGCCAAGGGGTAGGAGGCGCCGGATCCCACACCCGTGCCGGCGATCTGGGCCATCCCCTGCTGGATGTCCGCCAGGGCCTCGTCCCCGCCCGCGGAGACGGCGCGGGCCCAGCCGCGTACGACCATGCCCAGGCCCATGAAGAGCGGAAACCCGCGCTCGCCACAGATCGCGATCGTCTCGTCGGCCCGGGCCAGCGCCTCTTTCGGCTCCTGCCGGAGCTGGTGGACCAGCGCCGACCAGGTGACGGCCAGGCACAGGCTGAGGGGATGCGAGCCGCTGCGGCCCGCGCCCGCCGCCCGCCGTACGCGCTCCAGCGCAGCGTCCGGCCGGCCCAGCACCCAGAGTGTCCAGGCCGAGAAGGTCAGGCACTGCACGCCCGGGTCCGTCCCGTACGCGAAGCCCAGCAGCCCGTGGCGCTCCGGATCGTAGAGCCGCGCGCCCTCTTCCAGGTGCTCGAGCGCGCGCCTCCACTCCCCAGCGTAGTAGAGGGCGCAGCCGAGGCCGTGGTGGGCCAGCAGCCGATGGGTCCGGTCGCCGTCCTCGCCGGCGACGGCGAGCAGGCGCTCGCCCAGCACGGTCGCTGTCGGCAGCACACCGCGCACGCGGTGGAAGGCGGCGAGGCCGCACAGCGCCTGGAAGTGCTGGGGGCTGTCGTCGAGGGTCTCGCACAGCTCCCATGCGCGCGTATACGTCGTCTCGACCTCGGCGCTCCCTTGGCCGCGCGCCGCAATGGCCGGGACGCCGAGCGCCACCTGGAGGCCCAGCTCCTGCCGGTCCCGCTCGCGGCTGTGGGGCTCCCGGGCCAGCAGCTCGAGGCCGTGCCGCAGGTGCTCCATCGCCTCCTCGTTGGCGGAGCGCGCCGTGGCTCGCTCGCCGGCGCGCTGGTAGCTCGCGGCCGCCTGCGACCACAGCGCCGCTCCCTCCTGGTGGCGGCCCAGCTCCTGGGGCAGGTCGTCCACGCGGTCCGGGAACTGCTCCTCGAGCGCGGCCGCCACCCGCCCGTGCAGCTCCCGGCGCTGGCTCCGCAGCAGCGACTGGTAGGCGGCGTCCTGGATCAGGGCGTGACGGAAGTGGTAGCCGGGCCGGCCGGCAGGCCCGCCCTCCAGCAGGATGCCGGCGCTCGCCAGCGAGGCGAGCCCCTGCTCGACCTCGCTGGCATCGGCGATGCAGACCGACGCCATCAGGTCCTCGGAGAAGGCCCGGCCCAGCACCGAGGCCATCTGGGCCACGCCCTTGGCGGGGCCCAGACGATCGAGCCGCGCCATCAGCGATGCGGCGAGGGTCGAGGGAATTCCCAGCGCCTGTGACCGGCTGGCCTCGTTGCCGCCTGCCTCCTCGAGGTCGACCTCGAGGACGGCCCGGGTGAGCTCCTCGGCGAAGAGCGGCACCCCGTCGGCCCTGGCGGCCACCTGCTCCTGGACCTCCGCCGGGATCGCTGCGTCGGCGGAGATCGCGGCCACCATCTCGGCGATCTGGTCGTGCTCCAGGGGGTGCAGCGTGACGGCCGTGAGCTGCGGGGACTCCCACGGCGACTCGAAGGTCGGGCGGAAGGTGAGCAGCAGCAGCAGGCGCGTTCCGGGGAGCCGCTCGATGAGCATGCCGATGAACTCGAGCGTCGACGGGTCCACCCAGTGCAGGTCCTCGATCAGCATGCTGACCGGCGCGTCCTCGGCCAGGGCGAGCACCAGGGTGGTGAGGGCCTCGAGGGTGCGGGCGCGCTGGGCGTCGGGACTCAGGGCCGGCCGCGTGTAGCGACCGGGAAGCGGGATCGAAAGCAGCGCCGCGAGCAGCGGCACCACCTCCTCGCGCTGGGGTCCCGCGCCGGGGAGCGCCGCCTCGATCTGCTCGATCTGCGCCTCTGCGGGCTGGCTGCGGTCCAGCTCCAGGGCGTGCTCCAGGAACTCGATCACCGGGTAGAACGCGCTGCTGCGGTGGTAGGGCGAGCAGCGACACTCGATCCAGGTGTGGGCCGCGATCTCCCTGCGGATCGCCTGGGCCAGCCGCGATTTGCCCAGGCCCGCCTCCGAACGGACCAGGAAGGCCTGGCCGTTCCCTCGCAGTGCCCGCTCCCAGCGTTCGAGGAGCAGCGCGCGCTCGCGCTCGCGTCCGACGAAGGGAGCGAGCCAGTCCGGGTGGCTACCCGACGCGTCCCGATCGTCGCTCGGCCGCAGCACCCGCCACACCGGGACCTCGTGGGCGATGCCCTTGAGTCGCTGGGGACCCAGGTCCTCGGTCACGAATCGGCCCCGGACCAGGCGGCGAGTCAGGGCGCTGATCACGACCGTGTCGGGGCTCGCGACCGACTGGAGCCGAGCCGCCACGTTGATGGTGTCGCCGACCGCCAGCATCTCCTTGTGCTTGGCCTTGCCCATCTCTCTAATCACGACGGGCCCGGTGTGGATGCCGGTGCGCAGCGAGACGCTCACTCCGAGCTCGCGCTCGAGCCGCGCGTTCAGCTCGCCGAGCGAATCCACGAGGACGAGGGCTGCGCGGACGGCGCGCTCGGCGTCGTCCTCGTGAGCCAGGGGCCAGCCGAAGTAGGCGAGCACGCCGTCGCCGAGGTACTGGGCGATGTGACCCTCATAGCGCTCGACTCCGGCGATCGCGTACTCCTGGTAGAGGCGCACGACCCCGCTGTAGTCCTCGGGATCGAGCCGTGAGGCAAGCGTGGTGGAGTCCACCAGGTCGCAGAACAACACCGTCATGGGACGGCGCCCCGCATCGCTCCCGGTGTCGCCGGGCGTGGGCTCGCCGACGACCTGCAGCGGGGTGCCGCATTCGTCGCAGAACTTCGCGCCGGTTCGATTGGCCTTGCCGCAGCTCGGACAGCCCATGGGACTCGCGCTTCCAACTTCTAGGTGCTGGGCTGACCGGGGTCAACCGCCGGCACGCCGCGCCGCGACGACACGGGACGCGGCCGCGGGAACGCCGGGGCTTCCGGCCCCCGGCGCAGGTGGAGCGGGAGCCACTTTCGCGTACAAGAACGCCAACTTACATCCGCCCCTGCAGCCGCTGCGACCCGCCAGGCACCGGCACCTCCGCGGGCCTGGCCCCTCGGGGCCACCCCCCGAGCGCAGTACACTCCGCCCTCGATGGCGAGACTTCAGGGCAGGACGTCGCCGGCGATCCGGCGACGCGCGCGCAGCCGCGGTTAGGACCTGATGGCGCTGCCCGATCTCCAGCAGCTCGTGCCGCTCTTCGGGAACGGCTTCCTTCAGGTCCCCCAGTACCCGTTCACGGTACACGAGGGTCTGTAGTGGCTGCACCTGCTCTCCTCCCTGGTCATCGCCTTGGCCGTCTACCGAGTCGTGCGTGGACGGCAGAAGGCCGCCGAGCGAGCCCGGCGGCGGGCTCTTCGCGACTTCTTCCGGCTCTGCTTCCCGGCCTTCGTGTTGACCTGCCTCCCCTAGATCGATCCAGCTAGAGTGCGTGGATCGAGCGAAGGGCGGGTCCCCCGAATCCTGCGCCACTACGTGAGCGAGTTTCCGAGTCGGTTCCGGTCCGGCAGGCAATACCCGCCGCCTCGATACTTCGCCGGCGACGCCTAGCTCCGTCGCCATGTGGACGTGGTGGCCCCACTCGTAGACGCAGCCGACGCGCCAGGCGACGCGGAGGATGATGCGCTCCTTGTCTACGCGAGAGATGCGGCTCTTCATCAGGATCTGCGACAGGAACAGCAGGTACGGCAGAAAGATCCCGCCGAGCCGGGAAAGGACCGTGAAGACGTGCAAGTCCTCGTCGGCCTTGGCCCGTCGACGCGTGACGCCCAGCAGCAGCTTCTGTAACGCGGTCTGCCGCGCGACCGGGGCGGGCTGGCAACGCGGGATCGCGGGCTGATGCCAGGAGCCGGGGGGCAGGGTGGGCAGCTCCATCACGTGGCCCTCCGAACCGGCTTGCGCGGTAGGCACAGGCCCTTCGACAACCGCTCGGGGACGCGCAGATCGTGCGCCGGGAGCAGAAGGGTCGGCTCCTGCTGGCCGAGCGCCGTGATCTGGCGCAGGGTCTGCTTGGAGAGCTCGACGTCGTAGGTCACGCCGTCGACGAGCTCTTCCAGCAGGAACCGCTCGTCATAGGTGGAGTCGCCGGCCAGGCAGTAGGTCACGTCGGGCGAGCGCACGATGACGGACAGATGGCCGCGCATGTGACCCGGCGTGGGCACCAGCACGACATTGCCATCCTTCGTCAACGGGTAGCTCTGGGGGAACGGCCCGAAAGGCCGGTCCGAGAACTCGATCAGCGTCGGATCCAGCCAGCGCGGGAAGTACTGCGGCAGGCAGCCGAAGATGCGGCCCTTCCAGCTATTTGCGAGCAGGAAGTTCTCGCGGGCAACGATGATCGGCGTGTGGGGGAAGTGGTGCAGACCGCCAGCGTGGTCGTGGTGCATGTGCGTCAGGATCAGCGCCTTCAGGTCCACTGACGGGTCCACGCCCATCCCACGCAACTGGTCGCCCACTTCCTCGCCGGGAGCCACCTTGACGATCACGCCATGGCGAAAGAACGGGTGCCAAGCCGGCAGGTAGTCCTTCGCGGTGTTCTCGGCAGTGTCGCCGCTGTCCACGAGGAAGTTTCCCTCCGGATGCTCTATCAGGTAGGTGTAGATCGGCAGGTCCTCGACCCAGTCCTCGTCGAGGAGCATGTCGATCTTCCGGCGAATCGGCCCCTTGCCGGCCTCCCCGCAGTGATGGTGCGGGCGGATGGAAACAGTACCGGTCTGGATGGGTGTGACGCGGATCATCGCTCATCTCCTTCGCGCTTCGCTGCAGCGCGGCCCGCAGCTCGCTCGGGCCAGAGCTTGCGGAGATGCTCCTCCAACGTGGTCATGCGGAAGTCCGGGAAGAGGTCCTGCACGTCATCCCCGGCGTCGGTGTAGCCATGGCGATCGAAGTGTCGCACGAGCGGCAGGATCGACGAGAACCGTCGCCCGGCCAGGTGGAAGAGCGGCTGAAGCGCCGAGAAGACGTAGAAGGTCGGGAACTTGAAAGGGGCCTTGATCGCGATGCCGCTTGCTTCCGAGAGCAACCGCTCGACGTCGCGCACCGAATAGGTGTCGGGTGCCACGAAGTTGAAGGAGCGGTTCAGGACCTTCGTCTTCTTCAACAGCTCTTCGGCCACGAAGCGCGGCACGTCGCGCTGCGACGTATAGGTGAATCGCCTGTCCTTGTTGACGGGAAAGAAGAAGGTTCCCTCGTTGAGGCGCTTCAAGTTGGGGTCGAAGATGTCCTCCATGTAGGTGCCGCAGCGCAGGATCGAGTAGGGCAGGCCCGAGGAGGCGATCATCCGTTCGATCTCGAACTTCGCGTCGAGGATTCCGACGCCGTGAGGACGATCCGCACCCAGCACGGACGTATAGACTAGGTGACTCAGCTTGCTGGCCTGCGCGCCTTCGATGACGGCCCTGGCGGCATCGACTTCGGGGGCGGGCCGGTTGCGCATGCCCATGGGCGTCATCACGAATGCGCCATCCACGCCTTCGGTGACTCGGGCGACGTCGGCCGGCTCGGTCATGCTTCCCTGGATGACCTCCGCTTCGGGATGGCGCGACGCGATCCGGTCCGGGTTTCTCGCCAGAACGCGGACCTTGACGCCGAGCTCCAGGAATCCGGCGACGAAGATCTGCGAGACCGGCCCGGAACAGCCCACCGCCGCGAGTGTCAGATCGTTGGTTGTCATGGCATCTCTTCTCGAAGCATTGGGCTCATCCGTTCGCGTTACCGCGCGAGGATCTGCTTCAACACGGACGGAAGGTCCCCAACGCCGCGATCACGTTGTGGCGGGTCTTGGGCGAGAGACCGACGTCCCGATCCGCGGCCGTCGAGACACCCACGACGTCTACGCGCTCGCGATGCCCTCTCGTTCGTAGGGCCAGCGCTGCTGAGAGCGCCGCTACGCGGCGGGCAGGCCCTCCAGCAGCGCGGCGGCGTCGCGCAGGTCGGCCGTCGTGAAGCCTTCGCTGAAGCTCCCGTACACAGGTTGCAGCACCGAGCGCGCCTCGGTCGCCTTCCCGTTCTCGCTCAGCAGTCGTGCCAGGCTCGTGGCGGCGCGCAGCTCGAGCGAGCGCCCTTCCTGCTTGGCGGCGATCTCGAGGGCACGGCGCATCAGCGCCTCGGCCTCGGACGCTCGGTCCCGGTGGAGGATCTCGCCCTTCAGGCGGTGGAGTTCCGCGTCCCAGTAGGGCTGCGAGAGATTCTTCGAAGCTTCGAGGCCTCCGTCTACCAGGCGCAACGCCTCCTCGCGGCGCCCCTGCCCGAGACAGAGCTCGGCCAACTCGCCCATGATCTGGGGCACTGCGGCCAGGGTCTCCATCTGGCCGAGCTGGCCGAAGTGGCTCTCCGCTCCCTCGATCGGGCCCTCGCTCTCTGCCAGGCTGGGGCGCGCCCGCAGCTCCACGAGCCGCGCAGCGGCGAGCTGAATGCGGAAGCTGTGCGCCTCCGCCAGCGCGGCCGCCTGCTGGGCCAGCTCGCTCGCGGCTGCGTACTCACGGCGCAGCAGGTGCAGGACCGCGCCCCAGCTCTTCGCATAGGCCAGATCGAAGGGCTCGCCGCGCTCACTCGCCAACGCGATGGCTTGCCGGCTGCGTTCGAGCGCGCGGTCCGGCTGGCCCAGCCCCCAGAGTGCCCAGCCGGCCCACTGACGGGCCACGACCCCCGGGTCCGCGTCCCCGAGCAGGCGTCCGCCTCCGTGGGTCTGCGGCACGTAGATCTCCGCGGCTCGCTCGAGGTGTTCCGCGCTCTCCGCGAAGCGTCCCTGGAAGTAGGCGGCGAGCCCTACCTGATAGTGCGCGAGCGGGAGCCTGTCGCGGTCCGCGGATCCCTCCGCTTCGGAGAGCCCGCGCTCCGCGAGCTCGCGCGCGGTGTCGAGCTGGCTGCGCGTGACGTGGAGGGATGCGAGCCCGAGGAGCGCGTCCACGCGTCGGGCGGGCGAGTCCACCCGGTCGGACAGCTCGAGGGCGCGCCGGTAGGCGGACTCGGCCTCGGAGCTGCCGAAACCCATGGTGTTGGCGATGGGTCGGGCCGAAGCGAGCTGGAGCTCGAGCTCGTGGGCGTCGCGCTGCGCGTCCTCCGGGAGGGTCCGCAGCACCTCGGCGGCCTTGGTGAGGTGCGCGATCGCCTCCGCGTTGGCCGAGCGCGCGGCGGCTTGCTCACCCGCTCGCTGGTAGGCCGCGACCGCCTTCGCGGCGAGTCCCCCGCCTTCGTAGTGGCGTGCTACGACCTCGGGCTCCGCTTCGACACGCTCCGCGAAGTGCTCTTCCAGCGCCGTCGCGATGCGCGCGTGGTATTCCTGCCGCGTCTTGCGCAGGAGCGACTCGTAGGCCATCTCCTGCAGGAGGGCGTGCTTGAACTGGTAGACCGCGCGGGGCGGGAGACCGCGCTTGTTCAGCAGCTCCGCTCCCCCGAGCCCCGCGAGCACGCCCTCGAGCTTGCCCTCCTCCATGGGATGGACGGCCTCGAGCAGCTCGTGGGAGAACTCGCGGCCGAGGATCGCGCACAGCTGGGCGACCTCCTTGCCTGGGCCGAGGCGATCGAGGCGCGCCATGAGCGAGTCCTGCAGGGTGGACGGGATCGCCACGTCGGGCAGCGGACCGGTGAGCTCCCAGCGGTCTCTGCGCTCCACCAACAGGTCCGATTCCAGAAGCGTCTTGGTGAGCTCCTCCACGAACAGCGGCACGCGGTCCGTCTTCGCCACGATCTGCTCGACCAGCTCAGCCGGGAGGCGCTTTCCGCCGGCCACGTTCTCCGCCAGCGCCGCCACCTGCCGCCGGGTGAGTGGCTGCAGCGAGAGCTGCATCACGTGGGAGCGGGCGGGCCAGGGCGGCGCGAAGCTCGGTCGGAAGGTGAAGAGCAGGAAGATCCGCGCCGTTGGCGCCTGCTCCACCACCATGCCGAGGAGCTCGAGTGTCGAGGGATCCAGCCAGTGAAGGTCCTCGCAGACCAGGACGAGCGGCTGCTGCTCCGCCAGCGCCAGGTACCACGCGCACAGAGCCGCAAGCGTCCGCTGGCGCCGCACCTCGGGGCCCAGCGACGGTGCGGAAGGGTCGGGAGGGAGCGGGATGCTCAGCAGCTCGGCGAAGAGCGGCAGGTGCTCCTCCAAGGAGAAACCCCAGCCGGCGAGCGCGCGCGCCACCCGATCCAGTCGCTCCGCGGCTGGAAGGTCCGGCTTGAAGAGGAGGGTCTGCTCCAGCGCCTCGATGACGGGGTGGAAGGCCGTGTTCTCGTGCTCGGCCGAACCCCGCGCCTCGAGCCAGCTGTGCGGCTGTTCCGCCAGCCGCTCGCGCAGGGCGTGGACCAGACGGGACTTCCCCATGCCCGCCTCGGCGGAAACGAGGACCACCTGGCCCTGCCCGTCCGCCGCCGCCTCCCAGCGATCGACCAGCAGCGCTACCTCCTGCTCGCGACCGACGAGCGGCCGCAGGCCGGCGGCCGAGGAGGGGTCGAGGCGGCTCCCCATCCCGCTGGCGCGCAGCACTGCGTAGCTACGAACGGGATCCCGGATGCCGCGAAGCGCGGTATCGCTCGGCTCGGAGAGGATGAAGGCGCCCCGCACCAGCCGGCGCGTCGCCTCGCTGATCACCACGCCGCCCGGCTCGGCCAGCTCCTGGAGTCGCGCCGCGATGTTCAGGGTGTCGCCCAGCGCCTGGGGTCCGGCGGCATCGCCGCCGCCTCCCATCGCGCCCACGACCACGGAGCCCGTGTGCACGGCGATCCGCGCCTGCACGTCCCCCGCCTCGATGTCGGGCACTTGCTCCGCCAGCCGCGCCGCCACCGCGGGCATTTCGGCCTGGATCCGCAGCGCCGCCCGCACCGCGCGAACGGCGTCGTCCTCGTGGGCCCGGGGATAGCCGAAGTAGACGAGGACGCCGTCGCCCAGGTACTGGCCCACGTGACCGTCGAGGCCCTCCACGATTTCCCGGCAGGTCGCCTGGTAGGCACCCACCGCCTCTCGTAGGTCCTCCGCATCGATCCGCTCGGAGAGCGGGGTCGAGCCCACCAGATCGCTGAAGATCACCGTAATCTGGCGGCGCCCAGCATCGGGCGCGGCGATCGGCTCCGGCGCGGTCGGCTCCGACGGGGTCGGCTCCGGCTCGTGCAGCGCAGCGGCGGGAGGTCCCTCCTCGGCCGCCGCGACTGCCGACGATGCACTCCGGGGCTTCCCACACTCCGGACAGAACTTCGCCCTCGCAGAGAGCTCCGTCCCGCAGTGCCCGCACGCCACGCGAAGAGGAGCGCCGCACTCCTCGCAGAACTTCGCAGTGTCGCTGTTGGTATGGGTGCAGCTCTCGCAGTCCACGGGTTGCTCAGGCCAGGAGTTGTGCCCCACGTAGCATACTACACTCGCTTGGGTGGGAGGGTTCCGACGTGGGAACCATCCAGGCCCGCCCGCGGCCAGACCCGCCCCGAAAACGGGCTAGCTTCATTCCATGTACTTCGAAGCCATCCGCAGCGAGCGGGGCTGCGTCTCCTACCTGATCGGCTGCGAGAAGAGTCATGCGGCCATCGTCGTCGATCCGTCCGGAGCTGATCGACCGCACCCTGGCGCTGGCCGCCTCCCACGGGCTGCGCATCCGCTACCTCCTCGATACGCACACCCACGCGGACCACTTCTCGGCCGTGAGCGAGCTGCGGCTCGACCTGATGCACACCCCGGGGCACACGCGCGACTCCTTGTGCGTGGTCGTAAAGGATCGCGTGCTGACGGGCGACACACTCCTGCTGGGCGGCGCGGGCCGCACCGACCTGCCGACCGGCGATCCCGAGGCTCTGTACGGGAGCCTCTTCCAGAAGCTGCTGAAGCTCGACGGATCGTTCCGCGTGTACCCCGCCCACAACTACAAGAACATCGCGCCCACCACGCTCGACGAGCAGCGCAAGACCAACCCGCGCCTGCGCAAGACCGAGCGCGCCGACTTCGTGGAGATGATGCAGACCCTCAGCATGTCGATGCCGGAGCCGTCTACGGTCCTGTAAGCCCAGATCCCCCCGGGTAGTTGTCACAACGGGGCTTATCGGACCTCGAGAGCCCGCTTGTTCGACTTCTGCCTATGCCGTTCCCTCCGCCACGAGTTGTTGGTAGGGGAGCGGTTGGCCACCTGCGACGCGGCGTAGGACGAAGCCGAAGAGCTCATCCTCGCGC
>CAMYLJ010000058.1 GCA_947259215.1 uncultured delta proteobacterium
GCCTACGGGTCCTTAGAGTCCTTTGAGCCTGAGTCCCCCCCGGAGTGGTCAGAACTGCACCTTCTCGGACATCGAAACCCGCTTATTTCGCCTATCCGCCCTACGGTCCTCCGAGGCTGCGATTTCCCCAGGAGTTGCCATAATCGGAGCTTCTCGGACCTCGAAAACCCGCTTGGAGCTACCATCCGCCCTGGCCCGCGCTCGACCGCGTGCTCGCGCTGGTCGTCGCGTAGCCCCGGGTCCCCATGCGCCTCGACGTCTGGAGCGCGACAGAAACGAATCGGTGATGAGACAGCGCCTTCTAACCGCTCTCCTCTTCGTCGCCTCGAGCCTCGTCGCCCTGCTGCTCCTGGAGCTCGTTTCCCGCGCCATCTTCGCGCGCAGCGCCCTGCCGACGCTCGACGAGGTCAACTTCTACGCCGAGCACGTGGCGGGAATCCATCACCTCCGCGACTTCGACAAGTGGGACACCGCCGAGAACCCGCGCAACTTTCTCTACACGGTGCGCCCCGGCCTCGAGGATCGCGCCGTGCGGCTCCTGGTCCAGGGCGACTCCTGGGCGGAGGGCCTTGCCCTCAACGGGAGCCTCGAACGGATCCTTTTGCAACGGGGAATGCATGACGTCGGCGTGGTCCACGCCGGAACCACCTCCTACAGCCCCTCTCCCATGACCCTTCAGCTCCGCCGACTCCGCCGGCGTCATGGAATCCAGGCGAACCTGGTCCTGGCGCTCATCGACCAGAGCGACGTGGGGGACGAAGGCTGCCGATACTCGCACGCGTCGGTCTACGATGAGGCCGGGAATCTCGTGTGGCTGCTCACCCCCAAGGTCGACGAGGTGTCCGCATACGACGTGCGAAGGAGGCTCTTCCGCTACCGTTACCTCCACCTCGAACCCATCAAGACGATCGCTCTGCTCAACGATCTCGTGCTGCGCCACCGGCTCTTCCCACTCACCCGCCGTCGCGGCAGCCGCTGCGGATGGGGAGACATCCTGCGCTTCGCCGAGACCGGGTTCGAGGCGGAGGCAGATGTCGCGGCTTTCGAACGGACCCTCGCGCAGTACCTGACGGAGGTATTCGCGGCCCCGGAGGTTGGCCAGCTCCTCCTCGTCACGCACCCGCATCGCAGGCATTTCGTCGCAGACCGCTACGGTCCGCAGTTCATCGGCGACGTGGGCGCCCTCGTTCGCAGGGTGGTCGCGGACCACCCGCAGCGCTCTCGGACTCGGCACCTCGACTTCCGCGGGGAGTTCGACGACGTCTACGGAGAGCGCCCGCTCGAGAGAATCTTCCGACCGCTCGACAGGGGCTCGCACCTGACGGCTGCCAGGCAGAAGGCGGAGTTCCCGGAGCGCATCGTGACGACACTCGTCGACATGCTGCGCGCCGGAAGCCCCTAGGACAGGTGCCCCCGAACCCTCGCACCCCCGGCTCCCGCGCGCAGCCGCAGACCTGGCACACGCGGGTCCGGGACGAGACTCGCGGAGAAACGCCTTGCCGAAGCCGATCGCAGAGAGAGTCGAAGAACCGCCACCGCAATTCCTCGCACTCTTCCTGGCTGCGCAGGGGAAGGATCATCGCGTGGGCCTCTCGTTGCCGATGCGGCGCACGGGCGAGGCCTCGGGGACGTGCCGGATCGGGCTCCGGGTCGGGTTTGACCTGCCCCCCGTTTTAGGGCCATCCGAAGTGAGAGTCCTCCGGTTCAAGTTGAGCCTGAGCCTGACCCCTTGGTTGGTCCAGCCTGGCGTTCCTCTTCTCAGCCTTGTGAACACAGATTGAGCCCAACGCGCTGGATCCGCCTACGGGTCCTTAGAGTCCTTTGAGCCTGAGTCCCCCCCGGAGTGGTCAGAACTGCACCTTCTCGGACATCGAAACCCGCTTATTTCGCCTATCCTCCTTTGAGCCTGAGTCCCCCCCGGAGTGGTCAGAACTGCACCTTCTCGGACATCGAAACCCGCTTATTTCGCCTATCCGCGGGGGAGCGGATTCAGGGCCTTGGCGAGCCGGCTGAGCGCGCCGAGCGCGGCCCTTCGCGGCCCAGGATCTCGCCGGACAGGAGGAGCTCTGCCACCAAACCTGCGGCGAGTGCCTGCCCGCGGGCGTTCCAGTGGTCGTTGCCCGCCCGGAAGAAGAGCGACGGGCAGCGCTCGCCGTGGAAATGGGGGAAGAGGTTCAGGTAGGGAATTCCATGCCGCTTCGCGGCGTCCTCCAGGGCCGACGTCGGCCCCGACCGGCTGTAGGAGGGGTACGCCGCTCCATCCACGCGCAGCGGATGGCCGTCGCAGGCGTCGATCGGCGAGGGGACGATCAGCAGCAGGAGCGGAATCCCGCGGTCCGCGAGGAATCTGTCGATGCGGGCGAGTAGCTGCGCCATGAGTGCCAGCTTGTATCGGGCCGATTCCGAATCCGGCAGAAGAGCCACGTCCGCGTCGTAGCCGTCGCTCCCCAGGCGGACCTCGTTGTTTCCCTCGAGGACGTACTTGCGGTACTCGCGCTGCCGAGCCCGAAGGAGGCGCGCCATGTACCTGGGATTCGATGCAGCCGGATCGCCCCCATCGCCCCGATCCCGGACCTCCCGCCGGTCCCAGTGGAGCTTCATCAGGGCGCGCAGCAGCATGGAACGATTCCAAGGCCGCTCTGCCGAAAACAGCCGGCGCTTGTCCTCGAAGCGCGCCCTCGTCTCCTCGCTCGTCCGCAGGCGGTTGACCACGAGCTCTCCGTCCTCCCTACGGTACATCTTGTTCCGGAGCAGATCGCCGAAGTCGTTCCCGGTGAAGACGGAGAGGACGATCGCGCTGGGCTGGAGCAGGTCGATCTCGTCTTCGATCCGGAGGCTGAGCTGATCCGGCCCGTACCCGCCGGTGCCTGCGTTGAGCACCTGCACACGCGACATCCCGCCGGCCGACAGCATCTCCTCCAGCTGCGCGGCGAAGGTCTCGGCAAGCGGCGAGTAGCCGCCATCGATGAACGAGTCCCCGTAGACCGCAATCCTGACGCGGCCAGGCGACAGGTCCGGCTCCTCGCCGCGGTAGCCCAGCGCGTTGAACTCGACGAGCACCCGCTGACCGCCGTTGGCCGGCGAGCGCGTGAACCAGGTGCGCGTGTGCGGCGCCGACGTGTAGATGTAGCGCTCGTCGTAAACGTAGGCCGATCCCTCCACCGGCAAGAAGATCCGGGCCACCAGCTCGGCGACGATCAGGGCGATCGCACACGAAGCCACGAAGAGAAGAACGGTCTTCACGCGGTCCTTCGCAGCACCCACCCGGTCACCTTCGCCATGAGGGGGACCATTGTCGCAGATCTCCCCGGCCCGCCTACGGTCGCTCTAGCCTGGAATCCCCCGGGGATTGGTCATAACGCGAGGTTCTGCCTATCGGCCTCGCTCAGCTCGTGACCGGTCCTGTCACGGTGAGATTGGATCTTCCTCCTGAACTGAGCCAAGGAGGGCAGAGCGATGGGGTTTCCGAAGACGCTTCAAGAGTTCCAGGCCACGTTCCCGGACGAGGAATCGTGCTGGGAGGCGCTGCGAAACGTACGGTGGCCACGGGGCTTTGTATGCCCTCGATGCGAATCCCGAGAGAGTTGCTGGATCTCGACCCGGCGCCTCGAGCAATGTCGGGGTTGCCGGTACCAGTGCTCGGTGACCGCGGGGACGATCTTTCATGGGACACGGGTTCCGCTGCTCACCTGGTTCTGGGCGATCTTCTTTCTCGCGCGCCACAAGAAAGGGATCTCGGCACTCCAGTTGCAGCGCGACACGGGCATCGGGAGCTACGAGACGGCCTGGGCGATGCTCCACAAGCTTCGCTCCACCCTCGGGCCGCGCCCCGAGGATCGGCTCACGGGTCTCGTGGAGGCGGATGAGAGCTATGTGGGAGCGTCGGAACGCGGTCTGCGGGGCGGACGCATGCTCGTGGGCAAGACACTCGTCGCAGGAGCCGTCGAACACCGGCCGCACGGGGCCGGGCGTGTTCGGCTCGCCGTCATCGAAGGGCTCACGTTCGAGCAGCATCTGGGCCCCTTCGTGCGCGGCGTGATCGATCCCACCCAGGCCACGGTGCGGACCGATGGCTTTCAAGGCTACCGCCGTCTCTCGAAGGTGGGCGTCCGGCATGAGCGGCTCGTTCAGGGAACCGATCCGGCCCGGTCGGTCGAGATCCTTCCCTGGGTGCATCGGGTCTTCGGCAATCTCAAGACCTGGCTGCGTGGCACCTTCCATGGCGTGAGCGGCAAGCACCTCCCCCGCTATCTCGCCGAGTTCGTCTACCGCTTCGACCGGCGCTGGCGCGACGGCGAGCTCTTTGGCTTCGTCCTGCAGCGGGCCGCCCAAGGCGAGCCGTTTCCCTATCGCAGGTTGGTAGCTGAGCGAGGCCGATAGGCAGATCGGGCGTTATAGGACCTCAGAAGCTTGTTTCGCCTATCCGCATAGATCGCTCGGAGCTAGGTGCCGGGGAGGAGGCCGTCGCCGACGCCGCTCGCGGAGTTGGAAGCGCACCTTCGCCGACGTCTTGCCTTCGCTGCAGACGCTCCACCAGCCGGAGCGCCTCGAACGCCACGGCCCCTGGGTCTCGGTCACCGAAGACGTGATCGCGCCGACCCTGCGTCGGCGCTAGGAACTCCGCGCCGGAGGCCCCTATCCGCCCTCGGCGCCGCCTGCGGGAGCTGCGGGCTTGTGCGCGACCAGCAGGAAGACGGCGGCGTCTCGCCTTCGCAGGCGGTCGGGGTACAGCGCGTCGAGGCCGGCCACCGCGGTCTGGCAGACCAGGAACCAGAACGGCTGCAGGAGACGCGGCAGGAACACCGCGAGCGAGTCCTGCAGGATCTGGATGGCGTAGCCCGGCGCCCCGATCAGCCCGCGGAAGCGGACCACCTGGAAGCCGGCGTCTACGACCACCTTGCGCAGGCCGTGTGTGGTCCAACGCCAGAAATCCTGCGGGACCTGATGAAACATCCAGGCGCCGTGGGTCGAAAGGATCAGCTGGCCGCCCGGCCGCAAGACCCGTCTCGCCTCGGCCAGATAGTGCGCGGGGTCGCTGACGTGCTCGAGTACCTGCACCGAGAGCACGACGTCGACCGACTCGTCCTCGCAGCCCAACGCGCCTTTCTCGTCCAGGAGCAGGTCGGGTTCGACGTCGGGCGAGATGTCCGCACCCACGTACTCGGAAACATGGGGCTGGAACAGGGGCTGGTAGGGCTTGTTCCCGCACCCGTAGTCCAGCAGCCGCTCGACGCCGCCCGTCGCAACGTGCGCGTGGACGATCCGCTCGATTTCCTTGCGAAGCGACCGCAACAACCAGAAGTGCTGGGTCCAGGGGGCGGGATGCAGGCGCTCTTCGTGCGTCGCGTGGGCCAGCGGTCGCTCCTTCGGGTCCCAGGAGCCGGGAAGTTCGGGCACCGACGTGCGCCGGTCAAGCAGCCCCGCGCCTTGGGACCGGGAGGAGCAATCGGCCGGCGATCCGGTGACTGCTCCCCCGGCGAAGCCGGGGGCATCCAGGTGAGCCGCTCAAAGCGGCTGGACGGGGCCGCTGCGCGGCCCCTTGAGCCCCCCTACGGGGGGCCAGACGATCAGCCGAACCTCAGCTGATCCTGCTGCCGATCCTCGTTCTCTAGCCTCTGGATGTAGCGCCGGATGACCTCCTCATCCCGGCCCACCGTCGACACGAAGTAGCCTCGTGCCCAGAAGTGCTGCCCGACGAAGTTCCGGCGTCTCTCCCCGAAGTGCCGAGCAATGTGGATGGCGCTCTTCCCGTTGATGTACCCGACGACTTGCGCCACCGCGTACTTCGGCGGAATCGCGATCATCATGTGCACGTGGTCCGCCATCAGGTGGCCCTCTTCGATCTCGCTCTCCTTCTGACGGGCCAGCCGACGGAAGACCTCCCCGAGGTGTCGCCGATGCATTTTCCGGAACTGTCAAACTTTGACGGCCTCCCCGGCAGAGCCGGGGGGACTCCCGATTGGGCTAGAGCGTCCATGACCTCGACCGTGTGACCGTCGGGGCGGTATCACCCCTACCCGAATCGGCCAATCCCCACGGCCCTCATCGGGCTGATATTCCACCGGAATCCAGCGTTTCGCGCGACCCAGGTATATACTGGATCCTCTGACACAACCAAGCTGAGGAACACGAGAGCCGTTGTGTCGCGTTCGCCGGAGGCAACATGAACAAGGTTTTCGCAGTCGGGATCGCGGTCGTCTTGATCCTGGTGGTGGCCTACGTGCTGAGCGCACTGGGGTAGCCGCCCTGGATGCGAATCGAGATCGAGCTCGTCGCTACACAGACGGAGCCTGGCGGGTCGGAGAGACGCCGCCTGAGAACCAGGCCGAGTGCAGAGAGGGCTAGCGTCGTAGGGGGTCGCGGATAGGACCGTAACTGCTTGGGAGAGCAACGGTTTCGGTCCATGCCCGCAGGTCTGCAAGCACCGGAGCCCGGCGGAAGAGCCTTGACGACGGTAGCCTTACCCAAGCCCCGCAGTGGGTCGATACGGCCTACGGAGACCCTGTCGTGGCGCTCAGCTACCGCGTAGAGATCGAGCAAGAAGAAGACGGCCGCTGGCTGGCGGAGGTCGTGGATCTTCCCGGGGTCATGGTCTACGGCAAGACAGCCGACGACGCTCTGGCTCGCGTCCAGGCGCTGGCACTGCGCGTCCTCGCCGACCGGCTCGAGCACGGTGAGGGCCCGCCCGGGCCCGTCAGCGTGACCTTCGAGACGTCGGCTGCGGCGTGAGCCGCTGGCGATCCACCCGGGCGTCCCGGGTCTTCGCGGCACTCCAGCGCATCGGATGGCATGTCAAGCGCGAGGGAAAAGGATCCCACCGGATCCTGGCCCGCGAAGACTGGCCGGACTTCGTGTGGGCCTTCCACGATCGTGACGAGATCGGGCCACGCATGCTGGCCCGGATTGCCAAGCGCACCGGGCTCCGGCCCGAGAATCTCTAGGTAGATCCCGCAGCATTGCGAACCTCTCGGCGGGCTGGAGGCGCCCGGCGAACTCCGGGAAGCGGGAGCCGACGACGAACCCCAGCGCGACGCCGCCGATGATCGTCATCGGGTGCGTCAGGATCTTGTGGAGCGCGCGCAAGCGCGTCATCTACGCTCGCGTAGTATAGGAGGATCCTCTGGCAGCGAGCCAGGGCCCGTCAGTCGGGGAACACCGACTTCCAGTCCTGCTTCATGTCGACGATGATCCAGCCGTTGGCAGCCGCCTGATCGAGGACCTTGTCCAGGGTTCCGACGTGGCTCTTGCGGTCGTAGGCGTACTCGCGATCCGCATCGGTGTGGTGGACGAAGAGCCCGAGTCGACGACCTTCGCCGCCAGTGGTGTACTCGATCATCTGCATGTCGGAATCGGAATTGCCGAACGCCAGGATCGGCCGGCGGCCGATGTGCTCGTAGATACCGACCGGCTTGCCGGCCTTGTCGTCGACGAAATTGAGCTTCGGAATCCGGACCAGGACCGGCTTGCCGTCCTTCATCTGGAACTCGGTCTTGACGCTGGAGCCGACGACCTGCTCGGGCGGGATCCCATAGACCCGCTCGGTGAAGGGTCGCATGAACTCGATGCCCCCGCCGGACACGATGAAGGTCTTGAAGCCGTGGTCCCGCAGATAGGCCAGGAGCTCGAGCTGCGGCTGATAGACGAGCTCGGTGTAGGGCCGCCCGAACTTCGGATGCCTGGCGCTGGCGAGCCACGTCGTGACGGTCTCCGCGAACTGCTCCGCGGTCATCCCCGTATGGGTGGCCAACACCATCTCCAGGAGGCCCTTCTGGCCGGACGCCATGACCCCCTTCATGTCGCCGGCCAGAGCCGACTTGAAGGGCTCCTGCGTCTTCCATTCCGGGTGCTGCGGGGCGAGCTTCTTCACCCGGTCCAGGGCGAAGGTCAGCTGGGTGTAGACCGGCTGCTCGACCCACAACGTGCCGTCGTTGTCGAATACGGCGATGCGTTCGGCCGGCTCCACGTAGCCCTTGCCCTTCTCGTCCGTGACGGCCGTGACGAACTCCAGAATCGCCTTCTTCGTCGGCCCCTCGTTCCACGACGGCAGGGCGTCGCCAGCGTTCGCTACGGAAGAGACTGCGACTGCGAGAATCGTGACGAGCCCGGAAAGAAGACGCTGAAATCGGGAGACAGTCGGGTTCATGAGCTTCCCTTCAATCGCAAGGCGCGGAATTTTGACTCCTACTGCCGCGGCACCGCCTTCATCTGCTTGAAGGCATCGCTGAGCGTGAACGACCCCGGCTTCTGAATGGGCGGAAACTCCTCGAAGGACTTGATGAAGGGACCGACCACGTCCGCCATCGGATAGAGAATCCACGCGTGGTCGATGTACCAGTCCCAATACGTGTTGGACGTGATCCTGGCGAATTCGTAGGGATCCGTGCGCAGGTTGTAGAAGTACGGCATGCGCAGGCCCCGGAACTTGCGCTGCCAGATCTCCATGGTGCCGGCCTGGTCCTGGACCATGAAGTGGAGCTTCCAGTTGTTGTAACGCACCGCCATCAGGTCGCCTTCGTCGGAGAAATAGAAGAACTCCTTGCGCGGCCCTGCCTTCTCCCGACCCGTCAAATACGGCAGGAAGTTGTAGCCGTCCAGATGGTTCTTGTAGGTTCTGCCGTTCGCCGCATAGCCCTCGAGCAGCTTCTCCTTGACGTCCGGGTTGCCCGCGGCAGCGAGCAGGGTCGGCGCCCAGTCGAGCTGCGACATGATCTCGTTCGAGACCGAGTCGGGCTTGATCCTGCCGGGCCACCGCACGATCTGCGGGACGCGGTAGGCGCCTTCCCAACCGGTGTTCTTCTCGCTGCGGAACTTCGTGGTGCCCGCGTCGGGCCAGGAGTTGCGGTGCGGGCCGTTGTCGGTGCTGTAGATGACGATCGTGTTGTCGGCGATGCCGAGCTCGTCGATCAGATCGAGGATCTGGCCCACGTTCTTGTCGTGGTCGACCATGGTGTCGTGATACGGGCTCTGCGCAACGCCGGCCTGACCGAGGCTCTCGGGTTTCGTATGGGTCCGGAAGTGCATATGCGTGTAGTTGATCCAGGTGAAGAAGGGCTGGCCCGCGTTGGCCTGGCGCTTGATGAAGTCTTCCGCCTTCGCGGCGATCTCGTCGTCGACCGTCTCCATCCGCTTCTTGGTCAGCGGGCCGGTGTCCTTGCAGACCTGCTTGCCCATCGGGCCGAAACGAGGATCATCCGTCGGGTCGTCCGTGGCGCTCGCCTTGCAATCCAGCACGCCGCGCGGGCCGTACTCCTTCAAGAACTCGGGGTCCTTCGGGTAGTCGGGTAGCTCGGGCTCCTCCGACGCGTTGAGGTGATAGAGGGCGCCGAAGAACTCGTCGAAGCCGTGGACGGTGGGCAGGGACTCGTTGCGATCGCCCAGGTGGTTCTTGCCGAACTGACCCGTCGCATAGCCCTCTTGCTTGAGGAGCGTCGCGATCGTCGCATCCGCGGCCTGGATGCCCTGCTTTGCGCCAGGCATTCCCACCTTGCTGAGGCCCGTGCGGACGGTGGACTGGCCGGTGATGAAGGAAGAGCGCCCCGCCGTGCAGCTCTGATCGGCGTACATGTCGGTGAAGATCATGCCTTCCTTGGCGATCCGGTCGATGTTGGGCGTCTGGTACCCCATCAGCCCCATGCTGTAGGCGCTGATGTTGGACTCGCCGATGTCGTCACCCCAGATCACGACGATGTTCGGCCTGTCGCCTGCCGACGCGCCGGCGGCACCCGCTGCGGGCTGCGCCTGCGCGACCTGGACGGGATCTTCCCCACCGGCCTGCTGGGAGTCCGACTGGCCACACGAGAGCATCACGAACCCGATCATCAGGGCCGTCTCGCCGACCCGGCGCAGGCCGCCACGCCGCTGGTTCGGGAAGGGGGGCTTCATGTTCGATCTCCTTGTTTCGCTGCGATCCGGGAGCGTGCCACCAGGTAGGGAATGACCAACCTGGCATCTGCGGCCACGCTTCAGAAGGTTCCGAGCTTGCCCTCGTCCACGTCCTTCAGCAGGTCCTGGATCCGCTCCCAGATGTCGTCGATCTCGTCCGGCTTGAGGCCGAGCTGGACGGTCCCATCCTGGATGCGCGCCGGTCGCTTCGGATCCAGGTTGGATCCCGCCGGCACGTTCTCGAGCAGGCCGGCCTGGTTCCGTTCGAACTGGACCAGCACGCCGAGCCCGTCCAGATCGGCCCGGCGCACGCCGCGCAGGCGCTCGACCGTGTCCTTGCGGATCGCCGGGATGCGGATCGTGTTGTAGTTGGGAACGAACCAGTTGAACCACATGCCCCCGTACGCGATGTCGAACGCGACACCATTGTCCACGGCGAAGACCTGGCGACGCTTCGGGTCCTTGGCGACGAGGAAGTTCCCGTCGCGCCCGTCCTTGTGGCCGATCAGGTAGGTCAGGACGTTGAAGTTCGAGAGGAAGTAGGCGTAGCTGGGGTCGGCGCGGAATCGCGCGGGCTCGAAGAGCTCCGGCGGCACCTCGACGTCCTTCATCCACAGGGAGATGAGGCCCAGCACGCACTCGGTGCCGTCCACGGAGGCCGGCTCACCGGGATTGCGGCGCTGATAGATCTCGAGCGGGACGCAGCGCGCCACCGATGTAGGCACCACGTAGTCCTCGGGATCCAGAAAGAGCTTCTGGACGTCGTAGGCGGCGAGCTCCCGGCGCGGTGAGTTGTTGGCCCCCTCCAGCTTTCCGGGCGGGAAGGTCTTCCACTTGAGCCGAAGCTGCTCGTGGGCCTTCTTGAACCGCACCTCGTCGCGACGGGCGCCGGTCACGCCTCCGCCGGCGCCCTCCATGGAGACGATCTCGATGTTCTCGTCGTCGAGCGGGGTGTCGCCCAGCAGGCTCTCGGCGCGCTCCGGCGGGACCGGCCAGTTGGGGAACGGCGCGGCGCCCTCGGGCTGTGCCGGCGTCTGGAAGGAGACGGGTCTGCGGTCGTGCGGGCCCCCCAGCGCGCACCCCAACCCGAGCGCGAAAATAGAGATAGGGATGGCCACGATAGAGCGTCGCATCGAATCCAGTCCTCCATCGATCACCGCCACGAGCTGCCTTGGTGGGCGCTCCCGGAGACGGCTAGGATCCGGACGATAGCGCGCGGCGGGGGGGGATCGAGATGGCCCAGGGCGCGGGGGCGCGGGTTCGGGATCGGCTCCGAGCGCGTCTGCGCCGATGCGCCGCAGGCCTGCTCGCGGGCGCGCTCGTGGTGCTCTCCACCCGCGCCGCCGCAGTCGAGAGCGACATCCAGCTCTGGTCCGCGATCACGCTGAACCACCCGATCAACGAGCAGTGGGGCGTGCATCTCAAGACCCGCCTGCGCATGGACCACGACGTCACCCAGTCGAAGGACTTCCTCTGGCGTCCGTTCGTCTCGTGGAGCCCGCTGAAGAGCCTCACCCTCGGTCTCGGGTACGACTATCTCGACTCCTTCCGCTCCGCGTCCCAGCATCGGATCTGGCAGGCCGTCGAGCACCGCCTGCGCTGGCGCGACCTCACCGTGAGGAACCGGATTCGCCTGGGCGAGCGCTTCGTGGACGGCGTCGACGGCGCGGTGGTGCGCTTCCGCTACCGCCTGCGGGCCACCCACCCGCTCGGGGGCACGCCCTGGTACGCCGCCGTCTCCAACGAGCTGATGGTGAACCTCAACAACCAGGGATCCGGCCCGACCCCAGGCTTCGAGCAGAACCGGCTGCGGCTCGCCCTGGGCCGCCGCTTCCTCGAGCGCCTGAACGTCGAGTCCGGCTACCAGTGGCAGTACGTCGAGAGCCGGGACGGGCCTGCCACCAACCAGCACGTCTTCCTCATCGAGCTCTCGATCGACACCCGTGGGAAGCCGCTGATTCCGTTCAGCCCCTTCTGATGCCGGAATGGTGGACACGCCTGTGGGTGCGGGAAAGGTCTAGAATTCGATGGACGGGGCGGCGACGGGTCCTCTCGGGTCGAACGTCAGCCTGCCGAACTTCAGCTTGAGGCGCAGGAGCCGCATCGCCCGGTAGCCGACCTGGGCGTTCCAGCCGACGCCCCAGCCACGCCAGCGGTACCCGACCATGGCCTCGACCTTCCAGGTCTGCTCGTTGGAGTCCACGCCGAAGCCGCCGTAGTCACCCATGAGGCTGAAATTCCAGTGCTCGGTCAGGTTCCAGAAGGTGTTCAGGCCGATGATCGGCACATAGTTGCTGAAGGAGTCGATGGTCCCCTCCTCGATGCGCCCGAGGTCGACCTCGACGGGATCGTGGAGGAGCCGGGCCCCGACGAAGGGCTCCACGGTCAGCGTGGGCGCGCGCGGTCCGTCGCCGAGGTTCCAGCTGCCGAGCTCGTAGCTCACGCCCGTGTCGATGAGCTGTCCGGCGTTCTGCCAGCGCAGGTCGATGCGACCCACCTCCCGATCTCCCCGGACCTGCCAGAACAGCGTGTGCAGGAACACCCCGAATGAGCCCTTGCGCAGCTCGAAATCGAGCGGGATGTAGTAGCCGCTGAGCGCGGGCAGCAGCCAGTTCAGGTAGAACGTCGCGTTGTCGGTCCCGCCCGCCGGGTCGTCGTAGGCGAATGGCAGGTCGTTCGGGATCCAGACGTTCAGCTTGCCGAGAAAGCGCCAGTCGCCCTCCAACGTGGGCACATGGAAGCCCCCGCCTGTTCCGACGGCCCGCCCGGTGGCGGGCTGGATCACGGGCTCGCTGGCCGGGGCCTCCGGGGCCGGGGTCACGGAGGCCGCGGGAGCCGGGCGCCGCGCCGCAGGGCCGGCGTCGTCGCCCTCCTCGATGACGTCGGCGAGCGCCGGCACACCAAGGACGAAACCGACTGCCACGGCGAGGCTGGCGAGCAGCCTTGCCTTCATTGTTCAGACCCTCGGTGGCGTCTGCGCCTGTTCCTCACTTCTTCTTCGGCGGTGTATACCAGATGGGCGACGACCAGGCGCGCTCCTGGATGGTAGACGGGATCCTTTCAGGGATGGGGAGACCGCTCTTTACCGAGTCGTAGGTCGTCCAGCGCGGCGTGGGGATCTCCAGCACGCGGACGTAGTAGACGGCGGCCTGGGTCGGATCGAAGTCGGGGTCGGTCCAGACGACGGCGAGCTGGGAGTCCCCGATGTCGTTGGTGTAGGTCGCCTTCTCGACGTCGACCGTGTTGCCCACGGGCGGCACCTTGCCGGTCTTGGGGTCGGCCTTGCGGCCATCGGAGAGCGCGACGTCGTAGATCTTCTCCTGCTGGTCGTCGAAGCGCCCCCCGAGATACCCCTTGATGATCTGGATGCGATCGAGGTTGCCGCTCTCGGGATCTTTCAGCGCCCAGATCGCGAACGTCGGCGCCTTCACGCCGCCGGGCCTGGCCGGCAGGTCGCCGCCCATCGGGACACCGCCGGCATAAGCCTTCTTGACGAACGCGCTGTCGCCGACCAGACCCTTCGCATAGCCCCAGCCCCCGAAGAAGCGCAGGCGGATGAGCGTGCCGGAGGTGCCGTAGGTCTCCTTGCGCCTCATGGCGTCGAAGATCGCGGTGCGGGTGTTCTCTTCGGCCCAGACCGCGGTCGCGCCAGCCGAGCTGAGTCGGGACGGCATGTCACCGGACGCATTGGGCTCCGGATCCAGGCGCTTCTTCGGCGAATCTTCCAACGCGCCATGGGAGCCGTGGAAATCGAACTCCTCGTTGTTGGAGTAGCCCGAGTGGCTGTCCGCGCCGGACACGATGCCGTACTTGAACGGGTTGGTCCCGAGCGTTCGCTCGAGCATCAAGCCGTCGGTCAGGGCCTGGCGGATATAGCCGTACTTGATCTGGCTGGGCTTGCCGATGTTGATCAGGTCCGGGAACAGCTCGAAGTCTGCGAACTCATCGTTCGGCGAGAGCACCGGATGCGTATCCGAGCTTCCCTTGGTCTGGACGATCTCCGTCACCGGCTCGTTCAGCATCCGGCGCCTGGCGTAACGCGCGTCCATCGGCCCGCCCAGGAACTCGTTCGGCGAGTACATCCAACCGTCCGACACGTTGCCGTTGTGGGGGATCGAGAGGTTGTCGTGCCCCATGTTCCGCTGGATCTCCTGGTAGGTCCAGAGGTCCTGGGGATAGATGGAGTCGAACGCCGAGAAGGGCACTGCGGGCCCCTCGTCGTCCCGGAAGAAGACATTCCGGTGCATGTTCTTGCCGCCCGGGATCGAGGTCCATTCGAAGGCGATCAGGGTCGTGAACGTGCCCGGATCGTTGTACTGGTTGATGACCTTGATGGCCTCCCTCCAGTTCGACTTGAGCATCTCGGGCTTGACGAACTGGGGCATCGCCGTGCTCGTCAGGATCGAGCCGAGGATCTGATTCACGGCGGACTTCGGACTGGTGGCGGGCACGGTCGGGTTCGACAGCTCCTTGCCGAGCGCCGTCTTGTTGAGCGGGTCGCTCGGATCGACGAGCTTCGGCATGACGCCGAAGTACTCGGCGTGGTCCGTCAGTGCCACGAAGTCGTAGGGGGTCTTGCGCTTGATCTTCTGACCGTTCGTCGAGAGCGTGATCTCGTCGCCCCGGCCGTAGCGGAAGGCGTCTTCCCGCTTCTGACGGGTTCCGGCCGCGAACGCGTCCGGCGAGTTCTCGGAGTGCAGGTGCTGCTCGCCGAAGTAGACGTTCTTCAGCGGGTTGGGCTTGCCTGCCACGCGGCCGGGCTCGCCTACGGACTGGGCGAGGGCCAGCGAGGGCAGCAGGAGGACGGCGAGCGCGAGGCCCAGGAGGGTACGGAAACGCTTCATGGCTGACTCCCTTTCGCGAATGCTATTTCGGCTGGTAGCGGGTGATCTTGGAGCCCTTCAGCCCCATGCCGCCCATCAGTCCCTCTGCGCCGAACGCGAAGGCGTAGACGTCCGAGCGCGTCGTCGTCGTCGTCAGGTTCTTCTGGAAACCCGAATCCACGACCGTCAGCGTCGGCCCCGCGCCGAGCTGGAAGCCACCGCTCTTGTCGAGGTAGGCGAGCGCCGCGTCGGTCATGAAGAAGAGCGCGTAGGAGAACTTCTCGACGCCCGCCTGATACCCGGCCGACACCTCGGCGATGTTGTAGTAGCCGGCCGGCCGGCGATTCTTGTGGAGCACGCCCACGCCGAACTCCCCCGCGAAGATGAAGCCGGCTTTCCCGACCTGCGGGAATACGAGGATGCCCTTCGCCTCCCCGCCGAGTGTCTTCGCCGCGGGCGTGGTGGCGTAGAGGCGCGCCATGGCCTCCCTCGCTTCGCGCTCGATCTCGGCAGCGCGATCCGCGTACGCAAGGCCCGCCACGCCGGCGATCGCAAGACCGAGGAAGATTGCCGCGGCGGACCTCGCGGCCCACGTCGCTGCCACATGGCTCATGTCACGACTCCTTTCAACAATTTCCTCAGGGCAAGAACTGTTGCAGGCCGGGGTAGAACTCCAACTTCTTCACCAGCTTGGCGTCCGGTGTGTACCAGATGGGCGACGACCAGGCGCGCTCCCGGATCGTCGTCGGCACGTCCGGTAGCGGGTCGATGCCGAGGGCCTTGGCGTCGTAGGTGCTCCAGCGCGGCGTCGGGATCTCGAGCACGCGCACGTAGTAGACCGCATGCTGGGAAGGGTCGAAATCCGGGTCCGTCCAGACGGCGGCGAGCTGCGAGTCGCCGATCGTGTTGGTGTAGCTGGCGTTCTTGACGTTCACCGTGTTGCCGACCGGCGACGCCTTGCCCGTCTTGGGGTCGACCTTGCGGCCGTCCGCGAGCGCCACGTCGTAGATCTTCTCCCAGCTGTAGCCCCGGGCGGACCAGCCCTTGATGATCTGGATGCGGTCGAGGTTGCCACTCTTCGGGTCCTTCAGCGCCCAGACCGCGAAGCTGGGCGCCTTGGCGGCGCCCGGCTTCTGCGGCAGGTCGCCGCCCATGGGCACACCGCCGGCGTAGGCCTTCTTCACGAACTCCTGGTCTTCGACGAGAGCCGGGTCGTAGCCCCAGCCGCCGAAGAAGCGCACCCGGATCAGCGGGCCGGAGGTGCCGAAGGTCTCCTTCTTCTTGATCGCGTCGAAGATCGCCTCGCGGGTGTTCTCGGGCGCCCAGACGCCCGTGGCGCCCGGCGTGCCGAAGTCCTTCGGCGCCTCGCCCGCCACCGTGCCCCCGGAGGTGAGCCGGATCTTCGGGGTCTTGTCGGTGTCGCCGTGCACGCCCGTGTAGTTGTCCTCCTCGTTGTCCGAGAAGGCGTTGTGGGAGTCGGCGCCGGCGACGATGCCGAGCTTCCACGGGTTCGCGCCGATCATCTCCTGGAAGCCCACGCCATCGACCAGCGCCTGGCGCACGTAGCTGTGGTCGATCTTGCCGACCACGCCGCCCGAGCCGAGCAGGTGCTTGTAGCTGAGTTCGAAGTCCGCGAACTCGTCGTAGGGTGACAGCGCCGGATGGGTGTCCGACTGGCCCTTGGTCTGGATGATCTCGGTCGCCGGCGTGTTGCGATTGCTGCGCTCGGCCCACTGCCGGTCGATGGGCGTGCCGTCGGAGGTCGTCGGGGCGTACATCAGGCTGTTGGAGACGTTGCCGTTGTGGGGGATCGAGAAGTTTTCGTGCCCCTCCGCGCGCTGGACCTCCTGATAGGTCCAGAGATCCTCGCGCTTGATCGAGTCGAACTGCGAGAAGATCGCCTCCGGCCCCTTGTCGTCCCGGAAGAACACGTTGTGGTGCAGGTTCTGGAACATGGGGATCGAGGTCCACTCGAATGCGATCAGCGTGGTGAAGTTGCCCGGATCGTTGTGCTTGTTGGCGACCGCCTTCTGCTTCTCCCAGACGGAGCTCATGATCTTCGGATCGGCCATGTACGAGATCGGCTTGCCGGCGCCGGCCGAGCTGATGATCAGCTGGAAGGCCTGCTCACCCTTCTTCGGATCGCCGGAGGCGATCAGCTTGCCGATCTCGGTCTTCTGCAGCGGATTGTCCTTCTCGAGCAGCAGCGGCATGATGCCCAGGTACTCGGCGTGGTCGGTCACCGCGCACCAGTCGTAGGGCGTCTGCTTCTGCACCATCTCGCCGGTGGTGCTCTTCTTGACTGCCTCGCCCTTGCAGAAGCGGTAGGCGTCGTCGGGCGTGTTGCGCGTACCCATCGCGAAGGCGTCGGGCGAGTTCACCGTGTGCAGGTGCTGCTCGCCGAAGTAGACGTTGTTCAGCGGGTTCTTCGCGCCCGAGCCGCGGCCGGGCTCGCCGAGGGACTCCGCGTGAGCGCCAGCGCCGAAGCTGAGAGACAGAGCCAGTGCCAGGAGCGTCTTGCTCATCACGAACTCCTCGTCAGAACGATCACGATGCGATCGATGGTCCAGAAGGCGGCGATACTCCCGATCGCGTAGGGCGCGAGGCGCCAGGCACCCTCGGGAGCCGGAATCTCGATGCGCCGCACGACGGCCAGGGCGCAGACCACCGCCGTCACGAACAGGATCTGCCCCGTCTCGACGCCGACGTTGAACATCAGCAGGGCCAGCGGCACCTCGTGGGCAGGCACGCCCACCTGGGAGAGCGCGCCCGCGAAGCCCAAGCCGTGGAAGAGCCCGAAGGCCAGCGCCACCAGCCAGGGCTTGCGCTCGGTCAGGCCCCGCTCGCCCTGCTGCATGCGCACGATCTCGGCGGCCAGGAAGAGGATGCTGAGCGAGATCACCGCCTCGGTCGGGGCCGGTGGGACGTTCACGAAGCCGAGGGTGGCGAGCGCGAGCGTCAGGCTGTGGGCCAGCGTGAAGGCCGTGATGGTCTTCAGCAGCCGCCAGAAGCCGGACACGATCAGCATCAGGGCGAACAGGAACAGCAGGTGATCCACACCCTCCAGGATGTGGCTGACCCCCATCCTCCAGTAGGACCAGGACACCTCGCCCTTGCCGGCGCGCGCGGGGATCTGGAAGGACGGCGACCCGGGTCGCAGGATGGCCGAGTGGACCGTGCCGTCCGCCAGGTTGATCCGCAGCAGGACGTCCGTCTGCATGACCGAGAGGCCGTCCACCGTGATGCGCTCGCCGACGAACGCGCCTCCGTCGCTCTTGTAGCTGGCCTGCTGGATCCAGGCGCCCGGCACCAGGCGCTCGGAGGGCGGGCCGAACGGCACCAGGCTCTTCGGCAGCCGAGGCTCCAGGCCGAGGACTCGGTCGCCGCGGGTCGGCACCTTCCAGACGACGTCGAACCAGCCGCCGTCGCGCTCGCTGATGTCCAGCAGGGCGGGTCGGATCTCGTGGGCCCCCGTGTCGGCGGCGAGAGGCAGGCCGCCGAGGAGCAGGAGCGCGCCCAGCAGCCAGGCGCGTCGCGCGTGTAGCATCACCGGGAGTCGGCCTCGAGCGCAGCCACGTCCTCGCTGGACGGCTCGTCATCGACGACGACGGTGTAGCGAGCCCGAAGCTGCGCGTAGAACTCGTCGTTCAGCTCCTGGCGCCGCTCGTCATCCCAGTCCTGGGCCACGCGCTCGCGCACCGCGGCGAACTCCGGGTCGCGGGCGTCCTCGCGATGGTGGACGTAGACCAGGTGGACGCCATAGCCGGAGAGCACGGGCCCGTGCCACTGGCCCGGCGAGAGCCCCACCACCTCGCGCGCGAACTCCGTGCCGAAGAGCTTCGAGATCTCCGGCTGCGAGCGCTCCGGGTAGTAGCGCTGGAGCATGAAGGGATCGCCGAGCGCGTCGCTGCCCTCGCTGGGCGAAGGGAGCGCCTGGAGCTCCGCCCGGATCGCCTCCGCATCGGCGAGCGTCCGATCCTCCCGCCGATCCGGATCCACGAAGACGTGCGTGAACGTCACCAGCGCCGGCGCCCGGTACCGCTCCGCGCGGGCGGTGAACCAGGGCCGAAGCTCCTCCTCGTCCGGTGCCGGGGGCGCCAACAGGTCCTGGGACAGGAACTCCAGCTTCTGCGCCAGCCGGCGGCGGACGATCGTGTCGTCCTTGTCGAGACCCATGGCCAGGGCCTCGCGATACAACACGCTCTCGCGGACGTACTCCTGGATCAGCCCCGCGCGCTCCACCGGCGTCGGCCCGCGGTTCCAGCGCTTCTCCCAGCTCCCCTCCAGCCACGCGATCTCGCCGGCCGTCACGTGGATCGTCCTGTGATCCGGCGCGTCTTCGGCGGGGCCGCCGAAGAGTGCGTACAGGCCGTAGATCGCCGCACCGAGGACCAGGAAGTGGACCAGAGGCTCACGAACGAAGGCGAAGCGCCGACTGGGGGGCATGGGGCGGCTCCTGAAGCGGTGGCTTCTAGCGTTGAACCAGCTCGAGCAGGGGCTTCTTCACGAGCGACGGGATCACCGGGGTGAGCAGGAGCTTGACCCTCCAGCGATTGCCGAAGTCACGCCGATGGACCACCGAGTAGTCGAGACCGACCTGGATCTTCATGGGGACCTTGCCGACCTTGATCGTATTTCCGACCGTGATCCCGATGGGCACGTCCCACTTGTTTCCCGAGCTCGCCTCGTTGTCGAAGTTGATGGTGGGGTTCATCCCGATCTGCCATGTCCCCAGCATGTACCAGAAGAAGTAGAGGATCGAGGCCTGGCTCGTGTCGTCACGGCTGCTGTCGCCAGCGAAGCTCCACCAGTACTGCCCCAGGAACCCGGCCGTGATCGTGTGACTCTTGTACAGGGCGACAGCCGCCGGTCCCACCTGCCACTTCTCCGATCCCGGTTCTCACTCGATGCCGAGGGAAAGATCCAGGTCGGGCCCAGGCCCCACGAGAAGCTCTTCCCGAGGGCGAATCGGCTCGTCGGCTTCGGCGAGAAGAGCAGGGGCAGCACGATGTCTCCCAGTCCGCTCTTGTAGTCGAACTTGATATCACCATCCGTCGAGAGCTTGGGGATGGGAGCGGTGAAGACGATCGGGACGACAGGGCGCGTGAGCAGCTTCCAGGTGTCATTGAGCTCGAAGGGCATGACCGGCTGGAAGATCATCGCGCCGCCGTACTTCCAGTCGTTGTCGCTGAGGCGGCCCCTCGAAATGTTCAGGTCGAACTCGACCTGGAGCGCCCAGATGTTCGACGTCGGGTCGTTGAGCTTGGCCCCGATGGTGGCGAGGCTCTGCTGGTGTGAGGCAACCCCCGGCTCCCCCTCGTGCGTCGCGTGCGCGAGCGGAGCGCCCAGCATCGCGACGAGGCACCCCGGCACGAGCCAGATCAGCAGCTTCATGGTAACCCCGGAGAAACTCTAGAGTCCGGGCCTCACGGGTTCCATGGCCAGGCGCAACTTGGCCTAAACTGGTAGGCATCCGCCGCGTGACGGCGCAACCTGGCCTGAACTGGCAAGTGTCCTGGGGGGCTCGCACAAGGATGCAGACCGTTCCGCTGATCAGCGCGGCTCGCGTGGCCGGCCTGGCCAGGCTGCTGGACCGGATGGGCCTGCCGGCCGAGCGATATCTGGAGCGGGCAAGGATTCCCGTTCAGATTCGGGAAGATCCGGTCGGATTCGTGCCCGGACGCAGCGCCTGGACATTCATGGGAGAGGCCACTCGCAGCGAGGGTCCGAGGGATTTCTACGTCGATATCGCGCGCCTGAGCGACTGGCGGCGCGGCGCATGGGTCCGTCCGCTGGCCCACGCCGTCACCCTGCGCGACGCCATCCAGGGGATGTGCGCCAGCTATGTGCGCGAGGTCGCCATGGTGAGGCTCGGCCTGGACGTGAACGGTCCGCTGGCCTGGTTCTGGCGACGCCGCATTGCCGACGTCCGCGGCTGGGACGGCAACGAGCCCGCCGAGCAGTACATGCTCTCGTTCATGCTGGAGGCGATCCGGGCGGCCGCGGGTTCGGACTGGCCCCCGGAACGCCTGAAGCTCGAGTCCTCGTCGAGCGGCTGGGCCGCTGCCACGACCGCGCTTCCCGGCGTCCGCATCCAGTTCGATCAAACGCAGCTCGCGGTGGCCATCCCGGTGCCGATGCTGTCCCTGCCGATTTCCATCGCGCCCCACCCGGCCCCGACACTGGAGGGTGAACCGCCGGCCGAGGACCTCCAGGGCAGCTTGCGTCAGGTGCTGAAGCCCTGGATCGCGGGCGGGCTACCCAGCCAGGAACTCGCGGCCGAGCTGGTGGGGACGAGCCCGCGCAGCCTGCGCCGCCGGCTGGCGGAGGAAGGCACCTCCTGGCGCGCCGTCGTGCACCATCTGGTGTTCGCGAGGGCCGTGGTACGGCTCCAGGAGGACCGCGCCTCCGTGCGCGAGATCGCCGAGGAGCTCGGCTACTCCAACGCGGCGCACTTCACGCGCTTCTTCCGGCGACGGGCGGGCGTGCCCCCGAGTGCCTATCGGGAAGAGATCGAGCACGCGAGGGAGCTGGCCCGCCGGCCCCTGTCCTAGTCCTGGGCCCGGCTCGGGGTCGCTCGAGCAGCGCGCCGGTCCCCGGGATCGTCCGAAAGGCTGACTGCCGCGCAACCCGACCAGTGCGTCCATCACCGGCCGGGTGCGCGGAAGGTCAACTCGTCTGCGAGACGCTGCCCCAAATCAGTCTCCGGCGGGCCAGCGCAGGGGCTTCACCTCGATCGGCTCGATGCGCTGCTGCCGCACCGTCAGCCCGTTCTGCCGCAGACGCCAGAACAACACGCCGAATCAATCCTGCGACAGCGATGCTCGATCCGGGAGCAGTTGGCGCGGAATGCAGAGTCGACATCGCGTTGCGCTGTTGGCTACCATCGGCGCGATGCGTAGCATGCGGCCTGTCCGAATCGCTGGAGGCGTGGTCCTTCGCCGGACAGAGACCAGGTCGATAACGCCGAGACGACGAAGACCAGCAATGAAGTTCAAACTTCTTGGCTATCCGAGTGCGGTGGCGGTCGCCGTGACGATCTGTGCCCTGTCCGCCTCGGCGGAGGCGCCGAAGCAGGCACTCTGCGCGGTGCAGCAGGCGGTCGCATGCGGGGCGTTCGAGGCCTGCGAACGGGCGCTACCGGCGGCAGTGAACCTGCCGGCGCTGATGCGGTTCGACGTGGACGCGGGCACCATCGAAAGCCGGCACGAGAATGGCACCATCCGTACGTCGAAGATCACGAGCTCGTCCACCGAAGGGGAAGCCCTCCTTCTGCAAGGCGTCGACGGCGGCCATCCGTGGGCGATGCGGGTCAACACCAAGAATGGGGGATTCACACTCACGGTCTTGCGCGAAGACGAAGGCTTCCTCGGCTTCGGCGTATGCTCGGCCAAGATTCTGGAGTAACACGTTCGGAGCAGGAGACACGAGATGACGAACAATCGAAGACTGTTGGCTACCGCACTGGCTGCGGCCCTCGGTGCGGCATCCATGCCTGCGTACGCGCAGCGAACCGGCGACCAGGTCGTTGGGGATTCGGCGCGCGGCGCCGCCAAGGGCGCCATCATCGGCGCCGTGGCCGGGGATGCCGGCAAGGGCGCTGCCGCCGGTGCCGCTGGGGGTGCGCTGCTCGGCGGCACTCGGCGCGTCACGAGCGACACTCCGGTCGGTAACGCCGCCGGCGGCGCGGCCAAGGGTGCCGCCATCGGCGCCATCGCCGGGGATGCCGGCAAGGGCGCTGCCGCGGGTGCCGTGGGCGGCGCTCTGCTCGGTGGGGCGCGTCGCAGGCGGTAGTCGGCCCAATCGGCCGAGGCCCGCCCGTCGCGGAGCCCGCCCGTCAAGCGAAGGCGCTGCTCAGAGCCTCTCCTCGATCGGCAGGATCCCCTAGAAGCCGGCCTGGAATCGCCGCCACGCCCCCGTCCTCGGCTCCTTGTCGGGCGTCGCTCGAGTACCAGCCGCTCCCGGAGCCCGCCGGGCCCAGGCTGCTTGCACCCGTCGTGTGGTTAGGTCAGAATTCAGTACTAAATTCTGTCCGATCTCGGAGCGCTGCATGCCCGCCAGAAGAGACGTGCGACCCATCACCCACCTCAAGAGCAAGACCGCGGACCTGGTGCGCGAGGTCAGCGAGGAGGGCCGTCCGATCACCATCACCCAGAATGGGGAAGCAAAGGTCGTGGTGATGGACGTCGAGACCTATGACCGTTGGCGAGCGGCCATGGCCCTGCTCAAAGCACTCGCCCAGGGAGAGGCCGACGTCGAACGCGGTCGCACGGTCAAGCAGGCGGAGGCATTCCGAAGGGCGCGAAGGGCGATCGAGCGAACCACTCGGGATGGCTAGGCGCCGCTTTCGCGTGCAGTGGGCCGAGGTCGCGGTCCGCGACCTCGAGGAGATCGTGGCCTTCGTGGCGGTGGAGTCCGAGCAGGGTGCGGAGCGTCTGTTGCGGCAGATCGAGACTCGCGCGGCCAGCCTCGAGTCCAGCCCGGCGCGTGGTCGAGTGGTGCCCGAGCTGGCCCGCTTTCAGATGCGCACGTGGCGCGAGCTGGTGATCAGGCCGTATCGCCTCGTGTATCGCATCGAAGGCGACACCGTGACCGTTCTCGCGGTCTTTGACGCGCGACGGGATCTGGAGGACCTGCTCCTCGAGCGTCTCCTCCGGAGCCCGTGACGACACGGGGAACGACCCGCGGCCACGCAGTCGCTGGACGATCGACTCACCGCGATGCCCCGCGGCCTTGGCGGGGCGGACCTTCCGCATCCGGACCGCTTGCCCCACGATCTCGAACTCCACTTCGGTGTTGGGCAGCAGGCCCAGCTTCTCGCGGATCTCGAGAAGGCGCCCCTTGCGAAGGCACTACAGTGTAGTTATTTTGTGAGGGTGTCGGATCTCTGATCGCGGATCCAGATAGCGAGGACGAGGAGCGATTCCTTCTGCTTGGACTGAGTGCCACCTTGCGCACACTCGTGGTGTGCCATTGCTATCGCGAGCAAGATGAGATGATCCGAATCATCTCGGCGTGGAAGGCCACGCGGTCCGAGCGGAAGCAATACGACGAACGGTGGAGATCATGAGAAAGAGCTATGACTTTTCGAAGGGAAAGAAGAACCCGTACGCGCGCCGGTTGAAGAAGCAGATCACGATCCGGTTGGATGAGGACACCCTCACGTACTTCAAGAAGCTCGCGGAGGACACCGAGATCCCCTACCAGACGTTGATCAACCTCTATCTCGGTGAGTGCGCCAGGTCGAAGAAGCGGCCGTCCATGCGATGGAAGGCGGCGTAGGGACGCCTCCGGTCGCCACCCACCTCAGTACTTCTCCGGCACGAAGTTCCGCCCCACGAGCGAGGCCTGGTCGTCGTACTGGTGCTTGGTCTTGCGCTTCGGGATCTCGGGCACCTCGAAGGGGATCTTCTCGTAGGGGAACTGGGACAGCAGATGCGAGATGCAGTTCAGGCGTGCGCGCTTCTTGTCATCGGAGGGCACGATGTACCAGGGAGCGATGCCCGTGTGAGTGCGGGAAAACATCTCGTCGCGGGCGCGTGAGTACTCGTACCAGAGCCGCTGGGACTCGAGGTCCGTCGGGCTGAGCTTCCAGTGCTTGGTCGGATCCTCCATCCGGCCGCGGAAGCGCCGCTGCTGCTCCTCGAAGCCCACCTCGAACCAGTACTTGATGAGCCGGATTCCCGAAGCGACGATCATGTTCTCGAAGAGCGGGGCCTGCTCGAAGAACCGCTCGACGTCCT
>CAMYLJ010000059.1 GCA_947259215.1 uncultured delta proteobacterium
GTCCTCTGCGGAGCTGGACCGCCTGATCGGGACGGCGGGCGGGCGGCTGGACGGCGCGCGGCGCGCGCTGTTCGCCGAGTTCGCGGCGCGCTTCCTGCTCGGCCTGGACTCCCACCCCGCCGGCGGCGAGAGCATACTGGCCACCCTGGCCCTCGAGGCCTTCGAGTGGGCCTCGCGGCGCGCGCCCGGCGAGCTCAAGGTGCGCGCCCGCAACCCGGAGGATCGGCCGGGCCACACGGTCGTGGAGGTCCTCCAGGAGGACCGGCCCTTCATCGTGGACAGTCTGCGCCTCGCGCTGGCCCGGCTCGGCGTGCAGGAGCGCCTCGTGATCCATCCGGTGATGCACGTGCACCGCGACGCCCAGGGGCAGATCGCGGGCCTGGAGGCGGCCCGCAGCGGCGAGCCCGGCGAGTCCTACGTGTACGTCGAGTTCGCGCCGGGCTTCGAGCCCGAGCGTCTGGCGAAGCTCGAGGAGAATGTCCGCGAGGTGATGGGCTGGGTGGCCGACGTCACGGCGGACCATCGCCGCATGGTCCGGGCCCTGCGCGAGTTCATGGCGCGCCTCGAGTACACCGGCCCTTCCATCCAAGGCGGCGCCGAGCGCGTGACCCGGGTCCAGAGCTTCCTCGACTGGATCATCGACGGTCGCTTCGTGTTCGTGGGCATGCGGCGTTATCGGGTGGAGCGCCAGGACGACACGTACGAGGTCAGCGCCCTGCCCGGAACCGGCCTCGGCATGTGGCGCGACGATGCCTCGAGCCGGCTGGCGAAGGCGCGCCGCGGCGCCGACGTCCCTGCGGAGATCCTCGACGACCTCGAGGACCCACGGATCATCGTGATCAGCAAGTCCCACATGGAGTCGCGCATCCACCGCTCCGGCCGCCTCGACCGCATCCTGATCAAGGAGCACGACGACCGGGGTCGCGTGATCGGCTTCACCATCCTCGTTGGCCTGTTCACGCTGCGGGTACTACGCACGCCGGGCTCCCAGGTGCCCCTCCTCGCGGAGCGCCTGACCACGATCCTGGAGCGCCTGGGCGTCTCCTACGGGTCGCACCGCCACAAGTCCGTGCTGGCCGCCTTCGACTCCGCGCCGGTGGAATTGCTGATCGGCGCCGACGTCGATGCCCTCGAGGGCCTCTTGAAGGAGCTGGTCGAGGCCGCCGGCTCGAAGCGCGTGCGGCTGGTGCTGCGTCTTCATCCGCGCGGCCGGGCGCTCTACGCCGCCGTGCTGCTGCCTCGAGAGCACTATCGCGAGGATCTGCGCGGCGAGATCCGCGCGCTTCTGGAGGAGCGCACCGGCGCCGCCTACATCGACGACCGGACGTCTTTCCTCGACGAGGACACGGCGATAGTCCACTGCTTCTGCACTTCCGGCGAGGGGCACCGGCTGCACGCAGAGGCCCCGCAGCTCGAGGAGGCGATCCGCCTGGCCTGCTCGCCCTGGGAGGACCAGCTTCTCGATGCGCTCCGGCAGAGGTACGGCGACGCGGAAGCCCCGGAGCTGGGCGCCCGCTACGAGACGGCCTTCCCCGACGCGCTTCGCAACCGCACCCAGCCGCTCGACGCCGTACGCGACGTGCAGGCCCTGGAAGGGCTCGCCGAGACCGGCCTTCCCCAGTTCGCGCTCTACTTCGTTCACGGGGACGAGGAGCGGGCCACCGCGATCCTGCGCATCTACCTGCAGGAGCCTCCGCTGCTTTCGGACATCGTCCACGTCGCCGACCACTTCGGGATTCGCGTGTTCGACGCGCAGCTGGCCCGGGTGGAGCCGAGCGGCCGTCCGGCGGTGGCGGTGGAGTCGCTGCGCATCCTACCGCTCGGCGCGAGCCAGGAGGACCTGGACGCCATCGCGCTCCGACTGTCCGAGGCCCTGGCCGCTGCGCTCCTCGGGCACGTCGCGAGCGATTCGTTGAACGGCCTGGTGCTCGGCGCCGGTCTCGACTGGCGCGAGGTCGATCTGCTGCGCGCGTACGTCGAGTACTTCCTCCAGATCCAGGGGACGCTGTCGCGGCCGTTCCTACGCCAGGTGCTGCTCGAGAACCCGCTGGCGGTCCGCCTCCTGGTCCGGTATTTCGAGGCGCGCCACGATCCTGCGCTCGAGGAAGCGGGGCGCAGCCAGCACACGGAGAGGCTGCGCGCCACCTTCGAGACCTATCGCGATCGCATCTTCTCCCTGAACGAGGACCGGGCGCTCGCCGGCCTCTGCAACCTCGTCGAAGCGACCGTGCGGACCCACTTCTTCGCGCCGCGCGGCTCGCCCCACCGCATCGTCCTGAAGCTGGCGTCGGACCAGGTCCAGGAGCTCTCGGGTGTGGTGCCGCACCGGGAGATCGTGGTGCACTCGGCCGAGCTCCTCGGCATCCACCTGCGGGGCGGACCGGTGGCTCGCGGAGGCTTGCGCTGGAGCGATCGCGCGGACGACTTGCGCGTCGAGATCCTCGGGCTCATGATGACGCAGATGCTGAAGAACGGGCTGATCGTGCCCGTGGGCGCCAAGGGCGGCTTCGTCTTGCGGCGAGCGGGGCTCTCGCCCGGCGAGGCGCGGGCCCTGGCGGACGAGCAGTATCGGGTCTTCGTGACGAGCCTGATCGACGTGACCGACAACCTGGATCCAGACGGCCACGTGATCCCGCCGGTCGGAGTCCGCCGGCTCGACGGTGACGATCCCTACCTGGTAGTGGCGGCGGACAAGGGCACATCCCACCTCTCGGACACCGCCAACGAGATCGCGGTGGCACGCGACTTCTGGCTGGGGGACGCGTTCGCCTCGGGAGGGTCCGAAGGCTACGACCACAAGAAGTACGGCATCACCGCCCGCGGCGCGTGGGAGTGCGTGAAGCACCAGTTCGCTGAGCTCGGCATCGATGCGGAGTGCGCTTCGTACAGCGTGGTGGGCATCGGCGACATGTCGGGCGACGTGTTCGGGAATGGCATGCTGCTGGCGCGCCGGGGGCGGCTGCTGGCTGCCTTCGATCACCGCCACGTGTTCCTCGATCCCGATCCGGATCCCGATGTGGCGTGGCGGGAGCGCAAACGGCTCTTCGCGCTGCCCCGCTCGAGCTGGGCGGACTATCGCAGCGACCTCATCTCGGCGGGGGGCGGCGTCCATGCGCGCAGCGCGAAGCGGATTCCGGTGCCCGCGTCGCTCCGGGAGGCCCTGGGCATCGACAGCGAGACCACGAACGGCCAGGCCCTCGTGCGGGCCATCCTTGGCGCGGAGGTCGACCTGCTGTGGAACGGCGGGATCGGGACCTACGTGAAGGCGTCCTTCGAGACCCACGCCGACGCCGGTGACCGCGCCAACGACGCCGTGCGCATCGATGCCACGCAGCTGCGCGCCAGGGTGGTCGGCGAGGGCGGCAACCTGGGGCTGACCCAGGCCGCGCGCGTGGAAGCGGCCTTGCGGGGCGTGCGCCTCGACACGGACGCCATCGACAACAGCGCCGGCGTCGACCTCTCCGACCACGAGGTCAACTACAAGATCGCGCTGGCGCCCCTGGTGCGCTCTGGGCAGCTCTCGGCGCGCCAGCGGCACGCCCTGCTGTTCGCCGTTGCCGACGACGCGTGCGAGAGCGTCCTGGCCCACAACCGCAGCCAGGTGCACTGCATCTCGCTCGATGAGCTGCGCTCCCGGCATGATCCCGAACTCTTCCTGCGGGTGGTCGAATCCCTTTGCGAAGCCGCGCAGCTCGCCCCGGCCGAGCTGAGGCTGCCGGACGCAACCACCGTACACGATCGCGCGGCGCGTGGGCTCGGCTTCACCCGGCCGGAGCTCGCCGTCCTGCTCGGCCTGGCCAAGCTCCAGGCCCAGGCCGAACTCGCGCGCAGCGCGCTACCCGACGAGCCGGGCCTGGACCCGATCTTCCGCGCGTACTTCCCGGAACGCTTCTGCGAGGAGTTCCGCGCGTCCCTCGGTTCGCACCGGTTGCGCCGCGAGATCACGGCGCTGGGCCTGGTGAACCGGCTCGTCGACGCCGGCGGTGCGACCCTGTTTCCAGCGCTCACGCAGGAGCTGGGGGTGGACGTCGTCCGGGCCGCCAGCGCGATGCTCGAGGCGGAGGACGTGTTGCGCGCGCCCGAGTACCGGCGTCGCCTGCTCGAGTGCGTGGACGCCTCGCGCCACGGCATCCATCTGGCGCTGGTGGAGCTGGACGAGGGCGTCCGCGAGGTGGCGCGCTACCTGATGCACAGCGCGCCCCCGGGACTCGACGCCGGCCGGGTGGACCGCTTGCGCACCGGCCTGGACGCGCTGCGCGCCGCCATGTCCGACTATCTCTCGGAGGGCGAGGTGGTCCGTCTGGGCGAGCGTCGCGCGCGGCTGGAGAGCAAGGGGCTCCCGCAGGATCTCGCCGCCGAGTTGGCCGGCCTCGCGCTCGCCGATCGCGGCCTGAACATCCTGCACGTCTGTGAGCGCGTCGCCGTTCCTGCAATCAGCGCCGCACGCGCGTACGCACAGCTCGGCGACGCGACCGGCATCAATTGGGTCTACGCCCGCCTGACCCAGGCGGACGGCGCGAGCCTGTGGGACCGCATGATGCTGGTCGATCTGCGCTGGGAGATGCTCGATCTCCAGCGCCAGATCACCGAGACCCTGCTCCGCCGCAGGCCGGACGACCTGGATGGCGCCGTGGTGGACTACCTCGCGGAGAATGCGGAGCGGATCGGGCGGGTGCGCGATCTACAGCGGCGTGCCTCCGCAGCCAGCTCGAGCGCCCTCAGCGTGATCGCCTCCGAGCTGCGCGCCCTGCGTCCGGTCGGGAGCGAGACGCGCGGCTGAGGACGAGCTCGGCCCTGGAGGGCGCGAGCCCTGGGACGCGCCCCGGAAGCGCCTTCGTGGCGCTCCACTCCGGACGAATCCTACGCCGACCGCTAGTCGCCCAGGACGTTGCGCAGGACGCTCCAGCGCCGCGACCGGCCCCCGGGCGTCTCTCCGCGCACCCAGTAGTCGTAGAGCCTGCCGACGCCTCCCATGCCCTTCTGGAACGAGACCCAGAAGTCCACGAACTCGGCCCAGTCCTCGTCGCCGTCGGGCAGCGCGTAGACCATCGGCATGGCGATCTTGTGCCGCGTCGGCACCACGACCTGGAAGCCCGGGTACAGGATGGTCCAGGCGGCGCCCGCCTCGGCGCTCAGGATCAGGGCGTCGAGGTCGTGGGCCTCCTCGAAGTACCAGCGCGTGGAGAGCACGATGACGGTTTCCGCCCGGGGGGCCAGGAAGCCCAGGGCGCGGGTGAACTGGCTCTCGGTCAGGATGCCCACGCGGAGCGATCCGCTGCGCGCCAGCCGCTCGGCGTCGCCCAGCTCGCGGGCCCGGTAGTCGCGCACCACCAGGGAGAAGGTCGCCTCGAGGTAGGGTTCGGACAGCTTCATCTTCTGGGACCGGGCGAGGGTCCCCACCAGGCCCGACATGGCGATGTCGAAATGGTCGGCGGAGATCTGCGCGGCGAGGCTCCCGCGCTCGAAGGGGACGAACTCCAGGGTGGCGCCCAGGTCCCGAGCCAGCCAGTGGGCCATCTGGACGTCGAGCCCCACCAGCTCGCCCCGCCCATTGCGGAACGCGTAGGGCAGGTTGTCGTCGTTGAAGCCCACCCGCAGGACGCCGCGCTCGCGGATCCGCTCGAGCCGCGACTGGCCCGGCCGCAGGCGCACCGGGTTGGGTTCCGGGCGCTCCACGACGCGGGCCTCGACCGTGTCGCCGGCGCTCTGGAGATGCATGCCCGCGAGGATCTTGTCGCGTTGGTAGCTGTCCTTCACCGTGTCCAGGTAGGCCCGGCTCGACGCCCCCGCCGCCAGCACCAGTCCGGCGCCGACCCCCAGCACGAGCCCGAGCACCCGCCAGCGAATGCGCAGGAACCCGGTCAGCGCGCAGGTGGTGATGATGGTGAACGTGACCAGGTTCATCACGCCTACGAGATCGCCGACCCGGCCCGTATATACGCCGGAAAGCACGAAGAGCTGCATCATGTCCGACGGCAGCTCGTTCAGCTCGAGCAGGAAGGGGATGGCGAGGAGCGGGCCCCCGAACAGGCTCAGCACCCCCAGGCCGAAGAGCCCGGGGTAGTCGTCGAGCAGCAGCGTGCGTCCGACGAAGGCCGCGGCGAAGGGGATGAAGAGCAGGGTGAGCACCTTGCCCAGGTAGGGAAAGGGGTAGGCGAGGGGGTAGAGCACGTCGATGCAGGGCGCGGTCTCCGGGACCTCCGCCTCTCCCTCCCGGAACAGCTGCCGCGTACGATCGATCATCATCGGCAGCACCACCAGGACCTTGCTGGTGGCGAAGGCGGTGAACAGGGCGTCACTGCTGGTCCGCAGGATGTCGCGGTAGCGGAAGGGGGTGCAGGCCGCGGCGAGCATGGGCAGCAGCCAGAAGGCGAGGATCAAGGAGGTGAAGCTGTAGACGAGGAGGTAGCCGCGCAGCCGGCCGAATTCGGCCACGGTCATGGTGCCGGCGGCGGCCGCCGCGATGGCGAAGACACCGTAAGGGGTGAGCCCGATGAAGAAGCCGTTGACCCGGGCGATGGCCTCTCCCACGGTGTCGAGACCGCGGATCACGCTGTCCTTGTTCGGGATGCCGATCAGCGCGGCACCGACGCAGATGCAGAAGAGCACGACCCCCGGCACCGCGTTCGTGACCAGCGACTGGAAGACGTTCGTCGGGACGAAGAACGCGAGGAAATCGGGGGGCTCGGGCGGCGCCACGAGACGCGCGCTGAAGAAGGACGGCACGGCGCGGTCGGGGAAGGAGAGGGACATGAAGAGCAGCACGCACAGTCCCGCAACCAGAAGCAGCAGCCAGACGACGGCGGCCCTCCCCAGGAGCGTGCGGCCCCGAGCCAGGGACAGGCGCCCGACGTTGGCGATCAGGGCCACCACGATGTAGGGCAGGACCGTCATCTGGAGGAGCGCGACGAAGGTGTCGCCCACGACCTTGAGCGGGCGGCAGAGCTCCCCGAAGAAGAGCCCGGCCGCGATGCCCAGCACGAGGCCGATCACGATCTTCGTTCCGAGACTCAGGAGTCGGTCCCTTTCGCGGAGGGGGCGCGTCATGGCCCGCAGCGGGCGCGAGAGGCGCAGCGTAGCCGATCCCCGGGCGGGTCCCCGCAGGCCGTCTGGCACCTGCCCGTCCCATGGACCGGGCCGTCAGCGCAGGACGATCTCGTCGAGCAGGCGCCCGTTGGGGATGCTCCAGGCGCGCTCCTCGTCGCGCAGCAGCGTCTCCACGGCGCCCACCCGTTCGACCACGCCGCGACGGCCGGCCACCTCGACCGTGCCGCCCGGCGGGAGCGATTGGCGCAGGAAGTGGCCCGCGAGGATCTGGCTGACGACGGGGCGCGCGCCGAGGGCCAGGCCGATGCCGAGGGTGAGCGCCAGCGTGCCCACCACCGCGGCCAGCACCATCACCACGACCGAGGTCTCGATGCCGAGCTGCTCGAGAGCCACGGCCGCCGCGACGACGGCCACCGTCGTCTCCGCCAGCGCGCCGAGCCGCGCCGCGGCACCCAGGTCCGCGGCGGCGGCCCCGGAGCTCACCAGGTTGCGGACGAGACGCGCCAGCAGGAGACCGAGCAGGAAGAGCAGGGCCGCCGCGATCACGTTCGGCAGGAATCCGATCAGGCGGTCGATCGTCCCGGTCACCGCCGTCAGCCCCAGCGTCTCCACGGCCGAGAGGAGGAAGGTCAGCATCAGCACCCAGAAGACGAGCTGCGCCACGATCCGCGAGGCGGGTGCGGCGAGACCCGCGCGCTCGAGGGTCCCCGTGACGCCCACGTGCCGCGCCGCGCGGTCGAGCCCCACCCGGCGGATCACCCGCTCCGCCAGGGTGGCCACCAGGCGCGAGACCAGCCAGCCCGCGATCAGGATGACGAAGGTGGCGACCAGCTTGGGCAGGAACGCCGCCAGCGTCTGCCCCAGCTCGGCGACGGAGTTCACGAGCACCTGCCGCCAGGCGTCGACATCGAAGATCTCGGACATGCTTCCTCCTGTGCCTCGGGGACGGCCGCTACGGGCCTCCGGGCTGTCTCGAAGCGTACCGCGGCTGGCACAACCGGGAGCGCAGGGCTTGCAACGGCAGGGGCCGGCGTGCTTCGCTGCGGAAGGGAAGGGTTTCCCGGAGGAGGGAGCGATGGAGCTGGAGCGCGAGCTGGCATTGCGGGTCCTGGCGGCGCACCCGGGCGAGGCGGCGCGGGTGGTCGAGCGGCTGCCGGTGGAGGCCGCTGCCGGACTTCTCAGGAGCGCCGAGCTGAAGTCCTGCGCCGCCATGCTGGCGCAGATGGCCCCGGGCGCAGCGAGACGTGCTCTCGCAGCGATTCCCGCGGATCGGGCCGGCGCGATCGCGGGCGAGCTTCCGGTGGCCGTGGCGGCGATCTTCCTGCGCGGCCTTTCCGCGGAGGTCCGCGCTCCGATCCTCGCGGCGTTGCGGAGCCGGCGTGCCCGCGCCCTCGAGTCGCTGCTGCGTTACCCGGAAGGCAGCGCGGGTGCGCTCATGGACCCGGAGGTGCTGGCCCTGCCCGAGGACCTGACCGCCGAGGAGGCCGTGGAGCGCGTGCGCGAGGCGGCACACGCGGCCCGCTACAACCTCTACGTCGTCGACCGGGAGCAGCGCCTGGTCGGCGTTCTCAACCAGCGCGAGCTTCTGGTGGCGCCGCGCGACGCCACGCTCGGATCCCTCATGTCCCGGAGTGTCCACCGCCTCCCGGCCGAGGCGGATCGGGTGGCGGTCGTCTCGCACCCGGCCTGGCGGGTGGTGCACGCGCTTCCGGTCGTCGACCGCAGCGGCGTCTACCTGGGCGCCGTCCGCTACCGCGCCTTCCGGCAGCTCGAGGACGCATTGCGCGCGCGTCGCGGCGACCCCTCCGTGACGGCGCGGGCCCTGGGAGATTTGTTCCGCACCGGCGCCGCGGCCGTGGTCGACATGCTGTCCACGCCCGCGCCGCGCGAGGGAGGGCCGCCGCATGGTCGCTAAGCAGAACGACGCCCACGCGGCCCTGGCGCTGCTGGCCCTGGAGAGCTTCCCTGACGGGGCCGCGCTGGTTCTGGAGCAGGCCCCGGTGGCCGAGATCGTCCCCTTTCTGGAGCGCCAGACCGCGGAGCGGACGGCGGCAGTGCTCCGACGACTGACGCCGGACCGGGCCGCGCGCATCCTGGCGGCGCTGGGCGACGCCAGGACGCGGAGCCTCCTGCGGGCTCTCGAGCCCAACCGCGCCGCCCACCTGCTGGCCCGGCTCGACCTGGAGGAGCGCGACGCCTGCCTCGCGACGGTGGGCCCGGATCTCGCCGCGGAGCTGCGGGACCTGGCCGGCTATCCCCACGACTCGGCCGGCGGTCTCATGGACCCGCGCATCACCACCTTTCGCCCCGACGCCACGGTGCGCGACGTGGTGCGCCGGCTGCGGACCTTCCGGCGGCGGCGCGTCCAGGACGTGTTCGTGGTCGATATCGAGGATCACCTGCTCGGATCCGTGAGCCTCGAGGAGGTGGTGCTCGCGCCCTCCGGGACGCCCCTCGAGTTGATCATGCGGTCGCCGACGCCGAGCGTGCAGGCCACGTCATCGCAGACCGAGGTCCTCGCGGAGCTCGAGCGGCACCGCATCGGGAGCCTGCCGGTGGTGGACTTCGACGGCCGGGTGGTCGGCGTCCTGCGCCAGGACGAGCTCCTCACGGCCGCCCAGGATCGGGCCACAGCCGATGCGGTGACCATGGTCGGCGCCAGCCGGGACGAGCGGGCGCTCTCCCCGCCGCTCTTCGCCGTGCGCAAGCGGCTGCCCTGGCTGCTCGTGAACCTCCTCACGGCGTTCCTGGCGGCCTCGGTCGTGGGGCTCTTCGAGGAGACGATCGCCGCCTTCACGGCCCTGGCGGTGCTCCTGCCGGTGGTGGCGGGCCAGTCGGGCAATACCGGCGCCCAGGCGCTGGCGGTGACCATGCGCGGCCTCGCGCTGCGCGAGGTGCGGGTGCGCCAGTGGCTGCCCGTGGCCCTGAAGGAGGTCGCGGCCGGGGCCGGCAACGGCCTCGCCGTGGCCCTCGCCACCTCGACGGCCGTCTTCTTCTGGAGCGGTTCGGCGGGCCTCGCCTTCGTGATCGGCATCTCCATGGTGATCTCGATGACCCTGGCTGGGCTCTCGGGTGCGACGATCCCGATGATCCTGACGGCGCTGCGCCAGGATCCCGCCCAGTCGTCCTCGATCATCCTGACCACGGTGACCGACGTGGCGGGATTCTTCAGCTTCCTCGGCATCGCGACGGCGCTCTCCCGGATGCTCTAGCGGGGCCGCGGCAGGCGGAGTGCCCTAGGGCGCTGCTCGAAGAGCATCTTCCGGGCGCCTTCTCTGGATCGGATGCGTGTCATCCGGATCCAGTCGGAGGTGGAAGATCCGGTCTGGTCGCTGCCACCGCGTGCCCTGCCGAACCTGGACGGATTCCCCACGAGGGACATTGGGTTGGCCAGATGCGCTCACTCCTCGGACAGAGCTGGCATGAACGTTGCTATGAAGGGTTTGGGTCGGCGCTCCAACCCGAGCCGGCCGAGGAAGTGTTGGTAGATCTGGGCGCGGTCCTCCTGGCTGCGTCTCAACGAAGGGAACGGCGATGATGAACCGCAAGCACGTGCTTCTCTGGGGCCTGTCCGTCGGCCTCCTGGCCGGCCTCGCCCTTGGTCCCTCGCCGGCCGCCGCGAATTCCGCGACCGTGACCGGCACCGTCATGGTGGACGAGGATCCCGAAGAGGGAATCGTCCAGATCTACCTCGAAACCGACGATGGCGACTACCTGGTGACGGGCCGCAAGGCCGAAAAGCTCCGCGAGGCGGACGGCCGGCGCGTCACCGTGCGCGGCAACGTCACAGAGGACGAATCCGGCGACAAGCTGCTCGAGATCAAGGACTTCGTGCCGGCGGGGAAGTGACACGCGTCGGGTCTTGCTTGTACGAGGAGGTACCGATCATGGAGACCGCCCAGACCAAGAAACGGGAAGAGGAAGCCGGTGAGTCTGCAGAAGCTCTCGGCGGCAGACTGCGTGCACTCGCCGGAGGCGCTGCCGACACCGCCGCGCGGTGGGCGAAGCGATGCGGCGAGACCCTGTCGAGGGGCCGGTCGCGCGCTGCGCTCCAGGCCGAGCAGATCAAGCTGCGGCGGCAGCTGGAGCGCGCCTACGCCGAGCTCGGTCGTGCCGTGTACGCGCTCCACGAAGACGCCGAGGACGAGGCCCGTTTCGCGGGGCTTCCGGAGGTGGAAGCCAAGCTGAAGGAGATGGAGAAGCTCGAGCAGGGCGTTCGCTCGAGCCGGGCGAAGATCGAGTCACTCCGCCAACGCGGAGACGAAGGCGACCCGTCCGTATCCTGAGCTCGTGTCGCCGGCTGGGCCGCGCCAGTCGTCACCAGGAATCGGGTGCAGCGGCTCCTGTTCGGTGGATCGCATCCGATTCCCACTCCTGCCGCTGGTGAACTCCGTCCCCGCGCGAGCGCCCGAATCGTCAAAGAAACGCAGAGTTGCAGCTCGGCCCGGGTTCCCCGATCCCGGGCACGGGAGTTGCTTTCCAAAGCGAGCACGGGGCCCGTGTGGGCCCATGGAGACTACGAGCGATGAAGCGTCGAACAGCGTTCGTGCCTCGGTCGGGCCGCGGCTTTGCCGTCGAGGGATCGGGCTTCTACCTGTGGGAGGAGACCCAGGCCGAGGCCCTGGCCTGGGCCCGCGAGCTCACGGGGGCGAGGCCGCCGGGGCCTCGACCGTGCCCGGGCCTGCGACCTCCTCGGACGGGCCGGCGGGGGCCTGATGTTGCTTGAGCCGGAGCAGCGGGTCCACCTGATCGAACGGCGTCAGTTTCCGGAGGACGCGAGGCGTCACTTTGCGGGAGAGGTGGAGGTGTGCTCCGAGCACGGGTTCCGGGTGCGCGGACGCCTGTTCGTCTACGACGGCTCGAGGGGCGAGTTCGTTCGCAAGCGGGGTGCCCGGACCCGGGTCATCTTCTTCGACAACCTGATGATCGTGAACCTGCTGCCGGACTCCGTGGATCCGGACGCGCTTCGCTACGAGCACGATTCGGAGGGCGCCCTCGTCGTGACCGACGGATCCGACTTCGCCATGGACATCAACGAGTTCAGCGGCCGGGAGTAGCTTCGGTGCTAGCCCTTGCCCGCGGCATTTCCGGCCGGCTGTCGTTGTTTGAGGCGCTCGACGTGTTCGATGAGCGCGTCGGTGGTCTCCTTGAGCAGATCCAGCTCGTCCACGGAAAGATCCTCGAGATGTTCCAGATTGTACTCGATGGTCTCGACGATCCGCCTGGCTGGGCGCTGCAGGGGACGCATGAAATAGGCGGTGATGGTGCCGACGATCGTACCGAAGAAGACCAGCGAGCCCACGACGATCCAGATACCTCCCACGAGCTGGGAAGTGCCCCCTTGCGGGGTGTCGGCGATTCCGGCCGTCGAGAACGCGGCGATTCCCCAATACAAGGCGTTGCCGTAGGAGGAGATCGTCGTGCCCTCGTTTCCGCGCTCGCTGAAGTAGAGCGCGGCCGAGAAGCCCAACCAGAGAACGACCAGCAGAAGCAGCATCCGCACGAAGGGCGTCTCGCTCACGACGACCCGGAAGAACCGGCCGAACCGCAGCTTCGGCGCCGTTCTCAGCCTCGTTCGCCGCCCTCCGGTGCGGTGACGCCCCTGGGCTCCGGGATTCCGTCGGTCTCTCGATCGAGAGCGGGCTTTCGTGGCCATCGGTCCGTCATCCACTCCGACGACCGCGATGCTACACCGGAGAGCCTTCAGATTCAGCAGCTCGGCCTGGTCGCGGCGCGGCCGGTCCCCGTGTCCCTTCGCTACAGTGCGGGGATGAGACTCCGATTTGCCGCTGCGCTCATCGCCTCAGTCGCCGCGGTCGGCTGCGCGAGCCTTGCGGGTGTGCCGGCGGGGACGCTGACGCCGGCCGGGGCGGCGCAGGGTACGACACTCGTCTCGACGAGCACCGGCCTCTCGCAGGCGAACTACCGCGTGGTGCGCACCGGCGTGACGGGCGAGAGCCGCGGGTTCGTCCTGCTGATCTTCTTCAACGTCGTTCCGACGTCCGTCACGAACGCGCTCGACCGGCTCTACGAAGCCGCTGGCCTCGAGCCCGGCGGTTCCTGGGCGCTCGCCAACGTCGTCCTCGAGCAACAGTCGCGCAGCTTCTTGCTGTTCGCTCTACCCCGCGTCCGTGTGCGGGCGGACGTGGTCGAGTTCGTTCCCGCGGACCAGAAACCGCGGCCGGCGCCAGCCCAAGGAACCCACCCTCACGAGTGAGAGCGGTGACGACCGATGCGGTCGAGGCAGAGCGGGCGTGAGGGGGGCCGCCGTGGAAATCGCCCTCGATCCGGAACTCATCGGGTGTGTCGAGCGGGGCGCGGTGGCGGCGCCGAGCGCGGTCGCAGACGCCCTCGTCGCCGAGCTCTCGAACGAGTTCGGCGAGAATCTCGTTGGCGTCATCTTCTACGGATCGCGCCTCAACCGCACGGCCGGTCCCCGCAGCGACTGGGATTTCTTCGTCGTGGTCGAGAGCTACCGCGTTCACCACAGCTGGCTCGATGCACGGCTCAATGCCGTGCTGCCACCCAGCGTCTACCGTCGCGAGGTCGCGTCAGGCGATGGCTCGAGGGCGCGGTGCAAGCTGTCGCTCGTCTCTTCCGCGGACCTCGACCACTACACGTCGTCCTCCGCGCCCGACAGCTACCTCTTCGGGCGACTCGCGAAGCGAGTGGCGCTGGTGTTCACCCGCGACGATCTCGCGCGCCGGCGGCTCAGCGAGGCCCTCGCCCGGTCCGTGACGCTGTGCGCTGCGTGGACCCTTGCGGGGGCGACGCAAGGGCTGAGTGTGGAGGCCCTGGCCCGGGAGAGCGTCGCCTTCAGCTATCGCTGCGAAGAACGGGTCGAGGGTCCTTCCCGCGCACGGGATCTGTTCGACACGGATGCCGCGCACTTCCGGGACGTCTACGGACGCGCCATGGCGGCGCAGGTGGCGGCCGGGTGCGTGCAGGTCGATCCGGATGGGCTCGGCCGTCGCTCGGGCTCCGATGCCGAGCGCCGCGTCGCAAGGGCCGCCGTCGCAGCGTTCGTGCGCCGCAGCCGGCGGCGCGCACGCTTGCGCTGGCTGAAGAACATCTGGACCTTCGAAGGCTGGGAGGAGTACATGCTGACGAAGCTCGAACGCCACCAGGACGTGCGGATCGCGCTGAGCGACCGCGAGCGCCGCCATCCGCTTCTCGCAGCGGTCCGGCACTACGTACGACTCCGAAGGGAAGGACGCCTCTCGAGAAGCGGTGGGCGCGCCTAGCGCTTCGGCCGGGGCGGTCCGCTCGGAGCCAGTCGTTGCTTCTCGCGCTGGATCGGCGGGCGGGGCGCCGGGGGCGGCTTGTCGCCTGCGGGGGGAGTCTTCGGCTGGTCTGTCATCGTCGGCTCTCCATCTGGCCGGCGCGCCGGCCACGTGCCTCGCCCGGACTGCTGAGCAAACACCGTGCCCGTTCGTCCGGCGGCCGCAGGAGGCGGAAAAGCCCTGCTGGTACCCGGGCTTCGGAGGCCGGGCTAACCTCGAAACCAATCCTGCGGGGCTGTTCGGATCGGGAGGGCCCGATCCCGGCCGGCGCCGCGCCACCCGCTCGGAGTCCGGGGGCCCGATGTTCTTGCGCAGTCTCGTGGTCGCCAACGCCGGTTCAGGGCGGCGCCGTATCAGCGCAGCGCTTCACGAGGCGGAGTCCCTGGTCAAGACGACCGATTCGACGGACGGGCTCCGGCGCCAGCTCGCACGCCAGCCCTTCGACCTGGTCGTGATCGAGCAGTCCTCCCTCCAGGACCTCTCCGCCGCGCTGATCCAAGAGGTACGCCAGGTCCCCGAGGCTCCCGAGGTCATCGTGCTCACCGCCGGGGAAGATGCGGCCGGACACGCCGAGCTCCTGGCCGCCGGTTGTTTCGCGGTCCTGTCCCTCGGGATCGACGACGCCGCGCTCCGCGACACCTTCAGGACCTTGGCGGAGCGACGTCTGGTCGAGACGCAGTCGCAGCTCCAGCCGATCCCCGACGAGGACTACCGGCTGGGCGACTACGCGACCTCCAGCCCCGTCATGCGGACGTTCCTCAAGAGCGCTCGCCGGATCGCATCGCGGGACTGCACGATCCTGATCCTGGGCGAGACCGGCGTGGGCAAGGGCCTGCTGGCGCGCTCCCTGCACAACGAAGGGCCGCGCTCCGACAAGCCCTTCGTCTCCGTGAACTGCGGAGCGCTCACGGAGTCGCTCCTCGAGAGCGAGCTCTTCGGACACGAGAAGGGGGCCTTCACCGGGGCGGATCGCTCGCGGCGGGGGCACTTCGAGCTGGCCCACGGCGGGACGCTCTTCCTGGACGAGGTCACCGAGCTGCCCTTCCACCTGCAGGTGAAGCTGCTCCAGGCTCTGGAGGACCGCCGCGTCCAGCCCCTGGGCTCCGAGAGCACGATCGAGGTGGACGTGCGGCTCATCGCCGCCAGCAACCGCGACCTCTCGCTCGAGGTGGCCGAGAAGCGCTTTCGCAGCGACCTCTACTACCGCCTCAACGTCGTGAGCCTCCTGCTTCCCCCGCTGCGCGAGCGCAGGGAGGACGTCCCGGAGGTCGCCCAGAGCTACGTCGAGCACTTCCGCGTACGGATCGCCGGCGACGTGAAGGGCATCTCGTCCGAGGCGATGCAGGCCCTGGTGGCCTACCCCTGGCCCGGGAACGTGCGCGAACTCAGCAACGCCATCGAGCGCGCGGTGATCATGAGCACCGCGGAGGAGATCCTGGTGGAGGACCTGCCGCTGGAGGTGCAAGAGCTCGCGCCGCGCGTGCTGGGCAAGCTGACGGCCGACGCCGCCCGCGACGCGGATCCCGACTGGCTCGGAAAGCCGTGGGCCGAGGTCCGCCGCGAGGTCCTCGAGGAGGCCGAGCTCCGCTACCTGACCGGCATCCTCAGCGAGACGCACGGCCAGGTGGGCGAAGCCGCCAAGCGTGCGGGCATGGACCCGCGCTCCCTGCATCAGAAGATGAAGCGGTACGGGCTCCGGAAGGAGGCCTACCGCAGCTAGGGCTCGTCCGCCTTTTCCGCGGACCCGATCCAGCCGCGATGGCGGAAGTACAGGAGCATTCCCACCGCGGTTCCCAGCATCGTGAGCAGCACGAGCGGGTACCCCCAGGCCGCGCTCAGCTCGGGCATGAGTTCGAAGTTCATGCCGTAGATGCCCGCGAGGAACGTCAGCGGGATGAAGATGCTCGCCATCAAGGTCAGCATCTTCATGATCTCGTTGGTCCGCTGGCTCAGGTTCGAGAGGTAGAGGTCGACCAGGCCGCCCGTCGTGTCGCGGGCCGAGTCCACCGCCTCCATGATCTGGGTGACGTGCTGCTCGGTGCTGCGCAGGAAGGCCTTGGCGTCAGGACCGATGAAAGGCCCGTGCTCCACCACCAGGCTGCGGAGCGCCTCGCGCTGCGGCCAGCCGATGCGACGGATCACCACGAGCTGGCGCCGGATGCGATGCAGCTCGGCCAGCACCCGGGACGCGGGATCTCCTTCGACCCGCTCC
>CAMYLJ010000060.1 GCA_947259215.1 uncultured delta proteobacterium
GGATCGCCCGCAAGGTGGCCCTCGAGCACCTCCCGCGCGAAGCGCCGGCGGACCGGCCGCTGGGTCTCGTAGTCGAGGCGGTCGTCCAGCGGGCCGCGGTAGAGGACCCGCCAGCCGGCGGGATCGATCACCAGGACCTCGGCGGTGCGCTCGATGCCCAGGGACTCGGCCACGAGCTGGGTCTCGTCCAGCAGCACGGGCACCTCGAGACCGTAGTGGCCGGCCTCTGCGCGCACGTCGGCGCGCTCGTCCTGGGGGTTCGCGTTCAGCGCCAGGAAGACCACGCCGCGCGGCGCGAAGTCCCGCTGGAGCGCGTTCAGCACCGGGACCGCGCCGCGCGCGATCGGGCAACCGTTGCCCTGGACGAACAGCACCACGGCGCGTGCGCCGCGCTGCCGGTAGAGCTCGTGGAAGCGCCCGGTCTCGTCGAGCAGGGCGAAGTTCTCCACCCGCTCACCGGACGCCGCAAACGGCGCGAGCGCCACCCCGACGACGAACACTGCCCACGCGCGACGCGTCGCGATTCGCATGAAGGCCTCCACCAGTGTACTGCGCGCGGCCGGCCGGCGCGTCCGTGAGCGGCGCGTCGGGACCCGCGGCGCGCCAGCGCGAGCCGCTGGCTCGCCGGCGCCCATCCCGTAATCTCCCCTGCATGAGCGCCACGGAAGCCCCCAGCGCACCCCGCCCGGGCGCCCTGGCGTTGACGGCCGGAATCGCCGGCGGCGCCACGGCCTGGGCCGCCTTCCTGTGGCAGCAGCTGCTGGTGGCACGGCGTGGCGGCGACCCCTTCTGCGCCCTCGGCGGCGGCTGCGGTGCGCTCTGGGACGGCGCCTTCGCCAGCGGCATCCACGCGGCGACCGGGCTCCCGGTGGCCGCGTGGGGCGTGGTCTGGGGCCTGGTCGCACTGGCCCTGCCGCTGTGGACCGGGCTGCGGCTGCGCGGGGGCCGCGCGGCCGAGCCGGCGTGGTCGGGCACCCTGGCCACGGCCGCAGCCGGCCTCATGACCGTGGCCGTGCTGGCGGCGACGAGCCTCAGCGAGGGCTCCGTCTGCAGCAACTGCCTGATCACCTACGGACTCGTCCTGGTCTACGCAGCCGCCGTGGGACTCGAGGCCCGGCGCGCCCTGCCCCTGCGGCTCGGCGCGGGCGCCGCAGCGGCAGCGCTCGCGACGCTGGCCTGCGCGCTGCTCCTCTTCATTCCCGGCCGCGCCACGCCCCGCGTCGGCGACTCGCTGGGCGCCGGGGCCGTGGCGGCCCGCCCGCCCTCTGGCGCGGACGATCCGCTGGTACGCCTGACCACGGCGCTGGACCAGCTCCCCCGCGACCAGCGCCAGCTCCTCGCGAACGCCCGCGCCGCCTGGCAGGCCTCGCCGCCCGCGGCCGCCCCGACCCGGCCGCTCTTCGGAGCGCGCTTCGCGGCGGTGAAGGTCACCACCTTCACCGACGCCAGCTGCTCCCACTGCGCGGTCTTCCACGACGGGCTGGCGCAGCTGCTGCGGGCGGTGCCGCCCGATTCGATGTCCATCGAGTCGCGCATGTTCCCGCTCGAGCACGCCTGCAATCCCCACGCGGGGGGCACCAACCATCCGGAGCGCTGCATGCTCGCGCGGGCGCGCCTCTGCGTCGGCAACCGCCCGGGAGCTTGGGAGCTCGACGCCGAGCTCTTCCGGCGCCGGGGTGACGTCTCGCAGGAGCAGCTCTTCGCCCTCGCGGGCGACGTGATGCCCACCCGCGAGCTGCGCGCCTGCATGGCATCGCCGGAGACGACGCAGCTGCTGGAGCAGGACCTCGCCCTGGCGATCGCCACGGGCATCCGGGGGACGCCCCACGTGCTGCTGAACGACCGCCCCACCCTGGCGAGCCTGCCCTTCCTGTACGCGATGGCCGTGACCGGCGGCGACGCCGATGCCGCGGTCTTCGACGCCCTCCCTCCCGCGACCGGAGAGTTTGCGGCCCTCCCCCAGGAGCCTGCCCGCGCCCCGGCCGACGCCGGGGCCCGCTAGGCCCCAGGGCCCCTATCCGGCTTCAAGGGCGGACGCCTGCCAGCCGATACCCCCGGGTGCACTCGAGCCCCGGACTGGCAGGGGCCCCGGAGGACCTTCCGATGAAGAAGCTCGCCCTGGCCGGCGGCCTCGTGGCCGTTGCCGCCCTCGCCGCGACCGTCTACGGCCACCATCAGGCACGCCTGACGCACGACGAGCTGGTCCGGACCCTGGAAGAGGACATGAACGCCCGCGTGGTCGAGGAGCGCCTCGGGTGGGCCTTCGGCGGCGGTGTCTCCCACCTGCGCCTCGAGCGGAAGGGCGTGGACGACATCGCCTTCCGCATGCGCAACGACCTGCACTACGGCCCCGAGCCCCTGTTCGACTGGCTCCGGTCCGGCGCCTCGGGCGCCCCGACGCTGGCGTCGGTCGACACGACCCTCCAGATCGAGGGCACGGGCGACGACGAGCTGGCCCGGGTGCTCGGCTCGATCCCGCCCCTGGAGATGCAGAGCCGCGTCGGCCGCTCGGGCGTCGGCGAGACCGAGTTCCGGATGGCGCCGGGAGTCTTCGAGGGCCAGACCGAGAAGGGCGAGGCGTACCGCGTCGACTGGAAGGGCCTCGCCGGCAGCTTCGTCTTCACGTCCGACCGCTCGGCCTTCGCCGGCGGCGTGTCTTCGCCCGGGCTCGAGGCCCAGGTGGGCGACGTCCGGATCACGGTCGGCGCCGCCGAATGGAGCAGCGACTACACCGACGACGTCACGGGAGTCCCGGCGGGCACGACCCTCTTCGAGCTGCGCGGCGTCGAGGTCGACTCGCCCCAGATGTCCGGCGCCCGCGCGACCCTGGGAAGCTGGAAGGCCACCCACGAGACCAGCGTCGCGGACGGGCAGGTGGACTTCAAGCTCATCCACCGCATCGATGAGATCGACGTGGCCGGTGCGACCTGGGGCCCGTTCGCCCTGGACCTGCGGGTCCAGGACCTGAAGGCCGAATCCCTCGAGCAGCTGAACGCGGGTGCCAGCGAGCTCCAGATGGCCGGCGACGACGAGGCCGCCCAGGCGGCGCTGGGGGAGCAGATGCTGGCCGCGCTGCCGGCCCTGCTGATGGCGGAGCCGCAGATCGAGCTGCGCGAGCTCAGCCTCGGCACACCCATGGGACCCGTGCACCTGAACGCCACGCTGACGGTGGACGCCAGCCAGCCCGAGCTGCTGGCGAATCCGATCATGGCCCTGATGGCGATCCGCGCGGAGGGGCAGGCCCAGGCTCCCGCACCCATCTTCACCGGCATGGTGGCGAACTACGCCAAGCGGCAGATGGACGACGAGTTCAGCGACCCGCGCGAGGTCGAGCGGGCGGTGGAGACGCTCCTCTCCGGGCTGCGCCGCCAGGGCTACGTGGTGCTCGCCGGCGACAGCTACACCACCCGCTTCGCCTGGCGCGCCGGACAGCTCTCGGTGAACGGGCTCCCCGTCCAGGGCTCGCCCTTCGGAGGCGGCGACGGTCCGCCGGGCGCCAGCCCGATGCCGCTGCCGAGCGAGGGCATGCCGCCCGCGCCGGAGACGTTCCAGCTGCCGGCCTCGCCCGCAGACTGAGCCGCGCTAGGACGCCTGGCGCACCAGGTCTTCGGGGTGGGGCTGCATCACCCGGAGGTAGGCGGCCATGGCGAGCGCCGCCAGGATGTTGCCGACGGCAATGTGCCCGTGGCCGACGGATTCGGCCAGGCCCGGCAGCATCAGCCGTGCGAAGACGATGAACCCGCCCTCGAGCGCCACGTAGATCCCGAGCGCGATCAGCGGGAAGTCCGGGGTGCGCGGCAGACGCGCGAGCAGCCAGGCGCACGCCGTCGCCAACCCGATGAACAGCACGCCGTGGATGGCCGTGTAGACCGCCACGAGGAAGAGGTCGACCTCTCCGCCAGCGTCGCGCCCGAGGACCGCAGCGCCGACGAGGGAGGGCGTGTAGAACGCCTGGCGGGCCACGACGTCGACCACCAGGAAGTAGAGCGCGATGGCGGATGCCCCGAATCCACCCGCCAGGATGCCGTCGCCCGCGATCGACAGCAGCCCGATGCGATCGCTGGCGGTCGTCTGCTGAACACGGTCTCGCTCGACTTCCGACATGCCGTGCCCTCCCGCGCGTGTCTGATCCATTGGAAGGTACATCACGCCGGCGGCGCGGCCGAACTTCCACCCCCGGGGATCTACGCACGCGATCCGACCGGGCGCTCTCCGGGCGGCGCGGTAGGATCCGCCTCCGAGGAGGGGCCCTACCCTGGCCACCGAGCCCCAGCTCGATCAGACGCGCTGGAACCGCCTGGGCAGCGAGCGCCTGCGCGCCCTGCGCGAGGAACCCGAGCGCTTCGTCGCCGAGGCGTCTCCCCACGCGGGACAGCTCTGCCACGCGGAGCTGGCGGAGCTGCTGGAGCCGCTCGCGGGACGCCGGATCCTCGAACTGGGCTGCGGGCGCGGCGAGTTCAGCGCCTGGCTGGCACGCGGCGGCGCGCGGGTCGCGGCGCTCGACGTGGGCCCCGACCTGGTGGCGGCAGCGCGGCTGGCGACCCGGGTGAACGGCGGCGACGCGTCCTTCGCAGTGGCCGACGCCGCCTGGGTCCCGTTCGCCGACGCGAGCTTCGACGTGGTGGTGGGGATGAACGTGCTGCACCACCTGTCGCGGCCGGCGCTGGCCCGCGCGGTGCGGGAGGCGTACCGGTTGCTGACGCCCGGCGGCATCGCCGTCTTCTACGAGCCGGTGGAGAACAGCCGCGTGCTCGGCTGGCTGCGGGACGCGATTCCCGCACCGGCAACTCGCAAGGGCCGGAAGGGGCGTCCGTCGATCCTCCAGCGACGCGCGTGGCAGGCCTACCAGGCGGAGCTCGACGACCGCTCGCTCACGACCCGCGAGATCCGGCGCGCGGCCGTCTCGTTCGCCGAGGTGCACGCCCGGGGCTACGGGGTGCTGGTGCGGCTCAAGCGCTTCGTCGGCGAAGGGCGCCGCAAGCGTCTCCCGGAGCTGGACGCGCGGATGCTGGCCGCCGTGCCCTTCCTGGAGCGCTTCGGCCGCCACGTGCTGGTCGTGTCCCGCAAGGCCCCGGCGACGGCCGTTTGAGCCGGCGATGGGGGTGGCCCGCGCGAAGGGGGGCGCGGCAGGCATGACGGCGGTCCCCGCGGCGCTGGATCGGGCCGAGACGTGGGCGCGCGCGCACCGCGGGCTGGCCTGGGGTCTCGTGGCGCTGGCCGCCCTTCCGCTCCTGATCCAGATCGTCATCAAGGGCCAGGGCGACTTCTCGATCTCCTACGACGCCGGGCTCGGCATCTGGACCGGCGGCACCGTCTACGACGCCAGCGAGCTGATCCCGTACCTCTACTCGCCCTTCTACGCCCTGCTGATCTCGCCGATCTCCTGGGCTGGCCACCTCTTCGGCTACACGCTGTCGAAGGCGCTCTTCGCCGGCCTGAGCATCGGCTGCTTCGTCGCCACCCTGCTGCTGCTGCGACGCGTGCTGGACGAGACTCCGGGAGCACCGATCCCGGGCTGGGTGATCGCGGTCCCCGTCTTCCTGTCCCTGCGGCTCATCCTGAACAACTTCCAGCACGGCCAGGTGAACCTGATCATCCTGTTCTGCGTGTTCGGCGCCTGGGAGCTGGTGCGGCGCCGGCGTCCCCTGGCCGCCGCACTCTGCATCCTGCCGGCGCTGGCCAGCAAGCTGGTGCTGCCGCTGGTCTTCGTGGGCTACTTCGCGGTGCGGGGCCAGCTGCGCTTCGTGGCGGCGGTCGCCGTCCTGATGGCGGCCGCGTTCGCGACGCCCGCCCTCGTGACCGGCTGGGAGCGCAACCTCGAGCTCCACTACCAGTGGTTCGACCTGATGCCCTTCGTGGCCGAGCAGCCGCACCACCAGGAGAGCTTCGGCAACCAGTCGGCACTGGGCGTGGCGCTGCGGCTCTTCCGGGACACCAGCGAGGGTCCCGCGCAGCTGGTGCGGCTCGAGCCGTGGGTCCCGCGCGCGGTCTTCGTCGTCGTCACGGTCGGCATGGGCGTGCTGGCGGGACTGGCCGCCCTCTTCCACCGCGGGCGCAACCGCCAGCCCCACAACCTGGTGTCGCTGGCCGAGTTCTCGCTCCTCTACGGCGTCATGGCCATGGCCAGCCCGCTGTCGTGGAAGCACTACTTCTCGTACTGGTTCGTACCGCTCTCGCTGCTCTGCCTGGCGGTGGCCCGCGGGCATCCGGGCGCGCGGATCTACACGGCGCTGATGGCGCTCGTGCTGGTCTTCGTGTCGCTCCCGAGCCGCAGCCTCGCGGGCGCGGAGCTGGCGGGCACGCTCCAGGTGTGGGGCACGATCTTCTGGGCCAACGGCCTGGTGTGGCTGTGCGTGCTGCACTGGCTCTGGACGCCGGCGGAGCCGGAGGGGCGGGCCCCGGTGTAGCGGAACCGCGTCCCGCCCGCGCGCATCCGACCCCCGTGCGACCGTGGCCCGCGCGCGTCGAGCCGCAGCCGTCCGGCGCGCCGCCCGGCTCGCTGGCCGGGACCCTCTGCCTGGATATGCTCCTCCTCGTGGGCAGCGAAGGCGAAGGGGACTCGCGGCCGGCGGCTCGCGAGGACGAGAAGCGCTGGCGGGCGTGGATGCAGCGGGCCCAGACGGGCGACCGAGAGGCCTACAGCCTCCTGCTCGACGAGCTGGCCGCGGTGATCCGCGCGTTCGTGCGCAAGACGCTGGGCGACGTGCCCCTCGTGGACGACTGCGTGCAGGAGTCGCTGCTCGCCATCCACGACGCGCGCCGCAGCTACGACCCGCGGCGCCGCTTCCGCCCCTGGATGTTCGCCATCGTGCGCCACAAGACCATCGACGCGGTGCGCCGCGTGGAAGTCCGCCGGCGCCACGAGGTGGAGCCGGCGGACGTGGCGGGCGGACGCGACGAGGCACCGGCCGCCGAGCGCGCCGCCGAGGCGCGCCGGGCGCTCCAGGGCCTGGCCGAGCCCTTCCGCGAGGCGCTGGTGCTGACGAAGTACGAGGGCTACACGATCGACGAGGCGGCGGCCCGAGCCGGGATCAGCGCCACGGCCATGAAGACGCGCGTGCACCGGGCGCTGCGTCGCGTGCGCCGCCTGCTCGAGGAGCAGGAGACGTGACCCGGCCGGGGTCCAACCGGGGCGGAGGCGAGCCATGGCGCGCGATCCGCTGATCGATCGGCTCGCGGACGATCTCGAGCCCGTGTCGCCCCCGGCGCCCACCGCGGCCGTGTTCGCGGGCTGGCTGGCGCTGGCCTGGACCGGGGTGGTGGCGCTGACCCTCGCCACCGGCCCGCTGCGCCCCGGCGCGTTCGGTCAGCTCGCGGCGTCGCCGCGCTTCCTGGCCGAGTGCGGCCTCGGGCTGCTGGCGGGAACCCTGGCCCTCGCCGCCGCCCTGCGGCTGGCGGTCCCGGGCGTGACGAGCCCGCGCCGGGCCGCTCCCCTGGCCCTCGGGGCATTCGCGGCCTGGCTGGCACTCCACCTCTACGGGCTGGCGGAGCCGGCGCTGGCTCCGAGCATGGCGGGCAAGCGCGAGCACTGCTTCCTCGAGAGCCTCCTCTACGCGGTGCCGGCCCTGGGCCTCGGGGTCTTCGTGCTGCGTCGCCACGTGGTGCTGGACCGGGCCTGGACCGCCGGACTGCTCGGCGCCGCCGCGGCCACGCCGCCGGCCGTCCTGATGCAGATCGCCTGCATGTACGACCCCGGGCACGTCGTGACCCACCATCTCTCCGCCGTCCCCCTGGTCGGCGCCGCCGCGGTCCTCCTGGCCCGGCGGATCCTGCGCAGCGTCTAGCCTGCAACTTTTTCGGCCCCTCGCGCGAATCCGTGTTCGAGCGCGGGCAGACGCCCGCCGGAGGAGGGACATGGATTTCGATCTCGACGCCGAAGCGCCCGCACTCGCCCCCGAACCGCTGGAGCTCGCTCCGGCGCCGCAGGCTCCCGACCCGCCGCGCGACTCGGAGCTGGCACAGCTCTTCGAGGAGCAGTACGCAAAGCTCGTGTCCGCCGCGGAGCGCGTGCTGCGCGATCCCAGCGAGGCCGAGGACGCAGTCCAGGACGCCTTCGTCTCGGCCTGCCGCAACCTGCACCGGTTCCGGGCAGAGGCGCGCCTCTCGACCTGGCTCTACCGGATCGTCATCAACTCCGCCCTGATGCGCGTGCGCAAGCGCAAGCGCCGCGGCGAGTGGAGCCTCGAACCCGAGGAGGCGCTCTCGGCGTCCGTGGACGCGCAGCAGGAGAGCCGCGCCAGCCGCCGCCAGCTGGTGGCGCGGGTGTCCGCGTGCGCGCGGCGCCTGCCCCGGCGCCAGCGCGACCTGCTGGCGGACCGCTACCTGGAGGAGCTTCCCGTCGAGCGCATCGCGGCGCGGCGCGGGATCAGCGTCGGCGCCGCGAAGACCCGCCTGCACCGGGCGCGGGCCGCCCTGCGGAGCCTGGCCGAGGCGGACTGCGCGTGAGCGCGGGCGCTGACACGGGCGGCGCGCAGCGGCGGACCGGCGCCTGGAGGCCCCGGCCCGCCCGACTGCGCGCGCGGCGACGACGCTACGGGTCGAGCAGCTCCTCGTCTTCGGCGTCGTCTTCGGGGTCGATCTCCTCGCAGATGGGATCGCCGGAGACCAGCCGGCGGACGCGACGCTTGCGCCGGAGCTTCTTCTTGAGGCGCTTCTTCACGGCGTGCTCCACCAGATCCTCGCCGTCGCCGAGCCGCACCTCGCCGCTCACCGCGTCGACCCGCGCGAACGTGAGGATGCGGGCCGGGTCCGCGATCGCGAAGCCGTAGTGGGGCGTCAAGAGCCGGCGCCGGAGAGCGCCCTTCAACACCACGGCACCCGTGTCGGCGGCATCGGACTCGACCGCCGCCACCGCCAGGTCGTAGGCCTCGAGCAGCGAGAGCGTCGGCTGCACCGGGAGCACCCGGTCGCCGGTCTCGGTGTCGTAGAAGAGCAGCGCGCGCCCGCCCGCGTCCTTCTTGACCTTCACCTTGAAGAGGGTGACGCGCTCACCCGCCGCAGCGCGCTTCACGCTGAAGCCCGCCTTGAGCGGCGTGCCCGGCTCTTCCGCCAGCGCCTTGCCGACGATCTCGTCGAGGCCGAACGGAGAGTCGAGCACCGCGCAGGCGCCCACTCCCTCGGCCCGCGCCGCGGACGCGCCGAGCGCCAGCGCGAGGACGAGCGCCCCGAGCGCCCGCCCCATCGCTGCCATCATCTCGCTCATCGGAGTTCCTCCTGACCGCGCCATCGCGGATTCGAAGCACTCCAACCCGCGGGCGCGCAGGAGGTTGCGCGGCGCCCGGGCGCACGCAGGAAGACGCGCCAAGCAGGCCCGTGGGCGGCCCCGCCGGCTACTCCTGGGCGCTGGCGATGGCTTCTTCGGTGGCGCGGATCAGGCCGGCCACGCGGGGGTAGCCGGCGTACTGGGCCAGCTGGATCAGGGTCTCGCGGGCCTGGGCCGGCGTGAGCTCGCCGTTCTTCACGGCAGAGCGCACCTGGATCCGCCAGGTGTCGGCTTCGCCGAGCGCGGCGATCACGCCCATCACCAGCAGCCGGCGATCGCGCACGGAGAGCGCCTCGCGCGTCCACACCTCGGCGAAGAGCTGCTCGAGCATGATGTCCGAGAACTCGTTGGCGCCCGGCGGCGGAACCACCACGTCGCCGGCGTAGACCTCGCCGAGCTTCTTGGCTCCGCGCTCACGGCGCGCGTCGTCGGACATGGGAGGCTCCTCTCGCCGGCCGCGGATCGGCCGTCGGGCAGCCTACGGCAGCGACATGGGGGGCGCAATTCCGGCGCGCGCGCTCGGCGCGCTAACGAGGCAGCCGGGACAGGCCCTCGCGGAAGCCCACCGGCTCGTAGCCCAGATCTTCGCGGGCGTTGGACCAGTCGGGCAGCGCGTCCAGGGTGAGGGGTCGGGCGTGCGACGAGCCGCTACCTTACGCGGCGCCCTCCCGACCGACCCACGACGTGGCTTCGAACCGCACACTCGACACGCTCCGCGCGGCGATCGCGCGCCGGCGCGCCGCCGACCCGGCGGGGTTCCGCGCCGGCTGGCTGCTCGGCCTCGTGCTGCTCGGGCTCACGATCCACCTCGTCGGGGTCGACCCGCCGTGGGAGAGCGGCATCGCCGAGCGCCTGCGCAAGGGCGCCCCGGTGCGACCCCGTGACTACGCCGAGACCTGGGGCTGGTGGGCGGCGCTGGGCAACGCCGCGGTCGCGCTGGGCCTGCTGGTGACGCGCCGCTTCTGGGCGCGCGGCGGCCCCGTGCCCGAGAGCCCCGCCCTGGCAGCGCCGCCCGGACGGACCTCACCCCTCGTCGTCGGCCTGACCCTCTGCGCGCTGCTGGCCGGCGCCTGGCTGGCCTGGCCGCGGCTCGACCAGAGCCTGTGGGACGACGAGGACACCGCGTTGCGCCTGGCCGTGGACGGCGGCTTCCGGCGCAACCCGTGCGGCGACCTCGTCTACCGCCGGCTCGTGCGCCAGGACGCCCTGTGGGAATACAAGAAGCCCACGAACCACGTGCCCTACAGCCTGCTGGCCCAGGTCTCGCTCCGCAGCTGGCGGGCCGTGGCGAAACCCGAGCTGCCCTTCATCAGCGAGCGCGCGTACCGGATGCCGGCGTACCTGGCGGGAATCGCGGCGCTCGCCGCCACGGCGCTCTTCGTGGGACGCCTCGGCTACCCACTGGCCGGCGCCGGAGCCGCCTGGATCCTGGCGCTCCACCCGTGGCACCTGCGCTACGCGAGCGAGGCGCGCGCCTACGCCCTGGTGCTGCTGCTCGTGCCGCTCGCGCTGCTCGCGTGGCTGAACGTCCTGCAGCGGGGCACGTGGCGACGCTGGCTCAGCGCGGGCGGCCTCCAGTTCCTGCTGCTCTGGAGCTTCCCGTTGGCCGCGCCCTTCATCGTGGTCTGGAACGCCGCCGCGGGGGTCGGGATCGTCGCGCTGCAGCGCGAGCCGGGCGCCCGCGCTCAGCAGCTCGGGCGCTGGCTCGTGTCCGGCGTCGCTGCGGCCATGCTCCTGGTGCAGATGATGCTCCCCAACGTGATGCAGTTCGCGGGAGCCGCCGCGCAGCGCTTCGGCGGCGCCGACCGGGACTTCACGACCAACGCGCTGGCGTACCTGCTGGCCGGCATGCCGTGGGACGTCTCGCGGCCCGAATCCGTCTACCCGCATCTGGCGGCCGTGGCCAACGCGGCGCCGGCGGCAACCTGGGCGTTCGTGGCCGTGACGCTCGTGCTGCTCTGCGCCGGCGCCCTCCGGCTCGCGAGCGGCGGTCTCGCCCACGGCCTGCTGGTCGTGGTCCTGCTGCTGCCGGCGCCGCTCCTCAGCGTCGCGGCCGACGCCCGCGGCTTGTATCTCTACGTCTGGTACCTGCTGTTCGCGCTTCCCGGCCTGGCGGGGCTGGCGGCGCTGGGACTCACCGCGCCCTTTGCCCGCCTCCCGGCCCGGGCGGCGGCGGCGGGCAGCCTGGCGGCCCTGGCCCTCTACCTCGCGCTGCTGGCGGGCGTGACGAGCCCCTCGCGCGAGGCCCTGCGGAGCCGCTCCCTCCAGCCCCTGCGGGAGTCCGTGGCGCTCACCCGCCCCGTCCGCGACCCCCGCGACCCGCGCAACGCCGCAGTCCTGACGGCCGCCTTCGAGTCGCTGCCGGTCTACTACGATCCGCGGGTGCAGCGGCTGGAAAACGCCGACGACCTGCGGGCCCTGATGGCGGAAGCGGACCGCGAGCAGCGCACGCTGTTCGTGAACTTCGGGCGGCTCAAGCTGGTCCGGAAGCGGAGGCCCGAGGCGCTGGCGCTGGTGGAGCGGGAGGATCTCTTCGAGCCGGTGGCTACGCTGCACGGGTTCGAGCCCAAGCTGACCCGCTTCGTCTACCGCTACCGCGGGCAGCCCGGATCCTGAAGGAAGGAGAGCCCGGACCTTGTTGAAGAACCTCCTGCTGCTGGCGGCGTCGACCCTGGTCGCCCTGCTCGCGGCCGAGATCGGCATCCGCCAGGAGTGGATCCCGGTTCCCGAGCGGGTCGAGTCCAGCGGCTGGTGGAAGGAGCTCTGGCTGCGCAGAGGCAAGGGGCCGGTCCCCAAGGCCTTCGTGCAGCTCGACCCGGAGCTGGGCTGGCTGCCTACCGCCAACCTGGACGGTCTCGAGCTCCAGGGTGGGCTCATCGGAACCAACTCGGTCAACATCCGCGGGCAGCGCGAGTTCCCGCTCGAGCGCACCGGCGCGGCGCGGATCGTCGCCATCGGTGACTCCTTCACCTTCGGCCAGTGCGTGGACGACGCCGACACCTTCCCGGAGCAGCTGGCGGACCGGCTCGACGCGGAGGTGCTGAACCTGGGCGTGATGGGCTACGGCTTCTCCCAGGCGCTGCGTCGGCTCGAGCTGCACGGCCTCCGCTACCGGCCCGACTGGGTGATCCTCGGCTTCTTCCGCAGCGACGTGGCACGCACGCCGCTCTTCTTCCGCGACTACGGCAAGCCCCGCTACCTGCTGGCCGACGACGGCGGAGTCACCCTCGACGTCGCTGGCCTGCCGGTGAAGACCCCCGAGGAATACCGGGCCGCGTGGCCGCCCCGGCTGCTGAACTACGCCATCGTGGCCCGGGACGCCTGGTTCCCCCAGCGCCGCAAGGCCCACGCGCGCGAGCTCACGGAGCGCGTCGTGCGCCGCATGCGCGACCAAACCGAGGCGATCGGGGCCCGCTTCGCGGTGGTGTACCTCCCGCGCGCCAAGGCCCTCGGGAGGAAACAAGCCATCGGCTACAAGCCGCTGCGCGAATTCTGCGAGGGCCCGGACGGGATCGCCTGCATCAGCCCGCTGCGCCGGATCGAACGCGAGCTCGCGGGCGAAGATGCCGCGGCCCACTTCCGCTGCCACTACTCGCCGCGGGTGAACGCAATCGTGGCCGACGAGATCGCGGAGTACCTGCGCACGGAGTCGCCCGATCTCTTCGGCGGACGCGGGGGCGGACCCCGGTGAGAGCCGGGGTGGCAGCGCTCGTGGCGCTGGCGCTGGCCGGCTGCGGCGATCCCGACGTACGCGCTCCGGCGGACTCCGGCGCAGCGGCGCCGCCGCCGGCCAGCGTCAAGGGCAGCCTGCGCGTCAGCGTCTACGGCGAGGGGCCCGCACGCCCCTCGCAGGCCCCGCTGCGCCACGTGTCGGTGTACGCGAACGGCCCGGACTATCACGGGATGGAAGACAACGACCTGCGCGGCTTCCTCGACGGGCGCTTCATGTACGCCTGGAACCAGCCGGGCCAGGGGCACGTGCGCGCGGGCCGCCGCAAGCTGAAGGCGCGCTACGGCGAGGCCGAGCTCTTCCGTTCGATCCAGCGCTGGCAGGGCGTCGCGCTCCCGCCGCGGGCCCGGGTGCACCGGGCCAGCCTGACCCTGCACGTGGAGAAGGGCCCGAAGCGTCCGCTCCGGCTCTTCTTGTACGCGGTCAAGCAGGACTGGGACCCCGGCCGCGGCGGCGCCCGCCGCAACAACACGGATCCGCCCGAGGAGGGCGACGTCTGGTGGCGCGAGCGCGCCCACGGCGAGGCTGCCTGGGGCCTGCCCGGCGTCGGCTACGCGTCCGACGCCGACCCCGACGCCGACACCGAGGCGATGCCGCTGGCGGAGGCCGGCTGGGCGCGTCCGGACGCGACGGTCGTCTTCGAATCCGAGGCGCTCGCCGCCTACGCCCAGCGGCGCGGCCGGCGGCGCCTGCCCCTGCTCTTCCTGGTGAAGCTCGAGGACTACGTGGAGGACGAGCCCTACACGCTCTTCCAGATCTGGTCGGGCAATGTCGGCGACGAGCGGAATGCGGCGCGCCGGCCGACCCTGGTGCTGGAATGGGAGAGCCCGGGCGAGCTGGCACGCCTGGAGCGAGGCGTCCACCTGGAGCACGGCCGCAGCCTCGAGCTTCCCGCGCTGTCGGGCACGGGGCCGCGGATCGTGGCCGCCAGCTTCGAGAGCGACGAGGGACACGAGCCGCCGCGGATCGAGGTGCACGACGAGACGGCGGGCCGCTGGCGCCTGGCCGTCGCACCCCTGGCGATCGAGGGCGCCGGGACCCGCGTGCGGGTCGTGGCGGCCCGCGATCCGGTCCTGCTGGGGCAGTCCTTCCGCAGCGCGTTCCGGGACACCTGGGTGCGCACCGCACCCCCCGAGGAGCAGCGCGTCCCCTGGACCTTCGTCTCGCCGCGGGGAGAGGTCCGGGTCGTGGAGTCGCACTACGCCGGCGACTACCGCTGGGAGGTGGAGTTCGCGCCGACGGAGCTCGGTCGCTGGCGCTACTTCTACGAAACCGAGTTCGAGCGCCCGCAGCGGAGTGCCGACGGCTTCTTCGACGTGGTGGCCGGGGACCGCGCCCACGTGCAGCAGGAGCTGAGGGCACTGCTCGCGCGCATCCACGACGGGTCGCCCGGCTCGCGCGAAGAAGCCGTCGAGGCCTTCGGCGTGCCGTTCTGGCGCCTCGAGCGGGCCGCCATGCGGCTCGAGACACCGGAGTCCTTTCGCGCCGCGCCGGGACGCGAGACTTTCGCGCTGATCAGCGAGGTGCGCGCCGCTCTCTCCCTGCGCGAGCGCGTGCCCGACGAGCCGCACATCCGCCCCATGAAGCGGGACTTCTAGGCGGCTCGGATGGCCACGCCCGACGGCGAAGCGACCGGCGTCTGGTACTTCGGCTACGGCAGCAACGTCGATCGCGGCACCTTCCTCGGACGCCGCCGCATGCGGCCACTCGCCGCCCGCGTGGCGGTCCTGGAGGGCTGGGCGCTGCACTTCGACCTGCCGGTGGGCCCGGGCGAGCGCGGTGTCGCGAACCTGCGGCCGGATTTTGGAGCCCGCACCTGGGGGGTCTGCTGGCAGATCTCCCACGTGCAGGCGGTGCACCTGGATCGCAGCGAGGGGGTGCCTCGGGGCGCCTACCGTCGCCAGCCCGTGGAGGTCGAGACGCGCGACGGCGCGCGTCTGTCCGCATTCACCTACTGCTCGGAGCGCGGCGTCGCCGGCCGCAAGCCGTCGCGCCGCTACCTGGGGCTGCTGCTGGCGGGCGCACGCGAGCACGGCCTTCCGGACGACTGGATCGCATTCCTGCGCGGGCTCGAGCCGGCGGCGGACGAGCGCGATCCGCAGGCCGAGCTCTTCGATCCCGGACCGCGCGGATCCGGGCGCTAGCCGATGCAGCTCAGGAAGTACTTGTCGAAGATGTCGTCGAGGAAGCCGGCAAAGGGGATCCGACGATCTGCAGCTTCGAGTTCTTGAAAGCGGGCGACGATGTCGAAGTAC
>CAMYLJ010000061.1 GCA_947259215.1 uncultured delta proteobacterium
CCTGGAACGTCCAGAGGCCATTGCGATGCGCCAGGCGGCCGAAGGCGTCGTACTCGTAGTTGGTGACGAAGGCGCCGTTCTCCTTGCGCACCTCGACGAGTCGGTTCGCCTCGTCGTAGCGGTACATGGGCTGGCCCGCGTAGGGGGTCGAGCCCGCCCAGATGCGGTTGCCGTAGGCGTCGTGGGCGTAGAAGGCCTGCTCGGCGCCGGTGGCGGCGTCGAGGCGGTCCGTGGCCGGGACGTAGCCGTAGGTGGTGGTCCCCGCCGGCGTGGTCTTGAAGCTCCGGTTCCCCGCCGCGTCGTAGCCGTACTGGTGGAGGGTCCCGCCCCCGAGGTCTGTGGCCCGCTCCAGGCGGTCCAGCTCGTCGTAGAAGAAGAAGCGGCTCTCGCCGGCGTCGCGGTGGTCCACCACCCGGTCCAGGTTCGGCCCGGCATCCACCGGTCCTGGGGCACCCGCCGTGTCGTCGTAGGTGTAGTCGCGGTCAAGGATCGTTCCCTGGGGACCCACGACGTCCAGCTCGGTGAGCTGATAGCGGAGGTTGTATTTCCTCTCCACGAGCACCTGATTGTTACCCTGGCCGTCGTCCGGCGGGAGCTGGGCGTCAGTGAGCGGCCCGAAGGGGAGCCACTCGAGCCGCTTCGCGCTGGTCTGGTAGGTGTCCACCTGGACGTCCACCTGCTCGACGCGGCTGCCCTTGTACGTGTAGGTGGTCGTGACGCCGCTCGGCGTGGTCACCGTATGGATGTTCCCGGCGGCGTCGTAGGTGTAGGCGGACTCGAAGCGTCGGTTCTCGGCCGCGATCTCCACGCCCTCCACGGCCAGCTGGCCGCGGTCCGTGTAGGCGAAGTCGGACGCGATCGTCGGGCTGCCCGCGGGCCCGCGGAAGACCCGGGCAAGCCGCCCCTTCTGGTTCTTCGTGGCGTCGAGATCGTACTGGAAGGTCCAGTCCGGATCGGTCGGGTAGTCGATCTTCGTGAGCCGATCGAGGCCGTCGTACTCGTAGCGGGTGGTCCGATGGTCGCTCGTCCCGTGGGCCTCGATCTTGTCCGTCAGGTTCCCGGCCTCGTCGTACAGGTAGAGCGTCGTCCCGGTATCGGGGGAGACGACCTTCACCAGCCGCCCCAGGTCATCGGTCCAGTAGTCGGTCGCCTTGCCGGCCGCGTCCGTGACCCGGCTCACGTTGGAGGCCGGGTCGTACTCGAAGCCCGTCGTGTACGTGCCTCCCGTCCGCACCTGATCGATTTGCTCGAGGCGGTCGAGGGCGTCGTAGATCAGGCTGTCCGCCTTGCCGTTCTCGTCGACGACCGAATCGGTGTTGCCGTTCGGGTCCTGGCCGAACTGGGTGAAGACCGTGTCGGAGGGGAAGAGCGGGTTGAAGGCCTTCTCGAGGCGTCCGTCCACCGCCCCGTAGGCGAAGCGCGCATCGCCCAGCACCATCCCTGGACTCATGAGATCCACGAAACCACGCTGGAGCGTCGCCCGCGTGCGCCGGTTGCGGTCGTACTCGTAGACGATCGCGTCCCCCGCAGCCGAGGGGCTCCCGATGCCATCCTTCACGAAGCGGAGGCTCCCCTTGGCGTCGTACGCGAATGACAGGTAGTAGAGCTGCCCCTGGGAGTCGGCCGGGAAGTCGATCTGCTCGATCTGGCCGTCCACGTCGTAGTGGAAGGTGATCGTGGGATCCCCAGTGCCGCCGAAGGGCGGCGTGACGCTCGCGACCCGTCCGAGGCCGTCATAGGTGAAGCTCGTCGCGCGGCCGTTCGGATCCGTGACGGTCTGGGGGTTTCCCCGGCCGTCGAAGTTCGAGAAGGTCGTCTCCAGGAAGGTCGAGCCGTCGCCGTTCAGGTAGCGACGCGTCGCCTCCCGAAGACCGGTCACCGGGTCGTAGATGTGGCGCGCGAAGTTCTCTGGGCGTGGGCCCTCGATGGTCTCGAGCCGATCGTCCGCGTTGTACGTGAAGCGCGTCTCGATCATGGGGAGGTCGACGATCGCTCCCGTGGCGTCGAGCGTCTTCCCGACCTCCTGCCTTAGGTGCAGGAGATCCGTCCCCTGGTAGTCCAAGATCGTCTGGGCGTCGTCCATCACACCGGTCAGCGTGGACTCCCGGCGGATCGCGGTCGGGCGGTTGAGCCGCGGGTGCCAGTCGTACTCCGTGACGCGCTGCGCGGAGGCCCCCCATGCCTCGATGACCCGGCGGGGGCGGTTGTTGGCATCGTGGTCCTCCAAGCGGGTGACATTGCCCTTGCGGTCGGTCCGCTCCGTGAAGAACGCTCCGTTGGGCTCCACGACGGCCGAGGCGATCGGCAGGTCGAAGCCGGGGCCGCCTGTGCCCGTCACGCCCGTCACGGCCCCGTCCTGGGTGGTGGCGACGCCCAGGCTGGCGCTGTTCTCGTCCAGGACCGTGACCTGGAGCGGACCGCCGGTTCCGTACTGGAACGTGAGCATCTGGTCGAGCGCGGGCTCGTCGGCGGTCTCCACCCGCCGCGACGCGCCCGACGTCCAGCCCCAGGTGGCCACGGTCTCGGTCTGGCTGCGCGCGGTCCGGTCGACGTCGCGGAGATGGTTCTCGCTGCCGAAGTACTGGTAGCTCCAAGCCACCTGGTCGAAGAGGTCCGCGGTGCCGAGGTCCGGACCCGTAGCGCTGTCGAGCCGGTAGAAGGACGCAGGGGTGTACGCGTAGGTGAACTGGTCCACCCCGTTGCCGGTCGCGCTCTGAACCCGGCCGTTCGCGTCGAGAACCACTTCGATCGTGGCGACGCCGTTGGAGTAGGTGCGCCCGGTCGCGGTCGGCGTCACCTGGATTGGCAGCTCGCCGGGCACGCGCACCTCGACCAGGTTGTCGGAGGTGTCGAAGACGGCCTGGGTCCCGCCCGGAGCCGTGTAGACCAGCTGTCCGGCGTACTCGCCCGAGAGCGAGCCCAGCGGACGCTCCGACCCCGCCCACTCCGTCTCCAGCGGGTCCTCGATGGCGAAGAGCTCGGGGAAGCCGGACGGTGGGCGCACCATCACGATCCGCTCGGCGTTCAGCATCAGGCGCCGGACCTTCCACTCGAAGCTGTGGTGCCACTTGCTTCCCATCTCCGTGGTCGCGTCGACCGGGCGGCCGCTGTAGTAGTGGCGGGCGAAGCGCAGCCCGCCGCCGAGATCGAGATCGGTCACGCTGTACTGGAGGTTGCCGTCACCGAGATCGACCGGATCCCCGACTTGCGTGGTCGAATCGCTCCGGGCATCGCCCGACGGCGAAGCAGGACACTGCTTGGGTCCGCCACCCCGGCAGAAGTTCCACGGACTGCCCGTCATCTGGTCGCAGTCGTGGTTCCAGCCGATTCTCTGGTCCGTCAGCACCACGCCCAGGTTGCAGCTCGGCTCGAAGGTCTCGCAATCGAAGCCGACAATCGTAAAGACGGTCTCTCTCTCCGGACAGGTCTTGAATGACGGGCCGGTGGCGTAGATCTTGCCCAGAGCTTCGCACGCCCTGCCATCCTGGGGATGAAGAAGGACGGCCACCAGCATCACAGCCGGAGCGACGCACCACCTGGACTCCACAACGAACCCTCCTCGGCCTCGAGTCCCGACGATCTACGTCTACAGGGGGAAGGAGCGTGTCGTCAACGGGCGAATGGCCGACACTCGGTCGATCACGCCGCAAGGTCGCTTGCCCCGGGCCTCCGGCGCAGTGCCTCCAGTGATAGGACGCTCAGGCTCGGGGAGTTCAGTCTGTGAAGGCGCGCGCGCACGCGGACCATCGACGGAGAAAGCAAGGATAAAGCGACCGGAGTTCGAGGAGTGCTTTGCCCACGACCACGCGCACTTGGGTCCCGGATTCCGCTGACGTCGGTGCACGGCTAGATTGCGCGCGATGTGCTCACCGCTCGCGCTCCGCACGCGTCCGATCTTGCTCCGCGGTCGCGCGTGAAGGGGGGCGACCGTCCCTCCGAGGGCTCGCGCCGCGTCCGCCCGGGGCGCATCCGCGCCGAGCGGAGCGAGGGGCGCGGCCTTCTCCTGCGCAAGGTCTCGGCCCGCGTCCGACATCAGCAGGGGCGCTCGCGCTCCACCGGCCGTGCGCTCGGGCGGCCGGGCTACGGCCCGGCCACGCGCCAGCAGCGAAGCGTCGTGAAGCTCCAGTACGTGGCCAACAAAACACCCGGCGGCTGGCGGGCCCATGGCCGCTACCTGGCCCGCGAGGGCGCCCAGCGCGAGGGCGAGAAGGGGCTCGGGTTCGACGCCTCCCGGCGCGAGGTGGAGATCGACCGGCGCCTCGACGACTGGCAGCGGGCCGAGGATCCGCGCATGTGGAAGATGATCCTCTCGCCCGAGCGCGGCGAGGCCCTCGAGCTGGTGGAACACACCCGCCGCGTGCTCGACGCCATGGAGCGCGATCTCGGGACTCGGCTCGAATGGGTGGCCATCGACCACCACAACACGGCCCACCCCCACGCCCACGTGGCCATCCGGGGCCGCGACGACGTCGGGCGGCCGCTCCTCCTGGACCGCGAGTACGTGAAGCACGGCGTCCGCGCCCGGAGCCGCGAGCTGGCCACCCAGGCGCTCGGCTATCGCACGGAGGCCGACCGCGTCCGGGCCCGGGAGCGGGCCATCGAGGTGCGGCGCTTCGGCGAGCTCGACGCGGTGTTGGAGCAGCGCATGGGTCCGGGGAGGCTGGTCTCGTTCGAGGACCCGGTCCCGGCCTCCAACCGGACGGCGCAGCATCGCCTCCAGATGATCGCACGCCTCCAGTTCCTCGAGCGGGCCGGGCTGGCGTCGCGGGCGGGCTCGAAGACCTGGCGCCTGTCGCTCGATCACCGCCCTGCCCTGCGCGAGATGCAGCTCCTGGGCGACGTCCAGAAGAGCTTCGCGCGAGGCGGTCTCGGGATCACCGACCCCTTGGCCCTGCGCGAGCTGGTGCGGCTCGAGCCCGGGATGGCCCTACGCGGGCGCGTGGCGGGCACGGCGGCCAACGAGCTCGGGGAGACTCCGTTTCTTGTCCTGGAGGCGACGGACGGCCGCGTGCTCCTCGTCCCCCAGACCCCGGCCATGGAGGAGCGCCGGAGCGAGGGAGGTCTCCGGCGCGGCCACGTGGTGACGCTCTTGGAGCACGAAAACGTGCGCGACGGTCGCCGGGTCCGGTGGACGGAGATCCAGGAGCACGGGCGCCTGCGGGACCTCGTGAGTACCCGCGAGCTCGCGACCGTGCTCGACCTGGAGGCCCTGGAGCGCAGCCGGTCCTTGGCCCGCTCGGAGCCGGCTCCTGCACCCCGAGGCTTCGCCCGCGCTTGGACACGAGCGGTCGAAGGGCGTCGGGAGCGCCTCGCCGGAGCCGGCCTGCTGGTGCGTGCCGGCCCCGAGAGCGACCGGGGCAGCAGAGCCAGCTGGATCGCCGTCCCGCAAGCGGTGGCGAACGTGGCCGTTCACACCAAGCAACGCGATCGCAGCGCGCTCTCCTTCCCGGAGGTCGAGGCGCTCTCGGGACAGGACCTCGAGCAGGCGGACTCGGACACCCGCCATCACGAGGGGAAGGTCATCGCGTCGTCCCACGACGAACAGGGGCGGCGCTTCCTCGTCCTCGACGTTGGTTGGCAGCTCGTAGCCATCCCCAGCCAACGGCGCGATCTCGAGATCGGCTCGCGCGTCGTCGCGCGCCTCGAACGGACCTCTTCCGAACGTGGGCGCGAGTCGCAGATCGGCTGGCAAATCCGCGATCGGGAACGCGAACGCGACCGGGGTCGCGGTCGCTAGCCGTTCGCTCTCTGCCCTCGGCGCACGCGCCTCAGCAACCTGGCCCGCCCATTGCAACGCCGTCCCCCAGTTAACGGGGGGCGAGCCAGCGTGCCGAGGGGACGACTTCAGGAGCTGCGCATCTGGGTCCCGCCGGAGCTCTACGAGCGGGTGCTCCGCGATGCAGCCGTCCGCAGGGCATCGCTCTCGCGCTGCGTCCGCGACCGGCTCGAGCTCTGCTACGAGATCGAGGCGGACTGGGCGGATGCCCTCGAGTCCGTGCCGCCGGCCGGCAAGGCAGGGGCGGCCGCGCTCCGCCACAAGATCCTCGATGCCATGGAGGAGCGCCTCGCGGCGACGCTCGAGCAGCACGCGTTGCGCCAGGTGGAAGCCGCCGCCGGGCTCAGGAGCCTGGAGTCCATGCTGGACCAGCTGGCGCTCTGGCTCTTCGTCCTGATGCCCTTGCCGAAGCGCCGGGACGCGGAAGCGCGCAACGAGAAGGGCCACGAAACCCACGGCCGGTGGCGGAACGCGGTGCGCCGAATGGTCGAAGATGGTGGCCCGGGGGAGGCGTCACGATGAAGCGAACGATCAAGCTCCGGCCTCAGGAAGCGGACCTTCCGGAGCGGAAGGCTCGCCTGCGGCTTCCCGGACGGCTGGCCGCCGAGCTCGAAGACTACTGCGCGCTGTACGCGCAGGCACACGGCCAGGAGATCGAGCTGCCCGCGCTCATCGAGGCGATCCTCGAGCAGTTCCTGGCCGGCGACCGCGCGTTCCAGCGCCATCGCCGCGGCAGATCGACGCCCCCGGCGGATGCTCACGAACGCTAGTCCTGCGTCATTCCGGAGGTTTTCCGCCTTCCAGTCCCATGGCTTCCTCGCTCGCCAGGATCCTCGCTTCCCTCGAAGGGGCCGATCGTGCTACACGCTGGCGCATGGCCGAAGGCGTAGGGGCCATCCGCCGGCGCGAAGATCGCGGTACCTGGTACATCGACCTGCGCCCCTTCGGTCGGATCTACGGGCGCGGCACCATTCCCTTCCGCACGCGCCGGGACGCCGAGCGGGTCCTCCGCGAGATCCAGGGCAAGCTCGAGACCCGGACGCTTCCGGAGGTGCTGGCGGCCTACCTGCCGACCCACGCCAAGCCGAACCTCGTACCCGAGCGGCTCGGCCCCTGGCTCGAGGTGGTGCGCCGCCAGGTGGACGCGGGCGACCGCTCGCCCACCTACCTGCGCGAGCTTCGCCGCTACGCCCGCGCCGATGGCGAGTTCAGCTGGTGGGACACGCGCAGCATCTACGAGATCGACTACGCGGCGCTCGAGGATTGGTGCGGCTGGCTCGCAGACCGGGGCCTCAGTGCGAAGACCCGGAAGAACGTGCTCGGTGCCTTCCGGACCTTCCTCGGCTGGCTCCGTCGGCGCGGGGAGATCCGGGACCTGCCGGAGTGCCCGTCGCTCGACGTGCCCGAGTACGAGCCGCGGGTGTTGCGCGTGGAGGACCAGGCCGCGGTCCTCGCAGCCATTCCTGACGCGCGCCGCGGCGCGTTTCTCGCGATGGCGCTCATGGGGATCCGGCCCGGCGAGGCGCGGGCCCTCGACATCACCGATTACCGCGACGGCTGGCTCCACATCTCGCGCGCCATGAAGGGGACGGGACCCAACTCACCGATCGGTCCCACCAAGACAAAGAAGCCGAAGCGCCTCCCCGTGCCCGAGGAGCTGTCGGATTGGATCGCCGCGCACGTCGAGCCCGCGAGCCGGCTCTCTCGCGCGCCGCTCTTCCCGAACCCGCGAACCGGACGACGCTGGAGCCACTGGGCGCTGCGCGACACGTGGCTTTCGGCGTGCGAGCGCGTCGGCGTCGCGATCCCGCTCTACGAAGGGACGAAGCACACCTTCGCCACCGACGCGGTGGCGCGCGGCGTGTCCGAGCGCGCGCTCCAGGCGTTCCTCGGTCACGCGGACGCGCGCTCGACGCGGCGCTACGCGCGGCTCGCCGAGACCGACCTCGTCGCGGTGCTGCGGCGACCCGATTTGTCCCCGGCTTGTCCCCAGGCCAAATTCGAGGTTCGCAAACCCTTGAAATCGCTACGCAATCGGGCGTCCCCAACGGGATTCGAACCCGTGTTGCCGCCTTGAAAGGGCGGAGTCCTAGGCCGACTAGACGATGGGGACGCGGCGGGAGGCCCAGTATGGCGGATTCGGGGGCGCCCTGCCCTACCGGGACGCTCGTGCGCGCGCGGCAGGCGCGGCCCGATCCGGGGCGGGTTGGCGCCGGACCGGGCGCCGAGCCTAGAGCTGGCGGCGGCGGCGGAAGGCCGCGAACGGCGCCAGCAGCAGCACGGCCTCGATTCCGAAGAGCCCGCAGGCCGAGCTCGGGCGCTCGCTGTTGTTGGCGGCGTTGGGGCACTCGGCGTCGGCCAGGTCGACTGCCCCGTCGCCGTCGTTGTCCATGCCATCGCTGCACTGCGGGTTCTCGATGTTCCGATTCGGGTTGCCGTTGCAGCCCGCGTCGGCCGTATCCGTGTCCCCATCGCCGTCGTTGTCGACGCCGTCGTTGCAGGCGCCGGGGATGCTGCCCGGGTTGGCGGGGTCGGTCACGGCCTGGCGCTCGTCGAAGTCGAGGGCGCCGTCCAGGTCCCGGTCCAGGGCCATGCGCACGCCGGTGGTCGGGACGGCGCAGGTGTAGGTGAGCGCCTGGCCCGGAGTCGCGGCCAGGGCCCGCAGGCTTGCGTCGCTGAGCATGGCCCCGCCGGCCTGGTCGGGCTCGAATACGTCGTTGGCGGGGTCGTAGAGCCAGCCGCGGGGCAGGCCCCCGATCACGCCCCGGACCACCAGCTCGCACTCCTTCACGGCGCCGCCCAGGACGGCCGACGTGAAGCCGGCTTCGGCCCGCGCCACCAGCAGGTCGATCCGCGACCCCACCGTGCCGCCGTTGCCGTCGTCGAGGGTCACCTGCTGGCCCACGGCCGGCGCCAGGTCGGTGTCGAAGGCCAGCATGAAGGCCTCCATGTTGCGCCGCTGCTGGTCCGGGTCGCCCCCCGCGGCGCCCACGCCGTCGAAGCCGGCGTTGAAGGCCGGGTTGTCTTCGAACACGTCCGCGGTGAAGAAGCGGAAGAGCGTGTCCGTACTGCCGTCGTGCAGGAAGCCCGTGCCGCGCACCTGGTCGCCCTGGTGGCTGTTGTCGCCCGGCAGGTTGAAGGACACGTCCGGCATCCCGAACATGCCGACCTTCTGGTAGGCGTTGCGCAGGTGCGGGATCTTGAAGATCTGCTCCTCGTTCTCGAAGCTGCTCTTGCCGTCGGTGCCGAAGAACCCCTGGGACGCGTCCAGGGCGTGGCAGCCGTTGCAGGAGAAGCCAAAGGTGCCCTCGCTGCCGAAGATGCAGACACCGTCGGAGCAGTCGTTGCCGCCGTGGTCGCCGAAGTAGAAGTCGCGGCCGTTCTGGATGTCGTTGCCGGGAAGCTGGTCCGAGCTCATGCTGTTGTCCAGGTTCCGGATCGGGTTCGGGGGCAGCAGCACCTGGAGCTGGAAGTCCGAGAAGGCCTGCATGTCGGCCTCGAGCGCCTGTTGCTCGGGGCTCGGTGTCGGGTCGTTCGGGACCAGCGCGACGTCGAGCCCCACCAGGCCGGGGAAGGCCACGATGAAGTTGCGGAAGGAGAGATCCTCGTCGTCGTTGTCGGGCGCGTCCAGGCCGAAGAACCCGTCCGCCCGGTCCCCGCGCCAGTGCATGTGGCCCGAGGTCGCCATCCCGCGCAGGGTCTGCGTCGTCATGGCGCCCTTCATGGGATGGAACTCGTCGTTGTCGGCGCCGCCGTTCTGGTCGCCGGCCCCAGCCTCCAGGTTGATGGTGTTGGGGTTCGTGCCGACTTCGCCGTCGGGGTCGCCCAGGTCCCAGGCGAGACTGTCGAAGTCGCCGAAGACGTGGCAGCTCGAGCAGGAGGCCTCGCCGTTGGACGAGGTCTGGACGGCATCGTAGAGCACCGGCCGGCCCGCCGTGACCGAGCTGGGCTCCGGGTTGTGGAAGCGGACGTGGGCCGTCTCGCTGCCCGTGGCCGTGTCCACGATCGAGACGCCGTTGTCGAAGCGCGTGAAGACGTAGAGGCGGGCGCGGCTCTCGTCCAGGGCCAGGCCCGCCGGGCCGCCGCCGCTCACGCTCACGTAGTTGGCGCTCTCGACGGCGGGATCGAACCCGCCGGGGTAGGGAGTCGTCCACAGCGCGTCGTTCTCGAGGTCGGCGGTGTCGAAGACGCCGACCTTGCTGGAACCGAAGGCCGTCAGGTAGAGCGTGGCGCCGTTGCTCGAGACGACGCCCTGGAGCGGAGTCGCGAGGCTGGCGTCCTTCACGCCCGCCGCCGCCGGAAGCGCCGCGTAGTCGATGTGGCGGTTCAGGTGGCGCGGCTCCACGCTGTTCGTGCCGGGCGCGATCACCGTGATGCGGCTCTGGGCCAGGTTGCCCTGCACCGTGCTGCCGCCCCCGCCCGGGCCCTCGAAGCGGGTCAGGTTCTGGGCCTCGGTGTTGGAGACGTAGAGGTTCCCGTTCACCGGGTTCACGACCATGTTGAAGAGGATCGTGCCCACGTGCTCGAAATCGGCGGTCTGGTTCAACGTGGTGGCATCGATCGCGAAGACGTCGTGGTCCGGCAGGTGGAAGCGGACGCCGTTGCTCCAGTTGCGGCCCAGCTCGTCGCGCCATTCGCCCGAGGCGTTGTCGAACTGGACGATCAGACCGACCTCCGGGGCCAGCACGCCCGGGTCCGGCGAGGTCGGCTCGGTGCGGTCCGGTCCCGGGTTCCCGCCCGGGAGCTGCCCGGCCGCCAGGCCGTTCGGCGAGGTGATGCCGTCGCCGGCGCAGGCTCCGGCGCTGGCGAAGCCGTCGCAGACGCGGCCCTCGTTCACGACGGCGGTCTGGTTGCCGGAGTGGAAGACTGCCGCGTAGACGGTGCCGCCGTCCGGCGAGACCGCCAGCGCCCGGGGCGTGTCGCCGAAGAGCTCCACCACCTCGAGCGGGTTGCCGCCGACGCTGGCGCCGGGATTCGCGCCGTCGAAGACCCAGACGTCGGCCCGCGGCACGCTCGCCGACGCGAGCTCCGGATCCCCGTCGTTGTCGTCGAAGGCCGCCGCGATCGACGGGTGCGTCCGGTGCTGGCCGCGGTGGGCGGTGGTGACGAAGGCCCGGCCGTTGCCCGAGAAGACGATGTCGCGCGGCTCGTCGCCCACGAGGAGCGTGCGCACCACCCGCGGCGGGCTCGCGGCGAGGTCGACGACGCTGATGCTGTCCGAGAGGTGGTTCACCACCCAGGCCTCGCCGTCGTTGCGCAGGGCGACGGCCACGGGCTCCAGACCGACTTCGACGCTCGCCTGGGGGACCATCCCGAAGCTCTCCGCCGCGAACACCTCGAGCCGGTTGTCCGGGGTGTTCACCACGTAGATCCGGGAGCCGTCGGAGTTCAGGGCGATCGGGCGGACCGGGCCGCTCTCGAAGGCGATGAACTGGGCCCGGGCGCTGGCCGCAGTCAGGGCCAAGGTGGTGGCGAGGAGCAGGGTCGGAATCGGAGCGAAGGAGCGGGAGCGCAAGGGCAGCCTCCTCGGCGATGTCGTGCAGCAATCGGAGATCGGCTCGGCGGGGGAGCGAACCCCCTCATTCTAACGGAAGTTCAGGGGGTGGTCACCGGACAAAGCCCTCGGTTCTTCTGGGCTTTTCCCGCCCGTGGAAAACCCGATTCGCCGCCGGCAACCTGCCGCCCTAGCTGCGGCGCCGTGAGGGCTCGGGCGGCAGCACCTCCATCGCCCGCCACAGATACCAGCTTGCCACGCTGCGGTAGGGACGCCAGGGCTCGGCCAGGGCCTCGAGATCGCGCGGCCGCGGCAGCTCGCCGAGGCCGTAGATCCGCTGGGCGCCCTTGCGCACGCCGTAGTCCCCCACCGGCAGCACGTCCGGCCGGCCCAGGGAGAACATCAGCAGCATGTGGGCGGTCCACTCGCCGATCCCGCGGATGCGCGTCACCGCCTCCACCACCTCGGCGTCGGGGAGGCGCGCCAGGCGCCGGGCGCTGACCGCGCCGCTCGCGAACGCCTGGGCCACGGCCTTCACGGCCGCCGCCTTCTGGCGCGAGAGGCCGAAGCCGCGCAGGCGCGCGTCGGACTCCCCCGCCAGGCGCGCGGCCCCGGGGTAGCGGTAGCCGTAGGCCGCGCGGAAGCGCCGGTCGATGACGCGGGCGGCGGAGCCGGCGAGCTGCTGGTAGAGCACCGAGCGCACCAGGGCCGCGTAGGGGGCGCCGCGTGCCTCGATCCCGCAGGGCCCGACGCGGCGGATGACCGCGCCCAGCGCCGGATCGCGCCGGACCAGGGCGCGGCGCGCGCGGGCCAGCGTGGCCGGATCGAGCCTGGAAGGATCGGAGGGCGCGGGCACGGCCCGCACGATACCGCCTCCTTCGCCGGCCGCCGGCTCCAGCTAGTATGCAGCCATGGCCGAACGCGAGGACCCGCGCATCCGCAGCGAGCGCATCCAGAACCTCTGGAACAGCGTCGCGCGCAAGCACCCGTCACTGAGTCAGTCGATGGAGCTCGAGCCGACGCCCGACCTCGCGTTCGACGAGATCGGCGGCCTGGCGACGGCCAAGGAAGAGCTCCTCACCTACTCCTGCGCGGCCACGAACCCGGAGGTGTACTCGAACTGGGGCACGCAGCCGCCCCCGGCGCTGCTGCTGATCGGCCGCCGCGGCTGTGGCAAGAACCTGCTGGCGCGGGCGCTGGCGGCGCGCACGGGCACGCCCTTCTTGCGCGTCTCGGTGCCGCGGCTGGTGCTGGAGGTGGTGCGGCACGGCGGCAAGGTGGGCGACATCCTGACCGGCTGGGACGAAGCCCTGGCCGAGCTCGGCCCGACGACGATCTTCTTCGACGAGCTCGAGTTCTCCCAGGCCCAGGACCTCGGCACCCAGCGCATGGACCTGCCCATCGGCCCGATCATGGACTTCCTGCTCGACATGGTGGACCGCACGATCCTGGCGGACGGCTGCCAGCTCGTCGGCTCGACGGCCTACCCGCAGAGCCTGCGTCCGGCCTTTCGCGCCCCGGGGCGCTTCGAACGGGTGGTGGAGGTGACGCCGAACCTGCCGCACGACGTGGTGGAGGCGCTGCACATCCATGCGCGGGCGGCGGAGAAGCGCGCCGGGCGCACGCTCTTCGCGAGCGTGGACTGGGAGCGGGTGGTGAGCGGCTACCGCCAGCCGTCCACCGGCGACTGGGTCCGCATCATGCACGCCGCCCTGCGCCGCAAGGCGCGGCGCGAGGCCGCGGGTGAGGATCCGGGGCCTGTCTCGACCGAGGACCTGCTCCACGAGGTGGAGCGCGTCCGCCACACGGACAACCGCCTGGCGTCCCCCGGGCACTACCTCTAGCCGCGTCCAGCGGCCTTCCGCCCCCTTCCACGGGTCGCGCGCCCCACGATGCAGGGCCCGCCTGCGAGCCCCGGACGCGAAAACGGCCCAGACTCGATGCCTGGGCCGCTTTCAATGGGAAGGGGATCTGTTTTGCCCAGTACGTGGACGCGGGGGGGAGTCGGGTGACGCGGTTTTTCTCGCGGGCTCGCATCTTTTTTTGAAGTGACCGGATTTACGTCGGTTTTCGCCACAGACGGGAGGCGAAGGCGGGAGTCCCCTGGGGGCCTCAGCGGCCTTCTGAGCGCTTCTCGGCCAGCCTGGGGGTGTCCCAGACGACGCCCCGGGCCCCCTCCCCCAGCAGCACCTGCTCCGGGGTGCGCTTGTCGATGTGGCCCACGAGCCCGCGGTAGATCCCGTAGCCCACCAGCTCTCGCAGCCGGGGCGCGAAGCCGCGCACCCGCTCGGGCGGAATCCCGAGCTGCTGGTTCTCCTGCTGGCGGATGAAGCCGGCGCAGTAGTTCATGGCGATGCCCACCCGGCGCGCGCCGGTCCGATTGGCGCCGCCGCCGTGCCACAAGCTGCCGTGCCACACCAGCACCGAGCCCTTCGGCATCGCGGCGGGGATGCTCTCGTAGTGGGCTCCGTACTCGGGCGAGTGGTCCCGCGTGTGGGAGCCCGGGATCACGCGGGTGGCGCCGTTGGCCTCGCTGAAGTCGGTCAGGGCCCACATGGTGTTGCAGACGGTGGGCACGTGGGGCTTCGGGAGCGGGATCAGCTGGTCGTCGGCGTGGATCGGCTGCGCCGCCTCGCCGGGGCCGATGCTGATGCTCGAGAGCGACGAGATGAGGCAGCCCGGGTCGAGCACCCGCTCCACCAGCGGCAGGACGTTCGCGTGGACGGGGATGCGCTCGTAGAGCGGGCCGTGCACCAGGAGGTTGTAGATGCGCACGGTCTTGGCGCCCTCGAAGGCGTTGGCCGACGGCCTGACGCCGAGCTCGCGCTCGAGGCGCAGGAGGTCGTCGGCGAGCTCGTCCACCAGGTCCGGCTCGATGGCGTTCTCGAGCACGCTGTAGCCGTCGCGGGCGATGCGCTCGGCGTGGGCGGCGACGTCGGTGGGCGCGGTCATACGCGTGGCGGCGAGGGTAGCGCGCTTGTGGCGCGGGGCAGCGCGGGAGTAGGATCGTCCGGATGCTGAAGCTCGTGTACCCGTGCCGCCGCCTGCCGGCGCTCGACCGCGCCGAGTACGGGCGGCGCATCCTCGAGGGACACGTCCCGCTGGCGCTGCGCCACCACCCGGGCATGCGCCACTACGTGGTGAACCTGGTGGAGCGCGACCCGCCGGGCGGCCCGGAGCTGGACAGCTTCGCGGAGCTCTACTTCGAGAGCGAAGCCAGCTACGAGGCCGAGCTCTACGACACGGACGAGGGGCGCCGCATCATCGGCGAGGACGTGGCGCGCTTCCTCGGCGGCGCCGACCAGTACGCGACCCGCGAGTTCGTGCACCACGACGAGCTGCGGCGCCCGCCGGGCGGCGGGCGCACGCCCGGGTTGAAGTGGCTGCTCGCCGTGCGCCGACGCCCGGAGCACTCGCGCGAAGACTTCGTCGCGCACTGGCATGCCACCCACGTGCCCCTGGTGCTGAAGCAGCTGCCGGGCATCCGGCGCTACGTCACCAGCGTCGTGGAGCGTCGCATGTCCGAGACCGGTGCCGACTGGGACGGATTCTCCGAGCTCTGGTGGGACGACCGCGACGCCGCCCGAGCGGCCCTCCGCAAGGGCGGCGCCGCCGTCGACGCCGACACCGCCAGCTTCATCGCCGAGGCCCCCACCTGGTCCGTCGCCGAACACGTCCAGAAATAGGAAACCTGAGAAACGGGGACTAAGAAACGGGGACGGTCCTTA
>CAMYLJ010000062.1 GCA_947259215.1 uncultured delta proteobacterium
GCCGGATCCACATCGGATCCACATCCCGCGGCGAAGAAACCCGCGCGATTCCGCTAGCTTTCGTCCTCCTCGTCCGGGTTCGAGTCCCGTCCGCCCCGCCACAAGTCGCCGGATTTGCTGAGGAATTCGCGTTCTGGCGGTGGTTGGCACCCCGATTGGTTGCGCTTGGTTGTGGCGTCGAGCGGCCGGTTTCACGCGCCACGGCCGGACCAGTTGGGCGCCGCCGTCGCGCAGCGCCACGCGCCGGTTCGGCCTGGACGACGTCGAGCATCAGGCTTCGAACCTGAGGGTCGGGGGTCCGAAGCCCTCCCTCGCTGCGATCAGCCGTCCTCTCGAAGCCGATCGAGCAGCCTGCGAAGTCGGGGCAGTGCCACCCGGTCCTTCTCGCGGCCCGCAGCCTCCTTCGACCGAATGACGTCCGCGAGCGACGCCACGAGGATGTGAAGGCGCTCCGCCGCTTCGATCTCGACCGCGTCGCGGTGGAGGTCCGGAAAGCCCTCGGTTCCGCTTGGACAGAAGGTGACGTCCAGATCGCCTGACTCCGTGGTCATGTTCACGATCGAGTCCGGGGAGAGGTTCCTGAAGAACTCGGCTGAACAGTCGAAGGCGAGGCCCTCCGGCTCGACTTCGGTTCGGATCCGGGCCCCAAGCCTTCGCAGCGCTCTCGCGAGGCGCTCGAGGTTCTCCGCTTCGCGGTCCGGAACGACATCGAGGTCGACGGTGACGCCGACGTCACCGTGCAGGACGGCCGCCATTCCGCCGATGAGCACGAATCGCACCTCTTCCTCCGCCAACGCGGAGAGCATTCTTTCCGGGTCGAAGTCGTGACTAGCCATCGGCAGCGGCCGCGACCTCGCGTCGCCCGCGCAGGACGAAGCGCGCCACCCGTGTAGCATCCGCCAGCCGTTCCGCGGGGCTTCGACGCAGCGTGCGCTCGAACATCGAGTCCGTACCCGGATCCGGCTCCGAGAGCGAAACCGTTGCTTCGAGCCCCGCCGCTCGAACGAGGCGCTCGACCATCTCCGTTGAGGGAACACGCGCTCCGGATTCGATCCGACCCACCGTGGACTTGGGGACACCCGCCCGCTCGGCCAATTGCGCCTGGGTGAGACCAGCGCGGCGGCGAGCCTCCCGGACGACACTCGAAATCGACATCTCGTGATGATAGCCAATTGGCTACCACCTCGCGCAGGATCCGTTCGGGATACACGCGGGATACAAGTTCTACGGGTCCCGGCCCTTGCGTTTCCGGGCACTTACGGCCGGAAGTTGGGCTTTCGAGTCCCGTCCGCCCCGCCATAAGTAACCGGATTCGCTGCGCAATTCGCGCTCTGGCGGTGCTTGGTTTCGCGCTTTGGTCGTGCTTGGTTGTCGCGGCGAGCGCTTGGTTCCGGGCCGCTGAACGCTGGATGCGCGCGGCTCTTCGAACCGCGTTGTCCGGTGGTTCGACATCGAGCATCAGGCTTCGAACCTGGGGGTCGGGGGTTCGAATCCCTCCCGGCGTGCCACGAATCCGCGTGACGGTCAGGTCTGCGCCAGCTCGTAGCGGACCGGGGTCCCGTCCCAGCCCTCCCAACGCCGCTCCCAGTACCGGTTGTGGAGCTCCACGGAGAGCTTGCCGGGGCCCTCGCGCCCCCCGATCGGTCGGCCATCCAGGCTGCGCGCGGGCATGATGCTGCCGGCCGTGGTGGTGAGGAAGACCTCGTCGGCGTCTTCCAGCTCGTCTCCGTGGATCCGGGTGGCCTTCGCACTGACTCCCAGCTCGGCACACAGGTCGAAGACGCTCTGCCGGGTGATGCCGAGCAGACAGCCGGTGTCGGGCGTGAGGACCGTGCCATTCCGCACGACCCACACGTTGGCCCCGGCGGCTTCGGTCAGGAACCCCTCCTCGTCGGGCAGGATCGCCCATTCGCCGCCACGCCGGCCCGCTTCGAACAGGGCCATCTGCATATCCAGCCAATGGAAGTTCTTCGCAGTGGGATCCACCGCCCGCGGAGAGATCCGGATGCGTTCCCGGGACAGCACCAGATCCATCCCGCGCGCACGCTGTTCGTCGTCCGCAATCCAGACGAAGGGAGAGGCGAAGGCGTAGAAGCGGGGCTCGAACTTGTCCGGGTCGATCATTTCGCTGCGGCCGCCGGGCGGCAGCCCCCGGGTGACGGCCCACCAGACATAGGCATCCTTGAGGCCGGCCAGAGCCACGATCTTGTGGAGGATCTCCGCCTCCCGTTCCCGATCCATGGGGTTCTTCACGAGGATGGCGCCGCAAGCACGGGCGAATCGATCCTGGTGCTGATCGAGTCGGAAGAACATGCCGCGGCTGACGCTGACCACGTCGTAGACCGCGTCCGCGTGCATGAAGCCACAATCCACCAGGGGCACGGATGCCTCGATCAGGGGACCGAACTGGTCGTTGCTGAAAGCGCCACCGAGCCCATAGGCATCGGGAAACGGCAGCCGCTGGTGCTCCGGGTGGGTCGCCATGATCTCCGCCGCTCGAACGAGTTCCATCTGTTTCCTCCTCGGTCTCGCCAGCACTTCGGCCGCGCCTCGCCATAGACTTTGCCGTTCCTTGCGACGCTCCGCCCGTACGCGTGGATCGCCGAGAAGCCGCTGGCAAGGGGCCCTCTGGAGCCGTGACGCCGTCCTGTGTGCCGCTCCTTGCCGCCATTTGCCGCTATCTGGTCCTCGGGCACCGCGACCAGGGCTCAGTTCGGAAGCGCAGTGTTCTCGATGAGTTGCGTTTCTCAGCGGCACTGCGACGCGGCTCTCCGACGTTGAACTCATCGAGGTCGTGCAAACGCGACCCGAGGCGATGATCCACCTGGCGACAAGTTGGCGACGAGGATTCGCAGAACGAAAGTGAGAAGTCCCGCGATGTTGCGGGTGGGCCCTCCTGGATTCGAACCAGGGGGGAAGGGGAAAAGAAAGAAGGATTCCAGGTAGTTGCGAGGTCGCATCGGAGCTGGCGACGGGTTGGCGACAAACTCATCGCTGCATCCAGCCGGCATCAACGACAGGTTCTTGGGAGACGTTGGGCGATGCCGCCTACGCCCAGGGGGCGAGGCTCGAACTCCTCCTCGTCATCGCCTACCCATGGCCCTCGCGCCTCTGCGCGGGAGGGCGCTACATCTCACTGCAAGACCGTCTCACGCTGGCGCGCCAGGTGGCGAAGGCCCTGGTCAGGATCGGTGCCGATGCCGCGTCCGTGCCGGTCGGCGGCGCCCTGCCGCTCTCTCCGCAAGGACTCGCGAGCCCCGCCGCCTTCGAGCGGCTGGTCGGGTTCCGGCCGGCGGAGATCGTGCCGACGGACGTCGAGTCTCCCAGCAGCAACTGCCGGAACACGATCTTCGAGCTCACGTGGGCGCCGTCTCCCGGTGAAGCGCCCAGGCCCGCGAGCGTCTTCGTCAAGCAGCCGTGCGCCGACTTCGCGACGCGGCTGTTCGCCAACGTGATCGGCTTCTGGGAGATCGAGTGCGCCTTCTGCCGGAACCTCGCCGGCGCCGTGCCCATCGAGATGCCGGGCATCCATGCGGTGGTACAGCGGCGCAGCCGGTTCGTCCTCGTGATGGAGAACCTGCTCGAACGACCCGACACGCGCCTCTTCGTCAATCGGCACCTGCTGGAAGGGGTCGACCTGGCGCGCGCCCGGCGTTGTCTTGGCACCCTCGCCCGCCTCCACGCGGGCTTCGCCAGGTGGGCGCCGGCCGAGCGGGAGCGCGCCCTGCCGCTGGACCTGCACCCCTTCGTGTCACCCTCGCGCAAACCGATCGTGATGGCGATCAACCGTCTGGCGGCGACGCCGTGCCAGAGGCGTGCGCCGGACGTCTTCGACGGCGAGATCCTCGCCCTCTACCGGCGCGCTCTGTCACATTGGGAGATGCTGTCGAAGGCGTGGCACCGCGAGCCACTCACGCTGGTCCACGGCGACAGCCACCTCGGCAACTTCTTCGAGACCGGGGAAGGGGCGGCCGCCGAGATGGGGATGATCGACTTCCAGGGCGCCCACTGGAGCAAGGGCGTGCGAGACGTCCAGTACTTCCTGATCAACTCCATGCGGCCCGAGCTGCTGGGAGGGCACGAGCGCGAGCTCGTCGCCGGCTACGCCGACGAGGTGACCCGGCTCGGTGCGCCGCTGACTGCAGACGAGGCCTGGGACCAGTACCGGAGCTTCTCCTTCCAGACGCTGATGACCGCCGTGGTCTCCCTCGGCCTCGGCTCGTTCACGGACAGCGACGCCGTCGTGCGGGCCATGCTGGAGCGCTCTGTCGCGGCGACGCGACGTCTCGAGTTCGGCGCCTGGCTCGACGCGCGTCTCGGGGCGACGTCGGGTGGCGTCTGAGGACGCGTCCTTGGCCATCACGATGCCCGTCCGAATGCCCACGTAGGCGGCTCCGTTCGGACCCATCACGACGGGGGCGGTGACGCTCGACAGCGGGTCGATGATGGTGCCGGTTCCGGGACTGATCAGGCGGTCCCAGAGCTCTTCGCCCGTGTCGAAGTCGACCGCAGTCAGGTACCAGCCGCCGAAGAAGTCGTCGCTCGCCTGCTTCTTGAAGGTGTAGAAGTAGAGCAGGCCGGTGGCGGTCGACAGGCGCGGCAGGGACTGGGAGACCATCCTATCGTTGTACCAGACCACGTCGCAGCCGCTGCGGTCCTCGCGCACGTCGATCCGCATCACGCCCGGCGAGGTCTCCAGCGCGTTTCCCGAGAAGACGTGCCCGTAGTCGTTCTGTACGACCATGGCGTCGCCATAGACCATCAGCGAGTTCTCGGTGGCGCTCCTGGCTTCCTCGAAGAGCGGTACCTTGCAGACGACGCGATCGCCCTCGACCTGCTCGCGGCGCCGGTAGACCATCACGTGGGTGAAGGGGTGGCCGTCGTCCGCGATGGCCACCAGGTCGTCCCCGATCAGCGTCGGTGACGTGCCCGACCCGTGGGAGAGCGTACCCGGCTTCTGCACCTCGCCGTTCTCGTAGTCCTCCCGCCAGACGGCTTCGATCTCCCCAGCGGCGCCAGTCTTGAAGAGGTAGAGCGCGTCTGTGGAGACCACGTACATCCCCTCCTCGTCCACGGCGAAGGAGTTCTGGATAACCTCGCCTTCCTCTTCCAGCTCGTAGGTGAAGAAGTCGCCCGTGTCCTTGCTGCGATAGCCGAGGAGGTTTCCGCCTGTCACGAACCACAGGTTGCCGCTCCAGTCCGGGATGACGTCGTGGATGTTGACGTCCTCGGGCAGGACGTGGCCAACGTCGTAGGTCTCCGCCACCTGCCAGGCGGGGCCCTGCTCGCCCGGGGCCACCTCGAAGACCGTGATCGTGCGGTCGGAGGGCGCCAGCAGGACACGGTCGCGATGGTCGAGGTGGAAGTAGCCGCCGCCGCTGTTGTCGTCGAAGGAGGCCTTGGGGGGCAGCTCGACCTTGGCCAGCGTCTCGAGCGTCTCCGGATCCAGCAGGTGGAGTTCGATTCCCTGCAGCTGGATCGAGACGGTGATCAGGCGGCCCGCGGAGTCGAAGGCGATGTTGGGCGCCACCCCGACGAGCCTGCTGAAGGCGCGGTGGGCCGTGCGCGTATCGTGACCGAGGGGCCCGGGATAGGTGTTGAGGTCCCGATTGTACGAGCCGCCGTGCATGCTGCTGCGCTCCGACTCCGCCAGCATCGGGTGGTGGGGCTGGTGGATGGGGGGCAGCGGGCGAGGCGCCACCGCGTCGCCGATGGCTGCGGGCACGTCCCGCCAGGCCGCGACCGCCAGCAGGCCGGCGGCGAGCAGGGCGAGGGCGGTGACGGGCAAGATGATCCGGAGGAGCTTCACGACGGACTCCCTCATTTCGCAGTTCGGTCAGGCGACGAATTCCTCGACGGTCTCGTCGCCATGGGCGGGCTCCGCAGCCCCGGCCTTGCCGACGGCATCCACCCTCACCGGCACGCCGTTGACGACAGCGTTTCCGGTCAGCTCGTCGATGACCGAAACGTCCGTGAGATCGTTCATGCTCACGCCGGGCGTCGCGTTCGCGACGCGCTGCCGGGTTCCGACGCGGCCGTGGCCCCAGAGGTGTGGCATACACACGACGCCGGGCATGACCTCGTCGCTGATCGTCACCGGAAGCTCGATGCTCGAGCGGCGCGAGGTGACCCGCACCAGGCTGTCGGACTGGATGCCCCGGGCGGTGGCGTCCTCGGGATGGATCATCAACCGGCAGGGGTTCCTTCCCTTGACCAGCCTGTGGCTGTGGTGCATCCAGCCGAGCGTGCGGTTCGAGAGGCGGCTGATGATCTTCAGGTCGAACTCGGAATCGGCCTGCCGGGCCTCCTCGCCGCCCTCGAAGAAGCGGGCGCGGAGGCGCGGAAGGTCGTCGAGGAGTACCCGTGGGGCGAGCTGGATCTTCTTGTCCGGGGTGAAGAGCCGCTCCGGAAGGCACTTCCTCAGCGGCCCCAGGTAGATGCCGTGGGGGCTGTCCCGGAGCTTCTTCAGACTCAGCGCGTTCTTCTTGAACGGGTTCAGGCCCTTGCCGTAGGGGCCGAAGCGCAGCCCCAGCGCGAGCACGCGCTCCACGGTCACGAACCTGCGCACGAGGTCCCCGGTGCGGCGGTAGAGCCACTTCCTGACCGGTGACCCGGTGCGTTCGATCGCCAGGCGCTTCAGGACCTCGGCCAGGATCTCGAAGTCCGTGTGGCCGGGCTCCTCGGGTTCGAAGAGCGGCGGCGCGTACTTGGCCCAGTTGATGGTGTCGTAGAGGTGGTAGAAGAGGTCGTAGTGACTCTTCTCGAAGGGCCCCACGGGCGGAAGGATGACGTCGGCGAAGCGGGTGGTCTCGTTGAGGTAGTAGTCGATCGACACCATGAACTGGAGTTGCTCGAGCGCTTCTTCGGTCCGCGTGCCATCTGCCATGGACAGCACCGGATTGCCCGCGATGGCGATCAGGCCCCGGAGCTGTCCCTCCCCGGGAGTGAGGATCTCCTCGGCCAGGACCGCCATCGGCAGCTCGCCCGAGAACTCGGGGCGCCCGCTGACACGCGAGCGGTATCGGTCCCAGCTCGAGCTCGCCAGGCTGAGGGAGTCGATGGCCGTGAGAGGGAACATCATGCCCCCCTCTTCGTCCATGTTGCCGGTCACGATGTTCAGCAGCTGCATCAGCCACTGACAGAGGCCGCCGAACTCCACCATGGAGACCCCAGTGCGCCCGTAGCACACGGCGCTCTCGGCACTGGCGAATTCCACCGCAATGCGTTCGATGTCCGCGCGCGCGATGCCGGTCACATCGGAGATGCGGTCCATGTCGAACCGTGCGGCCATCGGCTCGATCACGTCCCAGCCCTCGATGTGGGCGCCGAGGCGACCCGGCGTCGCGAGGCCCCTCGCGAAGACGGTCCGAATGAGACCCAGCAGGAAGAGGGCGTCGGTGTTCGGACGGATGAAGTGGTGCTCGTCCACGTACGGGGCCGACTCCGTGCGCCGCGGATCGAGCAGCACAGTCTTGCCGCCACGAGCCCGGATCTCGTCGAACTTCTTGTAGGGGTTGGCGCCGGTCGACATCATCGCGCCGTTGGAGAGCTTGGGGTTGGTGCCGAGCATCAGGTAGTACTTCGTGCGATTGATGTCGGGCACCGTGCCGAAGAACTGGTGGCCGAGCATGTGGTGCCAGACGAAGTTGTGCGGCATCTGGTCGACGGTGGAGCCGGTGTAGACGTTCCGGGAGCCGACGATCCGGCGCAGGGGATCGACCGCCAGCAGGGCACCGATGTTGTGGGCCGTGCTGCGGCCGCAGTAGGAGCCGACGGCGTCCGCGCCGAACTCGCGCTGGATGCCGGCGAGCTGACGGGCCGCGTAGTCGAAGGCCTCGTCCCACTCCACCTCGACCCACTCGTCATCGAGGCTCTTCTCGGCCGGATTCTTGCGCACCCGCTTGAGCGGCCTGCGCAGGCGGTCGGGGTCCGTGTGGATGTCCTGCAGGCCGGTGGCCTTGGGGCAGATGTTGCCCTGGCTGAGGACGTCGTCCTTGTCGCCCCGGATCGCCAGGATCTTCGCCCCGTCGTGCTCGACCTCGATTCCGCACATGGTCTCGCAGAGGTGGCAGGTGCGATGGTGGAGCTGACTCATCGATCGGGTCTCCGGTCTGCGGGGAGAGCAGTCCCCTGACGAACGGCTAGAAGCCGCCGAACAGGAAGATCACCTGGAGGGCGCCGATCCCGGCGCCGATCACGCCGCCCGCAAGCACGAGCTTCCACTCGTCCTTCTGGAAGACGGGCCGCAGCACGCCGCCGAACTCCTCCGCGTCGAGCTCGTTCAGGCTGTCCTGGAGCTGGGTCCGGATGCGGTCGGACTGGTTCGCGAAGGCGTGGAGCGCACCGCTCTGAGCCATGTCGGCGTTGCGCACGCGGTCGAGCAGCTCCTGCTTGCCCTCGGCAAGCTTGTCCTTGCTGACGAGCATGCCCACCATGGCGTCGCGCTCGTACTCCTTCATGCTGGTCTCGACCTGGTCCTCGAGGATCTCCATCACCGGCTCCCGGGACGGCCCCTCGGTCAGGTGCCGGATCAGGTTGTCTCCGGTCAGGACCCGCTCGGCGATCACGTCGGCGAACTTTCCGGCCACTTCGCGCTGGCGCTTGATGAACGCCCCCTGGACCCGGACCGGACCGATCTGCTTCGGCTGGCGCGGCTCGAAGATCAGCGTCATCGCCAGCCAGTTGGTGACGTAACCTACGACGAAGCCCGCGGCGGGCAGCACCCAGCCGGCCGGATAGGCGATCCAGACGAACATCTGGAGCACGCCGAAGAGCCCGCCGAACCAGAGCCCGCTTCGCTCGATGAACTTGAACTCGGGGCCCGCGATCTCCACCATCACGCAGCCCAGGAGCGCCCGGTCCTCCACCATCGCCTGGCGCACGATGGCGTCCACGTCGATGAAGTCGCTGGCCTCGCGGCTCATGCGCTCCAGGATCTCGTCGGTCACCCGGCGCACGTTGCGCCGCACCAGGTCGTTGATGTAGCCGCGCAGCTTGTCCCGGGCGCGGGCCCACGATTCCGGCGCCAGGTTGGTGGAGAACTCGTGGACAATCTCCTGGGACACCTCCTCGACGACCCGCTTCACCTGCTCCGAATCGTCGTGGGAGATCTCCGAGAAGAGCTTCTCCACGTCGAGGAGCTTGTCCCGGATCAACTGGCTGAAGTTGACCGTCAGCTCTTCGGTGTTCTTGGGAACCACTCCCTGCCAGCCCAAGACCGGCGGAATCCCGACGAAGCGCACCGGGTAGAGCATCGCCTTCACGGCGATCCAGTTGGTGAACCAGCCGATGAAGCCCGCGATGAACGGGATGCAGAATACGAGGGGATTGAACTCGGCCATGGGCTCCGGCGGCGCCTCAGGCCGCCGCCTCCTTGCGCCCGCCGAGCCGCTCCAGCACCACCCGCGCGCCGTTCAGCCCGGGCAGGCAGGTCACGCCCGGCCCGGGGTGGCAGGCGGCGCCTGCCATGAAGAGGTTCTCGAGCGGCGTCTCGTGGTTCGCCCAGCCGGGGACCGGCCGGTCGCCGAACATCTGACCCGGGTGCAGCAGCCCCAGCGAGAAGTCGCCCTCGGTCGCGCCGAAGGTCTTCTCGAAGTACTGCTGGGTGAAGACCACCTGGTCCATGATCAGGTCGCGGAAGTCGGGCACCACCTTCTCGATCTGCCCCAGCATCCGCTCCACCATCTCCTGCTTCATCTCGTTGTGCTTCCCGGCCGGGATGTCGGCCGGGAAATAGTGGGAGAACATCGTGCAGGTGTGGAAGCCCTCGGGCGCCAGGCTCGGGTCGAGCTGCGACGGGAAGTAGCAGTAGACCGCCGGGTCGTCGGCGATCTCGCCCGCCCGGTACTGCTTCCAGGCCCGGTGGAGCTGCTCCGGCGACTTGATGTAGGCGACGAGCCAGCTCTGCTCGGTGCCGTTCACGAACTCCAGCTGCTTCGTGAAGGTGGGAAGCCGCTTCAGCGTCAGGTGGAGCTGCACGTAGCCGTTCGTGTACTCGATGTCGTCCACCGCGTTGGTGAACTCCGGGGGCAGCGTGCCCGGCTCGCACAGGTGCAGGAAGGTGCTCTTGGCGTCGAGGGTCGAGATCACCGCCTTGGCGCGGATCTCCTCGCCGTCTCGCAGGCGCACGCCGCGCACCTGGCCGTCCTCGACCAGGAACTGCTCCACCTGCGCCTTGAAGCGCACCTCGCCGCCGTACTTCTCGAAGACCTTCTGGAGCGAGGAGGAGATGGTCCCGATCCCGCCCTTCGGGATCTTGAAGTCGTAGGTGTCGCCTGCCGTGTAGTGGTACGACATGGAGAGCGCGCTGCCCTTGCTGAAGGGCCCCATGTGGGTGCCGTCGATCGCCGACGCGCAGAGCGACCCGAGGATGGTGTCGTGCTTCCCGGCCTCCTTGAAGAAGCGGCGGATCACCTCGACCGCGCTGCTGTAGGTGAGGTCCGAGAGCGCCTTGCGCTTCTTCTCGTCGGGCTCCGACGCGATGATCTCCTCCATCGTGGGCGGCGTCTCGTGCATGTACTGCTCGAAGACGTCCTTGAAGATGGAGAAGTACGAGCCCAGGCTGTTGAAGGCGTCGAGCGCGTCGACGCCGTGGTCCTCGGCCAGGTGGTTGGCCAGGTCGATCGGGTCCGTGTAGCCGATGAAGGGCGTGGAGCCCTCGTCGCCGAAGACCGTGAAGGAGCTCGACGGGCGGATCAGCTCGAAGCCCTGCTGGTCCAGCTCCAGGTACTTGATCATCTCCTCGCGGAAGATGAGCAGCGCCCAGGCCCCGACGCTGTGCTTGTAGCCCTTGAAGAGCTCCTTGGTGGCCGCCTGGCCGCCGGGCCAGTTGGTCTTCTCCAGGATCAGCACGTCGTGACCGGCGCGCTGCAGCTCGACTCCCGCGGTGAGGCCGTTGTGGCCGGCGCCCACGATGATGACGTCATGGTCGGACATGGCTTGCGTTCCTTTCGCCTCAGGCGGCGTTGCTCGCACGGAAGTGCGAGGTGGTCGTGTCGAGCACCAGCGTGTCGGCCTGGTCCGGGTGGAGCTCCTTCGCGCGCGCGAAGAGCGCCTGCTCGGTCTCGATCCGGGTCGGATCCGGCACGCACACGTCCGGCGGGCAGGCCAGCGCGCACATCTGCTCGCCCGAGAAGCCGACGCACTCGGTGCAGAGCGCGGGGTCGATCACGAAGGTCTCCTTGCCCATGGAGATGGCCCCGTTCGGGCACTCGTCCTCGCACGCCCCGCAATTGATGCAGTCCTCGGTGATCATCGTCGCCATACTGGAGCCTCGCTGGATGGCGCGGCCGTGGCCGCCACGGAGGAGTATCACGGGTTGATACAAGATACAAGACTTGTATCATGTTCGGGCCGGGCTGCGTGGCGAAAAACCCTGAAAGCGAGAAGACTTCCGGCCGCGAGCGGGTCCTGGACGCCACCGAGGCCTGCCTCGAGCGCTTCGGCCTGGCCAAGACCACCATCGAGGACGTGGCGCGGGAGGCGGGCCTCTCCCGCGCCACGGTCTACCGCCAGTTCGGGAACCGGGACGCCCTGCTGCTGGCCGTGGCGGCCCGGGAGGCGGACCGGGTGGCGGGCGACGCCGAGGTCTTCCTGCGCCGGTTCGACGACGTGGGCTCCTGGCTGGTGGAGGGCATCCTCTTCTGCTTGCGCGAGATCCCGAAGCGCCCGCTCCTGATGCAGTTCCTCTCGCCCCAGGAGCTCGGCACGGCGTCCCAGCTGGTGCTCACCTCGGACCGCATGCTGGCCATCGGGTCGGAGATCCTGCGCCCCATGTTCGAACCCGCGCGGCGCGAGGGCCTGCTTCGCGAAGGCCTCGAGCTCGACTCGTTGATCGAATGGGTACTGCGCATCCTGATCTCCTATCTGGCGGTACCCGGTCCCCCTTCGCGCGGCGAGGAGGACCTCCGGCGGCTCCTGCGCACGATGCTCCTCCCGGCGGTGCTGGTGGACACCAGCACTTCCGCCACCTGACCGGAGACCCCCGTGAGACGCCCCCTCGTCGCCGCAATCCTGGCGAACCTGCTGCTCCCCGCGGCCGCCGCAGCGGGGACCGCCGCGCTGCCGGCGCCGAACCCGTGGTCCGCCGACGGCCCCTACCCCATGTCGCACCACAACCCGGCGCAGACCGACGTCACGGTGGTGGACGGACCGACGGAGGGGAAGCAGATCACGCACGACGAGGCGAAGACGGTGCCCGTGACCTGGTGCTCGGCGCCGATCGTGAAGAAGGTGGGCGATCACACCAGCGTGATCGCCGGGACCCCGATCGGGCTCACGAAGATCGACGCCACGGACGAGGCGTTCCACTTCGTGAACCACATGCCCTACCCGGGTGTCGACAAGGACCACTCGGACGTCACGCCGGAGCGGATCGCGAAGCACATGCGCTACATCGACGAGAAGCGCCGGCGCAAGCAGGACCTGCGGCTCCTGCTCCACTCCGCCTACATGGTCTGGGGCTTCGACTTCAGCCTGCGCAACGGCGGGTCCGGGGCCTACGGCGTGATCGACCGAGACGGCTACCACTACACCTTCTACGACTCGACCCGGCTCGTGAAGTCCTTCGATGGAAACGAGCGCACGGCGCCGCTTCGGCCCGTCGCGAACGTGGGCATCACCGACGGACTCCCCGAGGACGAGGCGGAGGGGGTCGAGCGCATCCTCGGGATCGCCATGACGTACGACGGCCATCTCGTGGCCGCCGCCATGGGCGGGATCTTCGTCTTCGACCGCGACCTCCGCCGCAAGGACCATCTCCTCTTCCCCGGCGAGCACGTGGAGAACTCGATCGCGATCGACGAGGGCGGCATCTACCTCGTGACGTCACAGCACATGCGCCGGATCGCCTGGGACGGGGAGCGCCTCTCCACCGACGAGGCCGACGGCGCCTGGACGAGCGCCTACGACGTCATGCCCGAGGGCGAGGCGATCCGCCAGGGCGCCGCTTCCCACGGCTCGGGCACGACGCCGAGCCTGCTCGGCTTCGGAGACGACGGGGACAAGCTCGTGGTGATCTCCGACGGCCACCCGGAGGGCGCGAACATCGTGGCCTTCTGGCGCCACGCCATCCCCGAGGACTTCCAGCAGAAGCCCGGGACGCGGTCGCGCCGCATCGCCGACCAGATCCCGGTCGGGCTGACCCCCACCACCGTCGAGGCCTCGCTGGTGGTCTACGGCGACGGGGTGCTGGTCCTGAACACGACCTACCCGGACTCGGCGCCCGCCCCGCTCAGCATCATCGGCAACGCGTTCCTGGCCGGCACCACGCGCGAGGCGCCCCGGGGCGTCCAGAAGTTCGTGTGGAACGCGCAGGAGAACCGCTTCGAGAAGGGCTGGTTCCTGCCGGAGATCGACAACACGGACTGGATGCCCCCGGCCGTGTCGCCGCACAACGGACTCGCCTACGTCGCCACCAAGGCCGACGACATCTACGAGTACCGGGCCATCGACTGGGAGACCGGCGCGCAGGTGGCCCGCTGGCGCTTCCCCGACGACAGCGCGCTCTGGAACAACTGGGGCGGCATCACGACCCTGCTCGAGGACGGCGACTTCCTGCTGGGCGGATTCTTCGCGGTAAAGCGCTACGACGTCGGCCACCTGCGCTGAGGCGTGCGGATCGCTAGCGGGCCTGTGCGGCCATGAGCCTACGCATGGGCTTGTGGACCGCCACCGGGAGCCAGCGCTTGAGGACGTCGAGAAGGAACGCGTCGGTCCCGATCCGGACCCGGAGCTTCCCGCGCAGGACGGCCCGGACGATCTTCGCGGCGGCGCGATCGGCGTCGATCCCGAAGCGCTGGGCCATGTCGTAGCTCCGCTTCGCGAACGCCAGGTCGTCCGACTCGCCGAGGGTCGCCTGCATCATCTCGGTACGGACGGCGCCCGGATGGACCGCGGTGACCCCGATCCCCTCCGCGCCCAGCTCCGCCCACAGGGACTCGCTCAGGCCCTTCACGGCGGCCTTGGTCGTGCAGTAGGACGACTGCATCGGCAGGCCGAGGAAGCCCACCATGCTCGACATGTTCACGACGTGGGCCTCTTCGGCGTCACGGAGGGTGTCCAGGAAGAAGTGACAGCAGTGGATCACGCCCCAGAGGTTGATGCCGATCACCCGGTCCCAATCCTCCAGCGAGTGGCTGGCGAAGGACTTCTGGAGCGTAATTCCCGCATTGTTGACGAGCAGGTTCACGCCACCGTGCTCGGACACCACCTCCGCCGGCAGCCGGGCCATCTGCTCCCGGTCGGTCACGTCCGCCGCGTGCGTGGAGATGCGCACTCCGTGGCCCGAGAGCGCCGCCGCGGACCCGGTCAGGGCGTCGCGGTCCACGTCCGCCAGCGCCACATGGCAGCCCCGCGTCGCCAGCTCGGCGGCGAGCGCCCTCCCGAGCCCCCCGCCTCCGCCCGTGATGACGGCCACCCGGTCCTTCAGCACCCTCATGCAACGTTCCTCCGACTCCTGCCCGGATCATACGGGTTGCACCCGGGCGCCCGAACCCCAACTCTTTGGCCCATGGCAGCCTCCCAGCGCTGGCTTTCGGTCGTGTTGCTGCTCACGCTCGGAATACCCACCAGCAGCGCGTTCGCGGGATGCGGCTCCGACGAGCCGACCGCGGCGCCCGAAGCCCCCGCCGCCGAGGAGGACGCGACCGACCCCGCCCTCCCGCCCGGCATCCGCGTTCACACGGGCGCCGGCGTCGCGGCGGCGCGCAAGGTCCGCGAGGGCTGCGAGCCCGGCGCCGCGGCACGCGAGTACTCCGACCTGGTGGGCCAGCGGGCCTTCGCCACCCTGAACTGGACCGGCGCCTCCGAGCGGACGGCCGCGCTCCGGGTTCCCGTCTTCGTGGCGTCCGTCGAGGACGACGCCGTCGGCGTGCGCATCCTGGGGATCCCGATGCGCGAGGAGTACATGCACGTCTGGCTCGGCAGCGGTCACATCCGGCCCGGCGGCGGCGACGTCTTCCTGCTCAACGCGTGCTCGGCAACCCTCGAGCCCTGGACCTCGCCCTAGCGCCGCAGACGCGAGCGGCCCACGGAGACGAGTCCTCTGTGGGCCGCGAAGCGTCGGGGCGACTACCAGAAGATGTACTTGTCGCGCGCGTACTCCTGGCGCTCCTCGAGCTGAATCCCCCGGTCAGCCGGGGTGAAGTTCGTGAAGCTCGCCCCCACCTGCTGGAGCGTGATCTTCACGCGCTGCTGGAACGGCGCCGGGATCACCGTCGGGGGCGGAACCGGGATCGCCACCGGCAGCATGCAGCTGCCGAGCCCCACCACGTCGGGCACGTCGGCGGGATCCACGCTCTGCAGGCGACCCGCGATGATGCCCTGGGTCAGGCCGGCGGTCTCGATCCAGTTCTGCACGCCCGGATCCTGCTTCGAGACCACCACGAAGTAGGCATCCTGCAAGCCGCAGTTCGGGCCGCCGTTGGCGGAGATCAGCTGCTGCGCCGGGTGCGGCGTGGGCTGGCTCAGCTCCGCCTGGCACTGGCCGTCGAGGCCCCAGGAGAGGCTGGCGTGGCGGTTGGCCCAGTCCGACGACGAGCCCCAGAAGTTGGCGATCTGGAGGCCGTAGTATTTCGCCACCTGCTCGTCGGGCATGCGCAGGATCAAGGCGTCGTCGTCCGCCAGGTCGAACCACATCAGCATGTTCTGCTGGGTGACGATCCCGAGGCCGCCGGTGGGCGCCCAGGGAGTCGCGGTGTTGACCGGGATGTTGTCCTTGATGGTGTTCACGAAGTTCGGCCAGAACGGGCCCTGGGTCTCGACGATTCCGATCGCGTCCTCGTACTGCTGGACCAGCACGTCCACGTCCGGATCCGCCGACGGCACACCGGCCGTCCCGAGGCGCTCGATGTGCACCTCGCCCGGGACCTCCTGGCTCCAGTCGCAGGCGCTCTGGCGCCGCGCGATCTGGATGCCGTCCAGCGCCGGCAGCTCGACCCAGTTCTGCCACGACGGCTGCTTCAGGGCGGCGCTGCTGAAGTACGCCTCGTAGGAGCCGTCCGGGTTGATCGCCATGTCCTCATCCTCGAGGGTCCCGAGTCCCCCGGTCCCGCTCGCCGTGTCGAAGAGGGTGAGGATGAAGTCGGCCGTGTTGCTCCGGTTGCCGAAAACCTTGTAGGCCTCGTTGCCGGAGCCGTTGTAGACCACGGTACCCATGTACTGGGTGTCCGGGTTGTCGACGCCGATGCGGGTGTCCGGATCGTCGAAGCCGGCGAAGCGCGGATAGCCCCGGCGGCCCGTGCCGCTCGTGCTGATCGCCGCGCGTCCCGAGTTGTTCAGGAAGGCCGTGATCAGATCGTAGGCCCCGACCCGGTGCGCCTCGTCGATCTCGATGGTGTCCGACCGGCGGAACTGCTTCTCGAGATCCTTGAAGGCCTTCAGGAAGTCCTTGTAGGCGTTCTTGACACGGACCCGGTCCGGCGGACCGCCCTGGCCTCCGGCGGACACATCCGGGGAGAAGCCGGTCACGACGAGTCCCGCGCCTGCCAGGGCGAGCACGACAGTGGTAGCAACGCGGCCCAGCCGCGCGGCGATCGTCTTCTGCATCGTTGGAATCCTCCGTGGTTCGCGGAGAGTCTGCGCCGAGTGCCCCGGGCTCGGCCTGACGCAAAGTGGATCAATTGTCTCAGGGGCTGCGAGGCTGGATCCGGCTCCGCGACAGACAGGAATTAACTATTGATTATCAATGAGTTGAACCTCGGACTTGCCGCCCGGGCAGGTCCCGACCGGGCGCCTGATGCATAATCGAGCCGGCGGGGCGGGGAGCGGGCGACGGAGCCAGGGTGGAAGCGGCGATCCAACCCCTCACGAAGCGCGAGCAGGAGGTCGTGGCGCGGCTGGCCGACGGCGAGCGCGTCGCGACGGTCGCCAAGGCGCTCTTCGTCAGCCCCCACACGGTCCGCAACCACCTGCGGAACGTCTTCCAGAAGCTCGGGGTCCACTCGCAGCCGGAGCTGCTGGCGCACGTACGCGCGAACCCCGACGTGCTCGGCCACGCGAAGCCCATCCCTTCGCCGCGCACCCAGGAGAGCCTGGTCCGGGAGTACCACGAGGCGGACCGCCAGCTGAACGAGCGGATCGCCAAGGCGCTCCTCAAGCCGCCGGGCCTCGAGCGCATCCGCGCGGTGCTGCACGAGGGGCTGCCACTCGACGCCGACCGCGCGCGGGAGTGGCGCGCCCGGCTCGACCTCTGGTGCCGCGCGCCCGACAACCCGGAGCTGGCCGAGGTGCACCAGAAGCAGGTCGAGCGGCGCCTGCAGATGATGACGGAGCGCATCCGCAACGCGCAGCGCGAGGGCTGGGTCGTGGCAGACGTGGACGCCGAGGAGCTGGCCCGTACGCTCCACTCCCTGGTGCTCTCGGTCACCATCCAGCTGCTCCAACAGCCGGCCTCCCAGGACGCCCAGCTCCGCATCATCGACGCGTACCTCGACGGCGTGACCTGCGACTGAGCAGTAGCCGACGGGATCGGTCGAGGGGATATGCAATGCGCACGCCGAAGCCCGCTGGCGCGTTTGCCCAGCGGAACCTTCTTTCCCTGACGATGACACAGTCTCTCTGTGTTTCCTGATCACGCTCTTCCTGGTGGAGCGCGAGATCCTCTCCTCGCCGCTTCTCTACCTGAGCGCGTTCTTCGAGGCGACGCGGCCGGAGTACTACCGGAGGCTCCAGGCGGTCCGGAACGGAGGAGACTGGGAGGGCTGGCTCCTCTACTTCCTGCGCGGGGTGGCGCTCCAGGCGGAGGACGCCGTGCAGCGGGCCGAGCGGATCAACGAGCTGCTGGCCGACTGGCGCTCGCTGGCTGCCGAGTCGACGTCGCGGGCCGTGCCCGGGCTGGTCGACCTCCTGGCCGAGAACCCGTACTGGACCGTGAGGCGCGCTGCCGCCCGGCTCGACGTCGCGTACACGACCGCCCAGCGTGCGATCGACCGGCTGATCGAGGCCGGCGTGATGCAGCAGGTCGGCGAGGCGAAGCGCGATCGCCTCTTCTGCGCGACGGCGATCCTGACGATCCTCGAGGAGCCGACGCGGCTGGACGAGCGCACGACGTAGGTCCCCAGCTCGCCGCGTCGGAGCCGTGAATGCCGGGTGACTCGAATCATATTCTCGTAGAGCGGCCGATTCGAAACCATTCGACGAAAGCGAAGCGGAATCGAAGGCTTCGCGCGATTCCAAGTCCCTCTTATCTTGCCGTAGCCGGATCCCGACGGGGGCACCCGTTCTCTGCAATCGAATGCGTTTCCGCGTCTTCCACCAAAGTGCCGTAGGCAGAGCAATCGCCCGCCCAACCGGTTGCCAATCAGGCGGAGGCCGAGACCCAATGCTCTGCGCCCCGGCTGCATTGGGATGCCGACACACGCGCTTCGGCCCGGCGCGATCGGTTGCAGGACACTTGTCCTGCAACACGCGAGTATTCCCTCCCGATGGTCAGCGACAACGCGCACCTACGCAGATGTGTCCTGCCTCTTTATCTTGCCGTCCCACGGTGGCGTCCCGGGCGTCAATTCCTTTCGTGCAGTTTCACCTTGAGCTTGCCAACACGGCAAGATAAGAGAGGGCCGCTTCTTCACGAAGCCCGCGTGCGCGCTCGCGATCTCGTGGGCGGTTGTGTTTCAGGGGGCCGGTACGGCCCTCTGAAGGGTTTCCTACAAGAAAAGCTGCGGAGCTCCTGCCAACCCGGCTTCCAAGATCGTGCTCAGCCTGCAGGCGCTCGGCACGCGGAGCTGCAGTCGACGGCAGCCCGACGGAAGCTTCCTCGGTCGTTGCCAGCGCCGACTGGCTGCACTGGTCGCGGGTGGTTGTCTGCACAGCGCCAGCCGCCGGCACCGTCTCAGCGACGCGACATCGGTAGTCCCAGCGGCACGCGCACTTAGACACCAGGTGCCCGACCGCGCACCACGGCACGGCTCTTGCTCTTCCCAAGACCATCTCCCCCGGATGCGGGGGAAGCGTGGGCACGAGAGCCAGCGATCAACGAGAGGACGCCTGAGGTGGCCTCCGCCGCCCAGCTCCTGGCCCGCCCGGCCGGCGTCTCGCCTGCGGTACGATGGCAGCTCGTGGCGAATCTCGGGCGCATCCGGAGCCGCAGGCGCGGAAAGAAAGGCGTGCGGGAGTTCTACCTGGACTTCCGGCCGGTCGGACGCGTGTGGACGAACCACGGTGTTCGGATGACGGACGAGGCGACGGCGCAGCGGCTGCTCGAGAAGATCCGCGACCAGGTCGCCGAGGACGTGTCGCTGGACGAGGTGCTGGCGCGCTACCAGCCCGCCAGCGCGCCGACCAACCTGGTGCCGACCTGGCTCGACCGCTGGATCGAATTGCGCCGCCGCGAGATGGCGGCCGGCTCGCTGTCGCCGAACTTCGTGCGGGAGCTGGAGCGCCTGGCGGCGCCCGGCGGGCACTTCTCGTTCTTCGACCGGGTGTCGATCCACGAGGTGACCTACGGCCTCCTCGAGGACTGGAGCCTCTGGCTCGCGGACCGCGGGCAGAGCCCGAAGTCGCGCCGGAACTACCTGGGCTACCTGCGCTCCTTCCTGCGCTGGCTGGAGCTGCGGGAAGAGGTCCCGAAGGCGGCCCGCCTACCGTCGGTGCGCGTCGAGGAGCACGAGCCGCGCATCCTCTCGATCGCCGACCAGGACCTCGTGCTGGCGCACATCCCCGAGGCCGAGCGCGGGATCTTCCTGGCCCTGGCGCACCTGGGGCTGCGGCCCGGGGAGGCGCGGGCCCTCCAGGTCGCGGACTACCGGGACGGCTGGCTGCACGTGGACAAGGCCGCCAAGTCGAAGTCGGTGAGCGCCGAGATCCGCGGCACCAAGACCGGGAAGCCCAAGCGTCTCCCCGTGAGCGAGGAGCTCGTGGACTGGATCGCTCGCCACGTGGATCCTGCTGGCCGCTTCACCGCGGCGCCTCTCTTCCCGAACCCGCGCACGGGCCGGATGTGGCCGCACAAGGCGCTCGTGCGCGTCTGGGGCCGGGCCCTGGCGGCGGCCGAGCTCCCGCACGTCTCGCTCTACGAGGGCACGAAGCACACGATGGCGACGGACGCGATCCGCCGCGGCGTACCCGAGCGCGCCCTCCAACGCTTCCTCGGCCACGCCTCGGTCCAGTCGACCCGTCGCTACGCACGCCTCGCGGACAACGCGCTCATCGAGGTCCTGCGGCCCGCGTCCCGGCGCGACGACGGACTTGGCGACAAGTTGGCGACAAGCGTTCCGGAACCGAAATTGAAGCGCCGCAAGGACTTACGGGTGGGCCCTCCTGGATTCGAACCAGGGACCACCGGAAGAAAGACAAATGATTTGAGGCGATTGCAGAGGCGCATCCGCTCCACCGACAAGCCACCGACAAGCCGGCTGCCTGACGATCTCGCGATGGCCGGAGTGGTGGAGCCGGCGGGAATCGAACCCGGCGCCGCGGCAGCAAGAAGTCAGCCTTCCGAGGTCCGATAAGGGGAAGTCTGACAACTACCCAGGGGGATCTAGCCTCCGCGGACCGTAGGCGGGCGTTTTGCGCCGGCGGGGCTTCGTCATTTCGGCTCCCGATGCGCAGGTGGGAGGACTTGTGGGGGGGGGCCGTGGTGGGGTGCCGCGTGGTGACAATTCCTACGGCACCTGGCACACCGCCGGCTCGCTGAGCGCATCCTTGGCGGTGAAGACTGCCGTCTTGCCGGGGGATTTCCTCCGCTTCGCGTCACGGAGTCGGCCTCGGACGCCAAGAAAGAGGCTAGTGTGGGCCCATGCGCCATCGATTCCTGCTGTTGTTGCTGCCCCTCACTCTCCTTGGCGGATGCCCGCGTGGCTGGTCGCCCGACGACGCCCCGGCGGTCTGGGAGCGCTTCGAGCGAACTCTCCCCATCGCCGTCGAGGCCGCGAACCCCTTCGACCCGAACGAAGTCACCGTCGATGTCGAGCTGATCGGGCCCGGTGGCCGGCGGAAGACCGTCCCCGCCTTCCTCTACGAAGGCTTCACGCGGAGCCAGTCGAGTGGCGGGAGCGAGGTGCTCACGGCCGACGGCTCCCGGGAGTGGCGCTTCCGCTTCACCCCCACCCGCCCCGGAGTCTGGCGCTGGCGTTGGCTGCGGGTCACTGCCGGCGGGGAAGAGGCCGGCGAATGGGAGCGTTTCCGCGTACGCCCGAACCTCGACCCCGAGCGCCACGGCTTCCTGCGCATCCCCGATGGCGCGAAGCATCTCGAGTTCGAAGACGGCACGCCGTTCTTCGCCGTGGGCGAGAACGTCGCATGGGCCGACCACCGCGGCACCGGCGCCTACGAGGACTGGATCGCGAAGCTCGACGCGAGCGGCGCGAACTACATCCGCGTGTGGATGCCCGAGTGGGACATGGGCCTCCTCTACGAGCCCGCGACGCTCGAGGACTGGTCGGCGCGGATGGACCGCGCCTGGCGCCTGGACCGCGTGATGGAGCTGGCCGAGCGGCACGACATGCAGGTGATGCTCTCGCTGCAGAGCCACTTTCCCTTCGAGCTCGACAGCATCTTCGGCTCGGGCTGGGGCACGAACCCCTTCAATGCCGCCAACGGAGGCCCGCTCGCCACCCCGGACGAGGTCTATACCGATCCCTTCGCGCGCGAGATCTTCCGCCGCTACCTGCGCTACGTGGTCGCGCGCTGGGGGTACTCGCCGAACCTGCTGGCGTGGGAGCTGTGGAACGAGTCCGACCTGGCCGAGCAGCCGCCAACCATTGACCCGGTGGTCGACTGGCACCGCGAGATGGCCCGGCTGCTGCACGAACTCGACCCGAACGACCACCTCGTCACGACCAGCACCACCGACGAGATCATGACTCTCGTGGCCTGGCTCGACAACCTCCCGATCCCCGAGTACCCGCTCGTCTACGAGCCCGTCTGGCAGCTGCCCGAGATCGACTTCGTGCAGCTCCACAGCTACCAGATCCACAGCTGGGGCGTGATGCTGCCCGTGGCGGACACGATCTTCGAACTCGTCGACCGAATGGCGCAATACGGCAAGCCCGTTCTGCTCGCCGAGGCGGGCGTCGACTGGCACGGCCTCGCGGAGAACCGCGTGGGCGACCCGGACGGAGAGGGCTTCCACGACATTCTGTGGGCGGGCGCCTTCTCGGGCGCCTTCGGCAGCGGTATGAGTTGGTGGTGGGACCTCGTGGTCGATCCCGAGGACTGGTACTTCCATTTCACCCCGCTCGCGCGCCTGACGGAGGGCGTGCCCTTCGCACGCAAGCGCTTCGAGCGCCACCAGGGGCTGCCCGTTGACGCGCCCCATCACGAGGTCGTGGCCCATGTGCTCTCGGGCCGCACCACCCTGCTGGCCTGGGTCCGGAACGCGGCCCACGAGTACTTCACGCCTGATCGCAGCCTCGTCGAGGGCGCCGTCTTCGCGCCGCCCCTAGCCGTCGGCGGCCGTTGGGTGGGGGAGTGGATCGACCCGTGGAGCGGTGCCATCCTCGGTGTCGTCGACGTACGGGCCGGGGGGCCGCACCGAACCCCGGAACTCGCGGTGCCGTCCTTCAGCCGGGACGTGGCCCTGCGTCTCGATCACGCCCCCGTTCGGAAGAAGTGATGGACCGGCCCCTTGGGCCCCCGCAGGGACTTGACATAACGCCTCTACTCGGACCGGGCCCAAAAGGGCAGCTTGAATGCCCCATCCGCCGGCTGCTCAGTCGATCCGCTGGATGCGGGCGCCCGCGTACTCACGTAACGCGGGCTCGACGAGCCAGGCCTGTCGCTGGAGCCGGCGCTGGAGCAGCGGCACGAGCTCGGCGTCCGCCTCGGTCGGCGCCTCCCGCACGTAGGCCTCGAGCCGCGCGTCGGCGTCGTGGGGGTCGCTCGGCCGCTCGCCGAGGAGTGAAGCGACGTCGTCGAGGTTCCCACTCTCGACGACGGGCCCGAGCCGGTCGACGCGCGCCAGCACCTGGGCCATGCGGAGAGCCGAGTCGCGTTCGTAGGCGGCGAACTCCCCGGCCTCTTCGTCCTCGGGGGCGGGGTCGTCGCTGTGACCGAGCATGCCGACCAAGGTGTCGAAGGACGCCGAGTAGCGAGTCTCGGCCGGCTCCGGCGGGGCGAGCGTCTCGAGGGTCACCCCCATGCGTTCGGCGATCACTTCGAGCGGGGTCTTGGAGTAGACGTGGCACCAGGTCAGGTACTGGGCGTGGTCGAGCCCGGGGATCACGCGCGAGACCATGGGCGCGACGGCCAGCGGCGTGCAGGTCGCAAAGCGCACGGTGTGGTAGTCGATTACGGCCGGGTCGATCGCTTCGCCCACGTTCCGTTCGTAGCGTCGGATGGCAGGCGCGATCGGGCCGAGGGGTTCGCTCAGGTCGCGGCAGCGTAGTGCCCCGAGGTCGGCGGCCGGGTCGCCCACGTAGGCCAGTTCGAGGTCGATGAGCGCCGTCACACGATGGCCCTCGAACAAGAACTGCCCGGAGTCGGCGCACACGAAGCTTCGCCGCGTCCGGCCCTTCGGCACGTTTCGCAGCACCCAGCCCAGCAGGAACTCCACCTCGGGCTCGGGCCGTGCCTTGGCGCGCCGGAAGCGCTCGATCCAGCTGTGGAAGTCACCCAGGCCGAGCTCCTCGTCGGTGCGCGACACGCGAAGGCCGAGCCCGTCGAAGCCCGCCGAGTCGAGGGCGTGGAGCCGCGCGAGCACGTCCATGTAGTCGGCGAGGACCCCCGTGCGCTGGGCGTCGTCGTCGGCCGTGGCGAGGTTCGCGCGCCCGGGGCTCCGGTCCATCACGATTCCGCCCGGCTCGGGGCACAGTGCGTGGACGTGGGGGACGGGGATGCCCTCGGCTTCGAGCTTCCGCAGCAGGCCCGCCTCGAACTCGAGGGCCGCGAAGCCGTTCTCGACCTCGACGCGCTGGCCGCGGAAGTAGAGCGGCACGCGTTCGCCATCGCGCTCGAGGTCGAGGAACCAGGCCGGGCGCCAGCGTGCCTGCCGACGGGCGGCGACGATGCGTCCGCCGAGGGTGGCCTCGATCCAGTCGAAGCCACGTCGCCACTCGGGCGCGAGCTCGGGCACGGAGTCGCCAGCGGGGGAGGGAGGCTCGGTCATCTCAGAGCGTGTTGAATCCGGGCAGGAAGTGGCCTGCGTGGGCCCCGCCGTCGACGGGAAGGTCGGCCCCGGTGCAATGTCGGCTCGCATCGGAGGCGAGAAACAGGACCGCGTCGGCGATGGCCTCGAGCGAGGCCTCGCCGGGGATCGCGCGGTCTTCGGTGTAGGCCTTCGCTTCGTCGAGCATGCCGATGATCTGCTCCATCCACGGGGTGTACATCTCCGGGTTTCCGCCCGCCGGGCACACCGTATTGACGCGGATGCCGTCGCGGCCGAGTTCGAGCGCGGCGCTCCGGGTGAGCCCGCGCAGCCCCCACTTGCTGGCGGCGTAGGCCGCGACGCCATTCATGCCAAGGAGCCCATCGAGCGAGCCGACGTTCACGATGGCGCCTTTCCCCTGTGAACGCATGGCGGGGGCGACGGCACGGATGCCGAGGAACGGCCCGATCAGGTTCACGTCCAGGACCTCTCGCGCGGTTTCGGGCGGCGTGCTCTCGATGCGGCCGAGGTGGAGCCGGCCGGCGTTGTTGACGAGGACGTCGATGGACCCGTGACGCTGGAGCGTTGTATCCGCGACCCGCGCCCAGTCGCTTTCGCTCGTGACGTCGAGCCGAGAGTAGGTCGCACGCTCGCCCAGACGTGCGGCGACGGACTCGCCGTCCTCGTCGCGGACGTCCGTCGCGACCACCCGCGCGCCGGCCTGGAGCAGCCGTTCGGCGATCACGGCGCCGGTCCCGCGCGCCGCACCCGTCACGAGGGCGACGCGCTCCTGCAAGGAATCCATGGCTTCGGACGGCGGCATCGGCCCAGTATAACCCCATCGCAAACGTGTCCGAATCATTGCGACGCTAGAGGTCTACGCTCGGGCGCTCGGGCAGAAGGAGGGCGACCTGAGCGTTCTCGGCTTTGGCGGCGCCAGGCGGCACCCCGCGGCGCCCAGCTCCGAGCAGCGACTACGTAGAAGGCGACCGCGCGTTAGCGCCGCCGCTTCGCTCCACGGAGGAATGCGAAGGCAGTGAATGCAAGCAGGGTCGCCGCACCCGGCTCGGGAACCAGCGTCAGAGAGGTCACCGTTCCCATGAAGTCGGAGGATCCGAAGGTCGGGAAAAGCCCGCCCCCGATCACGCCGGCCCGGGTGGAGAAGCTGAGAAAGTTGGTGTCGCTCGCCAGCGTCGGGTCGGGCGTCGGGTCGGTCAGTTCGATCCCTTGGCTCAGGTTCGCCGCCCCTTGGGACCCCCGCAGGGGTTTGACATAACACCCCTACTCGGACCGGGCCCAAAAGGGCAGCTTGAATGCCCTATCCGCCCGTGGGAATCGAACTCCGCGACGAGTTCGATCACATGGTCGGCCAGTGCCCGGAAGCGGTCGGACTCCGCCGACTCGCGGGCACGCGCCTCATCCTCTCATCCGAGAGCCACTCGGGTGCGACTCCAGTCCGACTCACCACGAAAATTTGGAGGTCCTTGTTCTGCAACAAGGCCTCCGCCAAAACTGCCGTACCCACGAACCCAGTACCTCCGAAGACCACCAACGCGGGGGGAAGTGTTTGAGGGGAAGGGGGCATCTTGACTCCCTATCAGCGATTGCTCTTGTGAAATAGTGCTCGCTGCCGTTGGAAACCGCGAGTAAGACGGTGGGCCCTCCTGGATTCGAACCAGGAGGGATGCAACTTCCTTCCGTCGGCTCGCCGCTCATTCCTAACGCCTAGCGACTCCCACAGACCCGCTAGCCTCCCCCCATGCCCCGCACCCTCGTAACCGGCGCCCTCGGCCAGATCGGCTCCGAGCTGATCCCCGCCCTCCGCGCCCGCTACGGCCCCGACCACGTCGTCGCCTCGGACGTCCGCGTCCCCCCGGCCGGCCGCGCTCCGGCCGAAGGCCCCTTCGAGCAGATCGATTGCACCCACATCCGCGAGATCGAGGACGCCGTGCGGCGGCACGGGGTGGACACGATCTACCACCTGGCGGCGCTGCTCTCGGCGGTGGCGGAGGAGAAGCCGCGGCTGGCCTGGGAGCTCAACATGGGGGGGCTCTACCGGGTGCTCGAGGT
>CAMYLJ010000063.1 GCA_947259215.1 uncultured delta proteobacterium
GTCGTTGCGGTAGTTCTGGAACGGGGCGTAGTAGTTGTTGCCCTCGCTGTCGAAGGTCGGGCCGACGCCGATGAAGAAGGGCTCGTCCCGCGTCCAGGAGTTCTCGATGACCGGCGGCGACACGCGCGAGATCTCATCGGAGTTCACGCTGTCGCCGTGAAAGCGGCGGTAGCCCTCACGGGAGGGCGCGAGCGGGTCGTCGGCGGGCACCTCGCGGCAGCCTTCCGGCACCCAGGTCGTGACGGGCGGCGGGTCGAAGGCCCTGGGAACGACGAACTGGGCCTGGGCGGTTGTCGTGACCGCCATCATCGCGGCGACCGTGGCCGCGGCCAGTGTGATTCGCTTCATGGAGGTTCTCCCTCGGATCGGTTCGAGCGACGCTCCAGGCGACCTTCGCCGGGTGGGCGCCGCTCCCATCTCGCGCACGGATGGGAGCATGTGGCGTCGCCCGGTCCCGGGCGTGCCGAAGGGGGTGACTTCGTGCGCCAGATTCCGGGCTCCTGTACGATTCCTTCCGGGCGGGCGATTTTCCCCTCGGGTTCGAATGTTGAAAACCCCCACGGTTTCGGGCGCTTGGACTCAGCGGGTCGTGCACGGCCTGCAGCGTGCCGGCGTGGACGTGAGGGAGATCTGCGTGGATGCCGGAATCGGCCACGAGCGCCTGGTCGACCCCGACACCCGCGTGCCGAGCCGGGATCTGGAGCGGCTCTGGGACGAGGCCAGACGGGGGTCGGCAGACCGCGACCTCGGCCTTCACGCGGGCGAGCAGTCGGGCCCCTCCATCACGACGCCACTCTCGCATCTGCTCCTCGCGAGCCGCGATCTGCTCGACGCCGTAGAGCACGCCGTCGAGCTCCAGCGCGTGGTGACGTCGGCGCCGTCCTTGTCACTGGAAGAGGTGCGAGACGGCTGGGGGATCACCCTGGCCTCGCCTGCATTCGAGCCCGCCACTGCACGGCACGCTGTCGAGTTTACGCTGGTCGTCCTGACCGGCTTTGCCGCCTTCCTCACACCGGGTGAGTTCCGTCCGGTCCGGGTGGAATTTCGCCACCCGTTTCCGGGCGACGCCAGCGAGCACGAGCGCCTGTTCGGCTGTCCCGTCAGCTTCGGCCGGAGCCGGAACCAGCTCATCATTTCGACGGAGACGATGAGGCGGCCTTCGCCACACTACAGCGCCGAAATGGCTCGCCAGCTCGAGGAGTGGGTTACGCACTCCGTCCAGCAGCTCGACGATCCGTCCATGACGCACCGGACGCGTGCGCTGATCCGCTCGAGCCTCCGATCGGGCGACTTCGAGATCGAAGCGATCGCGACTCGGCTGCATCTCAGCCGGCGGACCCTCCAGCGAAGGCTGGAAGAGGAGGGAACGAGCTTCAGCAGCGTCCTCGATGACACGCGCCGCTCGCTCTGTCTCGAGCTCGTCGGGGCCGGTGAGCCCCTCGAGAACGTCGCCGACCGAGCCGGGTTCGGAACCAAGCGAGCGCTGCTGCGAGCCTTCAAACGCTGGACGGGCAACACGCCTTCGGAATACCGCGCCGAGAGGCGCCCTCCCCGTGGGCGCTGACCTACAACTAGAGGCCCTCATTGCGAAGTAATCGCGGTCGGCCCCCGACCACCCTTTCCTGTCCCGGCGGTCGGATTCAGACGGGGGTCATCAGCCTCATGAAGGGCTTGAACATCAAGCTCCGGTAGAACTCGCCGGGGAGCGGGATCTGACCCGATACGCCCGTGAGGAAGCGCGTGTCGTCTTCGACGCGGCCGGTGATTCGGCACGCGGTCAGGTAGCCGTTGTTGTGGGCCGGCATCGCGCCCAGGCCGTTGTAGGCCGCGCTGACGTGAATGTTCCCGTCCCCGATGGCACCCGCGACCTGGCGCATCATGGCTGTGTGGCCCGTAACCCCGTGCCAGCCGTGGGCCAGCTCGAGATCCGCGATACGGGGGTAGCGCTGCTCGAAGACCCGCTTCGCCAGGTTCCGGGCGCCCTCGATGTCCTGCCACTCGCAGGAGTTGAAGCTCGCGTACCCGAGCACCATCCGGACGAAGAAATGCCCGCTCGGGGTGAGGCTGAAGGTGACCGGCAGGACACGGCGCTCGAACCTGAGCGACCATCGATCGAGGCCGAAGCCAGCGATCTCCTCGCTCGTCAGCTTGCGCGTCGCGAGGCTGTACTGGTGCACGGGAAACAGCGAGCTCTGAAAGAAGCCGAGTCGAGGCGTGTAGGCGTTGGTCGCGATGAACACGTGATCGGCCAGGACCGTGCCCCGGGGAGTCGAGATCTCGGCCGATCTCCCACTCTCGATCGCGAGCGCGGGTGAGCGTTCGAAGAGCTCGGCGCCAGCGCGCAGCGCGGCTCTAGCATGACCGAACACGAGCTTCGCGGGGTGAACCCGGTAGTAGCCCGGGGAATCGACCGCCCCGGCGTAGTACCCGCTGCCGATGCTCTCACGCAACTCCTCCGGGGGAATCCATCTCGCGCCGGGTGCCAGGTCAGATCTGGCGCCCTCCGCGGAGCTCTTCGAGGTGAGCAGCGCGAGGGTAGACGCGGGAGCGAAGTCGCATTCGATCTGCTCTGCTTCGATGAAGCTCCTCAGTCGGTCGAGGCCTCGCTGGGGCATCTGAGCGTCGCCGATGCCGATGTGACGTGCGTAGACGGCTCCGGAGTGGCGCGAGCTGGCCCCCGAGCCGAGGCCGTGCGACTCGAGAACGATCACCGACCATTCCGGTCGGAAGAGCTTGGCGTAGTAGGCGCATGCGAGCCCCGTATACCCGCTCCCGACGATCGCGAGGTCGACCTTGCGTTCCCCTTCGAACCGCGGTGCTTGCGGAATCGGCGGCCCTTCAGAGGTCCAAAGGCTGTCTTCGCGCGCGCCGCCGGTCTCGACTCCCTGGCGGCCCGCCACGAGGCCTGCCACACCCGGAGCCGCCAACACACCGGCCCCAGTTGCGAGTAGGAATCCACGGCGTGAGAGCTTCATCGGACGAATCCTCCCACGGCAACGCTAGCTCGATCTTCGCGCTCACAGCGACTGGCGCTCTCGCTTCCAGTCTCCCTTTATCTCACAGTGTTGAGAAACCAGAGACATAGGGTCGCCCCAGAAGATCCCGTCGCTCGTGTCCGCACCCTCTCGGGTCCCGTGCGTGCGCGTCTGGCCTACAAGTAACCGCCCTCTCTCGGGAACTGGCCATGATCGACAGGTGTGTGGAGCCTGCCGAAGGGTGATCCGCGCGGTCGCATTTCGGCTGGCCTGCAAAGCCGAAAAAGCGATGAATCTGGAAGTCTCACTCGACGCGGCCTTCTTCAGCGGTAGGCTGTGCCTTCGCATCCAGGCGTGAGGGACGCTGAGCATCCTTCACCTACTGAGGAGACACCGCCCATGCGCTTCATCCGCACTCTCCATGCGTCGTTCTTCGGCATCCTGGCCCTGTGCCTGCTCATGCCGAGCGCCGTGGCGTCCTCTGCCGGGCAGGAGTTTCAGGGCAAGATCGCCCGCGGCTACGCAGAATCCGAAGAGTGGTGGCCGAAGCGGATTCGTCCGCCCAAGGGCTCGCCGAACGTCATCATCTTCCTGTTGGACGACACCGGGTTCGCCCAGATCGGTTCCTTCGGCGGACTCGTAGAGACGCCCAGGATCGACCAGCTCGCGGAAGGCGGACTCCGGTACAACAATTTCCATACCACGGCCCTGTGCTCGCCCTCCCGCGCGAGCCTGATGGCGGGCCGGAATCCGCACGCGATCGGCCTGGGCAGCCACGCCCTCACCGCGATGGGATTTCCCGGCTACAACGCGATCGTCCCGCCGTCGGCCAAGTCGGTGGCAAACTACCTCCAGGCCGAGGGCTACGTGAATTACGCCCTGGGCAAGTGGGACCACACGCCCCTGTACGAGGTCTCCCAGGTCGGCCCCTTCGAGCGTTGGCCGAGCGACGAGGGCTTCGCGCACGCCTACACTTTCATGGCCGCGGACGTGCACCAGTTCATCCCGGTCATGTGGGACGACCACCACCCGGAGCCCTATCGCAAGACCGATCACCTCGACAAAGACCTGGCCGATCGCGCGATTCAGTGGATTACCGGCCACAAGTCCCTCGAGCCCGACCTCCCCTTCATGATGCTGTGGGCTTCGGGCTCGATGCACTCCCCTCACCACGCACCCGATGCGTACCTGAACCGGTACAAGGGCAAGTTCGACATGGGTTGGGACGAGGCCCGAGAGCAGATCCTCGCGAATCAGAAGAAGCTGGGAATCGTGCCCGCGAACACCAGGCTCACGGAACGCATCGACGAGCTTCCCGCCTGGGACACGCTCTCCGCTGACGAGAAGAAGCTCTACGCGCGTCAGATGGAGGTCTTCGCGGCGCAGCTCGAGCACGTCGATCACCAGATCGGCCGGGTCGTCGATGCCCTCGCGCGCATCGGAGAGCTCGACAACACCCTGATCTTCGTCACCTCGGACAACGGCGCCAGCGGTGAGGGCGGACTGGCCGGTACCTTCAACGAAACCTACGTCCTCAATGGCCTGCAGACTCCCTTCGACGCCAACCTGAGGCATCTCGCGCACTGGGGTCAGTGGGACACCTACCCCCACTACCACGCGGGTTGGGCGATGGCCGGCAATACGCCCTTCCGTTACTTCAAGCAGTCCGAACATCGCGGCGGACAGCACGACCCGCTGGTCGTCCACTGGCCCAAGGGCATCCAGGCCAAGGGCGAGATCCGCGACCAGTACCACCACATCACCGACATCGCGCCGACGATTCTGGCCGCCACCGGAATCGACATGCCGCAGGAGTACCACGGCATCGAGCAGCAGCCGCTGACCGGGGTCGCGATGAACTACTCCTTCGACGCTGCGGACGCCCCGAACGCCAAGAAACGCCAGTACTACGAGATGTTCGGAAACCGCGCGATCTGGGTCGATGGCTGGAAGGCCGTCACCCTGCATGCCAACCGCATGCCCTGGGAGCTCAACGCTCGCGGCGACTTCGCCAAGGACCGCTGGGAGCTCTACCAGGTCTCCGAGGACTTCTCCGAGAGCACGGATCTCGCCTCGAAGCACCCGGAGAAGCTGGAGGAGCTGAAGAAGATCTTCGACGAGGAGGCCTGGAAGAACAACGTCTACCCGCTTCACGACGACATGATCCAGCGGATGGCCAAGGTCAACGACATCCTCTTCGGGGACACGAAGGAGTTCACCTACTATGCCCCCGGCGCAGTCCGGATCGCGGAGAAGGCATCCGCGCCCGTGAAGAACCGGGCCCATACGATCGAAACCAGCATCGACCTGAAGGGCGATGAAGAGGGAGTCATCGTGTCCTGCGGCGGGATGACCGGCGGCTACGCGCTGTACATCAAGGACGGCAAGCTGCACTTCGACTACAACTACCTGGACGGCGTCCACTACCAGCTCGCATCGTCGCGGCTGCCGAAAGGCAAGACGGACTTGAAGTTCAACTTCATCAAGACGCAGGAATTCGGTGGGACGGGCGAGCTCTTCGTCAACGGCAAGAAGGTCGACGAGACCGACATGCCGAAGATGCACATCAGCACCTATTCCCTGGCGGAGACCTTCGACGTAGGCGCCGACTACGGCACGCAGGTCGATCCGCGCTACGCGGGCAGCCCCTTCCCCTTCCGAGGAACGCTCGATCGCGTGGTGATCACGCTGAAGGACTGACGCTGCGACCCGGCCTGGACGGTCGCGCTGCCACCCTGGAGCTGCCGAGTCCACGCTCGCAATTCTAGCCTGTGATCGCGGAAGGGATCTCTTCGGCATAGATTTGCTCGATCTCTTCCGCTTCCTCGTCCGTGAGCTTGGCAAACTCGCGTTCACGCGCGCGCTTCGAGAATGTGCCGCCGTTCTGGCGAAGAAAGCGGAACAGCAGGTCGAGCGTGTTCTTAGGCATCTCGACCACCTCTACTGCGCGCTCGGCGAAGCGATCATAAGCCTGGAGGAATGCGGCCTCTCTGGGCAAGTCTTCCTCGATTGTGGTTTCGACGCAGCGATAGAGAAATTCAGCGTGAGGGGTCGCATCGAAGAATCGATAGAGATCTCCCGTGTCATTGAGAACCTGGAGATTGCCCTTGTCTGTGGGATGCCATTCGATCAAGGGCAATAGAGGCCGGGATACACTTTCGAGGACCTGGCGGTAGTCGTCGATGAGTCTCAGGATCACAGAGCTCACCGGGAAGACCAGGCCAGGGGGGTTGAAGCCCCGCTCGGTCAGGACGTGGTGGATGAGATAGCGGTGAAGGCGGCCGTTTCCATCCTCGAAGGGATGGACATAGACAAAGCCAAACGCGGCACAAGCAGCGGCGATCACGGGATCGAGTGGCTTGGAGGGATCATTGGCGAACGCCAGGATCCCATCGACGAGGGCGTTGAGATCCTCTGGCCGCGCCGAGATGTGGCTCGGGATGGGCTCTCCCGTGTGGCGGTCGTGTTCCCCGACAAAGCCACCTTCCTCGCGGAGCCCCAGGCGCACGAATCGGGCATCACCGATAAGGACGCGCTGCAGGCGGAGCAGTTCGGCAAGATCCAGAGGGACCCGTCCGGCCTGACCAATCGCTTGGCCCCAGCGCTCAATTCTGCGTCTCGGAGGGCGTTCTCCCTCGATGGCGAAGCTGGATCTCGAATCCTCGAGCAGAAGAAACGCGGCTGCGCGTGAGACGATGTCGGCTGGAATCGGGGTGATTGTGGCCTTGGCGCGTGCGGCCAGGTCCTCGCTGACGAAGGCGTTCAAGGCTTCCGTGCGGAACACCAGGGGACAGAACGCGGGCGTGCCGGGCAGATTGTTGCGCACACGCTGGCGTGAGGAGCGCTCGCCTGGGATCGCGAACTGGCGTTTGGGATCGAGGACGTCGACAAAGGTGCCACGCTTTGCGGCCCTGAGGTCGAGTTCTTCGCCGGTGAGCCACTCATAGAGGAACCAGATGCGGCGGGCGTAGGAGCCGGTGGGCTGGCTGCGAACGAGGGCTGCGATCTTCTTCGGGCCCACTGCGAGAAACAGGCGCTTGAGGACGAGAAGATCGACCCCTTCCCACTTGAGGGCAAAGGTGAGGTGACCGGCCAGAGTGGCCTCAGGGGCGTGCCGGGGGGTCAGAAGACCCCAGGCATCCGTCGTGACTCGCCTGTGGCGCTCGCCAATGGCGTAGAGCTGGCGGGGCAGGGGAACCTCGAGCTCATAAGCATCGATGAGCGCGGCGTAGCCGGCAGGCCTGGCGGGCTCAGGAAGCCGCCGATCATGAAAAACAGTGACCGGCTCTGAATATCGGTTCTCAAGATCCTTGACCATGAAAAACGATTCTATGGCATGAATAACACTCGCACAAGGAGAATTTCGTGAATTTCAATTTCAGACTGTCAACACCAAGAGGAGAGGCTCTTATCCACGATATCCTATTTGAATCAAATACTTATACTGCTTCTTGCGCCTAGGGGGGGGCAGCCCGGAGAGCGCTGAAGCGCTTAGCCCCCCGAGGCCCTCTCGAGGCCCGCCAAGGCTTGGAGGAGCTCCCTGATCGCTTCAGCGAGGCCCGGTCCGACGAGGTCGCGCGCCAGCTCGCGGAGCCGGCGCCCAGCGACGCCCTGCGCGCCGCCATCGCGGAGCGCGTCGGCCACTACCAGCGCTGGAAGGATCGCATGCCGGCCACCCATCTCTTCGACGGGGTCGAGACCGAGGGCGAGCAGGCGGAGGGCGATCCGCGGGAGGGGCCGCCCTTGCACGGGGACCGACTCGGCGTCGGGGCGTCCCGCGGCGTCACGAAGGCGCGGCTTCGCGTGGTCGAGGACATCGCCGGCCTCGACCGCATCGAGCCGGGCGAGATCCTGGTGGCCCAGAACATCGACCCGGCTTCGCGACGTGAATGCGCGTCGAGCTCGACGGCACGCGGGGGAGCGTGCGGGTGGAGATCGTCGGTGGTGGTTGGCGCCGCGACTCGCCGCTCGGCTAGGCTCGCCGCCGTGGGGGGCGTCTGGTTCTCGTCGTTCGCGGCGGCCGCGCTGCTGCTGGCCGCTGCGGCCGCTGGTGCCGACGGCCGCGTGTACCCCGCAGCGGCGTCCGTGGAGCCGTTGGCGCCGGGCGCCCGCGTTCCCTCCGTCCGCGTCCAGACGGTGCTCGGCGAGCCGGTCGACCTGGCCGACCTGGTGCGCGAGCAGGGGGCGCTGCTCGTCTTCTACCGCGGCGGCTGGTGACCCTACTGCAGCACGCAGCTCGGCGAGCTGCGCAAGGTCGAGGCGGAGCTCGCGCAGGCCGGATACCCCGTCGTTGCCATCAGCCCGGATCGCCCGGCGGAGCTGGCGAAGAGCCTGCAAGCCAAGGGCCTCGGCTACGCGCTCTACTCCGACAGCTCGCTCGCGGCAGCGCGCGCCTTCGGCATCGTCTACCAGCTCGATGACACCCAGGTGGCCGGGTACGCCAAGAAAGGCATCGACCTGGAGGCGGCCTCGGGTCAGACGCATCACCAGCTCCCGGTGCCGAGCGTCTTCCTGGTCGAGCGGGGCGGGACGATCCGCTGGGTCTACTCGAACCCCGACTACCGCGTGCGCCCCGACAACGCGGCGCTCAGCGAGGCCGTCCGGCGACTCGAGGAGTACGCCGCGCTCCGGGCCCGCTTCGCCGCCTTCGGCCCTCCCGAGCGCACGCCCGTGGACGTGGCGGACCTGGTCGAAGGCGTGCTCGATGAACGGCGCGCGTGGATCCAGGAGCGCCGGCTCACGGTGCTGCATGAGCTGGATCGCGCGGACTCCCTGGCGCTGGCCGACGCCTCCCAGCTGCGCTTCGCACTCGAGATATTGATCGACGAGTTTCTCGCGTCGGCTCCCGAGCGCGGGTCTGTCTACGTGGCGACCGGTCGCCCCCCGGTCGGGGAGAAGGCGTCGCAGGTCCGAGTCGTACTGCGCGGTCGCGGGCCCGCTGGCGCGGACTTCGTCTTCGACGAGAAGGCGCCCTCGGTGGTCATGGCCGGCTCCGTGGTGCAGGCCCAGGGCGGAGTCCTCGTGGTCCCACCGGCAGCGGCCGGCGAGGCCAGCGTCCGGATCGAGCTCCCCGCTCGCTAACGCTCCTGCGTCGGGGCGGACGATTCCGCCCCAGGAGGTCTCACGCTGTCACGCTTCCTTCTCGCGCTCCCGCTGCTGGCAGCCCTCGTCGTCTCGAGCTCCCCGGCGTTCGGCTGGGCCGACGTGGGGCACCGGGTCGTGTGTGAGATCGCCTTCCTGGAGCTGACGGACGAAGCCCGGGCGACCGTCGAGCGGCTCGTCGAGGCCCATGACGACTTCGACTCGTTCGCGGATGCCTGTACCTGGGCGGACGCTCCGGGCCGGGCACGCAAGGACGAGCACTACATCAACGTCCTGCGCGACTCCGACGGGATCCGGACCGAGAGCTGCGATCCGGCCGAGAAGTGCCTGTTCAGCGCCATCCGGAAGGACAGCGGCGACGTCTCGAACGAGTCGCACTCCGCCCCCGAGCGCGCCGTCGCCCTGGCCTACCTCGGCCACTGGATCGGCGACATCCATCAGCCGCTCCACGTGGCCTTCCAGGACGACAAGGGGGGAAACGACGTCCGGCAATCCGGATCCTGCCTTGGCAGCCTTCACCTCGTCTGGGATCTGTGCATCATCGAGGAGGGGCTGGGATCGGATGCCCGATCCATCGCCCGGGCCCTGCATGCCAGCGTCACGGACTCCGAGCGGGCCGCATGGAGGGACTCGACGGCCGTCGATTGGGCGACCGAATCCTACGCGGTCACGACCCGCGAGACGGTCTCCTACTGCGTCGCCGATTCGGGCGAATGCTGGTACGAGGTCGATAACGAACGACTCGACCCGGGCGAGGTGGAGAAGACCGTGGTGGTGGACGCCCCGTACCTGGAGCTCCAGCTGCCGACCGTCCGGGAGCGGCTCCGAAAGGCCGGCATCCGGCTGGGAGCGCTTCTGAACGCGCGGCTCGGGCCGGCCGAAGATCGGGGTCGCGACTAGCGGGCCGCTCCGGTGAGGTGCGCCTCGAGGAGGAGACCCAGGTCCCGAGCCTACGCCTCCAGCTCGCCCACCGCGCGCCACGCCTGGTCGATGGCGCAGTCCAGGTAGGCGCGGCCGCCCGCGTCCGAGTTGGCGATGGCGATGCGTCCGAAGCGCCGCCGCCCGATCTCGAAGGGCCGCTCTCCCTCGGCGTACTCGGGATCGAAGAGCGGGTTGGGATGCCAGGCGTATCCGTGGGGCCAGCGGTTGACGGTAATCGCCTCGATCCCATCCGCCGGGTCGAAGCCCCCGGGCCCGAGCATGCCCGCCAGGTGCGTGCGGATCTCGCGCTCGATGGTCTCGAAGCTCGTGGCCAGGAGCTCGAAGCGTCCCGCCTTGTGCTGCTCCGTGGGCGGAAGACCTGGCTCGAGGGGCACGCGCTGCATGTGCAGCACGATGGGCTCGTCGGGTCCCGCGGAGAACCGGTAGCCGCCCAGGCTGACCGGGAAGTCCACCGCGATGACCTTGTGCCAGCTTCCAGGGCAGATGGCCAATGCCAGCTTCTGCCTCTTCAGCGCGTGCCAGTCGCTGAGGAGGACGTTGGTGTAGACGAGCGGGACCTTCACCAGCTTGCCCAGGGCCGCGCGCTGATCGGCCGGAAGCGTCGGGCAGAGGTGCGGAATGATCCGGTTCCAGCAGGCCAGGATGGCGCGGCGGCCGCGGACCCGCTCCGCGCGGCCGTTGCGGACGTACGTGACGTCGACGTGCTCCGCAGTCTTCGGGTCGCCGTCGTGCTCGACGCGCACGGCGGTGCTGTTCAGCCGGATCCGCACGGGGGCGCCCGCGGCGTCGAGCCGCGCATAGTCGAACGGCGCCTGGACGACGTCTTCCATGTCCGACCCCGGCGCCACGTCCGGAATGAGGCGGCGGACCAGGAGACGCGGAATCGCTGCGTTGCCGTCGGGGAAGTGGTGGATGTACGGCTGCAGCATCCAGTCGAGGATCTTCCGGCCGATTCCCTCCAGGTGGCGGAGGCTCGTTCCGCCCAGCCCCGGAAGGCCGGTGGCCATGCCCTCGAGCGCGGGAACGCCATCGATCCCGACCCCGAAGTAGAATGCGGGAAAGGACTGAAGGACGCCCAGGGCTTCGTCCCCCAGGCCCAAGTGGCGCTTCGCGAACTCCTGGTAGCTGATTCCCTGGAGGTAGCCCGGCTCCGAGAAGATCCCGTGATCGGGGAGCTGGTCCGAGTCCAGGGTGAACGCCCTCAGGAGATCCTTGCGACCCGCTTCGCTCAGGGGCATCTGGGCCACGGCCTCTTCGATCGGCGTCTCGCAGCGCGCCGCGGGAAGGAAGTAGGAAGGGTCGATCGCGCTGGTGCGCACCAGGCGATCGGTTCCGTACGTCGCGGCGTCGAAGTAGAGGGCGGGCTCGAGGCCGTTGCGCTGGTAGAAGTCCTGGTCGTAGGCTGTGTCGAAGCGGTCGACGTCGACCGCGAGGTCGCGAAGCAGGCCCTTGGCCTCCGCGCTGTAGTCGCCGGGCTGCTCCAGCGTCTGGCTGCCGCCGTAGCCCAGGATGGTGCGGCCGGCGTGCCGGAACTCGTTGCGCTTGGCGTGGCCGCCAAAGTCGTCGTGGTTCTCGAGGATCAGGATGCGGGCGTCGGGATTCCGCTTCTGGTGGAAGTACGCGGCGGAGAGCCCGCTGACCCCGCCGCCCACGACGACCAGGTCGTACGGCTCGTCCTCCGACGCAGCCACCGGGCCCCAGTCGTGGCGCCCTTCCCGGGCCAGCTGGTGCCCGGTCTCGAAGGCGCCCGGGTGGCCGCCGCGCAGGCCGGTTCGCGCGGGCGGGTATCCGGGTGCGGCGGTTCGGGCCGGAGCGTTGCGCCGCGGGGCGGCCTCATGGCTGTCGGCGCCTGCGCGACCGCCGAGGCCGTAGACCGCCGCAGCGCCCGCAGCCCCCTGGATGAAGTCCCGCCGCGTGATCGGGCGGTCCATTCCCAGCTCGCGGTCGCGGGACGTCATCGCCGGTACGGTATCGGAACGCATCAGACGGGGTCGAGGGCGATCTTCGCCGCCTACGGGAAGCGTAGCCGCTAGCCGCCAAGGGAATTGTCAGGTGGACCGGGTCTCTGTGCGCGACGCCGGTACGCGGAGCAGCCGGCGAAGACGAGCAGCAGGAGAGTCGCCGGCGACGCGACGAAGCCGATCTCGTTTCCGAGCTCGTCGCGCGCGTGGGCCTCGATGCTGAACCCGGCGCCGCCGAACGCATCGAAGGAGATCGAGGTGACGGGCCTATCGAACTCGGCGTAGATGTGGAAGCCGATCTGTTGCAACGGGCTGCGCGCACCGTCGGTCACCCACAATGTGGGGCCCGCGAACGGGTCGAAGTACGGCCCCTTGGGGTCGTTGATCTCGAGCGAGCCGAAACGCACGCCCAGCGAGGCGTAGGCCATGCCGACTTCCTGGTTGGGGGGCGGCGCTCCACCATCGGGAAGCGTCTCGAAATCGAGCAGGAGCGAAGCCGCGGTCGCCGGTGAGAGCAGGATCGTCGCGCAAGCGCTCACCAAGGCGACCGCAGCAGACCGACGCATCACGCTTGAGTGGGCGATCTCGCCTCCATGTGGCGCCGGGATCCGGCCGATGGCCGAGCGGGTAGATCAGGGGCAGTAAGCCACACTCTGGGCTCCCGTGCCCCATGTTGTCGCGCTGTGCCCCGCGTTTTCCGGGCCGTGCGCCGCGTAGCCGCGTCGCGGGCTCCGGCACGGAGCTTGCTCCCCGAGGCAGCGAACCGGGGCGGTGAGATCCGGGCGTCCGCGTGGGCCCGGCGCTGGAGAGGAGAGGGCGGATGCTGCACTGGCTCCGCGGCGAAGGCGACCTCATCGACCTCTTCCGCGCCCTGGGCCGCGACCGGGTGGTCTACGCCCCGGAGCCCGGTGCCGACGGGCAGCTCCATCTCGCCCGGGCCGAGAGCTGGGACGAGGCCCGCCACGCCCTCGGTCCCTATCGGCCGGTGGAGCCGCTGAAGGCGCTCTTCTTCCGGGCGCGTGAGGACCTGGGGCGGCTCGACGGGGAGACCGCACCGGAGGGCGTGCCCGCCCGCGTGGTGATCGGCGTCAAGAACTGCGATCTCTCGGCGCTGCGGTTCCACGACCGGGTCTTCGGCGAGGCGGAGCCGGCCGATCCGTCGTACAAGGAGGCGCGCCGGCAGACGCTCCTGGTCTCCTGCGACTGCGCCGATTGCCTCGAGGTCTGCTTCTGCACCGTCCTCGGCGAGCAGCCCCATCCAAAGGGCGGCTTCGACCTGAACGTGTCTTCGACCTCGCAGGGGTACGTGGTCGAGACCGGGAGCGAGCAGGGCGAGGCCGCCTTCCGCGCGGCATTCCCCCAGCCGGAGCCCGCCCCGGCCGCCGTCCTCGAGGAGCGGAATCGCCGGCGCGCCGAGATGCGCGAGCGGGTCGCGGCGCAGGCCGCTCGCAGCGGACTGCGCGCGGGGCTGGATCTCCAGGGGGCGGTCCAGAAGTCCTGCGAGCGCCCGCTCTGGGAGGACTTCGCGGCGGACTGCGTCGAGTGCGGGGCGTGCAACTTCATCTGCTGCACCTGCCACTGCTTCCTGCTCGCCGACGGCTTCTGCGAGGCCTCCTGCCCGGCCCGCGTGAAGCAGTGGGATTCGTGCCTCTTCGAGAACTTCGCCCGGGTGGCGGGGGGCGCCAATCCGCGAGCCCGGCGCTCGCAGCGGCTGCGACATCGCTTCGACAAGAAGTTCAATTTCGCCCCGGAGGTGCTCGGCTTCTACGCCTGTGACGGCTGCGGCCGTTGTACGGAAGCCTGCATCGGCAAGATCGACATCCGGGACGTGCTGAAGAGAGCGGTGGACGATGCGCAGTCCGTACATGCCGATTCCGGCTGAGATCGAGGG
>CAMYLJ010000064.1 GCA_947259215.1 uncultured delta proteobacterium
CCTTCATCGCGGGGTCCTCCTTGGCGAAAAGCCAAGGAGGACCATGCGGCTACGGCGTGACGACCCCGGTCACAGGCGGAACGAGCGGCATAGGCAGAGTTCGACTTAGCCGCTCTCGGTCGTCTCGAGCCTTTGTCATTGATCCGGCCTCGAGCGTCAGAGGACTTCGATGTGCGCCCGCGCGTCCGGCACCTCACGCAAGCGAGCGTCGGAGGTGAGCAGCGGAGCGCCGAGCGTCTCCGCCAGGGCGAGATAGGCAGCGTCGTAGGCCGACGCGTTGTGCCGTAGCTCCCAGATCCGGCCCAACAGCACGTCATGCGGGTAGCGGTTCAGGTCGAGATCCTGCAGATCCTCGATGGCCTGGGCTGCGCGCGCCTCGTCGAGCTGGCGGCGCGCGACGTACCGCCTCAGGACCTGGGCCACCTCGAGGTCGATCAGGTGGGGCGCGTGCAGCGTCTCCTCGGGCGGGGCGATGCGATCGGCGACCTCGCCTCCCTTGTCCGTGACGAGCAGAAGCTCCAGGAGCGCGGAGGCGTCGAGTACGATCACCGGCGGTTGCGCTCGGCGCGCACCGCGTCTGCGGGCGCCGGGCGCGGCCGCGCGGGCGCCCGCTTGGCGAGGCGCCGAAGCAGCTCCTCCCGGGTCGGCCGCTCCAGCGAGCGACGCAGCTCCTGCAGCAGGTACTCGGACACGGACATCCCGGCCAGGGCTGCGCGGGCCTTCAGCTCGCGGTGCAAGTGGTCGGGGACGTTGCGGATCTGGACCATCGGCATGTGCGTAGAATAGTTACATTCAAATCACATGTCCAGCATGGGATCCAGAGGGGCTTTCGCGGTTCCCGCCGAATGGCCTCTGGCGACAAGCTGGCGACAAGGCGTCACCCCTCGGAGTCCTTGTCTTCCGGGGACTTGGGCCGCTCGGCGTCGGGTTCGATTCCCGCGTCCGCTCCCCGCGGGCTCAATGAGAGTCTCTAGTTGTAGGCCAGACGCCAACTCTGGGAATCGCTCGCTGTCCACGGGCATTGCGTTGCCTTCGACGCCATCGCGCTCGGCCTCGCCGGGCTGGACCTCGCTAGCGAGCAACATGCTCCCCTCGGCGCTCCATCCACCGCCTCGAAGCGCGTGCAGCGCACCTCGTGGTCGTTGACCAGGCCCAACGCGGACGTCGCAACCGGAAGCGCACGATCGGGATCCAGTCGAATCTGGATCCTCGATCGGGGAGGGCGGCTATGCTGCGCGGATGGACCCCACCCGACGCCCCTTCTCTCGACGCGAAGCCCTCTAGCGTGGCCGCTCCCTTTCGTGACGACTTCGTCTGGGGTGCGGCCACCGCCGCCCACCAGGTGGAAGGCAACAACACCCGCAGCGACTTCTGGCTGCTGGAGAACACGCCGGGCACGGCCTTCCGCGAGCCCTCGGGTGACGCCTGCGACCAGCTGCACCGCTACCCCGAAGACATCGCCATGCTCGCCGAGCTGGGCTTCGGCTCCTACCGCTTCTCCATCGCGTGGGCGCGGATCGAGCCGTAGGAGGGCCTCTTCTCGGTTGCCGCGCGCGACCACTACCGGCGTCTGCTGGCCTGCTGCCACGAGCACGGCCTTTCGCCCTGCGTGACGTTTCACCACATAACCGGAATATTGGTTACGGTCTAGGCTTCGAGTTCAATCGTGAACCGGGGAGCTGACGTGTTGCAACTCGCAGGTTCGGCCAGGTGCAGGCTCGTCATTCCCATTGCTGCCGCGGCGCTGGCGACGTTGGGGCTGGGTCCTTGCGGACCGATCCCGGGTGGAGCCTTGTCGGGAAGCGAGCGCGGCGGGGTCATCGACGATTGGTCGTTCGCCAACGAAGCGCCGCGTTGTGCGGTCGAGGTCCGACCCTCGGATCCGCACTCCGTGACCGTGAACTGCATGTCCTGGAAGAGTCGGCTGTTCGTGAGCTGCTCCGATTGCGCGGGCAAGACCTGGTCGAGATATGCCGTCGATGATCCGAGAGGCCGGATCCGGATCGGTGAGAGCGTCTACCCCGTGCTCCTGACCCGAGTCGAGGACTCGAGCGTGCTGGACTCGGTCTGGCGAGCTCGCGCGACGAAGCTCGGCGAGAAGGCATCCGCCCGACCCGAAGGCTGGTGGGCGTTCGAGCTGCGCTCTCGCTGACAGAGACGGGTGCAGCGGGACAACCGCGGGACATTCGATCGTGAGCCCTAAGGCGAAGCCAAACGCGGGAAGAGGCGCAGGGCGTTTCCCCGCCGCATCGCGGCCCTTGTTTCGTCGTCGAGCTGGGGGAATGTCTCGAGTCTGTCCGCAAGCCCGGCGATGATGGGCGTCGGGGTGAACGGCCAGTCGCTTCCGTAGAGGAGTTGACCGGGGTCGACTAGGTCGAGGAGGCCGCCCAGGGTCCCCTCGGTGATGAAGCCCGCGAGGTCGTAGTAGAGCTCTGCCAGTTGAGCGAGGGGGTCGATCCCCTTGCCAGCGCTCTGCGGGATGATCTGGCTCATGATGGCGACTCGAGAGGCGACCGAAGGAAGCGCCCCGCCGCAGTGGGGCACGATGATCTCGAGATGCGGGAAGCGCTTCAAGGTCCCCGAAAGAATCAGGTGACTGACGGCGCGGGTGGTGTCGAAGAGGAACTCGATCATCGGGCGCGGGTAGCCAAGCGCAGTCTCCTGATGACAGGCCGGCGAAGTAGGGTGGATGAAGATTGTGGCGTTTCGGCGGTCGAGTTCCTCAAAGACGGGGTCGAGGGCGGAATCTCCCAGGTAGACGCCGCGGCTGTGGGTCAGTAGGACGACGCCGTCCGAACCGAGCTCGTCGAACGCGTACGCGATCTCTCCGAGACAGCGATCCACCGAGGGCATGGGCAGGCTCGCGAAGAGTCCGAAGCGGCCCGGGTAGTCCGAAGCGACTCGGGCGCCGGCCTCGTTCACATGCCGGGCTAGATCGGCGGCGCGCGCATCGTCACCGAAGTGGACGCCCGGCGAGGATACGGACAACAGCGCAGACTCGATTCCGGCGGAGTCCATGAGCTCCAGAGCCGACTTTGGACTCCACTCGGGCAACTGGGCGATCCCGTCGGGATGTTCGTGCCCGCCGGAGATGGCTTCCTCGCGATAACGCGGGGGAAGGTAGTGGTGGTGCACATCGATCCGGCCGCTCTGGGACACGCGAGATCTCCTGTGATGGTTCCGAAGAATCACTCACGAGCCATGAGCCGGCTGTAGCCGGCCACGTCGGCGCTCAGGATCGCGGCGAGCTTGCGTTCGGCGCTGTCCGGGTCCACGATGATATCGAAACGCAGGGCGGCTCCGGCGTCAACGTACCGGTCGAGCGGACCCGTCAGGGCTACTGCGGCTTTAGCTCTTCCTTCGAGTCGGCCGGGGCCGTTCTTCGGGGCGCATTGCCTGCCCAGCACAGGTTCCAGGGGAAACTGGGTCCTTCACAACGTCAATCGCTGCGGCGAGATGACGCCCTGAGGCTCCCGCCCGCGGAACGCTCGCCGCGGGTCGAGATGCGACGGCCGGCGCGCTGGTCTATTCCCTTGTCATGGCCGACGAAGGAAGCCGGTCGAGCCCTGAGCGGTCGGCGGGTTCCCGGGCGGTTCAACGGAAACGGCGCCTTGCACGGATCGCCGTGCTCAGCCGCCGACCGGGCTCTCCCAGCGCACGCCTGGAAAGCGCGCAAAGTCCGAGTCGACTGTGAGGACCGAGGCGCCGTGCGCCAACGCGATCGCGGCGATCCACGCATCGGTCGTCAGATTGCCTCCTGTGCCAGCGCCCCGCAGAAGCTCCGACCAGAGGCGTAGGTGCTCCTCGGTTTCCTGAACGACACGAACGTTCGGGTGCTCTAGCCAATCGTCCACCAGATCCCAGGCCCCTTCGATCGTGAGAGGGCGCTCGAAGAGACCGGGCTTCGTGGTCAGCCGCAAGAAGGCGTTGACGACCACCCACGTGATGCCGACCGGCCGCTCATCGTTGATCGCGGATTCGAGCGCGGTGCGCGCAGCTTCGTGCTGGGGAAGGGAAGGGTTCACGGCCGGGAGCAGCACGCTCGTGTCGACGATCCTCACGAGGAGCCGGCTAGCTTGCGGAGTATGGCCTCGTCCTCGAGCTCCGCTGCGACGGCGTTCGCCTTCGTGACGTCGAAGGAGGGCCGGCCCAGGTCGCGCGCCTTCTGCCGGAAGGCGCGACGCGGGCGCTTCTCGGCCGCCAGGCTCTGGCGTAGCGCGAGGTTCACGAGCTCCGAGAGGGTGAGGCCCTCCGTGCTCGCGCGTTTCTTGAGCTCGCGGAACAGGTCGTCGTCGATGCGGAGCGTCGTTCGCATGGGCGGCATGATAGCATCAGTTGGGTGATGCCACGACATCACAGAAGCCGCGAGATCCAGTAGGGATACACGCGGGATGCCAAGTTTCAGGGGTCCTGACCCTTGCATTTCCGAGGACTTACAGCCGGAGGTCGGGCTTTCGAGTCCCGTCCGCCCCGCCAGAACCCAACGGTCTTGAAGGGGTTTTCGGGCGGCGTGTGCGGCTGGCCAGAACCTGGCCGCAGTTCGCGCCCGCCGGGCGCGCGGGGAAGACATCCACCACCGCCGGGTCGTCGAGCCTGGCGTAGCGCTCGGTGGACCTCCGGTCGGGGGCGGGGTGATACCGTTGCGCGGTGCCCATCGCCCCGGATCGCGTGCGTGCCGAGGTCGAGATCGACGCTCCCATCGAGCGGGTGTGGCAGATCCTGACGGACCTCGACGGCTACGCGGACTGGAACCCCTTCACGCCCCGGGTCGAGACGACGCTCGCGATCGGCGAACCGATCCACCTGCACGTGCGCCTCGTCGGAACGCGGCTCATGCACCGGGTGGAGACCGTGACGCGCAATGCGCCGTACACCCTCGGCTGGGAGATGAAGCTGGGCGCGCGCTCCCTGCTCCACGCGGAGCGGGTCCAGGTCCTGACCCCCATCGACGAGGGCCGAACCCACTACATGACCGAAGACTGCTTCAGCGGCCTGCTGCGCCCGCTGGTCCTCGGCCTGTTCGGCCGGGCCATGGAGCGCGGCTTCAGCGACTGCGCGCTCGGGCTGAAGAAGGCGGCGGAGAGCTGTTAGGCCGGGAGATCACTGCATGAGCGACGAGAACGCGAGGGACCGCATCCACAGCGGGAAGTCCTGGGACGAGTTCTGCGACACTCTCAAGGCCGCCGGGCAGACGATCCTCGCCGACGGCCAGCCCGACGATCCGCTGAACCGCGCCGAAGGCTTCCGCTACCTGGCGCGCCTGACCCGTGCCGGGCTCGAGTCCTTCCTCGAGTACGCGGACCCGGAGGCCCCGGAGCTCCACCGCCCGATCCACGAGACCGCGAAGATCGGCGCCGACAATCCGGACAACTACTACCAGAACGCGCAGATCAGCGGGGCGTACGAGTACCGGATCGTCGGCAAGCGCAACACGATCCACTACCTGGACTTCGCCACCCAGACCGCGGGCGTCGCCAGCAGCGGCGACTCGCGGCAGAGCGGGCATCTCGACGCCGCCGACCTGGAGATCGCCGACGACGGCCGCTTCGAGATCGCGCTGTCCTGCGGCGAGAAGCCGGGGAACTGGCTGCGGATGGTCCCCGAGACGACGCAGCTGATCGTGCGGCAGACCTATCTCGACCGCACGAGCGAGACTCCCGCGGAGCTGCGCATCGAGCGCGTTGGCGGCCAGAAGCGTCCCGCTCCGCTGACGCCGGAGCTCGTCGACAAGGGCCTCGCGTCGGCCGCGGGCCTGGTCGCCGGGTGCGCCAACCTCTTCTCGGGCTGGGCGAAGGGCTTCCAGGCCCACACCAACCAGCTTCCGAAGTTCGACGACTCGGTCTCCATGGGAGCCGGGGGCGACCCGAACATCTGCTACTACCACAGCTACTGGCAGCTCGGGCCCGACGAAGCGCTCGTGATCGAGGCGACGCCGCCCGAGTGCCGGACCTGGAACTTCCAGCTCGACAACCACTGGATGGAGTCGCTGGACTACCGCTACTTCCGGGTGACGATCAACAGGCACACCGCCACCTACGAGCCCGACGGCAGCCTGAAGATCATCGTCGCCCACGAGGACCCCGGGTATGCCAACTGGATCGAGACCGCCGGGCACCCGCAGGGCACCATGTGCTTCCGCTGGATTCGCGCCGACGAGCACCCGCAGCCCCGCTGCCGGGTGGTGAAGCTCTCGGAACTGCGGTGAGCGGCTTCCAGGTTCCGGCCAATCGCGCGCCCATCCGGGCGCTCAACGCGGGCTGGGGAGCGATCCAGGCGCTCGGCATCGCCCGCCCCGCGCTCACGCGCGAGGCGCTGGTGCGGTCCGCGCGAAGGCAATCGGGGCTGACGGATCTCGGTGCGGACTTCGAAGATGCCGTCACCCGGCACTCGCTTCGGCTCCTGCTCGAGTCCCTGGAGTGGGAGGCCAGGCTGCACCCGTTCGGGCGGATGGTGCTGCGCGGCACCCTGGTGCGGTCACTGGTGACGCGCATGCGGCTCGAGCAGCTATCGAAGGAGCACGCGGAGATCCCGGGGATGCCGGTGGAGCGGCCCGTCTTCATCGCGGGGCTCGCCCGCACGGGCACGACGCTCCTCCACCGCCTGCTCGGCTGCGAGCCGCGGCTGAGGCCGCTGCTCTCCTGGGAGGGCCTGTCTCCCGCGCCGCTCGCGGGGAAGGAGGCGCGCCCGGGGCGGCCGGATCCGCGCGTCCAGCTCGCCCGCACCGCCGAGCGGGGGCTCCGCTACCTGTCGCCCGGGTTCTTCGCGATCCATCCCGTGGAGGCGGACGGCTACGAGGAGGACGTGCTGCTCCAGGACGTGAGCTTCATGAGCCCCACCGTTGATGCGACCCTGGCGGTGCCGACTTACAGCGCCTGGCTCCACGCCGTCGACCAGCGATCCATGTACCGCTACTTCCGACGGCTCGTCCAGCTGCTGCTGTGGCAGCGGCCGGGCACCTACCTGGGGAAGACGCCCCACCACCTGGAGAACCTGCCCGCGCTGCTCGAGGTCTTTCCCGGCGCGCGGGTGATCGTGACGCACCGGGATCCCGCCAAGGTGGTGCCGTCCTTCTGCAGCATGATGGCCCACGCCCGGAAGCTCTTCAGCGACGAAGTCGACCTCCCCGCGATCGGGCAGCAGTTCCGGGACAAGCAGCTCAAGGGCGTCACGGATGCCATGGAGGCGAGGCGGGATCTACCCGAGGAATCGTTCATCGACGTCCACTACGCGGACCTGATGAGCGACCCGATGAAGGAGATCCGCCGGATCTACGACTTCCTCGACTACGAGCTGCGCCCGGAGGCCGTCGCGGCCATGGACGCCTTCCGGGGCGCGAATCCGAAGGATAAACGCGGCGTGCACCGGTATGGGCCGGAGGACTTCGGGCTCACGCGGGAGGGGCTCGACCGCGACTTCGCGCCCTACCGCGAGCGCTATGCGATCGCGCGGGAAGAGTGAGCGTGACCCACGACATGACGGGACGCGCCTGCCTGGTGACGGGCGCCAGTGACGGCCACGGCCGCGCGGTCGCCGAGGCACTGGCGGGCGCCGGCGCCGATGTCGTCCTGCTGGGCCGCAATCCGCAGAAGTGTGAGGCCGCACAGCGCGAGATCGCTGCGGCCACGGGCCGCAAGCCGGACCTGATCCTCTGCGACCTCGCGAACCGGACGGAGGTAGGCCGGGCGGCAGACGAATACCTGGCGAGCGGCCGGCCCCTTCATGTGCTCGTGAACAACGCAGGCCTCGTGAACCTGCACCGGCAGCTGAACGCCGAGGGCCTCGAGCAGACTTTCGCGGTCAACTACCTCTCGATGTTCCAGCTCAGCCTGCGGCTCTTCGAGCGGCTGAAGGACTCCGCACCGGCGCGGATCGTCAACATCTCCTCGGACACCTACAAGATCGGGAAGCTCGACCTCGACAACCTCCAGCTCGAGCGCGAGTACTCGGTGAGCCAGTCCTACGCGCGCTCCAAGCTGGCCATCGTCTACTTCACACTCGAGCTGGCGCGGCGCGCGGAGGGCACGGGGGTCACCGTGAACGCGGTCGACCCGGGACCGGTCGCCTCCAACATCGCGGCCAACAACCCGGGCTTCCTCTACACCCTGGCGAAGCCCATGATCCGCTACCTCTTCCCGAGCGCGGCACGTGCCGCGCGGACCTGCCTCCTGGTGGCGACGGACCCGGCCCTGGAGACCTCGACCGGCGGCTACTGGCGCTCGCGCAAGCGGCGCGATCGGCCCCTCAAGAGCCCCGACCCGGAGCTCTCGGCGGGGCTCTGGCGCGAGAGCGTGCGGCTCACCGGCGAGAACCTGCCGTCCTGAAACCCATGACGAGCGGGAATCCGGAGCTTCGCGTGCTGGTGACCGGTGGGGCCGGCTTCCTCGGCAGCGCGATCCTCCGCGAGCTGGCGCGTGCGCCCGTCGGGGAGGTGCGGGTCTTCGACCTGAAGGAGCCCGACGCGAAAGACCTGCCCGGCGTGGTCTCGCGGGTGGGTGACATCCGCGATCCCGACGCCGTGCGCGAGGCCTGCCGCGGGACCGACGTGGTGATCCACGCCGCCTCCATGATCGACTGGGGGCATGCGACGCCCGGCGAGCTGGCCGAGGCCAACGTTGGTGGGACCGAGAACGTCCTGCGCGCGTGTCGGGAGGCCGGGGTCCGCGGGCTCGTCTACACGAGCTCGATGGACGCGGTCTGCGGCACGAAGCCGATCGTGGACGCCGACGAGACCCTGGCCTATCCGAAGCGCTTCGCCAATGAGTACGCCCGCACCAAGGCCCTGGCCGAGCAGGCGGTGATCCGCGCCGACACGCCGGAGCTCCGGACCTGCGTGTTGCGGCCGTGCGGCATGTTCGGCGAGCGGGACCCGTACCACGTCGCCAACGTGCTGCGGGTCGTGAAGGCGGGGAACCTGCCGTTCCGCATCGGGAGCGGCCGTGCGGCGTTCCAGCACGTCTACGTGGGCAACGTGGCCCACGCGCACGTGCTGGCGATGCGGGCGCTCCTGGATCCGGCGAGTCCGCTGGGCGGCGAGGTCTACTTCATCACCGACGACACGCCGGCGGTGAACTTCTTCGACTTCATGGAGCCGATCCTGAACCAGCTCGGCCATGAGCTGCCTCCGAAGTCGCGGAGCATCCCCTACCCGGTGATGTGGTCGATCGGCGCCCTGCTCGAAGGGGTCGCCTTTGCGTGCCGGCCGGTATTCCGCTTCACGCCGACCCTTACCCGCTCGAGCGTCCGCTTCATCGGCCACGACCACACCTTCGTCGGCGCGAAGGCCAGCCGCGACTTCGGCTACGCGCCCATTTACCCGGAACCGGAGGCGATCCAGCGGACCGTCGTCTGGTTTCGCGAGCACGGCTAGGTCGGATCTCACGTCGGGAGGTAGAGCATCAGACGGACGTACTACCGGCCCTCGTCAGAAGTAGTACGGCTCCAGGCGTTCCCGCGCGGCGTCGAGCCTCCCGCACGATGTTCGCCAGCGACATGCCGAGGTGGTAGCCAATCGGCTATCAGCGTGCCCCATGCGCCCTCCAGCGGGTTGGGATACACGCGGGATACAAGTTTCAGCGTTCCCGACCCCGTTCACTGCTCGTAAAGCGCTACCAGGATCTGAGGTACGTGCGTGAAGTCGCGGTCCAGCGTGACGAGTTCGGTGCCGTGCTCCATCGTGCTCGCCGCGATCCACAGGTCGTTGGTTGGGATCGGCTGCCCCTTCGAGCGAAGCGCTGCGTAGATGACGGCGTAGCGCTCCGCGGTGGCCTCGCCGATCGAAACGAGTCGGACCCGTGGACTGTCGCGGAAGAGGTTGAGCTCGTCACGGTTTCGTCGTGACTGCTGCCCCGCCTCGAAGCCGCCTAGAAGCTCGCCGAGGACGATCGCGGGCAGAAGAATCTCCTCGGCTCTTCGAAGGTGGGCAACGACGCCAGCGTGCCCCCGCTTGAACGCCGAGTAGGCCGACGTATCCAGCGTGAGGCGGATCATCGCCAGAGCTTGGCGTCCACCTGCCGTTGGGCGTGGAGGGCCTGATCGAAGCGGGTCCCCTCCGACCTGGACCAGGTGCCGGCCAGCTCGTCCAGGTCGTCGTACTCGATCGGCGTAGCGGATTCTGCGAGGCCGAGCCGCTCCGCCAGAAGAGCAAGGACCGTCTTGTTGAGGCTCTGGCCACGACGGGTGGCCTCCTGCTCGAGCGCAGCCCGCAGGCGCGAGCCGATCGAGCGGATCGTCAGCTGGTCGGATGTAGGCATATGGTGAATCATGATGCCTGCACTAAGCGATGTCAACCTGTCGGAGAAGGCAGTCGGTGCCTCTGCCTGAGGCGGCGGGGTAAACGGCGAGGCCCCCGTCCCGGGTCGGGGATCCGGAAACCACGCAGGATACAACTTTCAGGGATCCTGACCCTTGCATTTCCGGGCACTTACGGCCGGGGGTTGGGCTCTCGAGTCCCGTCCGCCCCGCCCCGCGCGAGCTTCGCGTACACCCGGGTCGATGCCGCGTCGGCGTGGCGAAGCGCCGCCTGGATCTGCTCCAGCGATACCCCGCGCCGGATGGCGTCCGTGGCCGTGCTCCACATGCCGCCGCGAGGAAGGCGCCGCGCTCCTCCCAGGGAATTGCCTCCAGGACGGCGGTCTGCGCCTCGATCGAGATGATGAGCGGTTGGTGCTCCGTCTCGGGGATCTTCGAAAACGTGGAAGAGCTCGCCCTGCCGGAGCCACTCGCAGAAGGCGTGAAACGCCCCGAGCACCTTGCGCCGAGTGGAGGCGAAGAGAAGCGGGTCTGTCTCTTCACCTTGGCGGTTGCGGGGTTTTTCGGAGGGCCAGCTAGGCGCGAAGTCGCGCACCCTCGCCGGGCTGATGTCGTTCGCGAGTTCGGGAAGGAGGGGATCGCGAAAGCGAGCAGGACCATCACGGCGGCGAGCCTGCGTGATTCCATGGTCAGACCAACGCTGTAGAGGCTCGCCGGGCCTGCGTTGCGCTGGCAGGTCGGAGGCCCCGGCAAAGCGACGAAGACCGAGTTGTGAGAACGCACAGCTCACGGCACGGCAGTCGGAGGGTGGTTATCATCCCGCAATGCGGCTCGAGACCCATGGGATGTTCCTCGTCGAAGGCGAGCGGAAATTCTTCCTGCGCGGTGTTTCCTACGGGCCCTTCCGCGCCAACGACCTGGGGGAGCCGTTCCCGGACAAGAGCACCGTCGCGGCGGACTTTGCGCGGCTGTGCGAGCTCGGCGCCAACGGCATTCGCCTCTATCACGTCCCTCCGGCCTGGCTGGTCGAGCTCGCTTCCGAGTTCGAGCTGCGCCTGCTGGTCGGGATTCCCTGGTCCCAGCACGTGCGCTTCCTCGATGACCGCGCCGACCGGGATGAGATCCGGCGCCGCATGCGCGAGGCGGCGGCGACTCTCCGCGGCGCGTCGAACCTGCTCGGAATTCTGATCGGCAACGAGATCCCGCCCCCGATCGTGCGTTGGTACGGCCGCGACCGGGTCGAACTCTTCCTGGCGGAACTCGCCGACGAGGTGCGTCAGATCGACCCGGAGGCGCTGATCTCGTACGCGAACTTTCCCAGCACGGAGTATCTCGAGCTCGGCTTCCTCGACTTCGCCTCGTTCAACGTCTACCTGCACCGCGACGAGGAGCTGCGCCGGTATCTGGCGCGGCTCCAGAACCTGGCGGAATTCCGTCCGCTCGTGATCACGGAGTTCGGCATGGATTCGCTGCGGGAGGGCGAGGAGGCCCAGGCCCGCTTCCTGTCCCAGGGCATCCAGGCCGCGGCTGAGCTCGGGTGTGCGGGAACGGTGGTTTTCAGCTTCACCGACGAGTGGCACACCGGCGGCTACGAGATAGACGACTGGGCCTTCGGTCTGGTCACGAGAGACCGTCAGCCCAAGCCGGCCTTCGGGACCGTGGCGCGGGCGTACCATGCGGCGCTGCCGCCGCTCCCGGATCCGGCGCCCCGGGTCAGCGTCGTGGTGTGCGCCTACCAGGCGGAGCGGACGCTGGTCGAGTGCCTCGACTCGCTCCGGCAGCTCCGCTATCCGAGCTTCGATGTCGTCGTCGTGGACGACGGCTCGACGGATCGCACGCGCGCCATCGCGAGCCGCTACGACGGGTTCCGCGTGATCGCCCAGGAGAACCGCGGCCTCTCGGCGGCGCGCAACACGGGAATCCTCGCAGCGACGGGGGAGATCGTCGCCTTCACGGATGCCGACTGCGCCGTGGATCCGGACTGGCTGACGTTCCTGGTGCGCCGCCTGGTCTCCGAGGACTTCGCGGGGGTAGGGGGCCCGAACCTGCCCCCGCCCGAGGAGGAATGGGTCGCCGCGTGTGTCGCCCGGGCCCCCGGCGGGCCGACGCACGTCCTTGTCACCGACCAGGAGGCGGAGCACATCCCGGGCTGCAACATGGCGTTCTGGCGCCAGCGCCTGCTGGAGGTCGGCTTGTTCGACCCCGTCTTTTGGAGCGCCGGTGACGACGTCGATCTGTGCTGGCGACTCCAGAACCGGGGGGAGAAGCTGGGCTTCGCCGCGGCTGCCCTGGTGTGGCACCGGCGGCGGAATACGGTGCGCGCATACCTGAGCCAGCAGGCCGGGTACGGGCAGGCGGAGGCCATGCTGTACGGGAAGCATCCGTTCCGCTTCAACCGCCTGGGGCACTCGCGTTGGCTCGGACGCATCTACAGCGATCTCGGCCCGGGCATGCTCGCGCGGCGGCCGGTCGTGTACTCGGGGCCCCTCGGCAGCGGGCTCTTCCAGACGCTCTACGAGCCGCCCGCCTCGCTGCTGCGGTATCTCCCCGGGACCCTCGAGTGGAATCTGGTAGCCCTCGGGCTGCTGCTGGTGGGTCTGGGCCTGTCTGCGATGGGCCGCCCGCACTGGCTGCCGCTGGCCGCGGCCCTCGGTTTCTTCGCGGTCTCCCTCGCGCAGGCGGCGACCGCCGCCGCGCGAGCGGACGTCGCGGGGCTGCCCCCGCTGCGCGCGCGTCTGCTCATCGGCGCGCTCCACTACGGCGGCCCGCTCTGGCGCTCGGTCGCACGCAACCGCGGCCGGATCCAGGCCTTCTCCCAGATCGAGCGGATCCGCTTCCCGGCTCCCCGCCGGCGGCCCGAGGTCCAGCTGTGGCGCCGGCGCTTCTCGCTCGCCTACTGGAACGAGACGGGCATCACGAAGGAGGCTTGCCTGACGGCGCTGATCGGCTTCCTGCGGCCGCGCAAGTATCCGACCGTCATCGACGACGGTTGGCAGCCCTGGGACCTCGCGGTTCACCGCGGGCCCTGGGCGCGGGCCGAGGTGAGTGTACTGGTCGAGAACCACGGCGCGCACCGGCGCCAGGTGGTGGTCGGCGTCTCGCTGCGCCAGACGGCGCTTGCCAAGTTCGTGATCCTGGCGCATCTGGCGGGGGCGGCGTTCGCGGCGGGCGCGGCCGCCTGGCCGCTGCTCGTCCTCTTCGCGGCCGCCTTGTTGCTCAGCGAGGGGTTCTACGGCGTCCAGGCCTTCCGGCTCGGGCGGGCGCTCTACCACGCGATCGACATCGCATTCCAGCCGCTGCCGCTCGGTCCGGTTCGCCCTTGATGGGGGCGCGGATGACGCCGGGCATCCTGCTTCGTGTGGCGGGCACCCTGCGTCCCTACAGGAGTCGAATCGGGCTCGCCCTGGGCATGACGGTGCTCTCCGCAGCCCTCGAGGTCGCCAAGCCGTGGCCGCTCAAGATCGTCGTCGACTCCGTGGTAGGCGAT
>CAMYLJ010000065.1 GCA_947259215.1 uncultured delta proteobacterium
GCACCGATCGGGCTGTAGGGGAGCAGGCTGATGCCCTCCCGGCGGCAGACGGTCGCCAGCTCGTCCTCGAAGCGGCGGTTGATCAGGCTGAAGTTGTTCTGGATCGTCTCGTAGCGAACCGTGCCGCTGCGATCCGCCGCCCACAGGCTCTTCGTCAGGCCGTAGGCAATCTCGTTGCTGCAGCCCACGTAGCGGACCTTGCCCGCCTCCACGAGCCGATCCAGCGCCTCCAGGGTGTCCTCGATCGGGAAGTCCGGGTCGGGCCAGTGGGTCTGGTAGAGGTCGATGTAGTCCACGCCGAGCCGCCGCAGCGAGTCCTCGCAGGCGCGCTCGACGGAGTGGCGGTCGAGGCCGGTCTTGCCCGCCCGCACCGGCCCCACGAACCAGCCGCCGAAGGGACCGGCCACCTTGCTGGCCACGATCAGCGAGTCCCGCGGCTTCCCCGCCAGCCACTTGCCGCAGATCTCCTCGCTGCGCCCCGCCCACTTCGCGTCGGGCGGCACCGGATACACCTCGGCGGCGTCGAGGAAGTCCACGCCCGCGTCGAAGGCCCGATCCAGGATGGCGATGCTCTCGCCTTCGTCGGCCATGGAGCCGAAGGTCATGGTGCCCATGCCGATCTCCGAGACCCGCCTCTTCATCGGGAGTCCTCCCTGCGAGCGGTGTGGATCGCGTCGGCCGCGACGCCGGGGTCGAGGCGCAGGACGCGGGGGAAGCCGCCTTCGATCTGCCAGGTGGGCACGTTGGAGTTCGACGTCCAGACCCGGCCCTGCGCGTCGAAGTCGATCTCGCGGGTGAACGTGACCCGGGTCGGGAGCGGATAGACGCGGAAGCGCTCGCGCTCCGGCTCGAAGCGGATCAGGCTGTCGCTGTTGGTGCCGCAGATCCAGACCGTGTCCGTGCGCCGGTCCACGTGGAGCGCGTACGGGACGTCCGAGCCCTTGGGCTCGCTGGGCAGGTCCCAGCTCTCGAAGCTCCGGGTCTCCGGGTCGAAGCGCGACACCAGCCCGGCGGAGAAGCCCGGGATCCAGAGCTTCCCCTGGGAGTCGAAGCGCAACCGGCGCGGGCCGGTGAACGGCGTCTCGACGATCTCGATCTCGAAGCTGTCCGGGTCGACGCGGGCGATGCGGTGCTCGTTCAGCTGCGAGAGCCAGACCGCACCGTCGGGGGCCACGTCGATGCCGTAGGGGACGGGCATGCTCATGCCCTCCCCCGCCCCGGCCGCCTTGCCGCGCACGTCCACGTGCTTCGAGAGCCAGAGGAAGACGGGCAGCATGCGCAGCACCACCGCCTGGGAGAAGGTGCGCGCGGGCAGCCGGATGCGCTCGTGCTCGCCCGTGGCGGGGTCGTACATGCCCACGTGGTTCGAGGCGGCCAGCGTGTACCAGATGCGGCCGCGCCCGTCGAAGCGCAGGGTGTGCGGGTACCAGCCCTCCTCGGTCTCGACCAGGCGGAACTCCTCGGTCTCGGGATCGAAGCGCGCCAGGCGGTTGCCGATGGCGAGGGTCATCCAGAGCGAGCCGTCCGGCGCCACCTGGACCGAGTGGGGACCGACGTGGGCGTTGGAGTTCGACGGGGTCTTCGCGTCGCGCGAGCTCCCGAACATGCCGCCGAGGGGAAGGCCCGCGTCCGGGAGCTGCCAGGACTCGCGCACGGCCTGCCCGTCGCGCACGTCCAGGCGGTGGAGCTGGTCCTGGCTCATGTCGACGGAGTAGACGCGCCCGTCGGGGTGGACCACGATGTCGTGCTGCATCGAGGCGCGATGGCCGAGTTCCCACTCGTCGACGACCGCGCGCCGCACCTCCGGCGGCGGAGGCGGGGCGAAGTCCTCGCCGCCCATCCCGGCGGTGAGCGCCGGCACCGCGTGTGCCGGGTCGTAGGCGGCGTTCAGGATCTCCGGCAGGTCCTCCCGCAGCTCGTTCGGCAGGAAGGCGCCCATGCGCCCCATCAAGAGCAGGACCTTGTCCCACTCCTCGCGCTCGCGCTGCTTGCGGGTGGCCCAGCTGCCCTGCTGGTGGCAGTAGGTGCACTGACGCACCAACGCCTCGCGGTGGTCGGGGTTCGTCACCCGCTCGAGGGCCAGGGCGTACCAGCGGTTGGCCGGAAGCTGGGCGGCCACGACTGCCGGGTCCAGCTCGCGCTCGGCCCGCAGCTCGAGCCGAGCGGGCTCCGCGCCGACGGTCTGGTCCTCGCGGATCTGCGGCTTCCAGCCCACCCTGCGGAAGCGGACGCTGTAGTCCTTGGCGGGCGTCAGGTCGGTCACGCGAAAGCCGCCGTCGGCGTCGCTGAAGACCGTGCGCGCGTGGCGCGGGTCCCCGCGCTGGACCGTCAACATGGCGCCCACCACCGGGCGCCCGTCGGGGTCGCGCACGCGGCCCGCCAGCTCGCCGGCCTTCGCAGACAGCGGCCAGGCCGATAGAATCGCGAACCCGATGAGCACGAGCGGGCGGCGCCCCATGACGATGCCTCCTGGCGGACGGGCGAGACGCCAGCATACCGCGTGGACGGGGCTGGCTGCCCTGGCCCTGGCCTGCGCAACGGCCAGCACCCCCTCACTGCCCGAGACGCCGGCGCCCGCGGGCCTGCGCGTGCGCCTGGCCTTCGGACCCGAGGCCGACCTGGACCTCCACGTCACCGATCCGCGCCAGGAGACCGTCTACTTCGCCAACACGCCCTCGGCCTCGGGAGGACAGCTCGTCTCGGACGTGCGCTGCGGCGGGCCCGGCGAGCGGGTGGAGGTGATCGAGTTCGAAGCGCCTCCGCCGGGCCGCTACCGGGTGGGCGTGGACTTCCCGGTCCGCTGCCGGCGAGGCGTGGACGCGGTGCCCTTCGTGCTCGAGGTCGTGGCCGACGGCGTGCGCCACGAGCGCCGGGGCGAGCTTGCCTTCGGGCGCTTCGAGCCGGTGGTCTACGAGATCGAGGTCAGCGGCAACGGAACCTAGGCCCGGGCGCTCGGCCGCGCCGACACTGCTTCGTACCAGCGCGTCAGGTGCTTCTGCTCCGGCGAGGGCAGGAGCTTCAGGATCCGGCCGAAGAAGTCGAAGGTGCACTGCGCCGTGATGTCGGCCACCGTATAGCGGTCGCCGGCGATGAACTCCCGATCCGCCAGCTCGCCGTCGAGCCAGACCAGCGCCTTCGTCACCGCCTTGCGGTTCACCTCGCCCCACTCGGGCACCTGCGGGATGCGTCCCTTCCAGAACTCGTGGGTGTTGCGGAAGACCTGGGCGTAGGGGATGAAGAGCTGGAGCTCCATCCGACGGTCCCACATGGCGACCCGTGCCCGGTCCAGGGCGTCGGTCCCGAAGAGCGGCGGCTCCGGGTGGGTCTCCTCGAAGTAGCGGCAGATGGCCACGGACTCGCTGAGGACGCTGCCGTCGTCGAGTTCGAGGATCGGGAGCTGACCCAGGGGGTTCTTGGCCAGGAAGGCCTCCTGGCGGTGCTCGCCCTTGGGGATCGAGACCTCTTCGACGGGAACCTCGATTCCCTTCTCCGCCAGGAAGATCTTCACGCGGCGCGGGTTCGGTGCACCGGGACTGTCGTAGAGCTTCATGGGGGGCCTCCGGGTTGGGAGGCCGCAGTGTAGCAGCGGCGAGACGGCCAACCGACCCGGCGGCTGTGATCCGCGGAAGCCTAGAAGGCGCCCCAGGTGTAGAGCTTGGCCGCCACCTTGGCCGCGACGGCCAGCATGCGCACCGTCTCGAGCAGCAGGCTCGGGCCCTCCGGCTCGGGACAGTGGACCTCCTTGCGCGCGCGCAGCCGCTCCAGGTGGTCCTCGGTGACCTGCTTCCAGACGTCGTTCTCGCGCTCCTCGGCGATCTCGAGGTCGCCCTCGAAGCGCGCGATCTGCTTCGCGTAGCGGCGACAGCGATTGCCCTCCTTCCGGTCGTCCAGCTTCTGGGCCGGAAGCGGCGCCAGGTCGTCGGGCGCTTCCCCGGTGCCCTCGAGGTCCATGTCGCCGGGCAGGGAGTCGGAGTCATCCAGCAGCTCGTCGCCGGCGCCCTCGTCGGGGCCTGCCGCGGGATTCGCGCTTTCGGAGGGAGCCGCGGAAGCCGCCAGGGCCACGTCGGCTGCCGCCAGGGGCGTCGGCGCCTCGGGCACGACCCCATCGGAGCCCCCCAGCACGACGACGGAGCTGTCGTCGTCGCCCCACCACTGGTGATCGATCTCGGCTTCGGGCTCGTGGCCCCACCACGGCTGCTCCGCATCCGAAGCCGAGGCGGATCCCGCGAGCAGGACGCACACCAGAGCGATCCAGTGACGGCGCATGGTCCCCTCCCCTCCGCGGCACCACCGGGCCGCGGGGACGGAGTCCGTATCGGCGGATCGCGGGCCTCGCTTGAACGACTCGGAAGGGCCCCGGAAGCGGGGGGATGGCGGCGGAAGCTGCCGGTTCCTGAGGGCCTAGGTGCGCTCGACGAGCGCCTGGGCGGTGCGGTGGGCCAGGGCCATGCCCGTGTACATGGGGTTCACCGACGTGCACTGGGGGAAGATCCCCGTGTCGGCGATGTAGAGGTTGTCGAAGTCGTGACAGCGCCCGAGTTCGTCCACCACGCCCCGGGCCGGGTCCCCGTGCATGCGCGTGGTGCTGAAAACGTGGTTGCCGGCGGACACGAACTGGCTGGCGCGCATTTCCCCCCGGCGCACCACCTCGGCCTCCTCCAGCGAGTGGAGCACGTCGGGCACGCCGTGGATCCCCGGCAGGATCCGCTTGGCGCCCGCCGCGAAGAGGATCTCCGCCAGCACCCAGGCCGCGTGCTGGAAGATCTTCACGTCCTCGGGATGGACGTCGTAGTGCAGCACCGGGTCGAGGCGGCCCCGCCGCGGCACCACCCGCCCCAGCGAGCGGTTGCAGCTCACGATCGCGTCCCAGACCGCGCAGTGGGAGATCCGGGCCAGATGCCGCTTGTACTCGAGGCCCAGGCCCGGAAGCCGCACCGCCATCACCCCCGGCGGCGCCCACAAGGTCTCGAGCTTGAAGCCATCGGGCAGGAACTCCAGCGACTGGTAGCCCTGGGTGGCGCCGAACTGGGGATGGGTCGGCTCGGGGAAGATCCCCATGACGGCCACGCCCGGGTGGAACTGGAGGTTCCGGCCCGCCTGCCCGGAACGGTTGGCCAGCTCACCGCTGTGGTGCAGCAGGACCGGCGTGGCGACGCAGCCCGCGGCGAGCACCACCACGTCCGCGTCGATGCGGAAGCGATGGCTGCGCTTGCCGCTGAAGGGCTCGACCACCTGCCCCTCGACGCCCGCGGCCCGGCGGCCGTCGCTGCGGATGCGCTGCACCTGGACGGAGGTGAGGACCCGCGCACCATGCCGGATCGCGGCGGGCACGTAGCTGATGTCCATGGACTGCTTGGCGCGGCTGCGGCAGCCGGTGAAGCACTCGCCGCTGCCCCGGCAGCCGCGCACGTTGCGCGCGATGGGCTCGCTCGAGTAGCCGAGGGCGTCGCAGCCGCTGGCGAAGAGCAGGTTGCGCGGACCCTGCACGTCCTCCGGCGTCGGCGCGATGCCCAGGAACTCTCCCACTGCGTCGAAGTGGGGCTCCAGGTCCTTGCGCGTCGTGCGCTCGAGATCGAAGCCGCTGCACCAGCGCTCGAACACGAACTCCGGCGGCCGCACGCAGATGGCCGAGTTGACCAGCGACCCGCCGCCGAGCGCGATGGCCTGCATCGTGGGCATCACGAAGCCCCGGGTCGCCCGCAGGCCGGCCTCGCGCATGGTGCGGGTCATGGAGAGCGTGCCCTCGAGCTCGAACTCGCCGGGCGTGAAGGGCGGGCCCTCCTCCAGCAGCACTACCCGGCGTCCGGCTTCCGCCAGCTCGTGGGCCACCACGGAGCCCGTGGGTCCGGAGCCCACCACCACCACGTCGCAGGACTCGCGGAAGTCGCGCTCGTAGTCGGCGAAGACGCGAACCTCGCCCTGGGACGCGGGCGCGCTCATTGCGCCCCTCCCCGGTAGTCGGGGTGGAGCGGGCCGTCCAGGCGCAGGGGCGTTCCGTCACTCGGGGGCGTGAGGTCGGCCGGGCCGTAGCGGATCTCGGAGCGGGGCCTTCCGATCGGCGGGTAGAGGAGGTCCGCCTCGCAGACCGGCGAGTCCACGGCGAACGGCGCCAGGCCGATCCGGCGCAGCACCGCGGGATCCGCGAAGTAGCCCATGGTCAGCATGGCGCGCAGGCTCGTGAAGACGAGCCGCCGCGGGAAGAGCCGGCTCGTGCGCCAGCCGTCGAGGACCGCGATGCGCTGCCCGTGTTCCAGGGCGGAAAAGCGCCGCCAGCCGCGCGGCGCCGGCCCCGGGAAGACCAGGGTGGCGTGCTCCACCAGGAAGAACAGCAGCCGCATCAGCAGCCGCACCTGGGGCGGCACCGTCGCGACGTAGCGGTCCAGGAAGGCGGGAACGCCGGCATCCGGCCCGGACTCCGGAATCTCGCCGCCGGTCGGGAACATCGCCTCCGAGGCGGCGGCCACGAGGGCCGCCTCGCGTGGCGCCAGGCAGGCGAGACCGGGCCCGGGGTAGCCCACGAAGACCCGCCGCAGGCCGAGCGCCAGCAGGGCCGCGAGCGCGAGCCACAACCCCATGCCTACAGCAGCCCCTCCCAGAAGGCGCGCTCGGTCTCGTAGGGGGCGCCCTCCCGATCGTCTTCGCGTCCGAAGATCCGGGTCTGGCGCCGGTCCGTCTCGTAGGCGTGCCAGTCCAGCTCCTCGCCGCGCGCGAAGGCCAGCCAGGCGTCCTGCATCCGCTGCGACAGCGCGAGGGCGTCGTCGTCGGTACCGACCCAGGCCGCCAGCGCCGGATGATCGACGTGACCGAACACGAAGGGGACCTCCAGGGCGTGGCACGAGCCCAGGGCACCGTCGAGGAACGGGGAGGCCCAGGTGAAGAGATACGCGTGCACCGCGGGCGCGTGGGGCTTCTGCAGCTCGAGCAGCCGCATGGCCGGAACCCGGAAGATGCGATCCGACTCGATCGCGAACCACAGCGCCTTCGCGTCCGTGTCGTCGCGACCCGAGCGCGCCTCGCGGTAGACCCGCACCACGCGCTCGCCGTGGGGGCCCTCTTCGGGATGCTCACCCGGCACGTTGCGCAGGCAGCGCCGGACCAGCCCCGGCTCGTCCAGCTGGGCCAGCTTGCCGTCGCTGAGGCCCCAGAGCTTGTACTCGTCGAGGTTGGTTCCGGCGAGGAGCGCCACGCCTTGGGCGTTGCCATCCGCCACGGCCTCGAGCGGGTGGCGCGGCAGCACCTCGCCGTCGACGACCGGCTGGAAGCGGAGCAGGCCAGTGCTGCGAACGGGTCGCTGGAAGACCCGTTGCTGCGCAGCCAGGTACGCCTCGGCGGGCAGCTCGCGCAGGCGGCGCAGGTCGCGCTCGCCGACGCCGAGCTCCTCGAGCACCGCGCGCGTCACGGGCTCGGCGCTCTCGGCGCTGTGGACGTGGTGGGCGGCGCCGCTCTGGCAGATGGCCCGCTGGAAGAGACCGCGCGCCCGGGGACAGCCGAGCAGGCTGCCGACACTCATGCCGCCGGCGGACTCGCCGAAGAGCGTCACCTGCTCCGGGTCGCCGCCGAGGGCCGCCGCATGCTCGCGCACCCACTCGAGGGCCGCGATCTGGTCGAGCAGCCCGAAGTTCCCGACGACGCCACCCTCTTCCTCGGCCAGCGCGGGCAGCGCCAGCCAGCCGAGGATCCCAAGGCGGTAGTTCAAGGTCACCACCACCACGTCGCCGCGCTGGGCGAGCACGGAGCCGTCGTAGAGCGGCAGCGAGCCCGAGCCGCTGGTGAAGCCGCCGCCGTGGAGCCACACGAGAACCGGGCGGCGCCGGCCGTCGGGCCCCGGCGTCCAGACGTTCAGGCTGAGGCAGTCCTCGGACCAGCCCACCTCGCGCGCACCCAGCATGGACTGGAGCGCACCGGCCCGATGCGGTGCCGCCGGCCCCGGATCCAGCGCGTCGCGCACGCCCGGCCAGGGCTCCGGCGGCTGGGGAGGGCGGAAGCGCAGGGCCCCCAGCGGCGGCGCCGCGTACGGCACCCCCTGGAAGACCGCCAGCCCGTCCTGGCGGCGACCCCGCACCCGACCCGAGCGGGTCTCGAGAAGAACCTCTTCGCCCATGCGCCGCGCTCCGCTGCGATTGACCCGCGTTCCCACGCAAGGTACCACGCAGCCCGTGCCTGTCCGGCTGCGGGTCTTCGGCGTCTTCGCCCTGGGGATCGCGGGGATCTCCTTCGCCGCCCTCTTCGTGCGCTGGGCGCTGCCGGCGCCCCCGGTGGTGACCGGCTTCTACCGCATGCTCTTCGCGACCGTTCTCCTGGGCGCCTGGCTGGCGGCGCGGGGCGGCGGCGCGAAGCCCGAGCCGCGCGGCGTCGCGCTGGCGCTGGCGGCGGGCGCCTGCTTTGGCAGCGACCTCGCCCTGTGGAACACGGCGCTCGTGCGCACGTCGCTCGCCAACGCGACCTTCCTGGTCAACACGACGCCCATCTACGTGGGTGTCGTATCCGTCGCGCTGCTCGGCGAGCGACTCAGCGCCCGCTTCGTCCTCGGCAGCGGGCTGGCCCTGGCGGGCACCGCGGCCCTCGTGCGCGCGGACTGGGGTGGCGCCGAGGCGGTGCGGGGCGACGTGCTGGCCCTCGGGGCCGGCCTCTTCTACGCGGGCTACCTGCTGCTCATCAAGGCCGTGCGCCGATCCATGGCCACCGTGCCCGCCCTCACCGCCGCGGGCGTCGGGGCGACGTCCGTCCTCGGCGTGTACGCGCTCGTGGGCGGCGACGCCTTCGCGGGCTTTCCGGCCTCGAGCTGGTGGGCCTTCGCGGGCGCCGCCGTCGTGTCGCAGATCGGCGGCGTGATGGGCGTGGTGTGGTCGCTCCGCTACCTGCGGGCCAGCTTCGCGTCGCTGGCGTTGCTGGCGCAGCCCGTCGGCACCGCGCTCCTGGGCTGGTGGCTCCTGGGCGAGGCCCTCGGGCCGCTGCAGCTGGCGGGCAGCGTCGCCGTGGGCGCCGGCATCCTGCTGGCGTCGGGCGCCGCCCGCGACCCCGCCGCTCAGGAAAAGGAACGCTCGTCCCACCAGGGGTAGAAGTCCGGCAGGTCGGCGGACACCTTCATCGTGAATCGCGGCGCGCGCTTCTCGAGGAAGCTCTGCACGCCCTCGCGCACGTCGGCCGACGCCCCCATGTAGTGGATGCAGCGCGAGTCGATCTTGTGGGCCTCCATGGGATGGTCGGCGCCCAGCATCTTCCAGAGCAGCTGCCGCGACAGCGCCAGCGAGACGGCGCTCGTGTTCTCCACCACTTCGCGGGCGAGCGCGCGGGCGGCGGGCAGCAGCTCGTCCGCGGGCACGACGCGGGAGACCAGGCCGCCCTCCAGCGCCTCCGCCGCCGGAAACACACGGCCGCTCATCACCCACTCCATGGCCCGGCTGATCCCCACCACCCGGGGCAGGAACCAGCTGCTGCACGCCTCGGGCACCAGGCCGCGGCGAGCGAAGACGAAGCCGAAGCGCGCCGCCTCGCTGGCGATGCGCATGTCCATGGGCAGGGTCATGGTGGCGCCCACCCCGACCGCCGGTCCGTTCACGGCGGCGATCAGCGGCTTGCGCAGCTCGAAGAGGCGCAGCGTTACCCGCCCTCCCCCGTCGCGCGGCACCTGCTTCACCGCCGCGCCGCCGCTGTCGAACGTGTCGCCACCCCCCTCGAGGTCGGCGCCCGCGCAGAAGCCGCGGCCCGCGCCGGTCACGATCACCGCGCGGACGTCGTCGTCGGCGTCGATCTCGTCGCAGAGCCGGAGCCACTCGTTCATCATGGTCGCGGTAAACGCGTTCAGGCGCTCCGGGCGGTTCAAGGTGACCGTGAGCACGCCGTCCTCGCGCGCGGTCAGCAGGGTTTCGTAGGCCATGGAGTCTCCTTCCGGGCGGGCAGCATACTGTAGAATCCGAGCGTGGCGGACGTCGCGGAGGATTCCAGCATGCTCTTCCTGCACGAGCTGCACGAGCTGCTCGGTCGTCGCGAGGAGGCGTTCGAGGCCGCCTACCGCGATGGCTGGCTGCCCGAGCTCGCCAAGGGCGAGGACGCGCGGCTGCTCTACTTCCTGCACCACGCCCACGGCTCGGGACCGTCCTACAACGTCGTGACCCTCACCGCGATCCGGGACGGCGCCGCCTGGGAGCGCCTGGCGCGACGCATCGACGGCGGCGACCTGGCCGCCTGGGCGGAGCACGTCGACGGGCTGCGCCACGACGTCCAGGCGAAGATCCTGCGGCCGCTGCCGTGGTCCCCGCTCCAGGCCGTGGAGCTGGCGGAGGTGCCGAGCGACGGCGCCGAACACGAGCCGACGCTCTTCATGGAGGACACGGTCTGGCCCTTCGAAGGCCGCCTCGAGGAGTACGTGGCGCGCTCCGGCGACCACTACGCGCGCGAGATGGAGACGCGGCGCGGTGAAGGCGGGATCCTGGAGGTCCAGGCGGGCTTCCGCAGCGCCTTCGGAAGCCACCGGCGCCGGGAGATCGTGCTGTGGCAGAAGATCGTGAACCCGAAGCTGCTGCGGCCGCTGCTCTCGACGGAGGTCCCGGCGAAGTACAAGGCGCCGGGCAGCTGGATGCACGACGCGCTCGAGCTGCGCGACCGCTGGTGCAGCAAGCTCCTGCGCAGCGCGCGCTGGTCGCCCTGGCACTGAGTCAGTCGCCCGGGTCGACGCCGCCCGGCGCGCTGGGCAGCACCTTGCCCATGCTGACGCGATCCTCCTCGCGGTAGCCGAGGGCGCGGTAGAACCCGATGACGGCGGTGTTGCTTCCCATCACCTGGAGATTCAGCTTGGGGCAGCCGAACGCCGCGAGCTCCGCCTCGAGTCGCTGCATCAGGGCCGCGGCGATCCCCTGACGCCGGCGCTCGGGCTCCACCGCCAGCCGATAGACCCAGCCCCGGTGGCCGTCGTAGCCGCCCATGGCGCTGCCCACGATCCGCTCGTCGACGAGCGCCACCAGGAAGAGCTCGCGGTCGGGCGTCGATGCCCGCCGCCGAGCGTCGAGCAGGGGGTCGTTGCGGGGCGCGGGGTCGGGAAAGACCCGGGCCCAGAGCGCCATCAGCGCGGGCTCGTCGGCGTCCCGGTAGGCGCGGATCTCGAGCTCGGCCATCGCTAGTCCGAGCCCTCCACCGCGAGACCCACCTCCTGCCCGTGGGACACCTCCAGGGTGTGGCCGTCGGGGTCGCGGAAGAAGGCCCAGTATCCGACCGGCGGGCCGTAGTCGAGCGGCCCCGCCACGAGCCGCCCCTCGTCGGAGGCCTCCGCGCACAGTCGATCCACCTCGTCGCGGCTCGCGCACGCGACGCCCAGGTGCGCGAAGGGCACGAGCGGCGAGTCGACGCGCTCCACCCGGATCAGGACGATCACGAAGGGTCGCGTCTTGTCCGAGAGCCAGGTCACGCCCTCGCGCTCGTGCACCACCTGCATGCGCGCGTAGCGCGCGTAGAAGGCGACGCTCTCTTCGAGGTCGCTGACCGGAAGCGCCACGTGGGTCAGACCGACGTCCACGCCCGCATGATACCCGCTCGCGAGAGCCGCGCCGGAAGAAGAGGGAGCCTCCGCGCCTCGCGCACCCTCCCGAGGCGAACGCGCGCAAGCGCCGCCGCCCGGGGCGGCGCGCGCAGCGGTCGCAGCGGCAGCGCCAAGCAAGCTGGGAAGTCGGCTTCAGCCGACTTCCGATCCTTCTCCTACCGCAGGCGAGCGAAGTTCATCAAACTAGAAACCCAGCCGCGCAGGCCTCCGCCCACCGAGACCGGCACGTGCATAGAAGAGCGCCACCCAGACCATGCTCGCGAGGATCAGGTTCACGACAAATCCAGGAGTGATCGGATTCTCGGTCACCACCTCGCCGTCCAGAATGCGGTTCGCGAGGGCGAAGTACGGCAGGAAGAGCGAGAGCGGCAGGAGCAGCAGGTTGGCGGAGGTCTCGAGCAGCCCCAGGACCGAGGCCCAGGCGGGGCGCACGAAGGAGAACACGCCGCAGGCGAGGCAGCCCGCGTACCAGGCCGCCCGCCACTCGGGATGGTCCGCCAGCCCGACGGCGCGCACATTGGCGCCGAAGACCAGGTCCGCCGCCGCGAAGGCCGGCGTGGCCAGGTAGTATCCCGCGATCCAGCGCGCCCGTTCGGCCCGTCCCATGCACGACGCATCGACGGCCCGGCGCGGCGGATTGAGCCGCCGCTCAGTCCAGGCTCTGGAGCAGCAGCTCGTAGAAGCGGATGGCGTCGGCGTGGTCCTCCAGTCCGATCCGCTCGTCGATGCCGTGGGCCCGGGCCAGGTCGCCGGGCCCGAAGCGGTAGGGGCTGAAGCGGTAGACGTCGCGCGCCACCTCGCCGTAGTGGCGCGCATCGGTTCCACCCAGGACCAGATTCGGCGTCACCACGGCTTCGGGGAAGACCCGACCGATGCTGCGCTGGACCAGCCGGAAGGACTCGGAGTCCGTGCTCGAGACCCGCGAGGGCTCGCGCGGGTGGCCGATCGGCTCCAGCGTCACCCGGTCGTCGGCGATCGCCGCGCGCACGTACTCCGTGACCGACGCGATCGTGTCACCGGGGAGAATGCGGAAATTCACCACCCCCTCCGCCCGGTTCGGCAGCACGTTGTCCTTGGGGCTGCCGCTCAGCATGGTGGGGGCCGTGGTGGTGCGGATCACGGCGTTGGTGCCGGGGGTGCCGGCCAGGAAGCGCTTCAGGATGCCCTCGAAGAGCCACAGGTTGGACAGCACCAGCCGCAACCGCAGGGGCGTCTCGGGGGCCAGGGTGGTCAGGAACTCGCGCGGCACGCCCTCGAGGCGCGCCGGGAGCGGCGCGCGCTCCAGGCGGGTGATCGCGCTCGCCAGGATGCCGACCGCCGTCTGCCGCGGCGGTGTCGACGAGTGGCCGCCCGGCTGCTCGACCACCAGGCGCAGGGACAGGTAGCCCTTCTCGACCACGCCGATCATCGCCACCGGCTGGGCGAGACCCGGAATGAGGCCCTCGATCACCGCCAGCCCCTCGTCCAGCACGAAGTCCAGCTCGATCCCGCGCTCCGCCAGGAGCGCCGCGACCGCGGTGGCGCCGGTGCCGCCCACCTCCTCGTCGTGACCGAAGGCCAGGTAGACCGTGCGCGCCGGCCTGAAGCCGCCGGCCGCCAGGCGCTCCGTCGCCTCCAGGATGGCCATCACGTTGCCCTTGTCGTCCATCGCGCCGCGGCCCCAGACGAAGCCCCCGTCGATCACGCCCTCGAAGGCGGGCTGGGTCCAGCGCTCGCTGGTCTCCGGCGGCACCGGGACCACGTCCTGGTGGGCCAGCAGTGCGACCGGCGTAAGCGAGGGATCGCGACCCGGCCAGATGTAGAGGAGCGTCAGGTCATCCACGCGCTCGCGGTCGAGCGCGCGGTGGGCCGCGGGGTAGCTGCGCTGGAGGAAGCGATGGAAGGCCAGGAAGGCCCCGCGGTCGAGCTGGCTGCGATCGAAGTGGGAGATGGTGCGGTAGCGGATCGCGTCGCCGAGCCGCTTGCCGGCGGCACCGGCGTCCACCTCCGCGGGCGGCAGCGGCTCGACCTCGATCTGCTGCGACGAGACCGTGCAGGTGCGCACGCCGGCGACCAGCACCACGACGCCGACCAGGGCGGCCAGGATCTGGGCGATCTTCTTCATGCGCCTCTCCAGGATTCGGGGGAGGCCATCATACCCGCTCGCCCGACCCGTGCGCGGAATCGAACGCGGCCGGCGGCTAGACTCCGCCCCCGTGCCGGCACCGCACCCCTACCTGGAAGGGCCCCTGCGCGAGGTCTTCGACCGCTGGCTGGAGGCGGTGCTGACCCGCGCGGAGCCCCTGACCTTCAGCGAGATCCGCAAGGGCGTGCGCGCCCTCTCCGCCCTGTACGTGGAGCGCCGCGACGCGGGAGGGCCGGGCCGCGCCCTGGAGGGACGGGGCAAGCGGGCCGCCTTCGCCAGCTACTACGCCGCGCTGCACTTTCTCAGTGCCTGGCACGCGCTGGACGCCCTGGGCGACGACGCGCCGACGGACGTGGCCCGGGTCCTCGACCTGGGATGCGGCACCGGCGCGGCGGGGGCGGCGGCCGCCCGCGCGCTGGGCGCCCGGCGCGTGCTCGGCCTGGACCGCTCCGGCTGGGCCCTGGCCGAGGCGCGCCGCACCTACGCCGCGTTCGGACTGGACGCCCGCACGCGGCGCGGCGCCCTGCCCGCCGCCCTGCCCAACCGCACCGGAAGCGGCGACCTGCTGCTGCTCGCCTGGACGACGAACGAGCTGGCGGACCCCGCGCGCGACGAGCTCC
>CAMYLJ010000066.1 GCA_947259215.1 uncultured delta proteobacterium
CGAATCGGGCTCGCCCTGGGCATGACGGTGCTCTCCGCAGCCCTCGAGGTCGCCAAGCCGTGGCCGCTCAAGATCGTCGTCGACTCCGTGGTAGGCGATCGTCCCCTGGCAGTGGCGTCGCGCCTGGGCCTGGGCAAGCCGGGGCTGCTGATCGCGGCCTGCCTCGGGCTGCTCGCGCTCACCGTCTCGTTGGCCGTGCTGGCCGTGGCGCTGAACCGCACCACGATCTCGGTGGGCCAGCGGGCGGTGAACGACCTGCGAGCCCGCGTTCTCACGCATCTCCAGGGGCTCTCGCTGGGTTTTTTCGGGCGACGTCCAACGACTGATCTCTCCTACCGGATCTCCTTCGACACCTTCTCCGTGCAGTCGATCGCCATGAACGGTCTCTTTCCTCTCGCGACGGCGATCCTGATGCTGGCGGGAATGAGCGCCGTGATGCTGCGGATGAACGCCCCGCTCGCAGCCCTGTTCGTCGCTGTCGCGCCGCTCCTCTACCTGAGCGTCCGCCTCTTCGGGCGGCGGATCGACGCGCTTTCGCAAGAGGCGCGCGAGAGCGAAAGCCATTTCCTCGGCGAGGCCGAGCGCGGCATCGGATCGATCCAGGTGGTGCAGGCGTTCACCGCGGAGCCGCTGGAGCACGCGCGGGTGATGGCCGCATCCTCTCGCGCCCTGGCCTCGGCACTGCGGCTCTACGTGCTCCAGACCGGCTACTCCGGCGTCGTGAACATCGTGCTCGCCCTGGGCACCGCGGGCGTTCTGTACGCAGGCGGTCGGCTCGCCCTGGCGGGGCGCCTGACGGCCGGCGAACTGATCGTGTTCGTCACCTATCTCGCGTCGCTCTACGGCCCGATCAACTCGATCGCCCAGACGTTCGGCCTGGTCCGGGGCGGGATGTCGGGGGCGCGGCGCGTCTTCGAGATCCTGGACACGGAGCCGGAGGTCCGGGATGCGCCCGGCGCCCGCGAGCCCGGCGACGTGCGGGGCGACATCTGCTTCGACGGGGTGTCGTTCGCCTATCCCGCGGGTCCCGGTGGCTCGGAGGCTCCAACACCGGCGCTGCGCGACGTGAGCTTCGAAGTGCCGGCCGGCTCGCTCGTCGCGATCGTGGGATCGACCGGGGCCGGGAAGACGACTCTCGCCAGCTTGATCCCCCGCTTCTACGATCCCGCCGCCGGCCGCGTGCTTCTGGACGGTGTCGACCTGCGCGAGCTCCGCCTGCGCTCGTTGCGGGCCAGGATCGGTCTCGTTCCCCAGGTGCCGATGATCTTTCCCGCGACGCTCGACGACAACATCCGCTACGGCCGTCCCGACGCAGGCGACGAGGCGGTCCGGCGGGCAGCCGACGTCGCCGGTGTCTCGGAATTCGCGGCGAGTCTGCCGCGAGGTCTCGCGACGCTGATCGGACCGGAAGGGCAGGGGCTGTCCCAGGGGCAGGCGCAGCGCGTGACGATCGCCCGCGCCCTGCTGAGGGACCCGCGCCTCCTGATCCTCGACGAGCCGACCTCGGCGCTCGACAGTGAGACGGAGGCCTTCGTGATGGGCGGCATCCAGCGTGCCATGCGCGGACGCACCACTTTCGTGATCGCGCACCGCCTGTCGACGGTGCGCCGCGCCGACCGGCTCCTCGTGCTGGATGCGGGCTGCCTGGTGGAGAGTGGAACGTACGCTTCGCTGTGCCGCGCGGGCGGCCGCTTCCAGCGCCTCGTGGATGCACAGGAGTTTCTGGGCTCCGGCGACGAGGAAGGCAGCCGCTTCCCGTGAAGCGCGTCGTCGTGTTGGGTCTCATGGGGCAGTACCCGCTCGGCGGCATGGCCTGGCAGGTGCTGCACCACATGATCGGATTCCGTCGGCTCGGTTGCGACTGCTTCTACGTCGAAAACTCCGGGGCGCCTCCGTACTCGCCGCGTCGGGTTTCGGTGGTCGAGGATGCGCGCGACAACGTGCGTTTCTTGCGCGACACCTTTCGCCGCTTCGACCTCGCCGACGCCTGGGCCTACTACGACTGTCTCAGCGGGAGCTGGTTCGGCATGGGCCGAGCACGCGCGACGGAGCTCCTTGCCAGCGCCGACGTGACCGTGAACCTGTGCGGGGCCACGCGGCCGGATCCAGGCGCCCTGCGGCGCGGCTGCCTGGTCTACCTCGAAACGGATCCGGTGCTGGAGCAGGTCAAGCTCGCTGCAGGCGACCCGGATACGCAGGCCATGCTAGACGCCCACGACGTCCACTTCACGTACGCCTGGAACCTCGGCACGCCGGCCTGCCCGCTGTCGACGGGCGGGATCGCCTGGCGCGTCACCCATCCTCCGGTCCTTGTCGATCTCTGGCGGTCTCCGCCGCACCCGCGAGGCGCCTGGAGGACGGTGGCAAGCTGGGACAACCGCGGCAAGGACGTCGTCCTGGACGGCCGGACCTACCGTTGGGCGAAGCGGCCGAGCTTCGAGCGCGTGCTCGATCTGCCGTCGCAGACCCGCGAGCGTCTCGAGCTCGCCCTGGTCGCGCCCGAGTCGGTTCGCGAGCGCTTGCGGGCGCATGGCTGGTGCGTGCGCGACCCGTACCCGATCTCGCGGAGAGTGGCCGCCTACCGGCGCTATCTCCAGGGGGCCAAGGGGGAGTTCTCCGTGGAGAAGCAGAGTGTGGTGGCGCTGCGCACCGGCTGGTTCAGCGACCGTAGCGTCTGTTTCCTGGCGGCTGGGCGCCCGTGCGTGGTCGAGGACACCGGCTTCGGCAGCCGCCTGCCGCTGGACGCGGGACTTCTCGCGTGGTCGTCGGCCGAGGAGGCTGCCGGAGCCCTCGCAGCCGTCGCGGGGGACTACGCGCGCCACGCGCGAGCCGCGCGCTCGCTGGCCCTCGAGTACTTCGAGGCGAGTGTGCTGCTGCCGGCCATCCTCGAGGCGGCGGGCGCCTGAGGGTCTGCGGAGCGCGCCGCCGCCCCGGCTCTCGGGGCGGGATTCGGTACCTTTCGGAGCATTGTCGTTGACACGAGAAGTCGGGGTTTCGCAGCCTTTCATCGAGAGCACGGGGCGGCGCGCCCTGGGCGTCGCCCGGCTCTTTCGCGAGCTCGCGGCCTTCGCGTTGATCACGCTCGGGGTGGTGGTCACCAAGCTCGGGGTCTCGCGGAGGGTGGTGCACCCGCTCGTCGTGTCCGAGATCTGGGATGCGGGGGTGCGGCTCCTGCCCCTGGTCAGCTTCCTCGGCATCGCCCTGGGTCTGCTCGTGATCGGGCAGACGACCGCGCTGCTGACCCGCCTCGGAGCTCAGCAGTTCATCGGGACGGTGATGGTCACGGTCGTCGTGCGGGAGCTCGGGCCGCTGCTCACGGCGATCGTGGTGTTGGCGCGGGCGGGCACCGCGAACGTGGTCGAGCTCGGCACGATGCGCGCGTTGGGCGAGGTCCGTGCGCTCGAGTCGCTGGGAATCGACCCGATCCACTATCTCGTCATGCCGCGGACGCTGGCGCTCGCCGTAGCCGTTTTCTGCCTCACCACCTACCTGATCCTCCTCGCGTTGCTGAGCGGCTACTGCTTCGCCTTCCTGCAGGGCGTGCCGATCAAGCCAGGGGCCTACTTCGGTCAGCTCGCCGACGCGCTGCGCTGGCAGGACTTCGTCCTGCTGGCGCTCAAGACCTCGCTGTTCGGGGTCGTGATCGCCGTGGTCAACTGCTATCACGGCCTCGCTCGGCGCCTCGCGATCGCCGACGTCTCCGAGGTGACGGGCCGCGCCGTCGTCCACAGCGTGAGTGGCTGTGTCATCCTCGACGCGCTGTTTCTCGTCGGGTACGTCTTCGTATGAGTGGGCCTGCGGAGATCGAGTTGATCGGCGTCGACATCTCGCACGAGGACGCTCCGGAGGTCGTGCTGCTGCACGACGTGCACTGGCGCATCGAAACGGGCGACTGGTGGGTCGTGAGCGGCGGCCCCGCCAGCGGCAAGACCTCCCTGCTCTCGACCGTCGCCGGACTCAGCCCCGCGGCGGGGGGGGAGCTGCGCATCTTCGGGCGCGAGGTCGTCGAGGCCACCGAGCAGCAGCAGGTCGAGTGGAGGCGTCATATCGGGTTCGTGTTCGAAGGCGGCGGGTGCCTGTTCGGAAACCTGAGCGTGCTCGAGAACGTTGTGCTTCCGCTGCAGTATCAAGGCGATCTGGAGCCGTCCGAGGCCCGGGAGCGCGCGGAGGATCTGCTCGCGCTCGCCGGTCTGCGCGGCTACGCCAGCCTGCCTCCGAGCCGCCTCGGGACGGCGCTCCAGCGCCGCGTCGGACTCGTGCGGGCGCTCTCGGTCCCCGTCCGTGTGCTCTTCGTCGACAATCCCCTGGCGGGGCTCGCACCCAGCGATGCGCGCTGGTGGCTCGAGTTCCTCTCCGACCTGACGGCCCAGCGTGCGGAGTGCAACGAGCCCCTCACTGTCGTGGCGAGTTCCTTCGACTTCGATGACTGGCTCGGGAGGGCGAGCCGCTTCGCGGTGATCGGGGAGCGAGGCTTCCAGCGCCTGGACGATCCGGAGGCCATCGCGGCGTATCGCGAGGGAAACCCGTCTCGGGGCCAGGGGAGGCCCTCGGTCTGAGATGCCGCTGCGAGACCTGACGCCCCAGCTACGCACGCGCCTCCGACGCATGGAGAGGCTGGTGGGGCTCTTCGTCGTCGCCGCGGCCGGCATGACGCTGATCGGCTTCGCCTACTATTTCTACCACACGGCCGAGAGCCGGGGCTGGTTCGTTCCGACGTGTCCCTACTACACGTTTGCCGAGAGCGCCGAGGGCCTCCAGGTCGGCGCTCCCATCCTCCTGATGGGCTTCAGCGTGGGCGAGATCACCCGGATCGAAGCCCAGGCGCCAGGGTCCTACTACAAGGTCTTCGTCGGCTTCGAGGTCCGGCGTCCCTATTACGGCTACATCTGGACCGACTCCAAGGTACGGATCAGCTCCGGAGACCTGCTCGGCGGCCGTCGCCTCCAGGTCACCGTGGGCAGCGCGGGGCAGCCCACCGCCTACGAGGAGGATGGGCGCGTGCGCGAGGTGCTGATCGACGGCAAGAAGGTTCCGCTGGCGGAGGCGCCCCAGGGCGTGGGGGTCGATCCGCTGGAGGAGCCCGCGCTCGCGGACCGAGCCCAGAAGCTGGTGGCCCAGGTGGAGGAGGCGCTGCCCGGGATCCTCGCCCAGGTGGAGACCGTGCTCGGCAACGCCGCGCAGCTCTCCGAGGAGCTCGCGCACCTCGCAAGCGAGGCCCGACCCGTGCTGGCAAACGTGGACGAGATCACCGGCCACCTGAGCGATCCGCAGGGCTCGCTCGGCGAATGGCTCCTCACGCCGGAGTTGCGCGAGGGACTCGACGAAGCGCTCTCGAACCTCAACGCCGACCTCGCGACGCTCAACGAGACGCTCGCGAACGTGGGTGCCATCACCGGAAGCCTCAAGACCCAGGTCGAGGCGAACGACCAGATCCTCGCAGAGATCTCGAGCCTGGTCGTCGAGGCTGACGAGCTGGTCCAGGGGCTGAAGCGGCACTGGCTGCTCCAGTCGGCCTTCCCGGTGGGCGAGCGGATGTCTCCGGCCCCGATCCTGGAGCCGCTCCTCGCCCCGCCGTCGGACGACGCCCCCTCGGCGGCCACCCCATGAGCGGGCTTCTCCCGCGCGTGGGCCGGCCGGGTCGTGCGCTCCTGGTCTGTCTCGGCAGCGCCTGGCTGGCGGCCTGTTCGGGGGCGGCGCGCGCGCCGGAGCCGAGCGCGCTGCGCGAGCAGGCGCAGCGCGCCGCCGAGAGCGGGCGCAGCCGCTTCGCGACGCGACACTGGGAGGCGTCTGCGCGCTCCTTCGAGAGCGCTGCAGAGATCTACGGCGCCTTGGACGACCCCGCGTCCGCGGCCGCTGCCGAGCGCAACCGCGGTGAAGCGCTCCGCCGGGCTGGGCGGATCGACGACGCGACCGCCGCCCTCGAGCGCGCCCTCCTCATCGACCGCAACGGGGAGCGTCCGCTTGCGCAGGCCCTCGATCTGGCCGGACTCGCGCGCTGCCAGAGCGCCCAGGGCGAAACGGACCTCGCCGTCGCGAGCGTGGAGCAGGCGTTGGACCTGACTGGCGAGACGCAGCCGCTTCGCTCGGTGCTCGAGAACGATCTGGCGCTCTACCTGCTCGCGCGGAGCGAGGCCGATGATCGCGAGCGGATCCAAGAGCTGCTCTTGTCGGCACTCGCGAGCAGCCGCTCCCACGGCGACGCGCGCGGAGTCGCCACGGCGCAGCTGAACCGGGGACGCGCCCACCTGCGGTTCGGCGAGGTCGCTCTCGCCGAGCCGCCGCTCCAGGAAGCGCTCGACGGGTTCCGCGCCCTCGACGACCCGGAAGGTCTGGCCCGCACCCACGAGGAGCTGGCGCGGCTGTTCGACGTCCTGAACGAGCCCGGTCGGGCGCGGCAGCACCTCGAGCAGGCGCGGCGGGGCTATGCCTTCCTGGGGGATGAGGCGGGTCTGCGCCGACTGGACCGCTGGCAGCCCTGAGCGGGTTGGACCCTTTGACGAACAGGTCCCAGCGCAGGCCCACGATGTCGTCGGCCAGGCCCATGGCGCGCAGGCCCATGGCCAGCACCAGCGCCAGGATCGCGTAGCGCGCGATGTTGGCCACCGGCGCGGCCCGATCGCCGTGGACACGGCGGATCGCCTCGACCGCCAGGTTCGAAAGCCAGTAGCCGGCAGCGATGATCGCGATGCCGAGCAGCACCTGGCCGCCGAAGGTGATGAAGGTGGTCACCACGTCGGCCACCTTGTCAAAGCCCATGCGTGCCGACGCCTCGACGCTGGCAAAGAGCATCACGAAGAACACGATCAGCGTCCCTACCAGGCCGGACGGCGTCGACCTGCCCTGGAAGGCGCGCTCGAGCCCGATGCGCGCCACCAGCCAGCCGACGAAGCCGATCACGCCTGCGGCGAAGACATTGGGCAGCATCGCCAGCGCCTTGTTCACCATCTGCTCGACGGGCGCCGAGCAGTCCGCGCACCTCGAGGGCGGCCAGGATGCCGGGCAAGAAGAGAAGCAGCACGGTCCAATAGAGGACGGTGGCCAGATTCTCGCTGACGCCACTCATCCCCGCCTGCTCGCCGAGCCGCTCGTCGAGCCGCGTCGAGCTGAGCGCGCGCCGCACGAGGCCGCGTAGGAAGCTCGCCAGGACGAGCGCGACGAAGAGAAGCACACCGCCGGCTACGAGGTTCGGCAGGAACCCGAAGAACCGGTCGGGCCCAGCGAGAGGGACGGCCGTAAGACGTGGGGGAACTCGCCATCCGGCTCGGCCAGCTCGAGGTCGCAGTGGTGAAGAATCGTCGCCATCGTGGCTGGCAGCTGGAACCCGGCGGGTCCAGCACGCGTTTTGGCACGCGGGCGGGCGTCGTATACTCGCCTGGTCGATCCATCCGTCGGCTGAAGCGACGTCGCGGTCGTTGGCGGATCGGCGAGGAGTCCGCTCGCATGGTCCGGTCGCTGAGCCTTCCCGAGTTCGCCACGAGCCTGACCGTAGGGGTCTTCGTCGTGCTGGCGGCCTGCCCCGTCGCGTCGGGCGAGGCGGACGAGAAGCGGAGCTACGACGTCGTTCTCCATGGCGGCCGAGTGATCGATCCCGAGACAGGTCTCGATGGCGTCCGCGACGTCGGCGTCGCGAGTGGCCGCATTGCAGCCATCTCCGAACGCCCGTTGCTCGGCGAGGCCGAGATCGATGCGACCTCCCTGGTGGTGGCGCCTGGCTTCATCGACCTGCACAGCCACTCCCCGACTCCGCTCGGCCAGTTCTACCAGGTGATGGACGGCGTGACGACGGCGCTGGAGCTCGAGGCGGGCGCGTTCCCAGTCGCTGAGTTCGGTCGACTCCTTCGCGAGCGGGCGCTCATCAACTACGGTGCGTCGGCGGGCTACGGATCGATTCGGCTCGAGGTGAAGCTCGGAATCCGACAGCCTCACCTGCTCACGGATCCCCCGAATCCGATCGGCCTCCGTGGGTACTGGACGGCCCTCCGTTCGCTCTTCACGACCCCGACGGAGGTCACCGAGGAGATCGCGACGGCCGACGAGCGGGGGCGGCTTCGAGCGAAGCTCGAGGAAGGCTTGGATCAAGGCGGCATCGGCATCGGCCTGCCCCTCGACTACATGAGCGAGGGCGTCGATGGCGAGGAGGCCCACATGGTCTTCGAGGTGGCCGGCGGACGGCAGGTTCCCCTCTTCATTCACCTCCGCCGGGGAGTGAACGGCGACCCCTCCGGTCTTCGCGAAGCTCTCTCTCTCGCGAGGGAGACCCGTGCGCCCCTTCACGTCTGCCACATCCAGCACAACGCAATGCGGAACACAGGCCTCTTTCTCGAGGAGATCGCAGAGGCGCAAGCCGAAGGGTTCGACGTGACGACGGAACTCCTGCCCTACAACGCCGGCTCTGCGCTGATCTCGTCGGCTGTCTTCGGCCGGGACTGGCGGACCGTCTTCGATATCGACTACGAGGACGTGGAATGGGCCGCCACGGGTGAGCGCTTCGACGAGGCCAAGTGGAACGAGTATCGGGAGAAGCACCCCGAGGGCCAGGTGATCCACCACTACGTCGACGAAGCATGGACTCGGCGCGCCCTCGTGGAGCCCGGTGTCATCGTCGTGAGCGATCTCCTCCCGATGATCGACGAGGACAGCAAGGTCGCGCCCCACAACGGCGCCTTCGCCAAGGTCCTGGGCCGCTACGTGCGCGAGGAGCAGCTCATCGACCTCGAAGCCGCCATCGCCAGGATGACTCTGCTGCCCGCTCGACGCCTCGAGCGGGCGGCGCCGGTGTTCCGGCGCAAGGGCCGCCTCCAGGTCGGAGCGGATGCGGACATCACGGTCTTCGACCCGGCCACGGTGAGCGACCGGGCCACCTACGCCGATCCCTACCAGCCTTCGGCCGGGATCGTCCATGTGATCGTGAACGGCGTCCTCGTGGTGCGAGATGGGGCGCTGCTGCCCGGCGTGCACCCGGGTCGCGCCCTCTTCGGGCGAAAAGGGGCGCCCTGAGCCGCACCCGAGGCCTGGGATACACGCGGGATACAAGTTTCAGGGTTCGCGACGCTTGCGTTTCCGCCGGTCAGACCGGGCTGGCGCCGCTCGTCAGCAGCTTCACGATCGTGTCCAGGTAGACCTCGTCGGATGGAATGGCGTCGCCGAAGGCCGCTCGCAGGGCGTCGCGGCGCAAGAACCAGTGCTCCGTCAAGGCCACCAAGGCCACCAAGGCCACTAAGAACGCCACCGGATCGATGTCGTCCCGAACGTCCCCGTCGCGCTGCCGCTCCCGCAGGCGCTCGATCGTCGCCGCGAGCAGCCGCGGGGAGGCCGCACCCTCGCGTGCCCCTTGCCCGCGTCCCTCGGCGAGGGCCCACCCGAGGATGCGGACCAGTCGCGGGTTCGACCGATCAAAACTACCGCGACCTATCCGATGTCAAGACGACACGCCCCAGTCACAGGAGCGCGCCGACCAGGGTCGTCACGAGCGCGGCTCGGATCCGGTAGCGGAGACCCCCGGCGCGATCCAAGGCACGAGCGTGATCGCGACGCAGCTCTCCGAGGTCGTAGCGGCGTCCGTCGACGACCACCGTCTCCAGGCTGCCCAGGTGGTCGAGGGTCGCTGTGGGGTCGGCGTTGAAGAGGAGGAGATCGGCGGGACCGCCCTCCGCGACGACACCGAGCTGCGGAACGCCGAGTCCGTGGGCGCCGTGAAGCGTGGCGGCTTCCAGCGCCGATTCCGGCGACAGGCCGGCCTCGACGAGCAGTCGCAGCTCCTCGTGATATCCCGGGCCCTCGAACGCCGAGTCGGTACCGACGCGGATCGGCACCCCTGCCCGATGCAGCTCTCCGACGAAATGGAGCATGCGCGGGAAGGCGCGCCCCGCGGCATGGAAGAGCGACTCGTCCATCACCGGGTGCCACGGAGCCAGAGGCGCGTCGCGAGCCCAGAGCTTCTCGGCAAACCACGGGGGGTGCAGCGCAGCAAGCTCGCGGCCTTCGAGTCGCCCGGCGATCTTGGCCCAGATCAGGAGCGTCGGCGTGTGCGCCGCGCCCTGGCGAAGCGACGTCTGGATGACGTCGGAGCTCCGCTCCGGCGTGAGCGCCGACCAGGCCTCGACCCAGGGCAGGAACTCGGGTCCGACCGTGAACGCGGCCGATGGGGCGTCGGGAACGCCGGTGAGATGCTGGACGTCCGCGAGCGCAGCCTGCTCGAAGCTGAGCGGGTAGGGGACGTGGCCGATCAGGGGAATCCCGTGGAGCGCGGCCTCCTCCCGCACGGCCTCGAGCTGCTCGCCGTCGGTGTTGATGAAGACCTTGATGCAGCTGGCGCCCTGCTCGGCGCGGAGGCGGACCTCGCGACGGAAGTCCTCCGGGGTCTCGAGGGCGAGGCCCGAGACTCGGACCGCAAGACGCGTGAGCGAGTTGGTGGCGAAGGTGGGCGGAGTCCCCTCGACGGGCAGTCCGCAGGCGAAGACGCGCGGTCCGATGCGACGGCCCGCGGCGACGTCCGTCTGAAGGCCGAAGATGCTTCCTGGAGCGGCCATATGCCGCACGCTGGTCACGCCGTGCATCAGGCGGAGGCGTGCGACGAGCTCGCGGTCGTCGTCGCTGAACGCCGGATGGACGTGGGCGTCGACGAAGCCGGGCAGCACGAAGCCGCCGGTCACGTCGCGCGGCGCTGTCGAGGGGCCGATGGACAGCACGCGGCCGTCCGCGACGCGGACATCCACCCTGTCGACCCGGCCCCGGCCCGGATTGACGACGGTAACCGCCCGAAAGACGTGATCCGCACGCTCGGGCGCGGGCGCCGGCAGATCGCTGCCAAGCGCCAGAGCACCGGCCACCAGCACGGCCGCTGTGACGCCTCCCGCGAGCAGCACCCGTCTCAAATCCGCCTCCCTGCGACCTCAGGCGCGTCGCCTCACGCGGGGATCAGCCAGTAGAGGTAGAGAGCGTAGCCGAGGAGCAGGACTCCCCCCTCCCAGCGGTCGATCGCCCTCCGGGTGTGGACAAAGACGAAGAGCACCAACGTGAGGGCAACCATCACCCCGAGGTCGCTCCAGCCGACGCCGCCAGGTTCGATGGGGTGGACGAGGGCTGTAACTCCCAGGATGCCGAGGATGTTGAAGATGTTCGACCCGACGACGTTGCCGACCGCGATGTCTCCCTGGCCTCGCACCGCAGCGACCAGCGAGCTCGCGAGCTCCGGAAGACTCGTGCCCACGGCGACGACGGTGAGGCCGATGATACTGCGTGGGACATCGAGCAGCTCCGCGACCCTCACCGCGCCGTCCAGGAAGAGAGTGCCGCCGCCGATCAGCCCGGCGAGACCGAGCCCCACCCAGAGCAGGTCCCTCCAGGCGCTCCGCGTGGGCGTGGGCACGGCCGCGCTGATCTCTTCCAGCACCTCGGCCGTCTCGCGTCGGGCCCGTCGCACGCTCGACGCCGTATAGACGACGATTCCGGTCAACAGGACGGCACCGGCATGGAGGCCCAGACCCCCGCCGAGCCAGAGCAGGCAGAGGAGCAGCGAGACCCCGATCAGGATGGGAACGTCCCACCGGACGAGCTGCGCGTGGATCTTGATGGGTCGAATGAGCGCGGCACAGCCGAGAATCAGCGCGATGTTGCAGATGTTCGAACCGACGATGTTCCCGACCGCGATGCCCGGATAGCCCTGCACCGCAGCACGCACGCTCACGACGAGCTCGGGTGCGCTGGTGCCGAAGGCCACGATCGTGAGCCCCGCAACGAGCGGCGAGATCCCAAGGCGAACTCCCAGGGTCTCCGCCCCGCGGACGAGGAGCTGCGCGCCGAAGTAGAGGAGGAGCAGGCCCCCGCTGAGAAGAGAAGCGCTCATCACAGCCAAGCCTCCTGGTCGGGATGCGTGACGACTGCTCGGGAGGCGGCTTGCACGAATCCTACCGCCGCTTCCTTCGGCGTCGACTCCGACGGGCACGAAGCGCTACCACCGCGCGAAGGGCCAACGGATAGGCAATCGCCGCGGCCATCCCACCCACCAAGAGGCCTCCAATCAGCATCGGAACGAAGATGTCGACGCCCAGATCGATGAAGACGCCGAGCTGGCGGCGAAGGGCGAGAAAGTCGAGTGTTTTGAGCTCGCGAGAAGCCTCACGCAGTGCGTGTGCGACGGTCGCCGTTTCGGGACCCGGCCAGAAGAAGCTCCCCACGTAGTACGTGAAGGCGTAGATCGGAGCGGCCGTCACGGGGTTGCTGATCCAGGTGGGGATGATGGAGATCGGTCGGTTCGCGTTCAGAAGAGTGGCCAGGGCCAGCGCCAGCACGGTCTGGAAGCCGATCGTCGGTGTGAACGCGACGAACGTGCCGACGGCGACGCCTCCGGCGATCGCGCGGGGAGAGCCACGGAGGCGAATGAGCCAGTTCAGGAATCGCGCGAGGCGGGGAAACCTCCTGGGGTGCTTCTTGGCCGCGCGGGATCCCTTCGGTTGGTGGTCCACGGTGACTCGGAGGCCATGAGTGCCTTTGCGGCACTCCTGAAGTATACCCGGGTCGAGATGCCGGAACTCCAGCAGGAGTTCGAGCTGTAGCCGGCCGGCGCTGCTCACGGCGCCCGCCCTGCGCGCCGATTGCCTCAGGCGGGTCGAGCCGCGACCCGCTTCGCCGGGTCCTGTTGGTAGAAGGCTTGCAGGACGCCGTAGAGCTCCGGGTGACGAGAATGCAGGGCGGCCGGCTGGTCGAAGAACTGTTCCGTCGCCACGGCGAAGAACTCAGCCTCGCTGGTAGCCCCATAGGCGTCGAGCAGGCTGGGCTTGCCGTGCTCGGCCTGCTCGCGGAGCGCGAGATACTCCCGGGAGCAGACCTCGGCCCAGCGCCGAACCTCTTCGCGTCCGGGCAGGGGCGGCGTTCCGTCGGCGCGGCCGTCGAGCATGTCGAGCTTGTGTGCGAACTCGTGGTAGACCACGTTGTGGCCGCTCTCGGGGTGGCGCCCCGTGCGCTTCACCGCGTCCCATACCAGGATCACGGGTCCCCGGAGCTGGGCCTGGCCGACGATGGGAAGCGGCACCCCGACGGGCTCGAGTGGGATCTCGAAGGCTTCCGGACGTCGCTGAGGAACGACCACCGTGGATGGGTAGACGAGGATCGATTGTACGTTGCGGTAGAACTCATGGGGGATCCCCAGGACCAGCAGACAGGCCTGGGCCGCGATCGTGACTCGCATTTCGTCGGTCAGCGCGAGTCCGCCACAGCCCTCCCAGCGTTTCTCGGCTACGAACACCCGGACGAGCTCGCGCAGATGTTGCTGCTCCCGGGCGTCGAGCCAGCGATAGTGAGCGACGTTGCGCAGGATGTCGGCTTCCCAGCCAGGGGGGAAGGGTCCTGCCAG
>CAMYLJ010000067.1 GCA_947259215.1 uncultured delta proteobacterium
CGAGTACCTGGTGGCCCCAGATGCGCATCTGTGGGCCGCCAGAGCTACCAGAGAGGTCCCACCCCCCCACCCCGCGTAGTTCCCGAGGCACTGGGCGCCACTTGGAGCGCGTCTCAGCGGGCCTGCGAGCAGAGTTTCCGTCCCGCCCGGATGCTCGCCCTAGGGAGTTCTCGCGCTCAAGATGAACCTTCGGGGAGGTGCGCTCCGCCGTGAACGCCCCAGCCGTGCTTCTTAGCCCCGTGGCGCACGGCGCGCTGAAGGAACTCGTAGCGCCACGAACATTACGGCAGCCAAGAAATACCGTCTGAGCAGGATGAACCGCCCCGGGTCTCCGGAGAACCCGGGGCGGTTCATCCCTTGCGGCCCGGGTGGGAGGGAGACCCTTTTTCTCCTGGCCTGCCGCACACGTGCGGGAGTGTCGCGGTCGCCACCGCGGGCCGGGGGGCCAGGCACCCCGAATCGGTGCGGATTCGGTGAGGCCGGCGCGGTGCGTGTCTGCCTGCCTGCGCCGGTGGCGCGTATTGCCCGTTGAATAGGGCCGACACCGGGCCGCCACTCTGCCGCCCGCCGCCCCCCTCGCTTACTTCGCGAGGGGTACCCAGTGGTCGCAGACAGGATGCAGGACAACGAGTTCACCAGTTGTCTGATCATACCCCCCGACTTGACAAAAGACGACGAGCACATCCTTCGTGCCACTTATATCTGCGGTCGTGCGATTCATAAGCAGTCGCCCTACCTTGTGCACCACCTCCGGATCGCTGTCTTCGAGACACACGCAAAGGCCTTTCGCCTTGGCGGAAAATTGACCACCCGGGGATACGGCATATTTCTTCACCCTTTTTTCATCTTTGTCGATCGTCTGAGCTACCGCTGCCAACGGACTTACCAGCACCATAGTCGCCAGCAGTCCCAACCATAATCCTCTACGCATACAAAACCTCCTTACGGGTTCGGGATAATATGACCGGTCATCATACTCGGAGTAGCGCCTGAGCGGCGCATTGTTGGTTTCCCCCTTTGTCATGACGCGGCGTCCGGATGGACCCCAGGTCTGCTACAGCCGATCGGCCAAAGAAGAGCGGCTGTCATTCAAGATCAGCCACCAAGGCCGTAGCAAGCCGTGTGCCACGCGAGAATCGAATCAGCGTCAGGTCTCGCCTTGCTGCGGGACCGAGGAGTTGCGGACGCCGTAAGGCGGGGACCCGCGTGAACTACGCTCTTAGGTGTCGTCTACTTGACAGCGCGGTGTGGCATTGCGCTGCGCCGAGTGAGGGCAGCCGCGGCGCTTCGCCCCGATCTCTCGGCATCGGATCGAGACCGCGGTGTCGGTGAGCCGACAATCCCGTGAGACGCCTTGACTCGTGCGATGACTCTCCAGCGCCAAGCGACATGACCGTTCCTGACGTGCCCTTCCGACACGCTCAGGCCATGCCTGACGCTGATCTCTCTTGCATCGACGCGCTCTCCTGATCCGTAGTACGAATGGTCGATCTACATCCCTTTTTCGGAGGACGCGATCCATGCCCAGACTCATCTGGAGCCTAGCGGTCGGATGCTTGGCCGCCGCCACAGCATCAGCGCAGGGAACTGAGACCGGGAAGGGAGTACTCGCCGAACCCGTGGACATCACCGTGGTGCCGGACACCAAGCAGAGAGGAGCCCCCTCTGCTCAGCCAATGACCATTCCAGAGAAAGTCGAATCCGAGGATGAGCTGTTGGTTCCGGTGTACGACGGACTGATGGATATTGAGTTTCCGAACACTCGTCACGTACCGCTCTCGTCCATCCCCGATTGCTCGGCCATCCCGAAGTCCAAGAAGCGCCGGCCACCCTGCGAGCGCTACCCCAGTGTCTGCAAGGAGAACAATGTCGTAGTCAGCTACTTCGTTGTCTCCTTCGGTACGCAGGGCGGATCGAAGCAGAGCTGCAAGCGGAACGGAGGAGTATGGACGGGAGACGGACCCTGCGCCTCGCGAGATAGGTGCGTGGTAACGCTCAAAGCGCCGCCGGGCAAGCCGATCGTGTTCTTCGAGCACGATAGCTGGACCAACAATAAGGGTCAGTGCAAGGCCCGCCAAGAAGCTGGAAAGATTGTCGTCGACTGCGAGGTGGACAGAAAGTGTACTGGCGACAATGCCTGGGCTCACGTGTGCGGCAAGTACGGCTACTGACCGTCCCAACCAAGCGCCGGAGGCATAGTTCACCTCCCAGATTCCCGACTGCCCTATAGGAGAAAAGTCGGGAGTCGGGAAACCGGGTCGGGTGGGTGCGGCCTTGCGGCCGCTGTGTGGTTATCAATCGGCAAGGTCGTAGCCGTGGTCTGACCATGCGTCTTTTCGCTCGTCGAGAGCCTCCTGACAATCTATTTCCTCCCGAAGTACCCGAGCTTGAATGTCGAGAAGTTTCTTGAGCAAGGGAAGCTGCTTCTTGAGATTCTCGGGATTCGGCGGTCGGCTGCGCCCAGCCGGTGAGCCCCACCTGTCCCCACTGGGGACAGTGATCTGTGGCGGCGACCAGATGCCGGTGCTGAGCACCGCAAGATCAGCGTAGATTTCGGGCATCGCATGCTCCACGAAGGCCGGGCTGTTGAGAAGCGTGCGAAGGCTTGAGACCGGGTCTTCCATCGTGTTCAGTTCGACGGAACCTTTGCTGGGATCGTTCGGGTCGGTCTTCTGTTCGACGGAATCCTTGCTGGGATCGTTCGAGTCGGGAAAACCGAGGATCTCAACGCTTCGGGCGCGCTCCATCTGAACAGCTTTGATCAGATCGAGTGCCTGGCCTCGCGCTACTTCGGTCTCGTCGCAGGCACCGGCGAGTAGTGCCACAAACACGCCTACGAATATGTGGCACCGAGTGTGACGCCAGCAGCGCTTGCCCCCTGGAACCGCGGATCCTTCGGCCGGCACCAGAGAACTGCCAAGGAAGCCGCGCAGATAGCCACGCCGACGAGAATGAAAACCAAAGCCCAATCGGACACCGTCTCTACTCCTCCGAGAAGAAGTCGGTATCGACTTTCTTGATCTCGTAGGTGTCCACGGTCGAAACCCCCACGTTGTGGTCTACCATGAGAGCGGCGAGCCCCTCGCCATCGATCAGGACGATATTCGAGTCGATCATTTCCGCGAACTGCTCTGCCTCTCGGCTGAACGAGGCGGTCGTGAGGAAGACTCCCTTTCGCGCCCGGTGGCCCTGGAGGGCCCCCGCGAACTTCTGGATCTCGGGCCGTCCGACGTTCGAATCCCAGCGCTTGGCCTGGATGTAGATCGCGTCGAGACCCAGGCGGTCCTCCTTGATGATCCCGTCGATCCCGCCGTCGCCGCTCCGGCCGACCGACTTGCCCGCGTCCTCGCGGCTGCCGCCGTATCCCATCTTGAGCAGAAGCGTCACCACGAGCCGCTCGAAGAACTCCGGCGGCGCTGCCTTTACCTGGGCCAAGAGATCCGTCTCCAGCTCCTCGCGGAGCTGCTGGTAGGCGGCGTCCAGCGTCTCTTCCGGAGTGTCGTCGAGAGGCGGCTTCGCAGGCCGCGGCTTCCGGTCTCGGGTTCCGCGACGAGACCGGAACTGCTGGAACTCGGGGAAGCGCTCCAGGAATCGAATGTCGATCCGTTCGGGGTTGCCGGCGAGAATCTCCTTGCCTCGATCAGTGATCTGGAAGTAGCCCCGGCGGGTCGCTTCGAGGAGCCCAGAGTGCAGGAGGTAGGTCCGGGCCCAGCCCACGCGATTGCGAATGACGATGCCCCTCCCGCTCGGGAGCAACTCCTCACGCTCAGCCTCCGGCACGCTGAACTGGTCCGCGATCTGGGTCACGACCTCGCGGAATCGGTGCTCGGCGCCATCCCCGGCGAGCCGGAGAAGCGGGAGCATGATGGTCTGGTAGTCGGGGATCGCCATTCGCGTTCGAACCCTATCACGAGGCCCAGCCGGGGACCTTCCCTCGCTTCTTTCGCTTTTCCGCTTGCCCAGCAGCTAGACCAGCTTGCCACCGCCGCCCTTCTAGTCCTTGGCCATACGGAGGCCGTACAGAGGAGCGAAAGCCTCGATCCGCGCGGTCGCGCCTAGATCCAACTTCCGGTTCCGCAATGGCTTTCGCTGGCGCCCCCGGGAGGACTCGAACCTCCGACACCCGGTTTAGGAAGGGACCGCCGGACGACGAAACGACGGAGGATTAGCTACTTACGCCCGGTCGGGAACGGCCGTCAGCGGAAATCTCGGGCACGAAATGGGCACACCTTCCGCGCCCGCGTCGCTCGACCTGCGTGCGCGCTTCGCTATCGGACCACGTAGCCCAGCGCGCAGAACTGATTGCGGTACATGCCGTCGACCTCCACCTCGCGGGCCTCGAGCGGGGCGCGCTCCTGCAGCAGCGCCTCGGCCGTCTCGCGGAGGCGACGCGCCCCGCTTCGGCGGGGCGTTGTCTTCTGCGCATCGCGGCAGCCGTCCGCCGGATGGGTCGATGAGCGCCGGATCCTCCCCGTGGGGAAGCGATCGCGCCGCGCCCGTGTGTCGGTGGGCAGACTGCACACCCGAGCGGCATCCGCAAAGCTTGAGCTGTATGGGGCCGTTCGGCCCACGAGGAGGGAACGTCATGACGCACTTGCGCCGGCTCGTCGTCCTGTCGGTCCCCTGTCTGCTGGCCGCGTTCCTGAGCGGAGCCCGCTGCGTGGACTTGGGTCCGGCCTTCCCCGCATTGCTGAGCACGACGCCCGCCGCGGGAAGCGTCGTGCCGACGTCCACGTGGTTCGTGCTGGACTTCGCCACGAACATGGACCCGGCCACGATCGGGCACCTGGTCGCCGGCTGCAACGGCCGCGCCATCCGGCTCGCGCGCCACAGCCTCGACGCCGACAGCCTGGTGGTACAGCCCGTGGGCGACCTGCCGGCGGGCGCGAGCTGCGAGCTGGAGGTCTCCACGGTGAACGGCCTGGTCCCGGTGCCGTTCCAGACGCTCGCCGCGGGGACGCCCTTCACGGCGCCCTACGACCGCCGGGATCCGGAGCAGGTGCTGCCCTTCCCCGACGACTTCTACCTGGTGCCCGACGCTAGCCGCCCGACGGGCTTCCGGCCCAGCCTCGTGCTGCCCACGCCGGCCGGGAGCTTCGGAGTGATTCTGGACAAGGTAACGGCCGTGGCGGAGGCCCAGGCCGATGGCTGGAGCCCGATCGGAAACGTCTCGATCCACCTTTCGGAGGCGCCGGACAATTCCTCTCTCCCCATGGAGCGAGCCGCTTCCCTCGACCCGCTCTCCAGCGTGGCGCTGATCGACCTGACCCCGGGAAGCACGACGTTCGGCGAGCGGGTGCCCTTCCAGGCCGTGCCGCGTTCGGACACCTTCGGCTCCGAGCCTATTTCCCACAACATCCTCTTCTGGCCGGGCATCCCCTTGGAGCCCGAGGGCACGTACGGGCTTGTGGTCACGGACCGGGTGCTCGCCGCCACGGGCGAGCCACTGGCGCGCTCGGCGTTCTTCGACGCGGTGGCCTCGGCTCCCCAGGCCGGTGAGGCCCCGGAGATCGCGGCCACGCGGCTCCTGGCCGAGGACGTGCTCGGCGTGGCCGAGAACCTCTCCCCCGTACCGATCCCGCGGCAGGACGTAGTGCTGGCGGTCCGGCTCTCGATCCGGAGCACCGACCACTTCCCCGACGACGTGTTGGCCATGCGCGCCGACGTGCTGGCCACCCCGCCCAACGTTCAGATTACGAGCGTGTTGGCAGATCCCGACCCCAACATCGCCGCCATGGTGGAAGGGACCTTCGACGCGCCGGTCTGGCTCGACGCGGACAACTTCGTGAACCGGGGGCTGGACGGTCTGCCCGCAGCGACAGGCACCGCGCCTATTCGCTTCTTCCTGGCGCTCCCGACGACGGCGGAAAGCAGCGGGTTCGCACCAGTCGGGATGTATCAGCACGGGAATCCCGGCACCGCTCGCGATGAGGTTCCGCGAATCGCAATGAGAGTGTTCGCGCCCGAGGGCTTCGCTACCGCAGGCTTCACGGATCCGCTGAATCGAGTGATTGGCGACACCACGGGGCAGGCGTTCAACATCTTGATCAGCCTGGTCAATCACGGCGAGCCAGGCGACTTCTGGATCCGCACCTACGCAGAGCAGATGGCCTTCCTCCGGGCCCTGCAAGCCCAGGGCAGCCTGGACGTGCTGCCGGTCGGGGCGCCTGACGGTGTGCCCGATCTCGATCCAGGCTCGATCGTCTACCAGGGCAACAGTTACGGCGGAGTCCACGGCCAGGCGTTTCTCGCCTACGCGCCGGACATCCTGGCGGGCGCCTTGATCGCCGGCGCGTTTCGGGTCGTGGACTCGTTCGAGTACCAGGACCGGACCACACCCGATGGCACGATTGCCGCCTTCCGAACCGCGCTCCCGATTCTCGTCACTGGGACCCGCGCTCCCGATCTCTGGATGGTGCTCGCGCTGTGGGCGCTGAACTTCGACCGCCAAGACGCCCACAACCACGCCCGGTTCCTGTTCCGCGAGCCCGTGACGGTAGACGGCACCACCCGCAAGCCCAGCGTCCTGATCCAGGAGGGCATCGGGGACACGCTCGTCTCCAACAACATGACCCGCTCGCTGGCCTGGCAGCTCGGGCCGATCCCCCAGCTCGGACCCGCCCTGGTGCGCGAGCCCGACCTGCCCGAACAGTTCGGACCGATCCAAGCCAATGTAGACCCGCAGACCACCGCCGCGATGGCACAGTACGCGCCAGTGGGCGCCAGCGTCCCGCCCACGCCCGGCTGCCTCGCCAAGAACCTGACCGAGGGCCACTTCTGCGCCCAGCGGGCTGACGAGTCGCATGCTCAGCGACAGCGGTTCTTCCAGAGCGCGCTGGTGGGAGTGCCGGTGATCGACTGAGTTTGGCCGCGGGCGGGACCGGCGAGGGTCGCCCGCTCGACCAGCGCAACGGCTCGACGCGCTCCGCTCCGGCGGGGCGTGGTCGTGTGCGACCTGCACGCGGCAGCACCGCCATGGCCTACACTGGACCGGTACGCGCCTGGCATGGCGAGCGTAGACGGCAGGAGGAGTGTCATCCGTCCCAAGACCGGGGCCTCAGCCCAGCGCCGCCTCGCCGCCGTGCTCTTCAGCGACATCGTCGGCTACACGGCCTTGATGGCCGAGAGCGAGGCGCGGGGGCTCCGCGCCCGCGAGCGGCACCGCGACCTGCTCCGGCCGCTCGCCGCTCGCTACCACGGGAACATCGTCGACGAGACCGGCGACGAGCTGCTGCTGGTCTTCCCGAGCGACCTGGACGCGGTCAACTGCGCCCTGGCAGCCCAGGAGACGCTACGGGACGATCCGGAGCTGACGCTCCGCATCGGCATCCACGCCGGGGACGTGGTCTTCGAGAAGGGCCGCGTCTACGGCGATGGGGTGAACGTGGCCTCCCGGATCCGCCCCTTGGCCGAGCCCGGAGGCATCGCGGTCTCCGAGCCCGTGTTCGACGCCATCAAGAACCAGCCCGACGTGGAGGGGACCTCCCTCGGCGAGCGACAGCTCAAGCACGTTGCCCATCCCATAGCCGTCTACACCGTCGCGGGGAGCGCCGGCGAGCCATCGCGGCTGCCTGCCGTGCAGCGAGCCCCGGCCTTCCGCTGGATCGCGCTCTTCCTGGTGCTCGGCCTGCTGGGGGGCCTCGTCTACCTGGCGCTGCCCCCGGAACCGCTGCCGCCGCCGCGGATCGAGCAGCCTACGGGTCCTGGGCCGCGAAGCGCGCTGGCCGTACTGCCTTTCGCGGATCTCAGTCCCGAGGGCGACCAGCAGTACTTCGCCGACGGCCTCTCGGAGGAGATCATCAACGCGCTGACCCGCGTGCGGGGCCTGAAGGTCGTCGCCCGCACCTCCGCCTTCGCGTTCCGGGGCCCGGACCAGGACGTGCGTGCGGTCGGGACGGCGCTCGGGGTCGGCAGTGTGCTGGAGGGCAGCGTGCGGAGGGACGGCGAGCGGCTGCGCATCACGGCCCAGCTCGTGGATGCCCGCGATGGCTTCCATCTGTGGTCGGAAAGCTTCGACCGCCAGCTGCGCGACATCTTCGAGATCCAAGGCGAAATCGCCGGAGCGGTTGTCGAGGCGGTCCGCAGCGAGGTCGCGGTGGAGCTGCCGCGCCGCATCCTGGTCTCGCGACCGCCCACGGACTTCCGTGCCTACGAGCTGTACCTGCGTGGCCGCAGCCTCGTCGTCCGCCGCGGAGACACGGAGGCGATGCGCAACGCCGTGGCGCTCTTCGAGGAGGCGCTCAGTATCGATCCACACTACGCACCGGCCCACGCGGGCCTCGCCGAGGCCTACTACGCTCTCTGGTGGTACCAACCTCCCTTGGAGCGACACGAGGCGCGCTGGTTCGACCGCTCTCTCGAATCCGCAAGCACGGCCGTGCAGCTCGACCCGGAGCTCGCGTACGCCCACGTGGCGCTCGGACGGGCCCTGCTCCACGCAACCGACTGGTCGGGAGCAACGGCGGCGCTGGAGCGAGCCGTCGAGTTGGATCCCGGCTCCGTGCAAGCGCATCTTTCCCTGGGGACTCTACTGATGGTACGCGGCGACATGACGCGGGCCCACGACAAGCTCCAGCGCGCCTTGCGGCTCGACCCGCTGTCCGGGCTCGTGAACTACAAGCTGGGCCAGCTCATGCGATGCACGCGCAGACCGGAAGAAGCCATTGCCAGGCTCCTCTGGTCCCTCGAAACGAATCCCCACAACCGCTCCGCACGCTGGGACCTGAGCATGGCATACGACGCGACGGGGCAGGATCGAAGAGCTTCCGAGGCCCTCCTCCCCGGGGCTCCGTCGTCGCTCCGGCCGCTCTTGCGAATCGTCTCAAGGCTCTTCGGCACGCGCGCAGGGGTTCGACTGTTCCACGCGCTGGGTGCCTGGCGTTCTGGCGAGCCTTGTCTCGGGGACCCCAATGTGGGCGTGAATCTGCTCGCGTACCTGGGAGAAGGCGAGGCAACCCTTCGCTGTATCGAGGAGTCCATCGCGACCGGCAGGCTGTACGACCTCATCAAAGTCGACCCGCTCTTCGATCCCTACCGCGACGATCCGCGCTTCCAGGCGCTCCTCGCCCGCGTGGGGCTGGCGGACTGAGCCGGGATCCAGGGCGGCCTTGGGCCGGGATAACCTAGGCCGCGTCCTCACCCTCCGGGAGTGGAGCGATCTCCAGCGACACCGGCCCCAGGCTGCGGAACCGCAGCAGTATCTCAGAGCGCGGAGCCGCTCGGTCCGGCTTCTGCTTCGTCTCCCATCCTTCCGCCCTGCAAACTTGTCGGTGGCGATGCCGACGCCCACATGCAGGAGATTCGTCGGGATCTTCTCGGGACTCTCTACGTGGTGCACATCGCCACGTACGGCGAGGTCTCGGGTGACCTGGAAGAGACGTACGTGCTGGCGTTCGACGGCAGGCTCACCATGAACCGACTCCGCGACTACGTAGGCCTCTTCCGCTTCCGCGACACCGCCTCGAACTCTTGACCCTGAGCGCCTGTGACACGGCCCACGACGAAGGCCGCGCGGCACCGGGGCTCTCCGGGATCGCGACCAGATCTTCATGGCCGTTGGGCGTTCCCAACGCGGCCGTAAGGAAGAGAAGGCAAGGATAAAGCGACCGGAGCCCGAGGAGCGCTTCGCCCGCGGCCGCGCGCACTTGGGTCCCGGATTCCGCTGAGGTCGGTGCGCGACTAGCTTGCTCGTGATGTGCTCGCCGTTCGCGCTCCACACGAGTCCGATCTTGCTTCGCGGTCGCGCATGAAGGGCGAGAGCGACCGTCCCTCCGCGGGCTCGCGCCGTGTCCGCCCGGGTCGCATCCGCGCCGAGCGAAGCGAGGGACGGGGTCTTCTGCTGCGCAAGGTCTCGGCGCGGGTCCGCCACCATCAGGGCCGCTCGCGCTCCACCGGCCGTGCGCTGCAGCGGCCGGGCTACGGCCCGGCCACCCGCCAGCAGCGGAGCGTCGTGAAGCTCCAGTACGTGGCCAACCGAACCCCCGGCGGCTGGCGCGCCCACGGCCGCTACCTGGCCCGCGAAGGCGCCCAGCGCGAGGGCGAGAAGGGGCTCGGCTTCGACGCCTCCGGGCCCGAGGTGGAGATCGACCGGCGCCTCGACGGCTGGCAGCGGGCCGAGGATCCGCGGATGTGGAAGATGATCCTCTCGCCCGAGCGGGGCGAGGCCCTCGACCTGGTGGACCACACCCGCCGCGTGCTGGACGCGATGGAGCGGGACCTCGGGACGCGGCTCGAGTGGGTGGCGATCGACCACCACAACACGGCCCACCCCCACGTCCACGTGGCCATCCGGGGCCGGGACGAGGCCGGACGGCCGCTCCTTCTGGATCGCGAGTACGTGAAGCACGGCGTCCGCGCACGGAGCCGCGAGCTGGCCACTCAGGCGCTCGGCTACCGGACGGAAGCCGACCGCGTGCGGAGCCGGGAGCGGGCGATCGAGGTACAACGCTTCGGCGAGCTCGACGCGGTCCTGGAGCAGCGCATGGGCCCGGGACGGCTCGTCTCGTTCGAGGACCCGGTGCCGGCCTCCAAGCGGGCCGCGCAGCATCGGCTCCAGCTGATCGCACGCCTCCAGTTCCTCGAACGGACCGGCCTGGCGACCCGGGCGGGTGCCAAGACCTGGCGCCTGTCGCTGGATCACCGCCCTGCCCTGCGCGAGATGCAGCTCCTGGGCGACGTCCAGAAGAGCTTCGCGCGAGGCGATCTGGGGATCACCGACCCCTCGGCGGTGCGCGAGCTGGTGCGTCTCGAGCCCGGGATGGCGCTTCGCGGGCGCGTCGCGGGGACGGCGCCCAACGAGCTCGGCGAGACTCCGTTTCTCGTCCTGGAGGCGACCGACGGCCGTGTGCTCCTCGTCCCCCAGACCCCGGCCATCGAGGAGCGCCGTGGCGAGGGAGGCCTCCGGCGCGGCCACCTCGTGACGCTCCTGGAGCACGAGAGCGTGCGCGAGGGGCGCCGGGTCCGCTGGACCGAGATCCGGGAGCACGGGCGCCTACGGAACCTCGTGAGGACGCGCGAGCTTGCGACCGTGCTCGACCTGGAGGCCCTGGAGCGCACCCGATCTGCGGACCGTGCGAAGCCGGCTCCCGCGCCCCGCGGCTTCGCCCGCGCCTGGAGCCGGGCGGTCGAGGGGCGGCGCGCGCGCCTGGCCGCGGCCGGCCTGCTGGTCCGCGCCGGACCCGAGAGCGACCGGGGCAGCGGGTCCAGCTGGATCGCCGTTCCGCAGGCGGTGCCGACCGTGGCTCTGCACACCAAGCAACGCGACCACAGCGCGCTCTCGTTCAAGGAGGTCGAGGCGCTCGCGGGACAGCAGCTCGAGCAGGCAGACTCCGACGCGCGCCATCACGAGGGCAAGGTCGTCACGTGGGCGCACGACGAACAGGGGCTGCGCTTCCTCGTCGTCGACGTTGGTTGGCAGCTCGTAGCCATCCCCAGCCAACGGCGCGATCTGGAGATCGGCTCGCGCATCGTGGCTCGCCTCGAACGGACCCCTCCCGAGCGCGGGCGCGAGTCGCAGATCGGCTGGCAAATCCGCGACCGGGAACGCGAACGCGACCGGGGCCGCGGTCGCTAGCGGCGCCCTGCCCGCCCGCCGCACGCGTGCGCCGGCAACCTGGCCCGCCCATTGCAGAGTCGTCCCCGCAAAGGGGTGCGAGTAACCGTGCCGCGGGGAAGACTTCAAGAGCTTCGCATCTGGGTCCCGCCGGAGCTCTACGAGCGGGTGCTGCGCGATGCCGCGGTGCGCCGGGCTTCGCTCTCGCGCTGTGTCCGCGACCGGCTCGAGCTCTGCTACGAGATCGAGGCGGACTGGGCCGATGCGCTCGAGTCCGTGCCGCCGGCTGGGAAGGCGGGCGCCGCTGCGCTCCGCCACAAGATCCTCGATGCCATGGAGGAGCGCCTCGCCGCGACGCTCGAGCAGCACGCCCTGCGCCAGCAGGAGGCGGCCGCCGAGCTGCGCCAGCTGGTGTGCATGCTCGACCACCTGGCCCTCTCGCTCTTCGTGCTCTTGCCTTTGCCACGCAGGCGGGAGTTCGAAGCACGGCAGGAGCAGGGACGCGAGACGCACGGTCGCTGGCGCCAGGGGGTACGCCGCATGGTCGAGGACGGTGGACCCGGGGAGGTGCGGAGATGAAGCGTGCGATCAAGCTCCGGGCCCGCGAAGAGGAGGCTCCGGAGCGGAAGGTGCGACTACGGCTGCCGGGCTCCCTCGTGGTCGACCTCGAGCTGTACGCACGGCTCTACTTCGAGGAGCACGGGCACGAAATCGAGCTTCCCGATCTCCTGCTGGCGATCGTGGAGCAGTTCCTGGCCTCGGACCGCGGCTTCGGCCGACAGAAACGCGGTGGCGCCAGCATCTCGCAGACGCGCGCTCGGCATGAGCGTGCCAACGAGCGCGAGGGCTGACGCGTGGACGAACCTCTCCCGCGCCTCGCAGCCGGCCTGGCGGAGCTGGCGGTCATGACGGGGGTCAGCGAGCGAACCCTGCGCCGCTGGGCGCGAGAGCACGGCATGCCCACCTGCCGGGTCGGTGGACGCGTCCTCGTGGTCGTGTCCGACTTCGTCGCGTGGCTCCGGGCCCACCGCGAGCTGCGCGACGAAGAGGTTGACGCGGCCCTGGAGCGCGCGATACGTGGAGGGAACGGAGTGAGCCCGTGAGAGTCCGCATCTTCCGCCGAGGCCGGACCTGGTGGGTCGACGCCCGCATCGGCTCGCGGCGCTACCGCCGGACACACGCAACCGGCGACCGCAGCGTCGCCGTCCGCGCCCGGCGCAGATTGGAGGAGGAGCTGGCGGAGGGGCGCAACCCCTTCGAGGCGGAAAGCGCCGCGCCCCGGTTCGCCGCGTATGCCGAGGAGTGGCTGGAGCGCGCCGGGCGCCGGCTGCGTCCAGGCACATTCGAGACGTACAGGCGGGCCGTCCGCGAGGCTGGCCGCATGATTGGCGCGAAGCGCCTCGACGCCATCACGCGCCGGGACGCCCGGGGCGTCGTC
>CAMYLJ010000068.1 GCA_947259215.1 uncultured delta proteobacterium
GTGCGCGGGCGTGTGGGTGTGGTGCGCGGTCTCCTGCGCGGTGTAGTCCCGCTCGTGGGGGACGACGTCGTAGCGCACGCCGTCCTCGTCGAGGAACTTCTTCACACGTTTAGCGATCCGGGTCATGGGCTTTCCTCCTGTGCGTTCTCATTTTCGGATCGGCCGCTCCCGCCATTGCTGAGTCAGATCCGGGAGAGCGCATCGCACGTCCCACCTGGCAGAACCCGTTCGCCGAACGATGGGTCGGCACCTGTCGGCGCGAGCTCCTTGCTCACGTCATCGTTCTCGGCGACCGCCACCTCCCGCGTCTCCTCCGCGAACGCGTGGCCTACTATAGCGCCGAGCGGGTGCACACTAGCCTCAGGGACGCCCCGGATCGCCGGCCGACCGAACCCGAGCATCTGCAGCGACGCCAGGGCTGAGCCCATCAACGAGCGCACGCGCGTCGCCGTCAGGAGCCGGGCAGCGGAAGACCGCCGTCGGGCACCGAGAGGCGGACGCGTACCTTGGGCTTCACCTTCAAGGTGCCCAGCATCGCTCTGAAGGGCTCGATGCCGTAGTCGGGCTGGTTGATGGAGACCTGGGTGCTCCAGCGGCCGCGGCTGAGATTCACCTTGGCGCTGATGGGGCATGTGACTCCGTGCAGGGTGAGCTCTCCCTTGATGCGGTAGCCCTTGCCCTCGGACACGACCTCGCTCGACTCGAACTCGATGCTGCGATGCTTCCGGGCGTGCAGCACGTCGGCGACGATGCTCTTCTCGATCTTCTTCTTGTCGCTGTCCGAGAGGGCTGCCGGATTCTCCCGGCCCTTCAACATGGCGTCGACGACGCGCAGGCTACGGGGATCGAAGCGGGCGGTGAGAGTCGCGCCATCCCAGGCGAGGCTGAACTCGGTGACCCGGATCTTCAGGTCGTGGGCCACCTTGGAGAGCAGCCCTTCCTTCTCCGTGAACACCAGGCATTCGGCAGATGAGGCGTCGACCTCGACGCTGCGCGGCTTGGGAGACATGGATCCGCTCCTGTGGCTGTCTGGGGCTTGGCCGGGCGCAACTCTACCGAGCCGCGAGGTCCGTGGTCGTGCTCACGGCGAAGGATCTCAGTGACGAGGAGCGCGCCACCCTCTCGGGCCGGGCCCGAAGCCTTGAGCACACCTTGAGCACGGGGTCGACGCGAAAAACCCTCACGATTCCGAGGGGTTGTCTTTCGGATCGCCGGGTTCGAGTCTCGTCCGCCCCGCCATAACTGCTTGAAATTGCTGATCAATTGGCGTTCTGGCGGCCCTTCGTTCGACGGCTTGGCTGCGGTTGGCAGCGGCTGCGAGTCGCCTGTTGGGGCCGCCACACCCGCATGCTACTCGGCCACCTGCAGCGTTCCGCGTCGGGCTGAGCGCGAGAAGCGAGCACCTCGCGCAGATCGCGGCAGCGCGTGGCCTCGGCGACGCGCCGCCGTGCGGCGACGAGGCCGCCGTCCCTCCGGTAGAGCGCGATCGCCTCGTTCATCTCCTCGAGGAAGGCGTAGAGCGTCGCCTCCCGGGCTCGGGCGAGATCCTTCACACGTCCGGGGCTAGACTCGGGTCGATGACGTCCTCCTCCCAGCGAGGTTCATTGCGAATCGGCCTCGTCGCCGGCAGCACCGCCGCGGGCTTGATGACCTTCCTGCTCGGCGTCGTCGTCATCGGCGGCTGGCACGTGGGCAATCGCACGCTCGTACAGGTCATGCCGACCTTCGTGCCGATGCAGTACAACACCGCGCTCGGCTTCGTGCTCTCGAGCGCCGCGCTGCTCCTGCTCCTCATCGAGCGCGGTCGCGCCGCCAGCCTCGCCGGCGGACTCGCGTTTCTCGTCGGCGCGCTCACGTTGGTTCAGTACGTGTTTGGCGTCGATCTCGGGATCGACGAACTCTTCATGAAGCACGACATCACCGTGAAGACGTCCAATCCCGGACGCATGGCCCCGAACACGGCGGTCTGCTTCGCCCTCGTCGGCCTCGCGACCGCCCTTCCCCCGAACGGGTTCGCGGCCCCCCGCTCCCTGCTCCGGGTGATCCTGTCGTCCCTGGCCTTCGGCCTGGGCGTGGTCGCGCTCTCCGGTTACGCTACCGGCCTCGAGACCGCCTACGGCTGGGGAAACCTGACGCGCATGGCGGTCCACACTTCCGTGGGTTTCATCGTCATCAGCCTCGGAATCCTCGCCTTCGTCTGGCAGCGCGATCCCGCCGAGTCCCGGCTCCCCGCCTGGACACCCGTGCCGACGGCGGTGGCGATCGCGACGGCCACGCTCTGCTTCTGGCAGGCGCTGATGGCCGAGGGCGAGCGCATCCATCGCATGTACCCGGACCTGACGTCCATCGAAGATCTGGCGACCGTCATGCTCGTCGTCGGAATCCTGCTCGCCGTCGCGATGGCGCTGGCGGCGCACCTGGCCCAGCGGACGGGCGAGCGGGCCCGGGAAATCGAACAGGCGAACCGGGCCCTCGAGAGCGAGATCGCGACGCGACGCGAGGCGGAGCGAGCGCTGCAGGCCCATCGCGACAACCTCGAGAACCTGGTCGTCGAACGCACCGGCGAGCTCGAAGACGCTCGGGAGCAGGCGGAAGCCGCGAACAAGGCCAAGAGCGCGTTCCTCGCCAACATGAGCCACGAGCTGCGGACTCCGATGAACGCGATCATCGGCTACAGCGAGATGTTGCTCGAAGACGCCGAAGACGAAGGAAACGAGGAGGCCGCCGGCGACCTGAAGAAGATCCACGCGGCCGGGCGCCACCTGCTCGCGCTGATCAACGACGTGCTCGACCTCTCGAAGATCGAGGCCGGGCGAATGGACCTCTTCCTCGAGACGTTCGAAGTCCCGGAGATGATCGACGAAGTCGTCGCAACCGTTCAATCGCTCGTGGCCAAGAAGGGCAATAGTCTCGTCGTCGAGGTCGATCCGCGTCTCGGCGAGATGCGCGCCGACCTCACGAAGATTCGCCAGGCGCTCTTCAACCTGCTGAGCAACGCCGCGAAGTTCACCGAGCAGGGGCAGGTCACCATCGCAGCCCGGAAGACGAGCGTGGACGATGTGGACGGCGTCGAGTTCGCGGTCTCGGATACCGGCATCGGAATTCGGCCCGACAAGCTCGAGACGGTCTTCGAGGAGTTCTCGCAGGCCGAGGAGTCCACCGCCAAACAATTTGGCGGCACGGGGCTCGGCCTGGCCATCACGCGTCGCTTCTGCCGGATGATGGGAGGAGACGTCGTCGTCGAGAGCCAATCCGGCACGGGCTCGACATTCACGATCCGCCTTCCCGAGCGCGTGGAGGTCGCGACGACGCTCCGGGAGCAGGAGCCAGACGCTTCCGCCGAGGCCGAGCCGCCGGCGCCGTCCAAAGAGAACAGCGTCCTCGTGGTCGACGACGACCCGACAGCGCTCGACCTCCTGGGACGTACGCTGAAGGACGCGGGCTTCGGTGTGATCACCGCCACCAGCGGCGACGAAGTCCTGCGCCTGGCGAAGTCCATCGGTCCGTGTGCCATCAGCCTCGACGTGATGATGCCGGGCATGGACGGCTGGGCGGTGCTCCGCGAGCTGAAGGCGGACCCCGAGACACGGGGAATCCCGGTGATCATGGTGACCATGACCGATGACCGGGACAAGGGCTACGCGCTCGGGGCGACCGAGTTTCTCACCAAGCCCATCGACCGCGCACATCTCGTCGAGCTGATCGGGCGCTACCGCTCGGAGACCGAACGCACCGCCCTGCTCGTCGAGGACGAGTCCGAAGTTCGCGACGTCGTCCGTCGGGCCCTGGAGCGCGAGGAATGGACGGTGATCGAGGCCGAGAACGGACGCGTCGCCCTCGACCGCATGGAGGAGCACCTGCCAACGGTCATCCTCCTCGACCTCATGATGCCCGTGATGGACGGCTTCGCGTTCCTGGCCGAGCTTCGCGCACGCGACGAGTGGCGCTCGGTTCCCGTGGTCGTCGTGACGGCCAAGGACCTGGACGAACGGGAGCACGCACAGCTCGCCGAAGGCGCCGCGGCCCTGATCCAGAAGCAGGGTTCGTCCCGGACGCAGATCTTCGAGCAGATCCGGGAGGCCGTGGAAGAGGTCCGGGCGACGGAGAGCCCCTGACCAGGCGACAGGACGCGGAGATCGATCGCATGCGTTTCGCGCTTCTGGCTGGCCTCGTCGTGTTCGCTTTTCTCGCGGTGGCGATCGTTCGATCCGGTGGACCGACCCATGCCGTGAACGGTCGCCTACCGCCGTCGGATCCCGAGGATCAGCGCCGTCCCGAGCGCGAGGCGCGCGCCAAGTCGGGGCGCCGAATGACGGTGCGCGCTATGGCGTCCAGCGCTCGAGTGGTTCGTGCTCGGACAAGCACGCGGCTCGCCCCTAGGAGACTCCAGCTGGTCTTGGTCGAGCCTGGCTGAAGGCCGACCGCCAAGCATCCCCGACTACGCTGCGGGGAGTCGGGATACACGCGGGATACAAGTTTCAGGGTTCATGACCGTTGCGTTTCCGGGTACTTACGGACGGAGGTTGGGCATTCGAGTCCCGTCCTCCCCGCCAACTATCTGATTTTATTCGGCTTTTCAGGCTTCTCGAGACCCGTACGCTTCGTTCGTAAGTGTGCGCATTCGCACTAGTTCTTCCAGTCGGGATACGCGCGGGATACAGCCGCTGTGGCGTTGAGGGAGCCTCTCTCGGCAAGACGGCTGTCCTCATAATCATCGGCCGGGTACCGCCTCTGGGAATGTCCAGCTTCCGTCCAAGATTTCCTGCCTCGGCCGGTAGAGCCTCACGATGTAGTTCCATCCCGGCACGATGGGCAGGAAGTTCGGCTGCTTGGGGTCACCGCCGAAGTGGATGGTGATGCGTCCGTCGTCGCTCTTCTTCGCCGTGACGTTGTTGAAGGAGTAGGCGTCGTACTCGTTGACCGGCATCCAGCCCTCGTCGTCGTAGAGGGTCACGGACCAGAAGGCGTCCACCGGGACGTCCTTGACGGTGAGTGTGTAGGGGGTCTTGCCGTCGTTCTCTTCAGGGAACACGTTCACGTACGTGGCGGCCTCTGCAGGCAGCCCGCCCCAGCCGAGTGCGGCGCCCAGCATCCAGTAGACCGGATCCAGCTCCTCTTTCTTGCCGAACATCTTGGAAGTGTCCGTGACCGTGGAGGCGACCACGTTGATCGTGGCTCGCATCTGCTCCACTTCGTCCTTCCTCCAATCGGGCACCTCAAACTCCCCGATATCAGCCTGCTCGACGCCGACGGAATCCTGGAGCCGATACGCTTCTTTCATATCTTCCTCATCGTTCGGGTCCGCAAACGTTCGAACGGCGAGCATCACATAGCGAGTTCCGACACGCGCTTCTGTCAGAGTGACTTGCGTGGGACCGTAGACAGCCGCGATCGAATGATCCTGACTCACGGCCATCACGGACTGATAGCGCCCCTTGGTGTCCGGAAGCGTAATCGTGAGCGGAGAACTCAGATCGAACACACCGAATGAGTACAGCGTGTCCCGATTGCCCCGAATGGTGACCTGATTGTCGACGTCGTAGGGCTTGCGGCTATGGGCGAACTTCCCAAAGCAGTCGAGCTTCTCGATGTAGCCCTTCATCTGGAAGTCCGATTCGGCACGGACGTAGTTGTCGGCGCCGACCTGAACCGCATCCTCCGCGTGGGCGGGCGCGAACGCAAGCAGTGCCAGGCTCACGACGACCAAGGCATCCAGCGGCAGCTGTAGTCTCGCTCTTCGGTTCATTTCCAATCCTCTCCTCAATGCAACGGGGTTCATTCCCTATTTGATCTTCTCGATATCCGGCAGTTTCCAGGACTTGTCGAACAGCGGCTCTTCCGGCCCGTAGAGTCGAAGAACAATCCAGAAGCTCTCGCGGGTCGGAATCCAGTTCGACTCGCGCCCTTCCGGTGCGTTCGGGGCGAAGTAGAGGTCTACCGATCCATCCTCGTTCACTTCCAGCGTGTCCATGTCTACCGACGAGATGCCGACCCGCTCTGAACCCACGATGAATCCATGTGTTGCGAAGCTGTAGGCAATGGCCGACCAGAAATCTCCTGCCGGGGTGTCTGCCGGCACATTCATCTTGTAGGTCGACTCGCCGTCGAACAGCCTGCCTTCGCTGTCGTAGATGTTGGTCAAGTAGAAGCTGCCTTCTCCGAGAACCCTGGGCATGAACGTGGCGTAGTGGTAGAGATTGGCGCGCTCGTCGATGAGCATTCGATCTTCCGTCACGAATGGCCATCCGGCTTTCGCCTGCTCGACCGAGAGGTTGAAGGTCGACCAGTGCGAACCCGGGATGTAATTGGAGAACGCCTCTCTCACGAGAAGGTCCTGCATGTAGTCATAGGCGACCTTTATCGCCAGCTCGAGGAACTCTTGCGTCCTCTCATCGGGATCGAACGGCTTGCCCTTCTCGATTCCGATGGACTTCAGCATGCCCATCATTGCCAGATCGCGTTCCAGGACCGGCTCTTCATTGATCGTGTCAGCCAGGTCCTCGAAGAACGAGAGGTCGTACTTCGGCAGCGTGTCCCACTTCTTGGGATAGGCGTCGATGAAGTTGGTAGGGGGTGGATTGTCGGCTTGACTGAGCGGGTAGACCTTCAGCGTCTTGGCATACGCGACCTGGTCTGCCAGTCCGGCCCCCGGTTGAGCCACGGGCCGCAGCGCCATGTAGACCGCATGGGAATACGGTCGAAAGACGAGGAATCCTTCCGGCACCTCGCCGTCGTAGCCGGGTGGCAGAAGCAGGAATTTGCCGCCTTTGCCTGCGTCCGCACCTGCGGGTCCGACATCCGCAAAGGGGTAATCCCAGATGTCGACCAAGGAGCCGAAGAACTTGGCTTTGTCCGTCGCGCCCGGCACCTCGACGACCAGGGGTCCGTCCTTCGTGTTGAGTGACGCGACGACATAGGGGGTCTGGTTGTTCGCGGTCAGGAAGCCATGCCGCGACTCCATGACATTGGAGAGGTAGATGACGTCGTTCCAGTCGCCGCCGAGATCATTGCGTGTGGCGACCAGAAAACCGCGGGTACCCTCCAGCGGCATGCCCCAAACGGCCGCTTCGACCGCGCGGCGATGAATCATCTGTTCTTGGGGGCTCAGCTCCTGGGCCTGAGCTTGCGGAGCAGCCGCCTGCGCGCCTTGCTGTGCGCACCCTGACAGGAGTCCGGCACAAAGCAGATGCGCTGCAAACGCAGAGCTCGCTCCAGCTCTCACACGGTTCATTGGTGTTCCTCCTGATTGGTCTGAAGCTGAGTGGAGTCGATGTTCGAGCGCTCCGAAGCGTGGCACCCTCGACGCCCTTTCCATCACCGCTCCTCTGTTGGTTGAATCACCTGCGCACGAGCGGCGAGGAGTCGCGCTCAGCCCACTTCGCGCCATAGAGCGTGGAGATCCAGACCCGAGCCAACGCCTCCTGCACGGGTTCCGGTCGGCTCCTGGGGCGCTGCCCGAACGCTTCCAGGAGCGAATAGGCATCGAGTCGGGTGAGGGCAACGGCTACGGGGCGCACATCGAACGCCGGGATCAAGCCCTGCGCCTGATCGGCTTCGATGCGAGTGCAAGCCGCGTCATCGAACCGACCGAGGAAGTTCTTCCAGGCGGTTTCGAGGCGTTCTTCGGTTGCGGCGGCATCGGTGATGGCCCGCAAGAAGGGGCCCCGCCGATACCCGACGCGAGCCAACCCTTCGAGGCTCTCGCGTAGCAGGGCGACGGGATCCCCGACGCCCGCAATCCAGGGTTGGGCCACGTCGAAGATCTCGTCCTGCAACATCTCCAGCAGGGTCTCCATCAATTCGTGGCGATCATCGAAGTACTGGTAGAACGCGGAGCGGCTCACCCCCGTGGCCGCCATCAGCGAGCCGACGGTCATGTCGCGAAACGGTTGGGCCCAGATGAAATCGAACGCCGCGTTCAGGATGGCCGCACGCGTGCGCTCGGGCCTGCCGAGCTTGAGCGCCGGCTGGGGGCTCACCTGCAGCGGAGCACGGGAACGCTTCATGCCTGACACGATGTCAGATAGTATAGACAACTCGTCAGCTTGTCAGCTACTGTTCGAGCGCCTTGCCCGCAGGCTCGCGTCATGTGCACGCGAGGCCCTGTGGAAGAAGAGGACACCCTTTCCTGGCCGCCGCCGGGCTCGCCGGACGCTCGGAACAGCTAGCAGCACCCGAAGGAGACCGCGTGCCCCTCGACCTCGGCGTCTTCTACCAGATCGACCACCGACTGATCGCCTTGGGAATGGTCGCCGTGCTGCTGGCGGCAGGCGAGATCGGGTACCGGCTGGGGGAAGCCAGGATCGACGCGCCAGACTCAGTGCGCTCGCTCATGAGTGGGACCGGGGCTGCGACGCTCGGCCTTCTCGGTCTGCTCCTCGGGTTCGCCCTCTCGATGGCGATTGCGCGGTGGGACATCCGCCGTGACGTGATCGTCGACGAATCGAACGCGATTGGCACGCTCTCCCTGCGCGCCGGACTCCTCGAGGAGCCCCTTCGTGGCGAGCTCCGAGAGGCGCTGCGCGAATACACCGACGCACGCATCACACTGGGCGGTTCTCGCAGCGAGCCCGAAGCGCTGCGCGCGGCGCGGCTCGAGAGCGAAGCCCTCCACACCCGGATCTGGTCGGTCGTCGAGCGCGCGAACCAGCCGACGACGCTGAACGCGACGTTGTCCTCGGTGATCAGTGCAGCGAACGAGCTGATCGACCTCCACGAGCTGCGGCTCGCCTCGGTCGAGAACCGCCTGCCCGCCGCGCTGTTCCTGATGCTACTGGCCGTGGCGGCGCTGGCGATCGCCTTCCTGGCCTGGAGCTTCGGCGCCGCATCGCACCGCGGGCGGACGCCGATGCTTCTTCTCGCGCTCCTCGTCGGCGCGGTGTTGCTGCTGATCATGGACGTGAATCGTCCGCAGCGGGGCAGGATCGAGGTCGGGGTCGCACCGCTGGAGCGGGTCGAGGAGAGCCTCCCCCGGCCGACCCCATGAGCCCGTGTCGGCCCACGCAGTTCGTGCGCGAGCCGGTGGCGATTCTCGAGCGGCTCGCGCGCTGCGTGCCGCCGCCACGTTTCCAATGGGTCCGGCCACCAGCTGGTCGTGCTTGGTCGACTGGCTGTCGCCAGGACTCTCGAGCGGGCCGTACTTTCAGGGGCCCGCACCAAGTTGGGATACACGCGGGATACAAGTTTCAGCGTTCGTGACCCCTGCGTTTCCGGGCACTTACGGCCGGAAGTTGGGCTTTCGAGTCCCGTCCGCCCCGCCATAAGTAGCCGGATTCGCTGAGCAATTCGCGTTCTGGCGGTGCTTGGTTCCGCGCTTTGGTTGCGCTTGGTCGTGCCGATGAGCGCTTGATTTCGCGCTGCCGACGCCTGCATCCGCACTCGCCGAACCGGGTTGAGCACCAGGCTTCGAACCTGCGGGTCGCGGGTGAGAGTCCCTCCTGGCTCTCAGTGGTCCGCATGCGCCGTCTCGGCCAACCTCTGACCGTCTCGAGAAGGCCCGCGCGGCCATCGAACGAATGGTCGCCATCGTTGGAGGCACATGCAAATCCAGGGGCGTGAGATGAAAGCGGGCAACGGAGGGGAGAGCGTCATCCGAAACGAGCTGACCCGTGCGCAGCGTCGATGGCTCGCCGACTTCGACCGGACGAGTGAGCTCGTCCGTCCCTTCGTCGTGGAACGCTTCGGAGAGCCGGGTGCCGAGGCGCTTCGCCGAGACGCTCGTGAGAGGTATCGGGAGATCCTGCCCCAGGTTCCGTGGGTCGAAGGCCCGAGGGCTCCGATCATGAACGCATTCCTGCGCGGCACCGCGCAGGAAATCGCCGTCTACAAGGCCGTGGAAGCTCGGGGCGGGACCGCGCCGGAGGCCTGGGAGATCTGCCACGAGGCGAACCGCCTCAGAATGGAGCAGCTTCCGAGATGGAAGCGCTGGCTCCTCGGACGGTTCATGTTCTCAGGGCTCGTCCGCCGAATGGTGAGGCGGAGGGAGAAGAGCAACGAGCTGGTTCGGGCCGGCGACTTCGAGCTCCGCTACGTCACGGGCGACGGAAGCGATTTCGACTTCGGCGTCGACTACGTGCGGTGCGGGAACCTGGAGCTTGCGAAGAAGCTCGGGGCCCAAGCGTTCGCACCCTACGTCTGCATGTCGGACATCGTGCTGAGCGACGCTCTCGGCTGGGGCCTCACGCGCACCCAGACGCTCGCGGATGGCTGCAGCCACTGCGACTTCCGCTTCAAGAAGAACGGCGCAACCCACATCAGCTCGAAGACCCCCGAAGTTCAGGAGACGATCGAGAGGATCGCGGGACGACCGCGGCAATGATCGAAGCTCGCGCCGTCCCGGCTCCGGTAGCAGCGCTCGCACCTGCGGCTCCCACTGCTCGACTGCGTCCAGCACGCTCTCGACGTGCGCGAGCAGAGGCTGCTCGCCACTGCGGAGCGCTTCGTACGACGCATGCGACGATCTTCGCGGCGCACCCTCCAACGTCCCGCGATCATACCAGCTGCTCGGAGCCAGCAGCTACGCCTCCCCGGTGCGCTCGACGGTCAAATGCAGGAACTCCTCCACCCGCTGGGCCATGCGGGTGACCTGCGCCCAGTCGTGCGCGACGATGTCCTGGGCGTGGGCGAGGCTGTTCCGCCTCCTCGTATGAACTGATCGACCGATCAATACCAAGGCGGCCATTGGGATGTCAAGACGAGACCAGTCACAGGAGCACGCCGACCAGGGTCGTGACGAGCAGAGCTCGAATCCGGTATCGGAGACGCTCGTACGACAGCGGATATGTATCATGGCGGCAAACAGGAGAGAGGAGTCCACCAAACCGGGCCAACTCCACCTTCGTGCGAGGGGCGTGCCAGTCCGAAT
>CAMYLJ010000069.1 GCA_947259215.1 uncultured delta proteobacterium
TCGAGCTCCGGGTCGAGCCCCAGCTCCGGCTCGAGCCGGAGATCTGGCCGCCGCTGGTCGAGATGCTCTTCCTGAGCATCCAGGCGCTGGTCGAGTCCGGGCTCGGCCGTCCCATGAGCGAGGGCCGCTGCCGGGTCGACTACGACGCGCCGGAGTACGCGGATCGTTACCCCGAGTTCCTGCACGCACCGGTCGCGTTCGGCCAGGCGACGTCGGCGCTGGCCGTGCCCACGGACTGGCTACCGCTGCCCTGTCCCTTCGCCGATCCGGCGCTCGAGCTGCTCGCGAACCCGAACCTCACGCTGACCGAGGTCGGCTACCGGCTCGGCTACACGGAGCCCGCCAACTTCGGCCGCGCCTGCCGGCGCTGGTTCGGCAGCGGGCCGCTCGCCTACCGGAACCAGCCCGTGCACTCGCCGGCGTCTTCAAGCGACGACGCTGCCTCAGAATCGCGTGCGCCTACGGTGAAAGGAACTGCCCCGTGAGCTCGATGAAGGCCTCCCGCTCCGGATCCCCGGGGAGGATGAGGTGGTTCCGGCCTTCGAGCACGACGAAACGGGCACCGGGTATCGTCGAGGCGATCTCCCGACTCGTATCCAAAGGCACGACCTGGTCCCCTCGGCGGTGGACCACAAGGGTCGGCACCCGAATCTGCTGTGCCTGCGCTCTGACGTCGAACTCACGTCCCTGACGGATGAACTCGGCCGCATCATCCGGCGTTGATGCGATCTTCGACAGCTCGGTGGCCGCCGTGATCATCAGCGGCCCGGCGTCTGGAAGAAAGATGTTCGAGAAGACAGACCGGAAGGGGCCGCTCTCGAGATCCCATCCCGAGCGCACGACGGCCTCCAATGCGGTCCATCTCTGGGAGAGGTCGTCATCGACGCGGGCATAGCTTCCGTAGAGGAGCAGACGACTGACCTTGTCTGGATGAGCGGCGGCGTAGGCGATCGCGACCGGTCCACCGGCCGAATCGCCGAAGAGTGCGAAGCGGTCCAGATTCGCCGCGGCAATGACGGCTTCGAGATCAGCCGTTCGTGCGTCCAGCGAGTAATCGGTGAGATCACCATCCGAGAGTCCCATCCCGCGGCAGTCGTAGAAGACCACACGGTGCTCACCCATGAGCTCGCGAACCCAGGCGTTGGCGCCTCGTTCGAGGTGTGTGAACCAGCCACGGACGATCACGACCGGAGGACCGCTACCCGCAGTCGCGTAGGCGATTCGAACCCCGTCCGGTGACTCCGCAAACCGGATCTCCTTCTCGTAGGGCAGTTCGACGGGGATCCAGCCGCTCCGCAGGAGGGCACCGAGCGCGGCATGGCGGAATGGGAAGGCGACGACTCCGATTGCTGCCAGCGCGATCGCAACGGCGCCAAGGCGTCTTAGCCATCGTGTGATGGTCGCCCCTGAGCGCTGAGGCGCTTCTGCGAGGGCATAGACGACGACGGGGCGGTCGACGTTCTTGAGGTTCTTGCGACCGAGAGATCGTGCGTGGATGCCGGGCTTGTTCTTCACGTCCTCGAACGCCCGCTCCGACAGGCAGATCTCTCCCGGAGCGGCAAGGGGTCGGATCCTGGCGGCGACGTTGATGCTGTCACCGACGAGTCGGCCCTCGCGGATGAGGATGTCGCCGACATGGATGCCGATGCGAACGGAGAGCTCGTCGTTCCCCGAGAGCTCCTGCTGGATCGCCATGGCCGCACGGACGGCGCCCACCGAGCTGGGGAAGATCGAGAGCGTCTCGTCGCCGGTCTCCTCGACGAACTCGCCCCGGAACCGCGCGAGCGTCTCCTTGACGAGGTCGGTGTGCCTCTCGCGGAGCCGAAGTCCTCGGGCTTCGTCCGAGCCCACGGCAGCCGTGTAGCCCACGACGTCCGTGAACATGATTGCTGCGAGCTTGCGGTCGCCGGCCTCCACGCGGCAGAGGATGCCGGCAAAGGGCTGCGCTGACGAGCCACCGACACGTATCTCGAGACGAGACCCGAGCAGAATCAGGCAGTTAGGTGGTGGATCCTGCTGGATTCGAACCAGGGGGGAAGGCGGAAAAGAAGAAGCGTTCCAGCTAGTTGCAAGAGCGGATCGGGCTTGGCGACAAGTTGGCGACAGGGGATCCGCGCGTACCCGGGTGCCTTCGAGCCGCGCGGGGCTCCTCGAATCGCTTACGCTGTGTCCCTGGCGACGTCGGGCCCTGCCCGGGAGGAGGATGGCGTGAAGTACATGATCAGCTGGTTCGAACGTCCGCAAGGTTCGCCTGTGGAGTACGAGAATACCCAGAAGCGGATCCTCGAGGTGTTCGGTGAATGGAAGGCGCCCGCCGAGTTCAAGATCGAGTCCTTCGTCGTGCGAGTAGGCGAGTGGGGTGGGCACATGCTGGTGGAATGCGACGATCCGTTGGCGGTTCACAAGTTCTGCTCGACCTACCCTGCCTTCGAGTTCAAGGCAAGCCCCGTGATCGCCGTGGCAGACGCCGTCCGCGTCGAACAGGAGGCCATCGCCTGGCGAGACGGGCTGAAGCCCAGCTGACATCCACTTCGCCGAAATCTCCGGCCCTGCGACCATGTCTGCCACGTCCGGCACCTCGAATCCCGCGATTCGCACGCTCCTGTTGTGCGACCTCGTCGCCAGCACGCGGCTCGTCGAGCGCGTCGGCGACGCGGCGGCCGCCGAACTGCTCGCGCGTCACGACCGCGTCGCGCGTGACCTCCTGTCCATCTTCAACGGCAGGGAGATCGACAAGAGCGACGGCTTCCTGCTGCTCTTCGAGCGTCCCATCGAGGCGGTGCGGTTTGCGTTGGCCTATCAAGCCAAGCTGCGCGAGCTCGGCGCCGCCTTCGACTCCGAAATGACCTCACGGGTCGGCATCCATCTGGGCGAAGTCGTGCTTCGCGAGAACCCGCCGGAGGACGTGGCGCGCGGCGCGAAGCCACTGGAGGTGGAGGGGCTCGCCAAGGCGATCGCGGCGCGCGTCATGTCGCTCGCCGGCGACGGACGCATCCTGCTCACGCGCACCGCGTACGACTTCGCGCGGCGGGCGGCGGTAGGGACGAAGGATGAAGCACCGCTACGTTGGGCGGTGCACGGGCGTTATCGCCTGGCCGGGGTCGAGGATCTCGTCGAGGTGTGTGAGGTCGCCGAGCCCGGGGAAGGGGGACTGACGCCGCCGCCCAGCTCGGAGAAGGCGCAACCTGCGGGCGACGAGAGCGCGCCCTTGCAGATCTCCGATGCCGACCCCCTTCTCGCCGTCCTGGCCTTCGACAATCTGTCGAGCGATCCCGAGATGCAGTTCTTCTCGGACGGCGTCAGCGAGGAGATCATCCAGCGGCTGTCGCGCGGAGCGAATCTCAAGGTGATCGGTCGCACGTCCAGCTTCCAGTTCCGCGGGGAACGCAAAGCAGAAGCGGCGCAGAACCTCCATTGCTCTCACGTGCTGGACGGCTCCATCCGCCGCGCGGCGGAGCGCGTGCGCGTCAGCGCGCATCTGGACGAGGCGTCGTCACGAACGACGTTGTGGGCGGACCGCTACGACCGCAGCCTGGAAGACATCTTCGCGGTCCAGGACGAGATCTCCGAGAACATCGCCGGGGCGCTCCATCAGACCTTTTCCGGCTCCTCGACCCGCACCGTCGATCCGGGCGTCTATGACCTCTATCTGCGTGCCAGCCCGAAATCCTACGCACCGGACGAGCTGCGCACGCAGATCGCCCGGCTCGAGGAGGTCACCCGGCGCGCGCCGCATTTCGGCGAGGCGTGGGGCCGGCTCGCCCTGTTGCGAGCCTGGCTGCATTTCTATCAGCCCTTCGCCGATCGCCCCGCGAGCGCCGCGCTCGTGATCCGCGAGGCGACTCGCGCCCTGGAGCTCGATCCGCAGCTCATCGATGCGATGGTGGCGCAGCTCTTCGTCGTCCCGCCGTTCGGACGTTTCATCGAGGGCGACGAAGTCGTGGAGCGCATACGACGGGCGCCCGATTCGGGCGACCGAAGCCGATACCTGGGCTGGTACGTGCGGACGATGGGCCGGGTTCGCGAGAGCCTGGACGAGATGGAGCGCGCCTATCGCCTGGACGCGCTGGATCCGATGACCGCGAACCTCGTGGCGCTCGCGAGGATGGCAGCAGGACGCGTCGCGGAGGCCGTGCCCGTCTACGAGGACCTGGTGCAGCGGGAGCCCGGCATGAGCTTCCCGGTCTCGAGCCTGCTGCGGGCCTACGCCTTCCAGGAAGACTGGGCGGCGGTCGACCGATTGCTGGCGCTCGCGGCGAAGCGCGAGCTGCGTGAGTTCGAGGAGGGCCTGCCGTTCATCCGCGCCAAGCGCGAGCCCACGCCGGAGAACATCGGTGGTTGGTGGAGCGAAGTCGAAGCGCACGTCGAGAAGACGGGGTGCGTCGACGTCTCGCGCCTGGTGTATTCAGCGCATCTGGGCCTCGTCGAGCAAGCCTACCGGGCGGCCGAGACCGCTCGCCTGGGGCCGGCTGGAACCAGCGACGACATGATGGGCCCGGACGGCTACCGCACGTCGCTGTTCTTCCAGGCTGGAATGCCCGAGTTGCGCAACGATCCGCGCTTCCCAGGCCTGTGCGCTCGGCTGGGGCTCGTCGAGTTCTGGATGGCGACGGACAAGTGGCCCGATTGCGCCGACGAAGTCCCCTACGATTTCAAGGCCGAGTGCGCAAAGGCGCAACACATCCCGAAGGCAGATTTCGGGCTTCGACCAGCCTGATCCGGGCACCTGGCGTCACAGGCGACGCCTCGGCTTCTTCCATGCTCGAACACGCGCCGCGCACCGGCGTGATCGCGCGGGCTTCGCTCTCCTGCTCCTTCCGGAACCCGTTCCGGGGGCGATCTTGTGCCAGTCCATGCCGATCGCCCGCTTCGCCTGCGCTCAGCGCCGCCGGATGCGCTCCCAGACGTCGTCCAGCTCCTTGCGCAGGGTCTCGACGGAATCCGCGCCGAGCTCCGCGACCTTGCTCCCGAGGTCGCGCAGGTGCGCCTCGGCGGCCTGGCGCACGTGCTCGACCTGGGCGCCGAGCTGCTCGTGGCGGACCTCGCTCCGCACCGTCTCGCCGAGCTCCGCGAGCTCGCGGCCGAAGCTCACGAGCAGGTCGTCGTAGGTCACGATGCCGACGGCTCGGCCGCTGCTCAGGATCGGGATGCGGCGGACGCCGCGGTCGCCCATCTTCGCCACCACCTCCTGGAGGGGCTCGGTGGCCTGGGCCGTGACGGGCGGCGCACTCATGATGGCGGACACCGGGGTGGCGTCGGGATCGTGGCCGGGGGCGATGACGCGGGTCACGAGGTCGCGGTCGGTGACGACGCCGACCGCGTCCTCGCCGTCGGTGGTGACGACGACGCAGCCTACGGCCTGGGCCTTCATCAGCTGGGCCAGGGCGCGGGCGTTCGTATCGGCCCGCAGGCACTGGACGACCCGCTGGTAGTGCTCGACCTGCCGCGCCGGCCACGGGGCCTCGAGGCCGGCGGCGGCGGCGCCCGCGCCCCCTGCCCCCGCGCTCGCCGCGACGGGGAGCTGCGCGGCGGAGACGCGGGCGAGGCCCGTGATCTCCTCGGCGAGCAGGCGCACGACGTCGTCCGCCGCGATGATTCCCACGCCCTTGCCCTTGGCGTCGACCACCGGCAGGCGGCGCAGCCGCTTGCGCTTCATCAGCTCGAGGGCTTCGCCGAGCCCCTCGTCGCCGGCGATGGTGACGACAGGCCGGCCGAGGGCGCTCTGGACCGTCGTGTCGTCCGGGTCGCACCCGTCGGCCAGGGCCTGCAGGGCGATGTCGCGATCGGTGAGGACGCCGACCGGCTTGTCCTCCTCGACCACGACGAGCGATCCCACTCCCTGGCTCTCCATCCGCTGGGCGGCGGCGCGCAGCGTCTCGCCGGGCGACGCGGTACAGACGGATTGCTGGCAGTAGTCTTTCACGGGCATGGTGGCTCCTCCGGGCTGATCTGGTCTCCTTGCGACCCGCCCCAGCAGAGCATCTTTCGTGCCAGCGAAACGCCGCTTGGGCGCCCCCTTCGCCGCGCGCCTGCACCTCTGCGCATCAGGCTGGGGCATTGCGCCCCAGCCATGCGGGCCGGAGCTACGACACGGGCAGCGGCTGCCGGAACAGGCCTCGCGGCACGGGTGCTCCGGCCCGGACGAGCGCCAGATGCCAGGACGGCGATGAACCGAGCGCCCAACGCAACGCGGCCAGGGCGGCCCTGCCGAGCCGCGCGCGCGAGTCCGAGACCTTCAGGCCCATCGTCTGGAGGAGAGAGGTCGGGATCGTGGGCAGCGCCGCCCCGACCAGGAGCCGGTAGCCGAGTCCCGGTCCGAGGGGCACCGGAGGTCTGCGCAGGAACGCGATGACTTCGGCCTGCGCCTTCGAGGCTGCCGTCGCGGGGTGGGTGCTCACCCACTCCGACAGGGTGGCGGCCGACTCGGGCAGCGGAGCGGCATCGAGGAGGGCGCCGATCCGGGCCTGCTCGCGCACGAACCGGTCGGCCTCCTCCGTCGAGAGGGGCGTCGGGCCGAAGTGCTGGTAGGCGGCGAGGAAGGATTCGGTGAGCACGTTGTGGACCCAGGCCGCAAGCGCCGGATCAGCGGCGCTGTAGGGTCGACCCCTCTCGGAGCGCCCGTGCACCCACCGATGCACGCCACGCACCAGACCGACGGCCTCCTCCACCTCCGGGAGCGCACCGTAGGTCGTCGCGGTCACATAGAACGACGTGCGGGTGAGGCGGCCGAGCGGATCGGTCCGGTAGCTCGAATGCTGCTCGACGCCCGCGACCACCTCGGGATGCGCCGTCTGGATCAGAAGTGCGCGGATCCCGCCGATGAACGCTGCGACGTCGCCGATGACTCGCCACGACACCGAGTCCGGCCCGAGCAGACCCGGATCGCCGGCGAAGTCCAGCGTGCGCTCGAGAGGCCGCGGGCCATGGGAGAAGAGCGATCTCGTCGTGGAGGCGACCTGGTCCTGGAGTCGCGAGATCATTGCGAAGGGCTAGCTCCCGGGGCTTCGAGGCTAGCCGGCGCCGGCAGGGGATCAACGCCCCACACATCCCAATTGCCCATGCATTGACATCATCGCTCCGTTCGAGGTCGACGAAGCCAAGCTCACCACACCCCAGGAGGCGCTGCAGGCGTTGAAGGAAGGCAACGAGCGCTTCGTCAACGGTACGCCTTTGAAGCAGGACTTCCGGCGTCAGATCGCCAAGACCAAGGGCGGGCAGACCCCGTACGCGACGATTCTGTCCCGCCTGGACTCCCGGGTTCCGCCCGAGATCATCTTCGACCAGGGCATCGGTGACTTCTTCGTGGGCCGCGTGGCTGGCAACGCCATGTACGACATCTCGACCGGCAAGGTGCGCTTCCTCTAGCGTTTGACAACTCTGCGGCGAACATCAGACTAGCGGCACCGAGGGCGGACCGGCTCGCCCGCCTCGCCGGAGCCGCACCCGAATGATCACCGTCGCCGTCCTCGTCGCCTTCGTGCTGGGCTTCGCGGCGCGTCGCGTCGGGCTGCCGCCGCTGGTGGGCTACCTGGTCGGCGGGTTCGTGCTGCACGCACTCGGCCAGGACGGCGGGCCGTTCCTGCCCCAGCTGGGCGACCTCGGCGTCTACCTGCTGCTCTTCTCCATCGGACTGAAGCTCCGCCCCAAGAGCCTCCTGGCGCCGGAGATCTGGGGCGTGGCGTCCCTCCACATGGCGATCGTGGTCGCCCTGTTCGGCGCGGCCTTCTGGGGACTCGGCGTCCTCGGCATCTCGATCTTCGCGGAGCTGGAGCTGGAGACGGCGCTCCTGGTGGGCTTCGCCCTGAGCTTCTCGAGCACGGTCTTCGCGGTGAAGGTGCTCGAGGAGAACGGACAGTCGGGCTCCTTCTTCGGCCGCACCGCCATCGGCATCCTGATCATCCAGGACATCTTCGCCGTCCTCTTCATCACCATCTCCGCCGGGAAGCTCCCCAACGCCTGGGCCCTGCTGCTCCTCGGGTTCCCGCTCTACCGCAGGGCGATCCTCTGGATCATGTCCAAGGCCGGACACGCGGAGCTCTTCGTGCTGCTCGGCGTGCTGCTCGCCATCGCCTCGGCGGACGTCTTCGCCTGGATGGGCCTGAAGCCCGACCTCGCGCCCCTCATCATCGGCGTCGTCGTGGGCGGGCACCCCAAGGCCACGGAGCTGGCCCGCACCCTGATGGGCTTCAAGGATCTCTTCCTGATGCTCTTCTTCCTCACCATCGGGCTGAACGGCTTCCCGGACTGGGAGGGCCTCGCGATCGCGCTCGTGCTGGTGGCGGTGATGCCCCTCAAGGCCGCCCTCTTCTTCCTGCTGATGACCCGCTTCCACGCCCGGGCGCGCACCTCGCTCTTCGCCTCTCTCAGCCTGGCCAACTACAGCGAGTTCGGGCTCATCGTCGGTGCCGTCGGCGCGAAGAGCGGCTGGCTCGCCCCCGAGTGGCTGGTGATCGTGGCCATCGCCCTCTCCGCCACCTTCATCCTCGCCGCGCCCCTGAACGCCCAGGCGCGGGAACTCTACGAGCGCCTCCAGAGCCGGCTCGACCGCTTCCAGACGCCCCGGCGCCTCGGCGAGGAGCAGATCGTCGATCCGGGCGACGCCACGATCATCGTGGTCGGCATGGGTCGGCTAGGCGCACCCGCCTACGACACCCTGAAGGAGCTCCACGGCGACCGCATCGTGGGGCTCGACTACGACGTGGACGTGGTGGAGGCCCAGCGCGAGGCCGGGCGCAACGTGATCGAGGGCGACCCCTCGGACCCGGAGTTCCTGGTGCGCGTAGCCGACCTCCACCGGCTCGAGCTAATCCTGCTGGCCACGGGCCGCCACCGCTGCAACGTGGAGAGCGTCCGCGCGCTCCGCCGCTACAACGCGTCCAGCAGGATCGCCGCTACGGCGGTCTGGCCCGAGGAGGCCGAGGCCCTGCGCCGGGCCGGCGCGGACCTCGTCTTCAGCATCTACGGCGATGCGGGCGTGGACTTCGCCCGCCACGCCCACGAGGAGCTCTGCACGGGCTCAGCCGCCTGAGGCGGGCAGCGCGAAGCCGCAAGGACTTCGGGGTGGGCCCTCCTGGATCCGAACCTGGTGGGAAGGTCGGCGTGCGCCGGGCCTGGCGCCCGCCGGGGTCGACAAGCAGACTCGGGCCATGATCGCAGCCGATGCCCACGCCCGCTGGGCCCGGAGCTTCGAGTGGCGGGCGGTGGAGCGCTTCCCGCTGCCGGCCTGGGCCGTGGGAGTGCTCCTGACCGCGGCGATGATCGCAGTCTACGCCGTGCTCGAGTGGACCGTGGGGCCCATCGGCCCTCGGACCATCCTGGGTTTCGGCGGGTTCACGGAGAACCAGCTTGGATTCGCCCTCTCCGCTGCCGTCGCGGGCTATGCGCTTGCCGCAGGCGCCGCCATCGCGGCGGGAAACGCCGAGGATCTCGCGAAGCTGCGTCTGAGCGGCGCGGTCTCGGGCCTCGACGAGCCCACCTTGCGCGGCGGGCGCATCGCGGGGGTGATCGGTCTGCTCGGAGGCGTCGCGTTCATGGGCTCCGTGGACGACGAAGTCCTGGGCATCGTCACGGGGCAGACGTTCAGCTTGGACGGGGCGCTCTCGATCGTCGCGGTCTCCCTCGCCTTCTGGCTCGCCACCCGGGCCGCCTGGTTCACCCTGGCGGAGCTCACCATCGTGGCGCGTGCGGTGAGCTCCACCGGCGACCTCGACCCGCTGGAGACGCAACGCCTCGAGCCCCTGGGCTACCTGGCGCTGCGCGCGGCCTTGCTCTGGGCAGGGGCCGCAGCCTTGACCTCCCTGTCCTTCGCCATCACCTCGGGGAGCCTGGCCGAGCTGATCGCCACGCTCTTCCTCGTCGCGGTGGCGGTCGGCTCCTTCCTGATCCCCGTACGGGGCGTTCATTCCAGCCTGCGCGCTGCGAAGCACGCGGAGCTCGCTCGCGTGCGGACCGAGATCCGACGGGACCGCGAGGCCGTGGCGTCCCTGGACCCCGAGGCCGACGCCGCCGCCCGGCGGCTACCGGGATTGCTGGCCTTCGAGGCACGCATCGCGGCAGCGCGCGAGTGGCCATTCGACGCCGCCACGCTGCGCCGCTTCGGCATCCTGCTGCTCCTGCCGCTGCTCTCCTGGCTGGGGGGAGCGCTGGTCGAGCGGGGAGTCGACCAGATCCTGGATTGACGAGGTCGGGAGAGCGGTCAGCCGTCGAGCAGGACGTTCCGGGCCCGGTCGGGAGCCAGTCGCAGCAGCAAGGGAAGCAGCCGGGCCTTGCCGATGTAGATCTCGTCGCGCCCCGAGGCGATCCCGCGCAGGAGCCTGCCCATGAAGACGTCCGGCGCCACCTTGGTCTTCGGCTTTACACTCTTGTCATCATCGCATCCGCAGGTCGGGATTGCGTCAGCGACTGCGTGAGCGGCGCCCGCGGAAGAGCGTCTCGAGCATCCAGTGCAGCGCCGGGGCCAGCTCGGCGCGCTTGGCCCGCGCTTGGCCTCCTGGTCGGGGGCGTGCGCGATGGCCATGCCCGCCTCCTGCACGGCACCGAACATCAGCTGCGCCAAGGGGCGCCGGAACCGCTCCTCGACCACGCCGCGCTCCGTCAGCACTCCGACGACTCCGGAGATGCGGTCGAGAGTCGGTGCCGACACCACCTGATGCCAGCGCTCCCAGCCCAGGACGGCTGGACCGTCGACCCACACGATGCGCCGCAGGCGGGAATCGAGGAATCCCTCGAGAAAGAGATCCGTGAGCGCGATCAACCGGTCCCAGGAGTTCTCTCCGACGTGGGCCGTCATGCGCTTCGACTCCGTCTGGATGCGCCGCAGGTCGTCCTCGAGCACCTGGCCGACCACCGCTTCGAAAAGCGCATGCTTGTCGCGGAAGTGGTGGTAGAGGGCGCCCTTGGTGAGGCCCACCTTCTTGGCCATGTCCTCGAGCGCAGCTCCCGCATAGCCCCGCTCTGCGAAGAGGTCGCTGGCTACCCGGATCAGCTCCGCCCGGGTGGCCTCGGACTGCAGGACCTTCTTGTTCTTGACGTCCATACGGAAGGTATGTATATACCTACCGATGGTATGTGTCCAGCCCGAAAGAAAGGCTCCACGATGACGGATGTCTCGGCCCTTCAGGAAGAGCTCTGGGAGGACCCCTATCCCCTCTACCGCCTGCTGCGCGAGGGTGGCCGCGCCCACTGGAGCGAGCGCCCCCGCGGGTGGCTCATCCCGCGCCATGCCGACGTGGTGGCCGTACTCCGCGACCCGCGCCTCGGCGTGGATCGGCGCCTGCGACCGGGGGGCCAGTGCCCCCGCGACTCCGCATCCATCCTGGAAGAGCAGCGGGAACGGACGCTCTTCTTCATGGATCCGCCGGACCACGGCCGGCTGCGCAACCGGGTGCACCACGCCTTTACCCCGCGCCGCGTCGAGGAGCTGCGCCCCCGCATCCGGGCGATCGCAGAGGAGCTCCTCACTGCCGTGGAGGCCCGTGGGCGCTTGGAGCTGATCTCCGATTTCGCCTACCCGCTGCCCGTCCGCGTGATCGCCGAGCTGCTGGGGATCCCCGCGCACGACCTCCACCTGTTGAGGCGCTGGTCGGACGACCTGGCCGTCCTGCTGGTGGAGCCCTTCAAGGGCGAGGGCGCGGAGGAGCGCAGAGAAACGAGCCTGACGGAGATGCGAGCGTACTTCGAGGACGTCTTCGCCAACCGGCGGAAGGCGCCACGTGACGACCTCGTCAGCGGGCTCGTCTGCGCCGGCCCGGAGGACGCGCTCACGGACGACGAGCTCTTCGGGCTGGTGAGCCTGATCCTGGTGGCGGGCCACGAGACCACCACCAACCTGATCGGCAACTCCGTGCTGGCGCTCCTGCGCAACCCCGAAGCGCGGCGCTTCCTGGCCGCCGAGCCGAGCCGCATCCCCCGCGCCGTGGACGAGCTGCTGCGCTACGAGAGCCCGGTGCAGGTCGCACAGCGGATCGCGCAGCAGGACTGCGAGGTGGCCGGGCAGCGCGTGCAGCGGGGAGACCGCCTGTACGCGCTCCTCGGCTGCGCGAACCGCGACCCGGAGGCCTTTCCCGAGCCGGACCGGCTCGATTTCCGGCGCGGCGACGTGCGCCACGTGGCCTTCGGGTCGGGCCTGCACGTCTGCCTGGGCGCCTCTCTCGCCCGGCTCGAAGGGGCCGTGGCCCTGGAGACCCTCATGCGCCGCCTCCCGGCCTTCAAGGCCGACTTCGAGAAGCCGGTGTGGCGCCGCCGCCTGGTCCTGCGCGGACTCGAAGCGCTCCCGCTCCGGTTCTGAGCGTGGCCGGCGCCGGCACCCGCGCAGCCGTGGAGATCCGCCCAGCCGGCCCGGCGGAGCCGGGCCTCGCTCGCGGTGTGATCGCCTCATACAGCCTCCCGAGCCTCGGCATCGGGGCCATGGTGGGGCTCGTGATGATCTACTTCCTGAAGTTCGCCACCGACGTCCTGCTGGTCGCGCCGGCCGCGGTGGGCGCCCTCTTCGGAGCCGCAAGGCTCTGGGATGCAGTCTCGGATCCCCTCGCGGGGCACTGGAGCGACCGGACCGACCACCGCCTCGGCCGGCGCCGACCCTGGCTGTTCGCGTCGGCACTTCTGCTCCCGCTCGGCTTCCTGGCGCTGTGGGCGCCACCGGCCGGGATGGGCGAGTTCGGCCTGGTCGTGTGGTTGACGTCGTGGGTCTTCTTCTTGCACACCGCGCTCACTGTCTTCGGCGTTCCGCACCGGGCGCTCGGCGCCGAACTCTCGCCCCACCCCCACGATCGCACCCGCGTGTTCGCGGCATCCTCCTTCGCCGCTCACCTGGGAGGCGTCGTCGCCATCGCGTCGGTAGCCCACATCGAGCGGGCTTCCGATCCCAGGGCCGCGCTGCTCCCCATCGCGGTGGGGGTCGCCCTGGCGACGGGCGCCCTCATCGCGGCCGGTGCGACGTGGATCTCGGAGCCCCGCCACCACCGCGGCCGGGGCGGCGCGAGCCTGCGCCTGGCGTTCCGCGACGTCTGGCGACATCCCCACGCCCGCGCCGTCCTGGTGGCCCGCTTCGTCCAGGAGATCGGACTCGCCTCCACCCTGAGCCTGTTGCCCTTCGCCTCGGAATACGTCCTCGGCACGCCCGGCTGGACGGCGTTCTACCTGGCCAGCGCCGTGACGGGGCTCCTGCTCGCGATTCCGCTCTGGGTGCGGCTGGCTCGGCGGCTCGGCAAGCGCGAGGCGTGGATGCTCTCGGCCGCGATCAACCTGGTGCTCTTCGCCGGGTTCTTCACCCTCTCGCAGGGCGACGGGGCGATCGTCCTCGTCGGCAGCTTCTTCGCGGGAGCGGCCGGAGCCTGCTCGGGGGTGGTGGCGCCGTCGCTGCTGGCCGACGTCGTGGACGTGGACGAAGCCATGACGGGCGAGCGCAAGGAGGGCGCGTACTTCGCAGCCTGGACCTTCGCCGAGAAGTCGGCCATCGGGGTCAAGTTCCTGGTGGTGGGCGCGATCCTCCAGCTCTCGGGCTTCGAGCCCAACGCAGAACAGACACAGACGGCGCTCTTCGGCCTGCGAGTCGCCATCGCGGGCGTACCCTGCCTCGGGATGCTCATGGTGTTGGGGCTGCTCCGACAGCTTCCGAGGATCGAACCGTGACGCCGACGGCCCCGGTATCCGACGAGCTCCTCGCGTCGCTCGAGGACCAGTACCGCGGCATCGAGGTCGACGCGGCGCTGCTCGCGCACCTGCGGCGCAGGCTCGATCGGTCCGAGCTTGCGTACGCCGAGCCGCCGAAGCCGATCCTCGGGGGCACCGAGTCCTGGATCTTCGGGTTCCGCCTGGCGCATGCGCCCGGGGGCTGGGACGCGCCACTGGTGCTGCGCCTCGCCCGGGACGACCGGTCGCTCGACCTGCGCTTCGAGGGGGCGGTCCAGAACGCCGTCGCGAGCCAGGGCTTCTCCGCGCCGCGGGTCCTCGCTGTAGACGACGAGGGCGGGGAGTTGGGCCGCCCGTTCCTGGTGATGGAGCGGCTACCCGGCGCGGCCGGTCCCGGCGGCCTCTTCCAGCGCCGAGACGCCGGACCCGGTGCGCTGCTGTTGGCGGTGCCCCGCCTTGTGACGCTGCTCCCGCGACTCCAGGCCCGCGCTCTCCTCCAGCTCCACGCCCTCGACCCCGAGCCGCTCCTGGCGGGTCTCGACGCAGCGGGCGTGCCGCGCGAGCGGATCCGCCTGGAGACGCGTCTCGAGCAACTCGAAGCGGACGCGGATGAGCTGAGGCACCCGGGGCTCACCGCCCTGGTGCACTGGCTGCGCGTGAAGCGTCCGCCGGAGCCCGGGCGTCCATCGATCTGTCACGGCGACTTCCACGCCTTCAACCTGCTCTTCGAGCCGGGTCGCCTCTCGGGCGTGATCGACTGGACGAGTGTGCGCGTAGCCGACCCGGCGCTCGACCTCGGCGTGGTCCGCGCTCAGCTGCAAATCAGCCAGCTCCCGGTAGCGCGGATTCCGGGCCCGCTGGTCCACGCCGTGCAGATGCGGGTGCTGCGCGCCTTCGAGCGCGAGTACGCACGCACGCGACCCGTCGCCACGCGCCTGCTCGCCTACTACGAGATGTTGCCCTGCGCCTCAGCGGTCGCACGGATGCTGCGCTACGGAAGCCACCCGGACCGCGAGCCCTTGGTCGAGCTGGCTTGGGAACACCCACGTGCGTTCCGGCGTCTCGTACGCCGGGTGTTCGCGACCTCGGGGGTCCGCCTCGACCTCGAGCCGCGCCGGGAGGGATGACGAGCGGCGTCGGCGAGGTGGGCCCTGCTGGATTCGAACCGGGGACCGTCGGAAGAAACGCGAGTGATTCCAGCCAATTGCTGAGGCGCATCGTCTCCACCGACAAGCCACCGACAAGCGGGCTGCCTGCGACCTCACCTGCTCAAAGTGGTCGAGGCGGCGCGGCCAGGTCGAACAAGCGGGCGGACCGCGGCGACGGCGCATCGGCTATGCTCCCCGGTCGGGTTCGAGCCCGAGTCACGCAGCGACCGCCGCGACGCGAACGTGAGCACAGTTCCGCCAGCGGGCCCGATTCCGCGTGGATCGAAAGGCGTCCGCTCGCACTGAATGGGTCGCAGCGACCGGCCGATCAGGGGGAAACGTGAGAGCAGCGTGGGTCCTACTCTTTGGGCTCGTCCTCGTCGCTGGTGCCGAGTCGGGCGCCGCGAGCTCCGAGGTCGTGATCAGCACCGGCAAGAGGGGCGGCAGCTACTACGGCATCGGCTTGCGCCTCCAGACGGAGCTTCGTCTCGACCACGAGCGGGAGGCGGTCGTCGTCGCCACCAGCGAGGGGTCGCTCGAGAACCTCGCGCGCCTCGACGATCCGCAGAGCAAGGTGAACGTCGCCCTCACCCAGGCCGACGCGCTCAAGCGCTACCTCGGCGACCACCCGGAGTTCGAAGAGGAGTATCTCGTCCTCGCCGACCTCGGCCGCGAGTGCGCATTCATCGTGGCGGCCCGCGAGGGCCCGATCGGGAGCGCCGCAGACCTCAAGAAGAACGAGGGCTATCAGATCTCCGTCGAGGCTCCGAACAGCGGAGCCGCCGTGACGTGGGAGAACATGACCCGCCTGGAGCCTTCGTTCGGGAACACCTCGCCGGTCTTCGTCGACTTCATGGAGGCCATGCTCCAGATCAAGGCGGGCGGCGAGTTCTCCCCGCTCAAGGCCGCGATGTTCGTGCAGCGGCCGCGGCAGCGCTCGCCGGCGGCGAAGCTCGCCTATGAGCACCCCGGCGACTATCGCTTCGTGCGGATCGAGGACACCGACGTGAACGGCGACCTGCTTCCGGACGGCAGCGCCGTCTACACCTTCGAGCGGGTCACGCTCGGCGGCAAGAGCCCCAAGGAGCCGATCGAGGTCGAGACACTCTGCACCCGCGGCCTGATGCTCGCCGCGAAGAGCAAGCTCAGTGCCGACATCCGGGGGCTGCTCGCGAAGGTGATGCTCGAAGAGAGCGACGACATCGTGGGCGCGGACGAATAGCGAAAGAGAGGCCAGCCGCCGCGAGCCGGGGGACGAAGTCGGGCAGACCGAAGCGCCTCCCCGTGAGTCCTGGCCGATCTCCCTCTACGAGGGCGCGAAGCACTCGATGGCCATGGACGCGATCCGCCGCGGCGTGTAGGAGCGCCACCTGCAGCGCTTCCTCGGGCACGCCTCGGTCGAGTCGACGCGCCACTACGCGCGCCTGGCCGACAACGCGATGCTCGAGGTGCTTCGGCCGCCGGAAGGAAACCGCCCTCCTGGATTCGAACCAGGAAGCGTAGGAAGAAACGCGAGTGATTCCAGCCAGTTACAGAGGCGCAGCGGCGCCACCGACAAGCCACCGACAAATGGGCTGCCCGACGATCTGGCGATGCTCAGAGGCGGCGGGACTCGGACCCGCCCGGCAGATCCGTAGCTGATGGGACTTGGTGTTTGATCGCCCGATCAGCCACGGGCCGGCCGAGTGGCCCGAGATGGTGCGCTCCGCACGCTCGCCTAGACTGAGCGGGTCTTCCGCATCGGGTTCGGAGAATGAAAGCGATTCCGCTCATCCGAGCGAGCCAGGCTCTCAACATCGCCCGCGCCTTGGATGCACGAGGAGGCCCGACCGACCGGCTTCTCGAGCGAGTAGGGATTCCGACGGGGATCCGCGAGGATCCGCAGTGCTTCCTGCCCGGACGCTGCGTCTGGAGCTTCGCGGACGAGGTCTCCCGAACCGAGCAGCGGGACCTCCTCTTCCACCTGGCGGATGGCGACCGGTGGCGGAAGGCTCGCTGGGTGCGGTCTCTGGCCGCCGCCGTGACACTCGGGGAGGCGCTCCAGCGGATGTGCGCGAGCTTTCCGCATGAGATCCCCATGATCCGGATGGGGCTGGACCAACGGGGGGATACGGCCTGGTTCTGGCGGCGGCACGCCACCGACGTGCGAGGCTGGCCAGGCACCGAGCCCGCCGAACAGTACATGCTCTCGCTGATGCTGGCGCCGATTCGGGCCGCGGCGGGCCCGCGCTGGCGGCCGACGCAGCTCCTGGTCGGGACCTCCAGAGACGGATGGGCCTCGGTCAACGCCGCGCTCGAGGGGGTCCGCGTCCGGTACGGGCAACCGCTACTGGCGGTAGGCATTCCCGTTCCGATGCTCGCGCTGCCCGTCTCCATCCAGCCCCTGCGTGGCTCCGGCCCGCCGGGCGAGCCCGCTGGAGAGGACTTCGCCACCACGATGCGTCAGGTCCTGCGGACCTGGTTGCGGGACGGAGGCCTCCCCAACCAGGACATCCTCGCCGAGATCCTGGGGGTCAGTACTCGCACCCTCCACCGGCGACTCGCGCGAGAGGGCGTCAGCTGGCGCAGCATCGCGAATGACCTGAAGTTCGAGGCGGCCACCACGCGGCTTCGCGAGAGCCGGCTCCCCGCGCGGGAAGTCGCCGAACAACTGGGGTTCTCGGACGCCGCGCACTTCACCCGCTTCTTCCGCAGCCGCGCGGGATTCCCCCCGAGCGTCTATCGCGAAAGGGTCGAGCACGCCCGCGAGCTGGCGCGCGCTTCCTCCCCTTGAACCGAGCCGGCGGATCCTGGCACGCCCGCCTCGAGGCGAGCCTCCACGCTCGTCTGCAACTCCGCCACCGCTAGGGCGTGTACCAGATCGGCGACGACCAGGCGCGCTCCTGGATCGCCGCCGGCACATGGGGCGACAGGGGCAGGTTGTTTCGAGCCGAGTCGTAGGTCGACCAGCGC
>CAMYLJ010000070.1 GCA_947259215.1 uncultured delta proteobacterium
CACCGGGTCGTGATCTTTCGCGACGGGCCCGATCGGGTGAAGCAGGTCCTTCCCTTCAGCGCCTTCGATAGCGGGGATCCCGAGAAGCTCTGGGAGTTCCTGGCCTCCTATGAGAAGACGACCGGCGGGCAGATCCTGGCGATCCCCCACAACGGCAACATCAGCAACGGCCAGATGTACGCCGAGGTCATCAAGGGTAAGAAAATGACCCGCGACTACGCCGAGCGCCGCGCTCGCTGGGAACCCCTGATGGAGGCCACCCAGGAGAAGGGCGACGGCGAGGCGCATCCTTTCCTTTCGCCGGAAGACGAGTTCGCGGACTTCGAGAACTGGGACTTTGGCGATTCCTTTGGGAACCCCAAGGAAGACTGGATGCTGCAGTACGAATACGCCCGTTCGACACTGAAGAATGGGATCCGGCTAGAGGACAAGCTCGGAGCCAATCCCTTCAAGTACGGGATGATCGGCAGCACCGACAACCACGTCAGCATGACCACCACGCGCGAGGAGAACTACTTCGGCAAGCTCCCGAATGAGGACCCCTCGCCCAAACGGTATGCAGAGGTGTTCCTGAAGGACAAGAAGACCGGCGAAACCATCGTCAGCGCCTGGCAGCTGGGCGCCTCGGGGCTGGTCGCGGTGTGGGCGAGAGAGAACACCCGCGAAGCGATTTTCGACGCCATGGCCCGCAAGGAGGTTTACGCCAGCAGCGGTACCCGCATGACCGTGCGGATCTTCGGCGGCTGGGATTTCCAGCCCGACGAAGTCCTGCGACCCGACTTCGCGGCGCAAGGCTACGCCCGTGGGGTGCCGATGGGAGGAGATCTCAAGAACGCGCCAGCGGGTGCGGTGCCGAGTTTCCTGATCCGGGCGCTTCGCGACCCGGACGGCGCAAACCTCGATCGTGTGCAGGTCATCAAGGGCTGGCTGGGTTCCGACGGCAAGACCCAGGAGCGCATCTATGACGTGGCCGTCTCGGACGGCCGCGAGATCGGCGCCGACGGCCGCTGCAAGACGCCGGTCGGCAACACCGTCGACGTCGAAGACGCGAGCTACACCAACTCGATCGGGAACGTCATGCTGATGACTCACTGGAGGGACCCCGAATTCGATCCGAAACAGCGCGCCTTCTACTACGTGCGGGTCATCGAGATCCCCACCCCGCGCTGGACGGCCTACGACGCGAAGCGGTTCGGGATCACGATGCCGGAGGAGGTCGCCATGACGATCCAGGACCGGGCCTACACAAGCCCGATCTGGTACACGCCCTGAGGTCTTGCCGTCACGCCTGGCCAAAGGAGCAGCAGACTTGATCGACGAACAGGAAACACACCTTCGAAAATCGGTCCTGTTGATGCGCATCCTGGGCTGGCTGCTGGTCGTCGGCCTCATACCGATGGTGTTCATCTATCCGCCAGGATTCATGTGGGGCGCGGCTCCGGAGGGCTTCCCGAACATCGGACCGGCCCACGCGCCTTCGCCTTACGAGGGCCTGCATCCCTACCTCTACATGCTGGGGGCGCTGTATGTCGCGTATGGCGTCCTGTTGATTCGGGGCGCAAAGGATCCTCGTCGCAACGTTGCCCTGTTCGATTTCGGCATCCTGTCCAGCGTATTGCACGGTCTTGTGATGGTGCCCCAGTCCTTCTACTACCCGAACGAACACGCTCACATGTGGGCGGACGTTCCGTTCATCTTCGCGATGGCTTTCGTACTGTGGATCTGGCACCCGGAACGCAAAGGTCCGGCGCACGAGGATCAGTCCGAGCCGCCGCTCGCGGCTTCCTTGAAGCGCCGGTAGTCGCGCTCGTTCTGGTCGGCGTAGCGCTCCGCGAAGTCCGCGATGGCGCGATCGAAGCGCGCGCTCGAGCCGAGGTACGCGGCGATGGCGGCCGGCTCGCCGGAGCGGGCGTGCGCGCGCGCGAGGGTCCGGCCACACAGGTGCGCGGCCAGGTGCAGCTGGTTGAGGTTCGTCTCCTCGAGGTCCGCGGAGCCCTTCCAGTCCCTGAGCTGGCGCCAGTAGTACTCGATGCCGTCGTGGCCGTCCCCCCAGCCCAGGAAGATGTCGCTGACAGTCTGCATCAGGCGCTGTCCCTCGACCACGCGCTGGCCGTGGTTCGGGTAGCGGCTCGGCTCCAGGAACTCCTCGAGTACGGAGCGGGAGGCCTCCTTGATCTGGAGGAACAGCGGGTCTTCGAAGCCGCGCCCCTTCAGCATCAGGATGAAGCAGCGGGTTCCGACGCTGCCGACGCCCACCACCTTGAGGGCGGCGTCGACCGGTGCGAAACGATCCAGCAGGCGTCTGCAGTGATCCGGGAGCGAGCGCTTGTACTTCTCGAAGCTGCCGCGCACCAGGGCTTCGAGCTCGCGCCGTGATTCGCCGCTCTCCAGCTCGCGTAGCGGCACGAGGTCCGGCGGCTCGCTCTTGAGGCGATAGCCGCCATCGGACTTCTCCGCGTAGCGGTGGAGGGCGTCCACGCTGTCCCGGGTCTCGGCCTTCTCGATCATCTCCCTGGTCGTGCGCTCGCGGTTGTCCGCCTTGGCGGCGGCGAGGATGTCCTTGTAGCCCAGGAGCGTGTACCAGAGGTCGAGCGTCCGCTTCGTGGCCAGGCTCGCCATGCTCTGGCGGTAGATGCGAACCACCTCTTCCGCGACCTCACGGCACTCGTCCGGCTCGAGCTGGGCGTGACGCCCGGCAACCGTGAAGCTGGCGGCCAGGCGTTTGACGTCCCACTCCCAGGGCCCCGGGAGCGTCTCGTCGAAGTCGTTGACGTCGAACACGAGCTGGCGCTCCGGCGAGGCGAAGACGCCGAAGTTGGCGATGTGGGCGTCGCCGCAGGCCTGGACCATCAGCCCAGTCCGGGGCGTGGCGGCCAGGTCCGCGGCCATGATCCGCGCCGCGCCGCGGTAGAACGCGAAGGCGGAAGCCAGCATGCGGGAGTGGCGCTCGGGCACGAGCCACTGCAGCCGATCCTGGTCCTGCTGCTCCAGCAGGACGACCGGATCGGCGCGGTCGGGCGTCGGCGACCACTCGGCGTGGCTGCCGCGGGGGACCCGCTGCCTGAGGGCTTTGCCGTCCGTCTGCATCCAACCCGCTCAGCTACGAGCCGCTCCGCGGCCCTCGTACGCGGCGACCACGTCATCCAACGTCTCGTAGAAGTCGTCCTCGCTCACCTGCCGGTCGAGGATCCTGCGGCCCTGGACCCGCACGTCCTCGCGCACCTGGGCGGCCACGAGCCGTACGCCCTTCTCCCTCAGCACCCCCACGAGGGACTGGAGGGTCTCCTCCGCGGTGAAGTCCACGTCATCGACGGCTGAGCCGTCGAGGCACAGCCACGAGACGGGAGCGGGCGCGTGGGTCACGAGGTCCAGCACCTCGTTGGAGAGCTGCTCGGCGTTGGCGTAGTACATGCTGTGGGTGAAGCGGTAGATGACGAGGCCCGGCTCGGCCTGCTTGCGGGTCGCGACGGGCTCGGCGTGCCAGCCCTTGGCGGCGTCGCGCACCAGGACGGCGTTCTTGGGCCGGTAGCCGTGGCGGACGTGGTCCACCAGGGAGAGCACGATGGCCAGCAGGATCCCCTGCTCGACGCCCACGAACACCACCGTCAGCGTGGTGATGGCGGCGACCCAGAACTCGGAGCGGCGCTGGACGAAGATCTTGCGCATGCCCGCGACGTCGATCAGCTCGACGCCGATCAGGAACACGATCGCGGACAGCACCGCGTCCGGCATGTAGGCCAGGGTGCCCGTCAGGAACAGCAGGACGAGCACGGTGACGAGGGTCGTGGTGATCTGCGCGAGCTGGCTGTGGCCGCCGGCGCTGTCCACCATCTGGGTCTTGGTGGGGCTCCCGTTCACGACGAAGGTCCCCGACAGGCCGGCGCCCAGATTGGCCAGGCCGAGCCCCACCAGATCCGTGTCCTCGCTGAAGCGCTCGTTGTAGCGCGCCGCGTAGGCGCGCGAGGTGGCGGCGCTCTGGGCGAGGATCACGACGAACATGGCGAACGCCGTGGGGACGAGCCGCTGGATCAGGTCGAAGCTCCAGTCGACCTGGGGCAGCGCGATGTGCGGCAGGCCGCTCGGAATCGCCCCGAGCAGGTGCACGCCGCGGGCCTCGAGATCCAGGGCCCAGCTCGCCACCAGCGCGCCGACGACGGCGATCAGCGGGCCCGGGATCCGCCTCGAGATCCGCTTCGAGCCCACGATGATGGCCAGGACGACGAGCGAGATCGTGATGGCCGTCCCGTTGGTCTGGCCGAGCTGCCGCAGGTCGTTGGTGACCTGCTGGATCGTGCCGTGGCCGCCGCCGGGCACGCCGAGCATGCCGGCGATCTGCCCCAGCGCGACCTGCACGCCGACCCCGGTCAGGAAGCCGACCAGGACGGCGCGGGAGAGGAAGTCGGCCAGGAAGCCGAGGCCGAGGACGCGAGCGAGGATGAGAAACGCCGCCGCCAGGAACGCCAGCACGCCGGCCAGGGCGAGGTACTCGTCGCTGCCCGTCGCGGCGACCCCCACCAGGCCGGCGGCCAGGATCGCCGCCGTGGCGGAGTCGGCCCCCACCACGAGGTGCCGCGAGGAGCCGAAGACGGCGAACAACGCCATCGGGACGAGCAGCGTGTACAGGCCGGTGATGACCGGCGTGCCCGCGATGCGCGTGTACCCCATGACCTCGGGGATGGCGAGGGCCGCCAGCGTGAGGCCGGCCACGATCTCCGACGTCAGGGCGGATCGGTCGATGGGCAGGACGCCCTGGAGCAAGGGGATGCGAGGTCCCTTCTCGGCGTCAGGGTCGCGGGTCATGGGCCCTCTCCTCCGGGTCGTCGCGGAGGCAACCGCCTCGGCGGACGATCAGGAGCCGCCAGCAATACTAGTGCCTCAGCGCCAACCCGCTGGCCGCGGCGGTCGTCCAGCCCGTCCCATGCGCGTCGAGCCGCGACGACTACTTCGAGATCTTCGTGATCTTCGAGCCCTGGATGCCGGCACCCGCCATCATGCCGGCCTGGTTGAAGACCAAGGCGTAGACGTCCTGGGTGAGCGTGGTGCTGGTCAGCGACTTGCCCATGCCCTCGTCCAGGACGACCACGCTGGGGCCCACGCCCACTTCGAAGCCCCCGCTTCGGTCCAGGTAATCGAGCGCGGAATCCTTCATGAAGAAGAGCGCGTAGCCGAATACCTGGGCGCCCGCCTGGAAGCCGTAGGAGGCGGCGACGGAGTTGTAGTAGCCCTCCGCCTTGCCTCTCCGAAGCAGCACGCCCTCGCCGATCTGGCCGCCGAACATGAAGCCCGCCTTCAGCATGTTCGGGAAGACCAGGATGGCGATCGCCTTGTCCTGCAGCTGCCTCGCGGCTGCATTCCCCGCGACGAGATTGGCAAGAGCGCCGCGCGCCTGGCGTTCGAGCTCCGCGGCGCTCGCGGCGGAGGCCGGGCCGGGAGCCAGAGGGACCAGGACCAACGCTGCGAGCAGGAGGGCGGTCACGAGAAGGCGGGGCTGGATCGTCACGGTCGGCTCCTCGGTTCGGGCTCCATCACTCGGATCCTCTCGGAGCCGGCTCTTCCGGAACCACCGGAATCGTGGCGGCGACGTCGTAGCGCAGGATCGCCATGATCTTGTTCTCGATCTGGTAGAAGCGCATCACCTTCACCCCCGGCAACGCCTCCGAGATGGGTTTCAGGTAGGACTCCCGCAGGAGCGCGTGGTCCGTCTCCACCTGGAGATACTCACCCGCCAGCTGCTCCGCCTCTTCGTCGCTCATGCTCGTGAGATTCGCAGCATATTCGCGGATCACCGCGAGCAGCCGATCCTGGATCGCAGCGAGCTCCTTTTCGTAGCGGTCGTAGACCGGCCAGAAGGATCGGGCCTCGTCGTCTGTAAGCGCCAGGTTCACGGCGACCAGCGCCTTCCTGTTGCTGCGCAGGGTCCCCAACAGGATCTCGAGAGTCGCTTCGTCCGACTCGCCGGCGTAGATCGGGGGCGCCGCGACGAGCACCAGGAGCGGCACAGCGAGGAGCCAGCTCGATTTCGACATGGCCTCTACTCGCTCGGTGCGATCGTGATCGCCAGCGCCTCGGTGAGGGTCACGCTGACCTCTTCGCCCACCTTCACCCTGGCGAGGTCCACGCCCTCGCGCACCTTGAGGACCCGCTGGCCGCCCGCGGGCACGTTGAGGGTGACCGTCCGCGCCCCGGCGTCGACGGCCGCCACCACGGCGCGCAGCTGGATCTGATCGACGATCACGCCGCCGGGCGTAGCGCCCGGGGGCGCGAGCGACACCGCGGCGACCTCGGAGGCGCCGGGCTGGGCGTCCGCCACCGGCGTGATCGCCAGGGCCACGGACTCGAAGTAGCGGACCGTGACCGTGTCGCCCTTCGAGATCTGGTCGAAGTTCTGCCCCTCCTTCGGCGCCTTCAGCGGCACCTGCCCGCCCTTCGGGCCCTCGACGATGATCATGCGGCTCTCCTTGCGGATCGCCACCACCTTGCCCGTGAGCGTGATCTCCTCCGCCACCACCACGGCGCGGTCGGCGGCCTCCTCTGCGAGCGCGGTGCCCGGCAGGAGCAGGACGGCTGCGAGCGCCAGGGCCGAGAGTGCGGTTCGGATGTTCCGGATCACGTTGGTTCCCTCCTTCGCCTGCTAGAGACCGCAGGTGCTCTTGATCTCGGTGATGCGGGCGTCGATCTGCTCGTTGTACGTGCCGATCGCGACCTCGAGCTTGGTGCCTTCGGTCCCGGTCAGGATCCCGACCACGGCGCCCGCCGGGGTGATCGCGGTCGCGCCTTCCAGGATCCGCTCGGCCACGTGGGCCTTCTCGGCTTCGAGCACGCGGATGTCGCCCCGGGCGGTGGCGCAGTTGACCCGTGCGTCGGACGTCACCTCCTCCTCGACCTTCTTCTGGCTCATCGCGCACCCGACGGACGAGCCGAGGGCCAAGGCGATCCCCACCAGCAGTACACCTGCACCTCGCATGGAGACGTCTCTCATCGTCTTTCGACCCCCGTGTCTGCAGGGCCTGGTCCCGTAGAGGACCAACCCCGCTGAGAGCATGCGATCCCTTGTTGGAAAGCATGCACCACCACGGACCCCCGGACTATCCAGATTGCGACATCGGATGTGCGATCCGCGTACCAGCGCATGGTCGAAGCCACGGACACGGATCACGCGCCCCGGATTCATCCGTTTCGACGTTGGCGGCGTGTGCGTCACTCCGTATCGAAGAGCTCAGGGATGAGCAGGTAGGCGCCGACCAGGAAGCACAGCGCGCCGACGGCCGTCCAGAGCGTAGACCAGAACAGCATCTCGGCGGACGTCGGCGCGGGGCCGACGAAGCTGTCGAGGGCCGAGAGCTGGAATGCCACCGACCCGGCGAGGTTGATCACGGCAATCCACCAGGAGAGGCTGCGCGGCGCGAGCGAGCCGGCGCCGTGGGAGACCTCGGCGTAGGCCAGGTAGCTGGCCACCAGGAAGCAGATGCTGCCGAGCATGTTGGGGGTCCAGATCAGCACGTCCTGCTCGCGCCAGGACAAGCCCGCGATCATGGCGTCCGCGGTGTTGAAGTTGAACAGGATCGTGCCCGCAAGCTGGACCGCGCAGGCCAGGTAGCCCAGGTTGCGCGGGCGCCAACCGAGCCATTGCCAGCGGCGCGGACCGTCCAGGGCGGTGGCGACGTCGCCGTTCAGGGCCTCGAGCCACTGGAGCCAGGCCGCGCTGGTGAAGAAGATCGAGCCCACGAAGAAGACCCAGCCCTGGGTCCCCGGGTTGCGCAACGCGGCCGGCGCCGCGTCGGGCCAGGTCGCCGCCAGCGCGCCGACCAGGAAGTGGAGCGAGCCGACGGCGAAGAGCACCGCGATCCACCAGCCGAGCCGACGGGGTGCCCAGATATGGAGGAATGCCCCACGACGCGTGGGCCGCGCCACGGTGGCCTTCCCGGCAGTCGCCACCTCGTGAGGCGGCAGGCCCTTCCGGTGGCGCCGCGAGTGGGCCACGCGGTGGCGCCCACTCGGCAGCCGGTGGATCCGGTGGGTCACGAAGGGGCCGGGGCCGCCAGACCGGGGCTCCGGCGCTCGTGCCTGCTCGGAATCGGATCCTGCCAAGGAACCCCCGGTCGCTGCGCCGTCCGACCTGGCCTCTCAGTGGTGGAAGTGGGAGCCTTCCGACTTCGGTGTGTGGCCAGTCTGGGACTCGAAGTAGGCCACCGCCCGGCGCAGATCCTCGAGCAAGCGGTCGGCCAGGTCGCGGCTGAAGTCCTCCTTCACCACGATGCGCTGCACCACCAGGTCCCCGCGGTTCTCCGGCATCGGGTAGGCGGGCACCAGCCAGCCCCGCTCACGGAGCTTCTCGGCCAGGTCGTAGAGGCTGAAGCTCGCGCTCTTCGCGTACGTCTCGTCCATCGTCCAGCAGAAGACCGGGAGGTCGTCCCCCTTCGTGATCAGCCGGAACGGTCCCATCTTGGCGATCTCGCCCGAGAGGTGGAGCGCCACGTCCTGGCAGGCCTGCTGGATGCGCGCGTAGCCGTCCAGGCCCAGGCGCAGGAAGTTGTAGTACTGGGCGATCACCTGGTTGCCGGGTCGCGAGAAGTTGATCGAGAAGTCGATCATGTCGCCGCCCAGGTAGCTCACGTGGAAGACCAGCTCGTCGGGCAGCGCGGCCTGGTCGCGGAAGACGACCCAGCCGACGCCCGGGTAGACGAGCCCGTACTTGTGACCCGAGGTGTTGATCGACTGCACCCGCGGCACGCGGAAGTCCCACTCGAGGTCGGGCTGGATGAAGGGTGCGACGAAGCCGCCGCTGGCCCCGTCCACGTGGATCGGGATGTCCCAGCCCTCCTTCTCCTGCACCGCGTCGAGGGCCTTCGCGACCTTGGCGACCGGCTCGTAGGTGCCGTCGAAGGTGCTGCCCATGATGACGACCACGCCGATGGTGTTCTCGTCGACGAGCTTGGCGGCCTCCTCGGCGTTCAGGGTGAAGCGGTCGCCCTCGGCGGTCACCTCGCGCGGCTCCACGTCCCAGTAGCGGCAGAACTTGTGCCAGCACACCTGCGTGTTGGCGCCCATCACCAGGTTCGGGCGATCCGTGGGCTTGCCCGCCGCGCGCTGGCGCTCGCGCCAGCGCCACTTCATCGCCATGCCGCCCAGCATGCAGGCCTCGCTCGAGCCGATCGTCGAGGTGCCGACCGCGTCCCCGTCCCCGGGCGCGTGCCAGAGGTTGCCGAGGATGTTGACGCAGCGCTTCTCGATCTCCGCCGTCTGCGGGTACTCGTCCTTGTCGATCATGTTCTTGTCGAGGGTCTCGCTGATCAGCTTCTCAGCCTCCGGCTCCATCCAGGTGGTGACGAAGGTGGCCAGGTTGAGCAGCGAGAAGCCGTCGAGCCGCAGCTCGTCGTGGATCACCTGGTAGGCCAGGCGCGGGGCCATGCCCTCCTCGTTCATGCGGTGCTTCGGCACGCCCGTCGCGAGCTCGCGGGCGGCGTAGGTGGGGACGAGCTCTCCGGCGGCAGCGTCGCGATTCTTCTTTCGGCTCATGGGGTACTTTCCTCTCTTCAGGGGTCCGAGACGGCCGCCTGTCGACGCGTCACTCGCCCAGCGGGCGCTGTAAGACCATCTTGTAGGGCCCCGTCACGCAGAAGTCGACGGCGTCGCGCCAGTCTGCGAAGCCGGCGGCGAACGGTGCTGGCGGGCCGCCGCGGCCGCTTGAATCCCCCGCCTACGGTCGCTCTAGCCTGAGTTCCCCCGGGGGTTGGTCATAACCGAAGGTTCTTGGACCTCGAAGATCCCTTATCCCTCCTATCCACTCGCTCCAGGCTGTGAACAGGCTGAGCGCACTAGGCGCGCCCGACGAGTTGCCTCGCGCTCGGTATGCCTACGGAGCGATGATCTCGAGCGCCGGGAAGTACGTGCGGTAGCGCCTCGGATCGCGGGTGAGCATGACCAACCCCGCTACCGCCGCGTGAGCGCCGATATAGAAGTCGGGTAGGGGAGATGTCCGCGCGCCGCTTCGACGCCGATACCGGACGAAGCACTTGCCTGCGAGGAAGGCAGCCTCCCCAGGCAGGGGAAGTCGAAGGAAGTCCTCCTCGGGGAGGGCGTCCTCGAGCTCCTCGATCCGATCGAACCGGATCGACACCTCGGCGTAGATGAGCGGGTTGATCGCGAGCGCCGAGCTCTCGGCGCACTCTGCGAGGGTCTCCCCGGACCACGCGGACCACTGCGGGTCCTCGGTCATGACGTCGAGCAGGACGTTGCTGTCGACGAGGATGGTCAGCGATCGCCCCGGGTCAGCGCCAGGATCTCGTCCGTGGTCATTGCGCATCCGGACGGCCTTCCCGACGACCTCGAACTCCACTTCCGTGTTGGGCAGCAGGCCCAGCTTCTCGCGGATCTCGACCGGGATGGTCACCTGGCCCTTGGTGGTGATCTTCATGGTATTACCTCAAGAAGTAATACTACACAAGGAGTCGCGCGCTGGCCACGCCGTCAGCGCAGGCTCGGCGATCGCCACTGAGCAACAGTGAGCAGAAGTGGGGACAAGCTGTGTTGGGATCCGGAAACCCTGCAATGTCGCAAGCTTCTGGGATTGCTTAGGAGTCCCGATTCCCTGGATCGCTTTCCTAGAACGGGTGTCGCACGTTCGAGTCGTGCCGGGGGCGCCGGGGGTGCCGTGCGGTGCCCACAGGCTTGGCGGGCTTCGAACCTCGGGCCGATGCGCCCGGCGCACTCGTCCTCGGGCGTCAGGCGAGAACGCTGTACGGATCCCTGGTAGGCTGATGTGAGCTGGAGAGGACGGCGATGACCCGACCGGAACCTCCTGTAGCGAATCATTTCCACGGCTTTCGCAAGCGCACCGAAGACGTGAGCAGTTGGCTGCGGGGCTGGCTGTGGATCGTCGCGCACCTTCACCACGTTCTGGCCATCGTGTTCCACCGGCTCGACCCCGCGCTGCGCGAGACGGTCATGATCGCCGTGGCCCAGGTGAACGCATGTCGTTGGTGCTCGTACGCTCACCAGACGTGGGGGAGGGAGGTGGGTCTCGGCGAGTCCGACGTCGCCAGGCTCGCCCAGGGAGAGGTGGCGCTGTCCGATGCGCGACTAGCTGCCGGTGCGGCGTACGCCCGGGAGCGGGCCGAGGCTGGGTTCGGCCCGGTGCCCGCGCCGTTGCGCGCACGCCTGCGGACCGTTTTCGACGAGCGTGATGCCACTTGCGTAGAGGTCGTCGCGCGGCTGATGCACCAGGGCAACATGGCCGGCAACGGCCTCGATGGGCTCCTTTCGCGTTGGCAAGGCCGGCCGCCCCCGGATAGTCGTCTTCTCGACGACCTGATCATTGGAGGGTTCGGGCTTTTCTCGATCGGCGTCGCGGTGCCGATCGTGTCGATCGTGTGGTGGCGCTCGCCGCGCCGGGTCCTGAGCGAGCTGCTCGACTTCGTGCGGAACTACGAGTTGCACCCCGACGTTTCCGATGCCCCGGCCGCCTCGGGAGCTGCGGGTTCGTGAGGATGGACTCGGCGCGCATGATGCGGATCGTCGGGTGGTTCGTGATCCTGGTCCTGCCCCTCGGCCTCGTGGCGTATCCGGCAGGATTCTTGTGGGGCACGCATCAGGAGTCGCCGCACTACCCGCCGTTCTCGCCGTACCTGTTCATGCTGCTCGCCATGTACGTTGCGTGGGCGGTGCTGATGATCCGCGGCGCGCGCGATCCGCTGGGCAATCGCGCGATCGTCGACTACGGAATCCTGGCCAACGCGCTGCACGGGCTCGTCATGTTCGGCGAGGCGTTCGTCTACCCCCACGAGCTCCAGCACCTCTGGGCCGATGTGCCGCTGCTCTTCGTGTTGTGCGCGGTTCTATGGTGGTGGCATCCGGCACGCGGCGCGACGTGAGCGCTGCCATGGATCACGAGGCCGTCGTCGTCGGGACCGGCTACGGTGGTGCGACGGCCGCCTCGGTGCTGGCGCGGGCGGGCCTGCGTGTGGGCGTCCTCGAGCGAGGAACCTGGTGGGGCGCTGCGGCGGGACGGCGGCCTCTCCCCGAGACGCTTCCGCAGCTCCTGGGAGCGCTCGAGGGACTGAACCTGTCGATGTTCGGCCGCAGCGCTCGCCTCTCGCTCTCCCGCCGCGGCCTCTTCGAGGTGCACGTCCACGGGCGAACGCTGCTGCTGAACGCGCTGGCCGTGGGGGGTACGTCCCTGGTGAACGGCGCGTTGATGCAGCGGCCCTCGTCCAGCTTCTTCCGTGCCTTGCCCCCGGAGATCACGGCCCACGAGATGGAGCCCTGCTACGAGGCCCTGGAAGGGGCCCTCGGCGTGGCTCCCGGACCCCACGACGAGGGAGGCCGGCGCAAGTTGGTCGCCCTCGCCGACGACGCGAAGTGGACCTTGCGAAGAGCCCCCCAGGCCATCCAGTGGGAGGCGAGGGAGGGGGCTCCGAACGCGTGCACCCGCTGCAACCGCTGCATCGTCGGCTGCAACGTGGGAGCCAAGCGCAGTCTGGACCTCACGCTGGTTCCGGCGGCGCTGGCCGCGGGGGCCGAGCTGCGGGATCTGTGCGCGGTCCAGTCCGTCGCGCCCATCGACGGGGGCTACGAGGTGCGGTTCCAGGACCGGCGCGCAGGCACGACGAAAACGTGGCGCGCCCGTCGCGTGGTGCTGGCGGCCGGCACCCTCAACACCCTGAAGATCCTGTTCCAGTCGCGCGCGGACGGGGCACTGGCGGCGGTCTCGGATCAGCTCGGGGCTCACGCGTCCCTGGGTGCCGACGTCCTCGATTGGTATCGCGTTCCCTCGCAGCCCGTTCCGCAGGAGGTGGACGGGCACTCGTCGGATCTGGTGCTGGAGGTGCCGGGCGCCGACGGGGATCGCGAGTTCACGTTCGGCATGCTGACACCGCCGGTAATGCCCGGAAGCCGGCTCCTGCGCCGCATCCAGGGCCGTCGCACGCTCTCCCTGGTGGGATTCGGGAGGGACGCCATGGACGGCAGCGTCGTCTGGAACGGCCGCGGCATCGAGCTGCGCCACCAGCCCCAGGCGGTGATCGGACGAATCCATGCCGCCATGGACCGGCTCGCTTGCGCCTACGGCTGGGAAGGGGCGGAGCCGATAGACGAGCCCGCGCGACCCGGACGCTCGTGGATGAGCGTCCACCCCATGGGAGGCTGCCGGATGGCGTCGGACGGGGGCGGGGGCGTGGTCGACTTCCGCGGTCAGGCGTTCGGTCATCCGGGGTTGCACGTGGCCGACGCGTCAGTGTTCGCCGGCGCACCGGCTGCGGGCCCGGCCCTCAGCATCGGGGCGCTCGCGTGGTGGATCGCACAGCGGATTGTCGAAGACGAGGGCCGCGCGGGCGCGTAGTCCTCACTTCTGCCGCCAACAGACGACGATCAGGCGCGCCTAGCTTTCGAACCGGCGCGGGCGGCGGCGGGCGTGGTAGACGGCGAGCACGTCGATCCGATCGTCCCGGATCACGTAGAAGACGCCGTACGGGAACCGGCGGAGCGGGGCTCGACGGACGCGCGGATGCGCTTCCGGGTAGGCCTCGGAGTGGCGCTGGATGCGCGTCAGGGAGGCATCCACCGCGCGAAGGAAGGCTTCGCCCAATCCAGGAAGCCGTTCCTCGTACCACGCGAACGCATCGACGAGATCCGCCTCGGCCCGGGGCCGAAGGGTGACCGGCAGGCTCACTGGCGCTGCCGAATGCGCTCGCGCACCTCCTCCCAGGGAGCGCCGCCCGTCGGATCCGCGTCGGCCTCGGCCAGGCGCCGCTCGAGATCCAGGCGCTGCTCCTCCGTGAGCGGATAGGGCTCGCGCTCGCAGTCCGCGGCGATGCTGTCCCACAGCTCCTGGACGAGCTCGAGCCGCTCGGCGACCGAGAGCTTGAGGAGCTCGTCTCGCAGTTCGTGGCTCATCTCGCGTACGGGCCTCCTGGGACCGCTCGGGGCGACCTCACGAATGTATCGGTCCTGGTGGCCCGTTGCTGAGGCCACAAGGGCCACGGCGCCGTGTGGCGGCGGATCATCGTCATCGCGCTTCGCCGGCGCCTTCCCCTTGCCCGCGCCCCGTCCGCGCCCCGATCGGGACTTGGAAGTGCCTGATTTCTTTGCTTTCTTCTGGCCCGTGCGCCGGGTTCGATTCCCGCCGCCTCCACCATTTTCACCAATAAAATCAGGCGCTTGGAAGGGCGATTTCCTCCTGGAGGAACATCGACCTTCAAGACCTGGCGCCAGGAGATCGCCCGGGAACGGCCGATCCGGCGCCTCGGGCCTCTACGACAACACGGCCTACGTGGAGCAGGGTCTCTTTCAGCAGCGGCTTCGCTCACCAGGAGCTCGTCGAGCCCCGCCCGGAGCAGACGAGCCATCCCCACGCGTGGTGCAACCCGCGGAACCGCATCCGGGACGGTACCTCCCACTGCAAGGTGGCCAGCAGGGGCCGGATGGAGGTGGAGCTGCTGGCCGGGAACCCTGCCAAGCTCGAGCTGACCCTCGGCGATTCGGGGGGCTGGCGCGGCTGCGTGCGGGACCCGGCGACCTGCGAGCGGCGAGCGCTCTTGGTGTCGGTCCCGGGCGGATTCGGTCCCGGCGTCGCCGTGGGCACCAGGTTCGACAGCGATTTTCCGAACCAGATTGTCGCCGTCTCCGTGCCCGAGCCGGTGACCGGTCTCCTGCTGGCGGCGGGGGTCGGCGTGCTGGCGTTGTGGAGCCGGAGGGCGGTCGGCGGGCTGCCTGGCGGCTTGTCCTAGGGCCGGCCGGCCCCGTCGATCTTCTCGCGAACGTGGACCCCTCTCAGGCCGGTGTCGCGCCTCGTGCGCTTCGCAGGGCGAAGGCGCCCGCCCCCGGATACAGGGCCAGCGCCACGTAGGAGGTCACCCCGGCCACAGGCCGAGGCAGCAAGGCGTTCTTGCTGGGGCCCTCTGCCTTGCCACCGCCGAGCTTGCCAGACAGACTATCCGTTCTCGGATACGAAGAGCGGGTTTGAAGTTCGGTTCCGCGAATCCTTTACACGTCGTACAAGGCGGGTCGTACAAAGTGGATTGGTACAGAATCAAGACCGCGTTCATCGGCTTGAAGAGATTGGCAACGTTGCCCGAGGAGGACAAGCAAGCGTGTATCGACGCGTATAAGTTCTTTCAACGAATGCAAGCCGGCGAGAAGACTGAGACGGAGGACGAGACGAAAGCAGTCGCGGACTACTACAAGGTCTTGAACAACATGTTGTCGATCTTCGATCTGGAGAAGCTCTACATTCCTCCACAGCTGAACGAGTCGCAGGGTTTGTATGGGAATCAGTTGCTGTGCGAACAGGCTGTGTTGAAAGAGCTGAGCCTGAAGAATCCTGAAGGCTCTCATCTATTGGACATGGGATGCGGCAGAGGACGAATTTCGCATTACGTCGCCACGCTGACCGGTGGCCAGGTGTCCGGTTACAACATCGATCCGAATCAAATTGAGAACGCCATCGACTGGGCAGCGGAATGTGGAATGAGCGATTCACTTCACTTCAAGGTTGGCGATCATCACAAGCCTCTCGAGTACGAATCGAACATCTTCGACGGCTGTTTTTCCTTCCAGGCCGTCTGGCCCTTCTTCAAGAAGGCGGAGTTGGATGCCCATGCCAGGGAAATGCACCGGGTGCTGAAACCCGGAGCTCGATACGCTTGTTCGGAGTATTTGTTGACCCCCCATTTCGATTGGGGGAACGAAGAGCATGTGGCACTTCACAAGCTCTTCCTTCCGACTCTGGCGGCTACCCAATCGATGTATCCGGCCGACGTCTGTGCTGCTTTGGAAAGAGCCGGATTCAATGTTCTCATCTCGGCGCCCTCGAAAAGTGAAGCTTGGCCGCTGTGCGAGCAGAAGCGCGATCTGATCTATCGGGGTCGAAGAGTGATCAAAGTCCTCGAGGCCATTGGCGTCTCACCTCCATGGGTCGAGGAATCGCTCGATCTCCTTCAAAAGGGCGGGCAAGCCTGGACCGACGCCGAAAAAGCCAAGATTGCAGATTTGAACTGGAGAATCGTCGCGGAGAAAGAATGACCAACTCCGTCTTCTGACCCGGCGGAGGGGAATGCCCGTGGAGGGGCTCCGGGGCTCGCCATGCGTCAGGCCTCGCGCGCTCTGGGGGCAGGACTCCGGCTCTGGCTGCAACTCGCTACGCCCCACGACCCGAAGCCGTACATGGCGAGCCGGTTCTCCTCGAGCCGGTCTTCCCAGTCGCTGTGTCCCAGGATGCCCTGCGCGACGTCCCACGAGAGGCCGGCGCGTTCGACCACATGCCGTCTAGATCGGCATCGGCTTTGCTGCCGGTGTTCCGAACTGCTCCCGCATGCACTGGATGTCGGCGTCGGTGGCTCCGGCGTGAGTCCGAAGAATGTAATCGGCCAGCGGGAAGACCACGTTGAAATTCTTGCTCGGGTATCGGTGATGCAGCCAGTGATTGCGTGCCAGAAACCGATAGATCCGCCAGCGGCTGAAGATCCGTTGCTCGGGTTTGTGCATCTCCAGATGGATGTTGTTCCAGACCCAATGATGAAAGACCATCGTCGCCACGAAGATCGCCGCTCCCAGCCAGGAAAACAGGGCGATACCCACAGCAAACGGGAGAGCCTTGATCGGCGCCTTACGCACCGTCAAGCGAATCTCCTTGTCTTCACCGGGAGCAACAGGCTCATCGCTGAACACCTTGGAGTAGTGCTTGTGATGAACCAGCGCGTGGGCTTCGAATGTGCGCTTGAACGCCGCAATGCTCCTTCTGTGCATGAGCTTCTGGTGCACCTGGTGCTCGATGAAGGATGTCAGGACCGCCGAGAAGGCGACCCAGCCGACGATCTGCAAACAAAGCATCATGCTTCCTTCGATGGTCATATCAAAGGCCTTCCGTGGGAACCCGACAGTGTGCACGAAATCCGGAGCGAACCCGGGGGGAGGAGCGGGGCGGGACCTCCGAGACGCTCTCATCATAACAGTTCCGGGGATCGCAGGCTCGAACTGCCGACCGTCCGCTAGAGCGCGTCCTGATCGCCGGGGACGAGCTGCCGGAACTCGAGGCGCGTCTGGTCCCGGTGCGAGGCGTATCTACCTCAGCGTACGTCGATTTGACCGAAATCGCCTTTCCATAGGGGAGGATTGCAAGACAAACCTCTCCTTTTCGCCTGCGATTCTGCAATCCGGCGTCTGCCCCCGCGTTGGCCAGGCGGCCTCGAGTGGAG
>CAMYLJ010000071.1 GCA_947259215.1 uncultured delta proteobacterium
GTCTACCGCGAGAATCAGCGCTACCACCTGGACTACCTGCTGGCGCACGCGCGCCAGCTCCTGCTCGAGATCGGCCGCCGCCTCGAGCGCGAGGGTGTGCTGGCCGAGCCCTTCGAGGTCTTCCTGCTCGAGTCGGGCGAGCTCGCGCACCAGCTCGCCGAGCCCGCGCCGAGCGACGCCCTGCGCGCCGCCATCGCGGAGCGCAGGGACCACTACCAGCGCTGGAAGGACCGCATGCCCGCCACCCACCTCTTCGACGGCGTCGAGACCGAGGGCGAGGTGGCGGAGGGCGATCCGCGGGAGGGGCCGGCCCTCGATGACGATCGACTTGGGCTCGGGGCATCCCGCGGCGTCACGAAGGCCGTGCTTCGCGTGGTCGAGGACGTCGCCGGCCTCGACCGCCTCGAGCCGGGCGAGATCCTGGTGGCCCGGAACATCGACCCGGCCTGGACGGGGGTCTTCCCGATCCTGGGCGGCCTCATCACCGAGACGGGCGGGCTCCTCAGCCACGGCGCGCTGCTGGCGCGCGAGTACGGGATCCCCGCGGTGATGGGCGTCCCCGGGGCAACGACGCGCTTTGCCACGGGAATGCGCGTCGAGCTCGACGGCACGCGGGGGAGCGTGCGGGTGGAGCCCGCCGAGGGCTGATCCGCGCCCGACGAGCCCCGGGGTGAGAGCCGGTGTCTCACGGTCCCGAACGCCCCGGGTGGTTGTCGTGCCGCGGAGGTAGGTGCACACTGCTCGGGAGGTCGCCCGTGGCTGACGTTTCCCCCGCCAAGGCCCCTGGCCCGCCGCCGGATGCGGCGGGGCCGGCCCAGCGGAGCTGGGATTCCGGCGGAGACCCGCTCAGGCTGGTGCGCCGCTACCACCGGTGGCTCCTCGCCTTCATGGCTGTCGTGGCCGTCGGGGGCACCGCCTGGGTCGTGACCACGCTCGAGAAGGTCTCAGCGGAGGCCAGCGTGATCAACCAGGCCGGGCGACAGCGCATGCTGTGTGAGCGGATCGTCCGGTCGAGCCTGTTGCTGGCGTCCTCGCTTCGGCCGGAGGGGGACGACCTGGTCGGGCGCGAGCTCGAGCGGGACCTCGAGGCCTGGCAGGCGTCGCACCGCGCGCTGCGGGCGTCGGCCGGCGCGACGCCCATTCCGGATGAGATCGAGGCGCAGATCACCTCGCTCCTGGACGCGATCGAGCCGCACCAGCAGCGCGTGGTGCGAGCCGCCCAGGCCATCGCCTCGTCGGTTGCCGACGGGCCGCCCCGCAGCAGTGTCGAAAGCGAGGTCCGCGAGCTCCTGGCCGGCGAGAAGCGCTTCCTGGTGGGCATGGAGGCCGTCGTCGCGGCCTACGAAGGCCACGCGCGGGCCTACGCCGAGCGCATCGGATGGATGTCATACGGAACGCTCGCCATCGGCCTCGTCCTGATCGCGGTCGCCCTCATCGCGTCCCGCGCCGCCCTTCGCGAGGTGACCGAGCGCCACAAGGCGCAAGCCTCCCTCGACCGCAGCGCTCGCGAAGCCGGCATCCTGCACAGCGTCACCAGCATGGCGGTCGCCGCGGATTCGCTCGGGGACGCGCTCCGCCACTGCATCCGCATCGTCTGCGAGGCCACGGGCTGGCCCGTGGCCCACGTGTACCTGCCCGATCCGGCGGGCGGCCCGGAGCTGGTGCCCTCGCCGATCTGGTACCCGCAGGATCCGCAGGGCTTCCAGACCTTCCGCAGCATCACCGAGCGGACGCGCTTCGCGCCGGGCGTCGGCCTGCCGGGCAGGATCCTCGCCTCCCGCAAGCCCGCGTGGATCCGGAACGTGCAGGAGGACGAGAACTTCCCGCGCGCCCGCCAGGCGCGAGACATCGGTGTCCGCGGCGCGTTCGGCTTCCCCGTCCAGGTGGGGGGCGAGGTCGTCGCCGTGCTCGAGTTCTTCGCTCCGGAAGAGGTGGAGGCGGACCAGGCTCTGCTCGCCCTCGCGGAGAGCGTGGGCACGCAGCTCGGGCAGGTCGTGGCGCGCCAGCAGGCGGAAGAAGCGGTTCGCGAGAACGAGGTCCGGTTGCGCGCCACCTTCGACACGGTGCTCGACGCCCTGATCGTGATCGACGAGAGAGGCGTCATCCAGGCAGTGAACCCGGCCACGCTGGAGATCTTCGGGTACGACCCGGCCGAGCTGGTGGGGCGGAACGTGACGCACCTCATGCCGGAGCCCTACCGGAGCGAGCACGACGGCTACCTGAGGCGATACTTCGAGACCGGCGAGCCGCACATCCTCGGAAGGAGCCGCGAGGTCACCGCGCTGCGCAAGGACGGCACCACCTTTCCGGCCGACCTGTCGGTCAACGAGATGCGCCTGGGCCGCGGTCGCCAGTTCGTGGGCATGTTGCGCGACATCACGGCGCGAAAGCGGGTGCAGGAGCTGAAGGACGACTTCATCTCCACCGTCAGCCATGAGCTGCGCACGCCCCTGACCTCGATCAGCGGCTCGCTCGGCCTCGTGTCGGAAGGCGCCGTGGGTGACCTGTCCGAAGAGGGGCGCAAGCTGATCGACATCGCCTACCGCAACACGCAGCGGCTCACCCGTCTCATCAACGACATCCTCGACCTGGAGAAGATCGAGTCCGGCAAGCTGGAGCTCGAGCTCCGGCCGCTGCGGCTGGCGAGCTGCCTGGCCGAGGCCCTGGAGGCGAATCGTCCGTTTGCCGAGACCTGCGGCGTGCGCTGTGTGCTCCGCGAACCGGTTCCCGACGCCGCGATCCTCGCCGATGGCGATCGCATGCAGCAGGTCCTGACCAACCTGCTCTCGAACGCGGCCAAGTTCTCGCCCGCCGGCGAGGAGATCGTGCTGGAGGCCGCGGTGGCGGAAGGGCGGGCGCGGATCTCGGTGCGCGACCGCGGTCCCGGGATTCCCGATGAGTTCCGCGACCAGCTGTTCGAGAGATTCACCCAGGCCGGCAAGGTGAGCACCCGCCGCGCGGGCGGAACCGGGCTCGGCCTGAACATCTGCAAGGCAATCGTCGACGAGATGAACGGGGCCATCTCGTTCGAGAGCGAGGTCGGACGCGGCACGACGTTCTTCGTCGAGCTGCCCCTCGCGGGCTCCGCGATCGAGGCAGAGCCCGCACCGCGGCCGGGCCGCCGGGTCCTCGTCTGCGAGGACGACCCCGACACGGCTCGGGTGCTCTCGGGCGTGCTCGGGTGGCACGGCTACATCGTGGACGTGGCCGGGACCGCCGCTGCCGCCGAGGCGTGCATGCAAGAGCAGCGCTACGATGCCGTCACCCTCGATCTCGGGCTCCCGGACCGCAACGGCATCGAGCTGCTGCGGCATCTCCGCGCAAGCGCCGGGACGGCCTCGCTTCCCGTCGTCGTCGTATCGGCTTCGGCCGACGTCGAGCGAGGGCGCCTCGACGGGGACGCCCTCGAGATCGTCGATTGGATCTCCAAGCCGCTCGACGAGAAGCGTCTCGTGGGTGCGCTCGATCTCGCGTTGCGGCGTCCGCGCCCCTCGCGACCCCGGATCCTCCACATCGAGGACGACCCGGACCTCTGCCGGATCGTCCGGGGTCTCGTGGGCGACCGGGCCGATCTGGTCGAAGCCGCCACCTTGGCGGCAGCCCGCGAGCGATTGCGAAGCGAGCGGTTCGATCTGGTGATCGTGGACATCGGCTTGCCCGACGGCTCCGGGCTGGAGGCGGTGCGCCAGCTCGATCGCCGGACTCCGGTGATCGTGTTCGCCGGGCAGGAGACCGACGGGGAGCCGCCGCAGGCGCTGGCGGCGAGCCTCGTCAAGTCGGAGGTCTCCGCGGAGCAGCTGATCGAGACGGTCCTGTTCCTGCTCGACGAAGGGCGGTCGGGGCAGCCGGAGGATGTCGGGTGAAGATCGAGAAGCTGCTGGTGGTCGACGACGACGAGGACATCCGAACCGTGACCCGCCTCACGGCGAGCCGGGTCGGCCACTGGGAGGTGGCCGTGGCCGCGTCGGGCCCCGAGGCCCTGGAGGCGGCCGAGCGCGAGCGTCCCGACGTGATCCTCCTCGACGTCATGATGCCCGACATGGACGGGCCCACCACCCTGGCCCGGCTGCGGGAGCAGCTGTGCTCGGCGGAGACCCCGGTCATCTTCCTGACTGCCAAGGCGCAGAAGCACGAGGTGTCGCAGCTGCGCTCGCTGGGGGCGGCGGGCGTGATCCGCAAGCCCTTCGATCCGGCCGCGCTGCCGGATCAGATCCGCCGCATCGTGGCGGAGCTCTGACGCCGCGCGATTCCGCGTTCGATCGAGAGCTTGCCGCGCTCCGCGAGGCGTTCGCGCGAAAGCTGCCGGCGCGCATCGACGCAGTCGCCGCCGCACTCGCTGCGGCCCGGGACAGCCGCCCGGGCGGCGAGGCCTACCTCGTCGCCAGACGCCTCGCCCACAACCTCTACGGCAGCGCGGCCTCCTACGGTTTCGCGTCGGTCAGCGCCGAGATGGAGCGCGTGGTGGACGGCCTCGACGCGCTCGGAGGCGCGTCGGGCGCCGACGCGGAGAGCCTCTGGAGCTCGATCGAGCGTGCGCTCGCCCAGGCCCGGACTAACCGGGACGCTGGCGCATGAGCCAGCCGCGTACGAGCGAGCGCAACAGGGGCGGCTTGATCGGCTTCATCATGAAGTCGGTCGCGCCCGCGAGGAACGCCTCCGTGACGGCTTCCTCCTGGAGCCGAGAGCCCGTCAGGATCACGATCGGCAGGTCGCGGAGGCGCTCTTCGCCGTCGGCGCGCAGGATGCGGCAGACTTCGAATCCGTCGCGGAAGGGGAGGTTGAAGTCGAGTAGCATGAGGCTGGGCCGCTCTTCGCGTGCCACGCGGAGCGCCGCCTCTCCATCGGTCGCGCAGACGACGCGCAGCTTTTCCTGGCGGAGGTGCAGGCGGATCAGCTCCAGCATGTCGGGGTCGTCTTCGACGACGAGTACTGTCGCCGCCTGGGGAGGCTCGCTCGGAAGCAGCGCGGAGGGGCGCGGCCCGACTCCCCGATCGGAGAGCGGGCGCCGCGGGAGCTCGACGCTCTGGCCTTCCGCGGCGGCGAAGACATCCGGTTTGTGGGGCGCATTTGCGGCCCGCTCGGCGGCCCGGTGGACGATCGCATCGACCGTGTCGTCGTCGTGCTCCGGGTCGTGGTGCAAGAGCGCGAGTCGGCGCGCGCCGGCGGCGCTCGCGTAATCGACGGCGCGCTCCATCGGCGTGTGGCCCCAGCCCGCCTTCGCGGGGAAATCATCCATCGTGTACTGGCTGTCGTGGATCACGAGGTCGGCGCCGGCGAGGAACCGCACGTGGCGTTGATCCTCGTGGTGGATCGGTGGCTCGCCGGGCCCCGCCGCCAGCGGATGGAGCGTGTGCGGCTCGTGGTCGCTGGCGTAGACCAGCACGGCCCCGTCCGCCTCGAGACGGTAGCCGAGCGTGAGAGCGGGATGATGCAGGAACTGGGTGATGACGCGGATCCCGCCGATCGTGAACTCGCCTTCCGTGAGGTCGTGGAGGCCGACCTGCGCCTCGAGGGATTGGAGCGTGATCGGGTGGTGGTCGTAGGACATGAGGTTGCCCAGGGAGGCCTCGAGCTGCTGGATCCGCCCCCCCGGCGCATAGAGGTCCCAGCGATCCGCATCGCTGAAGAGGGGGGCGAAGAAGGGCAGACCCTGGATGTGGTCCCAGTGGGCGTGGCCGACCAGCAAGTGGCCGTGCATGGGACCGTCCCGCGCGCGCACCAGGGCGAGGCCGAGATCGTGGATCCCGGAGCCGCAGTCCAGCACCACCAGCGTACCGTCGTCGGAGAGCACCTCGACGCACGACGTGTTGCCGCCGTAGCGAAGTGTCATGGGACCAGGCTTCGGAAGCGATCCACGCGTTCCCCAGAACCGGACTTGCATCGGCGGGGCTCCAGCGGCGGGAAGCCCAGTCTGTGGCCCCTCCCGGCTGGCTGTCAAGACCTCCTCCGGGATCCAGATCCTCGTCGCAGATGGAAGCCGCTCTGAGTCGATCACGGCTGAACTGTCCGGATGGTTCGTACGCTTGCAAGAGTCCCGGTAAATCGTTCGTATCCTCGTTCACGGAAGACCGACGGCCGCCCGTTTGTCGCCAACTAGTCGCAAACGAGATCCGCGCTTGTAAGCACCCGGAATCACTTCTTCTTTTTCTCCTTCCCCCTGGTTCGAATCCAGGAGGGCACACCCGTAAGTCCTTGCGGCGCTTCAATTTCGGTTCGGGAACCCTTGTCGCCAAGTGCGTCGTCGCGCCGAGACGCGGGGCGCAGGACCTCGATCAGGGCATTGTCCGCGAGGCGCAAGTCCTCGTGATTCCGTCGGATCAGCGCTGCTAGAGTCGCCTTCTTCAACGTCACCGGATCGGAGAAATCGATATGCGCGTTGGCGGGTTGGTCGTCTCCTTGGTTGGGTCGATGTTCCTGGCGTGTGGACAGCCTGCCCCGCTGGAGCCCACAGGAACCGATGCAACATCTCCTACGGCCGAACGCAATCGGCGGGCAGCCCAAGGCCTTGACTTCACCGATCGACACGCGTTCGCCGACGCCGAGCGTGGTCTCGTCGCGGCAGCGGACCCATCCGCGGTGGCTTACCCGAACACGGGTGGACCGACTCGTACGCTCGCCGACTGGGATTTCCTCGCCGGGGAGCCCCCGACCACGGTCCATCCGAGCCTCTGGCGCCAGGCACAGCTCAACAATCGAGCGGGTCTCTACCGCGTAGCACCGGGGATCCACCAGCTACGCGGTTTCGATCTGGCGAACATGACGCTGATCGACGGCGACGGGGGCTGGATCGTCGTAGACCCCCTCACGACGGAAGCGACGGCCCGGGACGCGCTGGCCTTCGCCCGCGCGCACCTGGGCCACAAGCAGGTCACCGCCGTGGTCTTCACGCACAGCCACGCCGACCACTTCGGGGGCGTCCTCGGAATCCTGACGGAGGAGGAAGCCGCGGAGCGCGAGGTCCCCATCGTGGCGCCAGCCGGCTTCATCGATGCCGCCACTCGGGAGAACCTTCTCGCCGGCCCTGCGATGTTACGACGCGTCGGCTTCGTCTACGGGCAGATCCTCTCGACCGGGCCGGAAGGCCACGTGGACATCGGACTCGGCAAGGTGCTGGCTATCGGCCAGGCCGGCCTGCTGCCGCCGACCCAGGAGGTCACGACCACCGGGGAGCAGCTCGTCCTCGACGGCGTTCCCTTCGTGTTCCAGATGGCTCAGAGCTCCGAGGCCCCGGCCGAGTTCATGTTCTATCTCCCGACACACCGGACGTTCTGTGGCGCGGAGGTCGTATCGATGACGATGCACAACCTCTACACGCTGCGAGGGGCCAAGGTGCGGGACGCGCTGGCCTGGAGCGACTACATCGACGAGGCCCTCACGCTCTTCCCCGAGAGCGAGGTGTACTTCGGGAGCCACCACTGGCCGGTCTGGGGTCGGGAGCAGGTCGCGAGCTTCCTCGAGGGCCAGCGCGACGTGTACAAGTACATCCATGACCAGACCCTTCGCCTGGCGAACCGCGGGCTCACGCCCCGCGAGATCGCGGAGGAGCTGACTCTTCCCGAAGCGCTCGCCCGACGTTTCGATCTCCGCGGCTACTACGGAAGCCTGAAGCACAACATCAAGGCCGTCTACCAGTTCTACTTCGGCTGGTACGATGGCAACCCGGCAAACCTGGACCCGCTGCCGCCCGAGGACGCTGCCGGGCGCTACGTGGCGCTGGCCGGTGGTGCAGACGCCCTTCTCGCGAGCGCCCAGGAGAGCTACGACGCTGGCGAGTACCGCTGGGCCGCCGAGCTGCTCAACCACCTGGTCTTTGCGGAGCCGGACGACCGAGCCGCACGTGGCCTGCTCGCAGCCAGCTACCGGCAGCTCGGCTACGCCTCCGAGAGCACGCAGTGGCGCAATAGCTACCTGGTCGCCGCGCTGGAACTCGAGAAGGGAGTCCCGGAGGACTCCGCGAATCTCGCAGCCAACCAACGTGCCGTGTTGATGAACACGCCGCTCGACGCCTTCTTCGACGCGATCGCCGTGAGCCTCGACGGCCCAGGCGCAGCCGATACGAAGCTGGTCCTCAACGTGGTCTTCCGGGATCGGGACGAGAGCTTCGTGCTCGAGATATCGAACGGCGTGCTCCACCACAGGCGGCATGACCCGTCCCCGGATGCCGCCGCGACTCTGGAGATCACACATCCGCTCTTCGTGGACATGATGCTCCGCAACGTCGGGATCCGAGAGACGCTCTTGTCCGACGATCTCAGCCTGGAGGGCAGCCTTCTGGACGCGGTGCGCTTCTTCCGCCTGTTTTCACCGGCGCCCCAGGGCTTCGCGATCGTGACGCCGTGACCGGCGCCGGGAGGCGGACCTCCCGGCGCCTTCGGTCCGCTGCGTGGCCTCGCTACTCGAAGGCCCTGCACACGCGCCGGAACGCGCTGGAGGCGGGCTTCAGGTGCTGGAGCTTACCTGTGTCGAGCTTCTTCTCGGCCTTCTTGAACTCCTTGTCGAACTTGGCCCACTGCTTGGCGCTGAGATCGCCCGCCCCCACCGCGGTCGGCGCCACGTCCCGAGCCTGGGCGATCAGCTCGCGCAGCTGGGTGACGTCGGCCTCCGCCGAGTCCGGACAGACGTCTCGGTACGTCCAGGCGTTGTCTGCCCGGGCTTCCGCCGCGCACGCGGCGTCGCGGATCACCAGGTCGGAGCGGAGCTGGCCGTACTTCGTGGTTCCACCGATGATCGGGTCCGTCAGGGGTCCGAAGATCACCCTGGCGATGATCCGGCGGAAGGGGGCGTTCCCCAGGTAGACGGAGCCGTCCGGGCCCGAGTTCATGGCAGCGATGCTCTCCTCGGGCCCCACCGTGAAGTAGCGGAGCTCTCCCGTCTCACGGTCCAGCTCACCCACGCCGAGCGCGAGCGGAAGCGGGAAGCCGATGACCGGCCCACCGCCGATGTGGACGGACACCGAGTTCGCCTTGATGCCGGCGTTCAGCAGCTGGAAGTTCAGGAGCTGGACGGGTCCGAGCCCGGGAACCGGAAGAGGGTTGACGGGGAACTCGAAGGCGTCGAGATCCGCAACCCACTCGATGGAACCGTCGTTGCCATTGTCGACTACCTTGACGATGTTGAGGAGCGTGGCAGCGTAGATCTCGGCGTTGTCCGACGAGACAGCGAGGGAAGTCACGATCTGCCCGCCGACGTCGAGAGACCAGATTTCGGCGCAGCTACCGCTCGCGGCATCGATCGCCACGAGCTTCCCCTCGTTGTCGCCGATGTAGATGCGGCTCCCACTCTGGTTGAGCGTGGGGGTGGAGGCCGTGCCGCCCGCGAACGAGTAGTAGCAGACTTCCTGCGCATCGTACAGGGTCCGCCCGTCGGGTGCGGTGCCGTTCGGCATCAGCTCCACCTGGTAGAGGGCGCCGAGCTCGGAGACGCCGTCCACGGTGCCGTCCTCGGCGTCCGGCGCGGTTCCGCCGATCCAGATGCGCCCGGTGGCCTGGTCCACGCCGAAGTCGTTTACGACCCGGCGGCCGTTGCCGAGCAGCGCGTCGATGAACTCCGTGAAGGTGAGGGTACCGAGGTTGACGAAGCGCTTGAAGATCTGCTCCGCAGCGGCCAGCACCGGGGGAGGCAGCGCGGGGGGCGGACCCGCCGGCGTCGGCTCGCCGGGCACCTGGTAGAAGGGGTCGTTGAGGGCATTCTTCCCGGTGGCGCGGTCCTTGACGACGAGCGCCCCGTTGACCGCGAGCGACATGACCACATCGGCGGCGGTCTGATAGTTGATGCCGATGACGTTCTGGAACGAACCGCCGACCGTGCTCGGCTGACCGGTCGGTGCATCGTAGATCAGGCTGCCGTTGGTCCGCAGGGCGAGAGTCCGGTCGCTCAGCGCGAAGTAGACGGTTTCCTCGCCCGGGTTGTCGGGGTCGTTCAGGATCATCGGCGTGGATGCGCCCGGAGACGCGTTGCTGGGATGGTCGAAGACCCAGCGAAGATCGCCGTCCGAATCCCGCGAGATGATCTTGCGGTAGAGCACCGGATCCCCGGGCGGCTCGATCGGTCCCAGCGCGCCGAGCGGGCCGGGGGTCGTGTAGTAGTCGTTGCGGTAGTTCTGGAACGGGGCGTAGTAGTTGTTGCCCTCGCTGTCGAAGGTCGGGCCGACGCCGATGAAGAA
>CAMYLJ010000072.1 GCA_947259215.1 uncultured delta proteobacterium
TCGAGCTCCGGGTCGAGCCCCAGCTCCGGCTCGAGCCGGAGATCTGGCCGCCGCTGGTCGAGATGCTCTTCCTGAGCATCCAGGCGCTGGTCGAGTCCGCGCTCGGCCGTCCCATGAGCGAGGGCCGTTGCCGGGTCGACTACGCCGCGCCGGAGTACGCGGATCGCTACCCCGAGTTCCTGCACGCACCGGTCGCGTTCGGCCAGGCGACGTCGGCGCTGGCCGTGCCCAGCGACTGGCTGCCGCTGCCCTGCCCCTTCGCCGATCCGGCGCTCCATCACGGTGCGGTCGAGCGCCTGGCCGCGGCCGAGCGTCGCCTGCAGGGCGAGGAGTTCATCGTCGCCCAGGTCGAGCGCATCCTCGAAGGCGCGGGGGACGCCGGGCTCGAGCTCGACCCGGTGGCGTCGCAGCTCCATCTCTCGCGGCGGACGCTGGTGCGCCGGCTCGGGCGCTGCGGCACGTCGTTCCGCGAGCTCCTCGACGCCCACCGACGGCGCCGCGCGAGCGAGCTGCTCGCGGACCCGAACCTCACGGTGACCGAGGTCGGCTACCGGCTCGGCTACACCGAGCCCGCCAACTTCGGCCGCGCCTGCCGGCGCTGGTTCGGCACCGGGCCACGCGCCTACCGTCACGAAGCCCGGTAGATGGCCTCGTTCTTCTCCAAGAGCGCCAGGTCCTCGTCGCTGTAGCCGAGATCCCGGAGCACGTCCTCCGTGTCCTCGGCATAGTGTCGCGCGCGTTCGCGATCGGGCTGGTGGCCTCCGACCCGCCCTGCGATGCCGGGGACCGTCATGGGGAGGCCATCGGGGCCGTCGATCTCCCAGATCATGCCGCGCGCCTCGAGCTGCGGATCGTTTCGCACCGCGGCGATGTCCCGATGCGCCTCCACGGGCACGCCGCCCTCTCGCTCGAGAAGCTCCACGAGCTCCTCCCCCTTCATGTGCCGCGTCTTCCCGTGGATGATCGCGAGCAGCGCGTGGGCGTTCCGCCTGCGCGCCTCCGAGGTCTTGAAGCGCTCGTCCTCGAGGAGATGCTCGAGCCCCAGGGCACGCAGGAGCTTGACGACCTGGGCCCGCATCACGGCTCCCACCACGGGGCGCGAGCCATCGCTGCAACGAGACATGAAGAGGGTCGGAACCGTATGGTGTCGGTCCCACTGCTTGGCGTCCACGTGCACGCGCTCCGCGAGGCGGGGCGTCCAGGCAAGCGCGGCGTGGTAGCCGAGGGTCTCGGCGCCGTACTCGAGCAGGCTCGTCTCCACCTTGCAGCCCTTTCCCGTGCGTTCGCGCTGGAGGAGGGCCACGAGGATCAACTCCCGCAGCCGCCCCGCGGTCCCGTGGTCGATCCACGGGATCGCGCCGAGAACCGGCCCTGCCGGGCTCGCCAGCATCGCGATGCCCAGTCGCGCCATCGCCGTGTGGTGGTAGCCAGTGCGCTGCGCTTCGGGCCCGTCCTCACCGGCGTAGGAAGCGTAGGCACCCACCAGGCGGGGGAAGCGGGGCTCGAGATCCTCCCACCCCACCCCTGAGAGCTTCAACACCTTGGACGGCAGATTCGTGGCGAAGACGTCGGCGTCCTCCAGCAGCCGGTAGGCCACCTGGCGGCCTTCCTGCTTGCGAAGGTCGAGAGCGACGATCCGACGCCGACCGTAGTTCTGCGCCCAGAAGAAGTACGAGTCGTTGTCACCGTGGAGCGGGGGAACGAATCGGGCTCCGTCTCCCTGGGTCGAACGCGCGGCGATCTCGATGACGTCCGCGCCCCACGCGGAAAAGAGCGCGCTGATGCGCGCCTTCAGTACGTGGACCCCCGAGACGACGACCTTGTAGCCCGCGAGCGGCGCACTTCCGTTCTCCATCTGCTCTTCTCCTTCTCGTCTCCCGGCCTCCCACTTCAAGGGATTCGATTAGAGCATACCATCGCGCCGGTGACGCGGGCGTCGACGACCGAGAGCCGCGAGCCGGCTACGCCCGCAGGTGGTCGTGGAGGGTCTCCAGCCAGCGCCGGACCTGGGTGAAGATCAGGAACTCGTCGTGCACGCGGCGCTGGGCGCTGTGCCCCCAGCGCATGCGCCCCGGGAGGTCGTCGAGGGCGGTCTGGAGCAGCTCGGCGAGACCGTCCGCGTCTTCGCAGTCGTCGATCAGGCGGCCGTCCATATCGTCGCGGATCTGCTGGCGGATCCCGCAGGCCCGGCTGCCCAGGACGCCGCACTGCTTCCACATGGCCTCGGTCACCGTGAGGCCGAAGCCCTCGCGCAGGGAGTTCTGCACCACCACGCTGGAGCAGCGCTGGAGCACGTTCACCATCAGCGCGTTCTCGTCGCGCGAGCTCATGGGGAGGGACACCAGCGCCACCTCGTCCTGGAGCCAGTGCGGGAGGCGCCGGTAGCCCTCGATCAGCTCGGCCAGCACGTCCTGGGCCTCGGGGTCGTCGGTCACCGCGGAGGGCTCCGGCCCGGCCAGCACCAGCCGCACCTGGCCCAGCCGGCGCCGCTGCCGGTCCGACACGTCGCGCGCCAGGATCCCCTGCTTCAGGCGCACGAACGCTTCGAGCAGCGGCGCGTAGCCCTTCAGGCGATCCCAGCGGGAGATCTGGGTCACGATGGGGCGGAAGAGGATCCCGACGTCGGTCTCCTCGTTCATGGGCGCGAAGGTTCCGTCGGGTCGCAGGCGCGTTGCCTGGCGCTCGAAGTCCTCGGGCACCACCGGGTGCCGCGAGCGCACGAGCCCCGCGTTCTTCAGGATGCCCGCCAGCTTGTGGGGCGTGAGCTCGCGGTTCTTGAAGCTCAGCGGGTCGATGGCCGGGTTGATGAGCCCGGCCTTGCCGGCCAGGAAGTCCGGGATGTACTCGGGCGCCGAGAAGATCGCGTAGTCGCACGCCTCCGCGTAGGGGCGCAGGAACCCCCAGGCGGCGCGGGTCTCCGGGCCGTCCTCGTCCAGGCCGATGTGGCAGCGGAAGAAGAGCGGCAGACCCAGCTCGCGCTTCAGCAGCGCGCCCATGCCCAGGGGCTGCGGGTCGTGGATCACGAGGATGTCGTCCGGCCGCAGGCGGCTCTTCAGCTCCGCGGCGTTCGCGGAGCTCACGGCGGCGTAGAGCTGCTGGTCCTCGTCGCCCAGCCCCGGGTCGCCGGCGCCGTGGATCAGGTTGTGGAGCTGCTTGGTCAGGTGGAAGAAGCGCGGCTCGTCGCTCCCCATCACCACCCACTCGGTGGGCAGGCCCAGCTCGTTCAGGAGCGAGACCAGCTTGGGCAGCATCTCGGCCACACCGCCGCCCTGGGCGGTGGAGTTCACCATCCACAGCTTGCGCCCGCGCAGCGCCGGGAGGAGCCGCGTGGCCTCCTCGCGCAAGGAACGGACGGCCTCGGCCAGATGGACCACGTCGGCGTAGTCGTCCAGCCCGACCGGCTCCCGGATCTCCACACTCTCGATCACAGCGCCCCCAGCGCACGCAATCTGCGTGCCAACTCGATCTGAGCCCGATCCGGCCCGCACCAGGCTGGATCTGGCGCTGGGATGTAGCGCCCGCCCAGGATCCGGGCAATGCGCGACGGCTCGCTGGGCACCCGGTAGTCGAGCGACGAGGCTGGGCCTGCTTCGAGCCGGGAAGGCTATACCCCAGCAATGGCGACCACCCGATCCCGCTTGCTCGCCTCGATGCTCCTCGCGCCCCTGCTGCTGCTGGCCCGGGGCGGCGGCCCGGCGCAGGGCTCTCCGGACCTTGAGCGCTGCCTCGAGGGCCAGGGGCTGGTGCGGGTGGCCCGGGTCGTCGGCCCCGACGGCCGGCCGTTCCAGGCCCGGGTGGTCAGCCACGAGGACGGCGTGCCCAGCGCGTTCGCGCCGATCCCCGGGGGCCGATCCGACCTCGCGGACGTCTTCGAGCGGGCGGCCGCGGCCCCGGACGCCGCGCCGCTCTGGCGCATCGCCGCCTCCGAGCGGGCCGGGCGCATCTGCGCCCCCTTCCGCCTCCCGCAAGCGGCGATCGACGCGGAGAGGCGCGTCGTGGTGGCCGCCGGGCTCAACTACGCGGCCCACGCCGAGGAGGCCGGTGGCGGCGACGTGTTCGTGTTCCCCAAGCCGGTCGAACCCGGCGCGCCCTTCGGCGCGCTGGCGGCGCCGGCGGGCGTGACGCTCCTCGACTACGAGGTCGAGCTCGCCTTCGTGCTGCTGGCCGACGTGGACCTGCGCGCGCTGCCGACCCGGGACGAGCTCCTGGCGCGCAGCGCCTTCTTCGTCGCGAACGACGTCACCGATCGCGAGCCGATCATCCGCAACGCGACGCTTTCGGGTCCCGGCACGGGCTTCGTCGAAGCGAAGGGGCAGCCCGGGTTCCTGCCCGCCGGCCCGTGGCTGGTCCGGGGACGCGAGCTCTTCGCGGCGCTCGCCGCCTGCGGCGCGGAGGGGCTCGGCCTGCGCCTCGAGGTGGACGAAGGCGAGGGCTTCCAGACCCGGCAGGAGGCGACGACGGCCGCGATGATCCTCGACCCGTTGGCTTTTCTGGAGCGAATCGCCGAGGAGGTGACTGGGCGCGGCCCACGCAGCGCGATGCCGGTGCGTCGCGCCGGGGACGTACGCCACTACCCGCTCGCGGTCGAGGGCGCGGACGGCTCGCTTCGGCTTCCGGCGGGAAGCGTGGTGCTCACGGGGACGCCCGAGGGCGTCGCGCTGCAGGCACCCGCCCCGCTCGGAGTCCTCGCCCGCGGTCTGCTTCGTCTGCGCGGCCCCTTCGAGCAGTTCCGCCAGGAGGAGCTCGCGCGCGCGGCGGCGGGCGCTCCCGGCGGCTACCTCGCTCCGGGTGACCGGATGCGCGCGAGCATCGACGGGCTCGGCACCCAGATCATCCGCATCGGGGAGCCCGGCGCCCCCCTTGCACACGATCCTTGCGAAGAACCCACGGAGGTCGAACACCCATGAGCCACGACTCGCGCCTCCTCGCAGTCAAGATCGCGCTGACCGTCACGGCGCTCGAGTTCTTCGGTCCGATCCTGCGCGACTTCCACCCGAGCCACGCACTCAATCCCGACTGGGTCGGCCACGCACGGGTGCACCTCGTCTGGCTGCTCGGCTTCATGGGGCTCTCTGGGCTGGCCAACCTGTACCTGATCTGGCTCCGCCGGCCCTTCGAAGTCCGCAACCTCTGGCTCTCCGCTGCCTGGCAGAGCTGCAACCTCGGCGGCTTCTGGATCGCCTACCTGCTCCTCCCCACCTACGGAGGCCTGATCACCGTTCCGGGCATCCACATGGAGATCCTCGGCTACGACGAGAACGTCTTCGTGTTCAGCGTCCTGTCGCTCGTGATGCTGGGGGCCGTGGCCGTGCTCCGCTTCGGTCTCGCGCGAGGAACCCACTCGACTGCCTGAAGAGCGGACCGGTCCTGGCTACGAGAGCTCCCGCAGCAGCGCCTTCGCGTCCTTCAGGTCCTGCGTGTCGAAGCCTTCGCGGAACCCGTCACGGACCGGAGCGAGGATGGCGCCGGCCTCGTCCTTCCGGCCCCGGCTCGCGAGGAGGCGAGCCAGGCTGGTGGCCGCCCGCAGCTCGAACGACCGGGCCTCCTGGCTCCGCGCGACCTCGAGAGCATGGCGGAAGAGGGTCTCCGCTTCCTGTGCCTCGCCCTTGTCCTGGTCCAGGAGGATCTCACCCCGCAGCCGATGCAGCTCGGCATCGTAGTAGTGCTGGCCCATTCTCTGGGATTCTGCGACGCCGAACCCGAGGGCGCCCAGCGCGTCGTCGTGGCGACGGACCCGCCATGTGGCCTCGCCGAGCAATGCGAGGAACTGGGGGGCCCCGACACCCATCCCGGTCTGCGCGACGATGGCCATCCCCTGCTGGATCTCCGCGACGCCGTCCGGTCCGCCCCGCGCCCAGCCCCGCACGCCGGTCGCCGTTCCCACGTAGAGCGGGAACCCGAGCCGCTCGGCGAGCTCGATGGTCTCGTCGGCGCGCTCCCGGGTCCGGTCCGGCTCCCGGCGCATGAGATGGAGGATCGCGGTCCAGGCGAGAGCCTGCGCCAGGCTCAGCGGATGCTCCACCTGCCTCGCCAGGGCCACCGCCTCCTGGATCCTCGTCATCGCCCGATCGGGGTGGCCGAGCATCCAGAGGCACGCGGCCCCGAGGACGCGCGAGTTGACGCCCTGGTCGATGCCCAGGGTGTAGGCGAGGGACGCATGCTCCTTGGGGTCGTGGAGCTCGACGGCGTCTTCGAAGTGCCGGAGCGCACGCGAGAAGTCGCCCTGCCAGAAGAGCGGGTAGCCGGCAGCCGCGTGGGCAGCCACCCGGTCGAGCGCGTCTCCCGAACGCCCGGCGGCATCCAGGGCCTGCTTCGCCAGCTCGGTCGCCGTCGTGAGGTCGCCCTTCACCTGAAAGGACGCAGCCAGGCCCGACAGGACCAGGGACAGCTCGGGCGCCCCGCCGAGCCGGGAGGCCAGCTCGCGCGCACGTTCGTAGGCCGCCTCGCACTCCGGATCCGACCAGGACCGGGCGGCGCTGAGCGGCGCCCCGATCGCGAGCTGGAGCCCGAGCTCCTGCTGATCCCTCGCGGGAGTCTCCGGGAGCGTGGCGAGCAGCGCGATGGCTCGCCTCAGGTGGCCGATGGCCTCCTCGCTCGCGGACCGCCGCTTCGCGCGTTCGCCGGCCCGCTCGTACTGGGCGATCGCCTGCTCGACGAGGCCCGCCTCCTCGTAGTGCCGGGCGATCACCTCGGGCTCGGATTCGACGCGCTCCGGGAAGCGCTCCTCCAGCACCTGCGCGATGCGCGCGTGGAACTGCTTGCGCACGCTCTTGAGGAGCGACTGGTACGCCGTGTCCTGGATCAACGCATGCTTGAAGGTGAAGTCGGCCCTCGGCAGGGCGCCCCGCTGGTAGAGGAGCCCGGCGGCCACGAGCTGCGCCAGGCCCGCTTGCAGGCGGGGCTCTTCCTGGAGCGCGACGCTCCGCAAGAGCTCGTAGAAGAACTCGCGCCCGACGGCGGCGCCGAGCTGCGCCACCTCCTTGCCCGCGTCGAGCCGGTCGAGCCGAGCCATCAGCGAGTCCTGGAGCGTGACCGGGATGGCGAGCGCCGTGAGCGGACCGGTGAGCTCGTAGCGGCCCTCCCGCTCCTCGACGAGACCCGACTCCAGCACCATCTTCGTGAGCTCTTCCACGAAGAGCGGGACTCCGTCGGCCCGCTCGACCACGCGTTCCACCACGGCGTCGGGAAGCGGCACGCCGCCGGTCACGCCGGCGATCAGGTTCGCGGCCTCCTCGCGGGAGAGGCGCTTCACCGCCAGGGGCGTCAGGTGGGAGCGCAGCGACCAGGGCGGCTCGAAATCGGGGCGGAAGCTCAAGAGCGTCAGCACCGTCGCCCTCGGGCTCTGCTCGAGGAGCCAGCCCAGGAGCTCCACGGTCGACGAATCGCACCAGTGGAGGTCCTCCACCCGCATCACCAGGGGCTGAAGCTCCGCGAGCCCGAGGATCCAGGCGACCAGCGCCTCGATCGTCTTCTTGTGCTGCAGCTCGGGACCGAACTGAAGCGGCGGATAGCGGTCCGGGAGCGGGAGCGAGAGGAGCGGGGCGATGAGGGGCACCACGTCGGACGCGCGCAGACCGGCAGCCTCGACACCGTCTTCCAGGCGCGTGAGCCTCGTCTCGGGATCGTCTCCCTCCTGGAAGCCAAGCCCTTGCTCGACGAGCTCGAGCACGGGATGGAAGGCGCTTCCCTGGGTGTAGGGCGAGCAGCGGCACTCGAGCCAGCCGTGGGGCGTCTCGGCCAGCCGCTCGCGGAACGCCTGGAGCAGACGCGACTTGCCGAGACCGGCCTCGCCGGAGACGAGCACCGCCTGGCCCTCGCCCTCCTGCACCTGCTCCCAGCGCCCGAGGAGCAGCTCCAGCTCCGGCTCGCGTCCCACGAGCGGAGTCAGCCGGCTCGGGTCCACGTCGAGGCGGCTGCGCACGCCCGTCGCCCGGAGCACGGCATGGGCGCGGATCGGCTCGCTGATGCCCTTCAGCACAGGGGTCCCGAGATCCTGCGTCGCGAACAGCCCCGGGACCAGCCGCAGCGTCGCTCCGCTGATCACCAGCGAGTCGGGCTCGGCGACGCTCTCGAGGCGCGCCGCGATGTTCGTGGTGTCGCCGAGGGCGAGGGTCTCGCTCCTCGCACCGGCTCCCATCTCACCCACCACGACCGGCCCGGTGTGGATGCCGACGCGCGCGGCGAGACGGATGCCGTGCTGCGGCGCGAGCGTGTCGTTCAATCGGACGAGCGCCGTCAGGAGCTCGCGTCCCGCCCGGACGGCGCGCTCGGCGTCGTCCTCGTGGGCCTGCGGGTAGCCGAAGTAGACCAGCAGGCCGTCGCCCAGGTACTGGGCGATGTGGCCCTCGTAGCGCTCGATCGCCGAGGCGGCCGCCTCCTGGTAGGCGCGCACGACGCTGCGCAGATCCTCGACGTCCAGACGCTCGGCGAGATCCGTCGAGCCCACCAGGTCGCAGAACATCACCGTGAGCTGGCGGCGCTCCGCCTCGGCAGCGGCCCGGGGCGCCGGTTCGTGCGCGGATGCTTCGGCGCGGGGCGCAGCGATCCACGACAGGAGCTTGCCTTCGCGAGCCGCGACCCGTTGAACGTCCACGAGCTCCGCGACCAGCTCCTCGAGGGAGGCCGCGTCGAGCTCGAACTCGCGCTGCAAGGCGCGCAGCGAGACCCGGCCCTGCTCCTCCAGGAAGCCCTTCGCGCGCCGGATGGTGTCGAGGAAGCTCATGTAAACTCCTCTTGCACCTTCATTGTAGGTCGGCGGGCGACACGCGGGGGACAGGGATTCTGGAAGCAGAACCGAGTAGTTACGCGTCTCCGCAAGCAGCGGGCGTCTCCTGTGCCGGCCACGAGCACACGCGCGCGCCGCACCCCCGCGGCGTCGAGGATCGTCGCTTCGACGGCCGAACCGAGTAGATAGGGGTGCCCCTTCCCCGGAGTCGCACCTCCAGCTGCGGGTCGCAGTTCGACAAAGACGACGAGGGGCGCGGTCGTTCCAAGCTGGTTGAGCACCGCCTCAGCAAATCGGCCGAAGCCACAGATGATCCCGTGGTTGCGAATTCGCTCGTCGATCTTCCTCCCGCCACTCGCGGTCCTCTCGGGTCCACCCGGCAGATCCGTATTGTGTATCGCCGACCTTGGGGGAATCCAGGTCGCTGCCAGGTCCGGTATCCTGGTTGGCGCAGACTGTGCGGGAAGAGGACACCCCTGCCGCCACCATGACCTGGCTGCGATCGATACTGCGTCTGGTTTCGAGTAGCGCCCGGGACCTTGCGTCTATCGTCCTGGTGATCGGCTTCTTCCAACTGGCCGTACTGCGCCAGCCGTTTCCGGATCTTGGCAGCGCTCTGGGGGGTCTGGCCATGGTCCTCGTGGGGCTCGCCTTCTTCGTGC
>CAMYLJ010000073.1 GCA_947259215.1 uncultured delta proteobacterium
GTTCATCTCGGCCAGACCGTCGTCGGAATAGCCCAGAAGTCGGCCCCAATCCCGGCTCGCCCGATAGGTCAGGCTGTCGAAAATGAAACCGGTGCCAAGATTCACGGCGATATCGGCAAAAGCCCGATAGTAGTCCCGTATGGCGGCGATGGCCTTCGTATCGTTGAGCAGGTGAAAGGCACTGAATTCGGGCAGGTCGAAGCCGCGCTTGTACATCAGCCAAGTCTCTGTACCACCATCGGTCAGGAAAATATCGTCGGTCTGATGCGGTAGTCTTTGTGTTGCGCTGGGCATGGAAGCTCCTTTCACTTGATGACCTGGTCACGCGGCAAGGCTAAGTTTTGCTGGCCATCTGTGACAAACGATCATAATTTCACGCATAGCTTAGAAAAACTAAGGCATGGAGTTCATGGCCCGACGCTTGCCGTCCCTCAACCAGCTGCGCGCGTTCGAGGCCGCAGCACGACACGAGAGTATCAAGGATGGTGCCGAAGAACTTTGCGTAACTCCGACAGCCGTAGGGCACCAGATCAAGGCGCTGGAGCATTCATTGAACTCGCTGCTATTTCATCGAAAGACTCGTAAGATCGTACTGACCGACGAAGGTCGCGAACTGGCCGAGACAATCGGGCAAGCGTTGGATCTTCTCGAAGATGCGGCTGAAAGGGCCCGCACATCGGATTTGAGCGGCACATTGAAGATCACAGTGGCGCCATTTTTCGGCAATCGTTGGCTCTTGCCAAGACTGCCTGAATTTCACGCCATGTATCCCGATATATCGATCAAACCGTTTCTGTCCTTTGATTATGTCGATCTGGAAAAATCAGGTTTCGATGCCGCGGTCCGTTATGGTGCCGGTGATTGGGAAGGTTTGTCATCCACCCTGATATACCGGGACCTGATCCGGCCGGTCTGTGCTCCGCAACTGGTGCAGGGCCTTAAACTGCCAATGGCCGCCAATGACATTCTTGGCCTTCCCATTGCCTGTGCGCGAAACTGGCGCGACGACTGGAGGGATTGGGCCAGAAAAGCCGGTGCGGAGATTGGCGAAGGCAGAAATATTGTCGAGTACGAGAGCCGCGCTTTCATGTTCGACGCGGCCTTGTCGGGGCAGGCCGTGATATTGGCGGACCTGCGGATGACGGCGGCGGATGAGCACGCTGGACGCCTTGTTCACCTCAATCCGCTTACGGTGGAAAGACCACAGGGAATCCACGTTGTCACCGGAGAGCGGAAATCGGACCCGCGCGTCGCCCGGCTGAGAACCGGGCGTCTGGCCCTTGGACGACTGAACTGCAGGGAGCTGGTCGGGCCGGCGAGATTTGAACGCGCGACCTCCTGAACCCCATTCAGGGCGGGTCGCTCGCCAACCTATTGAAATCCCGAACGAATCGCTTCACGATCCGCCGCCAGTAAGCGCATCGTAAGCAGTCCCGACCCGGTTCGGGACCCATCGCGCGGCGATCCTTCGCGCGCTCAGGCTCGGCGTCGGTAGTCGCTCGGAGTGGCGCCAGTCCAGCGCCGGAAGGCGTGGCTGAAGTTCGCGGGGTCCGCGTAGCCCACGGCGTGTGCGACGTCGTGGATCCGCATCCCCGGGTCGCCGAGAAGCCGCAGGGCGGTGTCCTTCCTCACCCCATCCACCAACTGGGACCAGCTCAGGCCGTGCGACTGAAGCCGACGCTGCAACGTTCGCGGGCTGGTCCCGGCGATCTCGGCACCCCAGCCGACACCCGGAGCAAGAACGGGCAACGCGGACTCGACGGCTTGGCGCAGCGACGCGACGAAGCCGAGGGGCGGCTCGAGGAGGTGATGGCCCGCGGACGGCCCGGGGTCGCGCAGCCGGCGTGACAGCATCGTGCTTGGCAGCCGGATGGCCGTCCTCGGTGCTCCACAGTCCACACGCGCGCTGGGGAGCTCCTCCCGGAGAGAAGGCGGCAACCCGGGCATCCCGGCGACGACCCGGTCGGGCGTCCAACGCGGACCGGCGGCGAGCCGAACGATCTGCCTCATCAGCATCAGCACGTACTGCTCGGCCTGACCGCTGGCGATCTCGCTGCCGGGTGTCGCCCGCCGCCAGAGCCAGGCATGCTCGGCCTGCTGACCCCAGCCGAAGATGGCGTGAGAGCTGTGCCGATTCACCTGCCGAACGAACGTGTCGAGCGCGCCCCGGAGCGTGGCTGCGGCCTCGACCGCTCGACCGAGGGCCCCGATCTCCTGCACCGGCGCCGACCTGCCTACGCACACCCCGAGATCCTCGATGCCCTCGACTCGGGCGGCGCGCTCGGTCCAAGCCCATACCGAGCGTCCCGCGACCAGCCGGTCCGGCGCCTCGGCAGGCTCGGCCGGAAGCCCGGAGGCTCGGAGCATGGCGGCGGTCGGAACGCCCTCGGATTCCAGCCAGCGGGTGAACGGCAGCACCTGGCTCAGGCGGACCAGGGGAACCGCCGGAGAGGACGAGGACGCGACACCGGCCATGCGCAGAATCTGCTGCCTTGGCGCGAGATCACAAGGCCTGGTAAGACCGGCCCAGCTATCGTCCCCCCCTCGGGGAGTTGGGTGGAGAGGTAGCGCCCGAGCACCATCGGCCCCGCCCTTGGTGGACCAACGTGGCGCCCGTGGCGGAGAACGTCCGCGTCCGGCTGTTCCACGGACGAGGCTGCACGAGAGCACCACGCGCACGATCGAGGAGGGACGAATGCGACGCGGACGAACTCGAATGACCCGGATGCGGACCGCCGGCTGGACCGCGTTGATCCTGGGAGCCCTCCTGTTCTCCTGCGGGCAGACCACTGGAGAGAGCCAGGAGAGCGGAAGCGCCGCGCCGGCGGAGGCCGTCTCGGCGCAGCCCGCCCCCGCGCCGCCTTCGACGCCGCGCGGTGGGCAGGCTCCCGCGCAGATCCTCTTCACCAACGCGCGCGTCTTCGACGGCTTCGGCCCCGACCTGATCGAGGGGGCGAACGTCCTGGTGGAGGGGAACGTGATCACGCAGGTGTCCACCGCGCCGATCGACGCGCCGGGCGCCTTCGTCGTCGATGCCAGCGGCAAGACCATGACGCCGGGGCTGATCGACATGCACAGCCACATCGTGTTCATGACGCCCGAGGGGACGAACAGCTACCAGGACGAGTGGGACGGTCCCGGCGGCGGCGCCATGGCCGCCCAGGCGGTTCGCGACGACTACCTGATGAAGGGGGTCACGACGATCCGCGACATCGCGGGCAACTCGCGCGGGATCGCGCGCGCCTCGCAGCGCGGGCTCCTGATCTCCCCGCGCATCTACACTGCCGGCGCCGTGCTCAGCCACACCGGGGGCCACGGCGACTGGGGCGACCGAAACGACCTGGAGGTGTCCGACTACGGCGCGCAGATCCAGCACTCGATGATCGTCGACAGCCGCCAGGACGTGATCGAGGCGTCGCGGCGCAACTACCGCAACGGTGCGCACTTCACCAAGATCATGGCCGGCGGCGGCGTGGCGAGCCGCTTCGATCCTCTCGACATCCTGGGCGCAACGCGGGAGGAGATGGAAGCCGCGGTCGAGATCGCGACCGACTACGGCACCTACGTCGCCATTCACGCCTACCACGACAAGTCCTATCAGCGCGCCCTCGACGCCGGGGTGCGGAGCTTCGAGCACGGTTTCCTGGTCTCCGAGGACATCGTCAAGCGGATGGCGGCCAAGGGCGAGCAGGTCGCCTGGAGCTTCCAGTGCTACATGAGCATCAACTCCTTCGGCGACTACGATTCGATGCCGGACTTCTTCACCCACGAGCAGAAGCTGAAGGGCGTTGCCGTCGGCAAGGGAGCCCGGAAGGCGGCGGAGATGATGCGCCGGCACGCTGTCTTCACGGTCGGCGGGTCCGACATGTTCGGTCCGGGCCTGCAGGAGATCCTCAAGCAGGACATCACCTGCAACGTGAAGGCCGGCTACACCCCCGCGGAGGCGCTGAAGCACTGGACCGGGAACGCCGGGAAGGTGCTGAAGTGGTCGGGCCCGCTCGATCCCTACCCGACCTACGCGCTCGGCAGAATCTCGCCGGATTCCTACGCCGATATCCTGCTGTGGGACGGCAATCCCCTCGAAGACATCGACCTGATCCTCGACGAGGACAAGCTGTTGCTGATCATGAAGGACGGCATCGCCTACAAGAACACGCTCGTGGAGGCAGATAGCATCATGTACCGGCCTGCGAAGCGCCCGCTGACCCGCTCGCAGATCCCCTACTGAGCGAGGGCGGGAGGGGCGCTGGATATGTGCAGGGATCGGCGGATCGGGATCCTGCTCGCGCTTCTCGCGTCGCTGGCACTTCCGGGGGCCGGGTCGGCGCAGGCCCGCTTTGGCGGACCCAACGCCGTCGAGAACCAGCTCGAGGAGGACCGGCAGGAGAAGGATCCCTTCTTCGCCCTGGACTTCCTCCAGCCCTACCGCGACTGGAAGGAGCGCGTCCGCGAGAAGACGGGCATCTCCTTCGGTGGCGACTACAGCGCCCAGGGCTTCTGGGCGAGCGAGAGCCTCGGGGACCGGGGAGCAGCGAGCGGGATCCTCCGCTTCTTCGGCAGCTGGGACCTGGTGGACCGGGACGGCGACCATCCCGGAGCGCTCGTCTGGAAGGTCGAGCACCGGCACGCCTACAACGCCAACGTCCCTCCCAGCGGCTTCGGCTTCGAGGTGGGCTACGTGGGCTTGATGGGCCCGCCCTTCAGCAACCAGCGCTGGCGCACGACGAACCTGTTCTGGCGGCAGCGCTTCGCCAAGGGCCGCTTCGCCGTCCTCGCGGGCTTCCTCGATACGACCGACTTCGTCGACGCCTACGCGCTGGCCAGCCCCTGGCTGCACTTCACGAACCTGGTCTTCAGCACGGGCAGCGCCTCGATCGCGCTTCCCAACGACGCCATGCTCGGCGTCGCGGCGGGCGGCATGCTCACGCAGAACCTCTACGCCATCGCGAGCTTCGGGGACGCCAACGGCGACCCCAAGGACCCCTTCGAGGGCTTCGAGACCTTCTTCGAGGACAACGAGTACTTCACCAGCGTCGAGATCGGCTGGACCCGGTCTCACGAGCGCCTGGTGCTCGACAACGTCCACGTCACGTTCTGGCATGTAGACGCGCGCGAGGCCGCGGCCACTCCGAGCGGCTGGGGCGTGAACGTCTCGGCTTCCACGTACCTTCAGGAGCGCTGGATGCCCTTCCTGCGGGCCGGCTGGGCCCACGAAGGTGGCAGCCTCCTCGACCGTTCGGTGAGCGCCGGGCTCGGCTACCAGGTGGTACGCGGACGCGGCCTGCTCGGCGCCGCCGTGAACTGGGGCCGACCGAACAAGGACACCTTCGGGCCCGGTCTGGGCAGCCAGTGGACCTTCGAGGCCTTCTACCGCTGGCAGGTCCTGCGCGAGCTGGCGATCACCCCGGACGTCCAGGTCCTGATCGATCCGGCCCAGAACCCGGATGAGAGCGTCATCTGGGTGCTCGGTCTCCGGCTTCGCTACGCGCTGTAGGCCGGGACACGCCGGGAAGGGCTGGTCGGGCCGTCGAGATTTGAACTCGCGACCTCCTCCCCTCTCAGCCCCCAGCGCTCGGCCAGGTTGAAGAGGGTGGAGACGAGGAAGAGCACGCGGTTGGCCATCACCGGGGTGTCGCGCAGCGCGAGGTGGAGCCGCGCCACGTCGCCCTGGCGCACGTCGCCGAGTCTCCGCTTCCCGAGGGCCGGGAGGACGTGTTTGCGCAGCATGCGGCGGTCCTCGCGGGCGCTGGTGGGCTTCTTCTTGGGGAGATGCTCCTCGATGTAGCGGGCCACGAGATCGGCCACCGTGAGCGAGCGGCGCGCCTCCTCGCGCTCGGCAGCCGGGTCCTGGCCGGCTCGCGCCGCGGCCAGCTCGCCCGCCGCGATGCGGCGCGCTTGCTCGGGGGTGAGGACACCGTGGGAGCCGAGGCTGAGACGCCGCGAGCGGCCCTCGGCATTGCGGTACTGGACGACGTAGACCTTGCGCCCGCTCGGGTGCACGACGAGCCCGAAGCCCGGAAGCGCCTCGTCCCAGACGAAGCGCGGCTTCTCGGCCGGCTCCGCCCCGTCGACGCTGCGCTTCGAAAGCCGCGGCATTTCTCCCCCGCGCGAGCGCACCTGAATTTTTCTCAGGCGCGCCTCGGCCCGCTCACAATAAGCACATAGTAAGCAAACGGACCGAAATATCGGCGGATCGGGGGGTAACGGAGCGCATGCCGTCGCAGTGCAACCCGTCGGGAATCAAACGAGTTTCGGGGAAGAAGCTGGTCGGGCCGGCGAGATTCGAACTCGCGACCTCCTGAACCCCATTCAGGGTCGACTGGCTTCTAACCCCTTGTCCTTGCGATGGAATCGGCCTTGACTCCCGGCCCGGTAAGCACACTGTAAGCGACCGGGTGGGCCTTGAGAAGTTCCCGGCAGCACTCTCCCCCGCACCCCAAGGTGTAAAGAACCGCCGAAGCCGCCGGTGGTCCCGCTGATCCATGCCGCGCGCACGGTCAGCTCTCATCGGGGATCCGTTGCTATGAGGCCTGGTCCCGCACCCTGAGGACCTCGACCACCTCGCTGGTCTCCGGGTCGTAGGCCCACAGCACGGCGGCATCGTCCTTGATCGTCCACTGGATCCAGTAGGTGGTCTCGGTGTTCTTCCAGTAAACAGTGCGTGCCGGTCGGGCGAAGCGGTGGCCGCGGTCTGACAAAGCCGCGAAGGCGTTGTTCACCTCGGCGGGCGCCGATAGTGCGCCGGGATCGATCGTGTGACCGTGTGCGAAGCAGCTGCGGCCCCCCGCCAGCTTGTCCTCAACAAGGAGGTCGAGATCGGCGGCGTCGACGGCGTCCCGGAGAGCGGGGTTGGCGATCTCGATCGTGACGACGTCGAGGCTGGCCTCGGCCTTCGCGCGATCGAACACGACCTCGCCGCGGAAAATCGTGTGTTCGACCTGCGTCTCGTGGATCTTGGAGGCGGGCACCTCGAGCGGGTTCTGGTCCAGCACGATCATGTCGGCGGACTTGCCGACCTCGATCGAACCGAACTGCTCCGAGTAGCCGCCGCCCAAGGCCTGCGCCCCGCCCAGGGTGAAGCCCTCGATCGCCTGCTCAGCGGAGATGGCCTCCTTCGCGTTGACCGTACCGAGATCGGGTTCGCCGGGCACCCGCCGAGTGACCCAACCCTCCATGTACCAGAACTGCTCGGGGTCGGGCACCAGGCTGGAGGGGAAGTCGCTTCCGAAGCCCGCCGTGATTCCCCGCTCGATCGCGGACCGGACGGGATAGATCTGCTGATGACGCTCCTCGCCCAGCGGTGTCGCCAGGAACAGCTCCATCTGCGGGTGCGGGACCGCTAGCATCGGGGAGAAGTGCAGGGTCGCCTTCTCGAGCGCTGCAAGGCGCTCCAGCTCCTCATCGTCGAGCGAGGTCGCATGGCCGAGATGGAGCACGGCGGGGGACTCGGGGTAGGTCTCCTCCGCTTCCTCGAATACGTCGATGATCCTCGCGATCGTCGCGTCACCCATGGCGTGCACATGGACCGTGACACCCTTCGAGAAGAAGCCCAGGATGGCCTCTCGATAGTCTTCGAACGGCAGATACATCGAACCGTGGTTGCCGGGATCGTCAGCGTACGGCTCCTTCATCAGCAGCGTGTGCGAGTCGGCCGCGCCGTCGGCGAAGATCTTGACGTAGTGGGGCTTGATGAGCTCGGTCTCGTAGCCCTTCCAGTCGTTGATGAATGCCGTCGTCTTCTCGTCATCGAGAACGCGGAGCTGTGACGTCAACCAGTCCCCGGCAGGGAAGAGCCGCACGTTGAGCCGTCCCTCTTGTTCGAGGAGCGCCGCACCACGGTAGCCGGAGGGATAGCCTTCAGCCGGCTGGATCGCCGTGACACCGTGCTTCGAGTAACGCTCGATCTCATCAGCGAAGAGGTCCTTGAACTCCTCCGGAGCGAGATAGTGCAGCTGGTTCATGATCAGCACCATGGCGCTCTCGCGGACCGTCCCCGACGGCTCGTTGGTTCCCGGGTATCGATCGAAAATGTAGGCACTGGTGTTCTCGAAGCTCTCGTCGATGCCGGCGAGCTCGAGGGCCTTCGAGTTGACCCAGGCCGAGTGACCGCTCTGGCTCAGCAGGAAGACCGGCTTGTCGGGAACGATCGCATCGAGGAGCTTCTTGTCGGGGCTGTCGTTGGGGAAGATGCCGCCCACCCGCCAGTTGCCGCCCAGGATGATGTCCTTGTCGGGGTTCGCGGCGACGTAGTCCTTCACTGTTGCCAGGATGGCGTCAGGATCGCCCGGCTGGTCCAGGTTGGCGCTCCCGGTGCCGAGGTCGACGCCCGTAAAGGGGTGCGCGTGCATGTCCACGATCCCGGGCATGACGAATCGACCGGCGAGATCGACCACCTCGGTGTTCTCCCCCGTCACCGCGCCGACGTCGGCATTCGAACCGACGACCAGAAACTCCCCGTCCTTGATCGCCACCGCCTCGGCCCAAGGCAGGGCCTTGCTCACGGTGTAGATGCGCCCGTTGCGGTAGACGACGTCAGCGCCCCGCCGCAGTGACTCGGGAGTGACAGGAGCCGCCTCTGTTGCCAGCCTGCCCTTCGGCCGCTCATCGGGGCCGCATGCCAGGGGGATCGTGACGATGAGAGCGGCAAGCAGCGCGCTTCCAGTACCGTACGGGTTCATGTCCTTTGGTCCTCTCGAGCTGGCCGAGATCGCTCCAGCTGCATCCAGTAGGCGGTCGGGGCCTCGGAACCCCCTCCACTACGATGTCGCTGGCAGGCAGGGCTTCTGCTGCCGTTCGGCCGCCCTCTCCAGGGCGGCCGGCTGAGCGTCGGTCACGGTAGCCACGATCCGGTTGGAGCGCGCCTTCCCCGAAAACCGACCCATCCATCCTCCGCCAACCCGCCATCCGCCGGCCCATCACGTTCCCGAAGCGTGACAAACGCGCGAGGAAACGTGTGCCACAGGCCCCACGGTGAAGTGGGCCACTCTGGCCCACGCGGAACGGAATGGACCACGAAAAGCTCAGCAGCGCCGAGCATCTGCGAAAAGGTGGCCCACCGCTTATCTTGCTTTCGCACCCTTCTGAAGAACACTTCTCCTGCACCCCGCTTCAACAGCCGCCACCCCGCGACGGCGGGCCGTTTCCTGACCGTCAATTGTCCTTCGAAATCTCGCCGCGGATCCCCTCCAGCCCCTCGCGTACGAGCCAGGGAACCATGGCCAGCGCCCCGACAGGATCCGCCCACCACCAGCCCGCGGCTGCGTTGGCGACGAGGCCGAGCAGCAGGGCTAAGGAGAGGTAAGAACAGGCCAGCGTTTCCTTGGCCTCGGCGCGCAGG
>CAMYLJ010000074.1 GCA_947259215.1 uncultured delta proteobacterium
AGGAGGCGATCGCGGCCCTGCGCCGGGCCCTCGAGCTGGCCCCGGATCTGGCAATGGCCCGCGACGCCCTCGACCAGGCGACCGCCGGCGAAAAAGCCGCCTCCGATCCTTGAGGCAGCGGCCCCGCATCTGCTAGCCTTCCCGTTCGCCGCGGTTCCGCGGCCCTTCCCACGGCGCGTTCGTCTAGGGGTCTAGGACGCCGGCCTCTCACGCCGGTAACACGGGTTCGAATCCCGTACGCGCTACCAACGACAAATGCGGCTCTGCTAGGCTCCGCCTCGCCCAGATAACAAGGGGTAAGCACTGGCGAAGTCCCGAGGGACTCCACACCGGAGTCGTTCGGCCCCGCCACCATGAGAAGGAGAGACTCATGCGTACTACCTGCCGCATTACTGCAGTTGGACTAACCGTCGCCTGCATCCTGCTGGCCCTTCCGGCAGCCTCGCTGGCCGACCACCACGAGGGGGTGGCGAAGGAGATCATCGATCTTACCTACCAGGCCTGGCAAGCGGACCTGGACGAGGACTTCGAGGCCGGCATGGCAATCCTGGCCGACGACTACACCGAGTTCAACGGCCAGTTCCCGACCCGGATCGACGGCGCGGCGATGAGCGGCCGGCTCTACAAGCCTCAGCTCGAAGCCGAGGGCATGGCGGTTGCGGCCGAGATGGCGAATGCCAAGGTCCAAGTCTACGGCGACGTCGCCATCCTGAGCTACAACTATCACGGCCTGTCGAAGAACAAGGACGGCGAGGTAGAGCCCAACCTGGCCAAGTCGACCCGCGTCTACGCCAAAATCGACGGCGAGTGGAAGCTGGTGCACGCCAACTTCGCTCCGGTGAGCTCGGGGAACTAGCTACCCGAACCGGGCCTTCGGTCGCGCTGGAACGAGGGGCGGGCGCGGCCGGAGGCCCGATCCGCCGACGGTCAGGGCGAGGGACTTAGCCCCCGTGTGGAGGTGATTGCCGGCTCGAATGCCAGGCTGCCGGTGGAAACGAAGCGGCTCGTCATCGTCCGGAACAACGCTCCAGGCCTGGCGATGGTAGGCATGCGGCTGCAGCCCTGAGGAGGTCGAACTCCCGCAGCAAAGCCGAGATGTGGTTCCAACTCGGAACGGAGTGGGCTACCAATCTCCCGCTTTTCGCTCCAGATAGGCAGCGCGTACGGGTTTCGGTCGTCGGACTCCGCGCGTGGGACTCCTCGAGAGCGAATCCCTCACCGGTCTTCCAACTCGGTCAGCGACCCGTGGAGCCGAGCGCGTGAGCCCAGCCAACGCGTACGAGTGAGATGCCTCTGCCCTCGCCCATCGGGAGGCAAGCGCCTACCGGTGCTACTCTCGCGACGTGAAGCAAGCTCACTGTGCCCGCAAGCACTGATCGACTTCGGGCGGAACCATGGAAAGGGAGGAAGGGTCATGCGAATCAAGACTCTCGTGGGGACCTGTGTCGTTGCGGCCGTGATCGCCGCGCCGGCGTTCGCTCAGGAAGGCGAAATGCCGGAGATGACGCCCGAGCAGCAGGCGGAGATGGAGGCGTACATGAAGGCCGGCGCGCTCGGGCCGCAGCACGAGTTGATGGCCAAGCATGTCGGCACCTACGACGCCGCGATCAAGAGCTGGATGGACCCCGCGGCGCCGCCGATGGAGTCGAAGGGCGTAGCGATCCGGACCCTGCACATGGGCGGTCGGGTCATGCACGAGGAGTTCCAGGGCGACATGATGGGCATGCCGTTCACTGGTCTGTCGCGCAGCGGCTACGACAACGTGTCCGGCAAGTACTGGTCGACGTGGACCGACAGCATGTCCACCGGAATCATGGTCTCCGAAGGGGAGTGCGACGAGGACCAGAGCTGCAGCTACGTCGGTACGTACAACGATCCCCTCAAGGGCGGCCCAGTGACCAACCGCTACGAGGCGAATTGGACGTCACCCAACGAGCAGTACTTCGCGATGTACGGCCCCGGCCGTGACGGCAGCGAAGTCAAGATGATGGAGATGATCTACACCAGGCGCAGCGCCGAATAGAGAGGCCTCTTTCATCGTCTCGTGGAATCGGCCTAGGAACCTCTTCCAGTCGAGCGTTCTTCTGTCACCCTCGACGGCCAGGTCAAGTGACGTGAAGTCTCTAGCCTCCCTGCTACTCGCCCTCGCGAGCATCGGTTTCCTCACCTTCGTCGCCGCGCCTGCGGTGGCGCTGGCCGAGCCCCAGGATCCTCCCCAGGAGAAGACCGGGGGGCTCGCGCGGACCGACGGGGCGCTCGGGCACATCAACCAGCCGGCCGACATGCCCGCCTTGGCTCCGGAGCAGAAAGCGCTGAACGCCTACCACCGGGGGCTCGGGCACCGCGACAAGGCGTGGGAGCTGGAGGAGCAGGCCGCCGCGGCCAAAGGCGAGAAGTCAGCCAGAAAGGCGGCCAAGGCGCACAGATCCTACGAGAAGGCGATCGAGCAGTTCCGCAAGGCGGTCGAGCGGGTGCCAGAATTCGCGCAGGCCTTGGGCAGTCTCGGGTACGCCCTGCTGAAGACCGGGCAGTACGAGGAGGCGCTAGCGGCCTACGATCGGGCACTGGCCATCGGCCCGCGCTATCCCGAGGCGATCCAGGAGCGCGGTGAGGCCTATCTGGGTCTCGACCGAATCGAGGAGGCCAAGAGCGCCTTCATAGAGTTGGTCCCGATCGACGGCGAATGCGCCGACGAGCTGATGAGCGCCATGAAGCGCTGGTTGGATCAGCGGCGCGGCGATGCCGGCGGCCTCTCCGAGGAGGCCATCGAGAGCTTCGCTGTCTGGATCGAAGAGCGCAGCTAGCCGGCCGCCTGGGCGGGGGGCGCTCGCCCGGCCACGGATCCTGTCCGTGCCGGCCCGGCACCATCTCATCTTGGTACTTGCCCGGTGCCCGCTTCTTTGCCAGTCTGGTGCCACAGGAAACGGCGGAGGCGAAGAGACCGTTCTGCGGAGTCGTGATGCATAGAACAGCCCTTTTCGCTTGCCTGTTGCTGGTGCTGGCTACAGAGGTGGCGCGCGCAGATGGGCTCGACTGGGAGAACCCCGGGGTCTACCAGCGCGGCCAGGAGCCCGGCCACGCCCAGCTCATGTCCTACGCTTCAGTTGAGGAAGCGCTCGAGCACGCTCCCAAGTCGGCGGCGACCTGCCTCGTGCTGAACGGTCCATGGAGATTCCACTGGGCGGCTTCGCCCTCGGAGGCGCCGGAGGGTTTCGAGACGCTCGGATACGACGTGTCGAGTTGGCAGGCCATCGAGGTGCCGGGCAACTGGCAGATGCAGGGTTTCGGGCACCCGATGTTCCGTAACATCGCGCACCCGTTCGAGTCGGATCCGCCCCTCGTGCCCGAGCGCTATAACCCGGTGGGGTCCTATCGCCGCGAGTTCGAGCTGCCGGCGGGGTGGGAAGGGCACCGAATCCTGCTGCACTTTGAAGCGGTCAAGTCGGCTGCGTACTTCTGGCTGAACGGCAAGGAGCTCGGGTACAACCAGGGCGGCATGGAGCCGGTGGAGTTCGACGTCACCGAGCGCGTCCGCCCCGGGACGAATACGCTGGCAGTCCGCGTTCTGCGTTACTCCGACGGTACGTACCTCGAGGATCAGGACATGTGGCGGCTGTCGGGGATCTACCGGGACGTGTACCTGCGAGCGCCGCCGCTGGTTCACGTCCGAGACCTCTACATCACGACTGACCTCGACGCCAGCTATCGGGATGCGGTTCTCTCGCTGCAGGTCGAGATCGCCAATGCCAGCGGCCAGGACCGTCAGGGGTACGGGGTGCGAGCCCATCTGTACCGTGATGGGGAGCGCGTCCTCGACCAACCCCTGTCGGGAACGAGCCCCGTGCTGCGGTCGAAGCAGACCGCCACCATCGAGCTGTCGGCTCTGGTGCCCGCACCTGCGCTGTGGTCGGCGGAAAGGCCCGATCTCTATTTGTTGGTCGTCGAGCTCGTCGCCTCCGGCGGAGAGGTCGTGGAGACCGTGAGCTCGCGAGTCGGCTTCAGAGAGATCGAGGTCGTCGATCAAGCCCTGCTCGTGAATGGCCGGGCGGTCACACTGAACGCGGTCAACAGCCACGTTCACCATCCCGAATCCGGGCGCGCCATGGATCTGGGCACGATGCGCCGCGATCTCGTGCTGATGAAGCAGTTCAACGTCAATGCGGTGCGAACTTCCCACTATCCGCCCAACGTCGAGTACCTCGACCTGGCGGATCAGTTGGGTGTCTACGTCATCGATGAAACCAACAACGAAGCTCATGCCACGACGCATCTCTCCGGACTGGACGAGTGGCGGGCGCAGTACCTCAACCGCGCGGCCCGGATGGTGCTGCGCGACCGCAACCATCCAAGCATCGTGATGTGGAGTGCGGGAAACGAGAGCGGCTCGGGCGAGAACATCTGCGCGCTGATCGCCGAGGGCAAACGCTTGGATCCGAGCCGGCCCGCCTGGATGTACGGCGGCAACAACGACTACTCACCCAGCAACGCGCCCCTCGACTGTGAAGACGTGATCGGCCCGCGCTATCCCACCCCCTTCGAGTTGAGGACTCGGATCGCGAGCGTCCCGATCTCCGAGGATTCCCGGCCGTCCTTCATGGACGAGTACCTGGCGGCGACCGGCAACGGACTCGGCGGCCTCGACGAGTACTGGGAGGTGATCCGCGCGTGCCGGCGCAGTATCGGAGGGGCCGTGTGGGACTGGGTCAGCCCGGGCATTCGCCGGCCGTGGATCTCGACACCCGACTCCTCGCCTCACGGGAACGACGGGGTGCTGATGGGGCGGGCAGGTCTCATCGAGGGCAGGTTCGGTCGCGCCTTGAGGCTGAGCGGTCACGACGAGTGGCTCGAGCTGTACAGGGATCCGAGCCTCGACGTTGCGGGCAGCCGGCTCACGCTCGATGCCTGGGTGCTTCCAGGTCCCTGGAACGGGACCGGAGCGCTTCTCACCAAGGGGAGCAACCAGTACGGCCTGGTCCAGACCGACGCTCAGACCCTCGAGTTCTACCTGCATGCCGGCGAGCGCGTTGCGGTCACGGCCAGGGTCCCGCAGGACTGGGAGGAACAGTGGCACCACGTGGCGGGCGTCTACGACGGGCGCCAGCTGGCCCTGTGGATCGACGGCGAGGCGATCGCGACGCGGGCTCACACCGGGATGATCGACAGCCGCCCGTTTCCGTTCAACGTCGGCCGCAACGCCGAGGTCCACGGCCAGGAGCACCCGGGTGAGTTGTCGAACGCGGCCTTTGACCGCGTGCGCATCTTCGCCCGAGCGCTCAGCGCGGCCGAATTGGCGAGCAACTCCCCGCAGCTCCGACAGGAGGCGCTGTTGTGGCTCGATTTCGACGAAGCCGGGGAACAGGGCGAGTTCTACAGCCTCGGAATCGGCGGCCGTTCGTACGGGGTCGTCTGGCCGGATCGCTCGGTGCAGCCCGAGTTGTGGCAATTGAAGAAGTCGGCTCAGCCGATCGGCTTCGAACCCGTGGAACTCGACCGCGGGCGGCTGCGGATCATCAACCACCATAGCTTCACTGATCTCGGCTCTCTCGACGCGAGCTGGCAGCTGACAGCCGATGGGGAGGTCGTCCAGAGCGGGCGACTCGATGTCGCGCTGGCGCCATCTGATGAGGCCACGATCGAGGTGCCATTTGCGAGACCCGATCCCGTGCACGGCAGCGAATACCGCCTACGGGTCGCCTTCAGTCTGCGAGAGGAGTCGCCCTGGGCGCCAGCCGGGCACGAGATCGCCTGGGAGGAGTTCGACCTGCCGTGGGAGGCGCCGCTTCCGGGCGCACCGATAGCCGGCCCGACAGCCGACGCGATCGTGCCATTGGAGCTCGACGAGACGAGGAGTCGCCTCGTGCTGCGCGGGGCGGACTTCACCTACGCCTTCGACGTCGAGAGGGGAGTGCTCAGCTCCATGGTGTTTCGCGGCGTCGAGTTGCTCAGGAGCGGTCCGCGAACGAGCGTGTGGCGACCTCCGCTCGCCAACGAGCGCGACGGTTGGGGCACGCATCGCGGGAAGCTGCGGACGGCTCAGCAGGGTATGGGCAACGACATTGCCAACGGCTGGCGTTCCGTGGGTCTGGACCGGCTCGAGCAGAAGGTGGCGAGGATCGAGACCGTGAGGGTCTCTTCCGCGGAGGTGCGCGTGGAGATCGATGCTCGCCTGACGTCCGGCATCGCTCAGGGCGCGGCGTCGAGGCCGGGCTTCGACGTCTCGTACGTCTATCGCATTCTCGGCAGCGGTGACGTGCTGCTACACCAGGCTGTCACACCGCAGGGCGAGATGCCGGAGTGGTTGCCCAAGGCGGGGCTGGAGCTGGTGTTGGCACCCCACCTCGAGGCAATCTCCTGGTATGGCCGCGGTCCTCACGAGACGTACCCCGACCGCAAGACCGGCGCGCGAATGGGCATCTACACCAGTACCCTTGCGAAGGAGTACCAGCCCTACCTCGTGCCCCAAGACTACGGGAACAAGAGCGACGTTCGCTGGGTCGCCCTGACCGGTCCAGACGGCATTGGGCTGTTTGCGGCCGCCGACGTTCCGCTCGAGGTGAGCGCCCGACACTTCTCGACCGACAACCTGTCGCGGGCGTCCTACTCGTTTCAGCTGGCGCCGCAGGACGGCGTGACGCTGAACCTGGACCACCGCGTGTCGGGTGTGGGTGGTACGGCGATCTCGGTTCTCCCTGAGTATCGCGTCGCTCCCGTTCCCTGGCAGTACACCACGCGCTTGCGCCCGTTCGACGCGAACGAGGAGCCGGCGGCGACGCTGTATCGACATCGCTCCTTTCGATAAGAGAGCATTGATCTCTCCTCGCGGGAGTCCGGACCGGTACGGATGCTTGGTGCTGCCGCTTCTTCGAGCCAGTGAAGCTGTCACCTGGCGCCTTCGAGCGCCCGCTCGATGGGCCCCGGAGCGCCGCACTCGACTGGCTTCCGAGCCGACGAGAGGTTTCGGAGACGTCTCGGGGAGGACTGGACTGCTGGAGGTCGATGGCAGAGACTTGCCTCCATGAGTTGCTTCCAAAGGTCCGGGTTCGTCTACGTCGTGGGTGCGTATCTGCTTGTGGCTGTCGCCGGCGGCCTCGCGCCGCCGCCGCTGAGTGGCGACAGTCCGCTCTACCAGGATCCATCTCAGACCGTCGAGACCAGAGTGAAGGACCTTGTGGCGCGCATGACGTTGGGCGAGAAGGTCGCGCAGATGACGCAGGTGCCTTTGAGTGCACTGGCGGCTGGGATAGGCGCAGATGGTGAGGTGACTCGGGATTCTCTGGAAGACCTCTTCGGCGGGATCAGCCCGGGGACGCTCGAAAGTCCGTTCATCGATGCGACTCGAGTCGCTCGGATCTCGGAGGCTGTCGACAGGTATCTGCGAGAAAGCACGCGCCTGGGCATTCCGGCTCTCCAGATAGCGGAGGGCCTGCACGGCTATCTGGCCTTCGAAACGACGATCTTTCCGCAGGCGATCGCCCAGGGCAGCACCTGGAACCGCGACCTGGTCAGAGCGATGAGCAGCGCCGTGGCGAGAGAAGCTTCACTCGCCGGCGTGGACCAGATGCTCTCGCCGATCTTCGATGTTGCCCGCGATCCGCGCTGGGGGCGGGTCGAGGAAACCTACGGCGAAGACCCGTATCTCGTCGCCGAGATGGGCATGGCGTATGTGATCGGCTTGCAGGGGCCGCCAGAGGCGACTCGTCACGGCATTCCGGTGGGGAAGCTCGTGGCCACGGCAAAGCACTTCGCCGCCTACAGCGTGCCGTTCGGAGGCATCAATCTGGGTCCCGTCAGCGTCGGTCCGCGCGAGCTGCGCGAGACCCACCTGTACCCCTTCCGGAGGGCCGTTCAGGATGCAAACGTCTACGCCGTCATGCCCTCCTACAACGAGCTGAACGGCGTGCCGCTTCACGCCAACGACTTCATGCTTCGGGATGTCTTGCGCGACGAGCTGGGTTTCGCCGGGTACACGTTCTCGGACTACGAGGCCATCCGGATGCTCCAGGAGAATCAGAAGGTCGCGGCATCCGCTCGGGAGGCCGGGAAGATGGCTCTCGAGAGCGGCGTCGACCTCGAGGCGCCGTTTCCGTATGGCTATGCCCATCTCGTCGAGATGGTCGAGAGAGGCGAGGTGTCGGTAGCTCTGGTGGATCAGGCGGTTTCGAGGATTCTGACCGCCAAGTTCAAGGCCGGGTTGTTCGAAAGTCCCTACCAGGCACCTGCGGACATCCGCGACTTGATCCATACGCAGGAACATGTCGATCTGGCTCGCCGGATCGCCGAGGAGTCGATCATCCTCCTCAAGAACGAGGGCAACCTGCTGCCTCTCGACAGATCCTTGCTCGAATCCATGGCCGTGATTGGGCCAAACGCGAATCGCGTGCAATACGGCGACTATTCCGCCACCAAGCACCGGTCGACCGGAGTCACCCTGCTGCAGGGGATTCAGAACGCCGTCGGCAACGACATCGAGGTCATCCACGCGGAAGGCGTTGGCCTTACCGGTCTCGACACCGGCGGGATCGCGGCGGCGGTAGAAGCGGCCCAGAAGAGCGACGTCGTCGTACTGGCAATAGGTGGCACGCATCTGGTGCTCGGCGGTGTCGGCTGGCAAGGGGAGATGAGCCGCTATCCGGTCGATGATCCAAGGCTCGACCCGCCGACCGGCGGCGAGGGCTACGATCGGACGAGCCTGACTCCTCCTGGGGTGCAGTCTGAGCTGATCAGAGCTCTGCACGAAACCGGGAAGCCGATCATCCTGGTCATGATCCACGGCCGCCCATATTCGATCGGATGGGAAAAAGAGAATCTGCCGGCCATTCTGGAAGCGTGGTATCCGGGGGAGCAGGGCGGGAACGCCATCGCCGGTGTCTTGTTTGGTGACGTGAATCCGTCAGGCAAGCTCACGGTCTCTGTTCCCCGCAGTGTCGGCCACGTACCGGTCTTCTACAATCGCAAGCCGACCCATCGCGGCTACTATCGGGTGCGCGGTACGAAGGAGCGGCCCGGCCGGGACTACGTCTTCTCGAGCCCAGACCCGCTGTTTCCGTTCGGCTTTGGCCTGAGCTACTCGAGCTACGAGTACAGCGAGTTGACGTTGGACAGGAGTAGCTACTCGGTCGAGGACGAGGCGATCCAGATCGCTCTCACCGTGACCAACACGAGCACCCGCGCCGGCAGGGAAACTGTCCAGTTGTACTTCAACGACCTGATCAGTAGCGTCGCCACGCCCGTCATGTCGCTCAAGGGTTTCGAGAAGGTCGCGCTACAGGCCGGTGAGAGCCGGG
>CAMYLJ010000075.1 GCA_947259215.1 uncultured delta proteobacterium
GGGCTTCTGGATCTCCACGCTGGCCCGCGACGCCATCCGGCGGGTGAGCGGCGCCGACGCGGCTCCGCTGGCCAACCTGGCGCGCTTCGCCATCCTCGGGATCGTGATCGCCATGGGGCTGCGCGCCATGGGGCTCGCCGACGACATCGTGAACCTGGCGTTCGGCCTCACGCTGGGCGCCGTGGCCGTGGCCGTCGCGCTCTCCTTCGGCCTAGGCGGACGCGAGGCGGCCGGCAAGCAGATGGAGCACTGGCTCTCGGGCCTGCGCGGCGAGAGAACCAAGTAGCGCACCGCCGCCGGGCGCCGCTGGATCGGCGGCGCGCGACCGCGCGCACAGCGCACCGGACAGATAGGCATCCCAGCCGCGCCCCTCCAGCGTTGCGATGCAAGGATCCAGGAACTCGAGCACCCCTGCGCAGCGACTGACCCAGCCGGGTTCGAATGCGACCTTACTCCGACGACGGCTGCTCGTTCCTCAACGGGACCGAGACCGCCACCGTCACGGGACTCGACTTCACCTGGACCGCTGATCTGCAAGTCGCGGGCTGCCACCGGGGTCTCCTTGCCGCCGATGTCGCCGGACACGTCCTTATCCCGGCGACGATCGCCACGGGGACCATCGTCGCGGAGTACGACGGACGACGAATCGAGGGCCTGCCGGCGGGACCCTACGGCGAGGGTCCGTGACCTCGGTCTCCGGTCGAGCGAAGAGACGCTCGTGAGAAGCTGCCGGGTCTGTTCAACCGGAACACGCCGCGGCGCCCCAGGCGGGGACCGGGCCAGGCGGGCCTAACGGTTCTGGGGATCCTCCCATCGCAGCCCGCGCGCAACGAAGGCCCCGAAGTCCCGATCGAAGGATGCGAGGGTGGCGCCGCGCGAGATCGCGAGCGCCGCGAGGTACGCGTCGTCGATCGCATTGCGGAGCGATCGCCGCGAGGCTTCCACGAGCTCGACGAGGAGATCCCAACGAAGCTCCGCGTCACCCACGAGTTCCACACCCGCTTCGATCCACTCCTCGATCCAGCCCATGGCCTCGTCGTCACTCATGCACCCTGGAAACGCGGGGTTCGTTCCAAGTCGAAGGAACTGATGGATCGTGGTCCAAGCCAAGCCGAGCGGCTCGCGATCGTTGATCGCATCTTCGAGCCAGCGCGCGGCGGGCGTGTGCAGGTCGGACGTCGGGTCGATCGCGTAGAAGAGGATCTGGACGTCGGCGATCTTCACCGCGCCTTGACCTTGCGGAGCATCTCTTCATCGCTCAGCTCGCCAGCCAGGATCTTCGCGCGGCCGATGTCGAAACCGAATCCCACCTTGCGCGGCTTGAGCCGGTAGCGTCGGCGTCGCGCGGGTCGCTCTCCCTCGTCCGGGGCGCGCTGGAGGAGCTGGTTCAACGCCTCGTTCAGGGAGATCCCTTGCCGCGCGGCGAGACGTTCGACTTTTCGCCGCGTCGCGGGATCGAGGCGCACGGTCATCCGGGCGTCGTTCGCCATGGGACGAGGAATAGCACTTTGACAGCACCGCTGTCACACTCTGTGCTCAAGCTTGGCTCAAGCCCTCAGAACGCGTGCGAAACCGGAGACTTGCACCGCTGTGACCAGGTGCCACCAAAAGGCGAAAAGCTGATTTAAAACAGGAGCTTATGGCGGGGCGGACGGGACTCGAACCCGCGGAGCCCGGCGATAAACCGCCGGAATCGTGAGGGTTTTTCTCGCCGACCCCGTGCTCAAGGTGTGCTCAAGGCCCTGAGCGTGCTCCTGGTCCGATTCGGCGGCTGGGGATTCGACCGATGGTGCTCCTGGCGCTCGGGGCACCGCCAAGGGCCCGGCCCGGCCGGTCGCCGCTCCCGAGCGCAGCGGTGGCCCCGACCTCAGCTGGACTCAAGCTTGTAAATGTTACCACTGATGGTAACATTTGACGATGGGCAAGGTCCGGCGAGGGAACTACGTCTTCCTCACCTGGACCGGGGACCACACTCCTCGCCACGTGCACGTCTACAAGGACGGCAAGCTCGTGGTGAAGTGGGACCTGGAGAGCTGGCAGCCCATGAAGGGTCGGGCTTCGGCGAGGGTGCTTCGCCTGATCCGCGAGCTCGAGAATGAGGGCGCTCTATGAAGATCCGAAAGATCGAGACGAACAACCGGAAGGGAGAGTTCCGCGTCGTCACCTACTCCGGCGCGGCCTACGCCTACCCCTACGTCAAGGCCGAGCCTCAGCCGGACTCGGCCGACAAGGTGGCGGACGCCTACGTCGATCGGGAGCTCGCGAACGAGGCGTTCACCTACCAGCTGGAATCGGGTGCCGAGGGCTCCATCCACCTCGACCAGATCCTCGAGTACAACGAGGACCCGACGTATCTGCGCGACCTCCTCATCTACCAACTGACAGTCGAAGCGAAGCGGCGGGTCGAGGAGGGCGGCCTCAGCCGGCGCGAGCTCGCCCGGCGCCTGAAGACCTCCGTGCCCCAGCTCTACCGCCTTCTGGATACGACCAACACGAGGAAGTCCATCAATCAGCTGATCTGCCTGCTTCAGGTCCTGGATTGCAGCGTAGATCTCGTGGTCACCGACCGGGAGGCGGTCGCCTAGCCCGGACACTCGGATCGCTTCGCGATCCCTCGTGATGGCACCTACAACTAGAGGCCCTCATAGCGAAGTAATCGGGCAGCCTCGCGAGTGGGTCCTGGACACCTATGGGTGTGCCTGGCCGGCGGCCAGACTGCTGCCTCGGCGAGCGAGAATAGTTCCGTGATCGAGCGGTCGCTCGCCATCCTGCGGCTTACGTGTCGATACTTCGAAGCTATCGAATCCGACGGTCTGCATCTCCGCAACGACTGTCTCTGGGAATAGCTCATGGGCGGTTGCAACGGCGTGGTCGAAGGGCAGTACGTCCTCGTTCTGCCCCGTCTTGATCGCAGCCCTGATCGGCCGTACTGGCCGGCGGACGACGGCGCTGGCCTGGCCGGCGTGGCGGCGGATCGTCTCCCCGGGGAGCCAGCTTGCCGAGGGCCTCATCGCGAATCACGTCCCCTGTGACCCCAAGAAGGCGGCATTTCGCGCCGAGAACGGCCGAACTCGCCGCGGCCCGGCCCGCTCCTCCCTCGGGCCGATTCGGGGGACTCCTGCTCTCTGCTGCCCCCGCTGGCGGTTCGCCCAGCGAACGAGCTCGTGGGGAGCGGGCAGCCTCCGAAGTCCGCTGCTCGTCATGAGCAGCGGCCCGAGCCCGGGGGGAGGTCGTCAGGAGGCGCGCGAAGCCCGCTCGCGTCTGGGCAAAGAGGGCTCTCGCGATTCCGCGCCCGGCGTCGGGGCCTGCCTCAGGGCTCCAGGAAGCCGTCCGTCAGCGTCCGGAGGAACGCGACGATCGCGTCCTCGGCCTCCTGGTCGAGCTCGAGGTTGCCCAGCGGGACGCCTTCCAGGATGTCGCGGTTGACGTTGCGGTCGACCTCCGGCGGCGGCCAGTTCTCTTCCGGGACGTCCCTCGTGTTGTAGAAGTGCACGAGCTCGGCGAGGGTGTTGAAGACGCCGTTGTGCATGTAAGCCTTGGGGAAGCCCTTGCCGGGACGACGGTCGACGTTCCTCACCGTCGGCACCTTCATCTTGCCGTCGTTCTCGAAGGCCATGGCCTGCCACTCCGGCCGGGTGCGCAGGAAGTCACCCAGCCCGAAGTCGACGAAGTCGTCTCCCAGCGGATTGATCGGACTGCCGTCGTCGAGGAACACCTCGTCCATCCTGTAGAACGGATTCTCGGGATTCCGCGGCACGCCGATGTTCTCGAACGTGAAGTCGCTGAACAGGGGCGGCAGGCCGTCGGGTCCGGGAACATGGCTCACGTGACACGGGGAGCAGTACTCGCCGAACTCGATCAGGCCGTCGAACTCCTGCTCGGTCAGCACGTCCTCGGGGTCGAGCGCGGCCTTGTCGCCCTCGGCCAGGCCGCACTGCTCAGGGGTGTTGCCGGCCTCCAGGCAGGCGACCCAATAGGCGTCGTATTTCGAGCTGAAGGGACTGACCTCGGAGGAGTCCTCGTAGGCCGCGATCGACAGGCCGATCAGATCGTACGTCGCCTCGACGTTGGCGTCGCTGCAATCGAGCGATCCCGGCCCCCACACCTCCTCGAAGAGGCCGGTGTACTTCGATCGCTCCACCCGCTCGCAGACGGCCTGCTTGCTGGGCATGTTCTGCTCGACCGGGGCGAGGAAGGGCCCCAGCGCCTGGTCGGCCGCGGGGTTGCCCAGCAGCTCGCCCGTGGCGCGGCCATCCCAGAAGTTGCCGCCGACGAATTCCGTGCCGTCGAAATGGAAGACGGGGCTGAACGTCGCGTAGGCGGTCGTGGGCGGCTTGCGGTTGCCGAAGCGCTGCGGCGCGGCGCCGCGGTAGACGCCGCCGTGCAGGTTGATGCCGGCGATGCCACCCGTCCAGCCGGCAGCCGGCAGGTGGCAGCTGGCGCAGGACTGGGACTTCGCCGGCTGCGAGATCTTGTCGAAGAAGAGCTCCTTGCCGAGCTCTTCCTGCGGCGTCAGGTCCGAGGCGCCGGCCGCGCTCACGCCGAGCGCGACCAGAAGAGCGCAGCCAATTGCCCCCGGGACAAAACTCCATCGACGCGTCATAGGGAAGCCTCCTCCGATTCGACAGGCGGTTTCTTGGCAGGTGCTCGCGATTCTCGTGGCATCGAGAGGCCGGTAAAGCCCGAACGTTCCCGCAATCCTAGGCTCCCCGGGCCGCGAGGGACAGTCACCTACCCGACATCTGGACCGTTCGATGCCCATCGAGGCGAACAGACGCTTCTTCTGTCCTCCGTCTACCCCGTCGGGATCGCCGCCCGACCGGAGTGGAAGGCCTCTGTGGGGCCTCGCCACCTTCTTCCCAAGGCCGCCTTCAGGGCTTGGATGTCCGGCAAGTCCTCGGCCATCATCGCCCTTTCGCGGGAAGCCGATCAATTGCCGATTTCTCTAAGGATCTCGGTGACTTGAAGTCGCGGGCGAGCGTCGCTGTCCCGGGGTTCCGGACAGCCCGCAGCGTGGCTTCCCGGAGATAGGCCCTGGGCTCGACGCCGCAGAGCTTCGCCGACTCGATCAGCGAGTAGAAGAGCGCGGCCACGCGGGTCCCCCGCTCAGAGCGGCTCCCGTAGTGGTTCTTCCGACTGACGGCGACGCCGCGCAGCGCCCGCTCGACGGAGTTCGTGTCGAGCGGGATCTTCGGGTCCACGAGGAAGCGCACCAGACCGGGCCACAGACCACTCGTGTAGGCGATGGCCTTGCCCAGCGCCGAGCGCGGCAGCGCCCGCTGCGTCATCAGCCACGTCCGGATCTCGTCGATGACAGCTTTCGACTGCTTCGCTCGCAGGGCGGCGAGCGTGGCCAGGCGCTCCTCGGGGCTCGCCCGCTTCGCCTCCGCCTCGATCGCGTAGAGCTGCCCGATCCGGTCGAGTATCTCGCCGGCCTCGGGGTAGTGGGGCTCGGCTTCAACGAACTTCCTGCGGACGTGCGCCCAACAGTGCGCGAGGGTGAGATCGGAGCCTTCCCGTTCCCGCGCCAGCGCGTCATACGCCTTGTAGCCGTCGCAGATGGCGACGCCCGTGTAGTCGCCGAGCGCCGCGCGCGCCGCGTCGGTCGAACGCGAGGGCAACAGCCGGTAGCTCACGGCATCCTCGCGAGCGACCGACCACACCCACCATCTCTTCGATCCGCCCTTGGTCATGAGCCGCCACCAGGTCTCGTCCACGGCGATCACGTCGCTGGAGAGCACATGGGCGTGGTTGGCCTCGTAGGTGGGCAACAGGTGCTGGCTCAGGAGCCAGGTCTGTTCCCAGAGCGTGGAGGAGTCCACGGCGAGGCCATCCCGCGCCATCTGGCGGACCTGGCGCTCCAATGGGAGGTGGTCCGCGAACTTCGCGATGGCTACGCCCACGGCGAAGTCGATCGAGTAGCGACCGCCTGCAACGAGCTTGTCGGGGCCGAGTGCCGTCTCGATCCCGGCTCCGCAGCGGCAGCGGTACTTCTGGCGCTTGTGGCGGACGATGCGGAAGGACCGTTCCACCACGTCGATCTCGTCCGCCTCCTCGAACTGGCCGGCCATCGGCTCGAGGTCGCCGCCGCACGAGGGACACGCCTGGTCGGGCACGTCGAGTTCGTGGATCAGTTCGACAATCGGAAGCGCCCTCTGCTCGCGAGGACCGTGGCCGGGGCGGGGCTCCGTGCGCTCCTCGGTCTTCTCGTGCTCAGCGCACGGTCGCCGTTCGGAGGAGTCGCCAAACAGCGCCTTGGTGCGGCTCGCGAGCTGCTCCTTGAGGTGCGCGATCTCGAGTTGAAGGCTCTGGGCGTCCTCGCCGCGAGCTTCGCGCAGCTCGCCCGCGAGCGTCTCCAGGCGATGAAACAGCCGCGCGTTCTCCTGTTCCAGGAGGAGCGCCGCCTGACGCAGCCGTTCGATGTCCGTCTCCGTAGCCAGGTTCAGCAACGCTGGGTCTCGTGGAGGAAGGGAGCGAGAACTTGCGGGGAGGTCGTCGGCGGGGAGAGCCGTAAGGCACCGGCCAATGTACTGCCTTCGAGGAAGAGCGCCAGCTCGCTGAGCGTCATCTCGAACGCTTCTTGTTCGTCTCGATGCCAGAGCGAAGCGAACCGTCCGCGCTCGAGTCGCTTCTGGTAGAGGCAAAGGCCCGTGCCGTCCCACAGCAACACCTTCGCGCGCGTGCGGCGGCGGTTCGTGAAGAGGAAGAGATCCCCGGAGAGCGGATCGGCCTTCAGCTCCGCGACGACCAGTGCGTAGAGCCCATCGTACTGCTTGCGCATGTCTACGGGTCGCGTGTACGCGAACACGCGGACTCGGCGCGAGAGGCCGATCACGCGAGCAGGCGGAGAAGCTGGGCGGCTTCGCGGACCCCGAGGCCCTCGACGCGCACACCGCCTGGGGCGATCAGTGCCAGATCCTTCGACGACGCGGGCTCCTGCACTACTTCGACCGGGCGCAGCACCGGGACCGAAGCGGCGGGGCGGGCTCGTGCGTTCCATCGTTGGAGCTTGCCAACATCGAGGCCGGTCTCCCGGGCGATCACCGCCCAGGCCGCTCCTTCCTTGCGACGACGGCCTGCGTAGCGGCACACTTCGTCGCGCACCTCACGCGGGACGCGGGGCCGCGCGGTGCCGGTGGTGGTCTGGGCGATCAGCTCGCGGATCTTGTGAGCAGTGGCCATCGAAAGGTCCTCCGTGGTTGATAGACACGAGGACCTTGGGCTCAGATGGGGTCGGGATCAAGACGGGGTACGCCGAGTACGTACGAAGGGCAGACCATGAGTGACGGACGAGTTTGAGGCCAAGAACGACACGAGCACCGGCGCTCGGGGCTTGAGGACGCGAAACCACTCACCCAACACATCGATGAGTTGCGCAGGGGCCAGATGGATGAGCGAGTAGCGGGCAACGATGCCCGCGAGTGAGGAATCGGCGATGTTTAAGGACGTGAGGTCTCCGACCTGGAACTTCGAGCCGGGGAATGCTCGCTGCGCTTCGTCAATCATCGCTGGTGAAATGTCGTAGCCGATGGCCTTCACACTCAGTTCGGCCAGGTGGTTGACGATATGTCCAGGCCCGCAACCGACGTCCGCAACCACCCCGGCGCCGGGGCATGCAAGCCTGGCGAACGCTCCGAGCCACTCGCGATCGAGCGGGACGCGGTCGAGATCGTCGAGGAAGAGGTTGGCGTACTGTTTCGCTTTGGCGTCGTAGGAGTCTCGAACGACGTCGGTCATTCGCCCTTCTTAGCATCTCCGGCGTCAAGCTGGGCGGCCACGCGCAACATCGCTTCAGCGACGCAGACCGTGCGCCCATAGCCGGCCCTGTCTACGGTTCCGAATGAGTGTTGCGTTGACCGATTGAGTCCCGGGACATGGTGTTGCGGAAGATCACGTTGCGATGCATGTTCGCCGCGGGTGAGTGGCTTCTGATCGCATCGCTCGAAAGCATATCCAAGAGAGCTTGGGATGGTCATCCGCGTCTGGCTTGATGAAAAGGACTATGAAATGAAGAACTCGAGACTCATGGCATTGGCTTTGGCGGGCATGATGACGGCCGGCGTGGCTCAGACGGCACGGGCCGACCAAACCCATGTCGATCAAACCGTTGCTTCCCTGAGTGCCACGAAAGACGTCCCTGTCACATGGAAAAACTTCGTCCGTGCCGAGAGCGACAAGATGTTCAAGAGCTATGTCGATATGGGCGCGTTCGGCAAGTTCCTGAATATCCCCAAGCCGACGCCCATCGATCAGCAAAAGGTGGTGCGCATGAACCGCGACACCATCTATTCGCTGGCTGTCTTCGATCTGACCACGCCCGTCACGATCACGAAGCCTGATACCGGGAAGCGCTTCCAGTCGATGCAGGTGGTCAATGAAGACCAGTACACCCAGATGGTGGTCTACAAGCCGGGCACCTACACCTTGGAACAGGACAAGATCGGCACCCGCTACGTGTTCGTGATCGTCAGGACGCTAATCGACTCCGAGGATCCGGCGGATATCAAGAAGGTGAATGCCATCCAGCAGCAGATCAAGGTAAAGCAGAAGTCCGTTGGCAACTTCGAGATCCCCAACTGGGACACGGCATCGCAGGACAAGATACGCGCGGCTCTGAAAGTGCTGTCCGCCACGATGGCGAACTACGATGACGCGTTCGGTAGCAAGGACGAAGTCAACCCGGTCAAGTTCCTCTTCGCCAGCGCGACCGGATGGGGCGGCAACCCGCAAAAGGACGCCACGTACATGGGCGTGACGCCGGAGATGAACGACGGAAAGACCGCCTACACCCTGAATGTCAAAGACGTGCCGGTGGATGGTTTCTGGTCGATCAGCCTGTACAACGGCGAAGGGTATTTCCAGAAGAACCCGTACAACGCCTACTCGGTGAACAACATCACCGGAACCAAGAACAAGGACGGCAGCATGACCATCCATTTCGGCGGCGACCCCAAGCAGCCGAACTTCCTGCCGATCATGGATGGCTGGAACTACCTGGTCCGGCTGTATCGGCCGCGCAAGGAGATCCTCGATGGCAGCTGGAAGTTCCCGGATCCGCAGCCGGTGAAATAGAGAGCGCGAGTGCAGGCGAACCACGACATCAAGGAGGGAATGAAGATGAAGACATCTTAGCTTCACATTTGAAGCGCAACAGCCGCTAGGCCGCATGGAACCGCTCCTCCGGGGTGTCGTAGCCGTACCTCTTCCTCGGTCGGGTATTCAGGTG
>CAMYLJ010000076.1 GCA_947259215.1 uncultured delta proteobacterium
GTGCCCGGCGTGCTCCTGGGCGGGACGCTCGCCGACAAGTACCAGGCCGCGCACCCGGCCGGGCGCATGCGCTTTGCCGCTCTCGTCGACATTGCCACCAGCGCCGGCATTGTGCTCTGCATCGTCACCGCCTTCCTCATCCACCCCGACGGCAGCACCGAGGTCAGCGTGTGGATGGTCCTGGGCCTTGTCTTCTTCTCGGTCTACGCCATCGGCTCCATCGCCGGCCAGCCGGCTGTGGGTGCGGTCACCCAGGACGTAGTCCCCCCCGAACTCAAGGGACTATCCTACGGTCTCGCCATGTTCTTGATGTACCTGCTCGGCGGCGGCTGGAGTCCCTGGCTCACGGGGATGCTCTCGGACCTCTTCGGCGGCGAAGTCAAGGGGCTGGCCTACGCCATGATCATCACCGGCGCCTCCGGCTTCCTCGCCTTCGCCTGCTGGTGGATGGCCTCCCGCCACTACGCCGAGGACGCGGCCCGCGCCAAGGAAGCCTGGTAGCCAACTCTCGGTCGTTTCGTCGTCCGTGCTCCCTTCCAGACTGGGTGTCGGAGGTTCGAGTCCTCCCGGGGCGCCAGGAAGCGGATAAGGCAGATCAGCGGCCTCGGAGGTCCGGGAACCTGAGGCCTGACGCGAGGGTGCCGCGCGGCCCCCGCCACCTGGACAGCGGCGGGCGGCCCTTGGCGTAGGCTCGCCGGATCGCGGACCTTGTCGGCGGCGCGCCGACAGGCCTGAGACCTCGCGGTCCGCGCACGCCAACCGCGCCTACGCCCCTCGGTCGGCGACCTCGGCCCGGTACAGCGTGAGAGCCAAGTCCTGGCGGTCTGTCATCAGCTCAAGCCGCCAGAGTCGTTCCCGAGCGGTTCAACCTCGTCGCGCTGTCTGCTGAGTCTGTCCACCATTCGCTCTTCCAGCGGACCGATCAGTCGGTGCGCTAGCCGCCCCGCTCCCGAGGCTTCCCCGAAGCCGACCAGTGACGTCGCCGCGCCGACATTCCTCGCTCGACGATCCGCCGCTGGCCTTCTAGAACCCAGCGCACTGTCCGTCGCCAAAGGTGATGACGTTGTTGGAGCCGGTTGGCGCGGGATCGTTGTCCGCGCAGAAGAGACCCTCGCCGGTGTTGTTCTGGATCAGGACTCCGCCGCTGTTCTTGCTGACGTCGGCATCACTGAAGCCGAAACCGGAGCTGCACTTCGCGCCCGCCGCAGCCGCCTCCGTGTGGTTGTTGTTTGTGAGCATCACGTTCGCGTTTTCAGTGACCGTCAGGCGCCCGTCGCAGTTGCGGTCGAAGACCACCGGTCCGTCGTTCTTGGCGATGAGAACGTCCTCCAGGGAGAACGAGCTGCCTGTGATCCGGACGCTGCGGTTCAAGCGGAGCCTGACGTCACTGCCCAGGCCCGACGAATCGATCGTCACGTCGCCGTCCACGTCCACGATCGTCGTATCGCTGTCGGTCGTCACTGCACGGAGCGTGACGTCGCCGGTCGATTTCTCGACGTTGACGTCGCTGACCACGCCGCACCGCGGGTCCAGCGGGTCGCAACCGCTGCCGTCTACCTCGACGTGGCCAACCTGCTCGCTGACGATCAGGTCGCTGTTCAGCGTGGCTCCCACGAAGCGCACGTTCCCGGTTCCCTTCTTCGCGATCACGGCGCCCTCGATCTCGCTGGGGCCACAGGATCCCTCGGCCACCGCAAGCACGTCGCCGCTCTCGATCACGTACACGCCGCCGCTGCCGTCCGGGAACGCGTCGCTGACCCCGCCGATCTGCGAGCCGCAGATCTCCAGCGAGCCGCTCGATAGGGACACCGTCACGCCGCCGGGGAAGACCCGGGCATCGCGGAGGTCGACCCCCCCGGAGCCTTTGCTGAGGATGGCCGCGACCGAGCCGTGGACCGCGACGTGCCCGGAGTTCTCGAGCAGCACCTCGCCGGTGGACGCCGAAGCCCCGACGATCAGATTTCCCGAGTCCTTCATCGAGATCTTTCCGACCTTGGAGCCGCCCGTGATGCTCAGATTCCCGCTCTGCTGGAGCGTGATCTCGTCCCACACAGTAACGGCGTCCAGCGTGACGTCACCTGCGGATGCGAGGTGGACGCCTCCGAGGATCAGGGCTCCGTTGGCGGTCGTGCTGACCGTCCCGCCGTCCGCGAGCACCGATCCGTAGACCGTGGCCCCGTCGAGGGTGCACGAGGCGCCGTCGACGATGACGTCTTCGTAGCTGCCCGTGAGCACGTCACCGTCCCGGCAATCGATGGGCTCGACATTCTGGGCGGACGTCGGTGCGGGCCACAGCAGCGCCAGCAGGAGCAGGCTCGGGAGCGAGCCGCGCGCGGATGCGCAGGAGGAGAGGCAAGAGACCGTTCGTGCGAGCATTTTTCACCTCCACGGAAATCGGGTGTGCAGGGCACCGGAGCTTGCCAAGGGCCGCGCCAGTCAGCTCGGGCCTTGCGGCAGACTCATTTCAATAGCAGGATCGCCTACACCGTCCAACGACGGGATCGGGCGCGGCGAGACACTCGGAAGGGCTTTGGGTCCAGGGTCCGTCAGCCGTCGTCCCGGTCGTCAGCGCCGTCGTCCTGGTCGTCATCGTCGTCGTCGTCGTCGTCATCCCGGTCGCTGGGACCCACCTGGAGCACGCGCATCATCTCGTGGTCCTCGTGGGAGAGGATGTGGCAGTGCCACACGTAGCGTCCGGGCTTGTCGAAGGTCACGCGGACCTCCGTCATCTGCCCCGGCAGGGCCGTCACCATGTCCTTGGGTGCGTTCTCCACGTAGGCCGGCCCCGGATTCACCACGTTCGTCACCTGGATGTTCTCCAGCCGGAAGCCCACGCCGACGGTCCCGTTGTGCTGGAGCACGGGCTGCTCGGCCAGGTCCGCCGTGAAGGACCGCCGCCGCAGGATCTCGAAGTTCACCAGGTGCAGGTGGATCGGGTGGGCGTCGCCCGTGGCGTTGTAGATCTCCCAGATCTCGGTGGTGTCCAGGCCGGGGTTCTCGGTGGTGGGGCTGTGCCAGGCGATGGCACCGCTCACCGTGTCGCCCTCCACGTCCACCTCCGGCTCGGCAGTGCCGAGCAGGGGCTGGAGCCGGCCGAACTCGTCGTTGCCCTCGAAGAGGGCCACCCGCCGGGTCCGCGTCACCGGCCCGCGGCCGGGCCGGTACGGCCCGATGGCCGCCGAGTCGAAGGCGTCCGGCACGCCCGAGGTCGGCAGCACCGCGTCGAAGGCCATGATCCGGTCGGTCTGGCGGTCGGGGAAGAGGTCGTCTGGCGCCAGGGCGTCCCCGAAGTCCCCGCCGAAGGGGGCGTCGCCGCCGATGTTCTCGAGGATGACCCGCGTTCCGGGGTTCACCTGGGCGAAGTCGATCACCACGTCGTAGCGCCCGCCGGGCTCCACCACGAGCGTGTCCACCTGGGTCGCCCGCGAGGCCAGGCCCTGGTCGCTGCCGATCACGTGGAAGGGCAACGGGGAGCCCGCGGACCCGAGATCCGTGGCGTCCAGCGGAGCGGGCCGGAAGCGCAGGACCAGGAACCGCGAGTCCGTGCCGTTCAGGAGCCGCAGGCGGTAGTGGCGCCGCTCGACGTCGGCCCGGGGCCAGATCACGCCGTTCACGAGCATGTGGTCGCCGAAGAACTCGGCCAGGGCCGAGGGCTGGGGGACCTCGTCGTCGCGGAGCCCCTCGCCGGTGATGAAGTCCTCCCAGAACGGGTCTCCCGGGAAGGCCGGATAGAAGAGGGCGCCGCGCTTCGTGAACATCCGGTCCTGGATCGCGAGGCCCAGCTCGTAGGGGTAGGCCGGCAGGCCGAGAGGGTTGTCCGCCGCGCCGGTGTCGAGCGCGTCGCGCACGAAGTAGAAGCCGGCCAGCCCCGCGTAGACGTTCAGCCGGGTGATGCCGAGGGCGTGGTCGTGGTACCAGAGGTTTCCCGCCGGCACGTCGTTGTCGTAGCGGAACTCGTTGGTGAACCCGCCGGGCACCTCGTCCCACTGGGGCCCCACGATCCGATTGCCCGGGCTGTAGAAGAACTCCGGGTTGCCGTCGAACTGGAAGTCGGTGTGGCCGCCGTGCAGGTGGGTCACGATCGGCACGCCGTTCTTCCTGATGGAGAAGTCCTCGTAGTCCGGCAGGCTGTAGGCCCAGTGCAGCGAGGTGTCGACGGGGAGCAGGTGCCTCCGGCCGAGGTCGTTCTCCCAGCGCACCAGCGTCTCGGGCCGGCCGCCCGCCGAGACGCTCTTCACCTCGAAAGTGCGGCCCGGCCAGGTGGGGCCGCGGTCGTCCCCGTACCCGAAGATCCGGGTCGAGAGCCGCCGCCCGTTGCGGGCGACGAGGCCGGTCTCCTGGCGCGTCTCCCGCAGCGAGATCCGGAAACGACCCGTCGCATCCGGCTGGTAGCGGAACGCCGGCGCCAGGGGGTTCGGAACGGGGTTGGCGAACTTCGGCTGCAGAGCCGGATCGCTCAGGCCGCGGGCCAGCGCCACGGCGGCGGCGCGCCGGGCCCAGGCGGGTATAGACAGGCCGGCAGCGGCCAGGCTGGTGAGCTTCATGAACTCGCGGCGATTGATCTCCACGCCGAGCCTCCACTCCGACACCCCCGCGGTCCACCAGTCTTTCGCTTCGCGCAAGCGGATGTATGTCCGCTGGGTGACACGCGGGCTATGGGCTCCGACTGAGCGATCGGATCCGGCGCCGCGGTGCCAGCGGGCGAAGCGAACGCCTTCTCGGGGAGGAGGTGGTCAGGCGGGCGAAGCTGGAACTCGCGCCCGCACAGCATGAGAACGCTCGCGGGCCGGGCCTGCCGGGTCACGCAACCGCGGTCGCGGACGTTGCGAAGATCGCCGCTCAGCGGGTCGACAGACCGCTTGCCGGGTGCTTGCCGGAGGAAATCAGGGCAGTGTCGCGGGTTCCCCGAGCCCCTGATTGCATTGGTCGGGCCGGCGAGATTTGAACTCGCGACCTCCTACGCCCGCCTCGGCTCCTGCTAGCTAGGCCCGGCGTGGCGCTTCGCCCCAGTTCGTGGGAGAAACCGGCGCCGGAGGTCGCGCTCGTTCACGGAGCGCTGGCACGGAACGTGCAATCCCGTCCCGACATCGTGTCGGCGTTCCATCGGGTCGGACCGCCGTCATGAGAGAGGGAAATGTCATGGGAGACCCCGGCCAGCGGGTGCTGTCGCCCCAGGAGCAGCGCATCGAACGCGGCGAGCCGAGCGGGCTCGTCAGCGAAGAGGCGCGCGGATCGCGGCCTCGGATCCACGCGATGCTCGAGGGCTTCCGCGATCAACCCATCCGGCTCAGCCTCGAGCGCGCACGCCTCGTCACCGAGTCCTTCCGCCAGACGGAGGGCCAGCCGGTCGTCTTGCGTTGGGGGCGGGCGCTGGCGCATGTCCTCGCGCATCTGCCGATCCGCATCGGGGAGCGCGACCTGATCGTGGGCAGCGCGGGCCCGCACGAGCGCTACGCCATCCTGTACCCCGAGCTCGAGGAGCGCTTCTTCTCCTCGCAGCTCAGCCCCAGCGCCCCGGACGACCGCGTCCTCGTCAGCGAGGAGGACGTGCGGATCATCGACGAGGACCTGAGGCCGTACTGGACGGGCAAGCAGTATCACACGGCCTTCCTCGCGGCGCTGCCCGAGGACACCCGCCACCTCGTCGAGCGTTATTTCGTGCTCACTCCCACCGCGACGGCCCGCTCGTGCCTCGCATGGAACCACGACTACGAGAAGGTGTTGGCGCTCGGCCTCAGCGGAATCCGGCGCCAGGCAGAGGCGAGACTCGCCGCGCTCGACCCCCTCGACCCGAGGGACACGGTGGAGAAGGTGCCCTTCCTGGAAGCCGTGCTCCTGGTGTGCGACGGGATCGGGTTGTTCGCCCGCCGCTACGCCACCCTCGCCCGGAGCCTCGCCGAGTCGCAGACGGACGAGGCGCGACGCCACGAGCTCCGCGAGATCGCCGCCGCCTGCGAGCGGGTTCCGGAGCACCCGGCGCGGACCTTCCGCGAGGCCGTTCAGTCCCAGTGGCTGATCCAGACCGCCTCCCGCCTCGAGCAACGGATCGGCGGCACCGTCGGCAACGGCCGCATCGACCAATACCTGTGGCCTTACTTCGAGCGGGACCGGCGCGAAGGGCGCCTCCGCGACGAGCAGGCGCTGGAGCTGCTGGAATGCATCTGGGTGGGCATGGCCCGGAACGTGGAGATCTACACGGCGCCCGGGAGCCTCTCCTATACGGAGGGGTACGCCCACTGGGAGGCCACGACGATCGGCGGCCTGACGCCGGAGGGGGCAGACGCGACCAACGCGCTCTCCCACCTGATCCTCCGCTCGAAGCGCGAATTCCCCCTCAACTATCCCGACCTAGCTGCGAGGATTCACGCACGGACCCCGGAGCCCTTCCTCCACGACGTGTGCGAGACGATCAAGGAGGGGACGGGCTTCCCGAAGCTCTTCTTCGACGAGGAGATCATCCCGCTCTTCCTTGCCAAGGGCGCGGAGGTGAAGGAGGCCCACGACTACTGCATCGCGGGCTGCACGGAGGCCAAGCTCTCCAACCGCGACGGCGTGACGACCGGCTGCGCCTGGCTCAACCTCGGTGCGATCCTGGAGATGGCCCTCCACGACGGGCACCTGACGCGGCTCGGGAGCGACCGGATCGGCATCGCCACCGGTGATCCGCGGCGCTTCACCTCCTTCGACGACGTCTGGGTCGCATTCCAGCGCCAGGCGGAGAACGCCATGCGGCACGTCTTCGTGCAGCAGTACGTGGCAGACACGCTCAAGTCGCGCTTCATCGCCGCGCCCATGTGCTCCATGCTTCACGACCGCTGCATGGAGGCCTGCCAGGACATGCACTCCGGGCCCATTCCGGGCGCGCTCTACCTGGGCTTCATCGACACACTCGGGTTCGGCACGGCCATCGATTCGCTCGCCGCCATCAAGTGGCTGGTCTTCGACGAGAAGCGGGTCGCACTGGAAGAGCTGCTCGAGGCGGTGGACGCCGACTTCGAGGGCCACGAGGCAACGCGCCAGCTCTGCCTGAATGCGCCGAAGTACGGAAACGACGATCCGTACGCAGATGCGATCGGGCACGACATCGAGTCGTGCTTCGTGGATCTCACACGTGGGGTCCAGTCTGCCTTCGGCGGCGAGCTCGACATCCGCTACGTCACCATCACGGCCCACATTCCCTTCGGGGCCGTCCTCGGCGCCACGCCAGACGGAAGGAAGGCTGGCGAGCCGGTGTCGGAAGGCGTGAGTCCCTCCCAGGGCGCCGACCGGAACGGGCCCACCGCGAGCCTCGTCTCCACCGCGCGCACGCGTTGCGAGGCCCACAAGGAGCGCGCCGCCAGGCTGCTGAACATGAAGCTCTCGCCGGCGGCCGTGGCGGGCCACGAGGGTACGCGCAAGCTGATGTCTCTCATCCGCGCGGCCTGTGACCTCAAGATGTGGCACCTCCAGTTCAACATCGTGAACCGGGAGACGCTGCTCGCGGCCAGGAGGGATCCGGAGAAATACCGGAACCTGCTCGTCCGCGTCGCAGGCTACAGCGCCTACTTCGTGGACCTCACGCCCAAGCTCCAGGAAGAGATCATCGAGCGAACCGAGCACGGCTTCTGAGCGGGATCATGCCTCCGAATCCGCACCACGGCAGTCCCGACCGCGGCCTCGTCTTCAACGTCCAGCGCTTCTCGCTCCACGACGGATCCGGCATCCGGACCCTGGTCTTCCTGAATGGCTGCCCGCTGCGCTGCCAGTGGTGCAGCAATCCGGAGGGGCAGACCTGCGCGCCCCAGCTGGCCTACGACGCGGACACGTGCATCGGGCGCGAGGCCTGTGGGGCGGCCTGCCAGCGGGCCTGCCAGGACGACGCGATCCATCCGACGGATGACGGCAAGGTGCGCGTGGACCTGACCGCCTGCACCGCGTGCGGGGAGTGCGTCCTCGTCTGCCCGCCGCGGGCCCTCGAGAGGCTCGGGGAGAGCATGAGCGTGGCTGAGGTGCTGGACGCGGCCGAGCACGACAGCGCATTCTTCGCGCGGTCCGGAGGCGGGCTGACCTTGAGCGGGGGGGAGCCGCTGGTCCAGGCGGACTTCGCGGCGCGCCTGCTCGAGGCGGCGCGCGCTCGCGGCATCGGCACCGCCTTGGAGACCTCGGGATGCGCCCCCTGGAGCGACCTGGAGAAGGTCTGCCGCCACGCCGACGAAATCTTCTACGACCTCAAGTGCATGGACTCGGAGCGGCACCGGCAGGGCACGGAGGTCGGAAACGAGCGCATCCTCGACAACCTGCGACGGCTCCGCGAAGAGTTCCCGGAGCTGCCGGTGGTCGTCCGCACGCCCATCGTCCCCGGCTTCAACGACGCGCCCGAGGACGTCCGTTCGATCTGCGACTTCCTGACCGCGCTGCCGGGCGCCGTCCGCTACCAGCTCCTCCCCTACCACCGCTTCGGGGAGCCCAAGTACCGGAAGCTCGGCCGGGAGTACCCCCGGCCCGACCTCGAGCCCCCGAGCCCGGAACAGATGGCCGCGCTGCGGCGAGTCATCGAGGAGTCGGGGCTCAGCGGCTGAGCTGGCAAGAAGCTGGTCGGGCCGGCGAGATTTGAACTCGCGACCTGCTGAACCCCATTCAGGCGCGGTAGATCGATAAGTGCCCCTCCCAGGTATTCCATCCGGCTCCGCTGAAGCCGCCCTCCGCTCGTAGCGACGGTGAAGGC
>CAMYLJ010000077.1 GCA_947259215.1 uncultured delta proteobacterium
AGCTCCTTCACAAGTACGTTGAAGCTCTCGGGCAGCCCGGGCTCGAGCGAGCACTCACCCTTGACGATCGACTCGTAGATCCGCGTGCGGCCGAGCACGTCGTCGGACTTCACGGTGAGGAACTCCTGGAGGCCGAAGGCGGCGCCATAGGCCTCCATGGCCCACACCTCCATCTCGCCCAGGCGCTGGCCACCGAACTGCGCCTTGCCGCCCAGCGGCTGCTGCGTGACCAGGCTGTAGGGGCCGATGGAACGGGCATGGATCTTGTCGTCGGCGAGGTGGTGCAGCTTCAGCATGTAGAGGACGCCGACGGTGACGTCGGTGTCGAAGGGCTCGCCGCTGCGACCGTCGAACAGCACGGTCTGTCCCGCCGTGGGCAGGCCCGCGCGCTCGAGCTCGCGCTTGATCTCGTCCTCCTTGGCGCCGTCGAAGACCGCCGTGGCCATGTGGACGCCGCGACCGCAGTTGCGCGCCAGGCTGCGCACGGTCTCGTCGGACGCGTCGTCCAGGAGCTTCGAGATCCGGTCGTCGGCGTAGACCTCCTTCAGCCGGGCGCGCAGCCCGTCCGGGTCCACCTGTCGCTCGACCAGCGCCCCCACCTGGGCACCCAGCTCGCGCGCGGCCCAGCCGAGGTGGGTCTCCAGGATCTGCCCGATGTTCATGCGCGACGGCACGCCCAGCGGGTTCAGTACGATGTCGACGGGGGTGCCATCGGTGTTGTACGGCATGTCCTCCTCGGGGAGGATCCGCGAGATCACGCCCTTGTTGCCGTGGCGTCCGGCCATCTTGTCGCCAACCGAGAGCTTGCGCTTGATGGCCACGTAGACCTTGACCATTTTGAAGACGCCCGGCGGCAGCTCGTCACCCTTCCGCAGCCGGGCGATCTTCTCGTCGAAGACCGTCTTGATGACCTGGGTCTGCTCGTCGACGCTGGCGAAGATACGGTCGAGCTTCTCCTGCATCTTGGCGTCCTGCAGCTGGATCTCGCGCCACTTGCGGCGCGGAATCTCGCGCAGGGTCTCCTCGCCGATCACGCTCCCGCTCTTCAGCCACTCGACGTCCTTGCGCTCGTCGGCCAGCCGGTTGGCCGCGCGCTTGCCGACGATCAGCTCGCGCACCCGGTTGAGCGCGCTGTCGCGCACGATCCGGGTCTCGTCCTCCTGGTCCTTGCGCAGGCTGTCGACGTCGGCCTCTTCGATCGCGCGCGCCCGCTCGTCCTTCTCGACGCCGCGGCGCGAGAAGACCTGGGCGCCGATCACGGTGCCCGACACGCCCGGCGGGACGCGCAGCGAGGTGTCGCGCACGTCGCCGGCCTTCTCGCCGAAGATCGCACGCAGCAGCCGCTCTTCGGGCGAAAGCTGGGTCTCGCCCTTGGGCGTGATCTTGCCCACCAGGATGTCGTCGGCCTTGACCTCGGCGCCGATGCGCACGATGCCGGCCTCGTCCAGGTCCTTCAGCGCCTCCTCGCCCACGTTGGGGATGTCGCGGGTGATCTCCTCCTTGCCGAGCTTGGTGTCGCGGGCGACGACCTCGAATTCCTCGATGTGGATCGAGGTGAAGATGTCGTCCTTCACGACCCGCTCGGAGATCAGGATGGAGTCCTCGAAGTTGTACCCGCCCCACGGCATGAAGGCGACGAGTACGTTGCGGCCGAGGGCGAGCTCGCCGGTGTCCGTGGCCGGACCGTCCGCGATCACCTGACCTCGCGTCACCTGATCCCCCGGCGTGACGATCGGCTTCTGGTTGATGCAGGTGTTCTGGTTGGAGCGCTGGTACTTGATCAGGTTGATGATGTCGACGTTGGAGCCGCTGGGATCGTCTTCCTCGGGCTTGATGACGATGCGACCGGCGTCGACGGACTCGACCGTCCCGTCGCGCTTGGCCACCACCGTGACGCCGGAGTCCCGGGCCACCACCGCCTCCATGCCCGTGCCCACCAGCGGAGCCTCGGTGCGCATCAGCGGCACCGCCTGGCGCTGCATGTTGGAGCCCATCAGGGCGCGGTTGGCGTCGTCGTTTTCGAGGAAGGGGATCAGCGAGGCGGCCACCGAGACCAGCTGGTTCGGCGACACGTCCATCATCTGCACCTCGGCGGGCGGCAGCATCACGAACTCGCCGGTCTTGCGCGCGGACACCACGTCGTGCTCGAAGCGCCCGTCGTCGCCGAGCACGGCGTTCGCCTGGGCGATGGCCAGGCGCTCCTCTTCCAGCGCCGAGAGGTACTTCACCTCGTTGGTGACCTTGCCGTCCGACACGACGCGGTACGGCGTCTCGATGAAGCCGTAGTCGTTGACCTGGGCGTAGGTGGAGAGCGACGCGATCAGGCCGATGTTCGGCCCCTCGGGCGTCTCGATCGGGCAGATGCGGCCGTAGTGGGTCGTGTGGACGTCCCGCACCTCGAAGCCAGCCCGCTCGCGGGTCAGACCGCCGGGTCCCAGGGCCGACAGGCGCCGCTTGTGGGTCACCGCCGACAGCGGGTTGGTCTGGTCCATGAACTGGGAGAGCTGGCTCGACCCGAAGAACTCCTTGATCACCGCCGAGACGGGCTTGGAGTTGATCAGGTCGTGGGGCATCAGCGTCTCGATCTCCTGGAGCGACATCCGCTCCTTGATCGCACGCTCCATGCGCACCAGGCCGATCCGGTACTGGTTCTCCAGCAGCTCGCCCACCACGCGCACGCGGCGGTTGCCCAGGTGGTCGATGTCGTCGATCCGTTTGTCCGGGTCGGAGCCGTTCTTCAGCTCCACCAGATACTGGACCGCCGCCAGGATCTCGTCGCGGCGCAGGGTGGGCATCTGGCCCAGCGCAATCTCCTCGCGGGGCCCGTTGGGGCCGAGCGGGAAGAACTCGGCCCGCTCGTCGGGGTCGAAGCCGAGCTTGTGGTTGAGCTTGAGACGGCCGACGCGCGAGAGGTCGTAGCGCTCGGGGTTGAAGAACAGGTTGTTGAAGACGTTGGTGGCCGTGTCCAGAGTGGGCGGATCGCCGGGCCGCAGGCGCCGGTAGATGTCGATGATCGCCTCTTCCTGGGTGACGGTCTTGTCCTGGAGCAGGGTGTCGCGGAGTGCCGTGCCGGTGATCAGCGGGTCCAGGTAGAGCAGCGGGAACTCGTCGATGCCGCGCTCGCGCAGGTCGTCCAGGTGCTGCTGGGTCAGCTCCTCATTGCACTCGACGATCACCTCGCCCGTCGACTCGTCCACGATGTCGATGGGCACGACGCGCTTCACCGCGTCGTCGCGAATCAGGTCCTCGGGGGCCACCTGGATCCACTTGATCTTCGCCTCGACGATCCGGCGCACCGAGGCGCGCGTGAACTTCTTGTCCTTGCGCACCAGGACCTTGCCGTCGTCGGACTTGACGTCCCGGGTGCAGCGCTGACCCTCCAGCAGTTCGGGGACGACGGCCTTCATCACCTTCTTGGCGTCGAAACGGATCGTCTCCGGCGTGTAGAAGCGGTTGAGCAGATCTTCCTCGGTGTAGCCGAGGGCCTTGAGCAGGACGGTGGCCAGGATCTTGCGGCGCCGGTCGATGCGCACGTGCACGAGATCCTTGTGGTCGAACTCGATGTCGAGCCACGAGCCGCGGTAGGGGATCACCCGACAGGAGTAGATCTTGCGGCCTCCGGCGCTGACCGTGGTGGAGGTGTTGGCGTCGAAGAAGATGCCGGGCGAGCGGTGCAGCTGGGAGACGATCACCCGCTCGGTGCCGTTGATGATGAAGGTGCCGTTGTCGGTCATGATCGGGATCTCCCCGAAATAGACCTCCTGCTCCTTCACGTCGCGGATACTCTGGGCGCCCTCGGACGCGTCCCAGGCCACCAGCCGGATGGTCACCTTGAACGGTGCGGCGTAGGTCATGCCGCGCTGCAGGCACTCCTGCACGTCGTACTTCGGCTCTTCCAGGGTGTAGCCGACGAACTCCAGCGACGCGGTGTCGTTGAAGTCCTTGATCGGGAAGACCGAGCCGAAGACCGCCTGCAGCCCGACGTTCTCGCGCTTTTCGAGCTCCACGTTCAGCTGGAGGAAGCGCTCGAAGGACTGCTTCTGGATGTCGATCAGGTTCGGGATCTCGAGGATCGACGGGATCTTCGCGAACGAACGACGGATGCGGGGTGCGTTCTCGGAGAAGAGGATCTCGTTCACGGCTTCGCTTGGCCTCCCGGGTGGGGGGTACGGGCGTTCCCAATGCGGCGCGGCGGGCCCGGATCGTCCGGGTCCGCCCTGCGAGGCGTCGACGCGCGGCTACTTGACGTCGACCTGGCCCCCGGCGTTCTCGATCTGCTCCTTGAGCTTGGCGGCCTCGTCCTTGGCGACGCCCTCCTTGACGGCCTTGGGGGCGCTCTCCACCAGCTCCTTGGCTTCCTTCAGACCCAGACCGGTGATCGCACGGACTTCCTTGATCACCTGGATCTTCTTGTCGCCCGAGGACAGGAGGATCACGTCGAACTCGTCCTTCTCCACCGCCGCCTCGGCGCCGGCCCCGGGCGCAGCCGCGGCCATGGCCACCGGCGCCGCAGCCGACACGCCCCACTTCTCCTCGAGCAGCTTCGCCAGCTCCGCGGCCTCCATGACGCTGAGACCCGAGAGCTGATCGGCGATTGCGTTCAGATCCGCCATTGATCTTCGACCTTCTTCCTGCTGGGGGCGGGAATTCCCGCCCAGGTTCAACGAAACAGCGGGAGCGCGCCTAGGCGCCCCCGGACTCCTCGAGCTGCCCGCGGCGGGCTTCCACCACCCGGGCGAGCTGACCGGCCGGCGCCGACAGCACGCACGCGATCTTCTGGGCGGGGGCCTGGATCAGGCCGATCAGCTGGCTCCGCAGCTCGTCCAGTGACGGCAGGCTGGCGAGCGTGGCGATCTTCTCGCGGTCGATCGCCTTCCCCTCCAGCAGACCGGCGCGAATCTCGAAGACCTCGTGCTGCTTCGCGAAGTCCACCAGGATCTTCGCCAGCGCGATCGGGTCGCCGAAGGACATCGCCAGCGCCGTCGGCCCCTCGAACTGATCCAGCAGCACCGAGGCCTGTGAGCCCTCGACCGCCCGCCGCAGCAGCGTGTTCTTGCTGACGCGGTACTCGTACTCCTCGTCGCTGCCGCGCAGCTTGCTGCGCAGCTCGTTGATCTCCTGCACGCCGATCCCGCGGTAGTCCGCCACGATCACGCCCGTGGCGCGCTCGAGCCGGTCTCTCAGATCGGCGACCTGCTCTTCCTTCTGGCTTCGCGTCAGCATCGCCCTCTCCTACGCCGCTTCCACCTGGGACGCGGTGGACGGATCGATCCGGATCCCCGGCCCCATGGTGGTGGAGACGCAGACCTTCTTGAGATAGGTGCCCTTGCTCGCCGCGGGCTTGGCCTTCAGGATCGCGTCGAGCAGCGCGGAGGCGTTCTCCACCAGCTGCTGCGGCTCGAACGACTTCTTGCCGACGGCCACGTGCACGATGCCAGCCTTCTCCACCCGATACTCGACCTTGCCGGACTTCTGCTCGCGCACCGCCTGGCCCACGTCCATGGTCACGGTGCCGAGCTTCGGGTTGGGCATCAGGCCTCGCGGACCGAGCACCTTTCCCAGGCGCCCGACGACGCCCATCATGTCCGGGGTGGCGATGGCGCGGTCGAACTCGAGCCAGCCCTCGTCCTGGATCTTCTTGGCCAGGTCCTCGGCGCCCACCACGTCGGCGCCCGCCTCCTGGGCCTCCTTCTCCTTGTCGCCCTTGGCGAAGACGATCACGCGCACCGACTTTCCCACGCCGTGGGGCAGCACCAGCGCCCCGCGCACCATCTGGTCCGCGTGCTTCGGATCGACGCCCAGGTTGATCGCCAGCTCGACGCTCTCGTCGAATTTCGCCGCCGGCGCGTTCTTGATCAGCTCGACGGCCTCGGCCAGGGAGTAGGTCCGGTCCGGATCGACGGGCTCGGCGGCCTGCTTGAAGCGCTTGCTCGGACCCGCCATCAGCCGTCCACCTCGATCCCCATGGAGCGGGCCGTGCCCTCGATGATGCGCATCGCCATCTCCTCGTCGTGGGCGTTCAGGTCCACCTTCTTGATCTCGGCGATCTCCCGGACCTGGTCGCGGCTGACCTTGCCCACCTTCTCGCGGTTGGGCTCGCCCGAGCCCTTGGCGATCTTGGCCGCCTTCTTCAGCAGCACCGCCGCCGGCGGCGTCTTGAGCTCGAAGGTGAAGGAGCGGTCGGCGTAGACGGTGATGACGGCCGGGATGATCATCCCCGCCTGATCCTGCGTGCGCGCGTTGAACGCCTTGCAGAACTCCATGATGTTCACGCCGTGCTGGCCCAGTGCCGGGCCCACGGGAGGCGAGGGATTCGCCTGCCCCGCCGGGCACTGCAGCTTCACCAACGCCAGGACCTTCTTCGCCACCTACGCCTTCTCCAGCTGCGTGTAGTCCAGTTCCACGGGCGTGGCGCGGCCGAAGACCTGCACCATCACCCGCACCTTTTCCTTGTCCGGCCGCACCTCGTCGACGAAGCCCTGGAAGTTGGCGAACGGGCCGCTGACGACGCGCACGTTCTCGCCTTCCTCGAAGCGGATCTTCGGCTTCGGCTTGGCCGCTCCTTCCTGGATCTGGCGCGTCATCCGCGCCACCTCGTCGTCGGAGATGGGCGGGGGCGACGTGCCACCGCCGACGAACCCGGTGACCTTGGGCGTGTCGTTGACGATGTGCCAGGTCTCGTCGTTCAGGTCCATCCGCACCAGGATGTAGCCGGGGAAGAACTTGCGCTTGGAGGTCTTGCGCTCGCCGCCCTTGGCGACCTCCACCACGGTCTCCTCCGGAATCAGCACTTCGTCGAAGAGCTCCGCCTTGCCCATGGCCTTGGCGCGCTCGAGCAGGGCCTGCTTGGCCTTGGCCTCGTGCCCCGAATAGGTATGGACGATGTACCACTTCTTCGACATCACGCCCGCCGTCACGGCAGCACCAGCCGCAGGATCTGGTTCAAGCCGAAGTCCACGACTCCCAGCACCACGGTCACGACGCCCACCACCACCAGCACTCCGACGGTCCCTCCCACGTACTCGCGCTGCGTGGGCCAGTGGACCTTGCGGTACTCCTGAATCACGTCCGTCATGTACCGACGCCCGTTCTGAATCCACTCGCCGGGACTCGCCACTCTTCCACCTCGAAGCCCTGGCAGGCGCGGAGGGACTCGAACCCCCAACCCCCGGTTTTGGAGACCGGTGCACTACCAGTTGTGCTACGCGCCTCTACTCCAGGATCTCGGCCACGACGCCGGCGCCGACGGTCCGGCCACCCTCACGGATGGCGAAGCGCAGCTCCTTGTCCATGGCGATCGGCGTGATCAG
>CAMYLJ010000078.1 GCA_947259215.1 uncultured delta proteobacterium
GACCGCGTGGGTGAAGTTCACGTTCTCGAACTTCTGGGCGCTGCCGAGGCCTCCCGGGCTGAAGACGTTGATCTCCATGAGCTTGTCGCCGACGATGTCCAGCCCCACCAGGAACATGCCGTCCTGGACGATCTTGGGCCGCACGATCTCCGCCAACCGGTAGTGGACGTCGGTGAGCTCCGCGGGCCGCAGCTTGCCCCCGGCGTGGATGTTGCTCCGCATGTCCTCGCCGGAGCGCACCCGCCGGAAGGCGGCGACCCGCCCGCGGTGCCGAAGCGGACGGCCGTTCATCACGAACAGGCGCGTGTCGCCCTCCTCGGCGGCGGGCAGATACTGCTGGGCGATCACGTAGCCGTCGCGCGTGAGCGAGTCCACCATCTGGTTCAGGTTCGCCCCGGAGCTCGGGTCGACGAGAAACACCCCGGTTCCGCCGGAGCCCTGGAGGGGCTTCATCACGATCTTGCCGCCCTCGTCCTTGGCGAAGGCCCGGATTTCGTCGCGGTCGCGCGTGATGATGGTCCGCGGCCGGATCTCCTCGGGGAAGAGCTGGAAGTACATCTTGTTCATCGCCTTCGCCAGCCCGTTGGGATCGTTCAGCACGATCACGCCGTGACGCATGGCGACGCGCCCGAAGTTGATCCCGACGGTCTGCGCCCAGGAGCGATAACCCGTGTCCGTCGAAGGGTCGTTGCGCAGGAGCAGCAGGTCGAGATCGTCCACCGTGATGCGTTCGACCCGAGCCTTCTTGCCGTGGAGATCCGACAGGTAGCTCTCCGACGACTTGTAGTTCGTCTTGGGGACGGAGCGGGCTCTCGCGCGGATGTGCTCGTCCACGTCGTACGCCAGGTCGTCCGCGCCGAAGATCCAGGTTTCGTGCCCGCGGTTGATGGCGGCCATGGCGAGCCGGGTGCTCGTGTATCCGGACTCCTCGGTCTTCACGTTGTTGACGAACAAACCGATCTTCATGCTGAACTCCTCTTCTTGGACGGCGTGGTGGACTTCGAAAGTTCGTGGACCTCGATTCCCGCGCGGACCCGGGCCAGCCGTTGCTGGACTTCGGCCCGCTTTAGGAACCGCGGACGCAGGGGCGGCGGGACCAGGACCTTGCGGAAGCTGAGCTCCTCGACGAAGGGGACGTGCTGGAGGCCGATCTTGCCGACGTAGAGCGGGCCGAGCTCTGCGCCACCGCGCAGATGCTCCAGGAGCCGCAGCAGGCCGCGCAGGTAGAGCGCGTCCTTGGTGTGGCCGCCGCCGCGGAAGACCCGCATGGTCGTGGTGAACGCCATGCGACGCTCGAGGTCCCAGTTGCGGTCGAGCTCGCGGAAGACCTCGACGAAGCTGGCGCCCTCGAGCATCTGCGCGACCGCGACCACCCGCGCCGCCAGCAGCCGCAGCCGCGGCCGGCTGAGCCCGCCCACAAGGTACTCGGAGAACACCGCCAGCCCCTCCTGCAGCTCCTCGTAGCCGGCCAGTCCCACCCGCAGCTGGTGGAAGGGCTGCGCCATCCCGTTGAAGTAGGTGAGGACGTGGGTCCCGACCTCGTGCTGGATCGCCGCCTCCACCCGCGCGGCCGGCATCACGGTCCGGGCTCCGATGAGGAGGTTGCCGCGCGAGACCATCAGCCCTGCCACGTCCTGACGGATCTCGACCCGGGACGTGACGGCCTCATGCTGACGCCGGAGGTGCTTGATCTCCTCCTCGGCGCGGGCCGCGAAGTGGTGGGCGTCGACCTTCTCGCGGCGGGTGGCCTCCCGCGCGCGGGACGGGATCCGCTCCAGGACGTCCACGGCAGCCCGGAGCAGCGGCTCTTCGACGAGGCCGAAGAGCTGCACGCTCTCGTGCACGAAGCGGGGAGTGCCCCGCTCGGCGATCATGGTCAGCTTGCGGTCGATCTCGTGCTGCTGCTCGTGGAAGAGATCCGAGACCGTCGGGTCCTCGATGCGCTCGATCGGCGCCGCGTAGAGCTCGCGCTTGGCGATGCTGACGTCGAACGGGCGCGGGCGATAGGAGAAGCGCGGGGTCTTCTCGAAGCGCGACCGCCGGAAGGCCGCCCAGGCCTCGTCCGCGTTCCGGGGCGTGGTCAGCAGCAGGAAGTCGAACTGGCCGCTCACCGCAGCGAGCTGGTCGTCCACGTCCCAGACGGCCTTGGTGAGGCTCTGGGCGCCCAGGGCGTGGTAGTGCGGGGGCCGGTGCGAGGTCTGCAGCCGCGTGAACCGGTAGACCGCCCGGTGGATGGCGGCGGTCAAGCCGCGCCGCAGGGCGCGATGCACGACGGGAAAGACGACGCCCTTCTCGGGGTCCACGTACACCCTCGGCAGCTCGATGCCGAGGACGTGGCAGCCTTCCGCCGCCGCTCCGGCCGCGAGCAGCGGCGGAAGCCCCGGAGGCCCGATCTTCCGGCGCTGCACGGTCTCGACAGCCAGGTGCAGGCTGGCGGGAAGGCGAACTCGGGACAGGCTCGCTTCCAGCTGCTCGGCCGCTTCGGGGACGCTGTGGTCCTCGTACGCGACGATCCGGAGCGAGTGGGCCGCGGAAGGCTCCTCCGCGGGCTCGGGCTGCGCCCACACCTCGAGCAGCAGCACGCCGCCGAAGTCGTCGGCCAGGCCCCGGCAGAGACCACGCACGAGCGCCGCCGTACGGGAGCGCCCCTTCGGCTCATCGCGCGCCACGAGGTAGGAGGCGACCCCGGTCACCAGCTCGCGCGTGCCCGGGTCCTCACCCTCGGCGGGTCCCCGGTAGACGCACAGAAAGGGCAACGGTCGGTCGATCGCGACCCTCCCTCCCGTGCCGAGCGGGCGCCGTACGCGCTTTCCGGAGCGCAGGCGTGCCAGGATCTCGCCCGCGTCGGGCTGGCTGGCGGCGCGAGGCGACTTCGAGCTCATGGTCGTCCGAGGGCCTTCAGCTCTTGCTGGAGCCCCGGAAGCGTGGAGGCCAGCGCCTGCTGGATCGCCTCCCAGGCCTCCCAATCCACCGTGCCCGACCACTCGTCCATGAAGAACTTCTTGGACTCGACCGCCAGGGTGCAGACGGTCCCCGGGAAGGCCGCGTGGATCCAGCGGGAGAAGTGGCCGCCGCGGAAGCGCACGTTCTCCCGCACGTCGAGGCTTTTCCCCAGGAAGTCGAATGCGGCCAGGTCCCGGATGAAGCGATCCGCGACGCGCCCGAAGCGCGACCGGTCGAGCGTGCCCGTACCCACGTTCACCTCGGGGTTGTGGCTCGGATCCGCCGCCGGGGCGTCCGGACCGTCGCGACGGTGGTTGTAGCTGTGTAGATCGAGCACGATCGCGCCGCCAAAGCGCTCGACCAGCTCCGACAGGATCGCGCGCGCCTGTGCGTAGAAGGTGTCGTAGATCGCCAGCGAGCGATCGACGATCGCCTCCGGGAGCTCGCGGTCCCACACCTGGAGGCCCCAGGCGTCCTCCGGCCGCCGGTAGACGGCGGTGTCGCGTGGACGATTGAGATCCACCTCGAAGCGCGAGCGGCGAGCCACGATGCGGTTGGCGGCGACGACCGTCCAGGCTCCCGTGTGCGGATCCTCCTCACGGAGCCGCGCGGCGGGATCCAGCGCGATGCGCTCGGCGACCTCGCGGCGCAGCTCGTGCCCGTCGTGGATCGCGGTGGCCAGCACCGGCATCTCCCCTCGCTCGACGAGCCACAGATCCTTCACGGGTCCACACCTCCTGCGTGCTTCGCGCAAGCAGACAGGAGCAAGGACCGCGCCAAGGCGACGGTCGGCCGGCTCGGCGTCCGAAACCCTTGGTTCCGCGCCAGGTTCTCCCGCGTTCGCACGAGAGGCGCCCGCCCCGACCGACGCGCCACCGGAGGCGCCGGCTCCGAAGAGCACCTCCGAATCCGACCCGTGCGAACCGCGGCCGCGGATCATCCGCGGTACGACTCCTTGCGGAGCCCGTACTTCTTCATCTTCTCGTGGAGCGAGCGGGGGGCCATGCCGGCGCGGCGCGCGGCTTCTCCGATACGTCCGCGGGTCGCCTCGAGGAGCGCCGCCAGGTAGCGCCGCTCGGCGTCCTCGAGGATCTCGCGACGCACCTGGCGCCAGGGCTTCTCGACCCAGCGACGCTGGGACTCGTTCATCGATGGGGCTTCCTCGTCGTCGCCTCGCGACTCCGCGGTAGAGCAAACCCCGTGCCCGATCGCGCGCTGCCGTGGGAGCGCTCCACGGAGGGTCCGGAGCCGCTTCTCCGCGGGCCACACGGCGGACGCGGCCAAAGGGTCCGGTTCCGATCGGAGGCGTCGCCTCCGAAACCAACACCAGGACGCACCAGAGCCGTTCCCGGCGCCCGGCACGGTTTCTGCTTCTGCAGAGGCGCGATGCATCCCCCGCGGCTCATCCCGATCCTCGTCGCCGTGTTGCTCGTGGCTCCCACGTCGCGCGCGCAGGAAGGCGACCCGCCCGTCGCCCCCCCCTCCCTGGAAGCCGTCGAGGCCGCCCAGGCGGCGGCAGCCGCCGAGCTCGGAGCCCTGGGGGCCGCAGATGAGCCGGCTTCCGCCGAGCTGCGCGAGCTCCTGACACGGCTGGACCACACGCTCGGCCAGCACCTGACCGAGCTACGACGTGCGGAGGAGCTGGAGCTCGATCGGGAACAAGCCGAGAGCGCGCTTTCGGAGCCGCCGACCGCCGCGTTGGGCGAGCCTCCCTACCGCCTGGCGACCTACGACGAAGCGCAGAACGGCCTCGAGCGCGCACGCAACGAGCGCGCTCGCCTGGAACGCGCCGTCGCCAGCGCGCAGACCTCGCTCGAGACCGCGCACTCGGAGCTCGAGGCCCTCGAGCGCGAGAGGCGCCGGGCGAAGGAGGCCGGGCTCACGGACCTCGGGCCGGTCGAGCTCCGGATCCGGATCGCGAAAGCCCTGCTGGAGCTGCGCCGCTCCGAGCTCACCAATGCGACCGGAGCCCAGCAGATCCAGGCCAACCGCCTCGCGCGCGCCGAGGCGATCGACGCCTGGGTGACCCGGCACCTCGAGCTCGGCCCGGACGACGAGCGGGAGGCGCTCGCCCCCTACGACCGCGAAGAGGCGACCCTGCGCCGCCGGCTCGCGCGCGCAGAGCTCGACCTTCAGGAGGCCAAGGCCGGCTGGACGGCCGCCCAGGGACGCGGCGACGATGCCGGTCTGGCTGCGCAGCGCGCGCGGATCGTGCTCCATCAGAAGGAGGTGGCGCTCCTCGGCGAGACCATCGACCGGCTCGCGACGAACCGGCGCATCGCGGGGCGACGCCTCGCCGTGCTCGGCGCGCCTCCCGTCGAGCGCTCCGAGCTCCGCTCCTGGCTCGAGGAGGAGCGCAACGGACTGGCGGAGCTCGACCGCGACCGGAACCTCGACCTGGCCGAGATCACCACCCTCGAACAGGAGCTGCAGGAGGTCGCGCGGCGAGCCGCCACGCCGGATGCGCCGCTGGCCCTGAGCCAGCGCGCTCAGACCCTCCAGACCCAGGCCGAGCTGCACCGGCGGAACCTCGAGAGCCTGGACCGGACCCGCTTCCTGGCCCAGCGGCTGATCGGCGAGCTCGAGCGCTCGGTCGGCGGGGTGAGCCTGCGCGATCGGCTCGCGGGCGCCGCGGAGCGTGCCCGCGGCGTGTGGACCTACGAGCTCTTCCAATCCGGCGACCGGCCGATCACGGTCGGGAAGCTCGTGATCGCACTGTCGCTGATCCTGGTCGGCCTGCTCCTGGATCGCTGGCTGGCCCGGCTCTCGGAGCAGAAGATCCTGCCGCGCTTTGGCTTCGACGCGGGAGCCAGCCACGCCTTCGCGGCGCTCGGCTTCTACGCGCTCCTCGTGGTCATCTTCCTGATCTCGCTCCGGATGGTCAACATCCCGATCGGCGCCTTCGCCCTGCTGGGCGGCGCGCTCGCCATCGGGCTGGGCTTTGGCAGCCAGAACGTCGTCAACAACTTCATCAGTGGCATCATCCTGCTGGCCGAGCGGCCCATCAAGATCGGCGACCTGGTACAGGTGGAGGATACCTACGGAAATGTCGAGCGGATCGGACTTCGCAGCACGCGGATCCGCACCGGCGACAACATCCACTTCATCCTGCCCAACTCGACCTTCCTGGAGAACCGGGTGATCAACTGGACCCACAACAACCCGAAGGTCCGGATCAGGCTGGACGTGGGAGTCGTGTACGGGTCGCCGACGCGAATGGTCGAGGAGCTCCTGCGCAAGACACTGAGCGAGCACCCGCGCGTCCTCCCGGATCCCACACCGATCGTCCTGTTCACGGAGTTCGGCGACAACTCCTTGAACTTCCAGGCGCGCTTCTGGGTCTCCATCCGGAGCCTGATGGACCGCCTGCGCGTCGAGAGCGAGCTCCGCTTCCGCATCGACGACCTCTTCCGGGAGGCCGGCATCGTGATCGCCTTCCCCCAGCGCGACGTCCACCTCGACGCGGCGGCGCCCCTGGAGATCCGGCTGGTTGGCAAGTCCAACGGCGGAGCGGCGGCAGCGGAATGACCTTCGAGGTACGCCGCCCGCCGGTCGGCTCGCGCCCCGGGACCCTGGCGATCCCGCCGGACTCGCCGGCGCCGCGCATCCACGTGTTCGACTACCGGGGCGAGATCTGCCGCGAGGCCGACGTCACCGATCCCGAGGCGCTGCGTGGCCACCTGGACTCGGAGGAAACGGCGTGGGTGGACGTCCAGGGCTTCGGGGACGAGGACACGCTCTGGGCCATCGCCGACGTCTTCGGTCTCGGACCCCTGGTAATGGAGGACGCCACCAACGTCCCGCAGCGCGCCAAGAGCGAGCTCCGGGCGGATCACCAGCTCATCATCGCGCGCGCCCCGTTGCCGACCGCGGACGGCGCCCTCGAGGTGCCCCAGGTCTGCCTGATCGTGGGCCGGAACTGGCTGCTGACGCTTCAGGATCGCTACTTCGGCTTCTTCGACCCGGTGCGCCGGCGGATCCGGGAGGGCCTCGGTCCGATCCGCGAGCAGGGACCGGACTACCTGGCCTACGCCCTGCTGGACACGCTGGTCGACGGCTACTACCCCATCGTGGAGAATCTGGCGGCGGATCTCGAAGACCTGGAGGAGCGGGTCGAAGGAGATCCCGCGTCCCGGGTGCTGGCCGAGCTGCATCGCATCCGGCGCCAGCTCGTGGTGATCCGTCGCATCGGCTGGCCGCAGCG
>CAMYLJ010000079.1 GCA_947259215.1 uncultured delta proteobacterium
GATCAGCCTCGCGACCTACTACTACCGCGTCTACCAGCGGCGATATGTCGCCCACACGGCCAGCAGCGAGAGGCAGCAGCGTCGAGACGAAGAGGCGAGCACGAGCGGCTCCGAGAAGTCGTTCGACCCCTACGAAGTCCTAGGCATCGCTCGTTCAGGAACCGCGGAAGACATCCAGGCCGCCTACAGGGCCCGCATGAGGGAGTACCACCCGGACAAGGTGGCCCATCTGGGCGAAGAGCTGCAGAAGCTCGCTCACGACAAGGCGCTCGAGATCCAGCAGGCCTACAGGGAGCTCGTCGGCTAAGCCGGGACACAACGCTGTCGAGGCTCGCGGGCCCTGCGGTACGCTGGCGGGTCGGAGTCCGCAGCAAAGGGGCCGGGACCGAGTTGTGAGAACACACAGCGGATCGAATTTTGAGAACCGACAGGGATCTAGGGCTACGAGGACCCTAGATCTCGGTTCGACCTACCGCCCCGGGAATTGCTGCCCGTGGGGTTCCGTGATACACGAGAGATGGATCAGGATGCGGACCAGCGTGAACCATTGAGGAAACTCACTTGCCATGCGGAACCTGTTCACAACGACCGGCGTGCTCGCGGCTCTGCTGATCGCCACACCGGGCTCGGCGGCCAACCGCTGCGTCAATCCCGCCCAGCCGAGCTGCTTTGCCACGATCCAGGACGCCGTGAACGCGGCGCTGCCCGGCGATCGCGTCACGATCTCGCCGGGCGTGTACTTCGAGAACGTGATCGTCAACACTCCCGACATCCGCATCGAGGGCAACGCCAAGGCGATCCTCGACCCGGACGACCCGAACACGGGCATCGGCATCCAGATCAATGCGGCCGCCACCGGCGTCACGATCCAGGGCTTCTGGATCCGCAACGGCGACGTGGCCTCAATCGAAAACGACGCCGACGGCACGACCATCCGGAACATGCAAATCACCAGCACCAGCGAGTTTGCATCTTTTCCAGACTGCGTCTCTAGCGACGGGAACAACCTGACCGTCGAGAACAATCAGTTCATCGGCTGTGGGGGCCATTGCCTGGTTTTCGTTGGAGACGACGTGCTGTTCTCGAGCAACGAGGCGAAGTTCTGCGGCCAAGGTGCCGTCACCGGGACCGGGGACCGCGCGATCATCGAGAACAACCGGTTCTTCAACGTCGAAGATGGCGACTGCATCGAAATCATGGGAAACGACGCTGAGATCGTGAACAACCGGGCCGAGAGCTGCGACGGCTACTTCGTCCAGCTCACCGGCCACAACGCCGTCGTCGAGCGCAACCGCGGCCGGCTCGCCAACGGCTTCGGGATCGACGGCCTGGGCTTCATCGTGCGGAGCAACCGGCTCGAGGGCATCGACGTTGGTTTCGGTCAGAACCCCAACGGGATGCGGTTCACCGGCACCGGCGGGGGCGACGTATCGAACAACCGCCTGTCTCGGAGCTTCGGCGACATCGAGGGCATGACCTTTCTAGGCACGCTGAACGGCGTGCGGGTCGAGAACAACCGGGTCGAGCGCTTCACCGACGATGGCATCAACCTCGGCATCATGACGTCGAACTTCACGGTGCGCCGAAACCGGGTCATGACGATCGGAGGCGACGTCGGTGAGGCCTGCTACGACGTGTTCGGCACGAACCACGCCCTCGAGCAGAACCGCGCTGACGACTGCGGGCTCGGCTACGAGGTCGGCGGCGCGGGACACACGTTCAGCCGCGACGAGAGCCGAAGGACGACGGGCTCGGGCTTCTATCTCGGCGGGGACGGCATCACGCTCGACCGCGTGACCGCGCGAGACGCGAACGCAGCCGGCGTCGAGATCGATGGAAACAACCATACGGTCATGAACAGCCGGACCCTGGGCACGAACGGCCAGGAGGCCTGCGACGAGGGCGCCGGTAACGTGTTCACGGGCAACAACTTCGACCCGCCCGACGCGACGTGCCGCGACCTCTAGGCGACTGCGCGGGAGCTTGAACCCGAGGCCGCGCCGGGCGCTCTCCAGCGGGGCCTCGTTCGAGGAGGAGCGGTGCCCAGAAAGCGCGCGTTCGTCGCCAGCGCCGGGGCCGCGATCCTGCTGGCAGGATGGGCGCTCCTGCGCCTGGCCGGCTCCCTGCCGGAGCCAGCGGGACGCTCTGTGCCGCTGGCGGCTCGGCCGCACGCGGCCGTTCCCGCGCTCCAGGGCGAAGCGCCGGGATGGCAGGAGCAGAGGGGCGACCTCCCGCCGCTCGGGCACGTGCACGTCGAGGTCAACGCCCGGGGCCTGACGCTGCTCGCGAACGAGGCCCCGCTCCGGCGTGTCCTGCGCGAGCTGGCGCTCGCGCTCGGCTTCGAGCTCGTGGATGCGGAGGAGGGTCTTCCCCGCGTGTCGCTGGTGGCCCGGGACTCTCACCTCGAATGGGTGCTGGCGGAGCTGCTCGGGGAGACGCCCTACAGCCTCCACTACGAATTCGAGGCCGTGCGCGGGCGCCCTGGGGTCGCGAGGCTCGTGGTGGGCGAGACGCCCGTCGCGGCGGCTCGCGACGACGAGCGGGATCGGCGCCGCTGGGAGAAGATCGAGGACGCCCCCGAAACGGACGAAGGCGCGGGACGCGGAAGGAAAGAGGAAGATCGGAAGAAGGTGGCGCAGCGGGCCGAACAGGAGGCGCGCCGGGCGGCGTATGAGCCCCAGGAGCTCACGCCCGCAGAGCGCGCGGCCTTCGAGAGGGCGCGCCAGGAGCGCCAGGCCCGCCGCAAGGAGGAGCACTACGCGGAGGCGGAGAGCGAGGACGTCGAGCAGCGCCGCTTCGCCGTCGGCACCCTCGACGTGCGCATCCCCGACGAACGCCGGCTCCTCGAAAGCGCGCTTCTTGGCGATCCGGACTGGAAAGTGCGGCGAGAGGCCGCCATCCAGCTCGGGTTCGGCGAGTCGCGCCAGGTGGGCCCCGTGCTGCGCCGCGGGCTCTCCGACGACCACCCGGACGTGGTCGAGGCCGCGATCGACTCGGTCTCCTTCGCCCGCGTTCGCGAGGCGATCGGCGAGCTGGAGGAGCTGGCCCGGAGCCATCCGAGCGAAGACGTGCGCGGGAGGGCCCGGCGCACGCTCCGTGAGCTCCGCGACTCCTGAGCGGAGCCTGTCCGTTATCAGAATCAATCCTCCGTGGTCTCGAGCTCCAAGCGGTGGCTCGCTTGGAGTCAAGCCGCCTCGCGCCACGCGTATCGATGGTGAAGACCGCCCACGCGAGGGAGGCCGACGACGGTTGCGCGCGGCGAAGGCCGGCCTTCGCTCGGGCGTCCGTCGGGTGAATCTCCCAGGGCCGTGTGGACCCGCTCGACGTTGTCGTAGTCGGCGTACTCGGCGAGCAGCCGCCGCCGGAGGTGTCTTTCGCCGAGGACGACCACGTGGTCGAGCAACTCGTGCCGGCAGGTCCCGACCCACCGCTCAGCGAACGGGTTCTGCCAGGGGCTGCGGTACGCCGTTCGTACGGTCTCGATCGCAAGGTTCCGGATCGTGGCGGTGACCTCCGCCGAGAAGATCGAGTCGCGGTCGTAGAGCAGCAAGGGCAGGGCGTCGTCCGATGGGAAGGCCTCCCGGAGCTGCTGGACCGCCCAAGATGCGGTGGGACTCGTCGTGACGTTGAAGTGAATGACTCGTCGCCGATCGTGGTCGAGGACGAACCAGACGCACAAGAGTTGGAAGCGCACGGTCGGGACGAGGAAGAAGTCCATCGCCGCGATGGCATTCTTGTGATTCCGCAGGAACGTCAGCCTGTCCCTTCCGAAAACCTCATCCGTAACCGAATCGCGCCGCCCCACGCGAACTTTCGAATGGAGCTTTGAACCCCGGGGGAGGAGAGCACCCTGCTCGCCCCACGGAAATGCCGAAGCGAATCTGCCGACCCGGCGGGAGCATTCTCGCGCCGCCGAAGCACTCCATTTTTCGAACTCGCAACTCTGCAACGTCCTGCAACCTCCTGCGACGTCCTGCGACATCCCACCTGGAACGCGAAGCGCCGAAAGTCTTGTAAGAGCAATGGCTTACGCCGTTGCGAGGGCTGGCTTCCCAAGCCGAGGGTCGCGGGTTCGACCCCCGTCTCCCGCTCCAGGAAACTCGAGGCTCGGCAAGTGGTTGCCTTGTCGGGCCCTTGCTTTTCGGGCGGCGGCGTTCCAGGTGTTCCGGGTTCGCTCCCGGTAAAGCCCGGGGAATGCCGCCCGCTCGCTCTCGTCACACTGTCATGGTCGTGCCCCGTCTGCTCTTCGTCCGAGGGACGCTGGTGCCTACGCTTGCCGGATAGAGCAACGAGCGTGCCAAGCGGCTCCGGGCGGAGGAACCACCGAATTCCGCGGGCTTACGAGAGTGCGCCGCCAGGATCGCTGCGGAATTGGTCGCTTGCGCGCGGCCAGCCTCAGCCAACGCGATGTCGGCGGGCTGGTCGTGTGGTTTGCCCGGCTACTTCGGGCGGATGACCATGGAGCGTCAGAGACGGCCGACAAGGCAGGGGAGGACTCGGGGGCCCCGGCGGCGAGACTGCATCATCCGGTGCACAGGCACAGCGCTGTCGAGGTTCGTGGGCCAGGCGATGCCTTTGGCGGTCGGAATCTGAACGCGAGAGGCGCGGATCGAATTTTGAGAACCGACAACCGTGCGTCCCGACCCCCCATGGCAACCGGCAGCGTGAATCGAAGGCAATGTGGGGGGAGGCGGGGCGCTGTCTCCTCTTACCCACGGAGAGAGAGAAGTCTTGGAGAGAGAGGGGGAGTCTTGAGGAGAGAGGTTCGTGTCTACTCCACTCTCCCCGAGTCTCCCTGCTCCTCAGCGCCCGGATGCCGGCGGCACTCATCGCGCGTCCTCCGGCCAGTACCAGAGCCACGCGCCCTGGAAACCCTGCGGGCGTGTGTGCCGGACCCCCAGTCGCGCCTTCGCGCGCTCCAGGGTCTTCGCGTTGATGCCCTCGCGCCCGGCGGCGGCCTTCAGCTCGCCGGCCGGCACGCCCGCCTGGGGCGTCGTGGCGCGGGCCAGCGTCTCGCGCAGGAAGTCGCCAGCCTGCCGCTGCCCGTCCGTCTCCGGCGGTGTGGGGACGGCGAGCAGGTCGTCGGCGCGGAGGTCCGTCTCGCCCTCCCAACGCACGGTGGGCACGTCGATCTCGCGGCCGTCGGAGGCGAGCACTACGTCGGGTACGAGCCGGAAGGCGAGCGAGACCTTCTCCGCCTCGCCGATCAAGTTGCACTTCACAATGGCGAGAACGCGTCGGGCTTCGTCCTCACGGTCCGGGGCGACGAGCAACCCCACGCGGGCGGCCGCGATGATCCCGATGCTGCCCTGCGCCCGGTAGAGGGCGCGTCCCCCGCTCTGCTTCGTGAGGTGGCGCCCCAGGACGATGCACGCGCCCGTGCGCTCGGCAACGCCGGCCAGCGGAGCGAGCGCGCGCCGCACGAGATGGTTCGTGTGCGTCTTCACGCTCTCGCTCAGGAACGCCTCCAGCGGGTCGAGGATGACGAGAGCCACATGGCGCTCACGGATGAGCTGCTCCAGCCACTTCGCATCGTCGGGGAATTGCGGCGCGCGCGGCGGTTCCTCGCCCGTCACTACGCAACGGGGGATCGACACGCGCCGAAGGTCCGCGCCGGCCGCCTGGAGACGGGGCACGATGGTGTCGGCCGCATCGTCCTCGGCGGAGAGGAGCAGCACGTTGGCGACGCACACCTGGGTGCCGTCGGGCATCACCCCGCCGCGCGTGACTCGGGCCACGAGGTCGAGGCCCATCGTGCTCTTGCCGAGGTCGGGGTCGCCGGAGATGTCCACGAGCTTCCCGCGCGGCAGGCGGGGGCGCCAGATCCAGTCCACCGCTCGGGGCTCCACGTCGGCGAGCCGCTGGAGCCCCAGCTCGTCGCCGCCGAACGCGGGCGGCACGCTGCCGTTCGTGCCGCGGTCAGCCACGCGCGCCTCCGCGAAGAAGTTGGACCCACGCCTCGGCGGCTTCGTCGGCCACGAACGCGCCCAGCTCCTCGTCGTCGGGGATCGGCTCGCCGCGGCCCAGGTGCTCCCGGAGATAGACGCGACCGAGCACCAGCAGGTCGTGGTAGTCGAAGCCGGAGACCTGTCTGTCATCAAAACTCATCTGTTGCGTCCGGCGAGTCGAGGGCAACGGAGTCACGCCGCCTCGCACCATGCGTACCGATGGTGGAGGGCGCCCACGCGAGGGAGGGCGACCACCTTGGCGTTCGGCGAAGGCCGGGTCTCGCTGGGCCGTCCGTTGGGTGAATCCCCGAAGACCGTGTGGACCCGCTCAGCGTTGTAGTAGCTCACGTAGTCGCCCAGAAGCCGCCTGAGGTGACGTTCGCCAAGAACGATGACGTGATCCAGAAGCTCCCGGCGACAGGTTCCCACCCATCGCTCGGCGAACGGGTTTTGCCAGGGACTGCGGTACGCCGTGCGTATGGGTTCAAAACCCAGGTTCCGGATCGCGTTTGTGACGTCGGCGGAGAAGATCGAGTCGCGGTCGTAAACGAGGAAGGGAAGGGCGGTGTCCGAGGGGAATGCCTCCCGCAGCTGTTGGATCGCCCAGCGGGCCGTGGGATTCGTCGTGACGTTGAAGTGGATCAGCCGTCGGCGGTCATGGTCGAGGACAAACCAGACGTACAACAGCCGGAAGCTCACCGTGGGGACGACGAAGAAGTCCATGGCCGCGATGGCAGCCTTGTGATTCCGTAGGAACGTCAGCCAGTTCTGTCGCCGCACCGGATCCGCCGGCCGCTTTGGGAGGTAGCGCGAGACGGTCGCAAGGCTGACTTCGATGCCGAGCTTCGCGAGTTCGGCGTGGATCTTTCGCGCACCCCACGGATTCTCAAGCGCCATGCGCCGGATGAGCTGTCGAACCTCCTCCGGAATGCACGGCCGCCCGGGTCGCCGCTTGGAGCGGAACCGCCAGTAGAGGCGAAAGCCCTTCCGGTGCCAACGGGTGACCGTCTCGGGCTGGACCACGACCAA
>CAMYLJ010000080.1 GCA_947259215.1 uncultured delta proteobacterium
AGACGTCGACGTCGAGGATCCAGTCCACCTTGCCGCCGTACCGGCCGTTCTGCTCGATACCGCCAGTCGCGACAACCTGCCCGAACTGGGAGAACCGGACCCGCGGCTTGATACCGTGATCGGCGAGATCGGTGCGCAGCCCACCCCAGTCGCCGGTAAAGCGGTCGCGCTGCCAGACTTGCCCGAGGTAGCTTCCGCCGAGGAAGCGCCCCAGAGGCGGCTCTTCCACCGGCTCCGAGCCCTCCTGGCTGACTGGCGCGGCGGCTGCTTCGCCCGGAGCCGTGCGCAGGGAAGCCGGAGCATCCGGGTCGTCACCGTCCACCACATCGGCGAGGGCAGGCCACGCCACCGCCCAGCAGGCCGCCACCACGAGACCAACGAGGGTTCTCTTCATCCGCTAGCTCCCTTTCTTGGGGGGCGTGTACCAGATGGGCGACGACCAGGCGCGCTCCTGGATCGTGGCCGGCACATGGGGCGACAGGGGCAGGTTGTTGCGAGCCGAGTCGTAGGTCGACCAGCGCGGCGTCGGGATTTCCAGCACGCGGACGTAGTAGGCGGCCGGGCTGGCCGGATCGAACGCCGGGTCGGTCCAGACCGCACTCAGCTGGGTGTCGCCGATGTCGTTGGTGTAGGTCGCTTTCTTGACGTTCACCGTGTTGCCCACCGGCGGCAGCTTGCCCGTCTTCGGATCCGGCTTGCGGCCATCCGACCACGCGACGTCGTAGATCTTCTCCATCGGCAGGCCGTTGGCCGGATTGGGCCAGACCTTCACGATCTGGACCCGATCGAGATTGCCGCTCTCCGGATCCTTCAGGGCCCAGACGGCGAAGGTGGGTGCCTCGCCGGCCTTCTTGGGAAGATCCTGGCCCATGGGCACGCCCCCGGCGTAGGCCTTCTTGACGAACTCCTGGTCGTCGACCAGGCCCGCGGGATAGCCCCAACCGCCGAAGAAGCGCAGGCGGATCATGGTGCCGGAGGTGCCGTAGGTCTCCTTCGACAGCATGGCGTTCCAGATGCCCTCGCGCGTGTTCTCCTCGGCCCAGACGCCCGTCGTTCCGGCCGAACTGAGCAGTGCGGTGATGTCCCCGCTCAGACCGGGCTTCGGGTCCAGGCGCTTCTTCGGCGTGTCGTCGATGAACCCGTGCCCACCGTGATAACCGAACTCTTCGTTGCCCTGATAGCCCGAGTGGAAATCCGCACCCGCGACGACGCCCATCTTGTACGGGTTGTGTCCCAGCTTCTTCTCCAGGTGCATGCCGGTGGCGAGGCCCTGGCGGAAGAAGGCGCCGCGGCTCTTGTCGGCCTGGATGGGCAGGTTGATCAGGTTGTTGAAGAGCTCGAAGTCCACGAACTCGTCGTGGGGGGACAGGGCCGGATGCGCATCGGACTGGCCCTTGGTCTGGACGATCTCGAACAGCGGCTCGTTCGCCGCCTGCCGGCGCGCGTAGCTCTTGCTCATGGGTCCGCCCTGGAACTCGTTCTCCGAGAACATCCAGCCGTTCGAGACGTTGGAGTTGTGGGGAACCGCGAAGACGTCGACCCCCTGCTTTCGGAGGCCTTCCAGGTGACTCCAGAGGTCCTTCGGGTCGACCGAGTCGAAGGCCGAGTACGTGAAGTCCGCCGCCTTCTCCTTGAAGAAGACGTTGCGGTGCATGTTGGCGCCCCGGGGAATCGACGTCCATTCGTAGGCGTAGAGCGTGGTGAACTTCCCCGGCTCGTAGTGCTTGTCTGCTGCCTCCAGGAACGTCTTCCACATCGAGGTGCGCAGCTCCGGCGTGGCGTACTCCGGGATCGGCTCATTCGCGAATAGACTCGCGAGCAGCTTCTTGAAGAAGGGGCCACCGGCCTCCGGGTCGGTCTGCCCGGCGACGATCCCCCGGGCGAAATCCGAGTCGGCCAGCGGGCTGTCGAGATTGGCGAACTCCTTCAGGACGCCGAAGTACTCCGCATGGTCGGTGATCGCGACGAAGTCATACGGCGTGCGCTTCTGCATCGGCTCGCCGGTGGTCGAGAGCTTCACCTCCTCGCCCTTGGCGTAGGCATACGCGTCGTCCCAGGTCTGGTTCACGCCGATCGTGAACGCGTCGAACGAGTTCCGGGTGTGCATGTGCTCTTCGCCGAAGTAGACGTTCTTCAGCGGGTTCGGCTTGCCGGACTCGCGTCCGGGCTCGCCGACCGTGCGGGCCCCCGCAATCGCGGGAACGAGCAGCAGCGAGAGCGTCAGGACGATGGTCTTCATGGCTTCTCCGATCCCTTCGGCTAGGGCAGGAACTGTTGCAGGCCGGGGTAGTGCTCGCGCTTCTTCACGAGCTTCGCCTCGGGCGTGTACCAGATGGGGGACGACCAGGCGCGCTCCTGGATCGTCGCGGGGACGTCGTCGGGCACCGGCATTCCCAGCGTCACGGCGTCGTAGGTGCTCCAGCGCGGCGTCGGGATCTCGATCGCACGCACGTAGTAGACCGCGTGCAGCGACGGATCGAAGTCCGGGTCGGTCCAGACGGCGGCGAGCTGGCTGTCGCCGATGCTGTTGGTGTACCTCGCGGTCTTGACGTTCACCGTATTGCCCACCGGCGGGACGTTCCCGGTCTTCGGGTCGGCCTTGCGACCGTCGGAGAGCGCCACGTCGTAGATCTTTTCCCAGCCCTGGCCGTTCTTGTACCAGCCCTTCACGATCTGGATCCGGTCCAGGTTGCCGCTCTCCGGGTCCTTGAGGGCCCAGACCACGAAGCTGGGCGCCTGGGTGGCCGCTGGCTTCGCCGGCAGGTCGCCGCCCATGGGGACGCCGCCGTCGTAGGCCTTCTGCACGAACGCGGGGTCCTTCGCCAGGCCGGCCGGGTAGCCCCAGCCCCCGAAGAAGCGCAGGCGGATCAGCGGGCCCGAGGTGCCGTAGGTCTCCTTGCGCTTGATGGCGTCGAAGATCGCCTCGCGCGTGTTCTCCGGCGCCCAGACGCCCGTGGCGCCCGGCGTCCCGAAGTCCTTCGGCGCCTCGCCGGCGACGGTGCGACCCGCGGTCAGGCGGATCTTGGCCGTCTTGTCCGTGTTGCCGTGGACGCCGGGGTAGTTGAACTCCTCGTTCGTTGACATCGCGTTGTGCGAGTCGGCGCCGGCCACGATGCCGTACTTGAAGGGGTTGGCCCCGATCATCTCCTGGAAGCCCACGCCGTCGATCAGCGCGCGTCGGATGAAGCTGTGGTCGATCCGGCCGAGGACCCCACCCGAGCCGAGCAGGTGCTTGAAGCTCGTCTCGAAGTCCGCGAACTCGTCGTAGGGGGAGAGCGCCGGATGCGTCTCCGAGGCGCCCTTGGTCTGCACGATCTCGGTCGCCACGGTGTTGCGGGTGCTCCGCTCCGCCCACTTCTGGTCGATGGGCGAGCCGTCGGACTGCTGGGGCGCGTACATCAGGCTGTTGGAGACGTTGCCGTTGTGGGGGATCGAGAAGTTGTCGTGCCCCTTCTTGCGCTGGGCCTCCTGGTAGGTCCAGAGGTCCTCCCGATGCACAGAGTCGAACGCCGTGAAGGTGGCGTCCGGGCCCCCGTCGCGGAAGAAGACGTTGTGGTGGAGGTTCTGGGAGTCCGGCTGCGACGACCACTCGAAGGCGACCAGGGCGGTGAAGGTGCCCGGCGCGTTGTGCTTCTCGGCGGCCTCCTTCTGCTTGGTCCACGCCTCCGCCATCACCTTCGGGTCGGCCATGTAGGAAATCGGCTGGTTGATGGAGGCGGACGTGATGATCTGCTGGAAGGCCTCTTCGCCCTTGCCCTCGGCGAGCAGCTTGCCGATCTCGCTCTGCTGGAGCGGGTGGCCCGGCTGGAGGAGCAGCGGCATGACGCCCAGGTACTCAGCGTGGTCGGTGACGGCACACCAGTCGTAGGGCGTGCTCTTCTTCACCATCTCGCCGGTGGTGCTCTTCTTGACCGCCTCGCCCTTGCAGAAGCGGTAGGCCTCGTCCGGCGTGCTGCGCGTGCCGAAGGCGAAGGCGTCGGGCGAGTTCACGGTGTGGAGGTGCTGCTCGCCGAAGTAGACGTTGTTCAGGGGGTTCGGCGTGGCGGAACCGCGTCCGGGCTCGCCGTGGGACTCCGCGTGAGCGGCGGCCCCCAGACCGAGGGAGAGAGCCAGCGCCAGCAGGGTCTTGCTCATCACGAGCCCCTCGTCAGCACGACCACGATGCGGTCGATGGTCCAGAACGCGGCCAGGCTCCCGATGGTGTAGGGCGCGAGGCGCCAGGCGCCTTCGGGAGCCGGAATCTCGATGCGGCGCACGACGGCCAGGACGGCGACCACCGCCGTCACGAACAGGACCTGCCCCGTCTCCACGCCCACGTTGAACATCAGCAGGGCCAGGGGCACCTCGTGGGCCGGCACGCCCACCTGGGAGAGCGCGCCCGCGAAGCCCAGCCCGTGGAAGAGCCCGAAGGCCAGCGCCACGAGCCACGGCTTGCGCTGCGTGAGGCTCGGCTCCCCCTCCCGCATGCGTACGATCTCGACGGCCAGGAAGAGGATGGAGAGCGAGATCACGGCCTCGGTGGGCGCCGGCGGGACGTTCACCAAGCCGAGCGTCGCAAGCCCCAGGGTCAGGCTGTGCGCCAGGGTGAAAGCGGTGATGGTCTTCAGCAGGCGCCAGAAGCCCGACACGATCAGCATCAGGGCCAGCAGGAAGAGCAGGTGGTCCACGCCCTCCAGGATGTGGATCACCCCCATCCGCCAGTAGGACCAGGACACCTCCGCCTTGGCGGCGCGCGCGGGGATCTCGAAGGACGGCGAGCCCGGGCGCAGGATGGCCGAGTGGGACGTGCCGTCCGCCAGGTCGATCCGCAGCAGGACGTCGGTCTGCATGACCGAGAGGCCCTCCACCGTGATCGTGTCGCCGACGAAGGCGCCGCCGTCGCTCTTGTAGGTGGCCTGCTGGATCCAGGCGCCCGGCACGACGCGCTCGGAGGGCGGGCCGAGCGGCACGAGGCTCTTCGGGAGCCGGGGCTCGAGGCCGAGGACCCGGTCGCCGCGGGTCGGCACCTTCCACACCACGTCGAACCAGCCGCCGTCACGCTCGGTGATCTCGAGCAACGCGGGGCGGATCTCGTGGGCCCCGGCCGCCGTCGCCAGGTGCATCCCGACCAGGACCGGTACCGCGGAAAGCAGGCGGGCCCCAGCGGCGCGCGCGCTCACCGGGTCACCTCGAGCGCGGCCACGTCCTCGGCGCCCACTTCGTCCTCCACGACGACGGTGTAGCGGGCCAGGAGGCCCGCGTAGAACTCGGCGTTGAGCTCCTCGCGCCGCTCGTCCGCCCAGTCCTGCGCCACGCGGTCCCGCGCCGCCGCGAAGTCGGCGTCGAGGGCCTCCTCGCGCTGGTGGACGTAGACCAGGTGGACGCCGTACCCGGAGAGCACCGGACCGTGCCAGGCACCCGGCTCCAGCGCCAGCACGGACGCGGCGAACTCCCGGCCGAAGAGCTTGCCGATCTCGAGCTCCGAACGCGCCGGGTAGTAGCCCTGGAGCATGAAGGGATCGCCCAACGCGTCGCCGGGCTCGACCGGCGACGGCAGCGCCCGCAGCTCGGCCAGGATCGTCCCGGCGTCGGCCAGGGTGCGGTCCTCCCGCCGGTCCGGATCGACGAAGACATGGCTGAACGTCACGAGCGCCGGCTCCTGGTAGCGCTCCGCATTCGCGGCGAACCAGGCGCGGAGATCGTCTTCCTCGGGAGCGGCCGGCGCCAGGAGGTCCTGGGACAGGAACTCCAGCTTCTGCGCCAGCCTGCGCCGCACGATGGTGTCGTCCCGATCCAGGCCCATGGCCAGGGCCTCGCGGTAGAGCACGGTCTCGCGCACGTACTCGCGGATCAGGCCGGCACGCTCAGCCGGCGTGGGCGGGCGGTTCCAGCGCTTCTCCCAGGTTCCTTCGAGCCAGGCGATCTGGCCCGCGGTGACCCGGACCGTCCTGTCGTCCGGACCCTCCTCGGAGATCCCGCCGAAGAGCGCAGCCAGGCCGTAGAGGACCGCGCCCAACACCAGAAAGTGGACGAGAGGCTCGCGAACCGCCGAGCGGATCCGTGCGGCGAAGGGGCGCTCTCGCATGGGGGGCCTCTCCGAATGCGGTGTCACGAGGCGGGGGTCAAGTGTGCGGGACCTAGGCCGAGGAGATCACCCGGATCCGAGGATCGGGTTCTTCAAGAGCGAAGGGATGACCGGAATGATGTTCAGCTTGAGCATGAAGCGCTTCCCGCCGGGCCGGCCCCACTTGTTCACGAACGATTTGACTATCTGGATGCGGTCCAGCTTGCCGCTCTCCGCTCATGTCACGGGACCACGGCAGGATACCGCTCGCGCCGCCCGAGGCCCTTGTCATTTCCAGACAGGCCCGCGGGGGGACGCGAAAGCGCGCCTGGCCAGGGAGCGGCATCGTGGCGGCACCAATGCCATACACCAGCGCATTCTACGCTGCCTGTGGGCGCAGGATGTAGGAGCCGACTCGGCTCGACACGGAGCGAACGCAGGGTGCAGCTCGCTGCGCCGAGGTTGCGATCGAAGTGAATCGGATTGGCGC
>CAMYLJ010000081.1 GCA_947259215.1 uncultured delta proteobacterium
TGGCCGCCCACATCCCGAACACGTGAGCGATCGGATCGGGGGAGCCGTCCTTCTCGCCATCGACCGTGGCGTAAGGGCCGAACTCGTGGACGAAGGTCTCCTTCCAGATGGGGTAGAGTCGCTCCGACCACTCCGGCCGGATGGGTCGCAGGAAGGTAAGGATCCAGGCGTTGTTGTATCCGAGGAGCCGCGTGTCCACGACGTCGTGAGCTGGCCGATCTCGGCGGGCTGGAGCCGGCGCTCACCCGGCGGGTCGAAGTAGCGCTGCGCGTCGGTGAGGCCCAGCGGCAGGTAGCGCGTACCGGCCCAGACCAGGCCGCCGAGCGCGAGCAGCGCGATCACCGCGACGATGCGCCGGGATCTGCTCATGGCGTCCAATCTACACCTTCCGGCCGGCTCGGGGCCAGCCAGCCCCGTTGACGAAGAGCCCGGCCTCCTTGATCGTCTCGGCGACGTGGCGCTCAGCCAAGCCGATCTGGTCAGCTTCCTCGGGTTCATGGCGCTGGTCGTCGGCGTGTCCCTCTACGCCTCGCGCAAGGAGGAGTCGTCCCAGGACTACTTCCTCGCCGGGCGCGGCCTGCGTTGGTGGCTGATCGGGATCTCGCTCGTCGCCTCGAACATCTCCACCGAGCACTTCGTCGGCATGAGCGGCAAGGGCTACGAGCTCGGTCTGGCCATCGCGAGCTTCGAATGGATCGCGGTGGTCGCGCTGGTGTTCGTCGCGCTGGTGCTGTTGCCGCGCTTTCTGCGCGCGGGAATCTACACGCTGCCCGAGTACCTCGAGTACCGTTACAACGCCGCGGCGCGAGCCGTGATGGCCTTCTACCTGATGGTGATGTACGTCGTCGCCGCCATGGCCGGCGTCCTCTACACCGGGGCGCTGACGCTCGACAGCTTGTTCGGAGTCGATCTCTACCTGGGCACCTGGGCGATCGGTGCGCTCGCCGGGGCCTACACGGTCTACGGCGGCCTCAAGGCCGTCGTGTGGTCCGACCTGATCCAGGGCGTCGCGCTGCTGGGGGGCGGCCTGCTCGTGATGATCCTCGGCTTCGAGGCCGTGGGTGGGGTCGGCGCCTTCTTCGAACACAACGCGGACAAGCTGCACATGGCGCTGCCGGCGGACCATCCGACCCTGCCCTGGACCGTCCTGCTGCTCGGCATCTGGATTCCGAACCTCGCCTACTGGGGACTCAATCAGTTCATCACGCAGCGGGCGCTGGCCGCGAAGGACCTGGCCGAGGGGCAGCGCGGCATCCTGTTCGCGGCCGGTCTCAAGCTCACCATCCCGTTTCTCGTGGTCTTTCCCGGCATCATGGCGTTCCAGCTCTACGGCGCCGAGGTGGGCAACGCCGATCGGGCATTCCTGCATCTGATGAACGACCTGCTGCCCGCCGGGCTGCGCGGCGTGATGTTCGCGGCCCTGTTCGGCGCCGTCATGAGCTCGCTCGATTCGATGCTGAACTCCGCCTCGACGATCTTCACCAAGGATCTCTACGAGCGGCATTGGGCCCGCAGCCAGCCCTCCCAGCGGCGGCTGGTGGCGGTGGGTCGCATCGCCACCGCGAGCTTCGTCGTGGTGGCCTGCATCCTGGCTCCCGAGCTTCGTCACATGGGAGCGATCTACGACTACATGCAGCAGGCCTGGAACTTCATCTGGCCGGGCGTGCTGGCAGCGTTCTTGTGGGGGATCGCGATCCCGCGCGTGCCCGGATCGGCGGCGGTCGTCGCCCTCATCATCGGGGTTCCCCTCTACGCATTCTTCAATCTCGGGATCGGCGTCGCGTACCTGAACGCGGCAGCGCTCTCGTTCATCGTGACCTCGCTGGTCCTGCTGGCGATCAGCTGGTGGCGCCCGCTGGCCGAGCCCCGCGCGTTGCCCGAGGCCGGGGCCGTGGCGCTCGAGCCGGCGCCCTGGGCCGTCCCCACAGGCTTCGCGCTGGTCCTGGTGACCCTGGGGTTGTACGTCGTCTTCTGGTAGGGGCCGGGCCGAGCGCCCGTTGCGCGCGGTCACTTGTGGATGAACGGGACGTCCCGTCGATTCCACTCGTATCGCTTGAACTCGCTGCACGCGTCCCAGCAGAGACGGTCCCCGAACTGCGTGTGCGCCACGTAGTTGAAGACCATCATGTTGGCGTTGAGCCCGGGCCGATCGATCCGCCGGAACTCCGCGAGCATACGATCCAGGAAGCCTGCGACGAGCTTCGGCTCTCCTCCCAGCACGCCCGCGTTGGCGATCTGCTCGTGGTCGTGGGAGTCCAGGAAGTCCAGGTAGCGTTCGTCCCCGATCCGCTTCGCCAGCTTGCGCAGCCACGTGCTCTCGCCGAGCGTGCCCTCGTCCCGGCCGACGTAGAGTCGATCGCCCGAGACCATCGCGAACGGGTCGCGCGCCAGCCGCACGTCGGAGATGTCGGTCATGAACACGCGTGGCGCGGCGTAGCTGCGCAGGAACTCCCGATAGACCAGGAAGCGATGGTCGTTGGTCGAGTGGAGGTAGCCGCGAGGCACCCGGAGGAACCGGATCCGATCGGTCGAGAGGCGCCGCGTGAACCGCCGCGAAAGACCGTCGTGGAACACCCGCCCGTGGAGACCGAGGTCGCGCATCGATTCGTACCAGGGCTCCACGTAGGAGTACGAGTCCCGAGGCTGTCGCTCCTGCCATTGGGGATCGAGCTTCGACGTGAAGTAGGTGGTCAGGATGGCGCACTCCCTGCACGCGTCGAAACGCCGCGGGCGACCCACGCCGAGTGCTCCGGCCCAGCGCAGGGTCCGGCTGGCCAGCGCTCCCCGCAGGTCCCGGCGACTCCCACGCCGCCCGGCGCGCGCCGCCCCCGGGCCACCCTCCCGCCAGGTGCGCAGGTTGCGGCGCCACTGTCGCGCAGTCGCGCGCGGAACGGACCGCTCGAGGCCGCGCAGGACGTCCCGGGTCTCCCGGGCCATGCGCGAGGCGCTGAAGGATTCCACCAGACGTTCGCGCCCCTGACCTCCCAGACGCAAGCGGAGCTCGTGGTCCCCGAGCAGCTCCAGCAAGGCGTCGGCGACCTCATCCTCGCGGGTCGGGTCGACCAGGAGCCCCGTCCGGCCCTGCTCGACGACCTCGGGAACGCCCCCCACCGCTCCCGCCACCACGGGCTTGCCTCGCGCGTTCGCCTCCAGGAAGACGAGGCCGAAGCCTTCCCAGCGCTGCTCGCAGCGGCTCGGAAGGACGAACACGTCGCAGAGCTCGAGGCAGGCGCTCAACGTCTCGTCACCGACGGTGCCGAGGAAGCGGGTTCGTCCCGCGACGCCGAGCCTGTGCGCGAGCTCCTCCACGCGCTTCCTTTCGGGTCCGTCCCCGACGAGGACGAGCAGCGTCTCCGGACGTTCGCGCGCGACGCGCGCGAAGGCGCGGAGCGTGGTCTCCTGACCCTTGTCCACGTCGATGCGTCCTACGGTCAGGATCACCTGCCTGCCCCCTGCCCCGAGCCGGGAGCGCAACGACTCGACCTTCGGCCCGCTCGCCAGGAGGCAGCGCTCGACGGAGATCCCGTTTCGCACCACGTGGACACGCCGGGCGAGATCGGGCCGGTACGACAGGAGCAGGTCGGCCGTCGCCTGGCTGACGGCGAGGACACCCTGCGCCCGATCGAACAGGCGCCCGGCGCGCTCCCGGCGCTCCCGTTTGAGGGGGCTCTTCGCCGGGTCGAAGTACCACCAGAGCTCCGTTCCATGAACCGTCAGGGCGTACGGGAAGAAGCGCCTCGACATGCCGGCGACGAGCTCCTGCGCGGCCCGGTCGGCGAGCAGGACCCGATCCGCCCGCTCCAGGGCGTAGACCCGGGCGAGCTCCTGACGGATCTCCGCCGGCGCGCGGTCGGGCGGACCGAAGCGGTGCACGCGAGCCGGGCTCGGAAACTCCGGCTCGGAAGAGGTCCCCGGCCAGTCGGCCGTCAGGACCGCGACGTGCACGCCCAGCTGGTGGAGCCCTCGTGCCAGCTCCCAGGCGTACACGCCCGCCCCGCCGCGGAAGGGCGGGTATTCGTACGAGAGCAGGAGCAGGCGCATGCGTTCCGGCGGCTCCGGGGCAGTGGCAGCCGGCGCCCCCTGCGAGCGCGTCTGCCCCGGGGGCGAGTATAGAGAAGACCCGCCCGCTGGACTCGAGTCCGGGCTTCGCGCCGGGTCAGCTCCGGCGGCGGAGCCGCAAGGCCAGCGCGGCCAGGGCGACGCCCGTCAGGGCCAGGCTGCCCGGCTCGGGGATCGTCGCCAGGACGACGTGATCCTTGCCGTCGTTCTCCACCCCCGGTCCCCGGAATCCTCCGTCCGAGAGGCCGATCCAGGCGCGGGTGCCCTGCGTCGGGAAGGGCGACGTCAGGTCGAGGAGCTCGCTGTCGTTGTCCACCGTGGCCACGAAGATGTGGGCGTTGTTGTACTGCGTGGAGCCGACCACTCCGGTGAAGTTGCCCGACCCGCAGGTGCCCGGGTCACCCGGAACGCCGGAGTGGCTGTTCGTCGAGCCCGCCGTGGTGGAGTCGTTGCAGAGGAGGAAGGGGTCGCTCGGATCTCCCCCCGCCTGGCCGCTCGGGTAGACGATGAAGTCGTAGGGAATCAGGGTGTTGCTCGGAAGCGTGAGGGACAGCGTCGTCACGTCCGGCGTCGCCACGATGCCGGGGAGCGCGCCCGGCCCTCCCGGGTTGGTGGGGTCCTGGTTCCACCATTCCGCCAGGATCACGCTCGGGTCCGTCGGATCGTGCACCCGGAAGAGGTTGAACCAGAGAGCGTCCGACCCCTTGTAGGTCAGGTCGATCCTGACGTTCGGACCCGACCCGACCACTGCCACGTAGCCGCTGTCCCACCCGGCGATAAGGTCGTTCTTCGTGAAGGGCAGGGGCGGGCCGGCCTCGTGCGTGTCGTCCGCGCAATCGCTCGACGTCGGGCACACGATCTGGAAGAAGGGCGCGGACGAAGCCTGGGCCGCGCCAGCCGCTCCCAGGAGCGCCGCCCATGCGACCGCCAGCGCCGCCGCCTGGACTCTCTTCGTCGTACTCATCGCCGTCATGGCCCGAAGCCTCCTCTGCGTATCTCCCGCTGGTGAGTGGCTCGAGCGACCGGTTTGTGTCGAAGAAACGTCAGATAAAGCGGCTACTTGTGACTGACGGTCCCAATGGGCTGTGACGCGGATCGGGGGACTGAGGCGGATTGCCACGGAGTTGCGGGTTTCGCATCACCTCGGCCGGGCGCTCTGCCGGTCGTCCAGCCACGCGGCCACGGCGCGGCCCGCCAGGGCGTGCGCCTCGGCGTTCGGATGCGCGTCGTTCGGGAGCGCCCACCAGGAGCGGGCGTCCGGGTCGCGCTCGGCGAAGCGTTCGCGCAGATCGAGCAGGGGTACGCCCTGCTCCGCGTAGGCCGCGCGGATCTCATCGTGCAATGCGAGATGGGGGTACCCATCTCGGCCCAAGCCCGCGGCCGAGAACGTCGGGAAGACCACGGCCAGGAACCGCACGCCCCGGGCCTCGGCCGAGGAGGCCATGGCCGCGATCGCGCGCCGGGCGGCCTGCCAGCCGGCGAAGTCGTCGTGATAGAGCGCTTCGTAGCCGCGCACCCGCCGGAACCGGCGCTGGAGGATCCCGAAGCGGGCGTTCGCGAAGGAGTAGAGATAGCTGCTCCGGTCGAGCGTCTCGTGGCCCCACGGCGCCAGTCGCCACGGCCGGAAGAGCCAGTCCTCCCCCACCCGCCGATAGCGCGGACCGCTCGGAAGCGGGTCGTTCAGGTAGAACTGCTGGACGACCACGTCCGGGTCCAGCCCCCATCCGACCTCTTCCAGCTGCACCGCCTCGTTCACGCTGGTGAATCCGCGCTGCGCGAGATTGACGACCTCCGCGGTCCAGCCTCGGCGCACCAGCTCGCGCTCCAGGACGAACGGCCACACGTCTTCCGTACGCGCGATCTTGTCGCCCCACGAGAAGGAGTCGCCGAGCACGACGATGCGCGTCACGCCCGCCGGCTTCTGGAGGTTCCCGTGCAGCGTGCGCAGGCCGAGCTCGTGGGTCTCCCAGATCCGGTCGTAGTTCTCCTGCTCCCACCGACGCAATCCCGGCGTGTATCCGCCCGTCCGGGCGACGACGGGAGGCAGGCGGAAGACGATCTCGGCGACCGCCACGAACCCCGCCAGGGCGGTGATCGACGCCAGAACGACCGCCGCGCGAGCGGCGCGAGGCCTGGCGGCCGGGTCCGAAGGTTGGTCGCATCCCACTGCGTCCCAGACTACACCGGCGGCGCAGCTGCCTCCGGCGGTCCGGCGGGGGCGGGGCGCTCCGGATCCCCCCACAAGCAGTTCGGGCAGGCCCGGCCCTCCACCGCCTCGGGCAGGGGCCGCTCCGGATCCAGGCTGTAGAGCTCGACGGGCAGCACGTCGGTCCAGGCCATGTCCGAGACGTCGGGCGCGGCCAAGGGGCCCGCGTGGCCCCAGTCGTGGTCGAGGATGCGGCGCCAGCCCGCGTGGAGCTTGGTGGCCAGGGTCACGCCGTTCACCAGGATGCCGTCCTCGGCGGCGTA
>CAMYLJ010000082.1 GCA_947259215.1 uncultured delta proteobacterium
GCCGAAGCGAGGCGCGTCGGAGGTCGGTCTGGTAGGTGCGCTAATACCGCCGCTTCCGCACGCAGACGCTCGCCAAGCCCAGAATACCCGTCATCACGAGCAGGCTCTCCCCGGGCTCGGGGATGCTCGCGACGCGAAAACCCAGGCCGCCGCTCTCCCTTGTCGGGGCGCTGGCGGCCCCGCTCGACGCTGCGAGCCTGACGGCGGAGCCGCCCCACGACCCTCCGCGCTGCCCGCGGAACGAGACGAAGATATCCTCGTTCCACTCGGCGACGTTACCGCCTTGGTCGAAGGTGCCGTTCGGACTCGCCGAGCCCGCGTAGCTCCCCACGTCCGTCAGATCACCGACGGCGGGCGTGGGCATGCCGCAATTCGCGGTGTTGGGCGTCGCACCCGGCGTGGCACATACAGTCTGGGTGTGCGTCGCAGCGGGGTAGCCGAAGTAGCTCATGGACACGGCGTCGTAGTAGGCCGCCTTGTACCACTCATCATCGCCCGGGAGGAAGATCGTGGCCCCGGGATTACGGGTGATCGAGTTGTCGGCGATGCCGAGTGGCGTAATCGTGTAGGCACCGTCCTCGGTCGTCGTATTGTCCTGGACTCCCGTCGGCTGGCCGTTGTGCAGCCAGTTCGTGAAGCGCAGCGCGTCGTAAAACGACACCCAGTTCACCGGCTTGTCCTCGCGGCCGGCGATCGCGTTGTAGGTGAAACTCCCCGAGCTCCCGCTGCGCGTGATCCCGCCGAGGAGAACGGCGGGGGAGTCCATGTTCATGTTGTAGAGCGCGTTCGCGTCCGTCGCGGCGACCGCGTTCAGGAACTCCGCGTACTGGGCATTCGTGGTCTCGAACTTCGAGATCCGGTAGACGTTCGCCACGGCGCCGGGGCAGACACCCAGCCCCGGATCGCAGGCGTTGCCCGGGTCGCCCACCGTCACCCAGTCGATGGTGACGGCGTGGGCCGGCGCGCCAAAGAGCGCGGCGGCGACTGTTGCGATTTGGCACGCACGGGCTACCTGGATTCGGCCAGCCATCATGTGGGTGAGTGGCTGATAACAGACGAATGTGTCTCCGTCCGTGCTCCTGTGTCGTAGGATTCCGGTAGGCTCGGCTCGTCGGCGCGGCGTGTGGGGGCCTTTCCCCTGGCCGAAACGGCGCCACGGAGCGAGGCCGCAAGCGCGCTTGCTGTCGCCGCTACCGCGCCACCGGCCAGAGCCGCGCGAAGAGGCCGCGCAGGATCACGGGATCACCTTCGCAGCCGGCCCGGATCATGGCCCGGGCGAAGTGGTCGAGGAGCGCCCTCCGCTGCGACTCATCGCCTCGTGTGCAGTCCCCCAACGACAACGCCCCACCGAAGCGGGGCGCGTCGAAGGTCTGGCTGCGGTCGGTAACTATTGCAGCCTGCGCCTGCGGGTCCAGGCTAGGCCCACTAGGCCCGAGGGGAGCAGGAGCGCGACAGCGGGTTCGGGGACTGCGAAACGGGCCGTCACTCTCGGAAGCGTTGGTTGATCGATGGATCCGCCCGGTACGAACTGAGCCCCGAGGATCGCTTGAACGTCAGCAATCGTCACTGGGGTGAAGGAGCTCTCGAACCTCACGGAACCCGGCTCACGAGGTGTGGTAGCCACCTGGCAGCCAGGCGCAGGTACGTCAACACACTGGATCCCGGTGACGGAAACGCCCCATAGTCCCTGCACCGACCAGTTTTGTTGATCAAGCAGAGATCCACCAAGTGACATCGAGACTGCGCCATCCATCTGAATCTGGCCCAGCGGTGTCGGCATCCCAGGGGCCACCGCCGCGAGCGAGAATGGATCAATCGGTACGCTCGCGGCGGAGATGCTGATTGCGGGTCGCGTGACGAGCACACTCGTGACTGAAATCGCAGCCGACAGGATGCCGAGATCGTAGACCGTCGTCACGGGAGGATCGAATCCGGGCGGATCGACAACCACTGTATAGGTCACGGGCCCGAGGTTTCTGGACAGGATGCGTTGGGTAGAGAGCGCTATGTCGATCGCACTCGACTGGACCACAAGGTTGACTACCTCAAGACTCTGCGTATCCACCGTCCCTGACACGGTGAGAGGAGATAGGCCCAATGGCTCGTCGGTGTACTCGTCGAGCTGACCTCCAACTCTGTGGAGCGTGGTTACTCCCCGATCAGCAATTGAAAAAGTACTGTCGAGCGTGATGGCAATCGCGGAATTGCTCGCGATGGCGATCAGAAGAACTGCGGCTGCAAGCGCGCGGGCCATGGTCGATCCCTCCCAGAATCAAGATGGAAGGGAATCCCGCAGGACCGCGCGGCTATCCCCTTCCCGGGGCCATCCTACACCGCGACGGCTCGCGAGCGGAAGTCGCGTGGCCGACAGCATGCTGTCGAGATGGGTCACCGGATGCAGCTTGACGCCGCAACCGTCTGGGATACCTGCAATCCCGTCGGCCGCCCGGGCTACCGCGCCACTGGGAAAAGTCGCGCGAAGAGGCCGCGCAGGATGTAGGGGTCGCCCTCGCAGCCGGCCCGGATGATGGCCCGGGCGAAGTGCTCGAGCAGCGCCTCGGCCTGGGCCTCGTCGCCCCGCTCGTAGGCAGCTTCGATGGCGTCGAGGATGCCAAGGGCGAGCCGCCTTGCCTCCCGCTCACGCCGGGCGGTGTTCATGCCGCGAGGGTTGCCGGACTGCCCTTTCCGCCACGACGGGCGCAGGTTCGCGAGGCTGTTGGGGTGGCGGCCGCGTCTCATGGTGCCCATGCGGAAATGTTCCCACCTAGGGGGTGAGATCGACCACCACGTGCTCCACAGCGGCAATCGCGCTCATCGCGGTTCCCCGATTACAGCTCTGATTCAAGCGTTGAGACCGGCCGGGATGGATGATATTGCGGAAGCCTCGGGCGATGTTGCACTGTGACGCGGTGTCGGCAGTGATGAGCGCAGCCTCTTCTGCCACGGCCACATATTGCACCAAGTCCCACTTGGTTAGCTGTTTCGGTGGCAGCGAGGTCAGCTTAGCCGCGGTCTGGGCAGCCGAAACTGCGGTATCGAAACCGAGTCGGTTGTGACCCTTGAGGTCTTCTAGAGCCCACAGCAGAAGCGCCTCGACGACTGAACCCGCCAGGACGGTTGCTGCCTTCCACTCAGCGTTAGCAAGAGCGCTGTTGCAGGCGCTGATGTCTAACCTTAACGCTTCGGAGAGGGCCGAGTCCGCGATGAACGCCAGGGCCGTCGTGCTGGGGCGCACTGCCTCGTCGGGACAAGCCGCGAGAATCTTCCTGATGACGGTTGTTGGGTTCAGACGGCCGCCGGCAACGGAATCGACGCGGTAGCGGATTTCTCCTCGCTCCCAGAGAGCGAGCGCGCTTCGTAGCTCCGCAACTGATTCCTGGAACTCCGCGTACCGTTCCCCATCGACGGTGAGAAGATTGTCAGGAAGTTCAGCGACAAGGGTCAACAGGGCGCCCACAACGCCCGCCTGATTCGACCCCAGCTGGAAGGCTTGACCGCTGTCTGCTTCTTCTCGTGCGCGTGGGAACCGCAGATCAATGTATTCGACGATCTGACTCGGAACTACCTCGGGCATCGGCTCTAAAGCGTCACCCAGACATAGAGGTCGTCGCAAGCGAAGATGGCGGGGCGCAACCCCCTCAAGCACGAACGTTCCTGATTCCACGTTCCCGGCCTGCCCCTTTCGCCAGGGCGGGCGCAGGTTGGCGAGGGAGTTCGGGTGCTGCCCGCGCTTCAGTCTGCGCCCTTCCCTTCGCCGCCGTGCTCGGACTCGCCCCGGAGGTGGTGCCGCCACAAAGGCGGAAACTTCTCGCCCCAATCGGCGTGCCAGGTCTCGATGTGGGCCTCGCGGAGCCCGGAGATGGTGCCGGCGTTGCGGTGGACATCGCGCCAGCCCACGCCCTCGGCCTCGGCCTCGGCCTCGGCCTCGGCTGCAAGGCGGTAGCTCTCGCCGGCCAGGACGCGCCGCAAGGCGGACTTCATCGCCGGACCGAAGCGCCGGGATTCGATAGCGGCTGCGAGGAGTTCGCGCGTCACCCCGACATTGTATCGCAAACGCCAGCTTGCCAGCGTGCCAGCTCACAGGCGTGCCGGGGTGCTGGCGTTGCCCTTGTCGGGAGCGTAGGCTGCGCGGCAGGGAGGGAGCGATGCGCAGCGCCGCGAGCGGGCAACTACTCGCCGCCTTGGTTGTGATCGTCGGGTGGGCGCCGGCGAGTGTGGCCGAGAAATCCGAATACGAGGTGATGCCCTGCATCTCCAAGTCTTTCGACTGCCGATTCATGCGGTGCTGGTTTAAGGGCCACCGCGGCGACCAAGGAAGGGGCCAGTGGTATCTCCCTCTCCGAAGCTGCGGAGAGCTCGCGGAACGAGGCTGGCGGCTTGTAAGCGTGGTTCGCGGCGGCACCGACTCCGAGCGCCGCGATGATGGAACAGAGGGGTACGTCTATTTCTGGGAGCGGGGGAAGCGATGAATCCCAACGACATAGGCCGAATCGTCGCGCTGCTGAAACGGAAGGGCGGGATCGGCGCACAGCCTCAGGAGGGCGCGTAGATGGCGCGGGCCCTCGTCGCCGTGGCGTTCGCGGTGCTGCTCGTCGGGTGCGAGCGTATCGAGCTCGCGCGCTACGAATCGGGGGGCATCGGGAGTCACGGGGGGCTCGCCTCCTACCCAGAGCCTCTCAACTGCGCCTGGCGGCTCGACCGCTTCACGGGCGAGATGTGCTGCTTCTCAATCATCGTGGCAAGCGAAACCTACGACAGGACCGTCAAAAAGCAGGGATGCGCGAAGTGACCGCCCGTCGCCGCCGCGGCAGCATGGACGGACCCGTAGCGCGCATGAAGGCGCTGCGAGGGGGGGGCGCGGAGCCCGAGCCGGAGCCGACCCCGAAGGCGAAGGCCCCGGAGCCGAAGCGGAGCAAGGCGACCTTTGACCTCCCGCCCGACCTGGTGGCCGAGCTGCGGGTCGCGTCGGTGCTCACCGGGGCGCGGAACCTATCGGCCCTGGCCGAGGGGGCGCTCCGGGCCGAGATCGAGCGGCTTCGCCAGGAGTTCCACGGCGGACGGCCGTTCCCGATGCCCGAGAAGGCCCGCGCGAAGCGGGGGAGGCCGAAGAACGCATGACGAAGGTGATGATCGTGACGGTCGCGTTCCTAACCGTGGCGACGGCGGCGGCCGCACCGGCACACGCAGAGCTGGTGTTCACGAACGGAAGGGATTTCAGGGAGATGTGCGCGAATCACTCTCTCGCCTTGATGTACGTCACCGGCGTGGCCGATGGGTGGGCGGGGCGTGCCGCGACGGAAGGTATCGCCCCGGTGCAGACGTTCTGCGCACCACCCCACACCACCGTGACCATGGGCCAGGCGACCGAGGTGGCCTGCAAGTACGCCGCCGACCACCCCGAGTTCCTGCACTACCCGGCGGCGGCGATGGTGATGGTTGCGTTGCAGAAGGCGTTTCCGTGCTCGCCACAGAAGTAGGCGGCCGGAGGTAGCGTGAAGCCCGCAGCCCTGGTAGCGGCCGGGCTCCTGGCCGTGGCGGTAGCCATCGCCTACCACGCCGGATCGGCCCGGTACTCCATGGCCATGGTCGGCCCGGACGGGGCCGTGGGCGTCGCGGTGCTCGACCGCCGGACTGGGAAGCTGTGCACGGTGCACGACCTGGCCTACATGGAGGGGGAGTACCAGGGGCGGTTCCTGCCCCTCTGCTCTAGCCGCTCCCGTAGCGAGTAAATGCCGGCGTGCTGGCTTGCCAG
>CAMYLJ010000083.1 GCA_947259215.1 uncultured delta proteobacterium
GGCGACCACCGACAAGCCACCGACAAGAATTCGCGAACCGAAAGTGAGAAGCCGCGCGAGGTTACGGGTGGGCCCTCCTGGATTCGAACCAGGGGGGAAGGGGAAAAAGAGGAAGGGTTCCGGCTAGTTATGCCGCCGGATGGGGCTTGGCGACAAGTTGGCGACAAACTGACGGTCGGGCCTCCAAGATCTCAGCCATACTCTTGGTGCTTGGATTCGAAGGGGAGCCGAGATTGCAGCGCAAGATCCCCTTGTCCCGGGCCGCCCAGCTGCTGCCGTTCCTCGAGCTCCTCGATCGCATCGGCGTGCGAACCGAGCCGGCCTTGGAGCGAGCCAAGCTTCCTCCGAGGCTGAGGGAGAGCCCCGACACCCTGATCGGCACCCGCGCCATGTCGGTCTTCATCGGGGACGTGGCGCGGAGGGAGGGCATACCGGATCTGGTCTGGCCTGCGTGCTCTTGCGGGCTGGCACAGATTCCCTTCCTGGCTCCCAGGATTCGACGCTCGCCCACTCTTCTTCACGCGCTGGAGACCGTTTGCGCGCTTGCGAAGCGCGAGAGTTCGAACGCTCAGATATGGCTCGAGGAGCGGGAGGACTCGATGCTCTTCTGCCACCGGCCCTCCGTCGAGCTCGGGACCCTGGGTGCGGACAATTTGTGCTTGCTGCAGACGCGGCTCGCCATCTCTCTCGTGCGGTGTTTCGCGGCGCCCGACTGGACTCCGGCCGATTACGCGATTGCGATGGGTGTTGAGCCTGGCCCGATCGCTCGAGAAGAGCTCGGCGGTGCGAAGCTTCACCGGGCACCCGACTACGGTTGGGTTCGGCTGCCCCGCTCGATTCTCGTTCGGCCGCCGCGAACCAGGTGGCTGGTGGAGACGAGCGCTGGCACGGAAGCTGGCGAGGAGCCGATGCAGGACCTGGTCGGCTCGCTGGAACAGGCTCTGCGTCCCTATCTCGCCGCGGGCGCGCCCTCGCTTCGGGACGCCGCGGACCTGGCCGGCACGAGCGTTCGCTCGCTCCAGCGAGAGCTGGCTCGCGCGGGCTCCAGCTACCGGGACGTTCTCCAGCGGGCCAAGTTCGACGCCGCTCGCGAGCTGCTGGAACAGTCCGGGGGCAAGATCGTCGAGGTCGCCTACGAGACCGGCTTCAGCGATCCGGCCCACTTCACCCACTTCTTCCGAAGGCTCGCGGGCGTGACTCCCCGGGAGTACCGCGCCGCCCTTCCCGGAGGCTGAGCCGCGGGCTCAGCCCCGCGGGGAGTGCTTGCCCCGACGTGGCGCGAAATCGCAAGAAACGCGCCCGGCCTTTTGGCAGCGTGCGCAAGTAGGTGATCGCCCCGTGAGGGGCGCGAGCTTCGGATTAGCCGCGTCCCCGTGGGATTCCCCCGATCCCCTAAGAATGCGGGCGCGAGCACCTGACTCCGATCGGCTAAAGCGAACGAGCCATGGCGAATCGCTTCACGGAACTCGATTTCAATTCAAGCGGTGGAGGCTATCCGTCATGAGAGCCCAACTACACAGAATTACCCAGCTCGTTGCACTGACGTTGCTGTTCGGCTCTGCACAACAAGCAGAGGCACAACAGAGAGAAACGCCCAAGTTCAAAGGGGTCATCAAGACCGACATCCGGGATTCGAAACCGGATTGGGCACCGTTTACACCGCCTAAGGCTCCCGAGGGAGCGCCGAACATTCTGTTCGTTCTCTATGACGATACGGGGTTGGCTGCGTGGTCCCCCTACGGCGGCGGCGTCAACATGCCGACTCTGGACCAGATCGCCGCCAATGGCTTGATGTACACGAACTGGCACACGACCGCTCTGTGCTCGCCCACCCGGTCCACGCTCCTTACCGGGCGAAACCATCACCTGAATGGGATGGCTGGCATCACGGAGGTGGCGACGGGCTTCCCCGGGTCGAATGGGCACATCCCGAAAGAAACGGCAACGATCGCCCAGCTTCTGCAGGATGCAGGCTACAGCACGTTCTGGTTGGGCAAGAATCACAACGTGCCCGAGCAGGACGTGGCTTCCGGGGCCAGCAGGGATCGTTGGCCGCTCAACATGGGCTTCGACCGATTCTATGGATTTCTCGGCGGCGAAACCAACCAGTGGTACCCGGACCTCACCGAGGACAGCAAGTTCATAGAGCCGCCCTACACGCCGGAAGAAGGCTATCACCTCGCCAAAGACCTGGGTGATCAAGCCATCAAGATGATCAAGGACCACAGGTCCGCGAATCCCTCGCGGCCCTGGTACATGTGGTTCAACCCTGGCGCGAATCATGCGCCGCACCACGCCCCGAAGGACTACATCGAGAAATACAAGGGCAAGTTCGATGACGGCTATGAAGCCTACCGGGAGTGGGTGCTGCCTCGCATGATCGCCAAGGGGATTCTGCCGGAAGGCACGCCGCTCACTCCAATCAACCCGTTGCCGAAAGACGTAGCCGACCCCAAGGATCAGGTAAGGCCGTGGGACTCATTGAGTGCCGACGAAAAGAGATTGTTCTCGAGGATGATGGAAGTCTGGGCCGCCCACTCCGAGTACGCCGATGCCCAGATCGGCCGGATGATCGACTACCTCGAAGAGACCGGGCAACTCGAAAACACGGTGGTCATCTACGCTGCCGACAATGGGACATCTGGCGAAGGCAGCCCGAACGGTTCCGTCAACGAGAACAAATTCTTCAATGGATGGCCTGACACCATCGAAGAGAATCTGAAGTACATCGATGTCTTGGGCAGCCCGGACACCTATGAGCACTTCCCTACCGGTTGGGCGATGGCAACATCGGCACCGTTTCGGATGTTCAAACGCTATTCACAGTTTGCCGGAGGCACTGTCGATCCTCTGATCATTTCCTGGCCCAAGGGCATCAAGGCACGCGGTGAGGTGAGGCATCAGTACCACCACTCCGTCGACATCGTGCCGACCATCCTTGAGATCACTGGTCTGGAGATGCCTGAAGTCTACGAAGGCGTGAAGCAATACCCTCTATCCGGGAAGTCCATGGTGTATACGTTCGACGCCAAGCCACATGACCCCACGAACAGGCATGTCCAGTACTACACCATGTTCGGCACCCGTGGACTCTGGAAAGACGGCTGGATGATCTCGTCCTTGCACTCTCCATTCAGCAACACGGGAGACTACGAGAACGATGAGTGGGAGCTCTATCACGTAGCGGTCGACCGGGCCCAAGCAAACAACCTTGCCGATCAACACCCGGAAAAGGTGAAGGAACTCGTCAAGGTGTATTTCGAAGAGGCGAAGAAGAACCTGGTGCTACCGCTCGACGATCGCCTTCCCGCAGCGCTCCTGACGACCGCGCGTCCTACCAATGAACCGCCGAGCAATCGGCATCTCTATTACCCCGGAACATCCGCCATTCCTGAGGGTGTCGCGGCCAACATCCGGGGGCGTTCGTACAAGATCATGGCGAATGTCGAGATCACCGACGCCGATGCTTCCGGCGTTCTGTTCGCCCACGGCTCCAGGTTCGGGGGCCACTCGCTCTTCATCAAGGACAAGAAGCTCTACTACGTCTACAACTTCCTCGGCATCAAGCCGGAGCAAGTGTTCGTGTCGAAGGCCCTCTCTCCTGGCAAATATACCCTCGGCATGGAATTCACGAGGGAGAGCAAGGGAAAGAACGGCGAGCACCTGGGTACAACCAAGCTCTATGTCAATGACAAGGTTGTTGCCAGCGGCAAGATGCGAACACAGCCCGCCAAATTCACCCTGTCAGGAGACGGGATGTGCATTGGATGGGATAGCGGCGATGCCGTTAGTGATCTGTACAAGGCACCTGGAAGGTTCAAGGGCGGAACCATTCAAGTGGTTGGAGTCGATACGGGCAAAGAGAGCTACGAAGACATGGCGTTGGAAGCAAAGCGGCACTTGATGAAGCATTAGGTACACGTGGCTGGGCGTTCCCACCTGTGCCGATCATCGGCCTGAACACCCTTTGGAACCTGACCGAGCACTGGAATTTCAGTCTCACGGGTGATTACGGCGGCTTCGGCGTGGACTCCAACGAGCAGACCTGGAAGGTCGAGGCCATGGTCGGGTACCGGTGGCGTGGCTGGGGCGTCGGCTGGAGCGCCCAGTGGACCACCAGGATCGCACCCGGATCGATGCGGTACACGATCCGCCACGTCTTCCTCGTCTCCCGATCGTCCACGCGAGCGGATTCGAACCGCTGACCTGCTGATTACGAATCCGCCCGCTTGAATCGCTATTCGTTTCGGGCCTAGTCCGCGTAGCCGAGCGCGCGGAGCTGCTCCCGGGTCATGGGATCGAGGGGGCGATCGGGCTGCGGGCCGGTCGGGTAGGGCGGCAGCGCATCCGCAGCGGCGCGCAGCCGCGCCAACGCCTCTGGTCGCTCGGCAGACAGGTCACGCTGCCAGTGGGGATCCGTTCCCCGCTCGACCAGGATCTCCCGGCCGCCCCCTGCGGCGTAGGCATGTACCGCGTCCGCCGCGAATTTCCAGTCGTGGGCCAGTGGCTCGACGTCGGTGTCTGGCGCGAGCCGCCGCAGCTTGTCGAGAAACCACCGCTGCTTCTGGAGCTGTGCCACCACCACCCCATCGGCGTCGGGCGTCGCGAAGCCCCCGCGCCCCATCACCCCGGACGCGGGCACGCCCGCCAGGTGCAGGAGCTGCCCGGCTAGTGCATCGAGCTGCACGGCTCCCGGGTCGCGGCCCGGGGCGACACCCGGCGGATAGCGCACGAGCAGTGGGACTCGCAGCAGATGGTCGTCGGGCAGCAGGTCGTGGCCCACGAGCCCTCGCTCGCCGAGGCGCTCGCCGTGGTCCGAGGTGACGGCGACGATGGCGCCGTCGAGCTCGTCTCGCGCCGACAGCCACTCGAAAAGCCGGCCGAGCTCCCGGTCCATCGCGGCGAGCTCCGCGTCGTAGAGCCCGGCCAGGATCGCCGCGGCGTGCGGCTCGAGCCCCGGTTTCAGGTGGTAGTGGGCGGCCTCCTGGGGCACCGCCTCCGACTCCTGTAGCGCGACGCCCGGCAGGAAGCGCTCGCGCTCCGACGCTGGCGGACGGTACGGCCGGTGGGGGTCGAAGAGGTTCACGAAGGCGAAGCGCGGCGGGTCGGTGCGGCGCCACCACGCCCGGAGCTGCCCCAGTACGCGGGCGGAGCCCACGGTCAGATCCCAGCCCTGGTGGGTACCGACCCAGAAGCGGTTCACCAACCCCGCCAGCGGGTGCCGGCTGCGGTACCACGGCGATCGGTAGACCTCGAAGCCGGATTCCCAGCCCGGTGCGTGCAGGTTGGGATTCGCCACGAAGGCGGCGGTGTGCCAGCCCGCATCGGCGAGGACGTGCTGAAGCCCGCGGAGGTGCGCTGGGAAGGTCGGCTGCGCCTGGCCATCGACTCCGTGCTCCGCGGGCAGTAGGCCGGTGAGCAATGACGCGTGGCTCGGTGGTGTCCACGGCGCGACGGACCAGGCCTCCTCGTACACGCGCGCCTCGCTCGCGAAGACCTCGAGCGCGGGGCTGGTCGGAAGCGGGTAGCCGTACACCGAGAGATGGTCGCGCCGGGTCGTGTCGAGCACCAGGAGCAGGATGTCGGGTGCCCCGCCCGGCGCCACGGCCCGGGCGCGCGGGGCGAGTTCGAGCCCGGCGTGGCTGGCCACGCCCAGAGTCGCTGCGGCGGCGAGTCCGGCCAGGGCCGCGCCGCGGCG
>CAMYLJ010000084.1 GCA_947259215.1 uncultured delta proteobacterium
AGACGGCATCTACGGCGACACGTTCCGACGCCGAGTCGCTTCCCTCGGGATTGCAGAGATCCCAATCGCGCCACGCTCCCCCTGGCAGAACGCCTACGCCGAGCGCTTCATCGGCTCCTTGCGGCGGGAGTGCCTGGATCACGCGCTCGTCGTGAACGAGCAGCACTCCCGGAACGTCCTCTCGGGCTACGCCCGATACTACAACCGCTCACGCACCCATCTGGCGCTCGCGAAGGATGCGCCCGACCCTCGCGTGGTCCAAGGATCGGAGCTCGGGGAGGTCATCGCGCTTCCCGAAGTCGGAGGCCTTCATCATCGCTACGAGCGGAGGGCAGCTTGAGTAGAGACGGATGGGATTTCTGGGAGGGACACCTCCCACGCCACCGTTGCCCCGCCGGCGTTCCTCACCATTGCGCTGCTGGGCTTCCTGTGTACGATGGGGACGCTCGGGGTCCACGCGCCCGCGCCCCGATCGTTGGTGATCAGCCACCCCTTCGAAGGCATTGCCCGCGTCGAGCCCGACGTGTTCGAGGATTTCAGCGAAACCGTAGGGGCCGGGAGCTGAGGAGGTGCAGCGGTGAAGATCGGAGTCGTTTCGGGGTTCGACGGGCGGCGACCGCCCGAGTTCATCGTCGGGGCCGCGCGCATCGTCGAGGAGCGGGAGCTCCACTCCTTCTTCGTACCCGAGCACGTGCTCTTCTTCCGCGAGTACGCCTCGCGCTACCCCTACTCGGGCGACGGCCGCATTCCCGGCGAGCCCGACGGCACGCTCGAGCCCTTCACCGCGCTGGCCTACATCGCCGCGCACACGAGCCGCATCCGGCTCGGCACCGGCATCTGCCTGGTGCCGCAGCGCAGCCCCGTGTACACGGCGAAGCAGGTGGCCGACGTCGACTTCCTGTCCGGCGGGCGCCTGGACTTCGGCGTGGGCATCGGCTGGCTGCGTGAAGAGTTCGTCGCGCTCGACGTGCCGTGGGAGCGGCGCGGCGAGCGCACGAGCGAGTACGTGCGCGTGATGAAGGCGCTCTGGTGCGACGAGGTCTCCGAGTACAAGGGCGAGCTCTACACCCTTCCCCCGTGCGTGCAGAACCCGAAGCCCGTGCAGAAGCCGCACCCGCCGATCTTCTTCGGGGGCGAGAGCGACGCCGCGCTGCGGCGCGTCGCCCAGCTCGGGCAGGGCTGGTACGGCTTCCAGCTGAGCCCGGAGGAGCTCACCGAGCGGCTGGCGCGGCTCGACGAGCTGCTGGCGGAGGCGGGGCGGAGCCGCAGCGACGTCCGCGTCTACGTGTCGCCGCGCGACCGAGTCAAGGGGCCGGCGGAGGTCGAGCCCTACGCCGAGGCCGGCGTCGAGCAACTCATCTTGCCGTTCTTCGCGCGCGACCTCGACGGCCTGGCGCGGCGCGCGGACGCGTTCGCCGAGCTCGCCCTGGAACACCTGGAACGGAACAAGCCGTAACGGGAAGAGACTTGTGCCTCCCGTAAACTCGATCCGACCGAAACACTTGAGGATTCTCGCGCCCCCGCTACACGATGGGTTCGGCCTTCCGCGCGCTCCTGCTGACGCTGCCCACCCTCCTCTGAAGCAACGCCGCCCTCCGCACGGGACAGGCCCTATTGTAAGCTCAGAAACCAGCAAGGATCGGACTCGACCACGAACCGACGAGAGACGCGCGCCGGATGAGACGGTGACCGCAAATCACTGAGTCCGCTCGTGCGGCACCGAACCGCTGTCGGTGTGGATGTCGATCGGACGGCGCGGCGAGGCCCGCGTCCCGGCCGTTGCCCCCAAGCCCGCCCGTGCGCTCTCCGTCGAGAGTTGCCATCAGCCCGTGGGTCGGCCGCGCTCGGCATATCGATGCATATCGGATGTGTCTTGATGCACGCGCACCACGGTCCGTCTGGACGACGATCGTCTGGCGAGGGCGTTGCTATCCCGAGGTTGGAAACCATACGCAGTAAGCCGGGAGCTGGGATCCATGGTCCAAGGTTCTGGTAGCATGGTCGAATGGACCCGCGGAAGGGGAAGAATTCGCCCGGTGAGGGTCGAACGGGCGGAGACAGGCGTAAGCGGAGTCGGCGGCGGCGACGAGGGAGCCCCAAGACCCCCGACAGCGCGGCAGAGGTGCTCTCGAGAACGCCGCAGCCGGTCGACTTGAAGGGACAGGATGTAGACGAACCGCTCACGCCCCAGGAGGTGGCTGCGCTTCGCGAGCACTTCCGCTTCCTGCGAGAGAATCGCAAGCAGCTGCGGCTCAAGGTCAATGCCGCCGAAGACCTGCTGCTGAACGGTGTCAGGGAGCCGACGCATCGGGGGGTGTGCCAGCACCTGCTCGGCAAGGTCGAACGGGGGGCGGTTCTCTCCGCGGCGGAACGGCTCGAACCGGCGGCGGCGGCAAAGCTGCTCGCGGGGGTGATTCGCTTCTCTGCGAACATCGAGTACGTGCTGCTCTTTCTGGAGAAGATCAAGCTCTCCTCGTCTCCCGCCGAGGCGACCGCCGCGCTCTCGCAGGGATTGCAGCGCATCGACTTCGACAAGGTCTCGGCCACCCAGATGCGACGCGTGTTGAGTCTGTTCACGGAGCTCTTCGACGAGAGGCAGCGGCCCGCCCTTCTCCTGGGCATGCTCGAGAGCCAGAGCTTTCGCCATGCCTTCGACAGCTCGATTTCGAACCTCCCTGAAACGCTCGCTCACCTGGTGCTCCCGTTGCGGGCGGCCCAGGCGGTCATCCTGCACGGCAAGACGAACCCGTTCGATTCCGAGACGCTTCGCGAGGGCGTACATCTCCTATTGGATCTCGAGGACAACATCTTGTTGCGCTACTCGCTCGAGGTACGGCAACGACTCTTTCGCCTCGGCCTCGAGGCGTGCTGTGCCCCTGCGCATCGACTGCATCGCGGCCTGAGGATGCTGCTCCGGAGCTTCCCGACGTCGGATCGACACAAGGGCAAGCGAGCGCTCGCACTGGCGCGGCACTTCCTGGCGGCCGACCAGGAGGCCGAAGCGCGAAAGATTCTGCAGGTGCTTGCTGGTGAGTACCCCGACTTTTCGACTCCCCTGCGTTGGCAAGGCTTCTTGGATGCCGAGCGCCTGGGCGAAGTGGCGCTGCTCGACGAGCCGGCCGGCTCGAAGGATGCGCTGGGGCATCACGAGCGACGCGCGGGGATCGATCTCAAGACGTTGCGCGCGGTTCGGATCCAGATTGGCAACCCGGAGCACGCGGAATCGCACGAAGCGACCGCGCGTCTCCTGGACGAGCTCTGCATTCCGGGAGTGGCACCGCTGCTGGCATCGGGTACGGCGCCGGCCGGCGAGCCCTATTTCGTTCTGGCAGGTCCCGGCCAGGAGCTCGAGCCCGCGTTGCTCGGAGACCTCGAGGCGGGAGATGCACTGAGACTCTGTCGCAACGCGGTCGAAATCCTGGCGGCGCTGGCGGCGGCAGGGATTCAGCTCCCGGACGCTTCGATGCCGCGCTTCGCGCGCGAGACCCGCGGCGCGCTGCTGCTCACCGACCTCGCGGGAGCGAAACGTGTCGAGGTCGAGGCAGCGGCTTCGCTGCACCTGAAACTGGCCCAGGAGTTCTGTCGATTCGTGTTGGGCAAAGCGCGCCGCTACATCGCTCCGAGAGATGTCGTAGAAGCCGTGTCCGTCGCGCGGAGTTGCGCCGAACTGGCCCGCTCTTTCGCACGCTCGGAGTCCTGAGAGTGCTCACGGCCCTGGAATGCCAGGTGAAAATCAATGGCACGCCGGGAGGGATTCGAACCCCCGACCCCCAGGTTCGAAGCCTGGTGCTCGACCCTTCACCGAACGACATGAGCACGCGAGTCGGAACGCGCCCAGCCGGACGCGGGAATCGCTGGTGGCGTCGCGCTGATGGCCGAAGGGCGCGAACGAGCCACTCGTCGCCGCAACCAAGTGCAGCCAACCCGCCCGACCAAGCACCACCAGAATCGAAATTACCCAAAAAATTCGAGTAGTTCTGGCGGGGCGCGCACGGGACTCGAACCCGGCGAATCCGAGGACAAGCCCCCGGAATCGTGAGGGTTTCTGGTGCGGATCCCGTGCTCAAGGTGTGCTCATGAGATCCCGGGCCGCTGATTCCGGCGATGCTCAGCGGGGCTCGAACCCAGGCGCCACCGCGCGGGGAATCGTTGAGTGCCTAGTCACCACGGGGCGGTGTCAGGCTGCCGACACTCGCGGGGTGACAACCCGGCATCGGTGCACAAAAATAATACATGGTGCAGAAGCCGAATTGGGATTCAGTCGGGCCCCCGCCCCTCGCGTTGTTCGCACAGGAGCAGATTCGAGCCCTGGGAGCGTTCGCGAACTTCCGTGCGCGCCGCAGGTTGCTACGCGAGGCGCCGCGCGGCGATGGGCACCCTGTGCTGGTGATGCCCGGCTTCCTCGCACCCGAGTTCTCCACCTCCCCGCTGCGGAACTTCTTGCGGGACCTCTGCTACGACGCACGGGGCTCGCACCTCGGCGTAAACCTCGGGCCGAGCGCGAAGGTGAGCGAGACGTTGCAGCGTCGGCTTGTCCACCTGGCGGAGCGTCACGGGCGCAAGGTGAGCATCCTGGGTTGGAGCCTCGGCGGCATCTACGCCCGCGAGCTGGCGCGCGCCCATCCCACGCTGGTGCGCATGGTGATCACCATGGGCACGCCCTTTGCCGACATCTCCGCCACCCATGCGGCCCGCTTCATCCCGCTGCGACCGGACGGCAAGCCCCTGCACGAGGCTCACGAGTTGCGGGCGGCCCTGCGCCGCCCGCTCGAGGTGCCCACCACCTCCATCTACAGCAGGACCGACGGCATCGTGCACTGGCAGGGCTGCCTCCAGGAGGAAGGGCCCGGGCGCGAGAACGTCGAGGTGCGCTGCAGCCACACGGGGATGGGCTTCCACGCGGACGTCTTCCGCGTCGTGGCCAACCGACTGGCGCTGCGCGAGGGAGAGTGGCGCCCCTATCTCCGCGCCGCATAGCGCCGGGATCCGGGCAGCGAAGAGCCCGAGCCGCTTGACGCCGGGCCCCGGAGATGCACAGACTATCGTGATGGCTGCCTCCCACTACGAACGGCTCACGGCCCTCGACGCCTCGTTCCTCGAGATCGAGGACGAGAACTGCCCCATGCACGTGGGCCCCGTCGCGATCTTCGACCCAGGGCCGCTCGTGCGGCCGGAGGCCGGCTTCGACATCGAGCGCTTCACGAAGTTCGTCGAGTCGGTGCTGGCGCCGCGCTACCGGTGCCGACCCATCGCCCGGCGAACGGGTTCTGCCAGGTGAGACGTACGATGCGCACAGGAGGAAGCCCATGACCCGGATCGCTAAACGTGTGAAAAAGTTCCTCGACGAGGACGGCGTGCGCTACGACGTCGTCCCCCACGAGCGGGACTACACCGCGCAGGAGACCGCGCACCACACCCACACGCCCGCGCAC
>CAMYLJ010000085.1 GCA_947259215.1 uncultured delta proteobacterium
GGGTCCCGCGGCGGCGCCTCGCTGCGGAGCTGGGCCCGCACGAAGACGAGCACTCGATCGGGCGGCTCCGACCAGCGCGGCTCGGCGAGCTCCCGGGATTCGGAGCGGTGGCCGTGGGCCGAGAGAAACGCGTCGAAGGCCGGCCAGAATGCGGCGTCTGCCGTGCGCGGGCGCAGCGCCTCCGCCGTCTCGCCGGCGAGCAGGCCCGCGCGCAGCTCGGGGCTCTCCCGCGCCAGGAGACCCAGGCGCCAGAGGTCGCGGTTGATGGCGGCCGTGTGGGTGCCGGGCAGGCCGCTCACGAGGAGCTGGTAGAACTCGCCGTCGGCGTCGCCGGCCCAGTCGCGCAGCAGGCCCTGGAGCAGGCCGTGGAAGAGGGGATTCCACTGGCCCTGTCCGAAGCGGATCACGCGGAAGTGGTCCTGGCCGAGCTCGTCCAGCCGGTCGAGCCAGGCGCGAAGCTCGGCAACGGAGAGCGCCGCCGGGTCCTGCCCCAGCCGGGGCAGGATCTCGGCCTCGATGCGGGCGCAGTGGGCCGCGAGGGCCGCCCGGTTCCTCCCCATGCGCGCGCCGGGCTCGCGCAGCGGCAGGGCCAGGGTGCGCAGCAGCGCCAGGGGCTCGAAGGGCTCGCGCGCCACCGCCTCCCACCAGAGCGGCGTGTACCAGTCGCGCAGCGCCCCCTGCCGGGCGGAACGCGGGAAGGCGCGCAGGGCGGCGCGGGTGTAGGCGCCGCTCATGTACAGGTAGCCGTGGTGGCGGCGGATCGGCTCGAGCGCGAGCAGGTCGCGCCGGCCCGTGAGCCGCGCCACGTCGTGGAAGGTCCAGTCCACGATCCAGCGCACCAGGAAGGTGAAGGCGATGGGCGTCGTGTAGCCCGCCAGGTACTCGTCGCCGAACTTGCGGGTCCACACCGCGCGCGGGCGCTCCGGGGGCAGGCCCGTGATGGGGCGCGCCTGGAGCAGGTAGAGCCGGTCGCCCTCGAAGGCCCACTCCAGGTCCATCCGCGGGCCCAGGGTCTCGCTCACGCGGCGGGCAAGCTCGAAGAGCTCCTGCCGCCGCGCCGCGTCCAGGCACGCCTGCCCGCGCTGCACCGCGGGAACGGCCACCTCGACCACGCCCTGGTCGCCGTCGCAGCGCAGCGCCGTCGCCTTCTCCCCGATGCGCCCCTCGCGCAGCGCGCCGGTCTCGCGGTCCAGCACCCAGTGGTCCGGGTCGACGCGCCCGGAGACGACGCCCTCGCCCAGGCCGTAGGCGGCATCGATCACGCACTCCCGCGCAAACGGGCGCAGGGGATTCGCGGTGAGGAGAACTCCTGCCAGGTCGGGGACGAGCTGGCGCTGGATCAGCACCGCCATGCGCACGCCCTCCCCCATGCCGCGTGCCTCGCGGTACGCCCGGGCCTGGTCGCTCGCGACGGACGCCCGGCAGGCCCCGACGGCGGCGACCAGCGCGTCCGCGCCCCGCACACCGAGCACCGTCTGGTAGACACCGGCGAAGGACGCGTCCTCCAGGTCCTCCGCCGTGGCCGAGCTGCGCACCGCCCAGGCGCTGTCCGGGAAGCGCGCTTCGAGCCGCGCGGCGAGCGTTCGAAGCTCGCGCTCGAGGGACGCGCCCTCCAGGTCCACGTCCGCAGGCAAGCACCAGACCTCCGGGACCGGGAAGCCGTGCCGGAGCAGCCGCGCCAGGCCGGCGCCCTTCCCTCCCAGGCGCTCCAGCGAGGCGGTCGTCCCCGCGTCGAGCGGCAGGGTCACCGCCGCAGCGCCCGCCAGAGATCGCGGGCCACGCGCGGGGCCCGGCGCACCAGCGCCAGGGGGCCCGCCCGCCAGACGTGCTCCATCACCCCGTGTCCCTCGCGACGACCCGTCGGCATCTCCCACGCGAAGCGCGCGTGGGTCTCCTCGATCCACACCCGGCCCCGCACCAGGGGGAAGCTCGCCAGCGCCTGCGCCTGGATCACGTGGGTCGCGCCCCCGGCCTCCGTGATCTCGAGCCGCGCCTCGCTCGGGCGGTGGCGCTGGCGGCCCCAGCGGAAGTCCACCCGGGCCTCGCTGACCGCGTGGTTCGCGCCATCGCGATGCACGAAGCCGTTGTCGAAGGCCCGTCCACCCTCGACGGTCTGGGTCAGGTTGAAGCTCCGGTCCTCTCCGAACTGGCCCGAGATCCAGTTCCAGCCCTCGAGCCGACCCCAGTCGCGCACGCCCCAGGACTTGTCGCGCTGGCCGAAGGCCTCGATCGCGTGCCGCCGGCCCTTGAAGGCCGTCCAGCCGGACACGCGGCCACTCTGCTCGAAGTGATGGCCGGTCATGGTCGAGGCCAGCTTGCCCCCGTCAGCGCGGTAGTCGAAGGGTGGGGTGCAGGCCTCGAAGACCACGTCCATCGCGTCGCGCCCCTCCAGCTGAAGCCGCCAGCGGCGCAGCGGCTCCTCCAGCGTGACGAGGAAGCCCCGGGCGCGCAGACCGCGCCGGGGATCCTCGTCGCTACAGGGGCCCTCGTGCGCGAGGTTGACCGGTGCGTACAGGAAGTCCGGCTCCCCGTCCCGCAGCGACACGATCAGCGCCTCGGTGCGGCGCGCCGCGAAGCGGTAGCCGATGCGCGCCAGCGTGAAGGACCGGCCTCCGGGATCGGCCCAGTTGAAGTAGAAGCTCTCCTGCCAATGGGCGCTCGAGCCAACGGGGTGGAGCCACTCGTCCTGGGGGGTGATCATCTTGAGCTGCCGAGCGCATGGTGGCCTCCGGTCGAGGCCATCGTACCCCGCCCCGCGTCAACCAGGCGGACGAGGCACGGGGGGTCCCTCCTGGATTCGAACCCGGCGGGAAGGGAAAAAGGAAGAAGGATTCCGATTAGTTGCGCGGGAGAATCAGGCTTGGCGACAAGCCCATCGGTTCGATCTCGTGTTGATTTCCTGGGCCCTGCGGCGAGCTCGATTCCCGCCGCCTCCACCAGCGCGGCTGCCGACCGACTAGCGCGCGTGGATGTTGTCGAAGCGGCGGGACACCGTGGAGACGACTCCACCCATCACCGTGGCGTAGAGCGGGCCGTGGAAGTGGCGTTGGTAGCGCTCGAGCCAGCCGTCCACGAGCGCGCGCTCGTAGCGGCGACCGTCCGCGATGAGCACGCTCCAGTCGCGGAGCGCCGCGAGGTCCCGGGTCGGGTCGCTGCGCAGCAGCAGCACGTCCGCGCGCGCGCCGGGTTCGATCACGCCGATCTCGCCCGGGGCGAGGTGGCGCCCGTTCACCGTGGTCGCTGCGGCCAGTGCGGGCTCCGCGCCGCCGAACGCCTCCGCCAGCGCAGCCAGCTCCAGATGCAGCGCCTCGCCGGGAACGACCCAGGGCATGATGGTGTCGGTGCCCGCCAGCACGTCGACGCCGCGCCGGTGGAGGCGGCGTGCGATCTCGTACAGCGTCGGCCGGGCCTCGAGATGCACTGCGATCTCCATGTCGCCCTCGGGGTGGGGCGCCACGAAGTTCCAGGCGTGCCGCCAGTAGGCCGGCAGCCATCGCGAGGCCGGCGTCGGCCGGAAGCGCACCGGATCGGACGCGATCAGGCGCAACGAATGGTTCGCGAGCGTCGGCGTGAAGGCGACGCGCCGCGCCGCGGCGAGCTCGACCGCAGCGTCGATCTCGGCCCCCAAGAGCGCCGACAGGTCCTCGGATCGGAAGTCCCACCCGATGGGCGGCCGCGGGCGCGAGACGTAGGGGATGCCGGTCACGTGCTGCGCTTCGAAATCGGAGACGCCCGCCAGGCCCACCGCGTGGGGCACGTGGCCGATCAGCGGAAGCCCATGCCTCGCGGCCGCCCCTGCGACTGCCTCGAAGGCCTCACGGCCGATCTCGTTGTAGACCTTGATGCAGTCGACGCCGTCGCGCGCCAGACGTGCGACCGTAGCAGTGGCCTGCTCGGCCGTGGTGATCGTCTCGGCCATCGGCCAGCCGGGCGGCTCGCCGTCGAGCACGGGCCCGCAGCGCAGCATGCGCGGGCCCACCTCGGCGCCCGAGTTCAGCCGCGACGCCAGCGCGCCGACGCTGGGCTCGGATTCGCCCAGGTCGCGTACGGTCGTTACCCCGTGGGCGAGGTGCAGCAGCGAGAACAAGCGCTGGTTGCCGAGCGCGATGCGGGGCGGGGTGTGCACGTGGGCGTCGATCAGGCCGGGCAGGGCGAAGCAGTCTGCGCAGACCGGCGCGGGGTCGCTCGCGAGGCGCGGGCGCACCTCGGCGATGCGTCCGTCCCGCACGACGAGCGTCCGGTCCGCCAGGCGTTCGACGCCAGGATTGATCACGGTGACGCCCGAGATGACGAGTTCGGCGCGAGGGGGTTGCTCGAGTCGGGGCGGCACGAGCCCGATCCACAGCAGCACCGCGGCGATCGCGGCGGCGGCCGCTGCTCCGAGCAGCCAGCGCATGTCAGTTGCCCGCCGGCTCGAGGGCGTCGCGCACGATCCGCGTCAGCAGCGCCTGCACCCGGCCACGCATGGCACCGGCCTCCTCGCCGCCAGGCCAGGTCGCCCGTGCGAGCCCCATGCCCTGCAGCGCCTGGAACAGCAGGCTCACGTACACCGCGAAGTCCGGGTTGCGCCGCGCCGCTTCGGGGAACAGGCGCTCGGCAAGCGGCAGGATCGCGGCGTCGAAGGCCTGCGCCTCCGGCCAAACCGCCCAGCCCACGTCGGTCTGGTTCGCCGCCGCCAGCCACAGCTCCACCACGGCCTTGAACTCGGGCGCCAGGAACGCAGCCGCCATGCCGTCCACCAGAGCGTCCACGCGGGCCGGGCCCGGCGGCAGCGCCTCGATCGCCTCGATCACCGGAGAGCGCAGCCTCGCGTAGACGGCGTCGAGCGCGGCGCCGAGCAGCCGCTCGCGGGTGCCGTAGTGGTGCAACAACGACCCGTGTGACACGCCGGAACGCGCGCAGACCGCGACGGTCGTGGTGCCGGCGTAGCCGCGCTCGACCAGGCAGCGAATGGTGGCCTCGACGAGGCGCGCGCGGGTGGCGGCCGAGCGCGCGGCCTGGGTGCGGCGCGGGCGGGTCGAGCGGGGGTTGTCGGCATGCATCGACGGGAGTCTGTCGAGGTTGGAACATTTAGTCAATACTAAATGTTTATAAAGGCGCAACTAGGCGACTCAAGCCCTTGTCCTGACTCGAAGAACGAGGCCGGCGCGCCGGTGATGGGCGGCGTCGCGTCGGCGCTGCAAGGGCCGACTGCAGGACATGTAGGATGATGAGGTGGGTCGCGGTAGAGGCATGAGGACCGCCACGTACGTCGTAGCCGTGGCGATCGTCGGCCTGGGCGCGTGCTTCGTCGTGGGCTCCATCATGAGCCTGC
>CAMYLJ010000086.1 GCA_947259215.1 uncultured delta proteobacterium
GCAGGCTCATGATGGAGCCCACGACGAAGCACGCGCCCAGGCCGACGATCGCCACGGCTACGACGTACGTGGCGGTCCTCATGCCTCTACCGCGACCCATCTCATCATCCTACACGCCCTGCAGTCGGGCCTTGTAGCGCCGACGCGACGCCGGCCCACGTGGAGATCCGGCGGTCCAGATTCCCGCCGCCAACTTGTCGCCAAGCCCGATTCGCCCTCGTAACTAGCTGGAATCCTTCTTCCTTGTTGCTGGACGGGGCGTGACAAGCATGCGAAGGGCACTTGTCGGAGTTCTGCTCCTCGCAGCATCGGCCGCGAGCCCCGCCGCCGCGGAGCTGGAGCTCTGGCAGACCAACTCGCGTGGAGACGACATCCACGTCTTCGACGTCCGGACCCGGGAGCTGTTGCGCCGGATCGAGGTGGGACCGGAGCCGCATGGCCTGGCGGCGCCGCAGGACGGCCGCGTCGTCTACGTCACGCTCGAGGCCAACGACCGACCGCGGGGCGAGCTCCTCTGGATCGATCCCGGCAGCTACCGGGTCCGCCATCGCATGGAGATCTGCCGCGAGCCTCATGCGATCGCCACGACGCCCGACGGGCGCTGGATCTACGTGCCCTGCCGCGACGAGCACTACTGGGTAGTGGATGCGGCCGCGCGCAAGATGGTGACCCGGATCCATACCGGCGGCCGCCCCCACAATACCCGGATCTCGAGAGACGGCCGCTGGGCCTTCCTCTCGCCGATGGGAGACCCGGCCCGGGTCACCGTCGTCGACATCGCCGCGGGACACGCGGTGGCGGGCGAGATCCCCTTCGCCGGCTCCGTGCGCCCGCCGGCCCTCTCCCGCGACGGGCGACGGCTCTTCCAGCACGTCGACGGCCTGAACGGGTTCCAGGTCGCCGACGTCGCTCGGCGCCGGGTCGTCGCCACTGTCGAGCACCGCACGCCCCTGGGCTGGTTCCGGCTGCACCCGCTCGTCGGCTGGGTCGGCTGGGAAGGGCTCCAGCGCTGCCACGGGCTGGCCATCCGGCCGGACCAGACCGAGATCTGGTCGGTGTGTGGCTCCGGCGTCACGGTCCACGACCTCACCGATCCCGGCTACGAGGAGCTGACGCACCTCGGCCTCCGGGACAAGGGCTACTGGATCACGTTCTCGCCGGACAGCCGCTGGGCCTTCGTCGCCCAGAGCGACGTGGGCCGGGTCGCCGTCGTGGATGCCGAGGCGAAACGCGTCGTGGCCCATCTTGACGCGGGCGAAGGGCCCAAACGCAACATCGTGATCGACCGCGCTTCTCGACGCGCCCGCGCCCCCCTCATGCGCCGGTGGGTCCGAGGTCAGGTTCCGGCGGCGCCGCCGGTCACCAGGCGGAACCCCTGGCCGTCCGCTTCGATTCGCCCGCCGGTCGGCGGGGAGAAGTGTGAGCCCAGGAGTAGAGCGCCGGTGCCCGGCCAGCCGCTGCGCTTCACCGGCCGGGTGGTCGGGGTGCGCGAGGAGGGCGACGAGCGCGCGATCGACGTGGAGGTCCGGGCCGCGAACGGCCTCGGGGACCACGCGACGGGGACCGTCCAGCTCTCCCTGCCGCTCTGAGCGTCAACCCCTTCCGAGTCTCTTCAGGGCCGACTGCGCGGCCCAGTAGCCGCACTGCCCGTGCACGCCACCACCCGGCGGGGTCGAGGCTGAGCAGATGAAGAGCCGAGGGTTCGGCGTGGAGTACGGGTCCAGACGCGCCACCGGCCGGGTGAAGAGCTGGAACGCATCGGCGACGCCGCCGGTGATGGCGCCACCCTTGTAGTTCGGGTTGGTGCGCTCGAAGTCGGCGGGGCCCATCGCGTGGCGCGCGAGGATGCGGTCGCGGAAGCCCGGCGCGAAGCGCTCGATCTGGGATTCGATGGCGTTGCGCATGTCCAGCCTCGATCCGTGGGGCACGTGGCAGTAGGCGTAGCCCGTGTGCCTTCCCTCCGGCGCCCGGCTCGGGTCGAACTGGCTCTGCTGGCAGACGATGAGGAAGGGCCTTTCCGAGTGGACGCCACGGTACATGTCCCGCTCTGAGGCGCAGATCGCCTCTAGGGTCCCCCCCACGTGCACCGTCGACGCCTCGAGACAGGCCGGGTCCTGCCACGGGATCGGTCCGTCGAGTGCCCAGTCCAGCTTGAAGACCCCCGGCCCATAGCGGTAGCGACCGAGCCGGCGCCGGTAGCCCGCGGGCAATGCGTCGCCGGCGATGCGTGCCAGGAGCTCGGGCGACGTGTCGAAGAGCACGGCGCGGGACGGAGGCAGCTCGTCCAGTTGCTCGACGCGGCGGCCGGTCTGGATGCGGCCGCCCAGGGTCTCCAGGTAGGAGGCCAGCGCCCGGGTGATGGCCTGCGAGCCGCCGCGGGCCACCGGCCAGTCCTCCACGTGAGCGGTGATCGCGAAGATCAGGCCGAGGGCCGCGGTGAGCGGCCAGGTCAGCGGCAGGATCGAGTGCGCCGCACAGCCCGCGAACAGCGCGCGGGCCCGGTCGTCGCGGAAGAGGAGGCGCGAGAGCCGGTTGGCGGAGAATGCCGCGCGCAGGCCGAAGCGGGCCAGCTGGATCGGATGTCCGGGGATCCGCAGGGGCGCCATCAGGTCGGTCAGCAGGCCGTGTGGATCGCCCAGGAAGGGCTGGATCAGCCGGGACCAGGCCGAAGCGTCGCGGCCCAACCCGGCGCCCGTCTGCTCCAACGAGCGGCGCAGCACCACCGCGCTGCCGTCGGGCATCGGATGGGCCACCGAGGCCGGCGGGGTGATCCACTCGAGTCCGTGCTCCCGAAGCGGCAGCGTGCGGAAGAAGGGCGAGAGGATGCCCATGGGATGGACTGCGGAGCAGACGTCGTGCGTGAAGCCCGGGAGCGTGAGCTCGGCGGTGCGCGTGCCACCGCCGACCTCCTCGGTGGCCTCGAGGACGAGCACCGACGCGCCCGCGCGCGCCAACGCGACGGCGGCCGCGAGCCCGTTGGGGCCCGAGCCGACTACGACCGCATCGGGATGGCTGGCAGTCACCGACCCGCCCGGCCTCAGGCGGTGGATCCGGAACTGTCCCGGATCAGGGCCGCCGCGTGGGCGCCGGTGGGCCAGGGCTGCAGCTCGCGGAAATCGTCGAGGCGGGTCACGCCCGTCTCGAGCACGCCGCTGGCCGCGTCGACGATCTTCCACTCCATGGTGGCGTCGAAGAGCGGCTGCGATTCGACCATCACCACGCGCACCTCGCCCGGCTCGAAGCCGCACTGCGCCTGCACCGCCTCGAGGAGCTGGCTGGCGTTCAGGTGTCCGTCGCCGAAGTTCCAGCCGAGGACCATGCCGCCCAGGACCTCGCCTTCGAACCACTCGTAGTCGTCGATGTCGTCGACGGCCTTCGGGATCGCCTCCAGCAGCGGGCGGCCCTCGAAGTGCATGTAGCGGTGCGCCATCGAGAGGGTCATGGCCACGTCCACGGCCTGGGGATCGCCGAGCAGCCCCTCGAGCTGCTCCCGCATGGTGCCCGCCGCCTTCTTGAGCTTCTTCAGCTTCCCTTCGCTGCCCTTCTTGATGAGCCAGATGTTGTAGGCCCAGTTGCCGGCGTAGTAGCGCATCGAGAGCAGGAAGGAGACGCGCGAGGGGAAGAAGTTCCCGATGCAGGGCAAGGCGAAAAGCCAGAAGAAGAGGAAGAGGCACAGCAGCGGCATCGAGCCGAGCGCCAGTACGCTCGCCTCCGGATGCGCGCCGAACAGGAAGAACCCGCCGTAGACCATCAGGATGTTCCAGTCCACCGGCATGCCGCTCGGGTTGTTCAGCGCGATGAAGCCGTGGAAGCCCGTCATCACGAAGAGCACGATCCCCGTGACGACCGGGGAGCCGCTCGAGAGCAGCAGGACCAGGGGGATCATGTACTCCGTGGCCGTTCCCATGCGCGCCAGCCGCGCCGCGAACTTCGAGGGCCGCAGGTCGTCGGGATAGGAGGCGAAGAGCTTCTTCTTCAGGGCCTTCGGGAAGAAGGGCCCGTTGTTCATCATCACCATGATGACCGACGGGAAGTGCGAGTTGAGCTTCGACGTGGCCGCCCAGAACCAGACCGCGCACCAGACCACCTTGCAGGCGGCGATCCAGAGGTCGTCGGTGGCCGCCACCACGAGGCAGGTGAGGGCCACCCAGTAGTGCTCGGCGCGCGCGGCCAGGAAGAGGGTCTTGTCGGAGATGCCCATCAGCGGAATCAGCACCATGCTGGGCGCCAGCAGGGCGGGGGTGATCTCGGGCGCCATCAGCGCGCGCAGCAGGAGGAGCTGGTTGGCGGCGTAGAGCCCGACGTCGAGCCAGGTGCGCCGGATGCCGCCCACGAGCGGGGCGCCGGGGAAGAGGGGCAGCTTTGTCGTGCCTGGCCTCGCGAAGTGGAGGAAGCCACCGATCGGCGGGTTGAAGCGCGCGTTCATCGGCCCCATGCCGCAGCCGAAGCCGCACAGCTCGTAGAAGATCGACCAGGCGATGGCTTTCTGGAACGCGACCGCGCTGAACGCCCAGGCGCCGACGTTCGAGAAGCCCGGATACTCCGCCGAGAACGAGACCCAGAAGGCCCAGCCGCCGGCGAAGAAGAAGATGTACTTCGCCCAGTAGAGGACGAGCACGATGGGTGGGTTGGGATTCACCTGCGCGGCCCAGGTCCGGCACACGAGTCGCACCCGCTCGGGAAAGGGCGCCGAGAGCAGGCGTTCGGGGGCGTAGGGAGGAAGGTCCAAAGCTGATTAGCCGGCGGTCTTATTAAGATTTCGGGACGAAGTCTAATCAAGGGTATCCCCGGAGGGAAGGCGTACACGCCCCTTCCCGGGGAACCCGCGTGGGCGAAGGGGCTAGCCCGCCGGCCGCAGCCGCGCCCGGAGCTTCTCGATCATCTCCGCCGTCATGCGCGGCAGATCGTACTCCGGCTCCCAGCCCCACTC
>CAMYLJ010000087.1 GCA_947259215.1 uncultured delta proteobacterium
GAATACCCGACCGAGGAAGAGGTACGGCTACGACACCCCGGAGGAGCGGTTCCATGCGGCCTAGCGGCTGTTGCGCTTCAAATGTGAAGCTAAGCGGCGACCCTCAGTCTGAGTAGTAGTTGGTGGCGGCCTCTTCCAGGGAGTCGCCTTTGAACGTGGCGACGCGGATGTGGTAGCTATCGTACTTGGGTCCGGGCTCGCAGTACGACCAGGCCTCGTGAGTGGCGTCTCGCCACGGATCTAGGTGCTGCGACGTCCAACTGACGACGTGGCGCCGCAGTGAAAGGCGAGCACCTGGAGTCCGGGGGTCACCGCGACGAGCCCGAGTGGCCACCACCAACCGCCTGCGCGGTGAAGGATCCGCGCCAGGCACAGCGCGTAGAAGACGCGCTCGCCGAGGGCAACGCCCCAGGTGTAGGCCGGACTCGGCCAGAACGCCTCCGGGAGAACGAGAAGCAGGGCGGTCATGGTCATGCTGCCGCCCGAGAAGAACACGGCCATGCCGAACGTCAGCGGGGACATGGGTCCGTATCGGCAAGCAGGGGAAGGTTGCTTGACGAGAATCCGCCCAGCCGGCTCGGGCGCACATCAAGGAGTCGGAAGGCGCGGCGGGCGACGGCCAGAGGGTCGGCGCCCGGGTGTTCTGGAACCGCGACGGGAGCGTGCGGGCGACGGGCTCGTACACGCACGGCGTGTTCCGCTCCTCGTCCACGGCCCGCGCGGATCCCGCGCGCCATCGCGGACTTCGGCTCGAAGAGGCCCGTCGCTAGCCGGTCCCCGGAGCGGTCGAGCCGGCCTGGCCTGCTAGGGGAAGCTGGCTGGAGGTGCCAGGCCATCGACCTGCGCGGGGAGGCGTCACCGCAGCTTCCGGCGCAGCGCCCGAGCTGGCTCGATGCACGTGATCCCCGTGGCAGCCCGTACGACGTCGCCCCTCTCGTCGAGTTCGACGGTGCCGTCGCCGAAGGCTACGAGCGAATGTGCCTCTTCCGTCCGGCCTGCCTCCGCGTAGGCGAGCGCGCGCTGGTACGCCTCTACGCTCGGGCACGTGCGCCCGTACCGGACGAGCATGCCCGTGCGCCGCAGATCGACGAGGAAGTCGAGGTCCACCTCGTCGCCGCGGCGGAAGGAAGCGCGCAGGGCGCAGTCTCCGCGATCGAAGTCGAAGTGATCCCAGGACCGCAGGCGCCCCTCGGCGACCACGTACCAGAGCAGCCGCATTTCCCCCTCCGACGTCCCCTCGCCCCACCGGCAGGAGACGTTCACGGAAACGCCGTAGCTTGCCTCGCTGACCACGGCATACTCCCCGGACAGGACGGCGTCGGCATCGATCTTCTCCCAGGGCAGCCGGTCGTAGCGCACGATCTCGATCTCGTGGCGCCCGAACCGGATCCCGGGAGGGGGCGGACGCGGGCGCCAGGGGAACGAGGGGATCGCATCCACGAAGCGGAGCACGGCGGCCAGATCCGCTTCGGGTGCGGGAAAGTCGGCCCCGAGGCTTTCGGCGGGCAGAAACGCCGAGCAAAGCAGAAGGCAGACGCTTGCAGACGGCTTCACACAGAGAGTCTAGGCGGACGCGGCTCCTTCCTCCCGCCGGGGTCGCAATCCTCGCGGTCCTGCTCGTCTGCACACCCGGACCCGCACCCCCGTGGGAGCCCGAGTACTGGCTCGTTGTCGAGCCCGGCCGAGGCTCCTCGCCGACCCAACCCTTCTGGCTCCAGCCCACCCTCCCGATTCCCGTGGTCCGATCCCTCGGCGTCGACGTCAGCCGGCTCCATCCCCCCCGCCCCGCGCGCCTCACCCTGATCGGCGCCGACGTGAGCCTGCCGATCGTCGCCGGCCAGGACCGCTACGTGCTCGACGTCAGCGTGGGGTTCCGGGGCCTCGAGCCCTATCAGTGGACGCACCTCGTCATCGGGGCCCCCGATGGGCGCGGGCGATACTGGGAGAGGAGCCTGCGGGCCGTGCCCGGATTCCAGGCCGAGCAGCCGTGAGGCGTCCGATCCTCCCGGCTGCGACGCTCCTGCTCTTGCTCCTGATCCCGACCGTCGCCATGTCGGCGCCCCTCCCTGCGAGCCCCGAGGAGCACGAGTGCCCCGAAGGCGCCGAGAAGGAGCGGGAGGAGACACGCCGGGGGGCCGTCGTGCGCTGCGTGCGACCCGACGGAGTCCCCGTCGGCGTGCAGGCTGCCTGGTACCCGGACGGCACGCTGCGCGAGATCCGCAGCTTCCTCGGGCACGAGTCCTGGTCGAACCAGCACGGCACCCACGTCTACTGGCAGCCCGATGGGTCGAAGGCCACGCAGAGTCAGTGGGACGATGGAGCCCCGGTCGGCGAGCACATCAGCTGGCCGACAGACGGGCCTCCGGTCACGTACCTCTACGAGCAGGGCGTGCCGCTCGACATCTACACGGGGCGCACGCGGCCGCACTTCGACTGCCCCGACGGACTCGCTCCGCGCGTCCGGATCCTGAGGCAGTCGTCGGGCTCCTCCTCCAGCCTCACCCCGCCGCCACGCCCCGCCATCGAGCTCTGGTGCGAGCACCCCCGAGAGCCCGCGCGCTTCCCCGCCTCGTCCGAGTCGGTGCGCCCGATGCGCGTCGAATGCCAGATGACGTCGGAGGGCGTCCTGGCCTGGATCGGATCGACGCGGCCGACGGCCTACGGAGATCGGCTTCCGCCTCCGGAGGGTTTCGACCCACGCGACCCGGACGCGCTTCGGGCGCTCTGCGCCCGTCCCGACTTCTGGCGGGAGCGCCGACGAGAGGGGCCCTACGTCTCGCGCGGGAGCAACGGGGCGCCCCTCGAAGAGGGCCCCTACGTCCGCGGCCAGCGCCACGGAGTCTTCCGCGTGCACGGTCTCGCCTGCGTCCGCTGGCGAACCGACCAGCGGCTCGGTCGCGCGCCCTGCCCCGCCGGTCCACCCTACGAGCCCGATCCCTGGATCGCAACCGCGTGGGAAGAGCTGGATCGCGCGCGCGCGCGGCTCGGCTGGCCGCCACTCGAAGGAGGCCCTCCCGAGGAGCCCGAGTTGCGCATCTGGCAGTTTCCCAGACCGCCCGGCTACTCAGTAGGGACGCTCTACCCGCAGCCACCCCGGGTGCTGCGCCTGCGGCGATCCGATGCCGGGGAGACCGGCGAGGTCGTGACGTGGAAAGCTCCGCCCGAGCTGATGGATCTCTGCGACAACCGCGATGGCGATGAGGAGGACGTCTGCCGTTTCACGGACCCGACCCCGTGGGCCTGGAAGGACGTCTTCCACGAGCTGCGACTGCTGGACGCGTGGACGCTCCCGCCCGCCACCTCGATTCGCATCCCGGCCGTGGCGCGCGATCCCGGGGAGAGGCGCTCGGGCATCTTCGTCGAAGCGCGCAGCGACGACGGACGCGTCTCACGCGACTGGTACGGGCCCGTGCGCGCCGAGCCGTTCGAGGGGACGCACCAGACCCGGGGCATCGCAGATCTCGTGGACCGCTTGTGGCGCGGCGTCTTGGAGAACGCCGGCACGCCTTGACCAATCCGGTTGACAAGCGACACGGGCGGCCCGCGCTGCCAGCCCGTTTTCGGCGGAAAGGCGGGGTTCCGCAACCGGCGGTTTCCATTGGTCGGGCCGGCGAGATTCGAACTCGCGACCTCCTGAACCCCATAAGGTGCACGCACGTTACGCAGAATTGCGACACACTGCGATTGCGTGCGAAATTTCGCAGCGTTGTCGGTTTGTTGTTGAACCCTCTCGACTCCCGCATACCCTGCGAATGGATCCCGCTTGCTCGCCCTGTGCTTGCCGGAACGTCACTGAGTCATGTCAGAAGGTCGCGACCTGCGGAGAGCCGGATGGCGAAGCTGACCAAGCGCACCGTCGACGCGGCAGGGCCGAAGCCGCGCGACTACGTCCTCTGGGACGAGGATCTCCCGCGCTTCGGCCTACGCGTTCGCGCGACGGGGACGAAGAGCTACGTCGTCCAGTACCGCGCTCATGGACGCACGAGACACGTGACCCTCGGACGCCCCGGACCGCTCACGCCCGACGGCGCGCGCAAGCGCGCACTGGGAGTCCTCGCCGAGGTGGCGGCGGGCGGCGACCCCGCCGAGGACCGCGACACTTCGCGCGAGGCCCTGACGCTGCGCCAGCTCGCGTTCCGCTACCTGGCCGAGCACGCCGAGCCGCGGAAGAAGCCGCGAAGCGCCGCCGAGGACCGGCGGATGCTAGAGCGAGACGTCCTCCCGGTGCTGGGCAGCCGGCGTGTCCTCCAGATCAGCCGGGCGGACGTGGAGCGCCTCCAGCTCTCCATGCGCGAGCGGCCGACCATGGGAAACCGGGTCGTCTCGCTTCTCTCGAGCCTCTTCCACTTCGCCGAGCGGCGGGATCTCGTGCCGGCCTTCTTCAACCCCTCCCGCGGCGTCCAGCGCTTCCCCGAACGGCGGCGCGAGCGCTTCCTGTCCGCCCAGGAGCTGGCCCGCCTCGGGGACGCGCTCAAGGCCCTGGAAGACGCCTACGAGGCCGGGAAGGACCCCCGACGCTTCAGCTCAGAGCTTCCGGCCGCCGTGGCCGCCCTGCGGCTCCTGGTCTTCACAGGCGCTCGGACCAGCGAGATCCTGGGCCTGCGCTGGGAGCACGTGGACTTCCAGTGGGGGATGCTCCGGA
>CAMYLJ010000088.1 GCA_947259215.1 uncultured delta proteobacterium
GTGGTTCCACATCGCGCTCCTCCCGGAGACCATCGTCACGCTGCACCGCGCCGAGATCCCGAGCACGGACGCCTTCATGCAGCGCTGCTGGTTCGACCGCCCCGGGCCGGATGCGACCGTCGACGCCGTGATGCTGCACGTGATCCAGGGCTACATCGAAGAGGAGACCACGGAGTTCTATCGCGTCCGCTTCCAGGTCGCGGAGCACGCCGAGGGTCTCCGGCGGGGCGACGCCACGTTCACGGTGGAAGACCTGGAGGAGCTGATGGCGCGATGCCACCACATGGCCACCGCCTTCTTCGAACACCAGATCCTCCTCCAGAAGATCGGGTTCATCCGCAGCCGCGCTTTCTCTCTGGGGTCAGATTCGAAGCTCTACAGCCAGGGCGCTCGGGCGATCGGCAACATGCGCGAAGGGGTGCAGCAGGTCCAGCAGCGCCTCGCGGAGCTCCAGCAGCAGCACCTCATGGACCAGCAGGAGCAGTTCAATTCCCGGGTGCGCGTACTCACCATCATCTCGGCCATCTTCCTGCCGCTCACGCTGATCGCTGGCATCTACGGCATGAACTTCGAGCACATGCCCGAGCTGGACGAGAGCAACGCCTACTTCATCGTCCTGGTCGGAATGCTCGGCTTCTTCTACTGGAGGGGCTGGTTCCGCTGAGGCCGGTTCGAGCGCCTCGCCAACCATGGCGGTAGGCTCTGAGGGCCGTAGGCGGCGGCGCGTCGTCGCCGTGGTAACCGACGTGCGGGGCAGCCGGACGCGGGCAGCGAACCTTGAGCCCGCCCAGGAGACCGGTATGCTGAAGAACGACTTCGGCGGTCTTTCCGACGTCGTGGCCCATCACGGAGGCGTGGTCGAGGACGTGATCGGCGACTCGCTGGTCGCGCTCTTCGGTCTGCGGCTCGGTGCGGCCGACGACGCCGAGCGTGCCGCGGCGTGCGCCCTGGCGATGCAGATCGAGAGGGACGAGATCAACGACCGCGGCGCGCGGGTGCAGCTTCCCGCGCTGGAGATCGGCGTGGGGGTGGCCAGCGGAGACGTTGCAGTGGTGACCCTTGAGACGGGCGACCCGGTCAACTACAAGGCGGTGGGCGTGCCGCCGCTGGGCGAGCTGGCCAACGTGGACCGGGAGCACGAGCTGCCCGCCACCGCGGGGGCTGGAGACGCGCCGACTCGGGCGCACCGGCTGTTGGGATTGGGGGGCTCTCGCCTGATCAGCCTGCGCTCCGTTCCGTCGGACTGACCCGAGATGCCGCGACGGCTCGCACGCACCCGATTCCCGACCCTGCTCGCCGTGTTGGCGCTTTCCCTGACGGCGGGTGCCGCCGTGGCCGGCAAGATCTGGTATCCGGTCGAGGTAGACGTATGGGAGCCTCCCTTCAACGCCAGTCGACAGCGAACGCAGCGTCAGTACACACCGCTCCACAATGCCAAGCGTCGCTGGAACCTGTGCGTCTCTATCCCACATCTGAAGGATGCCTACTGGCTGGCGGTGAACTACGGCCTGATTGCGGAGGCCCGACGGCTCGATGTGGGTCTGTCCCTCTATGTGGCCGGCGGCTATGAGCACCTGGACGTGCAGCGCGAGCAGATCGAGGACTGCATTGCGAGGGATGTGGACGGCCTGATCATCAGCGCCATCTCCCAGGACGGACTGGAGGACCTGATCGGTACGGCCGCCGAACGGGGCGTTCCGGTGATCGACTTGATCAACGGCATGTCGTCATCGCGCATCTCGGCGCGTGTTGCCGTGGATTTCTGGGATGTCGGCTTCCAGGCGGGCAGCTTCTTGCGCGGACTCCACCCGAACAGCAAACGGCCGGTTCGGGTCGCCTGGTTCCCTGGCCCTGACGGCGCCGCATGGGTCGCGGCGGGCGATGCCGGATTCAAGGATGCCCTCGCGGGAAGCTCTCTCGAGATCATCGTCACCCGCAAGGGGGATACGGGCCGCTCCGTCCAGGGCCGCCTGGTCGAAGCCGTTCTCGATGAGCACGCAGGCGAGCTGGACTACATTGTGGGCACCACGGTAACCGCGGAGGCGGCCGTCGACCTGCTGCGAAAGCGCGGATTGTCCCAGAAGGTCAAGGTGCTGTCCTACTACTACAGCCCGGGGGTTCACCGGGGGATCAAGCGCGGCACCATTCTTGCCGCCCCCACTGACCAGCAGGCCCTGCAGGCTCGCATCGCGGTGGATGTGATGGTGCGCATCTTGGAGAAGCGGGATTATCTCGAGCATGTCGCGCCGCGCGCCGTGCTGATCGACGGCAGCAACCTGCGGGGCTGGGATTCGTCGACCACGTTGCCGCCGCGCGGCTTCCGTCCGATCTTCAGCGTCAACAACTGAGACGCGATCCGGTCACCAGCATGAACTCCCCCTCCCAAGCCAATGCCACTCCCGGGGGCGCCATGCTGTGGCTCGTTCCGGCACTCATCCTGATCCTGGGTACGGGAGGAAGCTGGGGTCTCAGCCGGGCGTTCCGGCAGGACGCCCTGCGCGCCTGGCAGGCGCAGGGAGAGCAGGCCTCGCGCTGGCTGTCGGGGACCCTGCTCGCGTGGCTCGAAGAGAGCTACGCGCCCTTGTCCGGTCTGGCCGTCCTGGCGGAGAACTCCGCCACCGTCACCGAGGTGGAATTCCTCAACGGCTTCGATGACCAGGAGGCACGCGCGACCGCGTTCTTCCTGGATTCAGCGGCCTATCTGCGCCCGAATCCGGACCGCGATCCGAGCCTGGTCTTCTCCACCGACTCCAGCGGCCCGCTGGCGCGCGGGAACCTGGCCTCGGACCCGGAAGCACTCCGTACGACCGTGGAGGCGGCACTCGAGCAACCGGGCCGCATCCTGCTCGGCCCGCCCTTCCAGCTGGAGGCCGACTCTACGGTCTCGCCGGTGGCCCTAGGCATCGAGGAGTCGAGCGGCACCTCCGCAGTCGTGCTGGGCCTCGTAGACTATGACGCGCTGATCGAGGGGCTCTTCGAGCAGCTGGTGCCCGCCGGCTTGACGCTGCAGGTGGTGGGCACGTTCCTCGGGGATGCAAGGGTGCCCGTCCATGGAGAAAGCCGCGACGACACCCTGCATTCCGTGACCACTCGGACCATCAGCGCCGGTGCCGATCTCTCCATCACCTGGGACGTCGGGCCGCAGTTCGAGGGGGGGCCACCCGCTCGGCTGGCTCGGTTCGCGTTGATGGCGGGAACCACGGTCTCGGCGATCGTCGCGCTCTTCATCGGCATGCTGCTGCGGCGGAACCAGGTGATCTCGCAGCGGATCCGTGAAGCGACGGAAGAGCTTGCGCTCAGCAAGGAGGCGGCCGAAGCGGCCAACCAGGCCAAGAGCGCCTTCCTGGCCAACATGAGCCACGAGCTGCGCACGCCCATGAACGCGATCATCGGCTACAGCGAGATGCTGAGGGAAGACGCAGAGGACGAGGGAAACGAGGAGGCGACCGGCGACCTAAAGAAGATCCACAGCGCCGGAACCCACCTGCTGTCGCTCATCAACGACGTGCTGGATCTTTCGAAGATCGAGGCCGGCAAGATGGATCTCTACCTCGAGAGCTTCGAGATCCCCACGATGGTGGGCGAGGTGGTGAGCACCATCGACGCCCTGGTGAAGAAGAACGACAACACGCTGAAGGTGGAGGTGGACCCGGCCCTGGACGCGATGCGGGCCGACGTCACCAAGGTACGCCAGGCGCTCTTCAACCTGCTGAGCAACGCCGCCAAGTTCACCCACCAGGGCGCGATCGTCTTGGTGGTGAAGGGCGAGAACGAGGATGGCGTGGACTGGGTGCGGATGACGGTGTCGGACTCGGGCTTCGGCATTCCACCGGAGAAGCTCGACCGCGTGTTCGAGGAGTTCTCGCAGGCCGACGACAGCACGACACGCGACTACGGTGGCACCGGGCTGGGCCTGTCGATCAGCCAGCGCTTCTGCCAGATGATGGGCGGCGACATCACGGTGGAGAGCACGCTGGGCCAGGGCTCGACCTTCACGATTCGGCTCCCGCTGGCGGTCGATCAGGGGAACGAAGCCGCCGCGGAGGCCCCGGCCGCCGTGCCGCAGGTGCCCGGCGAGGAGCGGGTGGTGCTGGTCATCGACGACGATCCCAACGCGCTCGACCTGCTCGGGCGCACGCTCCAAGGAGCGGGCGTGCGGGTCGTGACCACGAGCGACGGCCGAGAGGCTGTGCGGCTGGCCCGGACCCTGCGGCCGACGGCCATCACCCTGGACGTGCTCATGCCCGGCATGGACGGGTGGGAGGTGCTGCGCGAGCTGAAGGCCGACCCGGAGACGCGGGACATCCCGGTCCTCATGGTGACGATGACCGACGACCGCGAGCTGGGCTACGCCCTGGGCGCCACCGAGTTCCTGACCAAGCCCGTGAACCGCGGACAGCTGGTGCAGCTGCTGGACCGCTATGCGCCGGAGGGCGCCGAGCGCCGGGCGCTGGTGGTGGACGACCAGGCGGAGAACCGCCAGGTGCTGCGCCGCGCCCTGGAGAACGAGGGCTGGCATGTGAGCGATGCCGAGAACGGCCGCGTCGCTCTGGAGCATGTGGCCGACCGCGCGCCGTCGCTGATCCTGCTCGACCTGATGATGCCGGTGATGGACGGCTTCGAGTTCGTGCTGGAGATGCGCAAGCGGGATGCCTCGCGCGCCATCCCCATCGTGGTGGTGACGGCCAAGGACGTCACCGAGGCAGAGCGCCGTCGCTTGAGCGGCGACGTGGTGGGTCTGATCCAGCGACGCGGCACGGACCAGGAGTCGCTGCTGGCGCAGATACGCGAGCAGGTCGCTGCCGCCTGCAGGAAGGCATCCTGATCCGGCTGCGCTCGTCCTGGAGCGGATAGTGCGACCAGGCTCTGCTGGTCGCCCTATCCGTCCCATCCGCGCGCGCCCGGAAGCGGTCTCATGGTGCGCGGCTTCGTGAGCGCAGCCGACTCGCGGACCCTGGTCAACGGCGGCTTCGTCAACGTGGCAGAAGGGGTCTTCGCGGTGGCTGGCGTCGCAGATAGGGATTTCAGGCTGCGTTCCGGGCCACATCCGATAAGCATCATAGGGTCATGGCGTCTGCGGGCCACGACGTAAGTCTCAGGGATTGCGAAGGTTGGTGCCTCCCGACCCCATCGGAGATCCTCG
>CAMYLJ010000089.1 GCA_947259215.1 uncultured delta proteobacterium
GCACTTCCCGGCCCCCGCATGCATCATACCCACGCCCCGGATCTTCCAGTCAAGGCCAACCTCCCGGGAGGAAATCCGGCCTCGCGTGACCGCTCCCGGCGCGTCTCGGGCCATACCGGCGCTCGTGGCTGCCGCCGATCCCACGGACCTAGCCCGGGACCTCTACCGCCAAGTGCTCGGGCTCCGGGAGCTGCTCGCGGCCGTGGCCCGCGGGCTCGCCCATGAGGGTGTCGAATGGAAGAAATGACGCAGCCCGCAGAGGTGTTCTTCAAGTGCCTAGAGCCGAATGACCCTCAGCTCAAGGACGACCGCGACTTCGAGGAGGTCCGCAACTAAGCCACGGCCCTACGCAGAGGCGATAGACTCATCGAAAACCTCCGACTCGCTTCTCGGCAGAAGCCGGATCGGATCCATCCCTGTGACCGAGTCCAAGGGCAATCAACACTTCTCTGACAGCAGCGCCACCCCCTCATCACCCCATGGATTCGGGACGCCTCGACATCTCGCTGCTAGCTTCATCCTGTCTTTCAACTATCTGATCCGACCGGCCTGCGGGATCATTGGCTTGGGCTTCTTCTATCTCCTGTGGAGTCGGGTGGAGCTGGCCGCGCGCGATCTTGTCTTGCTAGCCCTTGTCGCATTCTTTGGCTTCTGGTTCGGTGCCCCGATCTTGGTAGGCATTCTCGTGCGATCGTATGTCGCCGCCGATGCCGAGATCCTAATCCTTCGTCGGTTCTCGGGGGCGGGCGCTACGGCTGCAATCGCCCGTGTGTTCGGTGCCTATGGAAGAACAACAACGGTGCTGGAGGTTGGGTACGCTTGGGCCGCAACAGCGCGTGACCCGTACGCCATGATCTTGGCGCCACGATATCTTCACTTTGACGACGACGATTGGAAGGAAGGTGTCTCAGACGCTCTCAAGAATACGGACATCGCAGTGGTTGACTTGCTTGCCGGCTCGACGGAACAGGTCAAGTGGGAAGTCGAAGAGTGTATACGCCACCTGCCCGCTCATCGCATTCTCTCCATCCTCCCTCGCCGGAAACTTGCGTGCAACGTTACGGAGATCGCTCTCCGCGGTGGCGAGTGGGGTACCGCCTCAACTCGTTTTCGCCGGCATGTATACCGAGCCATGAAGAACATCGCCCAGCACGTGGACGAGGATGCCGCGTTCCGTTCGCACGCTAAGCATCCATCTTCGCCACCTCGTCGCGGCGCAAACGGCGGCTAGGACAAACATGCGTCCCAACCCCCACGACCTCGCCCGCCAGCTCTACGCCGAGAACCTGGCCCTCCGGGAGCTGCTGGCCGCCGTGGCCCGCGAGCTCGAGCGCTTGGCCGCGGGCGAGCCGGACTCCGAGCACCAGGGGGGGTGCTCCTGCGCCGGGCGCAGCGGATCCGGGCCAGGCTCCACGCCGGCTAGTAGCCGCGATTCCAGTTCCCGCGGGGTTGGCTCAACGCGACAAGACGGGTTGATCTTGGTCTCTTTTGGCGCGATAGTAGTGGAACAGATGACGAAGTCGGGCCACTACTTCCCTCTTCAGCGCAGCGTTAGCTAGGGGCTCGCTGCTGTAGCGCGACTGAGGGAGCACCTGTCCGAGGGGAGCCTCGTTAGCCTCGGACTGATTGGCTGGTCGGAGGAAAGCGCAAGCTCCGGCACCGCAGCCCAAAACGTTCGACGGATGCGCAGTAGCCGCAAATTAGGCGGCTACTGGGGTGTTCCGTATGGACGACCGACTTCGCCGCGGCGGGTCCATCCGCCATCAAGCCCGCCGCACCGGCCTCTCCCGCTACCGAATCGCTGATTGGTGTCGCTCGGGCCGCGTCAGGCACGCGCACCTCTCGAGCCAAGCGACTTACATCCGCGACGAGGACATGGATGCGGCGATTGACGCCGCCATGTCCCCTTTCCGCCTGGCTTCGCCCCCGAAGGCGGACCGCTAGATGGGTAGCGCACTCCTCTACCGCGGTCGGTGGCTCGCCTTGCTCGTCCGTCTCTGCGGACCGGCTTGCTCCTGCCCAAGCCCCGGAAAGTCTCCACACCGGGAAGGCCGTGGCTGGCAGGTCAGTGCGATTCAACGCTTTGAGGAATGCGGCGAAGCCGAGATGGCCTCTCGGCGCGAGGTTCTCCGAAAGCACCTCGACGCAGGTGGGAACCTTGGGCTGGCCCTGCCCTCGCACACCGTCGCGCTCGACGTGGATACCGACGTGGACGGCGGCGCTGACTTCACCAAGATGCTCGCTCGCAATGCGATTGAGCTGCTTTGCGGAGATCATCCCACCCAGGAGTCAGGTTCGACCGCCGACGGTACGGCCTCCGGTCGCCGAATCGGAGTTCATGTGTTCGGCCGCCTCGAGGGCGACCGTGTCTACGGTACGCACTACGGAACGGTGCCGGTCACGATTCGACATCGCGGGAATCAGGTCGTTGTAGCTCCATCCCGCCATCTGACCGGGGCTGACTATCGCTGGCTACGTGAGCTTCCAGGCGATCCAAGCGAGCTTCCGGCGTTCGACTCCTCGCTATTCCGCCACGTTTCCTGTGGTCGAGACGTTGCCGTACTCCGCAAGCAGCCCGGTGAAGAAGACGGCTCTTGGCGAAAGCACGTATCAAGAGCTTGGCGTGACGAGCTATCCGACCCCTCTGTCACTTTTTCCACAGGGCGACGGCATGAAGCCATGCTGTGGATGGGTTGGCACCTGACCCGAGAGGGTGCAGACCCCGCGGGCGTCGTTCGCGCCCTCCTTGTGTTCGCCCGCACGCGCTGCGAGGTAGGCGGGCGCTTCGGAGCACCGCAGGGCTCTCCGGCCGCGCGGGATCTGGAGCGCGAGGCCGCGAGTATCGCTCGCACCTGCCGCGCCCACTACGAGGAATGGCACGTTCGGCGACGAGTCGAGAGCGCGCATGACGACGCCCTGGTCCTGGAGGCGCTGTCCACATGAGGCCCTCGATCCCGGAAGGCAAGGAGGCGATGTACGCGGGCTTGGTCGGCCGCTACGTGGACGCCTACAACCGCTACACCGAGGCACATCCGACGCAGGTCGCAGTGCAGCTCCTCATCGCCATCGGTAACGCGGTCGGACGACAGCCGCACTTGTACGTCGGCGAAACCCGCCATGGGCTCCAGAACAACGCGCTCATCGTGGGCAGGACGGCGGAAGCGCGGAAGGGCGATGGCGGCAACATCGCGATTCACGCCCTGGCCCAGGCCGATGAACTCTGGGCCGCGAACATCCGCGACGGCCTCTCCAGCGGCGAGGGCCTGATCTACCACGTCCGCGACGAGATCAAGAAGGTCGACAAGAAGAACGGAGACGAGACCGTCGTGGACCCGGGCGTACCGGACAAGCGGCTGCTGGTCGTGGAGACGGAGTTCGCGAACGTCCTCAAAAACTTCGAGCGCCAAGGCAACACTCTGAGCGTCGTGATCCGCAACGCCTGGGATGGCAAGCCCGTCCTGCGGAGCATGACCAAGAACAGCCCGACCCGGGCGACGGGAGCACACATCTCCATTCTCGGCCATACCACGCCTGAGGACTTGCACGCCTACTTGAGCTCGGTGGATGCGGCCAACGGGCTAGGCAATCGCTTCCTCTTCGTGGAGACTGACCGCGCGAGACACCTGCCGCTGCCGGAAAGGGTGCCCGACGCCATTCGAGAGCAGCTCGTCGGAGAGGTGACGGGCGTGCTGAGCGCCGCCAAGAGGGTGGGCGAAATGCACTTCTCCCCCGATGCCGCAGAAGTATGGAAGCGGCTCTACCCCAAGCTCACGCGGTCTCGGCCCGGCTTGATTGGTGGTCTCCTCGCCCGCAACGCGGCGCACGTCCGGCGACTATCCGCCCTGTACGCGCTGCTGGACGGAGACTCGTTAGTCCAGGTATCGAATCTCAACAGCGCACTCGCGGTGTGGGACGTGTGCGTGGCGAGCGTCGAGCGGATCTTCGCGGGCAGGACGGGCAACACCGACGCCGACCGCATCGACGAATCCATGATTCCCGGCACCGAGATGACATTCACCGAGATTCGCGAGCAGGTATTCAGCAGGAAGATCACCTCCGGTCGGCTTAAGAGCGCGCTGGCCCTGCTGACCGAAATGGGACGGTACGTGGTCTTCCCCCAGGAGACGGGGGGCAGGCCGGCCCAGGTGGTACGCCGGCTGACCGAGCGGGAGCGCGCGGAGTTGGAAGGGCAGAGAGAAAAGGCAGAAAAGGGAGAAAAGTCCTCCTATCGAGCCCACCGAGAGGGCTTTTCACCCTTTTCCTCCTTTTCTGACCAGCCTGGGGAGCCCGTGCCGTGAGCTACCTGGACATCGCGGAGCGGATCGCGGACCGCCTCCGGTCCGAGGGTCAAAGGCCGGAAGATCCCTGCTCGCTTGCCCGAGGCCGGGTCGTGGAGGCCCGCCAGGAGCTCGCTGCGGTCCTGCTCGATACCCCGCACGGTCTGGTCTGGATCGCCCTGTATCCCGGCGTTGTGGCGCAGCTCCAAGCCGAGGAGGCCACCCGCCCCGACCGAGCGGCCGTTCT
>CAMYLJ010000090.1 GCA_947259215.1 uncultured delta proteobacterium
GCATGGTCACCGACTACCTGAGTGCCCGTTGCGCGGCTCGAATCATGCTGGTCGGTATCCAGCCTGGCCATCTGCGCCTCGGCGCGGCGCTCAGTGACGAGGTAGCGAGCTCGGTGGAAGCCGTCGCGAGCCGCCTCGCGCAGCTCATGGGGCCCGCCCGGCCGGCGGGGGCCGGCGCCGACGCGTCGCGCCCCGCTCGGCCCGTCGAGGAGTCGCGCTGATGCACGAGACCTCGCTGTCGCAGTCCATCCTGCGAGCCGTCCTGGCCGAGCTCCAGCGCATCGATCCGCCGCCGCTGCGCCTGAAGCGCGTGCGCGTGGTCGCCGGAAGTGACCACCCGGTCGTTCCCGACCACGTGATCTCGGCCTACGCGACCGAGGCGCAGGGGACGCCCGCCGAGGGATCCGTGCTCGAGCTCTCGATCGCTCCCATGCTAGGTCGCTGCACCGCGTGCGGTTGGCGAGGCGAGATTGCGGACTTCGCGTGCGGATCGTGCGGGTCGCTCGATCTCGAGCTCGAACGCCGCGACGCCGTCCGCCTGCAAGAGCTCGAGGTGGAGGAGGCAGACGGCGAGGGCGGACGCTAGGCGACACAAGGACGTGCGGTACGTGGTTCGTCGCCAACTTGTCGCCAAGCCCGATCCGCCCTCGTAACTAGCTGGAATCCTTCTTTCTATTGCCCCTCCCTACTGGTTCGAATCCAGGAGGGCCCACCGCGAAGTCCTTGCGGCGCTTCAGTTTCGGTTCGGGAAACCTTGTCGCCAAGTTCGTCGTCGCGGGGCGCAGGACCTGTCGTGCACGCCCGCTGGCCGGGCCCGTCGGCTCATGGCCTCTCGGGCGAGTTTAGCAGCACGCGGACGCGGCTCACCTCGGGGACGGCGTCGCGCGCACGGGCCTCGAACTCGTCGAGCAGCGCCTCGATCCCGGTGGTGTCGAGGTCCTCGGCGAGATCGAGGTCCGCGTCGACCAGCACCTCGGTCATGCCCGCGTAGATGGCGTGCAGCTGGTTGACGGCGTCCACGGCCGGCAGGGCCAGGACCGCGGCGCGCAGGCGCGCGAGGTCGTCCTCGGGCAGCGAGCGACCGGTAATCAGGGACCGGGCCTGGCTCATCAGGACCAGCGAGCCCGCGGCCATCATCGCCGCGGCCGCGAGTGCTCCCGCGGCGTCGAAGGCCACGATGCCGAAAGCGTGGTATAGGGCGAGCGCCACCAGCCCGACCACGCTCGTGAACGTGCCCACCACGTCGCGGATGAGGGCGGACTTCACCAGCGGGCGCTTCGGATCGCGGAAGGCCTCTCGCAGGCTGTCCTCCTCCGCGAGCTTGCGCACGCTCAGGGTCACGGCGTAGCCGTTCGTCGCCACGGCGAGCGACAGCACCGCGATGGCCAGCCAGGAGTTCTCGAGCGGCACGCGCTCGACGAGCTGGTGGTAGCCCCGCCAGGCCGACAGGCCCCCACCGACGACGAGCATCGCCACCGCCGAGAGCAGCCCCCAGAAGAAGACCTCCCGCGCGTAGCCCAGCGGGTGCTGGCGGTCGCGCGGTCGCTTCGCGCGCCGCTCGCCCACCACCAAGAGCGCTGAGCCGAGCGAATCGGCGATGCCCTGGGCCATCTCCGCGAAGATCACGGCGCTCCCGGTGAGCAGCATCACGACCAGGTTGGTGACGACGTCGAGCACGTCCACGAGGAACGACACGGTCACGACGCGGCGCGCGGAGATGGCGGAGCGCATGGCGCGCGTAGGATAGCCCCGGATCCGGAGGTGCCGGGCGGCTAAGTGCCGGCGGGCTCGCCGTACAGGCGGCCGCGGCGCGTCAGCGCCTTCTCGATCTCCACCGCCACCAGCACCAGCGACGAGAGACCGAGGCACACGGCGAGGTCGGCGGCCGGCAGGGCCTGGGTGTGGAAGATCGGCTGGAGCGCCGGGTGGTAGATCACGGCGAGCTGGAGCGCGAGCGCGAGCCCGAGCGCCACCAGCATCGGCCGGTTGCTCGCGAGCCCGATCCTCCACAGCGAGGCGCGCGAGCTGCGCACGGAGAGCGAGTGGAAGAGCTGCGACACGGTGAGCGTGGTGAAGACCACCGTCTGCCAATAGGTCGCACCGCGGCTCCAGGCCCAGGCCTGCGAGGCGATGGAGAAGCCCGCGACGAAGAGCCCCACCCACAGGATGTGCTGCCACATCCCGTGCGCGAAGATGCTCTCCCCGGGCGGCCGCGGCGGGCGCTCCATCGTGCCCGGCTCCTCGGGCTCGGCGGTGAAGGCGAGACCCGGCAGCCCGTCCGTCACCAGGTTGATCCACAGGATGTGTATCGGCAGCAGCGGCACCGGCAGGCCGAGGAAGGGCGCGAGGAAGAGCGTCCAGATCTCACCCGAGTTCGAGCTCATGGTGTCCTTGATGAATTTCAGGATGTTGTCGTAGATGCGCCGGCCCTCGCGGACGGCCGCCACGATCGTGGCGAAGTCGTCGTCGAGCAGCACCAGGTCGGCGGCCTCCCGCGCCACGTCGGTGCCCTTGCGCCCCATGGCGATGCCGATCCCCGCGCGCTCAAGAGCCGGCGCGTCGTTCACGCCGTCGCCCGTCATGGCCACGAACTCGCCCCGGGCCTGGAGCGCCTTCACGATGCGGATCTTCTGCTCCGCGTCCATCCGCGCGTAGACGCGCAGGTCGCCCACGCGGCGGGCGAGCGCGTCGTCCGAGAGCTCGGCGAGCTCGGGGCCCGTGACGAGGGCGCCGGGGTCGTCGGTGATGCCGAGGCGCGCGGCGATCGCCAGCGCGGTGCCCGGGTGGTCGCCCGTGATCATCACCGGTGTGATCCCCGCCGCCCGGCACTCGGCGACCGCGCGCGGCGCCTCGTGGCGGGGTGGGTCGATCAGACCGACCAGGCCGAGGAAGGCGAGCTCCCGCTCCACGGTTTCGAGGGCTTCCGGGAGCGCGTCGAGCCGGCGTTCGGCCAGGGCGAGTACGCGGTAGCCCTCGCTGGCGAGCGCCTCGGCCTGGGCGAGCGCGGCCTCCGCGTCGGCGTCGCGGCAGAGCGGCAGCACCGCCTCCGGCGCGCCCTTGGTGAAGGCTACGAGCTTCCCGCCGTCGCGGTGCACCGTCGTCATGCGCTGGCGCTCGCTGTCGAAGGGCAGCTCCGCGATGCGGGGGTGGGCCTGCTCGAGGCGGTCCTTGTCGTGGCCCGCCCGCGCGGCGAACTCGAACAGGGCCACCTCGGTCGGGTCGCCCACCGGACGCCCGTCCTGAGAGACCACGTCGTTGCTGAGCGCCAGCGCGTGGCCGAGGCCCTGCCAGACGGGGCCGGCTTCCGCCTCGGGGAAGCCGTCGTGGCGCTCGCCCCCGACCACGAGCGCCTCCAGCGTCATGCGGTTCTCGGTGAGCGTTCCGGTCTTGTCCGAGCAGATGGTGGTGACGGAGCCCAGCGTCTCGACGGCGGGGAGGTTGCGCACCAGGCTGTTGCGCCGGCTCAGCTTGCGTGCACCCAGCGCGAGCGAGACGGTGATCACCGCCGGCAACGCCTCGGGGATGGCCGCGACGGCGAGGCTTACCGCCGTGAGGAACATCAGCGCCGAGGGCTGTCCCTGCAGCAGCCCGGCGACGAACACGATCCCGCAGATGGCGAGCACGGCGAAGGCGAGGTAGCGGCCAAAGCGCGTCAGGCGCTTCTGGAGCGGTGTCTGGACCCCTTCCCCGGTTGCGAGCAACCCCGCGATGCGACCGATTTCGGTCCGGATGCCGGTCGCGACGACCACGCCCGAGGCGCGACCGCGCGTCACGGTGGTGCCCTTGAAGCAGAGGTTGCGCCGATCGCCCAGATGGAGGCCGGGCTCGTCGAGTGTCTCCACGGTCTTGCCCACCGGGTGCGACTCGCCGGTGAGGATCGACTCGTCGGTTCCCAGCTCCACCGCCTCGACGAGGCGCAGGTCGGCCGGGACCAGGTCGCCGGCCTCGAGTGCGACGACGTCGCCCGGCACGAGCTCCGCCGCCGGCACCCGCCGTCGCTCGCCGCCGCGCAGGACGGTGGCCTCGGGCGCGGTGAGCTGGCGCAGCGCCAGCATCGCGCGCTGCGCGCGGTACTCCTGCACGGCGCCGATGGCTCCGTTCAGCACGACGATCACCAGGATCGCGATGGTGTCCGCGGGCTCGCCCACGATCCCCGACACGAGCGCCGCCGCGAGCAGCACCAGGATCATGAAGTCGCTGAACTGGCCGAGCAGCATCGCCGCCAGGCTGCGGCGGCGGCCTTCTGGCAGGGCGTTCGGTCCCTCGGCCGCCAGGCGCCGCGTGGCCTCCGCGGGCGCGAGGCCCGCCGCGGCATCGCTCGCGAGGCGGGCCACCGCCGCGTCGGGATCGAGGCGGTGCCAGTCGGCGGCGGAGTTCGGATTCACGGCGTCCATCGGGGGCGGCACCGGCGTGCGCCTGCGGAGGCTACCACCGCGGCGCGCCGGCCC
>CAMYLJ010000091.1 GCA_947259215.1 uncultured delta proteobacterium
GGACCCGATCAGCGCGAAGTCCTCGGGCGTGAACGAGAATCGGGCGCCGAGCGCCAGGTTGGTGGCGTGGATGCGCAATTGCGGACGCCGGGGGAGATCTCCGAAGCAGCCACCTTCGAAGAGCCGGCGGTCGTAGAGCTCGGCCGCTACGTGGGTCCGGCTGAACTTCCGCGACGGCAACCTGGCGACGTTTCCAGGCAGCAGTTGGCGGAGGCCCAGCGAGCGCTGGATGTTGCGCTCCAGAAAGCGGCGCCGTAGGTCTGTGGAATCAGGCCCCAGGTGACACCACGCGGCGGAAGCGAAGCTACCTCCGGAGATTCCCGATATGTAGTCAATCTCGGCAGCAAGAGTCGAGGGCTCGCCCTCCGAGTTGGGGAACGGCACCTGCCGCAGCGCCTGGAGGGCCTCCCAGCCGAAGGCGGCGGCCCGGGTGCCGCCTCCGGATAGCGCCACCCAGACCAGCGAGCGGCTGGGCTTCGGACCGGCCGGCGTCGGCACCACCTCGCCCTCCAGAGCCTGGTTGTACCGCGGCTGCAACCAGCGGATCACGCGCCCGCTGCCAGATCGTCGGGGTGGACGAACTCGACCACCTTGGGTGCAACGTCGTCGGTCTCGCCTCCCAAGATCGACACCTTCTTCGTGACGTAGCCGGCCACCGTGACCCTGTGCACGCCGGGTTGCACCAGCAAGGGGCGGCCCAGGCCCTGGCTCCGTTCCCGCCCGTTGACGAACACCGCCCGCGAACCGGCCTGGGCGTCGTCTCCGACCACACACACCTCCAGAAACTCGGGATTCATCGAACCTTTCGCCGCCATCGGGTCCGCCTCCTTTCTCATAACTGGATGTGCTCGGCAGTATATCGGCAGGTATCGAGTGTGCCGCCCGATTCTCGCTGGCCTAGAGAGGCCGAGGTACGGGCGGACTCCTGGCTAGAAGCCACCCCCGTTCTTAAAGTTGGTCGGCGATTTGTCGGGGGCCTACTCGCGCCGGATCAACGTCCTGCCGCGACTCGGTGAATCGCGTTGTTGCCACCGTAGTCGCCTTCGAGAGGCAGGTCGCAGAGCTCGGCCGACTCTAGCGCCTTCCAGGCGGACAGAGGTCGATTCTGGTGACGTCCGCGGGATTCGGCTCCGGATCAGGGGGCGGGAGCCAGTCGAATGCGTCTTCATAGTTCGTGACGTAGAGCGTGAAGACGTGGTCTGGTGCTCCCCACGACAGTGTGGCCGGTTTGTAAATCTCGTTGGAGCCCTCGATGAGATTCGTCGCGAGCAGGTTCGTGTCGACTCTGACGATCGTGTGGAAGAACACGTTCGCTGCGTACAGGTTCCCGAACAGGTCGAAGATCGCATGATCGACTCCGAACAGCAGGTCGCTCGTGACGTAGTTCTCGGGCGTGCCGGCACTTCCGTCTGGATTGATGGGCACTCGCACGATTCGGCCATCGAGCGTGATCGCCCCGTAGATGGCCCGCTTGAAATGATCGAGGCCGTTGACGCCGAAGCCGAAGCCCCAGGAATCGAGCAGCAGTGGGTGCTCGATCCAGAGTTCGGCCTCGCCCTCAGGAGGTACCCTGAAGATCCTTCCGCCGCCATCATCGCCGACATAGAGATTCTTCCTGTCGTCGATGGTGATGCCGTTCGGGAACACACCGAGCGGAAGCTGGGCATAGAGTTCGACGACGTCGTTCCGGTCGATGCGCCAGACACCGTTGATCTCCGGATCGAAGAAATGGAGCACTGCGGCAAAGACATTCCTCTTGTTGTCGGCAGTGAGCCCCAGAACGTAGCCCTGGACCTCTTCGCCAGGCGAATGGTCCCAGAGAGACGCCAGCTCGTAGGTGATGCCGTCCGGACTCCTCTTGAAGAGCTTTCCCGTGATGCTGCCGCCACCATAGACCGAGCCGTCTTTGGTAACGGCGACCCCCTCGATTGCGGAACCCTCGACTTCGAAGACGGGTGTTGTACCAGGTTGGCACTGTCCGCTAACAGCAGCTGGGCCGCTGGCGAGCAGGACCGCGATGCACACGACCAATGTTGATGCAAACGTCCGTTTCCTCATTGTGCTCCTCCTTCGCAAGAGCGCATTCGTAACCGCCCTTCGGCAGTCCGGCGATCTTCTTCTCGGGCGCCCGGTTCCCCGGGGAAGGAGGCTAGGATCCGTGACTTTGCGGAGTCAGGCTTTCGCCCAACGGTGCCCTTGTCGAGGCAACCCTTAGCTATTGGCGAACGTGCATTCGATCGCAACACGCCTCGGGGTGGCTTGAGGCCACCACTCCGGGGCGCAGGTGCGGCCCGCTCACACGTGCGACTGGCGCTGCCCTCGATACCCAAGAATCGCGGCTGACTCGGCGAGGTGTGCCGATCGCCCGCTCTGCGGCGGCGTTCACTGGGCCCAGCGACCCGGGGCCAGCATGGCCGCCCACCGTGCCGGATTCCGAATCTGCTGGTCGGCCATGACCGCATCTGCGCGCTGCACGAGCTCGGCGCCCTCGTCGCCGCCGAGGAGCTCACCCCGACGCCGTTTCGCGACCGCCGCCCTGAGCTTCATGTCCAGGGCGTCGAGCTCCGTCTCGACCTGGACGAGCCGTGCCGCCGCCTCCTCGCGGCGAACTCGGGTCGCCGCCACTCCGGCGCGGAGGAGACCGGCCAGCGCTGTCGCCCAAGGAGCGTGCCCTCGCTCCAGCGCGCGGGCATCAGCCTCGGCGGCACGCAGGAGCGCGTCGGCCGCGGACCCGTCGGTCTCCACCGCGGCGGCAACGGAGCTGCGGGCTCTAAGCTCCACGAAACAGATGCGCCACGCCTGTGACACCAGCAGGAGGCTCTTCCTCAAGGCCGGCCACCGCCCGAGGAGTCGCTCGCGCGCGGCCTGGGCCCGCGGGTGGTAGAGATCGGTCTCCGTGAGCGACGCGAGATGGAACACGTTCACGAAGCCGAAGCCGGGTTGGGTCCATCTGTCGAGGGCCGACTGGAGGACGAGATGCGCGCCCTCGGGATCGTCCGCCGCGAGCCGGGGTACATAGCCGGCCAGGGACTGGACCAGGACGCTCCCGAGCGTGTCGCCGAGCTCTTCGGCCTGCTCGACGTAAGCAGGAAGCCGGCGCCCGATCTCCTGGACCTCTCCCAGGTTGAGGAGCGTGAACAGGATCATGTAGCGCGCCGTCCCGAGCTCCCAGGTCACGTTCGCGCATTGCTCGCGCCAGATGCGTTCGCCGCGATCCATCGGCCCGAGCGCGTCCTTCCAGCGCCCGGCGCAGCAGTGACACGCACCGTGCCAGGCCCACGCCTGTGCTAGCGCAATCGGGTTCGCGGTAAGCCCCGCCAGCTCGAGCCCGTGGCGCGAGAGCGCGAGCGCTCGCCGATCTCTGCGCCGTCCTCCTTGCCACGCCGTCGCGCAGGCCTGATCGTTCACGGCGATGGAGAAGTGCAAGAGGCCCCCGGCGCGCTGGGCGAAGACGTGCGCACGACCGCTGAACCCCACCGAGAACAAGGGCTGCACCTGGTTCAGGCACGCGGTGGCGGTCCTGAGCGTGTCGAGGAGGAGGCGCTGCTCGGGATCGAGGTCTTCGCGCGCCCGGAAACGCAGGCCGGCCAGACGGGCCCGGAGCTGCCAGTAGAGCGCCCACACGAGCACGCCGACCGAGGTCCGAGGCAGGCGAATCCCGAACTGCCGGAGCACCCGGATCAGAACCGCCCTTCCCTCGGTGTTTCGCCCGGCGCGGAAGAGCTGGTCGGCCTGCCGCCGCTCGATGTCCCGCGCGCGCAGGCCAATGGCGCCCTCCCCGGCTTCTCCGTAGGCGTCGGCAGCCTCGGAGGCGTGCCCGGCGTTGGCGAGGGTGTCGGCGAGGCGGGCGCGCAGACGGTGAGTCTCGGCACTCTCGGTCGCGTGCGAGTCGAGGGCCAGTCGATAGAGCTCCGCCGCGCGGTCGAAGGCCAGGGCCTCGGCGGCGCGGTCGGCGGCGACGACCGCGTGCTCACCCGCCCTCTGCACCTCCCCGGCGCCGTGGAAGTGGACAGCCAGCATCTCCGGATCGGCACTGCCGGAGGATTCGAGCGCTCGGGCCAGCTTCCGGTGGTGCTCCCGGCTGGTGTCGGGAGCGAGGCTCGCGACGACCGTCTCTCGGATCCGGTCGTGGTAGGTCTCGATCTCGATCCGCTCAGCCGTCGTCCGCGTCCGCACCAAGCTCCCGCTGCGCAAGAGGGCGAGGGCGCGGTCGTG
>CAMYLJ010000092.1 GCA_947259215.1 uncultured delta proteobacterium
GCTCCAGCAGAACGCCGACGGCTCGTACGACGTGTACTTCGGCCCCGAGGCGCCCGCGGGCAAGGAAGGGAACTGGATCCAGACGGTTCCCGGCAAGGGTTGGAACATGCTCTTCCGCCTCTACGGTCCGCTCGGGCCCTGGTTCGAGAAGACGTGGCGGCCCGGGGACCCCGAGCGGGTCGAGTGAGTCCGGAAGGATCGACGAGGGAGGAATCCAAGATGAAGCGCTCCGCGATCGCGTGGATCGGTGTGTTCGCGCTGGTGGCCTCGATCCCGGCCGTGTCCGCGTGGGCCGAGCCGCCGAAGCTGAAGATGACCACCGACATCCCGACGTCGGTCACGGCGCCGGACGCGGTGGACACCTCGATCGGCACGCTCCGCTACTTCGACGGCGTGCCAACGAAGGAAACCGTCGAGACGGTCTATGACTATCTCGACCGCTCGCGGGCGATCAACGTGTTCCTGAACTCCATTCCCGCACTCTCCATGTACACGCTACGCGCAGGGCAGGCGAGCATCGGCGCCGATGCGAGCAACAAGATCGCCATCTGGGACACGCTGATGGATTCCACCAGCCTGCTGCTCACGGGGAATACGTCGACGATGTATGCGGTGGGCTTCCTCGATCTCGAGAAGGACGGTCCGACGGTCATCGATCTCCCGCCCCGGATGCTTGGCGTACTCGACGACATGGCCTTCCGCTACATGACGGACCTGGGCGTGGCCGGCCCTGACCAGGGCAAGGGCGGCAAGTTCCTGGTGCTGCCTCCAGGCTACGAGGGCGACGTGCCGAAGGGCTACTTCGTGGTCCCGTCGAAGACCAATGGCGTGTGGGTGTTCACGCGCGGCTACATCGACAACGGGATCAAGGCCGCCGCGGACAACATCCGCAACAACCTGAAGGTCTACCCGCTGGCCCAGGTCTCCAACCCGCCTAGGATGGAGTTCATCAACGTCTCGGGCAAGAAGATGAACACCATCCTGCCCAACGACTACACCTTCTTCGAGAAGCTGCACGACCTGATCCAGCAGGAGCCCGACGACTACCTCGGCCCGGAGGCCAAGGGCATGATGGCCGCCATCGGCATCGAGAAGGGCAAGCCCTTCGCGCCCGACGAACGTCACGGACGCCGCCGCGATCGCAAACGCCGCTGCCCGCTCCATCAGCTACTTCCCCCGCGAGCCGGGCAACTTCATCTACGGCAAGGACAGCGCGTGGGTCATGGCCTACGCCAACAAGGACACGGCCTTCGAGGAGAACGGTGCGTACAACCTCGATGCGCGCGTCCTCTTCCACTTCGGCTACATCGTCGTGTCGCCCGCCATGGCCGTGACGGTGCCCGGCAAGGGGTCGGACTACGGCCTGGCCATGCTCGATTCGAAGGGCCGGCCGCTGGACGGATCGAAGACCTACAAGCTGCACATCCCGCCGGATCCGCCGGTGAAGGACTTCTGGGCCGTGACCATGTACGACACCCAGACCCGCTCGCAGCTGCAGACGGACCAGCAGTTCCCGACGCTCGGCAGCCAGACCGAGGGTCTGCAGGCGAACGCCGACGGCTCCTACGACATCTACTTCGCGCCCGAGCCGCCCGCGGGACGGGAAGGCAACTGGCTGCAGACCGTTCCCGGCAAGAGCTGGTGGATCGGCCTGCGGATGTACGGCCCGCTCCAGCCCTGGATCGATCAGAGCTGGAGGCCGGGCGAAATCGAGCTGGTTGATTGATTCGAGAGGATGCAGACCATGAGGGCGCGCTCTGCAATCGTGCTCGCGGTCGCGGCGGTGGGAGCATGCCTGGCGGTCGGCCACCAGGCGGCGGCCCAGCCCAGCGCCGAGGAGTTGGCCAAGAAAACGCAGAATCCGGTCAGCGACTTGATCAGCCTGCCGCTCCAGAACAACATGAACTTCGGGTTCGGGCCCGACGACGAAATCGAGAACATCCTCAACATCCAGCCTGTCTGGCCGGTGAAGCTCTCGGAGAACTGGAACCTGATCACGCGCACCATCCTGCCGGTGATCTCCCAGCCGGGGCTCGCTCCGGGGCAGGGTCGGAAGTGGGGACTGGGCGACACGACGTTCACGGCGTTCCTCTCGCCGCGCGGTGCCGGCAAGCTCGTGTGGGGAGTCGGTCCGGCGCTGCTCCTGCCCACGGCCACGGACGATCGGCTGGGCGCCGACAAGTGGGGGGCCGGTCCTTCGCTCGTGCTGCTGACCATGCCCGGACACTGGGTCGTCGGGTCGCTTTTCAGCAACGTGTGGTCCTTCGCTGGATCCGGCGACAGCGACGTGAACCTCTTCACCTGGCAGTACTTCATCAACTACAACCTGCCCGGTGGCTGGTACCTGAGCAGCGCCCCCATCATCGCGGCGAACTGGGAGGCCGACAGCGGCAACAAGTGGACGGTTCCGTTCGGCGGCGGAGGCGGGAAGGTCTTCCAGATCGGCAGCCAGCACATGAACGCGCAGGTGCAGGCGTTCTACAACGCCGTGAAGCCCGACCGCGGTCCGGATTGGCAGCTGCGAGTCCAGCTGCAGTTCCTCTTCCCCAAGTAGGAGCCCGGGGTGCGCCGCCCTCTCCCTCGCCGTGGGGAGGGAGGATCGTGTCAGCAAGCCGAAGCGTGGCCTGAAGGAGGTCTCGAAGAAGCTGGAGGGCTAGCCCGGCCGCTACGAGGCGCCGGGAAGGATGCCGAGCTCCCCGGCGCGGGCGACCGCCTCGCGGCGGCCGCCGACGTCGAGCTTGCGGTACAGGGTCTTCAGGTGCGACTTCACGGTCGCCGGGGAGATGCAGAGCTTCTCGGCGATCTCCTTGTCGCGCAGGCGCTCGCAGAGCAGCTCGAGGACATCCTGCTCGCGGATCGTCAGCGGCTCGACGAGCACGCTGGCACCGTCGCCGAGCAGCCCCCCCCCGGCAGACGGAGCTCTCTCGGACACCGCGGCGTCGAAGACGGCCTGGATGCGCCCGACGTGCTGGCTTTCGGCGAGCCCCGGGGGCAGCCGCTCGAGCAGCGATGCCATCGGGGCACCCAGGTCGACGAAGGGCTGGACGAAGCCGCCGGGGACCGCCAGGGCGAGCGCCTCGCTCAGCGTCTCCAGCGTGGAGGACTCGTCGTCGTCTGCCGCCTGCACCAGCGTCCGCAGGGCGAGCGCCTGGATGCGCAGCGGCACGTTGTGGGCCGCTGCGCGGATGCCCAGCACGCGATCGAGCAGCTTCGCGGCCTCCTCCCTCCGTTCGGGCCGCGGGTCGGCCAGCCAGGCCTTGGCCAGGGTCAGCTGGGGGACGTAGAACATGTAGAGGTCACGGAGGGGCTCGGGGGAAGCCGTCTCGGCCCAGTGGAGGGCGTGCGCAGTGCGGCCGAGCCGCAGATCCATCTCCGCTTCGAAGGCACGCACCAGCGCGAGCAGCCGCACGCTGCCGGTCTGGTGGACACGCTTCGAGAGCGCCTCGAAGATCGCCCAGGCCTCCTCGTTGCGCCCCTCGCCGAGACGGACGAGCGTGAGGGCGAAGGCGCCGTTGCAGTACTCGCCCTGGCTCGCCCAGAAGCGAAGATCGATCACCCGCTGCAGATGTTCCGCCGCCTCTTCCAGCTCGCCGCGCATGTAGTGGAGGATCCCGAGCAGGTAGCCGGAGTAGGCGACGGAGGCGCGAAGCCCTTGCTCCTCGCCGATCCGAAGGTTCTCCAGTGCGGATTGCCTCATGCGGGCGAGATCGCCTTCCAGCCAGTGGAGGTAGGAGAGCCCCGTGAGCGGCAGCGACCGGGAGGCTGCGTCCGCGGCGTGGTCCTCGAGCGCGGCATGGAGTAGCTCGAGACCGCGCGTTACCTCCCCCTGGCTCTGATGAGCGAGGGCCTGGATGTCCAGGGCGTACGCCCGGAGTCCCTGGGAATCTGCAGGCAGTCCGGCCAGCGCCTGCTCCGTGCACGCCAGCGCTGCCTCGGAGCGGCCCAAATCGTAATCGTGGAGCGCGCGCAGCGCCTGGATCTCGCTCTGGATCGCCTCGCGCTCGGCCGCGGGATGGGCCGCGAGCTGCTGCTCGGCCTCCCGGAGGTGTTCCTCGGGGCAGCTGCGGCATCGGTACTCGCAGGACCATGCCTTTGCCACAAGCAGCGCCGCATCCCCGGCGGCGACGGATCGGGGGAGCTGGTCCAGCCAGCGATCGAGCTTCGTCCACTGCTCACGATTCACGAGCTCGGTGCGATGGCGACGCACCACAGCCCGGGCCCGCTCGTACTCTCCGGCTGCCAGCGCGTGGTGGAGTGCTTCGTCGGGGAGTTCCTGCTCGTCGAACCAGCGAGCCGCCCGCGCGTGGAGGGCCGGGATCTCGTCCGGGATCGACTGCTCTTCCAGGTGATCCCGCAGAAGCCCCCGGAAGGTGTGGTGGTAGCGGTACCACTCGCCACCCTCGTCGAGCGGGACTACGAAGAGGCCGTTGGCCAGGATCGCCTCGATGAACGCCCGTCCCTCGAAGACGGCGTCTGGGTCGTCGTCGTCGGGCGTGCAGATCGCCTCGCAGATGGAGCCGCAGAAGCGGTCGAGGATCGAGCTCTTGAGCAGCGCCTCTTGCTGGAAGGCGGGGAGGCCACGGAGGACCTCCTCGACGAGGTAGTCCTGCACGTCCCGGGTCGCTCCGGTCAGCCCGCAGAGGAACGCGTCCGGATCGCGCCGGCCGCGCAACGCCAAGGCCACCAGGCGCAGACCGACCGGCCAGCCCTCGACCACGTCGTGCAGGTGGGCCAGCGCGCGGTCGCTCAGGGAGAGCCGCGTGCTCTGCGCGACGAAGGCGTCGGATTCGGGCCGGTCGAACTGGAGATCCTGGATGCGGACCTCGGTCAGCTGACCGCGGGCCCGCAGCGGGGCGAGGGGCAGCGGCGGGTCGCGGCGCGTGACGAGGATCAGGTGGAGACGGCGTGGGGGATGCGCGAGCAGCTCGCAGAGCAGATCGTGTGCCGCCTGGGCTTCGATGGATTGATAGTCGTCCAAGACCAGGATGAAGGGCGCCTCGATCGCGTCGAGCTCGTTGGCGAGGCTGCGGGCCAGCACCGGAACGGCCGGAAGCTCCGGCGCCTCGAGCAGCGCCCGCGTTTCCGGGCACGCCTCCGCAAACATCGTGCGTACGGCGGCCACCAGGTACGTCGTGAGCGTACCGGGGTCGCTGTCGCCGGCATCGAGGGAGAGCCACGCGCTCGGCTCCGCC
>CAMYLJ010000093.1 GCA_947259215.1 uncultured delta proteobacterium
CCAGACCGACCAGCGCTTCCCCGGTGTCGCCAGTGTCGACGAAGGGGTGAAGCCGAACGCCGACGGCTCCTACGACGTCTACTTCGGCCCCCAGGCGCCCGTGGGCAAGGAGGGTAACTGGATCCAGACCATTCCCGGCAAGGGCTGGAACATGTTGTTCCGGCTCTACGGCCCGCTCGAGCCCTGGTTCGACAAGACCTGGAAGCCTGGCGATCCGGAGCTGGTCAAGTGAGCTCGCACGCATCGATGAGAAAGGCACTACCGATGAAGCTCGATCGTCGTTCACCGCTGTTCCTGTCGGCTCTGTTGCTGACGTGTGTGGCCTCGCACGCCCGGGCAGAGCCACCGAAGATGAAGATGACCACCGACATCCCGGCGTCGATCACGGCGCCGAATACGGTGGAAACCTCGATCGGCACGCTCGACTACTTCGACGGCGTGCCGACGGACGAAACTGTCGCAACGGTCTACGACTATCTCGACCGCTCGCGGGCAGTCAACGTGTTCCTGAACTCCATTCCCGCGCTCTCCATGTACATGCTGCGTGAAGGTCAGGCGAGCATCGGTGCGGATGCGAGCCACAAGATCGCCATCTGGGACACGCTGATGGATTCCACCACCCTGCTGCTGACGGGGAACACGTCGACGATGTATGCGGTGGGCTTCCTCGATCTCGAGAAGGACGGCCCGACGGTCATCGATCTCCCACCCCGGATGCTGGGCGTCCTCGACGACATGGCCTTCCGCTACATGACGGACCTGGGCGTTGCGGGGCCCGACAAGGGCAAGGGCGGCAAGTTCCTGGTGCTGCCTCCGGGCTACGAGGGCGAAGTTCCGAAGGGCTACTTCGTCGTGCCGTCGAAGACCCATGGCGTCTGGGTGTTCACGCGCGGCTACATCGACAAGGGGATCAAGGCCGCCTCTGACAACATCCGCAACAACCTGAAGGTCTACCCGTTGGCCAAGGCAGCCAACCCGCCGAAGATGGAGTTCATCAACGTCTCGGGCAAGAAGATGAACACGGTGCTGCCCAACGACTACACGTTCTTCCAGAAGCTGCACGTGTTGATCCAGCAGGAGCCGGACGACTACCTGGGTCCGGAGGCCAAGGGCATGATGGCTGCCATCGGCATCGAGAAGGGCAAGCCCTTCGAGCCCGATGCACGCATGAAGAAGATCCTCACCGATGCCGCCGCCATCGCAAACGCCACCGCCCGTTCCATCAGCTACTTCCCCCGCGAGCCGGGCAACTTCATCTATGGCAAGGACAGCGCGTGGGTCATGGCCTACGCCAACAAGGACACGGCCTTCGAGAAGAACGGTGCGTACAACCTCGATGCGCGCACACTCTTCCACTTCGGCTACATCGTGGTGTCCCCCGCCATGGCGGTGACGGTGCCCGGCAAGGGGTCGGACTATGGCCTGGCCATGCTCGATTCGAAGGGCCGGCCGCTGGATGGATCCAAGACCTACAAGCTGCACATCCCGCCGGATCCCCCGGTGAAGGACTTCTGGGCCGTGACCATGTACGACACCCAGACTCGTTCGCAGCTGCAGACCTACCAGCAGTTCCCGACGCTCGGCAGCCAGACCGAGGGCTTGAAGGCGAATCCCGATGGCTCTCACGACATCTACTTCGCGCCCAAGCCGCCCGAAGGACAGGAGGGCAACTGGCTGCAGACCATTCCCGGCAAGAGCTGGTGGATCGGCCTGCGCATGTACGGCCCGCTCCAGCCGTGGATCGACCAGAGCTGGCGGCCGGGCGAGATCGAGCTCGTCGAGTAGTCCCATCGAAGAGGAAGGAGTTCGTGGTGAAGATCGGAGCGCTCACCGTGGCCGGATGGATGGCGCTGAGCCTCGCCACGACGGTCCACGCAGAGCAAAGACCCGACGATCCGGTCGGCGGCAAGCCGCCGACCGGATCGAGGCCGTCCGTCGAAGACCTGGACTACCAGGTGAAGTACCAGCGCGCCTTCGAGGCGGTGATCTGGTCGATGCCGGCGGTCGCGAAGTACGGTCTTCACCGCGCCTCGCTCGCGATCGGTGCCGGGAACAACGCCGTCATGGCCTGGTCCGCTGGCGCCAAGCCCTGGATGGAGGCGCTCACGCCCAACAACACCACGCCCTACGCGCTGGCGACGACCGATCTGCGCGAGGGACCCGTGGTCGTCGAGCTGCCGGAGGCGACCGAGAAGGCGAGCCTGTTCGGACAGATCGCCGATCACTGGTACATCACCATCGCCGACATCGGCCCCATCGGCGTGGACCAGGGCAAGGGCGGTAAGATCCTGCTCACCCCGCCGGGCTACGAGGGCGAGGTCCCTTCCGGCTACATCGAGGTGAAGAGCCCGAGCTACATCCTCGACTTCGCGTTCCGATCCATCCCTACGCCCGAGGGAACGCCGGAGGATGCCTACGCGCTCTCCAAGAGCCTCGCGATCTACTACCTCTCGGAGCTGCCAAACCCGAAGCCCACGAAGTTCATCGACCCGATCGACACCCGCTGGTCCACCCTCTCGTTCTATGACGAGCGCTGGTTCGACGACCTCTACCAGGTGGTCAGCGTCGAGCCGGTTCGCGAGCGCGACAAGGCGATGATGGGCGCGCTGAAGACGCTCGGGATCGAGAAGGGCAAACCGTTCGAGCCGGACGCGGAGACGCGGAAGGCCATGCGCCAGGCCGCCATCGACGTCTACTACTACATGCAGCAGCGCTACCTGACGGTGGAGCCGCAGGAGCTGTGGTGGCCGGACCGGCGCTGGCGGGACGTCTTCTACAGCGACCCCAACATGGGCTTCAGCTGGGACTGGGAAGGCATGCTCGACTACGACAACCGGGCGGTCCATCCCTGGTTCACGGCGATCTACTTCCCGGCCAAGGTCACAGCGCGCCCCCCGACCATGTATCTCGCGACGGCCCGGGACGAGGACGGCAGGCTCTTCGAAGCCGGCCAGACCTACTCCCTCACGGTTCCCGCGGAGGTGCCGGTCGACAAGTTCTGGTCGCTCACGGTCTACGACAGGGAGACCTGGGCCTTCATCTACAGCCCCGAGGAGCGGCCCGGTCTGTCCTCCCGGGAGATGGATGCGATGACGAAGAACCCCGACGGCAGCGTGACGCTGTACATAGGCCCGAAGGCGCCTGCGGGACTCGAGGGCAACTGGATCCCGACCGCTGGCAAGGCGCCCTACCTCATGTTCCGCTTCTACGGCCCCCGGGATGCGTTCTACGACAAGTCGTTCGAGCTACCGGACGTGGAGCGAGCCGAGTAGATGCTCACGGGACCGGGAAGTCGTACCGCAGGATGACGCGGAAATCGGTGCCGTCCTGGGCGGCTCCCGTAGGCGCTCACCCGCCGGGTGCGGGAGCGGAGAAGTGGAGACCACCAGCACAACTCCACCCTGTTCAAGGGCGCGTCAGCGGAGCCCGGCTCCCCGTGGGGAACAAGTTTGCGGTGGGGGTACCGGCGAAGCCGCCATGCCTCGGCTCTTGGCTACCCCGCCATTCCTCCGTTTCGGGGGAGGTTCTCGGCGCGAGGCGGCCATACGCTCGGCCTGAACGTGGATTCGAGGAAGGCAACATGACCGCGCTCGACCTCCGCCCGACGGTTCTGGCTACGCTGCTCGCGCTCGGGCTCGCGGCTGGCGCCAGCGCCCAGGAGGCCGTCAGCGGAGACCCGAGTGCGGCGAGTCCCGAGCCTGCGGTCGTACCCGTCGGCGAGATCGGCGCTCGTTCGGAGGCGCTCTCGGCCCGACTCGAGGAGATCCAGTCGCAGCGTCCGCTGGAGGCACTGGAGGGAATCGAAGCGAAGCTGCAGGAGCTCCAGGTGGAAGTGGCGTCGGCGGCGGAGCGCGTCGAGTCCTTCCTGGCGGGCCCCGTGACCCCGCTCGGAGTCGAGGCCGAGGTGTCGAGCTGGGCGGCTCTGGACGGTCGATTCGGTGCGCTCCAAGACCAGGCCGGCGCCGAGGCCGACGCCCTC
>CAMYLJ010000094.1 GCA_947259215.1 uncultured delta proteobacterium
GTGGGCAGAGACCTACGACAGGGATTTGTCCGACACTTCGCTCTTCTCGGCCCAGGACGAAGTTGCCGATCAGGTGGTGGCCACCATCGCAGATAGCTTCGGGGTTCTGGTTCGCTCCCTGGCAGCCGGACTTCAGGGCAAGCCGGATCACGAACTCACTTCCTCGGATTGGATGGCGCGCCTGTTCCACTATCGACAGCGATTCACCCCGGCAGAGCATGCTGAGCTTCGCGAGGGTCTCGAGCAAGCTGTCCAGATGCTGGGAAACCAAGCCGGGGTCTGGGCCTGCCTATCGCAGGTCTACCTGGACGAAGCCAACTTTGGATTCAACACGAGGCCCGACGACCCGCTTGATCGGGCCCTCGATGCTGCCCAGCGAGCTGTTGACCTGGATCCCACCGGTCAGCTTGGCTGTCAGGTCCTGGCGCAGGCCTATTTCTTCCGACAAGACCTCGAGGCTTTCCTACCAGCGGCCGAGAAGGCCATGGCACTGAATCCACGCGATAGCAACAGTCTCGGGATCCTCGGCCTGTTGATTGTGCATGCCGGGGAGTTCGACCGTGGCGCCCGGATCACACGTCGGGCGATGGATCTCAACCCGAACCACGCTGCCTTCTATCACTTCGGGCCGATTTGGGAGCACTTCCACAACCGCGACTACGACAAGGCGCTAGTGCGCGCCAAGCGGGCGAACATGCCGGGGTTCTTCTGGCCATACCTTGTGGTTGCAGCGACGTGTGGGCACCTGGGTCGCCGGACTGAAGCCGAGGCGGCCGTGAGGCAACTACTCGACCTCGATCCCGAGTTTGCGGAACATGCTCGTCAGAGCGTTGAGAGCTGGCACTTCGCCAGCGGCCTGCTAGAGCCGTTGCTGGACGGTCTGCGCAAGGCCGGTTTGGAGATTCCAGAGGCCTGACAAGCCAACGCCGTGAAGTTCGCGGCACCGTGAGGGACGATTGCCGCCCCCCGTTCGGTACTTCGGGGCTAGAGGCTGCCCGGGACAGGTGCCACCTGCTTCTCCAAGGGCATTCATCTCACGCCAAGGCGCGACATAGTGGGCCGTCAGGGAATCGAACCCTGGACCCGCGGATTAAAAGGCGTCCCGGGCGCGAGGTCGCCAGCGCACTCCAGAGCACGCAAGCGCAATGGATTCAAGGACTTGGATCGGGGGTCGACTGTTCCCACGTGCGCTGGAGTGTGCTGGAGTGCGCTCCTCTACTGTACCCAGAGTGTGCCCAGCTCTCTGGCGTTCCCTATCCGTCCGGCTCCTCCCGGCAAGCGATACCCAGACACCACTGCCCGACACCTGCAGTCCCCGCGGCACCTGCAGTCCGCGCTTCGAGGATCTGTTGGGCCGCATGAACCTCGGACAAGGCTGACAAGACAGACGAGGCGCTACAATCGCCGCACTTTGATCGGTCGCACCCTCTCCCACTACCGGATCACCGCCAAGCTCGGCGAAGGCGGCATGGGCGAAGTATGGCGCGCGACGGACACGGTGCTCAACCGCGACGTAGCGCTCAAGGTGCTACCGGACGAGATGGCCGCCGACCCCGAGCGGCTGGAGCGCTTCCGGCGCGAGGCGCAGGCGATCGCGGCACTCAACCATCCCAACATCGTCACCATCTACTCGGTGGAAGAGGCCGACGAGGTCCACCTCCTGACGATGGAGCTGGTCGACGGCCAGAGCCTGGATCAGATGCTGCCGCCGTCGGGCTTCGATCTCGAGCGGCTCTTTCCGCTGACCATCCAGATCGCCGAAGCCCTCGCCTCGGCGCACGAAAGGGGGATCGTCCACCGGGACCTCAAGCCGGCCAACGTCATGGCGACGGGCGACGGCCGGGTCAAGGTGCTCGACTTCGGTCTCGCCAAGCTGGCCGAGCCGGAGGCGGAGGACGCCGAGACCCAGCTCATGACACGGGACGGCATGATCCTGGGCACGGTCCCCTACATGTCGCCCGAGCAGGTGCAGGCCAAGCCCGTAGACCACCGCTCGGACGTCTTTTCGCTCGGGATCCTGCTCTACGAGATGGCGACGGGCGGGCGTCCCTTCCGGGGTGACAACGAGGCGTCGCTGATCTCGGCAGTGTTGAAGGACCAGCCGCCCTCGGTCACCGAGGTGAAGGCCGATCTGCCCAACCACCTGGGACGCATCATCCAGCGCTGTCTGGAAAAGGACCCGGAGCGCCGCTATCAGTCTGCCAAGGACGTGCGCTACGAGCTCGATGCCCTGCGCGAGGAGGTCGAAGGTCCGAGCCGGCGCTTCCAGACGATTGAGGAGCTGAAGGCGGCGCTTCAGCAGGCGACGCACCGGAGCGACGTTGCCCAGGCGTCGATTGCCGTGCTGCCGTTTGCCAACCTCGGCGCGGAGCCGGAGAACGAGTACTTCGGCGACGGCCTCGCCGAAGAAATCATGAATGCGCTGGCGCAGGTAGACGGACTGAAGGTCATCGCCCGCACGTCGGCGTTCTCGTTCAAGGGGAAGTCCCAGGACGTGCGGCAGATCGCTCAGGTGCTCGGCGTAAGCCATGTGCTCGAAGGCAGCGTGCGACGCTCGGGCGATCGTCTGCGAGTGAGCGCCCAGCTCGTCGCCGCCGACGACGGCGCCCACGCATGGTCGGAGCGTTTCGACCGGCCGATGACCGACGTGTTCGCGATGCAGGACGAGATGGCTGCGGCGATCACCATGGCCCTGAGGGGCCGGCTCGGTGTGCCCCGCGCCCCGGCGCGGCAGTACGTCCCTGACATCGACGCCTACGAGAGCTACCTGTCCGGGCGCATCCATCTCAACCAATTCACGCCTGAAGCGTTCAATCGTGCGAAGGCGGATCTCGACCGGGCCATGCGGGCCGACCCGTCGTATGCGAAGCCGCATGCCGAGCTCGCGCTCGCCTACTTCATTCGCGGCATGCACTTCATGCAGCCGATGCGGGAGGTGGCGCCGTTCGTGCGCGCGGGAGTAACGCGGGCGCTCGAACTCGACCCGACCGATCCACAGCCGCGCTTCGTGCTGGGAGCGATTGCGCTGGCCGAAGATTACCAATGGGCCGACGCAGCCGAGCACTTTGCCGCGTCCATGAGTGGACCTCACGTTCCCGGCCATGCCCGGTGGATCTATGCGAGTCTGTACCTCCGCGGTCTTGGGCGGTTCGAGGAGTCCGCCGCCGAGATGAGGCGGGCGGCCGAGCAGGATCCTCTCAACGGGACCTGGCAGGCCATCTGGGCGGCGCACCTGATCGATGCGAACCGCGTGGACGAGGCGATGGACATCGCCCACCGGTCCATCGATATCGACTCGACGTATTTCCTGCCTCACAACATGTTGGGGGAGGCCAGCTGGGCGGCTGGCCGGCGAGGCGAGGCCGTCGCAGCATTCGAACGGGCACACGCGCTGGCACCGTGGTTTGCGGTGACGAGCGGTTGGCTGGCGGCGGCGTACCGGCTGACTGGGCGCGACGACAGGGCGGACGCGCTGCTGGACACGATGGGACCGACCTCGCGACCACTCTGGGGGCGCGTCTTGTATCACCTGCTCACGTCGGAGCTAGACGCCGCGGCCGACTGGTATGAACGGATGATCGAGGAGCGCGACCCGTTCGCGCTCCTGTACGCCAGAACGCCCACTACCGGGCCCTTGCGGGCACATCACCGGTGGCACCGATTGTCGGAGCTGATGAAGCTGCCCGGGTAGAACCTCATCTTTCTTGGTGGGCCGTCAGGAAATCGAACCCTGGACCCGCGGATTAGAAGACGCTCCGGGCCGGAACTGGCTAGCGTACACCAGCGCACTCTGGAGCACGCAAGCGCAATGGATTCAAGGACTTGGATCGGGGGTCACGGCAGGGCTTCTGAGCCGCTCTCAGGCGGACGTGACCTCGAACGGAAAACCTGGGGCCGTGTATCGAGCCGGCGTTGCGCCGCGCAGACTCACCG
>CAMYLJ010000095.1:0-797 GCA_947259215.1 uncultured delta proteobacterium
GCACCCGGCTGGAGCGCTGGGTCGAGGTCCGCCGTCGCGAGACCGCTGCGGGCTCGCTCTCTCCGCGCTATCTGACGGAGCTCGAGCGTCTGGCGGGGCCGGGGGGCTACTTCTCGTTCTTCGACGACCTCAGCATCCACGAGGTCACGTACGGAACCCTCGAGGACTTCTCGCTCTGGCTCGGCGATCGGGGGCTCAGCCCGAAGAGCCGTCGCAACTACCTCGCCGCCTTCCAGGCCTTCCTGAAGTGGCTCCACCGTCGGGGAGACATCGCCAAGATGCCCGACGTCCCGCTTCCGAGGGCCGACGAGCACCAGCCGCACATCCTCTCGATCGCCGACCAGGACCGCGTCCTGGCGGAGATCCCAGAGCCGGAGCGCGGCGCCTTCCTGGCCATGGCCCACCTGGGCCTGCGGCCTGGCGAGGCCCGCGCGCTCACCGTGGCCGACTACCACGACGGCTGGCTCTCGGTGGACAAGGCCGTCAAGGGAAAGGGTGTCGGCGCCCCCGTGCGCGGTACGAAGTCCGGCAAGGCGAAACGCCTTCCCGCGAGCGAGGTGCTCCAGCGCTGGATCGCGGCGCACGTCGATCCCCGGGATCGCCTGCGGCAGCGGCCCCTCTTCCCGAACCCGCGCACCGGTCGGATGTGGGCGCACAAGGCGCTTCAGCAGCGCTGGCGAGGTGCGGTGGAGGCGGCTGGGCTCCCGCCGATCTCGCTCTACGAGGGCACGAAGCACTCGATGGCGACGGACGCGATCCGCCGCGGTGTGTCGGAGCGCCACCTGCAGCGCTTCCTC
>CAMYLJ010000095.1:921-4800 GCA_947259215.1 uncultured delta proteobacterium
GACAACGCGATGCTCGAGGTGCTTCGGCCGTCGGAGGGCGACCACCGACAAGCCACCGACAAGAATTCGCGAACCGAAAGTGAGAAGCCGCGCGAGGTTGCGGGTGGGCCCTCCTGGATTCGAACCGGGCGGGAAGCGGAAACGGAAGAAGGGTTCCAGCTAGTTGCGAGCGCGGATCGGACTTGGCGACAAGTTGGCGACAGACGCCTTTGCCGCGATCTTGGCTACGCGAGGCCCTCGAGTAGCGCCTTCGCGTCCTTCAGGTCCTGCGTGTCGAAGCCTTCGGTGAACCAGTCGTAGACGGGCCGGAGTAGCGCCCGGGCCGCCTTGCCTTTGCCCTGGCGCTGCCAGAGGCGAGCGAGTGAGGTGGCGGCCCGGAGCTCGAGGGTCTTCGCTTCCTGCGATCGGGCGACCTCGATCGCATTCCGGAACAGGGACTCGGCCTCGCTCTCGGTGTGCTCTTCGAGCTGGAGAGAGGCCTCCCCCTTGTGGCGCAGGAGCTCGGAGCGCCAGAAGTACTGCTTCGTGCGTTCGCCGATCGCGAGGCCCAGGTCGGCCGCGGAAACCGCCTCGGCGTCGCGGCCCGCGGCGCGGCTGCTGTCCGCCAGGGTGACCAGGATCAGGGGCGCCAACGCCTGGTTTCCGGTCCGTCCCACGAGGGCCATTCCCTCCTGGATCTCCTCGGCGGCTCCACGCCTTCCCCAGCCCTGCACGATGCGGCTGCCACCCGACCACAGCGGGAATCCGTGCCGATCCGAAACCTGAGCTGCCTCCTCGGCGAAGGCTCGGCAAAGGTCCCATTCCTGTCTCATGCCGAAGAGGACACCTCCCTGCGAGCCGACGAAAGCCAGCGTGAGGGGGTGCTCCAGTTTCCGCGCCGCCTCCACCGCGGCGCGTCCCTCCGCTCCGGCAGCGTCGATCTCGCCATGGACCCACAGCATCCAGGCATGGTAGATGCGGGCAATCATGCCCGTATCCTGACCGATCCCCGCAAGGAGGGCGGGCGAGAGGGAGCCGTCGTAGAGAGCGACTGCCTGCTCCAGGTGGATTCGTGCGGCGGGGTCGCCGCGGAGCAAGAGACTCAGACCCAGAATCTGATGGCCCATGATCTCGTTCAGCCGCTTCCCGCTCGCATGGGCGTGGGCGCAGAGCCGCTCGGAGAGCTCGGTCGCCGTCACGAGCTCGCCGTGTGTCTGATGCATGGCGACGAGGCCCCAGAGATTGAATGCCAGCCGATCCGGATCCTTGACGACGTCACAGAGCGCTCGGGCTCGTTCGTATGCGGCACGGCCTTCAGCGCTGGTGTAGCCCTCCGTGGCCTGCAGCGAGGCACCGAGCAGCGTCTGAGCGGCGAGCTCCTGCTCGAATCGTGCCTGGTTCTCGGGAAGCCTTTCCAGGAGCGCCAGCACCTTGCGCAGGTGGCCGATGGCCTCGCGGTGGGCCGAACGGGCGGCGGCCTGCTCCGCAGCACGGGCAAAGTGCTCGGCCGCACGGTCCTCGGCGCCCGATGCTTCGAAGTGGCGCGCAAGCACCTCGGACTCCACGTGCGCCCCTCCGGCTGCCGCATCCTCGAGGACGGTGGCGGTTCGCGCGTGGACCTCGCCCCGACGCGTCTTGAGGAGCGCCTCGTAGGCGGCCTCTTGCAGCAGGGCGTGCTTGAACGTGTAGCTCGCCTCGGGGGGCGTTCCGCGCCGGAACAGGATGTCGGCGTCCACCAGGCGCTCGAGGCCGGCGCGCAGCGCCGCTGCTTCCATCTCTGCCACGGCCTCGAGCAGGCGGTACGAGAACTCGCGCCCGAGCACCGAGGCGAGCTGCGCCACGTCCTTGGCGCTGGAGAGCCGGTCGAGGCGCGCCATCAGGGAGTCCTGGAGGCTCGCCGGAATGAACACGGCAGCCCCGGCCTCCTCGCTCTCGAGAGCGGCCCGCGTCAGTTCTTCGAGATAGAGCGGGACGCCGTCCGCTCGATCGCCGATCTGGTCCACGAGGTCGTCGGGGAGGCTTCGCTCGCCCGCCAGCGAGCGCACCAGCTCACGGGCGGGAAGCCGGCGCAGGCGCCCCAACGTGACCGGGGACCAGCTCTTCGGGTTCGTCCAGGGCACCTCGAACCCGGGGCGTGCCGTCAGGATCATCAGCACGCGACTGGTCGGAATCTGCTCGATCAGACGACCGAACAGCTCCAGCGAAGAGGGGTCACTCCAATGGAGGTCCTCCACCAGCAGCATCAAGGGCTGGATCTCAGCCAGAGCGAGCGTCCAGGCCACGAACGTCTCGAGCGTTCGCTCGCGTTGGAGCTCCGGCGAGAGCCGGAGCGACGGATAGGCGTCCCCAGTGGGAATTCCCAGGAGATCTGCCATCAGCGGCACCGCGCGGGGAAGCTCGACGCCGCTGACGAGGCTCTCCTCGAGCTTGCGGATCTTCTCCTCGGGTGGGTCCGCCGGCTCCATGAGAAGGCCCTGCTCCACGAGCTCGATCAGGGGGTGGAGCGCGCTCCCCTGGGTGTAGGGGGACGAGCGACACTCGAGCCACGAGTGGGGACGGTCACCGACCCGCTCGCGCAGCATCAGGGCGAGGCGCGACTTGCCCATTCCGGCCTCTCCCGACAGGAATACCGTCTGCCCGTAGCCCTCGACCGCTTGCTCCCACCGATCCAGGAGCAAGCCCAGCTCCTGCTCGCGACCCACGAAGTGGGTCCACGTACTGCGAGCCACCGCGAGCCGACTGCGCACACCCGCAGGCTGGAGCACACGGTGCAGCAGCAACGGCTCGACTACGCCCTTCAGCGCTCGGCGGCCGAGCTCCTCCGTGACGAAGATGCCGCGCACCAGGTCGAGCGTCGCCTCGGAAGCGACGACCGTGTCGGGCTCGGCCGCCGCCTGGATGCGCGCCGCCACGTTGGTGGTGTCGCCGAGGGCAAGCGTCTCGGTCCGCGCCCCTCCTCGCACCTCGCCGACAACGACGGGGCCGGTGTGGACGCCGATCCGGGCGGAGAGGTGGACGCCGGAGCCGGCGCTGCGCCTCTCGTTCAACTTCTCCAGCGCCAGCAGGATGTCGCGACCCGCGCGCAGGGCGCGCTCGGCGTCGTCCTCGTGGGCGTGCGGCCAGCCGAAGTAGACCAGCAGCCCGTCACCCAGCATCTGGGCCACGTGCCCCTCGAGGCGCTCGACGACCTCGGCCGCGCTCTCCTGGTAGCCGCGCAGCACCTGGCGCCAGTCCTCGGGGTCCATGCCCGCGGCGAGGCGCGTCGAGTCCACCAGGTCGCAGAAGAGGACCGTCAGCTGGCGGCGCTCGGCTTCAGGGGTCGAGGAGGCTTCGGCCGGCCGTGCCGCCACCGCGGAGACTTCCCGCGCCTCGGGGTCCGGAGGGGACGGCTCCGCCGTAGCGGTGCCGATCCACGACAGGATCTTGCCCTCCTGGGCAGCGACCCGCTGTACGTGGACCAGCTCTTCGACGAGGTCTTCGAGGGCGGCGTCATCGAGCTCGAACTCGCGCTTGAGGGCCCGGAGCGAGACGCGACCCTGTTCCTCCAGGAAGCTCTTGGCGCGTCTGATGGTGTCGAGGAAGCTCAGCAGACTCCCTTCTCCTTTCCCTCACCATAGGCCAGAGAGCGGTCCTTGGAAGATCAGCGGGCCGGTGTGGGCCCAGCCAGTGGGGGAGCGGGATCCTGGCTGCCCTGGCCGGCTCCTCGCCCGTGAGACCCTCCGCGCGCCGCGCGCGGCTTCGGTCGAGCTACGGCACGAGCAGCGGCTGCCAGAACAGGCCTCGCGGCACGGGTGCTCCGGCCCGGACGAAGAAGGCCGGGACATCCTCCTCCAATGTTCCTCCGGCAGCCTGATCGCGCGGGAATCCGGCGGTAGTGACAAGCGCGGATCGGGCTTGGCG
>CAMYLJ010000096.1 GCA_947259215.1 uncultured delta proteobacterium
GAGCCTGTGCTCGCGACCGGGTCGCATGCGGGGATACGGAGCCAGCATGCTCAGCCGCAGCCAACTCGGAAAGCCGCGGCAAAGGTCTTTCGGGCCGTAGAGCTTGATTCGCCGAGCTTCGATCTCCTTGCCCAGGTCCCGGAAGCCTCGCCACGCCTCTACGAAGGTCCGCAAGCGAGAGGTCACCAGAAGATCGACGTCGAGCTCAGGATCCTTCAAGCACATCTCGACCTCGCCGTCCCGGTTGATCAGCCAGAACTGGCGGCTGTCTGCGGGAGCTCCGCTGAACTTGAACTCGATTACGGTGCGCCCTGGGGGCATTGCATCGGTGTCCATCCGCAGGTGCATGCTCCAGACGAGAAAGGCTGGGTCCAGGTCGTCGTCGACCATGTCGCGGGCCCACTTCTGGCCCCAGACTGCGAGGTGGTCGATCACCGGCTCGAGCTCCTTGCCGGCGTCGGTCAGCAGGTACTCTCGTCCGGAGCCTTTCTTGCTCCTTCGCGTGCTCAAGAGGCCGGCCTTCTCGAGCTCGGATAAGCGCTGAGAGAGCAGAGAGGGAGACATCCTAGGCACGCCGCGATGGATCTCGTTGAATCGGGAACAGCCGTCGAACAGACGGCTAACGACCAGCAATGTCCAGCGCCGGCAAAGCAACTCGACCGCCAACGAGAGCGGGCAGTATTGGCCATAGCCCTTCGGCATGGGCGCATTCTGCCAGGATCTCGCACCTGGGGCCACTACACTTTCTGTACTTCAGCCGTCGCTGAGGGCCTGCTACGGTGACCTGGTTCAAGAATCTAGGAGGCACCTATGCGACAGCCAATACTCGTCGGAACCATGCTCGCGATCACCGGATGTGGAGTCTTCTCCAACACCGGGGAGCCACCTCGCGAGCGACCCGAAGTGCGTCGAAGCGCGGAGGCTCTCGTCGCCTGGAATGAACGTGTGTTCGCCGTCGCCGAAGCAGAGGACGGCTTCCTGACCCTCAAGGGACTGAGAACCGCGGCGATGATGCACCTGGCGATTCACGATGCCCTGAACGCCATCGATCCGCGGTTCGAGACGTACCTTTCGGTCCAGTCAGGAGTAGATGCGGACCCGGTGGCCGCTGCCACGACCGCAGCTTACGAGGTGGCCGTTGACCAGTATCCGGCCGAGAGAGCCCAGTTGGAAGGAGAGCTGCGGCGCTGGTTGGCAAGGGTCTCGGAGGGAGAGAGCCAAGCTCTTGGAATCGAGCTGGGTAAGGAGGCGGCGGCCGCCATCTTGAGGGACCGGACCAGCGACGGGTGGGACAACGAAGCCGAATACCAGTGGCATCCGATGGGACCGGGCGTCTATGCAGAGTTTGCCGAGCACAGCGGGACTCCCGAGGGGTTCGTGTTCGGGTCGGGCTGGGCGACCGCAAGGCCCTTTGTGTTGGACAGCCCGAGCCACTTTCGTTCGCCGCCTCCGCCGGAGATCGCGAGTGGCGAGTACACGCGGGCTTTCGAGGAGGTCAAGGAGGTCGGGCGGCATGAGAGCAGCTCGCGCACTCCCGACCAGAGCCATCTGGCGATGTGGTGGAAGGACTTCGCCGAAAACTCTCACAACCGGCTGGCCCGTCAGCTGGTGATGGACGAAGACCTGGAGCTTTGGGATGCCGCCAGGATGTTCGGGCTCCTCAACATGGCGATCTACGACGCCTATGTCAACGTCTTCGAGAATAAGTTCTTCTACAACCACTGGCGTCCGTACACCGCGATACGTTGGGCCGCGAACGACGGTAACCCGGCTACCGATCCGGACCCTGAGTGGAATAACCTCCATCATCACACCTATGCCTTTCCGTCCTACCCGTCCGCGCACGGCACCGCCTGCGCTGCGGCGATGACCGTCCTGACGGACACACTCGGAGACGATCATCCGTTCACGATGACCACCGCCGAAGTCGATAAGGCTGGACCCTTTTCGGGAAAGATCCCAATTGATCCACCGACCCGGTCATTCGACAGCTTCTCCTCAGCGGCGATGGAATGCGCAATGTCGCGGGTCTACCTGGGCATCCACTTTCGCTACGACTCGGTGGTGGGAAATGAGCTCGGAACCAAGATTGGGGACTACGCAGTAAGTGAGTCCCTGGGGCCTGTGAAGCGCTGATACCTGGCCGTGGCTGATTCGCGGCGGCGTCACTTGCCGCCGGCTGGCCTGGTCAGCGTTGGTGGAGGGAAGCGCGTGTGGGGAGCGCTGCCTGAAGAAGAATCCGGGCCATGAAACCAAGAGCGCCGGCAGTCAGTGCGCCGATTCAGGGAGACCCAATGGGATGCGTTGGGCCTCTCTCCGAGAGGTTGAATCTGTTGGGTCATTTGGCTAAAATACCAAGCGTGAAGAAGCTCGAAGGCCAGACCAGGCGCCGGTTGGAAGCGCAGGCGCGGGTGATCAAGGCGCTGGCGCATCCGACGCGGCTCTTCCTGATCGAGGAGCTGTGCAAGGAAGAGCGCTGCGTCTGCGACCTTGCCGAGATGGTCGGATCCGACATCTCCACGGTCTCCAAACACCTGTCGCTTCTGCGCCAGGCCGGCATCGTCCAGGACGACAAGCGCGGTAAGAAGGTGTTCTACCGGCTGCGGATGAGCTGCGCTCTGGACTTCACGTCGTGCGCGAACGCGATTCTCGAGGAAACGTCTCGCCGCCGTCTCGAGGCGATCGCGAGTTGAGTTCCAGAGTCTCTCGGTGACGGCGCGGACCCCGGCACCGGCATCACGAAGGAGTCCAGGTCATGAGCCAAGGAGTCGCCAAGCGACTGTCTCTCCTCGATCGCTATCTGACCGTCTGGATCTTCCTGGCCATGGGAGTAGGCGTCGCGATGGGTGCGCGCTGGGACGGCGTCGCCGATTTCTGGGGCCGGTTCTCCGTCGGCACCACGAATCTCCCGATCGCGTTCGGACTGATCCTCATGATGTACCCGCCGCTCGCCAAGGTGCGCTACGAGGAGATGCCGGACGTCTTTCGCAACTGGCGAGTCCTTGGCCTGTCGCTGGTCCAGAACTGGGTCATCGGGCCGATCCTGATGTTCGCTCTGGCGATCCTCTTCCTGCGGGATCAGCCCGAGTACATGGTGGGGCTGATCATGATCGGCCTGGCGCGCTGTATCGCCATGGTGATCGTCTGGAACGAGCTCGCCAAGGGCGACTCGGAGTACGCCGCCGGGCTGGTCGCCTTCAACAGCGTCTTCCAGGTGCTCTTCTACAGCGTCTACGCCTGGCTCTTCATCACCAAGCTGCCGCCGCTGTTCGGGCTCTCCGGCTCGGTGGTTGACATCAGCATGGGGCAGATCGCCGAAAGCGTGTTCATCTATCTCGGCATTCCGTTCCTGGCCGGCATGCTGACGCGCCTCGTCCTGATCAAGAGCAAGGGCAGGGAGTGGTACGAGCGCGCGTTCATCCCCAAGATCTCGCCGATCACTCTGATCGCTCTGCTCTTCACCATCTTGGTGATGTTCAGCCTCAAGGGCGACCAGATCGTGCGGATCCCGGGCGATGTGCTGCGCATCGCGGTGCCGCTGCTCATCTACTTCGTCCTGATGTTCCTGGTTTCGTTCTGGCTCGGTCACAAGGTCGGAGCCGACTACAGCAAGACGGCGACGCTGTCCTTCACCGCGGCGTCGAACAACTTCGAGCTGGCGATCGCGGTAGCGGTAGCGGTGTTTGGCATCGACTCGGGCGCAGCCTTTGCCGCAGTCATCGGCCCTCTGGTCGAAGTGCCGGTGCTGATCGGTCTGGTCAACGTCTCCCTTGCGTTTCAGAAGCGGTACTTCAAGGGTGCG
>CAMYLJ010000097.1 GCA_947259215.1 uncultured delta proteobacterium
ACAACGGGATACAAACTTCATCTCTTCGGACCCCTGCGTTTCCGCGGGGTTACGGCCGGAGGTTGTAAGGTTCGAGTCCCGTCCGCCCCGCCACAAATCCTCGGTTTCGCTCGACTTTGCCGAGACGAAACGGCGCGGGATACAAGCGGGATACGATTCAAGTCGCCGCTCTCGGCGCCACGGCTTCCTGCCCGGGAACCGACCCTCGTCTGTCAGAGCGGCAGTGGCTCGACCGCCGGGCGGGCCCTCTTCGCGAAGGCGCTGACGGAAGCGCCGGGACTTCTCGAGTGACCGCTCGCTTCGTAACCAGCTCTCGATCCGTCCGAGGTCGATCGCGTGGCGGCGCGCCGCCTCGATCGCCTGGTCGAAGTTCCGAGAACACACAGGCTCAGCGCGTCAGCGACTCCAGTCCTGAACCGTCAGCCCCTCGAACCGGCGGAAATCGCGAACGTTGGCCGTCACGAGCACGAGCTCGTTGACCCGCGCGATCGCAGCGATCTGCCCATCGGCCGCAGACGGCGGGCGCCCGCGCTTCCCCAGTCGAGCGCGTTCATGCGCGTGCCACGAGGCCGACTCCTCGTCGTAGGGAAGGATGGGAAGCGCGGTTCGGACCACCTGCTCGAGATAGGCCGCGATCGCCCGCCGCTTCCTCGAGGCTGGGAGCCGATCCGCCCCGTAGCGAAGCTCGTGCCAGACGATGGCGCACGTAGCAAGCTCGCCCTCGTGATCCTCGATCTTGGCCAAGACCCGCTCGTTGGGACGTGACTTGATCGGTTCCGACAGGACGTTGGTGTCGAGGAGGAAGCGGATGCTCAGAGGGCTACCTCGCGACCGGGCGACTCGTCTCGCAGACCCTCGAACTCCTCGTCTCCGATTCCCAGATCGCCCACCTCCAACTCGTCGCGCAGGGCGTCGAGCGCTTCCACGAAGCGTGGCCTCTCCTCCGTGAGGGCGAGGTACTCCGCAGCGGAGAGGAGAACAGCGACGGGCTCTCCACGCCGCGTGATCTCGATGGCCTTGCCGCGCTCGGCCGACCGGATCAGACGGGCGAAGTTCTGGCGGGCCTCAGCCACGGAGTAGGTCTTTTCAGCCATGCGTCCAGCCACCTCTTGTACATCAGTATGTACAAGATATCGGGTCGACAATGCTGCGCAAGAACAGGAACACGGGACAGGGCCGGGATGGGGCTCTGCAGGACAGAACCTTGAGCACACTTTGAGCACAGGGTCCGCGAGAAAAACCCTCACGATTCCGGCGGGTTATCGCCGGGCTCCGCGGGTTCGAGTCCCGTCCGCCCCGCCATAAGTCGCTGGATTCGCTGAGAAATTCGCGTTCTGGCGGTGCCTGGTTCCGCGTTTTGGTCGTGCTTGGTTGTCGCGGCGAGCGCCTGGTTCCGGGCCGCTGAACGCTGGATGCGCGCGGCTCTTCGAACTGCGTTGTCCGGTGGCTCGACATCGAGCACCAGGCTTCGAACCAAGGGTCGGGGGTTCGAATCCCTGCGAGTGTCTCTTACGGAGTCCAACGCTCCAGTGGCTCGTGCTCGGCGATCCGAGCAAAGTCGGTATCGGTGGTGAGAAGGCGAAGCTCGTAGCGGATGCAGAGCTGGGCCAGGATGGCATCGATGGTGCCGACTTGGACGCCACGACGGCGGGCACGGTTGCGGAGCTGGGCGGCTTCGAAGTGGTCGTGACGGTCGGGCGTCAGGAAGGGTAGGGCGCCAAAACGCGCGACGATCGCCTCTTGATCGCGCGGGCCGTGGAAGCCCTGGAGTAGCTCTTGGTAGACGAGCCCGGTCGTCGTAACGAGTTCGCCGCCAGCGAGCGCCTGCTCGAGCGCGCCGACCTCGGGCACGTTGGGCGGCCGATCGCGCCGTAGCGCGAGCGACCAAACGCTCGTGTCGACGAAAAGGCTCAATCCCGCGAGCGCTCTTGTTTGTAGTCGTAGCCCGGGTCCCACTCGAGCTTGCCGAAGAGCTCGAGTAGCTTCCGCTGCTCGCGCCGGGCGATGAACTCCTGAAGGGCTGCCGTGACCGCCGCCTTCTTGGTCGGGGCCCCGCTCAGCGCCAGGGCGCGCTCGATGAGGTTCGGGTCGAGATCGAGGTTCGTGGCCATGTGTGACAGTCTACACAATTGGCCACACCCCGACTCGATCGGAGCCCTCCGGGGCGGGATACACGCGGGATACAAGTTTCAGGGTTCCCGACCCCTGTGTTTCCGGGTACTTACAGCCGGAAGTTGGGCTTTCGAGTCCCGTCCGCCCCGCCAAAGTCGTTGATTCTGCTTGGGTTTTCGGCCCGATTTCGGGGCGGGATACAAGAGCCGCTCTTCGCGCCGCCGTGCGCTCCCCTTCCTTTCGCCAGTGCGGCGAGCAACTCCGCGGTGCGCCGCAATCCAGGCACCGTTCAGGAGGGCGGCTCGTCGTGAGGCCGGGGGCGGTCCGGCTGGCCGATCTCCTTCAGCGCATCCCGCAGCTCCGGGAGGTTGCGAAGGTGCAGGTCGCGCTGGGGGAAGGGGATCGTGATGTCGGCGGCCTCGAGGGCCTCGGTCGTCGCGACGGCCAGCTCGCTCATGACCCGCAGCCAGTCCTCCTCGGTGAACGCGCGGATCTCGAAGTTGAGAGAGCTGTCGCCGAAGCCGCGGAAGAGCACGGACGGGGCGGGCTCGTTCAGGACGTCCGGGTGCGAGTGCGCCACCTCCTCGAGGAGCTCGAGGACCCGACGCGGCGGCGTGCCGTACGCCACGCCGACGGGCAGGATGACGCGGCGCTTCTTGTCGGAGAGCGTCCAGTTCGTGACGCGTGCGGAGATCAGGTCCCCGTTCGGCACGATCACGTCGGCGCCGTCGAAGGTGCGCACCTTGCTGGCCCGGATGCCGATCGTGGACACGACGCCGAACAGGTCTTCGACCTGGACCCAGTCGCCCACGCGGATCGGTCGCTCGAAGAGCAGGATCGCTCCTGAGACGAAGTTGTTCACGACGTTCTGCAGGCCGAAGCCGATCCCCACGCCCAGCGCGCTGATCAGAAGGGCCATGCGATCCATGGTGAAGCCGATCGCTCCCATGGCGACCAGGAAACCCATCACCAGGATCGCGTAGCGCGTGAAGGTAGAGACGGCGAAGGACACGCCGTGTGCGGTGCGCACCCGGCTGAAGACCTCCTCCTCGAGGACGAAGCTCACGAAGCGGGCGATCAACCACGAGAGCCACAGGGTGAGGAAGAAGCCGAGCACGCCGCCGAGCGAGATGGAGACGTCCCCGAGGCCTACCGAGGCGGAGGCCGCGGCCGCGAGCGCGGAGCGCGCCGGACTCCAGAAGCCCGCGATGGTCAGTGTGGCGTACACCCACGCGAACAGGCCGAGCCCGCGCAGGCCGAGCCGGATCCCGCGCAGAACCGCTGCGGGCGAGGTCCTGGTCATGCGCAGGACCTCGAAGCCCCCCGCTTCGAGCGCGTGATCGGCCGCTGCCTCGGCGATGCGAACGAGCGCGGTCCAGGCGGCCCCGAGAACGCTCCCCCAGATCGCGAAGAGGGCGATGCGATCGGCCAGGGCCATGTACCCCAGTAGTGCGGCGAGGAGCCCGACGGCGAGTGCGGGAATCAGGAGCCACAGCCACGCTGCGAGCAGCCGCAGCCATGGGCTCCGGGCGGCCCGCCACGGGATGAGCTGCATGCGCTCGGGACGGCGCAGCCAGAGGATTCCCACGAGTCCGATCGCGAGCTCGACAGCGAGCAGCACACGATCCACCACGGGAATCCCGGGCAGCACGAAGCGGAAGAGCTCGAGCGCAGCCACGAGCGCAA
>CAMYLJ010000098.1 GCA_947259215.1 uncultured delta proteobacterium
GCCACGGAGACGTTCGCCAGCGCGTTCGGATCCGCGAGGCGCGCGATCGCGAAGAGCACCGTCCAGATCACGCCCAGCAGGAGATAGACCGAGGACGCACCCATCAGGTGGTTCCAGTCGATCTCGCGGTCGGCGAGGATGAAGCGCGTGGCCAGGGCCGCGCACAGCACGCAGAAGGCGAGCACGCACAGGCCGGAAGCCAGGTACCAGACGAGGCCGCCGCCCCACACGTAGAGCGCCACGGCGACAAGGTCCAGCGCCACCAGCCCGAGCGCCACGCGAAACCAGCCCCGGAAGGAGCGCAGGCTCCAGACCCCCAGCACCAGCAACGCGAGGAAGGCGCCCTCCAGGGCGGCGGCCGTCGCGAACCCGCCGGTCTGCGGGGTGGACTCCAGCACCACCAGCAGGAGGAGACCGGCGAAGAGCCAGGCGAAGTTGGTGCGTTCCATCCGGCCTGGCAGCCTAGGGCCACGGCCCTCCCCGAGGCCTCCCCCAAGAAGGGGGAAAAGCGAGTGGCCGGAGTCCTCGCAGCCCGGTTCCCCCCCTTTCCCCCCGGATCGGGGGAGGCTCGGCCCTCCCGGCCTCCGTAGCCTGCCGCATCGAAAGGAGGGCCACCCATGGGCCTGTTCGGAGACGACGAACGACAGGATGCGCGACTCGATGCCCTGGAGGGCCACATCCGCACGCTGACGGAAGCGCTTCACAGCAATCAGGTGGACACAGCGACCTGCCGGGCGGCCGTGCTGCGGCTCCAGGCGCAGGTCGATCAGAAGATCTCGGCCGAGGACGTGGACCCCGCGCTCGCGGCATTCAACGACGATCTGCGCGCCGCCCGCAAGGCGGTGGACGAGTCAACCCAGGCAGCGTCACAGAGCTGGGCGAAGCTGCAGGAGGGGGTCAACGAGGCCCTCGAGAGTCTGCGGAAGAGCCTGAACCGGGCTTCCGAGCGGCTCGAGCAGGAGGCGTCGTGAGGCGCTGGCGGCCGCCCGCCGGTGGGCACGTTCCCGGGGCTGCCCGGTGATCGAGCCGACCGCAGAGCCGGCGCGAGGGGACCACGTCCGCATGGACGAGCGGACCGGCTTCCTGCTGCTGCTGGCGCTCGGCATGACGGGGCTCTTCTTCTGGCTGATCAAGGGCTTCCTGCTGGCGGTGCTGCTGGCGGCCGTGCTCGCCGCGCTGGCGCATCCGCTCTACCAGCGGCTGCTGCGCGCGCTGGGTGAGCGCAAGCTCCCGGCTGCGGGCGTCACCGTGCTGGCGAGCCTGTTCCTGGTCGTGATTCCGCTGCTGCTGTTCGTGGGCATCCTCGTGGGAGAGGCTCTCGAGATCAGCGCGCAGGCCGAGGCCTGGCTCGCCGATTCGGGCGCCCTGGAAGAGCAGCTCGCCGCCGATCCCGACCTCCAGCAGCTCCTGCCCTACCAGGAGCAGATCGAGACCAAGGCTGGTCAGCTCGCGGAGAACGCGGGTTCCTGGGTGGCCGGCGGGCTGGCGGCCGGCGCCCGCGGTACGGTCGCGTTCTTCCTGGAGCTCTTCGTGATGCTCTACGCGATGCTGTTCTTCCTGATGGACGGCGGCGCGATCCTGGCGGCGGTGCTGCGCTTCACGCCGCTCTCGGCCGCGGACAAGACGCGCCTGCTGGGGATCTTCGCTTCCGTCGGCCGCGCCACCCTGAAGGGCACCCTCGTCATCGGCATCGTGCAGGGCAGCCTCGCCGCGCTCTCGTTCTGGGCCGCGGGGATCGAGGGCGTGGTCTTCTGGGGTGCGATCATGACCGTACTCTCGATCATCCCCGGGGTGGGCACGGCGCTGGTCTGGGTCCCCGCCGTCTTCTACCTGGCGCTCTCGGGCAAGGTCGCCGCGGCGCTGGGCGTGGGTCTCTGGTGCGCGATCGTCGTCGGCACCGTGGACAACCTGCTGCGCCCGGTGTTGATCGGGAAGGACACCGAGATGCCGGACGTGCTGATCATGTTGACCACGCTCGGCGGCCTGGCGCTCTTCGGCGCCGCCGGCCTCCTCATCGGCCCGATCATCGGCGCCCTCTACCTGACGGCCTGGCAGCTCTGGGGCAGCGCGATGGACGAGGCGCAGGCCGCCTGATGGAGGGATCGGAGTAGCCGTGCGCGCCCGCTCGCTGCAGCCCGGCACGGAGATCGCCATGGTCGAGCAGGTGCGCGACATGGCGACGACGGACCTCGAGGAGGAAGCCGCCCTGGTCGAGGCGGAGCTCACGGCGCTGAAGGACGAAGCGCTGCGCTTCGTCCGCAACCCGGTCGATGCGCTCCTCCCCGGCCTGCTCGGGCCTCTGCTCGGCGCCCCCGCCAAGGGGCTGCGCTCCGAGAAGAAGTAGCGCCGCCCCATGATCGCACGCAGTGTCGAAATCGATGACGAACTCCACCTGAGGCCCCTCCCGACGGCGGACGCGGCCGAAGCGTGCAGGCGCGCGCAAGCCAGGGTCTGGATCGATCTGGAGGCCTTCGAGCCCGCCGAGCTCGAGGGCTGGCTGGACGCGCTCGCCATCGGGGGCCTGGCGCGCCGGCTCTGCCTCGAATCCCTCGATCGCCCCGGCTTCTATCCGCTGAAGAACGAGATCGTCCTGGTGATCCCGCTCCTGGTCGATGAGGAGGATTCCTCGGGCCCGGACTTCGCGGCGTTCGTCTGCCGCGAGAATCTACTGCTCACCCTGCATCGCCAGCCCCTGCCCCAGCTCGCCGACCTGGAGGACTCGGAGTCGCGGCTGTCCGACCGCAGCATCGCGGCGCTGGTCTCGGCCGCGCTCATCGATGTTTCGGTGGCGGCCCTGCGGAGGACCGAGAGCCTCAGGCACTCCGTGCGTGCGCTGGAGGAGCGGATGGACCGGGAGCCCGACACGGTGGAAGCCGAGGAGATTCTCGACACCCGAGCCGAGCTCCTCGAGCTGGCCTCCGTGGTCGCCGACCAGCTGCCCGTCCTGCGGGCGCTCGGCGCGACCGATACGTCCGTCCTTCGCCTCGCCGGCGCCAGCGTCTTCATGAACTGCGCACGGGTCAACCTCCAAGCGGCCGACAGCGCCCTTGGCTCGCTGGATGCGCGCGTCGGCGTCCTCCGGTCCGGGTTCCAGATGCACGCCCAGGAAAAGACGAACCGCCGGCTCGGCATGCTGACGATTCTGTCCGCGGTCTTCATGCCGATCACCCTCCTGGCCGGGATCTGGGGCATGAACTTCGAGGTCATGCCGGAGCTGAAGCACCCCTTCGCCTACCCGCTTGCACTCGGATTCATGGCCGCGGTGGGGTCCGGCATGTACTTCTTCTTCCGCAGGACCGGCTGGTTCGACTAGGAGTGTTGGCGATGCGACGAATTGCGATTTCCCTCATCGCCCTGTCGCTGGTGATCGGCGGATGCGTCGGACCGCCGGTGCTGGAGCGGGGCGTGCTCAGCTACGACGAGGTCACGTCGACCCTCGAGCAGAAGCTGCTGCTCCTCAACATCGCCCGCGCCGACGCCGGGCGACCCGTGCACTTCACCACCACGTCGAGCATCGCCGCCACCTTCGACTGGACCACCGCGACCGGCGTCGCCGGCGGCCTCCAGGCTGGTCCCAACGATTTCGGGTTCTTCAATGCCGACCTGCGCATGAGCGCATCGGAGAACCCCACCTTCAGCATCATCCCGATCTCCGGGGAGGAGTTCACGAAGCGCATCCTGACCCCTTTCAAGGACGAAGCGTTCGAGTTCCTCG
>CAMYLJ010000099.1 GCA_947259215.1 uncultured delta proteobacterium
ACACCGCTTTCCAGGGTGTCGACCGTGTCGACCAGGAGCTGGCAGTCGTCGGGATAGGCCTCGGCGAAGGCGCGGAAGGCCCCCAGCTCGCCCTCGCCCAGGGCGATGAAGAGTTGTACCAGGCTGTGCGCGTGGGTGCCCTTGGACTCGAAGCCGAGCAGGTGCGAGATACCGACGCTCGACGAGAAATCGGCGCCGCCGATCAACGCCGCGCGGGTGCCGGCGCTGGCGCCGCGCTCCGGCGCCCGCCGCAATCCGAACTCGAGCAGCGGGCGATCGCGGCCGGCGGCCCGGATGCGCGCCGCCTTGGTGGCGATCAGGGTCTGGTAGTTGAGGTAGTTGAGGAGCGGCGACTCGAGGATCTGGGTCATCGCCATCGGGCCGCGCGCGACGGCGAGCGGTACGTTGGCGTGCACCACCCGGCCCTCGAGCACCGCGTCTATCGCTACCGCGGAGAAGGTCCCCTCCGCGCGCAGCCAGCCGAGGAAGTCCTCGTCGAAGAGCCGCTCGAAGTTGCCTTTGCGTATCTTCAGGCTGGCCTCCGGCGTCAGCGCCGCCCACAACGGCGCGTAGTCTTCGTAGACCGCCACCATCGCGTCGACGGAGTCCGGTGCCACGACGTCGGTGCCGAACAGGAAGCGGTCGGGGAAGCGGTTGATCACGTCGGCGGTGCGCTGTATCGCTTCCGGTGTCGCCGTGGCGTACTTCGCTACCTCGTCCCAGGAGATGTCGAAGTGGACGTGCCTTAGTGCGGGATTGGTGCAGATCTTCTCGACGATGGCGGCCTGCTCTTCGAGTGGGCGCACCACCCGTCCGACCCCGATATGAGCCCAGATGATCGTGGTGTCCGGATGGCGCTCGAACAGCCCCTTCATCTGCACCAGCGGATAGGGCTCCTGGTCCGGCTTCGGAAACGGCATGTTGAGGTCGCTGTGCAGGATCACCAACAATCCCACTTCGCCGGCGAAATCGAGAATGCGGTCGAGCGCCGGGTTGGCAAGACTGGCCACCTCGCCGGCCACCTTCGCCGACACGAACTCCTTGTGGATCGTGAACTCGCCGATCCCCGAGAACACCCCGGGGAAGGTCTCGAGCACGCGACGGATATGATCGGCAGCGTACATGTCAGTCGGATTGAAGCCCGTGATCATGGGGTCGAGCCGCGCCTGCTCCTCCGCGCTCAGCGACAGGTACGCCATCGCGATGTGGGCGTCGGTGAACGAGTAGTAGTAGAGCGGCGCGTCGGACTGCAGGTAGTAGGTCGGCGCGAAGTCGCCGCTGTTCTGATACGACCACTGCTGCTGCAGGGGGATGCCGAACACGGCGGAACGACCGATCGTCGACCCCATCATCTCGACGAAGTCGCGGATGTCGGTACCCTCCTGGATGTAGTTCGTCAGGTGGAAGTGCGAATCGTGGAAGGTGGCGTCAGCCGGCACCTGCGCTCCGAGCCAACCGTCAAACGGCGCGAGTGCGAGGAGCAGCACGAGGAGCGGCGCGAGGCGGGTGGTGCCCAGCCATCGAGCCGCACGCTCTCTGCGGATGGTTCTCGAGTTCGGACTCATGATCGTTCCTTTCGTGACGCTGTTCCTAGAAGAACACCGAGGCCGCGAGTGACACCGTCGTGCCGGTCTGCCCCCCCGTGTAGTAACCGAAGGCGCTGTCCACCGACGAGCGGTTGACGTCGATCACCTGGAGGTTGATCCGGTGGTTGCGCGTCTTGGCGAGGTACCAGTTCAGCCCCCCCAGATACTCGTTGGCGTCCCCGAATCCGGCGTCCTCGTCGCCGTAGATCTGCGAGGTCGCGGCGTAGAGCTCGAGCTTCTTCGGAATCGGGAAGAAGGCGGCCTGCACGTAGAAGCCCTGGTCTTCGATCTTGCTCACTGGAAGCGGGCCGTCGGCCTCGAAGCCGTCGAGCGTTCGCCAGTAGACCTCGGTCTGGAAGAAGATCCCGCGGTACTTCAGACCCGCGTCGACCGCCAGCAGCGCGTAGTCCGCGAACGTGATCGTGACGTCCGGCGCCAGGGAGCCCGTCTCGAACAGGTTGACGCTGTCGACCAGCTTCAGCGCGCTGTTGGTGGGGTCTTCCCCGACGTCTTGGTAGCGCTGCTCCGGGCTCCGGCTCACGGAGAATCCGAAGCGAGTGGCCAACTTCTCGTGCATCTCCCAGTCGCCGTAGGCGCCTCGCGGGCCGAACTCCTTGGTCGTGGGCATCCACCAGACGGAGCCGCCGTAGGTGAACTCGCGATCGAGATCGAGGGCGGTGCTGCCAAGGCCGGTCGAGGAGTTGCCCACCGAGACGTCGTAGAAGAGCCCGGGCACGATCTCGCCGTTCGCCCATATCCCAAAGGTGAAGGCCGCGCGGAAAAGCTCGTCCGCCATGACGCGGTCGTGGCCGAGCCAATAGGGATGCGAGCCCAGCACCGAGCGCGAGCCGGGGTTGCCGTTGACGCCGGCAGCGAGGTTGAAGTGCTTGTTGAAGCGATAGTTGATGTTGCCGAACAGGCGGGAATCATTGGTCGCGTTCAACGCCCAGAAGGTGATCAAGTACTCCAGCTTCGGCACGCCCACCCAGCCGCTCAACCAGACCAGGACCCGTTGGGAGAAGATGTCCTCTCGTTCCTTGACGGGGCGCTCGCGGCCGAGATGGTCGAAGAAGATCCCGTCGTCGTCCATCTGGTTCATGTAGCGCACCAGGGCGTAGGCGCTGAGCGACATCTCGCCGCCCTTGCCCTTGCCCAGCAGGAAGCCCTTCCCGGGATCCAGAAAGCCCCATCTCTCTTCAGGGTGGTCGTCCGCGGGCGCCGCCGCCTCCTCGGTAGGAGCCTCGGCGCTCTCAGCGGTCTCCACCCCTTCGGCAGGAGTCTCGGCGCTCTCCACGGTCTGCACGGGAGGCTCCACGGGTTCCTGGAGCGGCACCCCGGAGACCAGGAACTCACCGCTGCAGCCCTCGGAGACCCAGACACCCTGGCCGTCGTAGCCCCAGTTCCTGCCCAGCAGGCACTCGGCGCTACCGACGGAGCGCTGGAGCAGCACTCCGGCGCTGGTGTCGGCGTCACAGTGCTGGCGATCGGGATCCCCCGCCGCCGAGGTGCAGGTCACGATCACGGGTTGCGCCGGCGCATCGGCGGGCTGGGCCAGCAGGCCCCCGGTCGTCGAGAGTACAAACGCGAGGAGTGGCAGAAGGACAGGCCAACGGAAGAGGCGAGGTCGCCGATCGGACTTTTTCGTTGAATTCATGCGAGAACTCCTTCTCAGTCAGGTCGGTCGTGGTGATCGGTCGATGCAATCAGGATTCTGTCACCACACCCTATAGCTCCTCTGCTGTGGTGAATCTCGTCGCCTCTCCCGACGAGAGATGCTCGACACGTCTTGCGCGGCAGGTCCCGGGACGGCCGTGGCTCTCCTGCAGTTGGAGCACGAAGA
>CAMYLJ010000100.1 GCA_947259215.1 uncultured delta proteobacterium
ACCTCGAGTCCCAGCGGCTCTGGTACGAGTACTCACGCGCCCGCGACGAGATGGTGTCCCGCACCAACACGGGCTCCGGAGGGCCCTAGCGGTCGCTTCCCAGCCCCCGACGCGGACTACCGCCCGCGGCGGGCTCCCCCGAGCAGGACGCCGCCCACGGCACCGGCCGCCGCGCCCTTGCCGGCGTCCCCGGCGATGGCGCCGATCGCGGCGCCCTTGGCGGCGCCGCCGGCGGCATTGCCGACCGGCGTGTCGCTCGTGACGCGCCGAGTGCCGCCGAACACCGCGCCCCCGACGGCGCCGGCGGCGGCGCCCTTGCCGGCATCCCCGGCGATAGCGCCGATCATGGCGCCCTTGGCAGCGCCGCGCGCCGAGTCCCCGACGATCCGCTCGCCGCTTCGCTGCGCGTGGGCAGGCATGACTGCCAGAGCGAGGGCGGAAGCCAGTGCGGCCGTCAGGAGTCTTCGCTGCTTCGTCATCTCGTGTCTCCCGTTCCGGCTATTGAAGGATCTTGCCCGAGCACACGCCGAAGCCGAGGAAGCCCTCGGTTTCGTGCAGGACGGTGAGCGTGAAAGCCCCGCTCGTGGTGTTCACCCGCATCGCCCACGGATGGCTGGCATCGACCCCTTGCAGGAGGAGTGCTCCCTTCTCGGTGGACGAGCTCGCGATCTTCGACGTGCGGATGGCGCCGTTCTCGTGCCGGCTCTCGATGGTGCCCGCGTCCAGGTCGAACCGCATCAGCGCGGGGAGGTTCACCCCCGCCGGCAGCGCCCGCTCGCAGGTCTCGAACGCGCCGCAGGCGACCGCCTGCTGCACCGCGCAGATGGCCTGCTTCGGCACGTCCGCCGAGGCGGGCAGGGCACCGATCGCGACGGCGACCGCAGCCGCACTCGCGTAGCCGAGAAACTGGCGCTTCATTGCAGATCCTCCTCGTCGGGGTGTGGCCGACGTGATTCTCTTCCGGCGGGCAGCGACGCATTCTACAAGTCGCGCAAGAGGTCGCCAAGGACCGACGCTGCCGGGTCGCTTGGTCTGGCCGAAAATGGCAAGGGCGGGGATCAGGCTCGGGAGCGACGGGCCAGGTCTTCCCCGCGGGCCACCTGTTCGCGGTAGGCGCTCGGGGGCACGCCCGCGCGCTTGCGGAAGAACCGCGTGAAGTGCGCCGGGTCGGCGTAGCCGAGCTCCTCGGCGAGCTCACGGATCGTGGTCCGGCCCTTCTGGAGCCGCTCGACCGCCCGCGCGAACTTGAGGTCGTTCACGACGGCGCGCCACGAGGTGTGCTCCTCCGCCAGCCGGCGGCGCAGGGTGCGCGGGGTCGTCCACAGGAGCTCGGCCGCGGTCTGCTGGCTGGGAAGATCGCTCACGAACCAGGGCTCGAGGGCCTGGCGCAGGCTGCCCTGGAAGTCCGTCGCGGGCGGCACGTCTTGCGCCCCGGGAGCGGGGAGGGTGGTGATGGAGACCGGGATGGACAGCAGCGGGACCGGGATCCCCAGCGCCAGCATCGGCTGGTCGTACTCGATGCGGACGCCATGCAGCCGCCGGGTGGCGGTGGGCCAGCCCGACGACGAGCACTGGACCCGCACGCACGCCGGGAGCCACTCCGGTCCTGCGGCGGTCCGCACGACCTCCAGCATGAAGGAGAGCGTGTACTGCTCGGCAGGCTCGCTCGAGCATAGGGATTATTGGCTGCGTTCTTGGCAGCTTCCCATAAGAAGCGATCGGTCAAATAGGGCCAAAACCACCCCGTTCTTGCGCGATTTCAAAGTGCGGGCGGCGCTCGCGTGGGGCGGCGGCGGACTGCTGGCGGTTGCGCGGCTCTGGATCTCGGCAGCGCCGCGACCGCGGACACACGGGTGGCCTGAGGGACCGGGATCGGGTTCGATGGGGGCGCGCCCGGCCAGGCGTTTCGGCGCAGGTCAGGGCTATGCCGTGCCGTCCGGTTCGGGGGTCGTCGGATCGAACGCCCACGGCGGCTCCTCGTCCCCAGGCTCGCTGTCCTGCCAGGCCGACTCCTCCGGGGCGGGCGAGAGCGGCGGCGCGCGGGCGGGCAGGTCGAGGCACGCGAGGATCTTGCGCGCGACATCGGGGTCCTCGATGGCCGCGACCAGCCGCATGCGCCGGCTCTCATCGTCCGCGATCGAGTGGTTGGGAATCCTCCCCGTGGCTAGCCCTGTCGGAACTCGCACCCGCGGCCGGCTGCTTCGTTCGCTGGCGGCGTTGAAACGCCCGGTCACTGGCCAAGAACTGCTCGAGGATTCCCTCGATGAGGGCGGGCAGCTCGATCTCCTGGCCGTGGGCTTGGGCATACAAGGCGCGATAGTCGTCCAGGTCCGCGGCAAGGCGGCCCGGAAGCCGGAGCCTCACCTTGCGTTCCGGGATCTCCGGCTCCTGCGGCCGGAGCTTGATCGTGCTTCGCGTCATTTCTCTTCTCCTTCTGGGCTTTGTTCACTTGCGGCGAGATGGAATGCGAGCCCGCCGTCCCGCCACAGACGGCCGGCTGCCCTGCGCCAGGTCGCGTGGTACTTGCTCACCTGCGCCGAACGCGCATCGACGTCGCCCAGGTCCTGGAAGGCCAGGGTGGCCAGGAGCCCGACATAGGCGCGATCAACGAGGCAGGCCACTAGACGGACGTCGGAGGCGATCTGCTCCAGCGACTCCGCCTGGCGACCGAAGGTTGCCCCGAGGCGCTCTTCCAGCTCGTCGAGGAGCCGCAGGCGCAGCGCTGTCCCGGTCGCCTGGTCCGCGGTGGGAACGTCCTTCCGCTCGACGATGTCGAGGAGCTCCTCTTCGAGGCCGAAGTGTGCTTCCAGCCGATCGCGTACGCAGCGCGAGAGCGAGACGCCGCGCACGGCGGACTCGCGCAGCACACGGTTGTAGAGCTCCGGCGGGAGCCAGACGCGGAGCTCCTCCTGCCGCCCGCGCGGCATGGAGCTTCGCCTTCGGAGGAGGAAGGTGACCGGCTGGACATCGCGCGTTCCGTCCGCGCGGAACAGCGGTCATCCAGGGGGGAGACAACGAGAGATCTACCAGAGCCGCCGGACCGTCACAAGGGCTACGAGGCCTTTCCGGTCAACGCCCGCGCCCCCGGTCGCGCTCACGCTCGCGCTCCAGGTCCGCGAGCTGCCACACGATGCCGCGGCCGTGCTCCTGCTCCAGCGCCGCCTCCGTGCCGCGCGGCGCGGGCTCGGAGCGGGCGCGGACCTCGGTCCCCACCGCGAGATCCCGCTGCCGCGTCGGGACGGCGATGATCTCGCGCCAGTCCTCGAGCATGGCGTAGCGGCGTCCCTGCTCGTCCTCCGCGTAGGCCGCGAGGCGCCCGCTGTGGCTCATCCCCCAGGTCGTACCCGCCT
>CAMYLJ010000101.1 GCA_947259215.1 uncultured delta proteobacterium
CCGGCCCAGAACCAGGCGATGATCGTCACCGCCGCGATCGGGTTGGCCATGCCGTTCATGACCTCCTTGGCGTAGACCTCCCATTTGTCGCGGCAGAGGAACATCCCGAGCACGATCCCGATCACCGCTCCGAGGATCAGCCCCTTCTCGTCCGGGGTTCCCCCGACGCAGATGGCGATCGCCCAGCCGATGAAGAAGAGGAGCGGCAAGGCGGACGAGAACTTGCCGCCGTGAAAGCTCAGGGATGGCGTTGGGGTCTCGGTCATGGAAGTTCCTCCGAAAGCGGGCCGAGCTTACAGGAGCGTGGTACGCGCGGCCCTGTGAGATACGGCCACCGGGCCCCCGACGAGCTGACCGCTCTCGAGTCTCTGAGAACAGCCGTTGGCTGAGTCTCGGAGGCCGCAGGCTGCCCGCACAGGCGTCGAGGACCGGCTTCTCCGCAACTCGCGTCAGCCGCCGGCGAGGGAGAGCCGGAACGCGGCCATCTCCTGGGCGTTGCGAACCAGGACGACGTCGCCGACCAGCGTCGGCTGGCTCCAGGTCTTGCCCTCGATCGCCTGGAACCGCGCAATCTCCCTGTACTGATTGGGAGTCGCTTCGACCAGCGCCAGTTCACCTCGCTCTGACAACACCAGCAGCAAGTCCTGATCGGGGAACAGCAAGAGCTGCCCGGAGCCGTAGCGTCCGCCCTTCCACTTGCGAGTGCCGTCGGCGAGGTCGATGGACGCGAGGATGTTGCCGTCGAAGCCGAAGGCGTGGCCTTCGTGAGCGACGAATGCGCTGAAGGAGGGCTTCAGGCGAAGAGAGGTCCAAAGCTCTTCGGTGGTCCAGCCACCGGGTCCGCTGGCTACCGCGACACGGCGCGTGCCGCTCGTACCCGTAGTGCTGATCAGGAGGTCGCCGTCCGCAGTTAGGACCGGCTGAACGATGGCGAGCCCCGGCCACGCGTGCTCCCAGAGAAGCGTCCCGTCGGCCGGTGCAACGCCGGTCGCGCCGGCTCCGCTCAGCAGCACGATCTGCTCGGCTCCGTCGATCGTCAAGAGATGCGGCGAGCTGTAGCTGCCACCCCGTGCCGGGCCGAACCAGCGCGGATCGCCGGTAGCGAGGTCGTAGGCAACGAGCTGGTCTGTGTAGACGATGACGAGGTCGTCGACCACCAACGGCGAGCTCGTGAAGCCGAATTGCGGAGCCTTCGCGTCGGTGTCGGACGCAGCGTTGCGCGACCACACGACGGCGCCGTCACCGGCGTCGAGCGCGTTCAGGATTCCGGTCGCACCGAAGCTGTACACGCGACCGTCGCTCAAGGCCGGTGTCGCGCGCGGTCCGGCGCCGGCATGCGAGTCCCAGAAGTGGGCTGCGTCGCGGTGATTCCACACCGGTTCGGCGGTAGTCAAGCTGTAGCAGGAGACGAACTCGTCCTCGCCACGCTGCTCCTGCGTGTAGATGAGGTCGCCCGTGGCCGCGAAGGACGAAGCGCCCGATCCGATCGGCCGGCGCCATAGCTCAACTGGCGGCGAACGAGACCAGTCCGGTTCAATTCGCACGCCCGGGATGACACCGTCGCGACCGGGTCCGCGAAAGCCGGGCCAGTCGGCTCCTGTCTGCGCCGCTGCTGGACCCGCCCGAAGCGACGATGGAAGCACCCGGGCCTCGTCGCTGGCCCAGGCCAGGAACCGCTCCTCGGGAGTCTCCGCCCATCGCCACGCGAACTGCGCGGCGGCATCGCCCGTTGTGCCATCACTCCGGAGGAACGCGAACACTCCACACGCGAGCAGGATGGTCGCGACCATCGTCGCGCGCCGAGGCCTGCCGGAGAGGCGACGGCTGGCCACCGCCCAGACTACAAAAGCTAGGCTCAGGACCGGAATGGCGTAGAAGAAGAACTGAAGACCCATCCCTGCCGTTGCGATCGACTCGTGAAGAAGGTGCGGCGTCGCGATCAGCGCGACGATCATCAGCACGACAGCGCTCCAGCGCTCGGCCCGAGGCGCTCGGCTGAAGAACGCCCACCACACGACGATGGCCAACCCGCCGAAGAGAAGGCCGAACGCCGCCACGGACCGTCCGATGAAGTCGGGCATGAAAAGGGGGGCGACAATCCAGATCAGCCACTGCAGCACCACTGCGACAACGCCGGGCCACAGCCGAAGCGGCGTCTGCCGAGTCGGCTCATCGGTCTCCACTACGGTCATCTCAGGCCTTCCCATGAGTCGGTGATCCCCTTGTAGCTGGCTCTCGATGACACGCTCATCACTACGCCTCGAAGGCTTCGCATGTTTCGTTTCCAATCCTCCAGGAGCGACACGTCGACTATCACCTCGCCCACGAAGGGCCTCGCGTCCGGCGGCGAGGCTTCTTCATCCGCCGCAACCTGCCCGAGTCTCTGAGAACAGCTGTCGGCTAAGCCTTGGAACGGCTCTCCTTGATGAGCGCAAGACCGATACCGAGCAGTACGCCCCCCAAGATCGTCGGGTAGAGGTCGTGGGCGGTCCACGGAATGCCAAGAGCCTCGAAGAAGGGTCTGGGAAACACCAGTAAAGCGACTCCGAAGACCAGGTTTGCGACACCATCCGCAATCAGGAGCCGAGACCCTCTCTTCATCGTCCGAGCCTCGCATCCACGGCGCTGCCATCCCGGTCTAGCGCCACGGTCCGCCGCCGCCCGAGGGACGCAGCGTTCGTATAATGGCAAGCAGCCCGCCGCTCACACGCGGTGGAACCCACTGGCGGAGCTCAACCCATGCCGACGACCACACCCGAGCACGATGAACGAATTGCGAAGATGAAGTTCTCTTCGGTCTATCCGCACTACGTGACGAAGGTCGAGAAGAAGGGCCGGACCAGGGAAGAGCTGCACCAGGTGATCCACTGGCTGACCAGCTTCGATGACAAGCAGCTACAGAAGCTCATTGATGACAAGGTGACCTTTAAGGAGTTCTTTCAGCACGCCACGCTCAACCCGAATGCACACCTGATCACAGGCGTCATCTGCGGCTACCGGGTGGAAGAAATCGAGAACCCGCTCACGCAGCAGGCCCGGTACCTCGCCAAGCTCGTGGACGAACTCGCCAAGTGAAAGACGATGGAGAAGATCCTCCGCGCCGGCTAAAACCCTGATCTGACCCACTACTCGATTACCCCGATCTGATCTCTACCGCCA
>CAMYLJ010000102.1 GCA_947259215.1 uncultured delta proteobacterium
CTGGTTTCCGCGCGAGCAGCGCCAGCAGGGCGACTACCGGGCCGACAACCCGCTGCTCGACGCGCGCATCCGCTCCGCCGTGGAGCGCGAGCTCGCGGCCCGGGGCCATCGCAAGGTGGAGGACCGCAATCCGGACTTCTACGTGGCCTTCTTCCTCTCGGTGGAGGACAAGCTCGACGTCTACACCGTGAATCGCGGCTACTATGACTACTGGGGCTACGGGGTCGGGATCCCCGAGACCCGCGTGAGTCAGTACGAGGAGGGCACCCTGGTGCTCGACATCGTCGACGCCCGGGACAAGGAGCTCACCTGGCGCGGCGTCGGCAAGGGCCGGCTGCGCCGCAACCCCACCCCGGAGCAGATCACCGAGGACGTCGACGCCGCCGTGAAGGAGATCCTGGCGCGCTTCCCGCCGAAGCCCGGCGCCTAGGGCGCGCGGGGCGGGCTACAGGATGGGCAGCTCGTAGTTGACGATCACCCGCAGCTGGTATTCGTCCCGCGGCGCGCCGTCCTCCGAGAGCCAGGCGCCCCGCAGGCGGAGCCACAAGCCTTGGAGCCAGCCCTCCGGGAAGACGTAGTCGAAGGTGACGTCGACCTCCCGCTGGTCGGAGAAGCGCTCGCCGCTGTCGCTGAAGGAAGATTCGGCGTCGAATCCGCTGGCGAAGTTGGTGAAGGCCGAGAAGCCCGGCAGCCCCGCATTCTTGAAGTCGTAGGAGAGACCGAGCAGCACGGCGCTCTCTCCGGGCCGGTCGAAGTCGCTCAGCATCAATCCCAGGTAGCCGGGCCAGAGCCCCCACGGCTTCTGGATCATGGCCTTGTCGCCGGTCAGCGAGCCGGCGAGGGTGAAGATCGCCCCCTTCCAGCTGAGGGCGCCGCGCAGGGCGCCGTTCCAGGTCTCGAACTCACCGGCGTCGGAGTTGGCGTCCCCGGTGCTGATCTGGTGAGTGAACTGGCCATCGATCCGCAGGCCCAGATCGTTCGCGAAGGTGTAGAAGCTCGAGCCCTCGCCGTAGAAGGTGTTGAAGGTGTCGGCGACGAAGTGATTGGTGACGCCGAGGGACAGGTTGTCCCGCGGCTTGATGCGCAGGGTCGCGCTGGCCATGCCCTCGTTGCCGTTCGGGTTACCGGCGGCCTTGGACATCTTCACGAAGCCGGACTGGTCGCGCCTGCGGATGCGTTCGATCCAGCCCGCCTGGTAGTCGATCTCGCCCATCCAGCGGATGTCCTCGTCCTTTCCGCGCACCAGGTAGGCCTCGAAGGTATTCGGCGTCATCCTCGTGTCGGCCTTGTTGACGTAGGGGAGATCCACGATCTGCCGGTAGAGCGTGATGTTGTGGTCCTCGCCGTAGCGCATCTCCAGGAAGCTCTGACCTGCGACGGTGTAGCCTTGCTGGCCTGGACGCAGCAGACCGGTGCCGCCCTTGTCTTTGGGCGCGATCACGGGCTGGGAGGTATAGACGGTGGCGCCAATGCGCAGCGCGTCGAAGAGCCAGCCCGACCGGTAGTCCAGGGCGCCGCCGATCGCCCAGGCGCGTCCCTGGCTCTTGTCGTCGCGCCAGTGGTCCCAGTAGTAGGTGCGCGCGTTGAAGCGCAGATCGGTGTCGCGAAGGAATGGGGGCAGGCTCGCGATGGCCCGGTTGAGGCGCGGGAAGCGCGAGTAGACGGTGACTTCCTTTTCGAAGGTCTGCTGGCTGGCGCTGTCGAGGTCCGCCACCGAGTCCGGCGTGGGCGCCTCGCCGCGATTCACCTCCTGGGCGTGGGCGCCCCCCGCCCCGCAGAGCAGGAGGGCGCCCGTGAGGGCGAAGAGATGGCGAACGCCGCGACGCATGACGGCGCGATTCTAGCGGCCGCGGCGGATCTGTTATTCCTCCCCCGTGGATCCTGTCTACATCGGAGAGCGCAACCGGGGCGTGGAGCCCGCCGCGCCGGGGGAGTTCGCGCCCCTGGCGATCGGGCCCCTCGTCGTCGCTGCACCGGTGGTGCTGGCCCCCATGGCGGGCATCACCAATCCGCCCTTCCGGACGCTCTGCCGCAGCTTTGGCGCCGGTCTCTACGTGAGCGAGATGATTACCGCCCGGGCCCTGGTGGAGGGCCACGCCAAGACCCTGCGGCTGGCCGGCTTCGACCCGAGCGAGAAGCCCCGCAGCCTCCAGCTCTACGGCGTGGACGAGCGCTACACCGGCGAGGCGGTGCGGCAGCTGGTGGGAGAGGGCCTGGTCGACCACATCGACCTCAACTTCGGCTGCCCGGTTCGCAAGGTCACGCGGCGCGGCGGAGGGGCCGCCATCCCCGTGAAGCCGAACCTGCTGCGCCGCATCGTGCACGCGGCGGTGGCTGCGGCCGGCGCGGTGCCGGTGACGATCAAGTTCCGCATCGGCATCGACGAGGAGCTCGAGACCTTTCGCGACGCGGGCCGCATCGGGGAGGGCGAGGGCTGCGCCGCGGTGGCGATGCACGCCCGCACGGCGGCGCAGCACTACGACGGCGAAGCCGACTGGTCGCGCATCGCCGAGCTCAAGCGCGTCGTCCGGACGATCCCGGTGCTGGGCAACGGCGACATCTGGGAGGCCTGGGATGCGCTGCGCATGATGCGCGAGACCGGCTGCGACGGCGTGGTGGTGGGCCGCGGGTGTCTTGGGCGCCCGTGGCTCTTCCGCGATCTGGCCGACGTCTTCGCCGGCCGCGCCCCGGTGGACCCGCCGCGCTTCGGAGAGGTGGCCCGCATCATGCTCGACCACGCCCACCGCCTGGCCGACTGGATGGGTCCCGAGCTCGGCGTGCGCAACTTCCGCAAGCACGCCACCTGGTACACCAAGGGCTTCCCGAGCAGCGCGCGCCTGCGCGGCGAGCTGATCCGGATCGAGACCCTCGACCAGCTCGAGGAGATCCTGGCAGGTACCGCCGCCGAGACCCCCTTCCCGCCTTCTGCGATGCGCGTCCCGCGCGGCAAGAGCGGCGGCCGCCAACGCGTCGCCCTCCCGGACGGCTACCTGGACGACCTCAGCGACGCCACCCCTCCCGCCGCCGAGCTCACCCAGACCCCCCCCCTCTCCGGCGGCTGACTTGCTCTAGGGGACGTTCCTTCTTCTTGCTTTTC
>CAMYLJ010000103.1 GCA_947259215.1 uncultured delta proteobacterium
GATCTGGAGCGACTGGGGCGCGTGCTCCAGCGTGTAGACGACCCAGATCGCAATGGCGACGAGGCAGGCGACGACGCTCAGCACGATCCAGACGCGCTTCATGCCTCCGCCTCCGACGAGTCGGAGCGCGCCGAAGTTGACCAGCGAGTAGACCAGGAGCGACGTGGCGCTCCCCAGCGAAGCAATGGTCGTAAGCGAGAGGAAGTTGACCAGGATCACGGCCGCCACGGCCGAGATCGTCAAGCCCCGCGTGCTGGCGCCGATCTCCTTCTCGAAGCGCGAGGGCAGCTGGCCCTTGGTGGCCAGCGTGAACGTGATGCTGGTGACCCCGAAGAGCCCCCCGTTCAGGCAGGTGACGGTCGAGAGGACCGCACTGACCAGCAGGACCCGGTAGCCGACGTCCCCGAAGACCGAGCGCGCGGCGACCGGCAGCAGCTTCGCCCCGCTCGAGACGAGCTCCTGCTCGCTCACCACGGCGGTGATCGCCAGCGCCAGCGCGACGTAGAGCACCAGGACCAGCCCGATCGCCGTGTACATGGCGCGCGGCAGATCGCGCGCCGGATCCTGCATGCGATCGGCCGCGTTGCTGGGTTGGCGAGGACGACCTTGCGCTGGACCTGGGCGACGAAGTCCGTGCCGATCAGGGCCAGCGCGCAGAGCCCGAGGATCAGGCCCGTGCCCAGCACGCGCTCCCAGACGGGCAGGTTGCTCTCGATGCCGATCAGCGCAGCGGCGAACTTCCCGAACGCCAGCGAGATCATCGCCATCCCGATCAGCTGCGCGATGTAGAAGAGGATGGAGCAGCCGCCCGAGAAGCGGCCCGTGCCGTAGGCCTGAGCGAGATACTCCACCACCCCCCCGCGCGTCGGGTAGCGGATCCCGAGCTGCACAAACGAGTGGCCGGTGAGCAGCGCGATGATCCCGGCGACGCCAAAGGCCAGCCAGACGGCGGAGCCCGTCAGGGCCGCGGCCTCTCCCATCAGCGCGAAGATGCCGGCGCCCACCATGGAGCCGACGCCGAGGGCCACGAGGCCCGGAACCGTCGCGCGTTGCACCGGGGCGCTCATGCGATCCGGGCCGCCTCGGGAAGAGGTCCAAGAGACACGAGATCCTCCGCGGCCACCCACTCCGGCCAGGCATCGGCTGGGTGAGTGGCCGGAGCCGCTCTGCTCGCTCCTGAAGGGGGCTTACAGTCCGTCAGGCCAGCGCAGCGGCGGGGTGGTGAACGGTGCGCGGGGCTCGGGGCGCCGGGTCAAGCCGTTCTCGCGCAGCCGCCAGACGAACTGGTCGAAGCGGTCGCCACCGAAGAAGGGCTCGTCATGGATGACCATCAGCGGCACGCCGCCGTGGCCGGTGCGGGCCATGCCCTCGGCGTTGTCGATCCAGCACTGGTCGACTTCCTTGGGGTTCGTCCGGATGTAGGCGATCGCCTTGTCGTAATCGAGACCGTCGATCCGATTGAAATATTCCTTCACGTAGTTCGGCCAGTGACCCTTGGCCGGATCGGTGGCGGCAGCGGGGTTGTTCGGATGAACTACGCCGCTCCAGATCAGGTAGGAAACCTGGTTGATGTAATCGATCGCCTTGCCTTGCAGTGAGGCGTAGCAGGCCAGGCGTGTCACCCAGAAAATGTAGGGCTGCTTCTCCGGCGGGTGGGTGAAGAGCCAATCCTTGTGATCCGGCTGCCAATTCTGCCAGATCGGGTCGGGTACCGGGAAATTGAACGGAACCCCCAGGAACTTGCCTTGACGCCTGGTATCCCAGACCGAATCGGGGACCTTGTAGGTAATGCCGAACAGGCCGCCGGCCTTGCCCTTGCCGCCCTTGGTCGAGCGCACGGCCACCGGCAAGACGGGCCGAATGTTCACGTTGACGTTGTAGTTGGAGTTCAGCCACACGAGCCGGTTCAACGCCAGGTAGCTGTAAGGGCTGCGCATCGACCAGTAGACGTCGACTTCCAACGGGTCGTCTTCCGTCACGATCCGCGTCCGGCGCTCCGGCACACCTTTCACCTTCGGCGGGTAGATGTTGTCGTCGAAATGTGTCCACAGAAAGGCGTTTGGATCGTGTTTCGGATCATCCGTCACCGGCATCGGCGGCAGCTTCGGAACCGCCGGATCGTGCGGCCAGTCCGTATCCAGGCTTGCATTCAGCTTGTCCATCAACTCCGGCGTGAGCTTCGGAAACGCGTCCTCTGCCTGGGCGCCGAACGAAGCGAGGAGCATGATGCTCATCACCAGGGCGCCGCTCACCCTGCTCCATGTCCATCGCTGCATCTGCTTCATCACCTCTCCTCCTCTTCTCAGAAGTTCACCTGAAAGCACCTGCCGACTCAGAACTCCATCACCAGACGGGCACCGGGGATCACCGCGAAGTCGAATTGCTCGTCCAGGTTCTGGACGAGCTGCAGGTCGGCGGTCAGATGCAACCACGGGTTGATCGCGAGGTTGTAGTACAGCTCGAAGCCGAAGACGTCGCGGGGTGAGCCCCCGAGACCACGCAGCTCATCCTTGAAGCTGTCGTTCCATGCGGTGTACCAGCCCGCGATCCCCATGCGGTCCATCGGCCGACTGGCAAGCAGCCCCAGCGCCTCGACCGTACCCAGGACGCTCCAGCGCGCGAAGCTCGGGGATTCATCAGCCACGGCGCCGGTGAGCCACAGATAGGCCTTGCGCTCGTCCTTGCCCCCGCCTGCCCCGCGCCAGAACTCCTGGTAGAGGAACGGGTTGACTTGCCAGGGTTTACCTTGGTCCTTCCCCAGCGAGGGGAGCGAGGCGGCCCCCCGGAACGGCTGAGTCCAGACGATGCTGTCTACAACGCTGTACTCCTTGGTGCTGCCCGACGCCAGCACCGCCGCGTAGCCCATCTTGTCGCCCAGGTCCCAGAAGACGCGGAACAAGCCCATGATTCCGACGCCATCGTTGAACGAGTCCCTCATGCTCCACTTGTTCGAGACGTTGTCCTGCCCGTAGACGAGAACGCTGACCTGCGGCATCCCCCTGTCCTCGTTGAACAGGGCGACGCTCGCGCCGTACTGCGAGAGGAACCAGAAGCGCAGGTAGGGCCACGCCGGGTAGAGGGCGTTGTAATTGAGGAACCCTTCGAGGCCGGAGGCGAAGTTCGGGAAGCTCGTCGTCAGCAGATCGACGATGTTGAGCATTCCAGCGCTCAGGACGACCGCCCCCTTGTCCTCCTGGAGCGGGATCGCACCCTCCCACAGGCCCTGCGTGAGGGTGAGGTTGGTGACCTCGGTGCAGTCGCAGTTGGGGAGCGGCAGCAGCATCGGCGTGCTGGGAAGAGCGGACGGACCCACGTCCGTGAAGACCGACTTCCCGTACTGCGTCTCGGCGTGCAGGTTGATGGACAGGCCGGGCCAGATGCCGGCGAGCTTCGAGACGTCGACGTCGAGGATCCAGTCCACCTTGCCGCCGTACCGGCCGTTCTGCTCGATACCGCCAGTCGCGACAACCTGCCCGAACTGGGAGAACCGGA
>CAMYLJ010000104.1 GCA_947259215.1 uncultured delta proteobacterium
CATCGGCCTGGGTCTCGCCCGCCTCGTCGCCGTCCCCGTTCTTCTGATCCTCGCGCTCCTTCAGCAGCTCCGACAGCAGCACCACGCCGTCGCTCTCCTCGGCCTCCGCCAGGCGCTCTCGGATTTCGGCGAACTCGTCGTCGTCGGCCAGGCGCACCGCCGAGCGCTCCGACAGCTGCGCCATCAGGTCCCCGTGCACCGGGGTCCAGTGGTCCTCGCCGCTGGGCGCGTTGGCCTCGTCGCCGAGGAAGGGGGAGGTGCGCTGGGGCGGCAGCGAGAAGCGCTGGGTCTTCTCGCCGTAGTCGTCGCTGGAGAGCAGCGAGGGCACCACCACGTCGGCGTCGACGCCGGCGTGCTGGGTCGACTGGCCGCCGGGGCGGTAGAAGAGGGCAGTGGTCACCTTCAGCGCGCCGTTGTTTCCGGGCAGCTGCGAGACGGTCTGCACCGTGCCCTTCCCGAAGGTGTGATCGTCGCCGACGATGACGGCGCGGCCGTAGTCCTTGAGCGCGCCGGCCAGGATCTCGGAGGCCGAGGCGCTGACCCGCGAGGTGTAGACGACCATGGGGCCGGCGTAGAGCACATCCTTGTCGCGGTCGGCCAGGATCTGGCGTCGGCCGCGGGCGTCCTCGATGCCGACCACCTCGCCCTGGCGGATGAAGAAGCCCGAGATGGTGACCGCGTGCTGGAGCAGGCCGCCGCCGTTGCGCGAGAGGTCGAGTAGCAGGCCGTCGGCTCCCGACTCCTCCACCTCCGCCAGCAGCTTCTTCATGTCGTCGGTGCACTGGCGCTTGGTGGGATCCGAGTCACCGTAGAAGGAGGGCAGCTCGAGGATCGCGAGCTTGTAGGTGTCGCCCGCGATCTCGCGCTCCTCGAAGCGCAGCTTCGCCGCCTGCTCGGCGAGGTCGATCTTGTCGCGGACGATCTCGATGTTGAACTTCTCGGTGCTGTCGTCCTGGCGCAGGATGGTCAGCCCCACCGTGGTTCCGGCCTTGCCGCGGATCAGCGTCACGGCGTCGCGCAGCGGCATGTCGATGATGTCGACGAAGTCCTCGTTCTGCTGGGCGACGGCGATGATCTTGTCCTTGGGCTGCAGCTTTCCGTGCCGCTCGGCGGCGCCACCCGGGATGATGCGCTCGGCCACCGCGTAGCCGTCCTGCTCGGACAGCGCGACGCCGATGCCCTCGAGCGAGAGCGACATTCCGATGCGGAAGTCCTCGAGCACCTTGGCCGAGAGATAGTTGGAGTGGGGATCGAGGGCCGACGCGAAGGCGTCCAGGAAGCTCGAGTAGACCTCGTCCGGCGTCACCTCCAGGGTGCGCTTGAGGCGGCGCTCGTAGCGCCGGACCAGCTTCTCCTTGGCCTCGTCCATCTCCGTGTCGTTGCTGACATAGTTCGACATCTGGAAATGGATGAGCCGCAGTGTCAGCTCGTCGCGCTCGGTCGGGGTCTCGGGGTAGCCACGCTCCTCCGGGTCGAGGATCAGCGAGGCGCTCTCGTCGATCTCGTAGTCCTCGCTCATCACGACTTTGCGGACGAGCTTCGCGGCGGCCTCGTGGCGACGCACGAACTCCTTGTGGATGTCGGTGATCCGGGTGCACTGGCCGGCGCTGAGCTCGGCGAAGATGCCTGCCAGCGATTCGCGCAGGGCCTTGGACTCGGGCTCGGTCAGCAGCGTCCGAGAGCGGTCCATGCTGAGGACGTAGTTCTCGACCGCGCGCCGCTCGATCTCGTCGTCGAGCTGGTTGTAGAGGACGTGCCCCCGCAGGTACAGGCGGACGAACTCCGGCAGGGCTCCGCAGGTGAGCTCCGCCCGCGCGTCCCCCGGCGGGGTCAGCACGGTCAGGCCTGTCGCAAGGATCAGGGCGAATCGAAGGGTCGTCTTGAACATCTGGGAATCGATCGAGTGCCTCAAGGATACCTTTACCTCAGCCGGCGGCACTTGGGGAATCAAACCCGGGGGGAGGCACGAATCCGCCCACCTCGGAGCGCAACAGACGCGCAAATTCGATGCTGGTCCGGTCCTCGAGGTGCGGGGCCACGATCTGGATCCCCACCGGGAAGCCCTCGGAGGTGCGCCCCACCGGGGCCACCGTGGCCGGCAGATGCACGCAGCCCGTCAGTCCCAGCCACGCCACCTGTTCGACGTACGGACGGATCTCTCCGTTCACCGCCACCTGCCGGAGCATCATGGGCTGGGCCAGATCGTGGGGGATGGCGGGAATGGGCAGGGCCGGGCACAGCAGCACGTCGTGATCGCGGAAGAAGCGCGCCCAGGCGGCCCGCATCCGCTCACGCTCGTCGTGGAGGAAGAGCCAGTCCCGGTGGCGCAGGCCCACGTTGCGCCCATACTCGGCCAGCGACTCGGGCTGGCGCTCGTGAGCGAGGCCCACCACCGTCGCGAACTCGTCCTCGCTGAAGGTGTCGGCCACGATCGGTGCCAGCAGGCGATTGAAGACCGCCACGGCGCGCGCCATGTCGACGTCCGGCCGGGCCCGGTCGTCCACCACCGCGCCCGCCCGGCGCAGGGCGTCCAGGACGGCCTGGTGGCGCTCGCGCACGGCCTCGTCCACCGGGAAGCCCGGCTCCTCCAGCCAGGCCGCCACGCGGAAGCCGGCCAGGCGCCGCTGGCGGGGCGGCGGCAGCTCCAGCCGCCACGCCCGTGCCGCGTCGGGCAGCGGGCCGGCCAGCACGTCCAGGGCGAGCTCGAGGTCCTCGGCGGCCCGCGCCAGGGGCCCCGCGACGTTGATGTCCTTCTCGTAGAGGACGCCCGGGGGGCCGGGCAGGTGGCCCCGCACCGGCACGATCCCCCAGGTGGGCTTGTGGCCGTAGACCCCGCAGCAGTGGGCGGGAATGCGGATCGACCCGCCGATGTCCGAGCCCAGCTCCAGACCCGCCAGGCCCGCGCAGACCGCCGCGGCCGAGCCGCCGGAAGAGCCGCCCGCGGTCCGCTGCGGGTCCCACGGGTTCCGGGTGATTCCGAACAGGTCGTTGTAGGTCT
>CAMYLJ010000105.1 GCA_947259215.1 uncultured delta proteobacterium
AAGGGAAGGGATACCACCAGTCGTCCATGTTCGACCTGTCACGCGTGATCACGGCGAACTTGGTGGCACCGATCTCCCTGCTGATGGTGTACGCGTTGATGTTCGCGTCGCCGCAGGTCCGCACCATGTTTGTCTGCGACCACGGCGTTATCGCCCCCACGCACGAGATACACCCCACAACGTGGTATTTCGGCGTCACTGCGCGTAGCGCATCGCGAACGGTCTGCGGCGCGAAGAGGTCCCCGCTCACGAAGCTGAGCCTGGGGGTTTGGTACACAGGCTCATCCGAGAGCCACTCGGGTGCGACTCCAGTCCGACTCACTACGAAAATCTGGAGGTCCTTGTTCTGCAACAAGGCCTCCGCCAACACTGCCGTACCCACGAACCCAGTACCTCCGAAGACCACCAACGCGGGGGGAAGTGTTTGAGGGGAAGAGGGCATCTTGACTCCCTATCAGCGATTGCTCTTGTGAAATAGTGCTCGCTGCCGTTGGAAACCGCGAGTAAGACGGTGGGCCCTCCGGGATTCGAACCCGGAACCACCGGAAGAAAGACAAATGATTTCAGTCAATTGCAGAGGCGCACGGCGGCAAGCGCCCATCCCGTCGACAGCGGCGCCGAGCGCTCGGGGACGACGCCGTCCAGCTCGAAGCCGGATAGGTCGAAGTGGAAGACACTCGCCGCGTTGGTCGGGTCGAAGCGGAGGACGTAGCCGTCCTTCAGCGCGGTGGTCGAGAAGTCGACCGATAGGGTCGCGAAGCGCGTGATGTCGCTCCCGGTTGTGCTGGTCAGGTTGCTGAGGGACCCGAGGGCGTCTCCCTCCAGTCCGCCGAACGCCTCGGCCCTGCAAGCGGCGCCGAATCCGGCTTCTGGCGAATGGAGCTCCGCAACGCCGGTGGCTTGCGGTCAGTCCAGACACCCCGTCTTCCATCGGTCGAGGCCACCCGAGCTGCCCCGCGGGGCGGGAGCATGTGAAATGCCACGCGGCAGCATCCTTGTCCGTCACGAACACCTGGGGCGGACCCGTGCGCATTCCCGGTGCGGCGCGCGGCCTCAAGTCTCCCGGAGGTCATCCCGACAGGGAAACGACCCAGGAGCGGGAGGCCCCGTGGCGAGAGACCGGTCTTCGAAGCGCAACGACCCCGTCGAAGCTGCCGATCCGGCGGAGGAACTCCGTGCGGTGCGAGAGATCCTGTTCGGGGCTCAGGTGCGGGAGCTGGAGGCCCTGCGCAAGGAGACCGACGAGCGGCTCGGCGCGGCCATCGCCCAGCTCGGCGAGAAGCTCACGGAGACCATCGACGAGCTGCGCCAGCAGTTCCAGAAGGACCTGTTCGAGCTGACGGAGCGCCTGGGCGTCGAGACGGCGGACCGCAGCCGCCAGGGCCGCGAGCTCGAGCAGGCGCTGCAGGACGCGCGCGCCGATCTGAGCCGGCAGCTCCAGGACGCGGCGCGCGAGCTGCGCGAGGAGCTGCGCCGCAAGCACGAAACGGCGCTGCGCCGTCTGGGCGAGGAATCCGCCGCGCTCTCCGAGGCAAAGGCGGATCGCAGCGCGGTCGCGGAGCTCCTCTCGAAGATGGCGTCGGAGCTGCGCGACGGCTCCGGCGTGTCGGAAGACAGCTAGCCCGCGGCGCCGCGCCATGGAACCGCTGCACGAGACCTCGGGTACCGAGCTCGACCAGCTCGACCGGCTCCGCAGCATCCTGCTGGGACCCGCCTTCGAGGAGCTGCTGACGGCCGTCGCCCGCTTCGAGGATCCGGAGGCCCGGGCCCGCTACGTCGCCGAGGTCCTGGCCGAGGCCGTCGCGCTTCGCTCGCAGCGCGGCGACTCGCTCCCTCGCGCGCTGGCCCAGCCGGTGGCGGCCGCGGTTCGCACCTCCGTCGAGACCGATCCCCAGCCGGTGGTCGACGCCATCTTCCCCGTCATCGGCCCCGCCATCCGGCGCTCGGTGAGCGAGCTGATGAGCTCCATGGTGGAGCGCGTCACCACCATGGTGGACCAGAGCTTCTCGCCCCGCGGCTTGCGCTGGAGCGGCGCGGGGGCGCCGGCTCGTGCCCTGGCTGGCGCTGGAGCGCACCCTGGAGGCCCTGCGCGGCGTCCCGGGCCTGGTCCTGCTCGACGCGGCGAGAACCTCCCGGGGCTACCGCATCGAGGGCCTGCGTGACCCTCTGGCGGAGCTCCCCCCGCTCGCCGAGGAGCTCGACGGGCCGCTCACGTTCGCCTGGCGGCCGTTCGTCTCGCTGGAGCCGGCCATCGTGCGGGCGCGCGCCCAGACCGCGCTCGCGCCGCCCGCGGGCGTGGCCATCGATCTGCGCGGGGAGGTCCTGAGCCTCTCGGGTGCTGCGCCGGTCGGATGGCTCCGCAGCCTCGCGGCGCACCCGCCCGCCATCCCGGGCGTGGCCCGCCTCGAGACCGCCGCGCTCGAGCCCAGCGCGGAGCGGGAGATCGCCGCGGTCGACGCCGTGGTCGTGAACTTCCCCTCTGGTGAGATCGCACTGCCCGCGGAGTCCGTGCGGGCGCTGCGATCCGCGGCGGGCGAGCTCCTCGCCCTGAGCGACGTCGTGGCGCCCTTCGGCTGGGAGCCCGCCGTGCGGGTCTCGGGCTCGGCGGATCGACGCGGGGAGTGGGATCGCAATCTGGAGCTCGCGAACGAGCGCGCCTCCGTGGTGGCATCCGTGCTCGAGCAGGCGGGCGTGCCGAGTACCTGGATCCAGCGCGAGGCGGGGGTGAGCCCCAGCGATACCGACGTAGCGCGCCGGACGGCGCTCGCCGTGCGCCTGGTGCGGCGCGAGACGGCCGGAGCAGCGCCGTGATCCGCACGAAGGTCTGCATGCTGGGGAGCTTCGCGGTGGGCAAGACCAGCCTCGTGCGGCGCTTCGTCCACAGCCTGTTCGGTGATCGGTACCTGAGCACGCTGGGGGCCAGGGTCGACAAGAAGTCCCTCGTGATCGACGGGACCAAGATCGATCTGATGCTGTGGGACCTGGCGGGAAAGGACGACTACCAGTCCGTGCGCCCGACCCATCTGCGGGGCGCGTCGGGGTGCCTCCTCGTCATGGACAGCACGCGCGAGCACTCGGTCGACGTGGCGCTCGAGCTCCACCAGCTCATGCTCGACACCATCGACCAGGTCTCCTTCGTCGTCGCCATCAACAAGTGCGATCTGGTGGACGAGTGGCGCCTCTCGGATCGGCAGCTGGAACAGCTCCGCGCGCTGGGTGGACCGATCTTCCGCACGAGTGCGCTCACGGGAGACGAGGTGGAGAACGCCTTCGCGGCCCTCGCCCGGCAGATCCTGGCGAGCAAGCCGCCGGGCGAGGATGGAGATCCGTCGTGACGCGAACGGACCTGCCCGTGGTCCAGCTGCTGGAGCGGCTCGACCTGGCCCTCTACGAGAGCCGCGATGGACGGCTGCTCGGCGATGCTCCCGACTGGCTGACCGAGCTCGCCCCCGAGGCCTCCAAGGGGAGCCTCGAGTTCGACGACGATGCGCTCCCCATTCTCGGCGACTTCCTGGGCCAGGCCCGCCGGTTCTGGCAGGATGGGGCGAGGGGCCGGCTTCGCTCCGGTCCCTTCGTCGAGACGGACGCGCGGGGGCGGGGTCACGCCCTCGAGGCCACGGCGCTGCGCATCGATGGCCGCTCCCTGCTCCTGATCGAGCGACTGGGCGAGGACTACGAGCTCGCGGTGGCCAACCTGCAGACGGCGCGGGAGAACCTGCTGGTGCAGGAGGAGCTCGAACGCATCGTCGCCCGGCGGACAGCGGACCTGCGCGAGCGGGAAGAAGAGCTCGTCTATCGGCTGATCCGGGCGGCCAACCTGAGGGACAACGAGACCGGAGCCCACATCCGCCGGATCGGGCTCTACAGCGCGGCGCTGGCCCGGGCGCTGGGCTGGCCGGCCGCGACGGTGGACGACATCCGCCTCGCCAGTCCCATGCACGACCTCGGCAAGGTGGGCATCCCCGACCGCATCCTGCTGAAGCCGGGTCGGCTCAGCGAGGACGAGATGGCCGTGATGCGGGGGCACACGAGCCTGGGCGCGGGCATCCTCGAAGACAGCCGCGTCCCCGCGGTGCGCATGGCCGCGCAGATCGCCGCCGGCCACCACGAGTGGTGGAACGGGGAGGGCTACCCGAGGGGCCTCGCTGCGGAGGACATCCCCGAGTGCGCCCGCATCGTGGCGATCGTGGACGTCTACGACGCCATGTGCCACGCGCGCTCGTACAAGCCCGCGTTTCCGGAAGACCGGGTGCTGGACTACCTGCGCGAGCGCCGCGCTCGCCAGTTCGACCCGCGGCTGCTCGACGTCTTCTTCGAGCGGCTCCCGGAGATGCGCCGCATCCGCGAGCTCCACCCCGACGAGGGGATGGACACGGCCGGCTAGCCGGAGCGCCGGGCCGGTCGCGAGCTCCTTGGCGGGTTCAGGAGGTCGCGCGTTCGAGTCTCGCCGGCCCGACCCGCTTCATCCCCCAAAGCCCTTTCATTTCCGACGGGTTGCACTGCGACGGCGCGCGCTTTGGTACGCTCCCGTCCGATATCCCGGTCCACCCGCTCGCTGTGTGCCTGTTAGTCCGCATGCGGCGGCGTCTTCGCCGCCGCCGTCCAGCCGCCCGACGCCACCCAGGCGATCCTCGCGTGCATCGCGGAAGATCGCGACTAGAGTCGCCGGAGGCGCGAAAGGGCCTGACTCAAACGATGGCCAAGAGGGAATTCCAGATCGGTGGTCCGCGATCGACCTACGTGCTGATCGTCTGCTCGACGCTCTACATGGTCAACTACATGGACCGGCAGGTGCTGTCGGTGGTGCTCGAACCCATGAAG
>CAMYLJ010000106.1 GCA_947259215.1 uncultured delta proteobacterium
CTAGCCCCGATCCGACATTGAAGGGGCGGATGCGGGGCGCCTATTGAAAGTGGCCTCGTCGGTGGTAAGGGATGTGGTGCCACCCAACACCCGTCCTCCGAGAGGCCACGATCAGTGCGGTTAAGTAAAGGCCGGATTCGAGCTCGGATCAAGGGCGAGCTGCCCATCACGTTCTCGAAGGAGCGGATCTCGGCGCACGGCGGGCTGGAGCTGTTCCGGCGCTACCTGGAAGGGCTCGGACTCCGGCGACGGCTGGAGCGGACGCTGGCGGGGCTGGGGCTCGAGTGCGACTACGGCGTCTCCCGGATCGTGCTCGCCCTGATCGGACTGATCGTGGTGGGCGGCTGGCGCGTGAGCCACCTGGCCTTCCTGGGCGTGGACCCGGTAGTGCTGCGCTTCTGTGCGCTCCAGCAGCTGCCGAGCGACCGGACCGTGGTGCGCTGGCTGAAGCGCTTCACGCCGCGCGCGCTGCTCGCCCTCTCGGAGCTGATCCGGGATCTGGTGCACGACCAGATCGAGCGGGCGAAGCTGGGACGGGTGACGCTGGACCTGGACGGGACAGTGCTGCGCACCGGGGCGAAGGTCGAAGGGACGGCACGGGGCTTCAACCCGCATCACCCCAAGGACCCGTCCTACTACCCGCTGACCGCACACGTGGCGCAGCTCGGTCAGATCCTGCGGGTCTGGAACCGGCCGGGCAACGTCAACGACTCGCACAATGCGGCGGGCTTCCTGCGGGTCCTGCTGGACGACCTGCGAGAGCGCTTCGGACGACGACTCCGGATCGAGCTGCGCCTGGACGGGGCCTTCTACCTGCCCGGGGTGCTGCGTTTCCTCGACGGAGCGGACGCGGAGTGGGCGATGAAGGTGCCGCTGTGGCAGTGGCTGGGGATCCGGGAGGAGATCGCGGCCCGGCACCGCTGGGAGCGCGTGGACGGCCGGATCGACGGCTTCGAGACCTGGCTGGTGCTGCGCCAGTGGGAGCGGGTCGAGCGAGTGGTGGTCTACCGGAAGCGCGTCTACCACCGCACGCGCAAGAACTTCCAGCTCGACCTGTTCACGCCCGACGATGGCCACTTCGAGTACTCAGCCGTGGCGACCAACAAGACGCTCGGGGTGCGGGCGCTCTGGCACTTCATGGCGGGCCGGGGTGCTCACGAGAAGACGCTGGGCGAGCTCAAGCAGCACTACGGCTTCGGAGCGATCCCGACGAACGACCGGCAGGCGAACAGTGCCTGGCAGATGATCAGCGTGCTGGCCCTCAACCTGGTGCGCAGCTTCCAGATCGCACTCGGCGCCCGCCGCCGGCCCCGGACTCGCAAGCGGACCTTTGACTACCGGCTCCCCTCGCTCCAGACGTTGCGCTTCGAGCTGATCCACCAGCCCGCGCGGATCGTGCGGCCCGGCGGCCGCTCCGAGCTCCGCTTCGCCGTCGCGCCCCGTACCCGGCGACGCATCCGTCAGGTCGAGCGACGCCTCCGTCGCGCCGCCTGACCTCCCTCCCGCTCCCCCGACTGCCCTCGAAACGCCGGATCTAATGTCGGATCAGGGCTAGCAGGCTGCGGAGAAACCCCGGACCGAGCCAGGGCGTGCCTGCGGCTCGAGATCAAGGCGCGAGAGCGCAGCCATATCTGGCGATACGGCGAGCTCTCGCAACGCAGAGATCGGGCCGCAGGCACGTCCTGGCGACGGGAGCGGGTTTTTCCGCAGCCTGCCAGACGCTGTACGGTGCGCTGAGGGTCGCGATCGGGGCCTGAGGCGACTCAGTCGAGCGAGCGGAGGAAGTCGATCAGCGCGCGGTTGACCGCCTCGGGCGCCTCCTGCTGGGTCCAGTGGCCGATGCCGGGCAGGATCAGGGGCTTGCGCAGGTCGTTCACCACGGCGCGCATCTGCGCCTCCCAGAGCGGGTTGGCGCGGATCAGGTCCTGGTCACCGCTGATGAAGAGCGCCGGCTGCTCGAGCTTGCGGCCCTGGAAGGGGGCCGAGAGCTCCCAGGTGCGGTCCATGTTGCGGTACCAGTTGAGGCCGCCCCGGAAGCCCGCGCGCGTGAACTCCTCGGTGAAGAAGTCCAGGTCCTCCTCGCTCAGCCAGGCGGGCAGCTTCTCGCAGTCGACCAGCTGGTCCAGGAAGCCGGCGCTCTTCGGCAGCGACGGGAAGGCGGCCCCCATGCCGTCGCCCGAGGCGCTGTAGAGAAACCTGCGCAGCGTTCCGCGCACGTCCTTCTGCAGCTCGTGCTCCGCGACGCCGGGCGTCTGGAAGTGGAGGATGTAGAAGAAGGTGTCGCCGAACACCTGCTTGAAGAGCGCGGTCGGGCGCATGGGTGCGCGATCGGAGACGGGCACCGAGAGGCCGGCCACGGCCCGGAACAGGTCGGGGCGCCAGAGCGCGGCGTTCCAGGCCACCGGCGCGCCCCAGTCGTGGCCCACGATCACGGCCTGCTCGGCGCCGAGCGCCGCGACCAGGCCGACCACGTCGCCCACCAGGTGGAGCTGGGTGTACTGGTCGATGGGCTCGGGGGCGTCGGTCTGGCCGTAGCCGCGCTGGTCGGGCGCGACGACGTGGTAGCCCGCCTCGGCCAGCGCCGGAAGCTGGTGGCGCCAGGAGTACCAGGACTCGGGAAAGCCGTGGCACAGGATCACCAGCGGGCCCTCGCCCGCCTCGGCGACGTGCATGCGGATGCCGTTGGTCTCCAGCGTCTGGTGGCGGATCTCGCTCATGGGTCCTCCCTGTGGGTTCGCGACGGCGCTCAGAGCAGGGAGCGCAGCAGCTCGCGGGTGCGGGTGCGCTCGTC
>CAMYLJ010000107.1 GCA_947259215.1 uncultured delta proteobacterium
CCGCCGTCATCGAAGGCGAAGTCCTCGCTGAAGCGCGAGGGATAGATGAGCACCTCGCTGATCTGGTCCCACTCCCACTCCGGGAAGCCAAAGATCGGAATGATGGCGCTCGCCGCGGCCAGCACGCGGGTTGTCTCGTCGAGCTGGGTCTTGATGCCCGTGATCCGCTTCTCGCCGAGAAAGACCTGCAGCTCACGCCGGAAGCGAAGCTGCTCGGTGGGCTCGAGCGCGCGGAAGAAGATCACCTCGCGCCGTAGCACCTCCTCCCACTTTGGCGGAAACGGTTGGCTGAGGATCTTGCGTCGGCGACGGAGCTTCCATGTCAGGAGGTCGTAGAGGCCAAAGCTCAGGATCGCCGCGATCGGCAGCGTCAGCCACAGCGGTTTGCCGGTCGGCCGCAACGCGAAGGCGAGAAAAGCCAGGGGGGCAAAGGCAACAGCGGAAAAGACCAGGGCCGTCCGGATTGTCCGCCGCTCCCAGAGTGTGGAGAGATTGTTGGGCGAGTCGGTCACTTCTCGGATCGTAGCCCGGTTGACCCATCGCATCCGATAAGTCGCCCGACCCGGTCAGGAGCCGCGACGGTGTTTGGAGGAGGCACCGATGCTTGTCCTCGGTTCCGTTTCGTCGGGCCAGCGGGTCCAATCGACGGGGCCGGTCCTCCAACGGCCTGCTCCCCGGAGCGACGGATGCTGTTGCGAGAAGCGATCGAAGCCTTCCTCGACCTGCACTTCGCAGCCGGGCAACGCGCGGATGGCACGCGACGAGCCTACACCGTCGACCTCACACAGTTCCGCGCTTTTGCCGGCGCCTCTCGACATCTCGAGGACATCGACGCCGAGTTGGTCGAAGAGTGGATCGCTCGCCTGCACGGAGCGTTCTACGCGCCGGCTTCCATTCAACGGAAGCTCTCTTCCCTGCGGGCGTTCTTGAGCCACTGCGAGAGGCGTAGGGCGATTCGCCGGTCGCCGATGGCCTCCATTCGATATCGACCACGGAAGATGCCGCACCCGCCCCGCACTCTCGCACGCGCCGACATGTGGAGGCTGCTTGCCTACGCTCGATCGCTCGTGCCGTTGGACTACGCGACAGCAAGCGCTTGTTCCCGACGTGGTTTCGTGGCCCTGCGCGATCTGGCGCTCCTTGATCTGTTCCTCTCTACGGGGCTGCGTGTTGGCGAGGTCAGCGCGCTGAACATCCAGGACTACTCACGCGATGACCACGTTGTCCGGGTGCGCGGCAAGGGAGGTCGCGAGCGACTCGCCTTCGTTGTGGTGCCGTACAGCCGTGGCATCCAAGAGCGTTACCTGGAGCTCCTGCGCCAAGTCCGTCCGGCGACACCAGCTCTCTTCCCGAACTCGCGTAGCCAACGGTTCAGCGCGCGAGGGATTCGACGGATGGTGGGGCGCAAGGCACGGGAGGCCGGCATTCGGGCGCATCTGTCGCCCCACATGCTGCGAAACACGGCTGCCACGCTGCTCTTGCGCAACGGCGTTGATCTGAGGATCGTCCAGGAATTCCTCGGCCACGCCTCGATCACGACCACGCAGCGCTATACGCACGTGTCGCGCGCGGACCTTCTCTCAGCTCTGCGCTCGCGTCATCCTCTGCTCGAGACTTGGTCTGGCGCTGCTCCCCTTCGCTTTGGCCGGTGGGACAGCGAAGGTGAAGAGGCAGGCCTATTGGTGTCGCAACTGGCCTAAGGCGCCACAAGTCTAGGCGGGTCCAACCGCATCAGGCCGCCGCTCCGGGCCGGCCTGATCTCGCTCGACGGTAGATAGCCTGAGTTGCCGCGCCTCTCGGACGATCCATCTGAGAATCGCTGCTCAAGTCCGATGGGGCTAAGGGCCTCCAGCGGGGAGTTGCCCGCCCGTCATGGCTCCGCCGGCCAGGCAGGGACTCTGCAGGTATTACGTCTTCCGCTGCGCAGGAATGCGCTTCCGTGAGACTCTCTACAAGCCAGTGAATAGCGGTCGGTGAGAAACCGTATAGCTGTCAGAGCAACGAGGAACCGGAGGTGTCGATGAAACCAAGAAACCAGGTTCTGCTGTGTTGTCTGGTGACAGCGTTCATGCCGCTGGCCACGTTGCAGGCCGAAGCCCCGGAGCCGGCAGCAGTCAAAGCTGCTGAATCGTGGCTCGCTGTTGTCGACGCGGGCGACTACGGAAGGAGCTGGGCGGATTCCGCCGCCCTATTCCGTGCAGCCGTTACCAAGGAGCAGTGGCAACAAGCCCTCGCCGGCTCGCGGAAGCCCCTGGGCAGCCTTGTATCTCGAAAGGTCAAATCGACCCAGTTTGCCACTTCTCTTCCTGGCGCGCCCGATGGAGAGTACGTGGTGATTCAGTTCACCACGAGCTTCGCGAACAAGAAGACTGCGGTCGAGACCGTCACTCCCATGAAGGAATCCGACGGTGTCTGGCGAGTCTCCGGCTACTACATCAAGTGAAGCGATCCACAGCTACAAGGCACTGCCACTGACAGTGCAGCCTCGGCCGTGAAGGCGGGACTCATCCGGGTCAGCCTCCTAACGGCAGGAGTCCTTTCTCGGCCACGGTTGACAAACTGCGCGAGAGTCGAGCTGCAGTGCTGAGTTCGTCCGATAAGCCGCGCATATCGGTCCTGCGTCCCCTTGACGCGTCCCGAGCCCTGCTGCAACCAGGCTGGATCCGTCGGACATCGCTGTCCGCCCCGTTTGGAAGGGC
>CAMYLJ010000108.1 GCA_947259215.1 uncultured delta proteobacterium
TCCCGCTCCAGGCGAGCTCGCCGCTCGCCTCGACCGTGCCATCTGCGCCCTGGAGCAGCGGAGCGAGAGGCGGCAGCAGCTCCCTCGCGCCCAGCTTCCCGGTCTCCAGCGCGAGCGGGGCGAGAGCAAGATCCGCGCGGCCGCCGCCACCCTCGGGGTCGTGACGGCCGCGCAGCTTCACGGCCAGGCGCCCGTCCAGGCCGGTCAACGCGCCTTCGAACGCGAGGACCCCAGCGGACGGCGCGAAATCCGCCTGCAGGGCGACGACCGGGAACCTCGGCTCCGGGCTCGTGTCCCGGACCGACCCCACGACGTGGCTCCCAGCCGGCAGGCCGCTGTCGGCCTCGAGCCGCGCCTCGTGCGCCAGGCCGCGGATCGCGAGCGCCGCATCGCGCAGTGAGATCTCCCCACCCTCGGTCACGACGTGCAGCGTCTCGGCGCCTCCGGGCGCGGTCGAGACCTCGATCTCCGGCGTCACGCCGGTAATGCGCTCCGGTCCCCCGTCGCGGGCCAGGGCGAAGGCGAAGGGAGCTGGATCGAGCAGCAGCTGCAGCCGCTCGGGCCGGAAGGCCACCGTGCCGCCGATCGCGAAGGGCTCCGCCGCGATGCCCAGGGCCGTCTCCAGCGCGGGGAGCGCACTGGCCGCCAGCGCGACGCGTCCGTCACCCGCTTCGTCCAGGTGCACGGCGAGGGTCGCGACGTAGGGACCCTGATCCGTCTCGAGTGTCAGGATCGCCTCCTCGACCTCGAGCCGCGCGGTGGGCAGGACGGGAAAGCGCGGCGGCCCGCTCGGCGCCTCGGCCTCGCTGCCGCGGAGCGCATCGAGCGCGCCCAGCCGCACGCCGCCCTCCTCGAGCGAGCCGCGGATGCGCAGGCCGCTGACGCGCAGCACGTCGAGGCGTCGCCCGCGGAGCGCCGGCCACGACCATTCGAGGTCCAGGGCGCGTAGCGCCAGATCGCCGTCACCGATCCGGACCTCGCGGATCCGGAGCCCGTCCAGCCCTACCCCTTCGACACGAAGCGCAACGGCCTCGACCCCCCGCTCCCGCGCCAGCGCGACCAGGGCCCACTCGACCAGCGCGCGCCGCTTCGCGACCACCAGCCCCATCGCCAGGGCCCCCAGCGCCACCGCGATGATCAGCGCCCGCCGCCAGCTGCTGCGCCTCCCCTCGCCCACGGGGCAAGGATGACGCCCCATTCCTTCCCCGGCCATCACCCGGAGCGTGGCATCCTGCCCCTGGCGGGGGGCGTGTGGGGCAGCTCCACACATACGGGGCGCTGGCACGATCCGCCGCGGGACCCGTGCGCCGGCACCGCGTTTGCTTCTACTGGGGACAGCACCCCAATCCCACAGGAGCCATGGAAGAAGCCTTCCGTTTCGCAGACGAGCTGGGACCGGCCCGCATCATCCACGTCCAGGAGCAGTCGATCGGTCTGCGCGGGACGTTGGTCGTCGACAACGTTGCTGCGGGGCCCTCGATCGGTGGCCTGCGCATGGCGCAGGACGTGAGCACCGAGGAGTGCTTCCGGCTGGCGCGCGCCATGACCCTGAAGAACGCCGCTGCAGGGCTGCCCCACGGCGGGGGAAAATCGGTGCTCTACGGCGACCCGGGAATGCCCGCCGAGCGGAAGCAGACCCTGGTGCGCGCCATGGCCTGCGCTCTCGGCGACTGCCGCGACTACATCTTCGGTCCCGACATGGGCACCGACGAGACCTGCATGGCCTGGGTGAAGGACGAGATCGGCCGCGCCGTGGGCCTGCCGCGCGAGGTCGGCGGCATCCCCCTCGACGAGCTGGGCGCCACCGGCCTGGGCATCGCCCACGCCGCGGAGGTGGCAGCCGGCTACTGCAATCTCGAGCTTGCGGGCGCTCGGGTCGCGGTCCAGGGCTTCGGCGCGGTCGGCATCCACGGCGCACGTTTCCTCGCCGAGCGGGGCGCCGTGCTGGTCGCGGCATCGGACTCGCGCGGCGCCACCCGGAACCCTCGCGGCCTCGACGTGGAGGCTCTCGTCGCCCACAAGCGCCAGGGTGAAGGTGTGGCCGGATTCGCGGGCGGTGACCCCCTCGAGCGCGACTCACTGATCGGGGTCGACTGCGACATCTGGATTCCGGCGGCGCGGCCGGACGTGATCCACGAGGGAAACGTCGAGCAGCTGCGTGCCCGGCTGGTCGTCGCGGGCGCCAACATCCCCGCCACCGACGGCGCCGAGAAGCGCATGCACGAGCGCGACATCCTGAACGTGCCGGACTTCATCGCCAACGCCGGCGGCGTGATCTGCGCTGCCATGGAGTATCACGGCGCCAGCCAGGCGTCGGCCTTCGCTGCCATCGTGGAGAAGATCCGCCGCAACACCGAAGAGGTGCTCGAGCAGGCGCAGCGACGAGGCGTGTTGCCGCGTCGGGCGGCCGTCGACCTGGCGCGCCAGCGGGTGGAGACGGCCATGGCGACGCGGCGCTGGCGGAGCTTCTGAAGCTCGACGGGGGGCGAAGGTGTACCGCATCCGTATCCACGCCCGCGGCGGACAAGGAGCCAAGACCGCCAGCCGCATCCTCGGCTCCGCGCTCTTCGCCGAAGGCTTCGAGGTGCAGGACGCGCCACGCTACGGCGCGGAGCGA
>CAMYLJ010000109.1 GCA_947259215.1 uncultured delta proteobacterium
TGCGCATCCCGTACATCGACGCGATCTGGATGCTGCTCAGATAGGCCTGCACGGCGCGCTGGAAATCCAGGTTGTCGTAGACCTTCTGGGCCGTCTCGGGGTCCGGAACCCCATCGAACGAGGTCAGGGTGCCGATCCGGGTTTCGAGCCTGTCCGGCGTCGCGATCCCGGGCGGGACCTCGGTGGTCATTTTCATCGTCGGCGGCTCGGCGAATGCCGGGGTGGCCGTCACCAGGGCGGCGAGGCTGAGGACGACGAGACTCGATCGGATCATCTGTTGGGGCTCCAGTGCAGGGTTCTTCAGGAAGTGTTCTCGAGCCGGTAGCGAGACCGCCGCGAGGCGGTCGCCCGCGCCCGGGAGCTCGGGATCCTCCCCGGCGCCTCGTAGCGGCCGGGCTAGCCCTCCAGCTTCTTCGAGACCTCCTTCAGGCCGCGCTCCAGCTTGCTGACGCTGACCTTCGTCTTGATCTCGAGCTTGCGGAGATCGTCACCGCCCGCCTTCCGCAGGTCCTTTTCGAGATCGTCTCCCTTGGATTCGAGGTCCTGCTTCAGCTGATGGGTCCAGCTGTCCCACTCGCCCTCGAGCTCGCTCCACTGCTCCCGCAGCTCCATCCCACCGAGATGCACCTTGAGGGCGATCTCGTCGCGAAGCTGCTTCAGCTCTCCATAGATCTTGTCCAGCGTGCCTTCGGTCTCGGCGCTCATGGCGCATCCTCCCCGGTCGTGGTCTTGGGTTCGCTCTCGAAGAGCAGGCCTCGCAGCGTATGCCACCGCACGCGGCCAACCTCCCCCAAACCGGGGCAGAAACGGGGGGTCCGATGCACCCCCGCCCGCCCCCGAGCTTCCGTGCACCCCACTTCCCCCATTTCTCCTCCATCTGGGGGGGAGCCCGCCACCATCCGTCCGGTCTATGAGTGGGCCACACGTCCGAGGCGTCACGCCGTAGCGCCGTAGAGCTGGGAGAAGCGTCCGTGGTGACAGTGAGCGAGAAGGAGGGCCTCTCCCTGGGTCAGCCGGCGGCCTACGAGATCGTGGTCCAGGGCGCCATCGCGCAGGAGTACCAGGCCCGTCTCGGTGGCCTCCGGCTCGACGTCGGTCCCGGGGGCCACGGCGGCTCCGCTACGACCCTCTCCGGTCGGCTCGCGGATCAGGCCCAGCTGATCGGGGTGCTGAACGCCTTGTACGAGATGCGCCTGCCGATCCTGCGCGTCGAGGTCCAGCGCTTCGATTGACCCCTTCTCGACCGACGGGGCTCCCCCGAGATTCACCCGTTTCGGGGCAGGTCCCTCCCAGGTACGGCTCGTAGCCTGTGCAGGACGGCTGGAAGAAAACCAGAAACAGAGGAGATGAGAACGATGAGTCTTCCCGGATCCACCATGAAGATCGGCGGCTACAGCTACCACGTGAGCGACCAGGGCGACGGCGACAAGGTCGCCATGCTCGTCCACGGCATGCCGGATGACGGCAGCTGCTGGAAGTACCAGGCGCCGGCGCTGCTGAAGGCTGGCTACCGGGTAATCGTGCCGGACACGCTCGGATACGGCCGGACCGATCGGCCGGTGGAGGTCGAGCACTACAAGCTCGAGAAGATCATCGAGCACATGTTCGAGATCATCGAGACGCTGGGGCTGCGGGACATCCACCTGATGGGGCACGACTGGGGCTCGGCCATCACCTGGCCCATGGTGCTGCAGCGATCGGCCACATTGGGTGCTTCTATGGCCAGGCATTCGAAACCCCGGAGCGGATGTACGAGGTCCTGATGCGCAATTGGTACATGTACCTGCACGCCCTGGACGGGATGGAGGAGCTTTACACAAGGGACGATTTTGCGTTCTTCCGCAATTTCTTCTGCCAGCACCCCGAGGCGGAAAAGGTCATCGAGGCCATCAAGCAGACCGGCCGCATCGAGTGGCTCAACTACGACAAGGCCAACCATGTATCCATGGACTATCTGGCGTATGCCAAAGATCCCGAAGGCTTCGCTCCGAACTGCAAGGTGCCGACCATGGTGATCTTCCCCGAGGACGACATGTTCCTGTGGAAGACGCAGGCCGCCGACACGCCCAGCCGCATGGACGCCGAGTGCCGCGTCGAGATCATCCAGGGCGGCCACTGGTCGATGCTCGATCATCCGGACGACGTCAACAAGCTGATGGTGGAGTGGTTCGAGGCGCCGATCAGCACGGCTCGGCAAGATGTCAAGGAGGCCTGAGCGAGCGCGCAGCGGTCGCCACGATCGGGCAGCGAGCAACCAGACGATCCCGAGCCGCCGGCGCATCCGCGCCGGCGGCTCCCTTCGGCCGTCCTTTGGACGGCTGTCCTACGCAGTCCTCTTCGTGTGCCTGGCAGGGCCGAGCCTCGCACAGCCGCCCCAGCCGCCGCGCGAGGGTCGGGACTTCGGCGGTCCCGACTCAGTCCCCAATCGGATCGAATCCGATCGCCAGGAGACCGACCCGGCATTCCACACCGGATTTCTCGATTCGTACTGGAAGTGGAAGGGCGACATCCAGAAGGAGCACGGGTTCATCTATGGGGCGGAGTACAACGCGGTCTTCCTGACGGCCACCGACACCTTGCCCGGCGCCGACGACCATGCGGCCAGCGGGATCTTCCGCTTCTCCGGCTCGTGGGAACTCACCGGGCGGGGAACGGAACGCTCTGGAGCCCTGCGGTTCCTCTTCGAGAACACCCATGGCTACACGGACACGCTGACGAACGCGTTCGCCATCGAGAGCGCCGGCTACGCAGGGGTCTTCGAGATCCCCTATGGGGACGACGACTGGCGGCTGAACACCCTCTACTGGAACCAGACGTTTCAGCGGGGCCGGTACGAACTGGTCGCCGGCTTCCTCGACATCACGGACTACGTCGACGTGTATCCGCTCATCAGCCCCTGGACGGACTTCTTCAACCTCGGCTTCAGCATCGGGGCCGGGGCCCTCGACCTGGCCAACGACGGCGCGCTCGGTGTCGCGGGTGGCGCCTGGCTGACCGACGCGATCTACACGATGGCCGGGCTCGTCGACCTGAACGCGAATCCGGAGCGACCCTGGGACGGGTTCGAGACCTTCTTCCAGGATCACGAGTACTTCAAGCACTTCGAGATCGGCTGGACCGGCGCCTCCAAGGAAGCCTACTTCCTCGACAACCTTCACCTGACCCTCTGGCATTCGGACGACCGGGGCGACGCCGAGGGCGGCTTCGGCGCGGTGCTCTCCTTCAATCACTCGATCGGAGACAACTGGCTGGTGTTCGTACGCGGAGCCTACGCGAACGACGGCAGCAGCCTCCTGGACAAGTCGGTCGCCATCGGTGCCGGCTACACGCCGAGCGGCCTCGCGACACTGGGATCGGGAAGTCAGCTCGGGTTCGGCTTCAACTGGGGACGACCGAACGAGACCGTGTTCGGTTCCGGCCTGCGCGACCAGTACACGCTGGAGGTTTACTACCGTCTCTCGGTGACCCGGGAGCTCGCCATCACGCCTTCGATGCAGCTATTGATCGATCCGGCGCTCAACCCGGACAGAAGTACGAGCTGGGTCTTCGGCCTGCGAGCGCGCCTGGCGCTTTAGGTGCGCGGGAGCACGATGGGAAGCCGGCATCCGGCAGCTCTTTTCCTCCTGGGAGCCGCGCTCGTCGCGCTCGCCGCCGACCCCTGCGGCGCAGCGGAGCGCGAGCTCGAGAAGGAGACCGCGCCGACCACCACCGAGGCGATCAAGGCCCCGCTGGAGCGGACCTTCCTCCCTCCCGAGCGCAGGGATTCCCTCTTCCCGGGGCTCCGCCAGCAGCTCCAGGGGCTGCCGGCCTTCCTCGCCGACACCCAGCTCGAGGCTCGCTTCCGTACCTATTACCTGCGCAAGGACCGCACGATCGACCTGCTCAGCGAGGCGTGGGCGATCGGCGGCTCCCTCTACTACCGCTCCGGCTGGCTGAAGGACGCGCTCGCCCTCGAGGTGGAGGGCTTCACCTCGCAGCCGCTCGTTGCGCCGGACGACCGGGACGGAACGGGTCTTCTGGCACCCGGCCAGGAGGGCTACAGCGTCCTCGGCATCGCGAACGCCAAGCTCCGCCACAAGGGGATCGTCCTCACCGGCGGCCGTCAGTACCTGGGACTCCCCTTCGTCAACAGCGACGACACTCACCCTGGCTCGCGAGGAGGGCCGACTGCGCTTCTCGACCGGCTACATCTGGCGGATCAAGCGCCGCATCTCGGACGAGTTCGTCAGCATGGCCGAGGCCGCCGGCGCGGACGCGGACCGGGGGTTCGGTTACGCGAGCGTGATCTTCAGGCCCAGCGAGGACGCCCACGTGGGGGTGAGTGCCGGAATGGTGCCCGACGTTGCCGGGGGCATCTATACGGAGACCGCCTACACCTTCAGCCTGGGAAGGGACGTCAGCGTGCGGCTCGACGGGCAGTTCGAGTACCAGCGCAGCGTGGGCGACGAGCTGCTGCCGACCGGCCCTTTCGAAACCTGGAATCTGGGAGTCCGCACCTCCACGGGTTGGAAAGGGGCCTTGTTC
>CAMYLJ010000110.1 GCA_947259215.1 uncultured delta proteobacterium
CGTCGCGCTCGGCCTCGGAACACCGCTGGGCCTGGCCGGCGCCCTCTTCCACCTGGTGAACCACGCCGTCTGCAAGGCGCTGCTCTTCCTGGACGCCGGTGCCGTCGAGCGCGCGGCCGGGACGCGGGACCTGCGGGAGCTGGGCGGACTCGGTGCGGTGATTCCCGTGGCCAGCCGCACCTCGCTGATCGCGTCGCTGTCCATCTCCGGGGTGCCGCCCTTCGGCGGCTTCTGGAGCAAGCTCCTGATCGTCGTCGCCTGCATCGAGGCCGGGCACCTCGGGCTCGCGGTCGCCGCCGTGCTCTTCAGCGTTGTCACGCTGGGCTACCAGCTCCGGCTGCAGCGCGACTGCTTCGACGGTCCGGCGCCGGCCAGCGCCGCTCGCGTCGTCCCGGGCACGCCGGCCCTGATGGCGGCACCGATGCTGGTGCTCTCGGTGCTGTGCGTCGGGATGGGGCTCGTGGCCCTTCCTGGACTGGCGCAGCCCCTCGGAATCGCCCCGGCCGTGGCCGTCCTGCTCGAGGGCGTGGGGGGAGGGTGGTGAATCACTGGCGCACGGCAGTGGTCGCGCTCGGACTCTGGCTCCTGCTCACCTGGCCCCTGGACCCGCACACGGGCCGGCTGGACGGGACTGCCGTCGCGGCCGGCCTGGCCGTGGCCGTGCTGGTGGCGGGGACGCGCCGGCCGGCGCCGGCCGTCGCGCTCGGCCGCTGGCTGGAGCCTCGCCGCTACTTCTGGGCGCTCGTCTTCATCGGCGTCTTCCTGTGGCAGGTCCTGCTCGCCAACCTGGACGTGGCCTACCGCATCCTCCACCCGCGCCTGCCGATCCGGCCCGGCATCGTCAAGATCCGGACGGCGCTCGAGAGCACCACGGCCCGCACCCTGCTGGCGAACGCGATCACCTTGACACCCGGTACGCTGACGGTCGAGCTGGTGGACGGGGGGTGGCTCTACGTGCACTGGCTGAACGTGCGCAGCACCGATCCCGTGGAGGCCGGCACGCGGATCGCCGCGAGCTTCGAGCGCATCCTGGGGAGGATCTTCGAATGACCGCCTTCCTCTTCGCGCTGATCGGCTGCTGCGCCCTGTGCCTGGTCCGCGCGGCCCGCGGGCCGAGCGTGCCCGACCGTATGCTGGCCATCGACACGCTGGCCACGGTCGTCCTGGGGATGCTGGTCGTCCTGTCCACGCTGACGGGCCTCGCGTATCTGATGGACATCGCCATCGCCCTGGCGCTGCTCGGGTTCGTCGGCACCCTGGCCTTGGCGAAGCAGATCGAGGGGAGGACCTTCGGTGACTGAGGGGATCGGGGCCGCGCTGGTCGGACTGGGCGTCGCCTTCGACGTGGTGGGCTGCCTGGGCCTGCTGCGCCTGCCGGACGTCTACAGCCGGATGCAGGCGGCCACCAAGTGCGTCGCGCTGGGGACGCTCTTGATCGTCGCGGGAGCCGTTCTGACGGCCGGAAGCCCCGCCGTCCTGGCCAAGGGCGCCCTGTGCCTGATCTTCCTGGTCCTGACCTCCCCGACCGGATCCCACGCGCTGGCACGGGCGGCGCATCGATCCGGGACGCCCCTGTGGGAGGGAAGTGTGCTGGACCGGCTCGCCGAAGACGGGGAGGAAGGCCGATGAGGCTTCCCGCGATCCTCCAGCCCCGCGTGCTGCGCGAGGCGCTGGCGTCGCTCTTCTCGAAGCCGTTCACGACGCGCTTCCCCGACGAGCCCTTCACGCCCGACGAGGGCTTCCGGGGCCGGCCGCGGTTCGTGGAGGAAGGCTGCGTCGGGTGCGGCGCCTGCGTGCAGGTGTGTCCGCCGAAGTGCATCGAGGTGATCGACGATCTCGATCCCGAGCGTCCGACCCGGACCCTGGTCCAGCACCTCGACGCCTGCATCTGGTGCGGCCAGTGCGAGCGTCACTGCCCAACCGGGGCGGGGATCGAGCTCACCAACGAGTGGGACTTCCTCGGCGTCCGCCCGGAGGACTTCGAGGAGCGCGTCCAGAAGGAGCTGCTGCTGTGCGAGATCTGCGGCAGCGCCGTGGCGCCGACGGATCAGCTGCGCTGGCTCTATCGGCGCCTCGGCCCGATCGCCTTCGCGAACCCGACGCTCCTGCTCGTGGCGCTTCAGGACCTGGGGACGCTGGACGCGTCGCTGAAGAGCGCGTCGGCGGAGGTGCAGCGGGCGGATCGGCTGCGCGTGCAGTGCCCGAAGTGCCGGCGAAGCACGGCGGAGGTGGTCTAGTGGACGACCTCGTGCGGCTGGCAGGATGCGTCGAAGGCAGGATCTGCGTCGTCGGCATCGGGAATCGTCTCGCGGGAGACGACGGTGCCGGGAGCGCCGTCGCCGAGGCGCTCGGAGGGCGCGCGGCGGGGTGCGTCATCGATGCCGGGATTGCCCCGGAGAACCATCTCGAGCCGATCGTCCGCAGCGAGCCCGACACCATCCTGCTGGTCGACGCGGTCGAGTTCGGCGGCGAGCCCGGCAGCATCCGCCTGCTCGACCCTCGCGCGCTCCGGGCCGGAGGGCTCTCGACCCACGCGACGTCACTCG
>CAMYLJ010000111.1 GCA_947259215.1 uncultured delta proteobacterium
TGCCGGGCGAGCTCCAGGAGATTCTCGACCGGTGCCTCGCCAAGGAGCCCGAGGAGCGCTTCGCGTCCGGCCAGGAGCTGCACGAGGAGTTCACGGCGCTCAAACGCCGGCTCGAGACGCCCGAAGCGGGTCTAGCCTCGCTGCTGCTGCGCCCGGGTCCCCTGGTTACCGCCGGGCTGGCGACCACGCTCGTCGTGGCCGGGCTGGTCTGGTTCGCACAGCGGAATTCGCGAGTGTCGTGGGCCCGCAACGAGGCACTGCCGGAGATTGAGCGCCTGCTCAACGAGGGAGACCAGGACGCGGCGCTGCGTCTGCTGCACGAGGCGTCGGAGATCATTCCCGAGGACCCCTTCCTCGACGAGTACTTCCAGAACGCTGGCGTCCCGTTGAGTCTCGAGTCGGACCCGCCCGGCGCCACCGTTTACGTCAAGGGGTACAACCATCCGGAGCGAGAGTGGATCCACCTCGGCGAGACGCCGGTCGAGAATGCGCTCTTGCCGGTTCCGGCTCGCTTTCGCGTCGAGAAGGAAGGCTACGTCACGCACGAGGGAGCGCCCTTCGAAGGGCGCATCACCTTCCGGCTCTTCGAGGAAGGGCAGATGCCAGCCGGCATGGTGCACGTGTCCGGGGGGCGCGTCGCCTTCAGATCTCTCGAGCCTGTCGTGATCGACGACTTCTGGATCGACAAGTACGAAGTGACCAACCGCGAGTACAAGGCGTTCGTCGACGCTGGCGGCTACCGCGAAGACCGCTACTGGGACTCGGAAGCCGGCAGGAGCACCTTCGTGGACACGACCGGGCGCCCGGGTCCCGCCGGCTGGGCGCTCGGCAGCTACCCCGAGGGCGAGGACGATCTGCCGGTCGGCGGGGTCAGCTGGTTCGAGGCCTCGGCCTACGCGGCCTGGGCCGGCAAGAGCCTGCCCACCATCTTCCACTGGCGGCGCGCCGCGCAGTACGGCATCTTCAGCGAGATCCTGCTGTGGAGCAACTTCGACACCAAGGGTCCCGCGGCAGTCGGCAGCTACGCCGGCCTCGGCCCCTACGGCACCTACGACATGGCGGGCAATGTTCGCGAGTGGTGTCTCAACCGGACGGGCGACGGCCGTTACATCCTCGGCGGTGCGTGGTCGGAGCCGGACTACCTCTATCGCGGCTCCGACGCGACCGATCCCTACAATCGCCTGCTGGTCAACGGCTTTCGCTGCATTCGCACCGACGCAGAGCCGAGTGCCGAATCGCTGGCCGCGGTCGACAACCCGGTCTACGACCATCGGCAGGACAGACCGGTCGACGACGGTGTCTTCGCGCTGGTCCGGCAGAGCTTCGACTACGACGAGCGCGAGCTCGACGTGCGTGAGGAGTCGGCGGAGGACGTTCCCCGGGCCTGGCGGCACGAAGTCGTGTCCGTCGCCGCGGCGTACGGGGACGAGCGGCTGCCGATCCATCTGTTCTTGCCGCTGGACGTCGAGCCTCCCTACCAGGCGGTGCTGTATTTCCCACCGTCCAGCGCGAGATTCCTGCGCGACAGTTCCAACCCGAACTTCCCGATGGGCTACTTCATCCCGAAGAGCGGCCGGGCATTGATCTACCCGATCTACAAAGGCACCTACGAGCGGCGGATCGATCAGTGGGGTCCCAACGAGGCGCGGGATCTGACGATTCAGCAGGCCAAGGACCTGCGGCGGACGATCGACTACCTCGAGACGCGGACCGACATCGACAGCGATCGGCTGGCCTTCTACGGCATGAGCTGGGGGGCGTACCTGGGACCCGTGATGACGGCTATCGAGCCGCGCTTCGGCGCCAGCGTCCTCGTCGCGGGTGGCCTCTATCGTCGCTCCGACGACTGGCCGCCGGCCGCTATTCCGCAGAACTTCCTCCCCCGCTCGACCGTGCCGACGGTGATGATTAACGGCAAGAAGGACTTCGGAGCGCCCGTCGAGACGAACATTCAACCGATGTTCGACATGCTCGGCACGTCCAGCGAGCACAAGCGCCTCGTCCTCCTCGAAGGCGGCCACGTCCCGGCGGCGCCGAACGAGGTGATCCGGGAAGTACTCGACTGGCTCGATATCTATCTCGGGCCGGTGGCGGCTTCGGGCTGAGCGGCGAGCCCCAGATTCCCCACAAATCCGGACGCCTCGCCAGGTGACTGCCTGGGGCGCTCTCCCGCGGCTCGGGGAACCCGCCGGCGACTGCCTCCCTCATGTTCAACGAGGACAGGTTCACTCGATTTACAGAGTCCATGTCGGGAACGGACGAGGGATAGATGGTGCGGCTGCTTGAAGAGACTACAGAAGTGGACGGCGGTGGCGGCGGCCGTCGCGCTCGCTGCGCTCGCCTTGATGAGTGCCGCCCCACTGGCCAGCTACGCGGAGCCGGCGATGTGGGGCTGGCTGGCAGGCCCCATATGCCGCGCATATCGGACCTTGCTCGCCTTATCGGCGCTCGCCTCCTACGGCTCCGAAACGACGGGCGTCTAGTGTCCGAAACAACGCCCCTACGAAGCCCCTCTCGTCACCCCTG
>CAMYLJ010000112.1 GCA_947259215.1 uncultured delta proteobacterium
TCCGCAAACATCGTGCGTACGGCGGCCACCAGGTACGTCGTGAGCGTACCGGGGTCGCTGTCGCCGGCATCGAGGGAGAGCCACGCGCTCGGCTCCGCCCGGGTCTGGAGCCAGGCGGCGACGCAGAGGCTCTTGCCGTAGCCGGCCGGGGCCGAAACCAGCGTGAGCGGGCAGGGGTGCCCCTGCTCGAGCCGCTCCAGGAGCCGGGGCCGAACAATCCAGTCGTCCGGGAGCGACGGCGGGTGCAGCTTCGTGACGAGCAGATCTGCGGCCATGAAATCCCCCAGGGAAGGTCGCTTTTCGTCCCGCGGATGCAAGCTCCTCCGTACGCCCAGGTCGGGAGGGGGGCTAGCACCAAGTCGTCTCTCGGGCGGACGCCAGCCCTCGGTTCCCCCGTTTCGGGGGATGTCCCCACCGCTCGGCCGACGTACGGTGCCCATGGATTCATGGAGGGACGCGTTGTGCAGGCGGCATGGACAGACGCAGGGCTGCCGGGAGCGCTCAGAGGATGACGGCGCGCGGCGTTCGTACCGTCTTGGCTGGGCTCTTGGCGCTTGGATTCGCAGCCGCGGCCACGGCCCAGGAGGCGGTCGGTGAGCAGCCGGGCGTCGCACCGTCCGTTGTGCCCGCGGGCGAGATCGGCGCCCGTGCAGAGGCCCTGACGGCCAGGCTGGAGGAGGCGCAGGCGCGGCGGCCCACGCAGGCGCTGGAGCGGATGGCAGCGCAGCTCGAGGAGTTGCAGCCGGATCTGGCCTCGGCTGCCGAGCGCGTGGAGACCTTGCTGGCGGGGCCCGTCACGCCGCTCGAGGTCGAGGCCCAGGCGTCGAGCGGCGAGGCTCTGGACGCCCGCTTCGAGGCGCTCCAGGCCGAGATCGGCGCCGAGGCGGACGCCCTGGATACGCGGCTCGCGGAGATCGCGGAACAGGGGGAGCTGTGGCAGCGGACCCGAACAGAAGCGCGTCGCAGCCAGGCTCCCGAGGCGGTCCTGCGGCGAGTCGATCAGGCCCTGGCCGCACTCGCGGCTGCGAAGAAGCAGGTCGGCGCCGATCTCGCGTCGGCCACCGCGCTCCAGGACCAGGTCCGCGAGGCGCGGCGCAGCCTGCGCCCGGCCCTCGAGCGGGTCGCGGCGGCGCAGGAGGAGCTCGCTGGAGGACTGCTGACACGCCAGCACGATCCCGTCTGGCGCTCGATCCCGGCCGCCGGGGCGCTCGTCGCCCTGCCGGGCGAGCTGGTCGCGCGCCTCTCCGGCGTGTGGGCGGAGCTCGTCCCCCAGGCGCGCGCGCGCCGCGACGCGCTCATCGTCCAGGGCGTCGTGTTGCTGGTGCTGGCGTGGTTCTTCGGCAGCGTCCGTGCCGCCCGAGAGCGCCAGCAGCCGGAGCAGGCGGGCGCGGCGTCCGACGCGCTGCGCCACCCGTGGGCGGCGTCCTTCCTGCTCGCCGTCCTTCTGATGCCCGTCCTCCAGCTCGAGGGCGTCCGGAGCTTCCAGCTCCTGGTCACGCCGCTGGCGCTGGCCGCGTGGTTCCGGGTCCTGGCCGGCATGCTGGCGCCTGCCCTGCGCGGGCCCCTAATCGGCCTGGCCGTCCTGGGGCTCCTCGAGCTCGCGCGCTTCGTGATGGCCGGCGTCCCCGTGGCGGACCGCGGTCTCCTCGGGCTCGATCTCGCTGTGGGCCTGGCGGGCGTGGTCTGGCTGCGCCGCCCGGAGCGCCTCCAGCACGTTCCCTGGCAGGCCGCCCGCGGACCGTGGCTGCGGCTCCTCGGCGGGTGGATGCGGCTCGTCGCAGCCGCCTTCGCAGTCGGGCTCGGGGCCGTCCTTCTCGGCTACACGGCCCTGGCCGACCGCATCGCCCTGCTCACGATCTGGGGAACTGTGATCGGAGCAGCCTGGGCGGCGATCGTCCGGATCGGCGAGGCCGTGGTCGAGCACGTCGTCGAAGAGGGTGGGCTCGGGCGGCTGCGCATGATCCGGTCGTCCCGACCCGCGTTCCTGCGCGTGGTGCGCAGGGGGCTGCGCGGTCTGGGTGTGCTGGCGTGGGTGTACGCGACCTTGACGACGGCGGGTCTCTGGACCCCGGCCCGCTCTGCGCTGGGCGCCGTGCTCTCTGCCTCGCTCGGCTACGGGCCGGTCTCGATCTCGCTCGGGGGCGTGATCGCGTTCTTCCTCACCTTGTGGCTCTCCTGGCTCCTCGCCCGCTTCACGAGCTTCGCCCTCGACCAGGAGGTCTTCGCCCGGGTGCGCACGCCGCCGGGTGCGGCCTTCGCGCTCTCCACGTTCACCCGCTACGCCATCCTCGTCATCGGCTTCGTAGTGGCCGTGGGCGCGCTCGGCTTCTCCCTCGATCGGGTGACGCTGCTGCTCAGCGCCGTGGGCGTGGGTGTCGGATTCGGGCTGCAGAACGTGGTCAACAACTTCGTCTCGGGCGTGATCCTGCTCTTCGAGCGGCCGATCCGCGTGGGAGACCGGGTGCAGCTGGACGACCTGTTCGGGATCGTCTCCACGATCGGCATCCGGGCC
>CAMYLJ010000113.1 GCA_947259215.1 uncultured delta proteobacterium
CCGGCGCGGCTCGTGCACCGCAACGCCTTCAACCTGACGGCCATGAGCTTCGGACCCGAGGAGCTTTCGGCGGAGATCCGGCGGCACCTGCCGGACTTCGCGATCGACTACGAGGTGGACCCGGTGCGCCAGGCCATCGCGGACTCGTGGCCGGAGCACGTGGACGACGCGGCGGCGCGGGAGGAGTGGGGCTGGAAGCCGGAGTACGATCTGCCGCGGATGACGGCGGAGATGATCGAGAGGCTCGGGGCGCGGCTGCGGCCGGGGGGCTAGCCAGGGTCGCTCGGCAGGGGTCCTCCGATCTCGGGCAGCTTCTCGGACCTCCAAGGCCGCTTGTCCGCCTTGTCCGCTCGAGTGTGGCGTCGATGGGCTACTGAGAGGGCGGGAAATCCTTCAGCATCTTGTTCACCTCTTTCTGCAGGCGCTTGCGCCGTTCGGCCTCCGAGTTCGAGACATCGACGTCGGCCTCGATGAATCCCACCCAGGCGTTTCGATTCGTCGAAGCATCGACGAGACTCAAGGACAGCGAGCCGTACCCCTCGACCGAGTCCTTCTTGATGACCTTCCGGAGGCCGACGTGGTAGTGGACCCGAAAGTCCACCTTCCCGCCCTGTGGGGCCAGCGTATAGCCGCGTGCCGCCAGGCCAGCCGTGATGGTCTCCCGCGCCAGGGTGCGGATGTTCAATTCCTCGATCGCTGGATCGGCGGGAAACCGGTTCAAGGCGTCATCCCAGGCCCACTGTGCGGTCGCGGGAAATCTCAAGAAGGGGTCGTAGGAGGGCCCGGCTTTCCTCGCACAACCCGAGGATCCGAGCAGGGTACCGAGGGCGACGACGAGAATGATTCGCTCGAGCAGGCGCATGCATGAACTCCATGTCTGGACGGGTTTGCAGCTGGATGCCACCGAAGTCTCGACGATTTGCGCCGCCGGCGCCAACGGTCGAGGTGAGCCGCGGGGCCCCCGGCTAGCCGGGGCGCCCGTCACGGGTGGGCCCTCCTGGGTCGGCGCGCCGCGGCGCTCAGGCGGCGGCGCGGCGAACGTCCGGGGGAGCGGATCGCTCCGGCGGGAGCGCGTCGGGCGCGAGCGCCAGGCTGCGCCAGCCGATCGCGCACCCGCGCTCGCGCAGCTCGGGCTCGATCGCGCGGAAGGCCTGCTGGTAGCGGTACCAGGGAATGGTGGCCCAGAGGTGGTGGATCAGGTGGTAGTTCTGTCCGAGCAGCAGCAGGTTGGCGATGCGACCCGGAAAGATGCGCGTGTCGTAGTAGCGCCCCTGCTGCGCGTGCGGATGGTGGGGCAGGTAGTCGATCGCGAACGCGAGCCAGAGTGCGGCGATCGCGAGCGGCGCGAGCCAGCAGAGCGCGACCAGGCCGGCCGGCCCCCAGACGAAGGCCCAGGTCAGGAACGCCGCGATCGCCAGGTCGGTCGCCACCGCCTCGCGGAGGCCGGCGGCGTCGCGCCACAGGCGCTGGCGGTAGAAGTGCCAGCGGTAGGCCGGGATCGTGAGCGCCAGCGCGAGCGGGCGCAGCCAGCCGGGCCCGAAGGCCACGATCAGGTCGGGGTCGCGCTCGGGATCGTTGGTGTGGGCGTGGTGGACCTGGTGGACGCCCCGGAAGATCGGCAGCGGCACCAGCAGCAGCAGCCCGCAGATGCGGCCCATGGCGTGGCCGACCGCCTTGGAGCGGTGGGCGGTCCCGTGCATCGCGTCGTGGAGGACGGTGAAGGAGAGGTAGATGCAGACCGCGAGGCCGGGCACTCCCAGGAGAGCCGGCAGCTGGCCGGTCGCCATCGCGGCGGCGCCCAGTCCGAATCCCGCGATGGCCAGGAGGAACAGCGCGACTGTGGGGTTGAAGGCGCCTGCGGGCGCTCCGATGAAGCGGCGGTCGATCTTGATGGCCTTGGGCGTCATGGCGGCTCTCCTTGGTCTCGATTCACGAGCGAGGATCCGCTTCCCAGCCGCCTCGCGGGAGCGTAGGATGCGCCAATGACTGGTCATTTTGCGCCACCCGGCGACATCTCGCCTCAACGCCGGAGCGTGGGTGCGACCAGCGAGGGGCGCGCGGGCTAGCTGAAGCGCGAGAGCAGACGCTGGGCGCTGCTCGACACGTCCTCCCAGGCCCGGTCGAAGCGCTTGCCCACCTCTTCCCAGGCGTCCTCGGCCGCGCCCGCGCATGCGGCTGCTGGCCGCGACGGCGACAGTCCGCATGCGGCGGCGTCTTCGCCGCCGCCGTCCAGCCGCCCGACGCCACCCAGGCGATCCTCGGTCGCGTCGATCTTCCCACCCGAGTAGAGAACGTGCAGCGCGGAAGATCGCGACTAGAGTCGCCGGAGCCAATTCACCATTCTTGCCAGGAGGCGCGAAAGGGCCTGACTCAGACCATGGCCAAGAGGGAATTCCAGATCGGCGGTCCGCGATCGACCTACGTGCTGATCGTCTGCTCGACGCTCTACATGGTCAACTACATGGACCGGCAGGTGCTGTCGGTGGTGCTCGAACCCATGAAG
>CAMYLJ010000114.1 GCA_947259215.1 uncultured delta proteobacterium
AGATACGCCGGATCACCGACCGTGAGTTCCTCCATCGCGCCGCGGATCATCCCGAGCATCCGGTTCGCCACGTCCTCCTGCACGAACAGCACCCGGAGCGCCGAGCAGCGCTGTCCGGCGCTCTGGAACGAGGACATCACCACGTCCCGGGTGACCTGCTCGGGCAGCGCGCTCGAGTCCACGATCATCGCGTTCATCCCGCCGGTCTCGGCGATCAGCGGGTAGACGGGGCCGTCCTTCTTCGCCAGCGTCCGGCTGATGATCTGGGCGACCTCGGTCGAGCCGGTGAAACACACCCCGCTCACCCGGGGGTCCGAGACCAGCGCCGCCCCGACCTTCACGCCGTCGCCGGGCAGCAGGTGCAGCACCTCGCCGGGGATCCCGGCCCGGTGCATCAGCCGCACGCCCGCCGCGGCGATGAGCGGCGTCTGCTCGGCGGGCTTGGCCACCACGGCGTTGCCCGCCGCGAGGGCCGCGGTGATCTGGCCCGCGAAGATCGCCAGGGGAAAGTTCCACGGGCTGATGCAGCAGAACACCTGGCCCCCTTCCACTCTGACGGTCTGCCCGTCCTCGCGCGGCACCCGGAGCAGGTGGCCCGCGCCGCAGTCCGCCTCCGCACGGAGCGCGTAATAGCGGCAGAAATCCACCGCCTCGCGTATCTCGGCCACCGCGTCGGCCAGCGTCTTGCCCGCCTCGCGGATGGCGATGGCCATGAGCTGCGGCGTCTCCGCTTCCATCAGGTCAGCGAGCCGCCGAAGGCACTCGGCGCGCTCTTCGACCGGGGTCTCTGCCCACGCCCGGGCGGCGTCAGACGCCGACGCGAGCGCGCGCTCGATGTCGTCCTCGCTTGCCTCCCCGACCGATCCAATGACCCGGGTGTGATCGGCCGGCGACAACGCCTCGCGCCGCTCGCCATCGCGCTCCTCGCCCGCGACGATGGGCCCGCCGGTCCACTCGACCGTCTCGGCCTCGGTCATGGCGACGCCCAGGCGCTCGAGCTCGGCCCGGTCGGTGAGGTCGGGGCCGGCGTAGTTCGGCCGCCGCGGCCCGTAGATATCGCGCGGAAGCGGGATGCGGGGGTGGGGCACGAAGGCGTGACCCCGGGCTTCGGCCACCGGGTCGGCGATGATCGCGTCGACCGGGAGATCCTCGTTCTGGATGCGGTTGACGAAGGAGCTGTTGGCCCCGTTCTCGAGCAGCCGCCGGACGAGGTAGGCGAGCAGGTCCTCGTGCTCGCCTACCGGCGCGTAGATCCGGCAGGGCCTCTTGATGGCGGACTTCTCGACCACCTCCTCGTAGATCTCCTCGCCCATGCCGTGCAGGCACTGAAACTCGAAGTCCCGATCCTTGCCGGCAAACTCGAGCACCGCGGCGATGGTGTGCGCGTTGTGGGTTGCGAATTGGGGATAGAACGCCTCGCGGTCCGCGATGAGCTTGCGCGCGCAGGCCAGGTAGCAAACGTCGGTGTTCACCTTGCGCGTGTAGACCGGGTAGCCGGCCAGCGCCAGCTCCTGGGACAGCTTGATCTCGGCGTCCCAGTACGCGCCCTTCACCAGCCGCACCATCAGGCGGCGCTTGTGCCGGTGCGCCATGTCGGCGAGCCAGTCGATCACGAACGGCGCGCGCTTCAGGTAGGCCTGCACGACGACCCCGAAGCCGTTCCAGTCCCGGAGCTCGTCGGACCCCGAGATGGCGTCGAACACGTCCAGCGAAATGTCGAGGCGGGCGGCCTCCTCTGCGTCGATGTTGAGGCCCATGTCGTACCCAGCCGCGAGCGTGGCCAGCGCGTGTATGCGCGGCACCATCTCGTCCATGATCCGGCGCTCGTTCCAGAGCTCGTAGCGGGGGTGCAGGGCGGAGAGCTTCACCGAGATTCCGGGGCCGTCGATGATCCCCTTGCCCTTCGAGGACTTGCCGATGGCGTCAATGGCCATGCGGTACGACTCGAAGAACCGGTCGGCGTCCTCCCGCGTGCGCGCCGCTTCGCCCAGCATGTCGTAGGAGTAGCGGTAGCCGCGTTTCTCGAAGTCCCTGGCGCGCTCGAGCGCGCTCTCGATGTTCCGGCCCATGACGAACTGGCGGCCCATGATCCGCATCGCCTGGACGGTCGCCTCGCGGATCACCGGTTCGCCGACCCGCGCAACCAGCCGGCGCAGCACCGAGCCCGCGCTCTGGCCCTGGATGCCGCTGACCCGTTCCGCGCCGACCACCCGCCCGGTGAGCATGAGCGCCCAGGTCGAGGCGTTGACGAAGACCGAATCGCTGGCGCCGAGATGCCGGTCCCAGTTCGCGGCCGTGATCTTGTCGCGGATCAGCGCTTCCTGGGTCTCGTTGTCCGGGATCCGCAACAGGGCCTCGGCGATGCACATGAGCGCGACGCCCTCCTGGGTCGACAGCCCGTACTGCTGCAGGAACGCGTCGAGGCCGCCCTTGGAGTGCGAACGGACCGCTTCGACCAGACGTCGCGCGGTG
>CAMYLJ010000115.1 GCA_947259215.1 uncultured delta proteobacterium
CTTCCAGCTGCTCCCGCGCCGCACGGATCCGCTCCCTCCGCGCCTCGCGGCTCTGGAGCTCTTCCGGAAGGCCCCCTCCGCCGTCACTATCCCCGTGCTCGTCGTCCTCCGCCGCGTTCTGCTCCTCGATCTGCATCAGGATCTGACCGATCTCGTCGTTGAGCTGCGCCTCCGCCTCGTCCATCCGCCCCCGGCTCATCGCCTTGTGGCGCGACGTGTTCGCTCGGATCTTCGTGCCGTCGATTGCCACCCGCCCGAGCTTCCCCAGCCCTGCCTGACGCGCGATCCGCACTGTCTGGCGAAATACCTCCCGGAAGTCCTCCACGTGCACCAGCCGGAACCGGTTGATCGTCCGAAAGTCCGGTCGCAGCTCTCCCGCTAGGTACCGGAACCGCAGGTCGTAGTGCAGCCGACGGGCGATCTCCCGCCCGCTGTACACCCCCGAGAGGGCACCGAACAGCCACAGCTTCAACAGCATCCGCGGCGGGTAGGCACGCTCCCCCACCGCCGAGTAGCGGTGCTCGAAGGCCTGAAGATCCAGGCCCTCTACCACCTCGTCTACGAAGAACGCCGGGTCCGAGGGAGCCAACGCATCCGCCGTGTACGACGGCAGAAGCTCCCCTTGGCCCGGCGCGTACGCCTTGAACTCCACCTCACCACCCATGAACGCCATCCTACACGAGAGATGGATCGTCTTGGGTGGTCGCCACCCTCGTGATAGCGGCGCATCCACTTGTAGACGGTCTGAGGACTGATGCCGAACATTGCCGCCACCTCGCGTACTGGGCGGCCGCCAACGACCAGCCGCATCATCACGGCGCGGCAGTTCGGGCAAGTTCGGGCGTTGGAGTGGGCCCGCATGTGGGGTACCTGTCCTGGGCGCTGCAGGAGCAGATACGGACACGTGCCGTGGCCGCCGGACCAACCTTGGCCCCCGGGCTCAAGCGACTGGCGCCAACCGGAGATGCCCCGATCGGTGACTATCCGTTGGCAGCGGTTGGTGTCTCGTCTTCGGTATCGAACTGGGTGATTCGCACGTCGGTGTCCGGGAAGCGAGCGATGAGCTCCAGGTCTCCACCGAGCGCGTGGACGTAGCCAGCGAGCTTGCTGAGGAGCACATCCTGGCGTTTTTCGAGCTGGGAGATCGCTCCCTGCGTGACCTCCATGAGATCGGCCAGTTGAGTTTGTGTCAAACCGCTGACCCGCTGTCGAAGCTGTTTCAAGGTCATCTCGAGCAGCGTCTCGCGCACGCGGTGGTCGACGCGCTCGCGAGCCTCGGGGGTCATCTTGTCTCGTAGCTCCTTGAACGGTCGTGCCATGGTCGTCTCTCTCCTGGTCTCGGGATCGAATCCCTAGGTGGCGCCTTCGCGCTTCAGCTGCTCGAGATGCTCGTCGTAGAGGCGGTCAGCGATCGGAACCATCCGTTCATAGAATCGATCGTCTCCGATCTTGTCGCCGGCGATCAGTAGGACCGCAGTCCGGCGAGGGTCGAACGCATAGAACACGCGGACTGGGTGGCCTTGGTGTTGGATTCGAAGCTCTCGCATGTGGTTGTGCCTGGATCCTACGACGCCAGAGCTGTAGGGATGCCCAAGTGTCGCGCCCCTAGCCACGAGGAGGCCGATTCCGTGGGCCACGCTTTCTTGCTCGGCTTCGCTGAGTCCGTGCCACCAAACTCCGAACTCATCGGTGTACTCGACCTCCGTCACTGTCGGGTCACCCCACTCGCCCGAGACAAGAGGAATAGTAGTCTGAGCTAATTATTAGTCAAGGCTAATATCGAAGCATGCGAGCCCAACCTTGAGGAGGGACCAGCCCTTTCTCGGATCTCCCCCGCTAGTGGGAAGCCTTGAGCACACCTTGAGCACGGGGTCGGCACGAGAAACCCTCACGATTCCGGGCACTTATCCTCAGGATCGCCGGGTTCGAGTCCCGTCCGCCCCGCCATAAGTCGCCGGATTTGCTGAGGAATTCTCGTTCTGGCGGTGCTTGGTTCCGCGCTTTGGTTGCGCTTGGTTGTGTCGACGAGCGCTTGATTCCGCGCTGCTGACGCCTGCATCCGCGCGACTCGCCGCACCGGGTTGAGCACCCGTCTTCGGACCGGTGGCCCAGGACCGGCAGCCAGCCAGCGGACGCTGTTTGCGGCCTGGAGGGTCATTGAGGCCCACGTGTGGCGTGTACAGTGGAGCCTCAGGAGGCGAACGCCCGCCGTGGAGCTCCGATGACCGACTCGGATCTCGAGTCTCCCCTCGTCCCCCTCGTGCCGGGCGACGTCTGGCTGAAGCGCTATCCCGTTCGCTTCGCGGCCATGGACATCTCGGCGCGGCTCACGCTGCTGCGGCTGCGCGACGGCTCGCTCGTGGCGCACTCCCCCTGCCCCATCGACGCGGCGCTCAGGGCCGAGGTCGAGGCGGTCGGCCCGCTGAAGCACATCGTGGCGCCGGGCACGTACCACTACTTCCACGTGGCCACTGGCTGCTCGGGGATCGAAGCCCGCAGGTGTGGGAGGGCCAAATCGATCAGGTGCTGGTGCGCGGAACGCGCTTCATCGCGGAGGTCGCCTTCTTCCACCGAGCCTCGCAAACGCTCGTACTCACGGATCTAGTGGAGAACATCGGAGACGGCTCGCCGGGAGGCTCCGATTGGCTCCTGCGCTTCTGGTGGAAGGCCGTCTTCCGTATGTGGAACCGTCCCAAGCCGGCACCCGAGTACCAGATGGGGTGGAGCGACAAGGCGGCGGCGCGTGCCAGCCTCGAACGGATCCTGGCCTGGGACATCGAGCGCGTCGTGCTGGCGCACGGCGACTGCATCGAGGCGGACGCGAAGGCACGCCTGCGGGAGGCCTGGGCGACGCCGCTCGCGGGTTGATCGAGCCATGTCCGGGGCAGCGGAATCGTCGCGCCTACCAGAGGCCTGGGAACAGGCGATACGGTACGCGCCGCGCATACTCGCGATAGCCGGGTAGCTCCTCCACCAGCGTGCGGTCTTCCAGCGTGGTGCGGACGAGGGAGATGACGAGCGCGACCCCCGCAGCGACGAAGGCCCACAGCGAATCCAACGCCAGGGGGATGCCCACCACACCCAGGAGATTGCCGGCATACCCGGGGTGGCGGACGAAACGATAGGGGCCGCTGTCACAGACCTCGTGGCCGCGCTCCGTCTGGATGCGGACCACCGAGGTGAAGAAGCGATTCTCCACTAGCGCCCACACCGCAAACCCATACCCCAGGGCGCAAAGGAGCAGGCCGACGACGTTCGCCCAGACCAGGAACGGCGTGGTCCAACCATGGCGGTGGTCCAGCCCCCCGACGATCACCGGGAGGTAGAGGAGGCTCAACCCCATCAACGGGGCGAGTACCCGGTCCCACGGTTCTACTTCCTGGCCGCGGCCGAATCTCATCCGGTCGGCTTGCAGGCCCGGGTGACGGCGTTCTGCCCACGCGCGGCCGCCGACGCCCGCGACAAGGACCAGCAGCGAGAACGCCCAGGCCTGCCACCAGCCGGGGTCGCGCCCCGCCACGAGCAGGATGAGCGGGACCACGAGGTAGGCAGCGACGATGGCGAGCCAGCCTGCAGCCGAAAGCTTCTCCGGTGGAGCCGTCGAGGGATCACCCATGGGCCCAGCCTACCTGACCCTCGGAGAGGTCTGCCGCTTGCTACCCGATCCTCTGCCGGAAACGGCCGG
>CAMYLJ010000116.1:0-2429 GCA_947259215.1 uncultured delta proteobacterium
GCGGAAGAGCGAAGTATTCCAGGTCACCTTTCTCTTTGCGGGCGCTGTTGCACTTACTCTGTGAATCCGCGCCGCCTAACAAGCGCTTGCAGCTGACCGGGCCTGGCCAGGCGATCTCGGTCCCTGGTAGCCTGAGGGCCTATCTTGGCGCCTTCACGCTGCTCGGGGCCAGCCCGGCAGCTGAACCGCCGGTCCGTTAGGCAGCACATTGCTCGACCGCGTCGTCATCTTCTGCATGCTCTCCGTTGCCACGGCGTGCGTGTCGAGCACCTCGGACATTCCCGTTGTCAGCGAGAGGCCGCAGTCCGGCGCTCGAATCTACGTTCTTGCTGTAGGCGAACGGGGCAGCCCGTACGCAGCCCGGGGACAATGGGGCGTGGCCTCGCAACTTGCGGCCGACCTTGAGGGCGCCGGCTTCGTTCCGTCGGTGATCCTCGATGCAGCGGCGGCCCCGCACGGCGCGCCGGTCATCGAATCCATTGTGCCCGGCGGAGAGTGCTTCTCTCATGCATTCCTCACCGTCTTCAGCGCAGGAGTCATTCCGGAGCTCGGGTGTCGTGAGTACGGTCAGCGGTTCAAGCTCAGGTGTCCTAACCAAAGCTCGACCATCGAGGTGAACGCGCGGTTTAAGGTGCGCTCCTACGTCGGGTGGCTTGTGTGGCCACTAGCGCTTTCGCCCAACTGGGTTCACGACGACCAGGGGCCGCCTATGCGACGCCGTGAAGAGTTGCTGTACCTCAGGCAACAGCTCCAGGACGCTCTCAGCGAGGAGTGTGCTGCCTAGCAAGCGCTTGCAGCTGTCGGCCGCACCCGGGGTGGTTCCAGACCGTGGTACGCTCGGGGGCGTAACCTAGGCGTCTCAGCGCGGCTGCGGGGCCGCGTCCGCAGCTGAAGCGCGAAACCGTTGGGCGGCACGAGATTCGGAGCACGCGTGGCGATCCCTGAACTAGAGCAGAAGAGAGCGGCCACCCGGCTCAACAAGTTCTGCGAGCGAGTCCCCGCCCATATCCGCGACCAGCTCTCGTACCATTGGAAGGTCCGCGGCAACCAGATCACACTCCTTGAGCGACGCCCCACCTGGCGCGGCGAACCCGGCGAGTCCACCGACATGAGCTTTGCTCGCTTCCAGTTCGATCCGAGCACCCATCGTTGGATGCTCAAGTGGTCCGACCGAAATGGACGTTTCCATCCCTACGAAGGGCTGGAGTCGGTTCGTTCTTTCGAGCGCCTCGTCGACGAGGTCGAGTCCGATCCTACGGGCATCTTTCTTGGATAGCTCAGCACGCGTGCCGCCCAACAAGGCACTGCAGCTGCCCGGCCACAGCCGCTCCGGTCTGCCTCCAAGGCGTCCTGCCGCGGGCCCCCCAGCTCGCTCCAAGCAGGTCGCTCAGCGCCTAGTGTAGACTTGCCGCGTTCCTTCGGGGCTCGGCGTGTCCCGGCCGCGTGGCCGACAGCTGAGCGCCGATCCGTTGGGCGGCCGGGCGGAGCCTCTTATCACCTCGTCATTGGGGCTTCGCCCGACGTCGCGAGGCGTCTTCATCTGCGGGAGCTGTGTGATGCGCTGGCGAGCCGTCGCCTTGTCGATCGCGTTTCTCACGCCGGCCTCTGCGGTCCCAGCGAGCTGGGAGCGCTGCGTGGAAGAGGCCCGCAGGATCGCCGAGCCCTGGGCGGCGCGCGACGGATTCCACTGCACGGCGGACGGCCAGATCGAGTGGGTGCCCTACCACTGCGAATCGCCGCCGCCGCGTTCCGTCGAGGTGCGCTGCCTGCTCCCGTCGCCGAGCGGAGGTCGATACTCGTTTCACTCGATCCGATGGAGCGCGTCGGGACAGCGCACGAGCGAGCTTCGCATGGAGGCGGGGGCGACCGTTCGGCTACGCCACTGGCACGCGAACGGTCAGCTGCACTCCGACCCTCCCTACGAAGCCGGAACCATGCACGGCGTCTACCGGAGCTGGCACGCGAACGGCCGCCTCGCCAGCGTGGGCGAGTTCGTTCACGGAAAGCGACGCGGCGAGTGGCTCACATACGACGAGGCCGGAGGCGTCCGATCCAGAGAACGCTACGACGAGCGGGGCGAGCTACTGGAAGAGTAAGTCTGTCGCCTTCTCCCCCGCCTTCTCCGCGGTGATCGACGCGAGGGTCTCCGAGATCGAAGCGAACCGTGAGCCCGCCGCCCAACAAGGCGCTGCAGCTGACCGGCCCACGTCCTCCTCCCGCCTGCCCAGCTCCCAGACCATTCGGGCTGGGTCAAGTTTGGGTGTATCCTGGCGGCCTACTTGAGCGCCGCAGCGCGACCGGTCAGCGTGGGCCGGCAGCTGAGCGCCGGACCGTTAGATACTCCGTTCGCTGTCAACCCTTCATCGCGAAGAACTTCTCACCAGCGAAGTCCTGGTCGTGCTCGAGCATTCCATGGATCGCGTGGAGGA
>CAMYLJ010000116.1:2448-3109 GCA_947259215.1 uncultured delta proteobacterium
TGATGTGCGGCTCCCATTGGACTGCGACCAAGGCGGGCATGAAGAGGGCTCGACGGATGTGGGCGTTGCCCGTCTTGCTGATGCGCGCTGGCTTGTGGACCGATGTACCCGATTGATACTGGCGGGGATCGAGACCGGCGTGGGCCACCCACTGACGCGTCGTCATGTCGGCAGACAACACCGCCAGCTCGGCGAGGATCGCGATCCCGGAGGCCTTGGCGATGCCCTTGATCGACGTGATGTGGGCGAAGGCCTTGGCGAGATCCTCGGATTGCTCGATCACAAGCAGCGCCTGCTTGCGGAGCCGGGTGATCCGGCTCTCCAGAAGATCCGTGAGCTCCCGGATGTCCTGCTTCACGAACTCGCTGAGCTCCTCGCTCTGATCGTTCGCGTGCAGACGGTTCTTCTCCTGGACCACGGTCTTCGACAGGGCCTCGATCCGCCGCGAGAGGGCCCGTAGCTCCAGGATGTGAGGGGCTGGAGGTGACCAGGCCTCAAAGGGCATGCGCATCGCGAACTCGAGGATTGTTTCGGCATCGAGCCGGTCGGTCTTCGAGCGCTGCAATGAGGCCCGGGCGAAGTGCGCGATGGCGCGTGGGTTGGCCACCATGACCTCGACGCGCTTGGCGCGATGGAGAGCCAGGGCCAGATCGAGACCGTA
>CAMYLJ010000117.1 GCA_947259215.1 uncultured delta proteobacterium
GGCTGCGGAGCGGTTGCCGCGGGTCTGGCGCAGGGCTTGCTCGATGCGCCAGGACTCGGCCAGGGAGAGCCCGGTCCGCAGGTCGAGGCGGCGGCCCTCGGCCTCGGCGTGACGCAGGAGGCGTTCGAAGGCGGCACCCAGGTCCGGGGCCGTCGGGCTCCGGGCGGGGGCGGCGTCGGGCGTGGGCGCGGGGTGGGTCGCTTCCATCGGACCGGTGAACTGCAAGAGGTGTTCCCGCCCGGCCGGCGCCCAAACGCGATTCTGGTCCCGCCAGCTGTGCCGGATTGCACACGCCTTGGGCAGAACTCTGCCCAGCTCCTGGGCAGCGGGGAGCGCGAGGCGCCACGAGAGGGCCGGAGAGCCGTCTCGGTGCCTTTCCGGGCGTATCGCGGATGGCACGGGGGTTGAAAGGAGAGAGGTCGGGCCCGCCCGGTACGGCCGGCCCTGTGGACGTGATACCGTGTGCCGGCTCTCGCACAGGAGCCGCTCTCCCGGCGACTCCGGCGGGTGCGGAGCGAGACCAGGAAGGAAGGCCCGATGCGCAAGGTCGAAGCGATCATCAAGCCCTTCAAGCTCGACGAGGTCAAGGACGCCCTCAACGCCATCGGCATCCAGGGCATGACCGTGACCGAGGTGAAGGGCTTCGGGCGCCAGAAGGGACACACCGAGCTCTACCGCGGCGCGGAGTACGTGGTGGATTTCCTGCCCAAGATCAAGGTGGAGATCGCCGTCGCGGACGACATGGCGGACAAGGCGGTGCAGGCGATCGTCGAGGCCGCCAATACGGGCCGCATCGGCGACGGCAAGATCTTCGTGCTGCCCATGGAAGACGCCATCCGGATCCGCACCGGCGAGCGCGGAGCGGACGCGGTCTAGGCCGCGGCGAGTCGAACCCCCAACCCGGCGGAGAGAGAGCTGATGTCAGGCAAGAAGGTTCTGGAAGACGCGAAGAAGCAGGGCGCGGTCATGGTGGACCTGCGGTTCATCGACTGGCCGGGGACATGGCAGCACTGCTCGTACCCGATCGACTTCATCGACGAGGGCACGTTCGAGGAGGGCCAGGGTTTCGACGGCTCGTCGATCCGCGGCTGGCAGTCGATCAACGAGAGCGACATGCTGATGCTGCCGGATCCCGCCACCGCCTTCATGGACCCGTTCTTCAAGCATCCCACCCTGGTGATGCTCTGCGACATCGTGGATCCCATCACCCGCGAGCGCTACTCGCGCGACCCGCGCTACATCGCCAATAAGGCGGAGAACTACCTGAAGCAGTCGGGCATCGGCGACACGGCCTACATCGGGCCGGAAGCCGAGTTCTTCATCTTCGACGACGCGCGCTTCAGCACGGGCCCGGACCACGGGTTCTACAGCGTCGATTCGATCGAAGGCGCCTGGAACACCGGCCGCGAGGAAGAGGGCGGCAACCTGGCCTACAAGCCGCGCGCCCAGGAGGGCTACTTCCCGGTGCCGCCCATCGACCAGCACCAGGACCTCCGCACCGAGATGGTGCTGATGATGGAGAAGCTGGGCATCCGGGTGGAGGCGCAGCACCACGAGGTGGCGACCGCCGGCCAGGCCGAGATCGACATGGTGTTCGACAGCCTGGTCTCCATGGCGGACAAGCTCTGCAAGTACAAGTACATCGTGAAGCAGGTGGCGATCGCCAACGGCAAGACGGCCACCTTCATGCCCAAGCCGGTGTTCGAGGGCAACGGCTCGGGCATGCACGTCCACCAGTCGATCTGGAAGGACGGCAAGCCGCTGTTCGCCGGCTCGGGCTACGCCGGCCTGTCCGACATGGGACTCCACTACATCGGTGGCATCCTGAAGCACTCGCGGGCGCTGGCGGCCTTCACCAACCCCACGACCAACTCGTACAAGCGGCTCACGCCGGGGTACGAGGCGCCGGTGAAGCTGGCCCTGTCGAGCCGCAACCGCTCGGCGGCCTGCCGGATCCCGATGTACTCGGACAGCCCGAAGGCCAAGCGTGTCGAGGTCCGCTACCCGGACCCGTCGTGCAACCCGTACCTGGCCTTCGCGGCCATGCTGATGGCGGGCATCGACGGGATCGAGAACAAGATCGACCCGGGCGAGCCCCTCGACAAGAACATCTACTCGCTCGCTCCCGAGGAAGCCGCCGCGGTGCCCGACATGCCGGGCAACCTGGAGGAGGCGCTCGGGTGCCTAGAGGAGGACCACGACTTCCTTCTCAAGGGCGACGTGTTCACCGACGACGCGATCAGCGCCTGGCTCGAGTACAAGCGGGAGAACGAGGTCAACCCGGTCCGGCTGCGGCCGCACCCGCACGAGTTCGAGCTCTACTTCGACATCTAGGCACCGAAGGGCGGGCCCGGGCCCGTCAGCTCGGGATGTAGAGGGCAACGAGAACGCCCCGCCGGCACGCCGGCGGGGCGTT
>CAMYLJ010000118.1 GCA_947259215.1 uncultured delta proteobacterium
CATGCGGTGGAGGTCGGCCATCAGCTGGGCGGAGTTCTTCGAGAGCGTGAGTCTGGTGGACGAGACCCTCCGAACGGCTCCAGGTTTCACCGCCATGGATTTCAAAACGCGCGACAAGTACCGGGAGGCCGTCGAGGAGCTGTCGCGGGGCTCCACGTGGTCGGAGCTGGACGTGGCGCGTGACGCGGTGGCGTTGGCTCGCGCGGCTCGGCGCGAGCGCGCTTCCTTGCAGACCAGCCCCGGCGCGGTGACGACCCCGTCGGACACTCCGTCAACGCGATTCGCCGTTCCCGAGCATCGCGAGGAGGACCCGGGGTACTACCTGGTGTCGGGCGGCAGGCGGGCTTTCGAAGAGCGGCTGGAGTATCGGCCCGAGCCTCGGCTCCGTTTGCGCCGAGCCTGGCGCACCCACACGACGTCCGGATACTTCGGACTGATCGCCCTGCTCACTGCTCTTCTGCTGACGCTGCCGCTGTTCCTGACGTGGACGGTGGGGGTGAGCGCGCCGTTCCTCGCACTCTTGGGGATCCTCGCCTTCATCCCCGCCTCCGACATCGCGGTGGCGCTGGTCCATCGCCTGGCCGCGATCATCGTCTCGCCGAGGATGCTGTGCAAGCTCGATCTCTCGCGTGGCGTGCCTGCCGAGATGCGAACGATGGTCGTGGTTCCGTGGCTGCTCACCAACCACGAGGGGATCGAGGAGTTCATCGAGCGGCTCCAGGTGCACTACCTGGCCAACCCCGAGGGCCATCTCCATTTCGCCCTGCTGACCGACTGGAAGGACGCTCCCCGCGAGCGCATGCCTGGCGATGAGGAGCTCCTCGGGGAGCTGGCCGAGGGCATCGCGGACCTCAACAAGCGACACGGGAGTCCGCCGGGGGGAGGAGACCGGTTCATCCTGCTGCACCGTCGACGTCTCTGGAACGAGGCGGAAGGCAAGTGGATGGGCTGGGAACGAAAGCGCGGCAAGCTGCACGAGCTGAACCGGCTGCTGCGTGGCGCGACCGACACCACCTACATCCCGGTCAACGGCAGACCACCCACCGTGCCGGATGGCGTTCGCTACGTCATCACCTTGGACGCCGATACCCGACTCCCCGGGCGAGCCGCCTACCGCCTCGTCGGGACGATGGCTCACCCGTTGAATCGGCCGCGCTTCGATCCCGTGCTGCGCCGGGTGGTAGAGGGATACGGGATCCTCCAGCCGCGGGTTACCGCGACTCTACCGACCGGACCGGGAAGCACGACCTACCAGCGAATCGTGTCGGGCCCCGGCGGCGTGGACCCCTATGCGGCCGCGGTCTCCGACGTGTATCAGGACCTGTTCGGTGAGGGGTCGTATACGGGAAAGGGGATCTATGACGTCGACGCGTTCGAGGCGGCGCTTGCGGACCGGGTGCCCGAGAACACGCTACTGAGTCACGACCTGTTCGAGGGGATTTTCGCCCGCGCCGGTCTCGCCACCGATATCGACCTGTTCGAGGAATTTCCCGCCAACTATGAGGTGGCCGCCCGCCGTAACCAGCGATGGGTGCGCGGCGACTGGCAGCTACTCCCCTGGATCTTCGGCCGCGGCGGCACCGAGGCCGGGAACGGGCAACGAGCGCGCATACCCGTGCATGGCCGTTGGAAGATGCTGGACAACCTGCGCCGCAGCCTCATGGCGCCGTTTTCGTTTCTGCTGATCGTCGCCGGCTGGACGCTGCCCGGCGTGCCGCCGGTTCTGTGGACCGGCCTGGTTCTGGCAGCCCTCGCCTTTCCGGCCTTCGCGCCCGTGCTCGACGGGCTGATTCCGCGGCGGCTGGGATTCTCCAAGCGAAGTCATCTCCGCGCTACCGCTCGAGACGCGCAGCTCGCGTCGCTTCACGTGTCGCTGGCGTTCGCGGCGCTGGCTCACCGCGCCGCCTACATCACCGAAGGAGTGGTGCGCACGCTCTGGCGTCTGTATGTGAGCCGGCGGCATCTGCTCGAGTGGGTCCCGGCCGCACAGGCCGGCTACGGGGTCGAACGCACGCTCCGCGCCTTCTACCAGCACCTTCGCTGGAGCCCGCTACTCGCCGTGGCCGCCGCTGTGCTCGTCGGCGTTGCGCGGCCGGCCGCGTGGCCGGTTGCCGGCCCCTTCGTGCTCCTGTGGGCGTTGGCGCCGATTCTGGCGTGGTGGCTGAGCGTTCCCAAGAAGCTCGCCGAAAGACACCGCCTGTCGCCGGGGGAGACTCGCACGCTTCGTCTCATTGCTCGGCGCACCTGGCGCTTCTTCGAGACGTTCGTCAACGAGGAGGAACACGCCCTTCCCCCCGACAACTTCCAGGAAGACCCCGAGCCGGTGGTCGCCCACCGCACTTCACCCACCAACATGGGTCTGTACCTCTTGAGC
>CAMYLJ010000119.1 GCA_947259215.1 uncultured delta proteobacterium
ACCCGGTTGAAGGGAAAGCCGCTCGGGGGCGGCGTGCCGCTGTAGGCGAAGCCGATGGCGTTGCCAGGGAGGACCTGGTAGGTGCCTGAGACCGGCACGCGGAGTGGCACCCGCAGCTCGAGAGCCCGCCGACGGGGGATGCGGTGTCGAAGGCGATACGGCGGACAGCGGTGGCGCTTGAGTTGGCGTGAGGGTCGTCTAGCCGCCAGTCGCTAGAGCTCGAAGCCTGCGCCTTGTTAGGCCGCTACACCTTCTCTATCCCGGCACCAACGCAAGGCACGCCCCCACCGGATCCTGAACAGCCGCATATGCGTACTCCCCATCCTTCCCCCGTGTCGCCTTGATGACCTTGCCCCCTCCCTCTCGTACGCGACTGAGACTTTCGGCGAGGTCGCCAACGGGAAGGTAGATCATCCAGACAGGCGGCAGATCCCGGTTCACGCCGCGCGCATGACAGATTCCCGCCGCGGGGTTTCCATCATCGCCTAGCATGTTGTAGTCGGCGTAGCGCTCGCTCGCGTCCTCCATCTCCACGTCCTGCACCGACCAGCCAACGACCTGGCGATAGAAGTCACGGGTTGTCGAGGCGTCGGAGACTGTCAGGTCGAGCCAGGAGATGCGACCCATACGCGCCGTGGCTTTGCCCGATGCAACGCCCTCGGTTGGGGGAAACGCCTCCGCAGAAACGACCGGCATGATCCCGAACGCCGCGCCATTCGGATCGAGCAGCACCGCCCATTGGCTCGCTCCGTCGTCGTCTTTGGCATGCATGAGCTCACTTCCGCCCAGATCGAGCGCACGCTCCACACTGGCTGCGACATCGGCGACCTGAATGTGCGGCATCCATTGGAGCGGAAGGTCAGCATGCTCCGCGCTGCGCGCGCCCAGTCCGATGATCGGCACGCCTCGGTTGTTCATCAGATCCTCGCGCCACAGCGGGTTCTCTCCCGTGCCGAGTACACGTGAGTAGAAGCGCACTTCACGTTCGTGCTCGGGAACGGCAATGTCGGCGCTGAGGATTCCGCCGACGCGTGGGACAAAGAGGTCACTCATGGTTCCGCGAGGACCTCGACCTGGGTCTCCAGTAGCTTCCCCAGCTTGTCCTTCTGGACCTCGAGATCGAAATGCGTCTGGAGATTCAGCCAGAAGCGATCGCTCGTGCCGAAGAAACGAGCGAGGCGCAGCGCCGTGTCGGCAGTCACGGCAAGCTTGCCGCGGACGATCTCGTTGATGCGGCGCGGGGGCACGCTGATCCCTTTGGCCAGGCGATACTGACTCAGGCCCAGAGGCTCGAGGAACTCCTCGAGCAGGATCTCGCCGGGGTGGATGGGCGGCAGCTCTTTCTTGGCCATGGGCGCTCCCGGCTGCGGCCCTACGCAGCTCGCTCCAGGTTCTCCCGGATGATCCGTGGATGGCGTGCTGCGATCCGCAGGAGGGCCAGGGCAGGTCCTTCCGGTCGGCGCCGGCCCTGTTCCCAATTGCGGAGGGTGTGTACGCTAATGCCCAACGCTTCGGCGAAGCGAACTTGCGACAGTCCGACGAAACGACGCAGGGCGGACACATCTTCGCCGGACGCTATTTCGCCGGCCATCAAGCGACGGCGCTGACTCGCCGGGATCGCCGAGTTCATTGCGGCCTTCGTCAGCTCTGGAATGTCACTCACAGCTGGCCTCCCATCGTCTCTCTGAACCATTCGGCCTCGCGCTTGGTCGCCATGCGGGCGCTGACGATCCTCACCACGTCGTCGTCGCGATCCGTCCAAACCACGACCAGAATCCCTCGGCGAGTGGATCCCACGGCGATGAAACGGTCTTCGTCCTCTGAATGCACTGCGTCGAATACCTCGAGGTAGTCGTTCCCCGACTCGAAAAGCCGCCGCGCGTCCTCGAAGGCAATTCCATGCTTGCGCCGATTCTGGCGGTTCTTGGCCTCGTCCCATTCGAACCGCACAGGCAGAGTATAAGCCAATGGCTGACTAAGTCAATGGCTCACTAGACAGCGACATCGACCGCGAAGCGGCCCTTTGGCCAGCGAGCTTGACGGTAGACTGCTGAGAAAAATCTACCGCTTGGAGTCAACCGATGGCACATGATGTCTTCATCAGCTACGCCTCACCCGACAAGCCGACCGCCGACGCCATCTGTGCCCGCCTTGAAGAGCAGGGTATTCGCTGCTGGTATGCACCCCGCGACATCCCGCCCGGAGCCAGCTGGCCCGACTCCATCCTAGATGCCCTCACAGAGGCGCAGATCATGGTGCTGGTGTTCAGCGGGCACGCCAACGAATCGGACGATGTCGCGCGGGAAGTAGAGCGG
>CAMYLJ010000120.1 GCA_947259215.1 uncultured delta proteobacterium
GCCCGAGACCGAGAAGGCGCGGTCGCGCAGGTGCACGAGTCCCACGATCTCGCCGCGGCCGCCGCGCAGGGCCACGGTCCAGTCCGGCGCGTCGAGGGGGCGACCGAGCGCCACGAGGCTGCTGCGTCCGGCCCGTCTCAGAAGAAGCGATGTGCCTCGCTCTTGGCCGCGGCCAAACGGCTCACGAGCGCACACCTCCGCGCTCGGCCAAGCAGAGCTCGTAGAGCCGAGAGAGCCGTGCCCCCACAACGCGGGTCGAGTACTCACGCTCGCACAGCGCTCGGGCCGCCGCGGGGATTGCGCCGCCTCAGCCGCTAGGTTCCCGGTCGTCCCTCGCGGCGAGGCCGCCGCAATCGAGATCGACGGAGTCCGGCGGGAGGCTCATGCGATCCTCGACGCATTGGAAGAAGGGCACGAGCGCCGGGTCGCGCAGCAGGTCGCCCTCGGCGAACACGTACATGGCGTAGTCCATGTAGCGGCGCCCGCCCAGCGTCTCGAAGGATTCGCAGAGGACGGGCATGGCGCGGTAGCGGCGGGTTCCGGGCGGCGAGTCGATCCGGTGCACCAGGACGACCGGATGCGCCTCGACCACCGACGCGATGTCCAGCTCGCCCGTGGCGAAGCCGCGCGTCGCGAGGCCTACGATGTCGACCGCCGTGCGCCGCCACTCGAAGGGTGTGGCACCCGCGTCGTGGGTGACGAGCACCAGCTCGTTCGCCGACGGGTGCGCTCGTGCACATTCGTCGAGCGCGCGTCCGATCTTCAGGTGGGCGTTCTCGAGCGAGCGCCCCCGCGCGCGGTAGACCTCGTACTCCGTCCTGCCCGCGACATCGGCCGCCAGGGCCAGCATCAGTCCCAGGGCGGCACCGGCGGTCACGAGACTTCGCCGGAGCTGCAGCCATTCGCCGGCGAGCGCGCCCGTCGCCGTCGCCGCGATCGCGCCGAGGACCAGCGCCCGCGCGTGGAAGCGATCGGCGAAGTTCATCATGTGGTGCACCGTGAGGAAGAAGAGCTCGTGGGTCACCAGCATCGTCGCGCTCGTGAGGGCGCTCGCGACGCGCATTCTTCGGCTACCGGCGTCGGTCGGGGCTGTGGAGCAAAGAGCCAGTGCCCCCGCGGCGAGTGCGAACGGGAAGACCCACTTCGCCCCCGCCCCGAGCACCGGGTCCAGGCCGATCAGCATCCCGGCACCCGCCTTCTTGAGTGCGGGGTTGGGGATCAGGGTGTCGAAGAGAGTCAGCGCGATGCCCGCCCACGCCAGGGGAACGATGCACACTGCCAGACCGATCGCGATGGCTTCTCGCGCACCCAGGCGCCCCGTCCTCCAATCGAGAAGCATCCGCGCGGCCAGCCCCGCGCCGCAGACGAGGGCGAGCTCGGGACGCACGCAATAGGAGAACCCCACGAGGAAGCCCGTTCGGAGCCGGTGGCCGGGAGGTGCGGGTCCTCCGCCGGGGGGGCCAGCGAGCCGCGCCCACACGAGCACCGTGACGAGGACGTCCAAGGGCGTCTCCAGGCCGGCTACGGCCGGAAGCGCCAGGGGAGGGGCACAGGCCAGGAGGGCCCCGAGGGCCGCCAACCCGAGCGGCGCAACATCGGGCAACAGGAGAGAGAGCCGCCGCATCAGGATGACGAGCATCGAGACGTGCAGGAAGGCCCCGGTGATCTTCACCCCGGCCATCCCCAGCCCGAGACCCTGAGAGACCGCGAAGAGAAGCAGCCAGACAGGACTCGTGAAGCCCTGGGAGGCCGCCATGCTGGGCTCCCAGGTGAGCGTACCCGTGGCCCACCAGCGTTCGGCGTAGCGTGCGTAGATGTAGGCGTCGTCCACGGTGTAGGGCCACGCCGCGGCGAGCGCGCCGAGCGCCGCGAGGACGGTGACCGTCACGGGCAATCTCTTCGAAGCGCACTCCGTATTCAACGGACCAAGTCTCCCCAGCTCGCGATGTGGCAGACAACACTCCGCGCAGCACCGGGAGTTCGTCATGCAGACTGTTCGACCACCGCGGTCTCGATCCTACGACCGCGTCGCGGGGGTTGATCTCCAGCGCATCGCATGCGCAGCCCCTCCCCCCTGGCACGCATAGCCTGGACTGATGCAGCTGATCCCGCAAGCCTGACTGGAGCGGGAGACGGGCTCGAAACCGCGACCCTCGGCTTGGGAGGCCGGGGGGCGCTACTGCATCGCCTCGAAGGCCACCGCCTCGCCCCAGCCGGACGTGGTCCGGATGGCGCCCGCGTCGTCCAGGAGCAGGGCTTCGACGCCCCCCTGCGCCT
>CAMYLJ010000121.1 GCA_947259215.1 uncultured delta proteobacterium
GGAAAATTGGGTCGAACGACCTAGTCCCTTCCAGGCGGAGGGCGGAGGGCGGAGGGCGGAGGGGGTAGGGCGTAGGGCGTAGGGGGTAGGGCGGAGGGCGGAGGGCGTAGGCCCGACGTCACTCGTCACTCGTAACCCGTAACTCGTAACCCGTAACCCGTAACTCGTAGCTCGTGGGCCTCTGATCTCGACTGACCGTTGCGCGGTCCATCCGCCTACCATCTGCGGGTGCGCACGCTGATCGCCGTGTTCGCGCTTCTCGCTTCATCCTGTGCGGCTGCTGAGGTCGTGGCGGGCCAAGTGCCCGCGCCCATGCCAACAGGCGTCTTCGGACCCCCGTCGTTCTCTGTGCAGGTCGCAGCGGCCGATGGCGAGACTCTGGAGAAGCAGGTCGCTCAAGGTGCGCTAGCTGCCAACAAGGCTCTCGAAATCTGCCGCCAGGTTGCGGATGCCCTGGCGGTCGCTCACGAACAAGGGATCGTTCACCGTGATTTGAAGCCCTCCAATGTGATGGTCAGCCAGCAGGGAAGGGCGAAGGTCCTCGACTTCGGCCTAGCCAAGGCCATGATGCCGCCGGTGGCACCCGCCAACCTCGCAGAGGCCGAGACCGAATCGCGAGGTTTGACCTCCACAGCGACGATGCTCGGCACCGCCCCCTACATGAGCCCCGAGCAGGTGAGGGGTAAGGAAGTCGACAAGCGGACTGACATCTGGTCCTTCGGCTGCCTGCTCTACGAGGCGCTGACGGGAAGCAGGACGTTTGCACGGGATACGGTGGCCGACACCGTCTCCGCCATCGTCGAGCAGGAGCCTGACTGGGCGGCTTTGCCTTCGACCACGCCGTTCAGCGTGCGAACGCTGCTTCGTCGCTGTCTGCAAAAGGACGTACACCGGCGACTCCGCGACATCGGTGACGCGAGGATCGAAATCGACGATGTGCTCAGCGGCGCTGCCGGCATGGACCCCGGGCTAGAGCTGCTTCCGGGGATTGTCAGGCGATACCGTCTTTTGGCCTGGGCGTTTGGCCTCGTGGCGGGATTATCCGCGGTCATCGGAGCTTTGATCGTGATACTCGCGCCGTCTCCGCTGCCGCGCTCTGTCGCACGGCTCGCAGTTGTCGCGCCGCCGGGAGAGTATCTGGATACGAGCCCCTTTCCGTCTGTCATCGCGATATCTCCAGACGGATCGCTCTTGGCATACGTGGCGCGCGACAGCGAGCTTCGCTCTCGCCTCTATCTCCGCCCGATCGATAGATTCGCCGCGCGAGCCATTCCTGGCACCGAGGGAGCGACCGGCCCGTTCTTTTCGCCGGACGGTCAGTGGTTGGGTTTCTTCGCCGGCGACAAGCTACAGAAGGTACCGGTCGCCGGCGGGGCCGCGACGACGCTTTGCAGCGTTCCGAAGCTCAGTACCGGCGCCAGTTGGGGACCCGAAGATTCCATCATCTTCGCCAGCTTCGGCTCGGGTTTGCAGCAAGTATCCGCCAGCGGAGGAACGCCGCTCGAGATCACAACACCGGACCCCGAGAAGGCAGAGCTCGGCCACGCTTGGCCGCAGATTCTCACTGGCGGGAAAGACGTCTTGTTCACCGTGGCGCTGGCGGATCGCTTTGATCTTGCGCTCTTGTCCCTGGAGACAGCAGAGTGGCGCATTGTAGCCAGCGGGCCGTCGTGGGGTCGCGTTCTGCCCGGCGGGCATCTCATCTATTTGCACCGACGTGCGCTGTGGGCCGAGACGTTCGATCTCGAAGAGCATAAACGCACCGGCTCGCCCGTTGCGGTACTCGAAAACGTGTTGACCTCCGATTTGGGCGTTCCCCATCTCGCTGTGTCCGATACGGGGACGCTGGCGTACGCCACTGATGTCCGGAGAGCAGCTGCGGGCATGTTGACTCTGGTTGACCGAAAAGGACTCGCTACACCGCTACTCGAAGGGGAGGATCAGTACTCGAGGCCGCGCTTCTCCCCCGACGGCAAGCGAGTGGCCGTTGGGGTTCAGTCGGACATTTGGATCTTCGACACAGTGCGGAAAACCCGCACGCGGCTGACAAATGACGGGGAGAACTTCCGTCCTGTCTGGTCGCCGGATGGATCACGAGTCGCCTTTGCCTCCGATCGCTCGGGCTCCATCGACCTCTATTGGGCCGCCGCCGACGGAAGTGGCGAACCCGAGGTGCTTCATGAGAAGGAGGGCC
>CAMYLJ010000122.1 GCA_947259215.1 uncultured delta proteobacterium
TGGTCGCGACGCACGTCGATGTCGACCCCGGAGGCGCGCGCCGTGGGACCCAGGGCCCCGTACGCCAACGCCTGCTCCCGCGTGAGCGCGCCGACGCCCTCGGTCCGGGCGTGCACCAGGGGGTCGTCCATCACCGCCGCCCGGAAGAGCTCGAGCGGGCGGCGCAGCCCGCCCACCATCCGTGCGACCGTCGGCAGATCGTCGTGCTGGATGTCCCGGTGCACCCCACCGGGCTTCATCATGCCGTAGTGGTTGCGATTGCCCGTGATCGCCTCCAGCACGTCGAGCACGTCCTCGCGATGACGCCAGGCCCACATCCAGAGGGTGTTGAAGCCGAGGAAGTGACCGGCCAGGCCGAGCCAGAGCAGGTGCGAGTGGATGCGCTCGAGCTCGGCGATGGTGGAGCGGATGTAGAGGGCGCGCTCGGGGACCTCGATCCCGCCGACGTCCTCGATGGCCTGCACGCAGGCCAGGGGATGCGAGGTGGAGCAGATGCCGCAGATCCGCTCGACCAGGAAGATCGTCTCCTCGAAGTCCTTCGACTCCGAGAGCTTCTCGATGCCGCGGTGGTTGTAGCCGAGCTCGATGTCGAGCCCCACGACGCGCTCGCCTTCCACGTGGAGCTTGAAGAACTCCGGCTCCTCCTGGAGGGCGTGGTAGGGCCCGATGGGGACGATCGTGCGCGTCGACATGGCACTTGCCTCACCCCTCGTAGTCCCGGCGCAGCGGGTACTTCCCCTCCGGCCAGTCCTCAGAGAGCAGCAGGTGCCGCATGTCCGGATGGTTCCGGAAGCGGATGCCGAGGAGCTCCCACATCTCCCGCTCGATCCACTCGGCAGCACCGCAGAGGTTCGCGATCGACTCGATCTCCGGCTCGTCCCGCGGAAGCCGCGTGCGCACCGAGACCACGAGCCCCAGGCGATCGAACGCCCAGTGGTAGAGGATCTCGAAGCCCGAGGGCGTGTCGACGCCGCTGGCGGTCTGGAAGCGTGCGCCGAGCCGCTCGCAGAGGAGCCCGGTCATCGGGAGGACGTCTTGCGGAGCGACGTCGATGAAGACGCGCCGCTCCGACTTCTCGTGGAAGGCGAGCGCGCGCTCCCCCAGCTCGTCGCGCAAAGCCCCGGTCACCGCGTCGCGCGTCGTCGTCATCGCCTCACCCGGCTCGCAGCTGGCCGACCAGCTGCAGGATGGCCGAGATCATCGCCTCGGGCTTCGGCGGGCAGCCCGGCACGTAGGCGTCGATCGGGATGGTGTTCCCGATCGGCTCGACCCAGTTGTACGAATCCCGGAAGATCAGGCCGGAGGCCGGACAGCCGCCAATTCCGACTACGAAGACGGGCTTCGGCGCCTGCTCGTAGAGGCGCCGCGCCCGCACGGCGACCTTCCGGTTGAAGATGCCCGAGACGAGGATCAGGTCGGCCTGCCGGATGCTCGGAACCTTGACGATGCCGAAGCGCTCCAGATCGTACTTCGGCGTCAGGGCGTCCAGGATCTCGATGTCGCAGTTGTTGCACGCGCTCCCCCCCATGTGGAAGACGAAGAGCGATCGGGAGAGGATGCGGTTCGTGAAGCTCACCCGCGCCTCCCTCACCAGCCCAGCGCGGCCAGCGCCACGGCGCCGACGGCGACCGCCGTCACGGGACCCCAGAAGAAGCGCAGCGCCTGATCGACCCGGACACGCGGAGCGGTGTTGCGAACCAGGGTCACCACCACCAGCAACGGCAGGTAGGCGAAGGCGGCTGCCACGAGCCAGGGTCCGCCCCGCGCAGCAGGCACCAGGAAGAGCGCGATCAGGGAGCACGGCACCAGGAAGAACATCATGGCGCGGGTGATCCGGTACACGGCGAGGGGCGGCCCCGAGTACTCGATCAGCGCGCCCCCGGTCAGCTCCGTCTCGGCCTCGGGGAGGTCGAAGGGCACCTGCCCGAGCATGGCCTGCATGCACAGGACGGCGACCCCCAGGGCCAGCAGTCCCGAGGGAGCGGCCACCGCGGCCGGCGCGAGGACGATGTCCCCCAGACG
>CAMYLJ010000123.1 GCA_947259215.1 uncultured delta proteobacterium
AGGAAGACGATCCCGACGAGAATGCTCCGGCCGCGAAGGCTCATGACTTGTCTCCGGTGCTCTTTGGCACGCGAACGCTCACGGCGCTCTTGTTCAGCTTGACGCGCACGTTGCTCGCGATCTCGACGGTCAGCACGTCATCGGCGATTCCCGTGACCTTGCCGTGAATGCCGCCCGAGCTGATGATCGAGTCGCCGCGCTCGATCGCGGCCAGCATCGTCTTGTGCTCCTTGTCCCGACGCTGCTGCGGTCGGATCATGAGCGCGTACATCAGCAGGAGCATCGCGACGACGAAGAGCAGCGGGCTGCCGAGGATGCCTCCGCCCGGGGACTCCGCGGGCGACGATCCGCCCGGCGGCGGCTCCAGAACCTGGGCGAGAAGCTGGGTCTTCAATGCGACGTGCTCCCGTCAGCGGATCCGGGGACCGCGGCGCTGCGCGATGCATCTGCCGCGTCGGGTCGAACCAGTCGGGTCCCCGGGTAGTAGTGTGCCAGGATCTCCGGATACGTATTGCCCTGGAGCGCCATCTCGTGGGCGCCCCACTGGCACATGCCCACGCCGTGGCCCGCTCCGCTGCCCAGGAAGCGCAGGGTCCGGACGCCGTCGCCGTCTTCGACGCGCACGTCGAAGAGCGCGCTGCGAATCGCGGCTCCGCCCAGCACCTGGCGCAGCTCGCGACCCGAGAGGCGCACGCTCCCGATCTGGATCAGCTGCACGCGCCCGCTCGGGGAATGCGAGAGCACGCGCACCTCCTGGCCCCCCGAGCTGCGATAGCCGGACTCGCGCAGGGCCGCGTGTAGCTGGGGCAGCTCGATCTCGTAGGACCAGAAATAGTGGGGCGCGCTGTCGTCCGGCGACTGCACCGAGCGCAGATACGGCAGGTCGAGCCCCCAGACCTCCTCGGAAGACGCCGTGTGCCCTCCCGCCGAGGCGTGGAACGCCGCCAGGATGGGCGTGTCCCCATAGGCCAGGAACTCCCTGCGGGTGGCCCGCGCGGCCTCGCTCAGGCGGGGCGATATCGCCCCGGCCTCGTAGCGCTGGGAGAGGACGCTCGAGTCCACGTCGTGGGCCTCGGCGGCGTTTCGCGCGCTCTGGTGCAGCGCGTAGGTGCGGGCGACCACGGCCTGCGCCTTCAGCGCCTCGAGCGGCCACGCCGCGTAGACCTCCCCCGCCACGCTGCGAGCCACGTAGGCCTCGAGCGGCACCCGGCCGTAATCGGCGGGTTTCTTGCGCGGCAGGCGCTCGGACGGCTCCTTTCCTCTAGAATGCCTCGGCTTCTCGCCTCGAAAGCCTCCAGACATCCGATGACGAAGAGAGCCGATACACCGACAGCGAGGCCGGTCCGCGACGAGGACCGCCGTCAAGGCGACGGCAGCAGCCCCGGATCGATCACGATCGCCACCCCCGCGCCTGGCCCGACCGTGAAGCCGTCCGTCATCATCGCGGTGTCGCCCGCTTCCAGGCGTACGGCGCCGGGGTGGAGGATCTGGAAGCCGCTGCCTGCCGACAGCGAGCGGCAGCCGCGGAAGAGGTCCTCGGTCTGCACGGTCTGGGACGAGAGAACCAGGTCGAGGGCGGTGTGATCGGCGAGGCCGGTGCGATCGACGGTAACGGTGGCGTCGTCGGTCGCTCCGAAGGCGTCGCGCGCCGTGTAGGTGAAGGTGTCCACCCCGGCGAAGCAGCCGCCCGTGTAGGTCACGGTGTCGAGGCCCGGCCCGCGGGCGTCGATGGTCACGGTGCCGTTCGCCGGCTGGGTGACCTGGGAGACACGTAGCGCGTCGCCCGGATCGGGGTCGGTGTCGTTGGCCAGGACGGCGATCGAAACGTCGGCCACGGTGGCGGGCGTCACCAGATCGTCGGTGGCGCTGGGAGGTCCGTTGACCGCCGAGCAGACGTCGGAGTAGGCGTCCGCTACCACCAGCTCGACGTCGGTCAGCGTCACCTGATCGAAGCGGAACCCCTCGCCCTCCTCGGCCGCGTCGGTGCCGTAGGCGAGGTCCAGC
>CAMYLJ010000124.1 GCA_947259215.1 uncultured delta proteobacterium
AGGGAGAAGAGATTCTATCCTAGGAGGCTGCAGGGGCCTGGTCGGGCCCGGAGGAAGTCTTGGCAAGACGTTCGTACGGAACTCCCGTGGCCCTGGGCATCTTCCTGCTGGTGCTGGTGGTCGTGCTGGCCGTGGGCTGGCAGTTCCTGGTCCTGGGCCGGGACCCGGAGGACTTCGACACGGTCTTCCTGGTGCTGGGCGCCGTCTTCTTCCTCCTCGTCATCGCGGGGCTGGTCTGGCTCAGCTGGTGGCTGGTGCTCGAGATCCGGGTGAACCAGCGCCAACGCGCCTTCCTCGATGCGGTCACCCACGAGATGAAGACGCCGCTGGCTTCGCTGCGGCTCTATCTGGACACGCTCGACAAGCGCGATCCCGATCGGGAACGCCGCAACGAGTTCCTGGCCCGGATGCGCGACGACGTCGAGCGCCTGGACCAGACGGTCGAGCAGGTGCTGGCGGCGGCCCGCGCCGAGGAGAAGCGCGTCCGGGTCGAGGTCGAGACGGTGGTGCTCTCGGACCTGCTGCGGCAGTGCATCCGCGACGTGGCCGCCCACCACCACCTGCCGGAGGACACCGTGCGCCTCGAGCTCGGCCCGTGCGACCGGGTGAAGGGAGACCGGTCGGAGCTCCAGCTGGTCTTCCGCAACCTGATCGAGAACGCCGTGAAGTACTCGGACACGCCGGCAGAGGTGAGCGTCCGCGTCGCCGACGCCGACGACGGGCGGGTCGAGGTCGAGATCGCCGATCAGGGCATCGGGATTCCGTCGGGCGAGCTGCGCAAGATCTTCCAGCGCTTCTACCGGGTCGGCCGGGACGTGCAGCGGACCGCCGCCGGCCTCGGGCTGGGGCTCTACATCGTGCGCAACCTGGTGCGGCGCCAGGGCGGAAGGGTCGTGGCCCGCAGCGACGGCTGGGGCCACGGCAGCCGCTTCGTCGTGACCCTGCGGGGTGCCGCCTGATGCCGCGGATCCTGGTGATCGAGGACGAGGAGCACATCGCCCAGGGGCTCCAGTTCAATCTGGAGGCCGAGGGGCACGACGTGGACATCGAGGCGGATGGTGCCCGTGGCGCGGCCCGGCTCGAAGATCCCGAGTACCGCTGCGACCTGGTGCTGCTGGACCTGATGCTGCCCGGGATGGGCGGCTTCGAGGTGGCGCGGCGGGCGCGGGCGGCCGGAAACTTCGTCCCCATCCTGATTCTGACGGCCAAGGACGACACCCGGGATCTGGTGCGCGGTCTGGAGGAGGGGGCCGATGACTATCTCTGCAAGCCCTTCCAGCTCGACGAGCTGCTGGCGCGGGTGCGCGGGCTGCTGCGGAGGCGTCGCTGGGACGGCGTCTCGGGCCCGTCCGAGGCGCCGCGCGACGTGCAGATCGGAGACGTCACCGTCCACTTCGACCGCTTCGAGCTCGAGACCGCCGACGAGACCGTGTCCCTGACCACCCGCGAGGTCGCCCTGCTGCGGGCGTTGGTGGACCGCGAGGGTGAGGCCGTGACCCGGGGCGAGCTGCTCGAAGAGGTGTGGGGGCTGCGTCCCGACACGAAGACCCGTGTCGTCGACAACTTCATCGTGCGGCTGCGGCGCTACCTCGAGAAGGACCCCTCGCGCCCGCGACACATCGTCTCGGTGCGGGGTCACGCTGGAACGATGCCGGCGCTTCGGCCAGCAGCGCGGTGCGCTTCATCGAGGAATCGATCCAATCGGTTCCGCTGGCCGAGATCGACGGCGAGGAGTTCTACGACTTCACGGTGTCACGACCTGGTGTAGCTTTCGAAGAGGGGCGCCGCGTGATCGAGTGGCCGAATCCGACCTTCAGCTACGGATCCGTCGATCCCACGCGCGAGCTGGTGACGGGCAGCGGGCACGAGCCGCACCTGCGCTGGCGCGGCTTCTGCCGCACCTGCGTGCGCCTGGTCCGCAGCCTCCGGCTGGAGCGCGTGATCCTGCTCGGAGCGTACCTGGCGGACGTGGTCTATTCGCGCCCCGTGGGCGTCACCGGCTATGCGAGCGATCCGGCTTCGCTGGAGAAGGTCGGCGTCACGCACTCCGCCTACGAGGGGCCGACGGGGATCGTGGGCGTTCTGGGCGAGAGCCTGCGCGCCGAAGGCATCGAGATCGTCAGTCTCTGGGCCGGCCTGCCGCACTACATCACGGCCACCCCGAATCCCCGCGGCGCCCTCGCCCTGGTCCAGAAGGTGGCCGAGCTGCTCGACCTCAAGCTCGACACCGGCGGACTCGCCCGCGAAGCCGCCGACTTCGAGGAGAAGGTCAACCAGCTCGTCGCCGCCGACCCCGAGCTCGGCGAATACGTCCGTCAGCTCAAACGCCGCGAGTTCGCCCAATCGCAAGCGCGAAGCGCGCGCAGCGAGCCGCAGGCGAGCGAAGCCACGACAGGCGTGAGCGGGGACGTTCTTGAACGTTCAACTCTACGGCCGCGGCAGGCGTCTCCGCGGTCGCGAGAGTT
>CAMYLJ010000125.1:0-2189 GCA_947259215.1 uncultured delta proteobacterium
GAGCGTCGCCCCTACTCCGGCTCACGCCCCGTTGCTCCAACTTACTAAACTTGCTCTCGAATCGACGATTTTCGTTGAGCCTCGAACTACGCCTCTTTATGCTTCCGGAAGCCCCGATTTGCTTCCGGATGCTTCCGACCTGCTTCCGAAATCGCAGGTCAGAGCGTCTCGGAGCGGAGGCGCCCGGGATGCCGAAGCTCAACAAGCGCATCATCGATGCGGCACAGCCGGGCCCCGGCGAGCGCTTCGTGTGGGACGACGAGCTGCGGGGCTTCGGTCTGCGCGTCTTTCCGTCCGGCCGTAAGACCTTCTTCATCCAGTACCGGGATCGGGTCCACGCGCGTACCCGCCGCTATGTCCTCGGCACCTACGGGGTCCTGACCCCCGCCGAGGCCCGTGCCCTGGCGGTGGAGGCGCTGGCCGACGTCCAGAAGGGCGGGGACCCCTCCGAGACCCGGCGGCTGACCGCTCGGGCGCCCACCGTGGGCGATCTCTGCTCCCGCTACCTCTCCGACTACGCCGAAGGCCGGAAGAAGCCCCGCAGCCTTGCCGAGGACAAGCGCCTGATCGAGGACTTCGTCAACCAGTCGGTGGTCGCGCAAGGCGGCCTCCGTGCATCGCCTGGACGTCGTGCGGTTCCATAACTCGCTCGGCAAGACCCCGTACCAGGCGAACCGCGTCCTGGCCGTGCTCTCGAAGATGTTCAACCTGGCCGAGCGCTGGGGCCTGCGCCCGGACGGCAGCAACCCCGTGCGCCACGTCGATCGCTTCCGGGAGCGCAAGCGCGAGCGCTTCCTCAGCGAGACCGAGCTGGCCCGGCTGGGCAAGACGCTCGCCGAGGCGGAGGCCGCCGGCACCGAGAGGCCCCCGACCATCGCCGCCATCCGGCTGCTGGTCTTCACCGGCTGCCGCCTCAGCGAGATCCTCAGCCTGCGCTGGGAGCACGTCGATTTCGAGCGGCGCTGCCTGCGTCTGGCGGACTCGAAGACCGGGCCGAGGGTGGTCCCCCTGAACGCCCCGGCGCTCAAGGTGCTCGCCGAGCTCGAGCAGGGGGACACGCCGTGGGTGATCCGCGGCCGCAAGCAAGCCGCACCCCTCGTGAACCTCGGAAAGCCGTGGCGCCGCATCCGGGAGGGCGCCGAACTCGGCGACGTTCGAATCCACGACCTGCGCCACTCCTTCGCCAGCGTCGCTGCCGGGTCGGGGCACTCCCTCGTCGTGATCGGCGCCCTGCTGGGACACCGTCAGGCGACCACCACCCATCGGTACGCCCACCTCTCGGACGATCCCGTCCGAACGGCTTCCGAGGTGGTGGGGGCACGCATCGAGGCGGCCATGGCGGCGCGGGGGGACGCGGAGTCCGACCGCTCAGAACGTCCGCCTCGGCGGTCGAGCGGTTGACAGTCGATAGCTGCGACGGCACCGGCGGAGAAGCTTCACCGTCGACCGTACGCCGAGCTAGGTGTCGCAGCAGAGCTCCGATCACGAGGCCAACCGTTCGAAACACCAGTGGGAACTCTACGGACGGCAAGATAAAGCACCGCGGTAGCTCGCGCGTCGGCGAGGTCCTGCGCGCAGTTGGGTACCGGATTTCGCCCTCTGCGCTCGCCGGGGACCGTCGTCCGTGCGCGCAGCGAGCTTGTCGGCTCTCGTCCCAGGCCTCGCTGCGCGGCGGTGCAGCGAATGGCAGACGACGAGATCAGAATTCGCCTCCGACCGCGCAATTCGCGGTCCCAGGACTCCGCAGAAAGAGCGCGACGGCTGCGCGCGGCGATGACGAAGCTGCGCCGCCGCGCGGAGCAACCCGGCCGCACGCGGTCGTCTCGGCCTCACGGCATTGGCGGCCCGGCGAGCCTCCGCCAGAAGAGCCTCGTCAAGGTGCAGTTCGTCGCCAGCCGCTCGCCGGGCGGCTGGCGGGCCCACGGGCGCTATCTGGGCCGCGAGGGCGCCCAGCGCGAGGGCGAGCGCGGGCGGGGCTTCGACGCCGAGCGCGAGGACATCGCGCTCGACCAGCGCCTCGACGGCTGGCAGAAGGCCGGCGACCGGAGGCTCTGGAAGGTGATCCTGTCGCCCGAGCAGGGCCAGCGGCTGGACCTTCGCGAGCACACCCGCGAGCTCGTCTCCGCCATGGAGCGGGACCTGGGGACGCGGCTCGAGTGGGTGGCCATCGACCATCACAACACGACCCA
>CAMYLJ010000125.1:2216-2736 GCA_947259215.1 uncultured delta proteobacterium
CGATCCCCGCCGAGTACGTGCGGCACGGCATGCGGGAGCGAAGCCAGCAGCTCGCCACCCAGCGGCTCGGCTACCGCACGGCCCAGGACCGCGCCCGGTCCCGTGAGCGGGGGATCGGGGCCCCTCGCTTCGGGGAGCTCGACGCGATCCTGGAGCAGCGGGCCGACGCGGAGCGGGTGATCACCTTCGAGGACGCGGTCCCGCCGCAGCCCGCCGCCCAGACCCTCCGCCTGCAGCTCATCGGCCGGCTCCAGTTCCTGGAGGTGTACGGCCTGGCCCAGCCGCTGGGCGGCCGCACGTGGTATCTCCACGAGCTTCACCGCCCCCTCCTGCGGCAGATGCAGCTCCTGCGAGACGTCCAGAAGAGCGTCGCGCGCGGCGAGCTGCTGCTCGCCAACCCCGACGGCCCGCAGATGCTCCGCGAGCTGGGCCCGGGCGAGCGCGTGCGAGGCCGCGTCGCGGGCGTGACCTTCGGCGAGGTCGAAGAGCGGGTGTTCCTCGCGCTCGAAGGCACGGGCGG
>CAMYLJ010000126.1 GCA_947259215.1 uncultured delta proteobacterium
GCCGATGCCGAGCGCCGCGGCGTCGGCGCGAGGCCGCGGCGGCAAGCCCTGGCGAATCGTCTCCGAGAAGCCCTCGCCCGCGCCTGCGGTGCGTGCGCGCGAGGTGATGTCGCTACGGCGCTTGAGCTCGTCGAGTGGCACGCTCGTGTTGACGCTACCGAGCTCGTAGGCGAGCTCCACGAGATAGCCGTTCGCGATCAACCGCCAGTCGAACGGGTTGTCGGCGTCGACCGTCCTGACATGATGCCAGATGGTCGTCGTGCAGTTATGGGTGATCGCGTTGTACCAGCGAGGTCGCTCGACCAGCGCGTTCATTTCCTTTACATAGTCGAGCAACAACGCGCGATCCTCCTGCGGCGAGCCGGCCGCCCGGTAGAGCTGGACCCGTTCGCCGCGCTGATTCGCGCGAAGGCCGATCACGTCGCGTTCGTCGGCGACGACGTAATAGAGCTCGAACTGACGGAAGAAGCCGCGGACCGCCGAGTACTCCTCGCCTTTCTCCTTGCGCGTCTCGATGGAGATCGCGAGGTGCTGCCCGTCGGCAAACTCCCAGCTGGCAATGGTATGGCCGTAGAGCGTCGGTCCCCAGAACGAGATGAACAGATCCGCGCCGACAATCTGCCCGAGGTCGTAGGTGCGGGTCTCCCAACGCGCGGTGAAGTCTTCTTCGCTGCGATGCTCGAAGTTCCGCACGTTGCGAATGGTCAGTTGCGAGCCGTCAACCGTCGCGGACGGGAGGCGCGCCACGTCGCTCTGCCAGTCGCGGTGGTTGCTCGGTTCGAGCGTCAGCCACCACCCGAGCACGACGATGAATGGCAAGCAGATTGCGAGAGCCGCGCGCCACCACGGGCGAATCCAGAACCCGGCGCTCGCTGCCATGAGTACCATGCACGCGACCAGCGCGCCGGCGACCGCGCGCGACTCGGGGCCGTCGATCCAGACCGCGGCAGCCGCCCATGCGATGGCGAGCAGCAGCGCGAAGGTGGCCACGACGCGCAGCACCACCCGGGCTGCGTTCAGCGCGATCATGGCTTCATTGCTCGCCACTCCAGACGACTACGCGCCTCGGCGTTGGTGCACAGCGAGTGCGCCATCCGATCACTGGGTTCCGGGGGCGAGGTAGTTGGCGCCAATCCGCCAGATGTTCTCGTCGACTCGCTGCAGACCCTGCCGCGTGCCTTCGCCAGGCCGCCAGCCGAAGCGCAGCAGCGCCAGCACATCCGAGCTCATGGCCGGGTCCCGGTAGTAGCTGTGCTTGAAGAATCCTCCACCCGAGCCCTCGTAGACGATGAGGTCCACGTTGGCTAGCCGCTGCATCATCGCCCGCTGCCGTTCGGTGAAATCCTCCATCACCAGGGTGCCGAGCCGCTGGCGGCTGCTGAACACGCTCTTGGCGGCGGCGAGGGCACCGTCCCGCGCGTTCGTGTATATGGTGACGTTCCCGAAGGCGGCGCCCATTGCCTCGCCGGCAACCCGCTGCATCTCCACCTCCACGTCGATGTCCGCCGGAGCTCGCGCAGGGCCGATATGACCACGTCCGTGCCACGGCTATGGGCGATGATGTGGATGCGCTCGACTTCCGGAACGCCCGCGAGGAACCTCAGGAACTGCTTCAGGTGAAGCACGGTGAACTCACCCGATTCCCGATCCACGGTGTAGAAGAACAACCCCGGTGCGCCCGCGGGCCAGGTGTACACGACGGGGAGGCCCTCGCGTCCGAGGAAATGCCAGAACTCCGCCGTCGACACCATGGCCTCCTCGAAGTTCGTCCCGACGCCGTGCACGTACACGTAAACGTCCTTTTTCGGCGTCAAGGCGAGCCGCCGTGCGAGCTCCCGACGGGCCTGCGCGGTGGTCTGTGCCAGCTCCCGGGACACGTCAGCGTCGATGCTGATGCGGCCACCCGGGCCGACCCGATACAGGTAAGGCGTGGCGGGGAAGCGGACCAGCTCCTCGACGGCTTCCACGCCCAACGCTCCCGCCGTGGACGACGTCGAATCGGCGCCGTCCGCTGCGAGACGGACACGGGCGACGCCCAGCGCCCCCGACGGCGAACGCGTGCTCCCGTAGCCCGTGAAGCTTCCCGCCTCGTCGTGCTCCGGGGCCCGGTCGGTGGCGTACAGCACCGGCAGCACATTACCGTCGAGCTCTGGCGCGAGCTCGCCGAAGAGCGGGATCGACGTGTTGTCGTAGAGCAGCGGCGTCGGGATCATGGTCCGGGCGCAGCCGGTCAGGAGCACCACCAGGGCGAAGAACAGCAACCGACTGCCACGGCCGCTGCCTCTCGTCGTTACCCGAGTGTTCATGTCGTGGTCCTCTCGTGTATCAGGTGAGCGCCTAGAACGCGAGCCGCGCGCGGAGACCGCCAACCCACACAATGTTTTTCTCAGGGTTCAGCGCCGGGTCGATCAGCAGTTGCATGACCCGCCCCCACGCTTAGTACCACTCGTTAGTTTAGACTGGTTTCGCTGTGAGCTTGCCCCCAACGTTGGACCGGCCTGAGGCCGAACTTCCCGTTCTTTAGACCATCGGGCGGCTGGGTTGCCCGATGGATTTTATGAACTCCATCGGGGTCTTGTTGCCGATGGCGCTGTGTGGTCGTTCCTCATTGTACTCTCTCCGATAAGCCTCGCATTTCGAGCGCGCATCGTCCAGCGACAGGAACCAGTTCTGGTCGATGCATTCGGCCCGGACCTTGCCATTGAAGGACTCCACGAATGCATTGTCGGTTGGTTTACCAGGCCTTGAGAAGTCCAACGTCACGCCGTTGCTCCAGGCCCACAGGTCGAGGTCCTTGGAGATGAACTCAGGCCCATTGTC
>CAMYLJ010000127.1 GCA_947259215.1 uncultured delta proteobacterium
GGTTTCCAAGCCGTGGCGGCGATACAGCTTGAGGGTCGAGGCCTCCTCGCCGCCTTCCCGGATCGACGCGCTGATGAGCTTGGTAAGCGACTCAACCGGCTTGCCTGACGCACGCAGGTGGATGATCTCGAGCTGAATCATCTTGCCTCCCCGAGGTGACGAGAGCCGACCCTTCGACTCTGCGCTTGCAGCCAGCGCTCGAGCGTGATCTCCGGTGCGCCCAGGATCGCGTTGGCCTCGGTCGGGTCACCCCGCTCACCCACCTTCTCGAGATAGGAGACCATTTCGATCCCGTTCTGCATCCGGCGGTTGCGGGTGAGCCGGGCGATGAGGCGGAGCATCCAGTACGGGGTGCTGCGCAGCGTCCGGATCTCGGGGAGGAGGACACGGCAGTAACGCCGCTGTGCCTCGAGCACGGTCAGGGCCTCGGGGCCGTGCACATAGAAGACCTTGTTCGCCGCTTCCGGGCGCCGGTAGCTCTCGACCACCATTCGGGCAAGGTCCTGGAGCGCCACGAAGTGCCAACGGCGCTTCGGCTTACCGAAGACGAAGACCCGATCGCCGTGAACGAAGCGCGCCAGCATCTCCATGAACCAGCCCGGGCGAAAGATGGTGTAGTCGATGCCGCTGGCTCGGATCGCCTCTTCGGAGCGGAGCTTGCGGTCCACGAGCGGGAGCCAGCGGTTCTCCTCGCAGACCGTGACGCCGGAGATGTAGGAGATACGTCGGAGCTCCCGGGTGCGGGCCGCCTCCAACACTTGAGAGACGCACTCGTCCTCCTGATCGTGATCGATGCTGACGTGGACGGCCTCGCAGTCCGCGAGCGCCTTCTCGACGTCCCCGACGTTCAGGGCATCGCCAGCGACCACCTCGAACGGCTCGGCAAACCTGGCGCGCACGCGTAGAGCGTCGCGGGACATCACGCGCACCGTGAAGCCGGCTTCACACAGGCGGTCTGCAACTGGACCTCCCAGGAGGCCCGTTGCGCCGATAACCAGAATTCGCTGTCCCATGCGCGTTCCCTCTGTTGCTGCTGACCAGAACCAGACCTACTTATTCAGGTGCTCCGTGGGCGGGGCCGTACCCTTGCGGTAGAAGTTGAAATCACAGAAATCGTCCCCTTTTGCCAAGGCGCATGGGCGTCGGAATTCGGCGTCCATCCGGTCGAGGATCAGCGGGTAGCCCGCCAGATCGTGATCGCATCCCAGCTTCCCCAGCTCGGGACAACCGATGGCCGAGAACAGCTCCACGTTGGCGCATGAGACGACCCTGATACGCAGCCGGTCCTCTTCGTCGACGATCGAATCCGATTTCCAGGTTCCCTGACGGTCGATGGCCTCGAACATGGCTACGTTGAACTTCTTGAAGTTCTCGAAGCGGTCGCCCTCGCACTGCACCAGCTCGTCGATCTGATAGATGGCGGGCATGCTGTGGACCGCGACACGCTGGAAGATGTCCTTGACGAACTCGTACGCCTGCTCGCGGCCGTCGCGGCGAGCCGTGAGGTTGAACAGGGCGGGCAGCAGGACCAGGTTCTTCGCGACTTCCGGGCCGATCTCTGCGGCCTTGGCGACGAGATCGGGGTGGGCCTTCCTTATCCGGCGCTGTTCCGCGAGGAGCTTGATGAAAAAGAGTGCCATCCCCAGGAGGCCGAACTTCTCCCTGAGAGCGGTGAGGACGATGCCGAGCATCTTCCTTTGCGCTTTCTTGGGCATTCCCAAGGGCTTTCCGAACTGACTCAGATTCTCGACCTTCATGCCTGTACCTCCCTTGAAGTGCTGCTCGAGAGCGCGGGTGCCGGTTTCTGGAGCCACCACGTCGGTCGTCGCCATGGTGGTGAAGAACGCCAGCAGCTCGCCCTGGTGCCGGTTGAAGAGGCGTACCAGTCGAACGACCGGCCAGATCAACCATTCCGGAATGCAGGTGACCTTCTCCGGCCGGCCGAGGACCTCGAACGCGAGCTTCGCCACCTCGCGCCAGGTCATCGTCTGGGGCCCGCCGACGGCAATCTCGGATTCGCGGCTCTCGATGGCGTCGGCACAGACGACCGCCAGGTCGGCGCCGTGGATCGGATTGACACGATTCGTACCCGAGCCGATCAGCCACACCTTGCCCCTGCGCGCCATCTCGAACACTTCACTCATGTCTGAGAAGTAGCCGGTCGGACGTACCACGGTGTGAGCGAGCGCCGAGGCCTCGAGCTCGTCTACGAACGCTTCGTGAGCATCCACGATGTCCAGATGGCGAAGGTGAGCCCCGTTGACAGCCGAGACATAGACGAACTTCTGAACGCCGGCTCGGAGGGCCGCGTCGAGCAAGTTCTTGTTGCCCTGATAGTCGACGTCGCGGAAGGTGAGCCCGTCC
>CAMYLJ010000128.1 GCA_947259215.1 uncultured delta proteobacterium
TCTGCACTGACGATCTCGGGGTTCTCGTCGGTGCCGAAGTCCGTCAGCTCGATCTCCGCCCAACCGATCCCGGCGCCGACATAGGGGGAAACTCGCTTGTCCTTGTTGAAGTCGTACACGATGTTGCCCATGCCGGCTTCCGATTGAACGTCACCGCGTGATCCGGCCTGATCGACTCCGTTGAGACGGTGTACATCGACGTCGGATTCGCGGGGGGTGTCGAGCTCGGCGTCGAGGCGAAAGTGTTTGAACCGGTACCCGCCCCCGATGCTCCAGAGGTACCCGTCGTCGAGCGATGTCTCGATGGCGCCGGCATCGATGTCGAACCCGATATCGTCCGCGAAGTTCGCTCCTACGAAGGCTTGCACGTACCAGCCACCGGCGGCGGCAGGAGCTGCCGCGAGAGTCACCAATGTGAAAACCACCGATCGTACGGGTCGCATGCGCTTCCTCCGTTTGTTGCGTGTGCCGTCTTATGAGTTCCGAGTTGTTGCGCGGGAGCGAGAATAGCAAGTCACTGACCTGCGACCCAGCTCCAGAACGCCAGGTGATCCTGGTCCTTGACCAGTACGCCTCCGTCGACGGGAACGAGATGAGCCCATGTTGGGCTCTCCGCGACCGCATAGCGCGCAAGCTCATCGTAGCTTTTGCCGTTGTCGCTCAGCACGATCAGTTCGGCCGAACCCGTGAGGGCGAGGATCGCCCCATCCACGACAAGGAGCGACGCGTAGTTTCCTGTTCGCCCGGGGCCGGTCCACAGGATCTCGCCACTTGCCGCGTCCAGGCTGAAGATGCGGCCCTTGTCTTGGTGCGAAAGACCGTAGATACGGCCATCGCTCTGAACCGGTGAGCTCATGTCCATCGCCAGCGAGTCGATCTGCCACGCCGGTTCGACCGACCAGCCGTCGGCTCCGCTCGAGGCCCGCAGCGCGATGATCCCGCGGCCCTTGCCGCTGATCACCACCAGGTCGCCGACGGACAGCGGGGTCACGATGTTGTGATGCACCATCGACTGCGGGAAGGTGTAGCGCCACCCGGGCTGGCCCGTTTGTACATCGAAGCTGACGACCGCCTGTCCTTGCCGCCGAAGTTGGAAACCACCCGCAGGCCGTTCACCAGTGGAGATGCCGCCGCGCCGAAGTGTGGCAGTGTCTTCTTGAAGCGATCCGCGAAGTCTTCCCGCCACAACAGCTCTCCGCTGTCGGCGGCCCAGGCCGAGAGCACGCCGGTGATGCTGGTCGTGAACAGCCTCTCACCGTCGTACGCGGGGCTGGCCTTGGGACCCGGCCCATGGCGACCCGAACCCATCCGGGGGCTGAACGGCACGGCGTAGCGCTGGTTCCACAGGACCTCGCCACTGGCCAGCTCCAGGGCGCGTACCACCTCGTGCCCATCCTCACGGGACTGGACGAAAACCCTGCCTCCGGCAACCACCGGGGCGGAGTAACCCGAACCGACGCGGACCCTCCAGCGCCGCCGGAGCTCCTCGGGCCAGGCGTCCGGCACCTCGAACCCCACGGCGGTTCCGTCGCGTTCGGGGCCGCGCCATCCGGGCCAATCCGCGGCCCCGACCAGACTCCGTTCTTCCCCATGCGCGAAAGAGGACCCCAAGACAATCGCTACTGCGGCGATCGCCCAGATAGTTGATCTGCGAGTCGTGGGTCTCATCCGTATCAGTGCTTCAGCGCCAGCGCTCCCACCGATGTCTGCTCCTTCGTTCGTTCGTGGCTCGCGGATGCTACCGCCTTGCGTTGCCACTACCGAGCCCCATGCGGTCGAGGAAGGCACCGAAGGCGTCGAGCCGAAGGCGGCATCGGCAGCAGGAATCGCTCCGAGCAGCGTCCGCCGACAGGCGGGCGGTGCGAGCACCGAGACCCATGCGGGGCCGTTCAAGTTCTCGCCATGCGAGGACTTGGCCGAAGCGCATGGGAATCGAACCCACCCACCCCGTGGATCCCACGCGGCGCAGACGGTTTTGAAGATCGCCGGGATCCAACTGACCAAAACTGTCGTCAACTGGTAACCACTGACGGGTGGCGCTTTACGCTGGGCCGCTCTGTTGAGGGTTGTTGAGAGGAGTGGTCAGAAGTTGCCGTCTACTGCACCACCAGTGCACCACAAAACAACCCTCGCGAGCACTAACAGGAGGCCGAACGGGGCGCGCTACAATCGCCTCACTGTGATCGGCCGCACTCTC